>NZ_JBHUKR010000020.1:101179-469030 GCF_042684065.1 Amycolatopsis pigmentata | reverse complement strand
TTTCTCCGCCCAGCCCGGCTGGGTCCTCAACGCCGACGAATACCCCACCCCCACCGAATAACCAGCAACCACGACCTTCAGCGCCGAAGGGATCGTCATGTCCGCCAACACCGAGTCCGAACCCGTGAATTCAGAATCCGATTCCGCCACCGCTTCCGGGCGAACGTACAAGCAACGCCGCCGCCGGGCCATCGCCAGCGCCTGGGCGGGTTTCGCCATCGACTCCTTTTCCATTTATGTGGTGTCGACGGCGCTGCTCCCGGCCATGGGGTACTTCCAGGCCAAACTGTCGGCCGAGCAACTGTCCATCTTCGTCGGCATGACGTTGGGGGCCACGCTGCTGGGCAGGCCGCTGGGTGCGCTGATCTTCGGTCACTTCGCCGACACGATCGGCAGGCGGCGGGTCGGGTCCATCACCATCTACGGGTTCGGCACGGTGTCCTTCCTCATGGCGTGCCTGCCGGGGGCCGAAGCGATCGGTGCCACGCTGGCCACCTCGTTGCTGATCGGCCTGCGGTTCGTGGAAGGCATCTTCCTCGGCGGTGAGTACACCGCGGCCACCCCGATGGCACTGGAATACGCGCCACCCAAGAGGCGCGGGCTGATCGGCGCGATGATCCAGTGCTCGGCCAGCTTCGGGCCGTTCGTGGTGGCGATCCTCGTGACGCTCGTCCTGACGTTCGCGCCGAACGCGGGCCTGCACTCGCCGTATGTCCAATGGGGATGGCGGATCCCGTTCATCATCGGTGGCGTGCTCGCCTTCATCGTCGCCTTCTACCTCCGTCGGCAGGTGGAGGACTCCAACATCTTCAAGGAGACCGCCCGGAGCAAGGCACCGCTGCGGCAGATGCTCAAGGGCAAGTCCGGTCGTGCCTTCATCCAGTCCTACTTCATGATGACCGGGATCTTCTTCGCCTCCAACATGCTCGGTAGCGTCATGCCGCAGTTCCTGTTGAAGAACAAGGGTTACACGGCGTCCGACCTGGCGCACACCCAGCTCATCACCGCGTGGCCCGCCGTCGCTTCCTATCTCCTGTACGGATTCCTGAGCGACAAGATCGGGCGGAAACGTGCGCTCTACATCGCCGCCGGGGTCACGATCGTGGTTTCCCCGATCACCCTGTACCTGATCGGCAGCGGGAACGTGCACGGGTGGCTCAACCTCACGCTCCTCGGCTGTCTCACCGGTTTCGCCATCGTCGGGTCGTTCGGTGTCCTGCCGGCCTACATCAACGAGCGGTTCAGCACCGCGGTCCGGTCCTCGGGCTGGGGCGTCGCCTACAGCACCGCCGTGATCGTCCCGTCGTTCTTCGCCTACTACCAGGTCTGGCTGGGGCACATCATGCCCTTCGCCTGGACCGCGGGCGTCATGACCGCCCTGGGCGGTCTGTTCATCCTGTTCGCGAGCATGTCCGGTCCGGAAACCCATGGTCTGGACATGCACGCGCTGGAGAAGGTGGTGGGAGCCGAATCGTGACACCTCTTGTGAAGGCGAGGCATGCACTCAGACCGGAACGGCGCGCACACGGCCGTCGCCATCTTCGTCCTGCAGACCATGGGCAGCGGTGTCGCGGTCTACGGCATTCCGATCTACATCGCCGTATTCCTGCGTTCCGGCACGGTCGGTGCTGCCTCGCTTTCACTGGCCAGTACGGCGTTCTTCATCACGGGTGCCCTGTCGGCGCCGGTGGTGAGCAGGTTCGGGCAACACAACCCGATCCGGGCGCTGCTGGCCGCGGTGCTGACCGGCACGGCCGCGATCACCGCGATGGCGGTTCATCCCTCGGCGCCGGTCGTGATCACGGCCTTCGCGGCCCTGGGCGCGGTCTTCAACGGCGGGTTCGTGGTCGTGGGAACCGCGGTGCTGGTCCGGGTCTTCGACGGGAAGCCCACGGCCGGGATGGCCTTGTCGACATCGGGAGCCTCAGCGGGCGGCATTCTGATCGCTCCGCTGGTGGCGCTCCTGCTGACCACAGGGCCCTTCCACGCCGGAACGTTCTTCGTGGAGGCGGCCGGTTTCCTGGTGGTGAGCTGTGCCGCGCTGATGCTCGGCCGGCGTGGGACACCACCGTCGGCCGCCGTCCGGACGCCGGCGCCAGGGCGTTCGTGGCTGCGGCTTGCCCCGCACTGGCCACTGGTGGCCGGCTTCGGACTGATCAGCGCATCGCAGCTGGGCGCGACCTCGTACATGGTCGCGACCGGGCTGTCCCGGAACTTTTCCGGGGCGAGCCTGGCCGTCTCGGTGGCCACCGGGGTCGCGGTGGCGTCCCGGTGGATCGGCAGTGCCGGGATCAGGACGTTCGGCCTGCATCGCTGGACGATGTTCAGCTTCGCGTTGCAGGTGGCCGGGGTCGCCATGATCGGTCTGGCACCGGCGGGCTGGGTGTTGTTCACCGGTGCCGTCCTGATCGGACAGAGCCTGGGCAACACCATCCTCATCCGCTCCCAGGTGGTCGTGGAACTGTTCGGAGTGGACGAATTCCCGCCGGTCTTCGCGCAGTTCCAGACCTGGGCCACCCTGGGGTCCGCGGTCGGGCCGTTCGTGCTGGGGCAGGTCTTCGCGGCCTCCCACGACTACACGATCGCCTATCTGGCCCTGTGCGTGATCAACGCGATCGCCCTGCCGTGCCTGCTGCCCTGGCTGCGTGGTTCGAAAACGGGTGGTTCGAAAACGGGTGGTTCGAAAACGAGAACGTGGAGCGTCGATGAACCAGAGCGAACCGAAGGTTCCCCGGTATGAGGAACTGCGGCGCCGCACGGATGCCCCGCCCGGGTCTTCGTGGTACCTCTTCGGTAAGGACGACCAGCTCGGCACGCTGAACTTCCTCACCCCGCAACGCGCGCTGGAAGCGGCGGCGCTGGTGAAGCGAGGCCGGGTGTTCAATCTGGACTATCCGGTGAACACCTTCGTGCCCAGCCTGGCCGGCACCCGGCCGCCCACCGAGCACCACATCTTCTCCAACAACCCCAACCACCGCGACGACTGGCTGGACTCGTTCTATCTCCAGTCCACGTCCCAGATCGACGGGCTCCGCCACATCCGTCATCCGAAGCACGGGTTCTACGGCGGGGTCGCCGACGACGCCATCGACGTCGGGACATCGGACCTGGGCATCGGCAAGGTCGCCGAGAAGGGCATCGTCGGCCGCGGGATCCTCCTCGACGCCGTGCGGTATTTCGACAGCGTGGGAGAACCACTGGACCCCGACACCAACCGGGGCATCACCGCGGCCGAACTGGACGCGATGGCGGCACATTTCGGTGTCGAGGTGAAATCCGGCGACATTCTGCTGCTGCACACCGGTATGGCCGAACACTGGATCCGCTGCACGCCGGAGGAACGCGCCGCCCGCACCGGATCTCCCGGCCTGGGACAGTCCGAGGAGATGCTGGCCTGGCTGTGGGACCACCAGATTTCCCTGGCCGTCTCGGACAACGGTGGCCTGGAGTCCTTCCCCGTCGACCCGTCGTCGGGCTGGGTGGACCCGGACGAGCCGCCTCCGCCGCGAGGCGTGACCCACAACGGGATGATGCACCGGCCGCTGATCGCGCTGCTCGGCATGCTCCTGGGGGAGCTGTGGAAGCTGGACGAACTCGCCGAAGACTGTGCCGCCGACGGAATCTACGAATTCATGGTGACGGCCAAACCGCTGAACATCAAGGGAGGGGTCGGATCGCCGCCTAACGCACTCGCCGTCAAATAACACGCTCGCAAAACTGCGCTCGTAAAACTGGCTCGTAAAACCATGGAAAGCAGGACGAACTTGACACAGACACAGAGCGAACTGTGGGACCAGGAGCTGGACGCCGACCGGTGGCAGGCGGACCCCGAAGTCGACGAACTGCTGTCCGGCGGTGTCGACCTCCACACGCACCCCGGCCCCAGCCCGTTCCCGCGGCGGATGTCCATCCTCGACGCCGCGACCGACGCCGCCACGCTGGGCTTCCGCGCGATCGTGGCGAAATCCCACCACCACAGCATGCAGACCGACATCCTCGCGTTGGAGTCGGCGGGGCTGAAGGACGTGCCGGTCAAGGTCTTCGGCGGGGTCGCGCTCAACAACACCGTCGGCGGGCTCAACCCCTACGCCGTCGAACTGGCGCTGCGAATGGGCGGCCGGGTCGTCTGGTTCCCGACCATCGCCTCGCCCGCGCACCTGGAGTTCCACCAGCACCATCACAGCAATTTCCCGGTCTCCGGCATTCCCCTGCGCGACAACGAACCGATCAGTGTGGTCGGTGAAGACGGCAAGCTCACCGACAAGGTCCGCGACATCCTCGACGTGATCGTGCAGGAAAGCGCGATCATGAACTGCGGGCACCTGCCCGCCGACCAGATCGACGTGCTGGTCAAGGGCGCGGTCGAGGCCGGGGTCGAGCGGATGGTGGTCAGCCACCCCGACTTCATCGTCGGTGCCGAGCCGTCACGGTTCAAGGAGTGGAGTGCCCTGGGTGTGCACGTCGAACACTGCCTGGCGATGGTGGTCGGGCGCAGTGCGACGGAGGACCCGATCGACAAGATCACACCGTTCCACCAGGCGGCCGGTACCTCGCGCACGATCTTCTCGTCCGATCTGGGCCAGAAGGGCAATCCACTGCCGATGACGGCCTTCCGGCGCATGGTCCGCAAGCTGCTCGACGCCGGTTTCGCCCACGATGACATCAAGACGATGACCGGCGGGAACGCGGGCCAGCTCCTGTTCACCTAGCAGGGTGAGGGTTGATACTGGGTTATAGTCCACGGCAGCCGGGGGAAACGCCCCGGCTGCCGTTTTCTCCACGCGAGGAGCAAGATCGTGACCAGCGGGGCCGGTGGTAGCGGCGACATCCAGGTGATCTACCGGGTCGCCGAGATCCTGCGGCTGTTCAGCCTCGGCAAGCCGCAGATCACCGTCGCCGAGGCGGCGCAGCTCCTCGGGCTCAACCGCACGACGGTGCATCGCTATTTTTCCTCGCTGGCCGGGGCCAACATCCTGGAACGCGCGCCCGACGACCCCGTCGAGTACATGCCAGGGCGGCTCCTGCTGGAACTCGGCGCGATGGCGCAGGGACAGCGGCGCGTGGTGGAAATCGCGCCCAGGCACATGCGGTCGCTCTCGCTCGACACCGGTCTCACCGTGGTGCTCTCGCTCTGGGGCGAGTCCGGGCCGGTGGTTTCCTTCGTCTCCGAGACGGGCACGCACCCGATCCTGATCACCGTCCGGATCGGTTCGAAGCTGGACCACGTCTCGGCGCAGACGCGCTTGTTCATCGCGCTTTCGAAGGACGAGAACATGCGGCGCAGCTATCTGGACAGTCTGGCGCCGGATGACCGGGAGAAGTTCGAGCGACGGCTGCCGCCCTGCCGCGCCGACGGATTCTGCCGGGTGCGCGTGCCCAACATCGACGGTGTCGTGCTCGCCGCGGCGGTGTTCGACGAACGCGATGTCGCCGCGACGGTCGCGGTGATCGGCACCACCTCCTCACTGCCGGAGAAAGACCCGGCCGTGCGATCGGCGCTGCTGAAGACGGCCTACCGGATCACCGAGGAACTGGCCGGGACGGCGACCCGCCGTCAGGCACTGACCGACTCCTCCACGCCGTTTCTGGAAGACGTGCCGCGAACGGAGTAGCTCCGGCTCCGTTCTTTAAGCCATTCTTAAGAGACCTTTTCGCTCGCCTGAGTTCACCCGGCCGGGGAAGCAAAGCGTCCTACTGTTCGCGCCAGCAAAGAACAGGAGGTACGCACCGAGATGTCCTTCCCGAAAAGGCCGAAAAGGCGGAGTCTGCTGGTGATCGGCGCCGCGGCGGTCGCGGTGATGACGAGCGCGGGGTGCACCACCGAGCTGCCCGGCGCGGCTGCCGGAGTGACCCAGCCCCGTGCGGGGCAGGTGGTCGATACCAATGCGATCGGCATGAGTGGAGCGAACTCGGTCCGCGCGGCGGCGACGACGTTCAGTGACGACTTCGACGGCGCCGCCGGAGCCGACGTCGACAGCGGCAAGTGGCAGCACGAGACCGGTGACGGCGTCAACAACCATGAGCGCCAGTTCTACACGGCCGGCACCGCGAACGCGGCCCTCGACGGTGACGGTCACCTGGTGATCACCGCGAAGAAGGAGAACCCGGCCAACTACAACTGCTGGTACGGCTCGTGCCAGTACACCTCGGCCCGGCTGAACACCGCGGGGAAGTTCACCCAGCGGTACGGCCACTTCGAGGCACGGATGAAGCTCCCGCGCGGGCAGGGCATGTGGCCGGCGTTCTGGTTGCTGGGAGACAACATCGGCAGCGCGGGCTGGCCCTCCTGCGGCGAGATCGACGTCATGGAGAACATCGGCCGCGAGCCCGGCACGGTGCACGGCAGCATGCACGGACCGGGCTATTCCGGCGGCAACCCGCTGACCGCCGCCTACCCTTTGCCGGGCGGCCAGTCGTTCGCCGACGACTTCCACACCTTCGCCGTCGACTGGTCGCCGAACGCGGTCACCTTCTCGGTCGACGGCCAGGCCTACGAGACGAGGACCCCGGCCGACACCAACGGCAACCAATGGGTGTTCGACCATCCCTTCTACATCATCCTCAACCTCGCGGTCGGCGGAGACTGGCCCGGTGACCCCGACGGCAACACCCAGTTCCCCCAACAACTCGTCGTCGACTACGTCCACGTCTCGGCGTAGGCGACGACAAAATGCCGCCCCGGTGCCGCCCCTACCAGGCACCGGGGCGGCTCACCCGGCGGTGCCCATTGCCTGCTCGATCAACGGTTCCTGGCGAATCTCGATCATTGCTCCAGCGCGTTTTAAGCAGCATTAAGTCCCGGGGCTTGTGTTTGACAGGTCTATTTCCCGGGGTATGCCTGTGCCCTTATGGGTGAAACTTGGGGGAGCGGTTTATGTGCGCATGGTGTGGAGGGTGTTGCGCCGTGGTCTGCGTTCGGGATCCACATAGGACGGTGGGATGTACTCCGGGAACCCTTGCCTGATGCGGACTTCCCACTCCGAATGGTGAATCACCTGATGATGGCGGGCACAGATCAGGACGAGGTTGTCCAGCGCTGTCGGGCCGCCCCACGCCCAGTGTCGCACGTGGTGCGCCTGGCACCACTTGGCCTTCTTCGCGCACGCCGGAAATGAACAACCGCGATCCCTGCGGATCAGCGCCCGGCGGATAGCACGAGGGACGACTCGGGTGGCGCGTCCGATGTCGAGGATCTCGCTCTTCGAGCCGAGTACCACGGGCACCACGGCGGCGTCGCAGGCGATGCGGCGGATCTGGGCGGCGGAGAGGTTCCAGCCGTCCACGAGTCCGTGCCCGATCCCGCTCTTCAACTCCTCCAACGTGATACTGACCATCAAGGTGGCCGGTTCCCCCGCCTCGTTCGGCGTGCTCTCGCACTGGGCGGCGAGGGTGAGGATGTCGCGGAAGGCGTCGCCGTAACGTTCGCTGCGCGAGCGTCGATCGGGTTCGTCTTCTGTGGGCTGTGGTGCGGTGTGCGGGGAGAGCAGGGTGGTGAGGAGTGCTCCGGTTTCGGTGTCGAGGTCGAACCGGCCCAGCACGCGGCCGTTCCGGGTCTCCTGCACATCCAGTCGCCGCTGGGGGCGGAGCAGGTCCTTTTCCTTGGGCTCGTCGCCGTCGGGATCCAGACGCAGCGCGATCTCGTCGCCGAGTCGTTTGACGTGGGACGGTTCGCTGGTGATGGCGGCCTCGCACAGGATCTTTTCCGCGATCGCCCGGTCTTCGGGGGAGGCGGTGTCCGGCAGGCCGGTGACGGCCTTGCGGATCGCCTCCACATGACCTGGCGAGATCATCCCGTCGCCCAAAGCATCGGCCACCACGGGAAGCCGCGGATCAAGGCGGGCCCCGGTGGGCGTCACCGTGCCACACAGGGCCTCGGCGTGGGCGACCATCCGCTGCGCCTCCGGGGAACTGAGGTTGAACATATCCCGCAGCAACGCGGACGTCTCGATATGCACACCCCGGCTCGTCGCAATACCCCGCGCCTCGATTTCAGCCACCAGGACAAGCTCGTCCCGATACAGCCGACGACGCCGGATCTCCGTCTCTCGCAACGCATCCAGCACGGCCGTGTCACTCAGCGAGGACACGTGCTCGGGAGTAAGTGCGGCCATGTCCCCGAGTATACCGGCGTATCGAACAGGTGTTTCTACACGTTCGGGTGAGCTTCAAGGCGGTTTCAGGGGGTCAGTGCATGATGATCACCAGTGAGTGGATCTTGCTGGGAGGTCGGTTCGATGGGGCGCGGTGTTGCGCTGAGTATGGCGGAGCGGACGCAGATTTCGTTGGGTACCAAGTGGAAGATGACCAGCGCGGAGATTGCGCAGGTGATCGGGCGGGATCCCTCCGTGGTGTCACGGGAGATCTCGCGTAACGGTGGCCGGGAGGTGTATGGGGCGTTGAGTGCGCAGTACCGCGCGGTGGAGATGAGCAGACGGCCGAAGGACCGCAATATGCTGGCCAGCCCGCAGTTGTGGGCCGAGGTGATGGCGGGCCTGAAGAAGAAGTGGTCACCCAGGCAGATCTCACGCCGGTTGCGCCTGGAGCATCCCGGGCGTGAGGATCTGCAGGTGTCGCACGAAACGATCTATCAGACGCTGTACGTGCAGGCCAAGGGCGAGTTGCGGCGGGAGGTCGCTACGGCCCTGCGGCAGGGCCGGGTCGCACGACACTCTCGCCAACCGAACGAAGGGAGCATTCGCTCGCTGGCAGCAACGAGAATACCAACGGTCTCCTGGGCCAGTGCCTCCCGAAAGACACCGACCTCTCCGGCTGCACATAAGAAGAACTCGACAAGATCACCGATGAACTGAACGACCGTCCACAGACACTCGGCTGGCTGAGTGGTCGATGCGCCGGTTCGGCATGCTGAGTCCGGCCCCGCCTTGCCCCGAGCCCTCCGCACCTCCACTCGGTTACTTCTTGAAGTACCACTCTTCCGGGCTTCGCGCGGTCGTGACCGCGTTGAACGTGACGCCTCCCAGGTTTTTGGCGACCACGCGCATGGAGCTGCGCATGGGCATGTTGATCTGCCCGGGCAGGGTCTTCGCCGCGTAGTCCTCGTATGCGGCGAAGGCCGCTTTGTCGTCGCTGTGCAGTGTCGCCGCGATGAGGGAATCGAGCTTGGGATCGTCGTAGTTGCCGAGGTTGCCGGACGAACCGGGCAGAAGCAGCTGATCGCCGGTCGGCACGGCGTTGTACTGCTGGTAGCCGAAGTAGCCCAGTTGCCAGTCACACGCCGGACCGGAGCCGTGGCAGTCGCTGACGTCCGACATGACCTGGTTGAATTCCCCGCCCTTGAGGTCGAGGACGATGCCAGCCTCTGCGGCGTCGGTCTTCCATTGCTGGATGATCCGGCCGTAGGCGGGGTTGCCGGTGGAGTATTCGAGGGTGAACTCGAGTTTCGTGCCGGCGGCGACTCCGGCGCCGCACTGGTTGTCCGCGGTGCCCGGGCCGGTGCACGTCATCACTCCATTTTGGAGGGTCCAGCCGTGGCCGGTCAGCAGTGCCTTCGCGGCGGCCTTGTCGAAGGGATACGGCCCCGCGCCACGCTCGGCGTCGGTGATGAAGGGGTTCTCGGGCTTGACCGGGACCGGTCCGGTGGTCACGGTGGCGTAGCCGCGGTACGCGACGTTGACATCGGTCACCTGGTCGAGAGTCTGCTGCAGCGCCTGCCGGAGGTAGAGCTGTTTGAACGTCGGTCCGAAAACCGGATTGTCCATGTTGAGCAGGGTCGTGCTCCAGCCCCAGCCGTAGGAGGGAACCAGATTGTAGTTGGCCTCCAACGGGTTGGTCGCGGGCAATTCCTGAGACGCCTGCTTCGCGGGCAGATCGGCACCCTGGGCGAAGCCGACCGAGATGGTGCCACCGCTGCGCAGCGTGTTGAACTCGGCGGCATTGCTGGTGAAGGTCTGCAACCGGTAGTGCGCCAGGTGTGGCTTGTCCGGACCGCTGTAGGCCGGGTTCGGGTCGAAGGCGATGTTGCCGTCGCTGTCGAAACCGGTCAGGTGCCAGGGACCGTCGACGACCTGCCACAGGGGATCGGTGGCGTAGCCGGAGAGGTTCTTGCTCTTTTCGTACAGGTACTTGTAGACCGCGTCGCATTTGGCGCGGTCCGTGGCACAACCACCGCTGCCGGCCGGTGCCGAGTCGGAGGTCTTGTCCCAGGCCATCGGCAGGGGAGTGATCTGGACCAGTTCCTGTCCGGTGAACCAGGTCGGCGAATAGGGCTCGGTCAGCTTGAAGGTGACCTGCTGCGGGCCGGTCGCGGTCACGGATTTCACGTTGTCCGGGAACTGGCCGGGCACGTACTGGGCCCAGTTCGCCTTCTCCGTGACCATCATGTTCATCCAGAACACGACGTCCTGGGCGGCCAGCGGCTCCCCGTTGGACCATTTGTACGGCTTGAGGTCGATCACGACCGTCGTGTCGTTGTCGCTGTAGCGCGGTGCTTCGGCCAGGCTCTTGCGCACGTTGAGGCCCGTGTCCCCGTTGTCGCCGCCGAACCAGTAGAGCGTGCGGTACATCAGCATCTGCATGTCGCCGGTGGCGTAGCCGCTGTTGTGCGCCGAATCGACGAACGGGAAGATCCAGTTCGGTTGCGTGCCCGGCGCCAGGGCGAACACCGCGGTGCCGCCCTCGGCCGGCGTGCCCTGGGAACCGGTGCCACCGCCGGTGCAGGCGGCCGCGGTGCCCGCCACCAGCGCCGCGAACGCGACCGCGAACAGCTTGCGTACCCTCATGATCCGCCTTCCTGTCCCACTGTGCCCATCGTCGACATCACAGCGCGCTTCCCGCGCCCGAGGTGGTGATCCCGGCCGGTGTGTCCGGCGCCTGGAGCGGGAAATGACAGGCGGCCTGGTGACCGGCCGGGCCCATGTCCCGCATCGGGGGCTCTTCGGTGGCACAGCGGTCCTGGGCCCGTGGACAGCGCGTGCGGAAGCGGCATCCCGACGGCGGTGTCAACGCGGAAGGCAGTTCACCGGTCACACCGGCGGTCCCGCTTTCGCGGGTGGCCCAGGGATCGGCGACCGGGACCGTGTCGATCAGCCCGCGGGTGTAGGGGTGCCGTGGGTGCGGGTACACGTCGTCGGCGCGGCCGATTTCCACCAGTTTGCCGAGGTACATCACGCCGATGCGGTGCGACAGATACCGCACGACGGACAGGTCGTGCGAAATGAGCACATAGGTGAGCCCGTGCCGGTCCTGCAGGTCCTTCATCAGATTCAGCACCTGCGCCCGCACGGAAACGTCCAAAGCGGACACCGGTTCGTCGGCGATCACCAGCTTCGGTTCCAGTGCCAGCGCGCGGGCCAGCCCGATCCGTTGCCGTTGCCCGCCGGAGAACTCGTGCGGGTACCGCTCCACGGCGTCCGAGGGCAGGCCCACCTCCGCGAGGAGTTCCTCCACCCGCCGCTTCCGCCCGGCTCGCGTGCCCACGCCGTGGATGACCAGCGGCTCGGCCACGATCGCGCCCACCCGCATCCGGGGATCCAGTGACGCGTAAGGATCCTGGAACATCAGGTGCGTGTCGCGGCGAAGCCGTCGCGAATCCTTGCCCCGCACCGTATCCGGATCGACTCCGCCGACGGTGACGCGGCCCGCGGTGCGGGTTTCCAGTCCGGCGACCAGTCTTCCGACCGTCGTCTTGCCGCACCCGGACTCGCCGACCAGGCCGAAGGTTTCGCCTGAGCCCACGGAAAAACTGACGTCGGCGACCGCGGACACGGTGCCCGCCCGGCGCCACAGACCACGGGTGACGGGAAAGTCCTTGACGAGATGCTCGATACTCAACAGCGGCGCGCCATCCTTGGCGCCGCCGTCCTCGGGCTCGGCGGAAGCCGTACGCGCGGCGACAGCTTGGATCACTTCCGGCGCGGGGACGCCCACGGGGTGGAAACAGGCGTAGGAATGGCCGGACGTATCGGCCTTGAGCGGCGGATCGTAGTCCCGGCAGGCCACGGTCGCGTACCGGCAACGCGCCGCGAACCGGCATCCCCGCGGCGGCTCCCGCAGATCCGGTGGTGTTCCCGGAATGCTGTAGAGCTTGCGTCCCGTCTCGGCCGAATGCTCGGGCAGGGCGGCGAACAACGCTTCGGTGTAAGGATGGCGCGGGTTGCCGAACAGGGACCGCGTGCCGGTGTGTTCGACGATCCGGCCCGCGTACATCACGGCGACGCGGTCCGCGCGCCCGGCGACCACGCCGAGATCGTGCGTGACCAGGATGACGGCCATACGCAGCCGGGCACGCAGATCGTCGATCAGTTCGAGGATCTGGTGTTGGATGGTGACGTCGAGCGCGGTGGTCGGCTCGTCCGCGATCAGCAGTTCCGGTTCGCACACCAGGGCGCGGGCGATCATCACGCGCTGGCGCATGCCACCGGAAAGCTGATGCGGGTAGTCGTCCAGGCGCTGGCCCGCGTGCGGGATGCCGACCAGGTCGAGCATGGTCCGCGCGCGTTCGCGCAATTCGGCGCCGGAGAGCCGGGAATGCAGTTCCAGCGGCTCGGCGACCTGCCTGCCGATCGGAATCGACGGGTTGAGCGAGGTCATCGGGTCCTGGAAGACCATGCCGATCCGGCGGCCACGCACCGCGCGAAGCTCCCGTTCGGTCATCCGGGTGAGGTCGTCCTGGCCCAGCATGATCCGGCCGCCCGCGACGCGGCCCCCGGTGGGGAGGAGGCGGAGGACCGACAGCGCGGTCATCGTCTTCCCGCAGCCGGATTCGCCCACCAGCCCCAGCATTTCGCCGGGCGCGACTTCCAGGCTCACGCCGTCCACGGGATGCACCGCACCGTCGCGGACATCGATGGTGGTGTGCAGGTCCTCCAGCCGCAGCACCGTCTCTGGTGTCATCTCGGCCTCCGGAGCCGCACCTCGAACGCGTCGCGCAGACCGTCGCCGAGGAAGTTGAACGCGACGACCACGCCGATGATCGCGATGCCGGGCGGCAGGATCATCCACCAATAGCCGTTCTGGACGAACTCGGTCCCGTTGGAGAGCATGTTCCCCCAGTCCGCGTGCGGCGGGGCGATGCCGAGCCCGAGGTAGCTCAGCGCGGCGACCAGCAGGATCGCGTCGGCGACCTGGAACGTCGCGTTCACCACGATGGTGCCGATCGCGTTGGGCGTCACATGCCGCAGGACGGCCCTGGCCCTGCCACCGCCCATCATCTTCACCGCCTGCACGTATTCCCTGGTGCGCAGGGACAACGTCTCACCGCGCACCAGCCGGGCCGGGCTGAGCCACGCGCCGAAGGCGACGACGACGATCAGCAGCCCGACGGACGGGGTGAAGATCGCCGAAAGGATCAGCAACAGGAACAGGCTGGGAAGGGCGAGAAGCGTGTCGACCACGCGCATCATGACCGAGTCGGTGAAGCCGCCGACATAGCCGGCCACCGCGCCCCACAGGGTGCCGAAGATCGTCGCGATCAACGCCGCCGCGACGCCGATCTCCAGCGACGAGCGGCCGCCGGCCATCAGCCTGCCGAGTTCGTCGTAGCCCACGTCGTCGGTGCCCAGCGGGTGGTGTGGACCAGGTGGCTGGTCGGCGCTGCCGAGGTCGGTCGTCACCTGCTGGGTGTGGTAGATCAGCGGGCCGAGGAAACAGAACAGCACGAACAGGCCGATCAGGACCAGGCCCGCCACCGCCAGCCGGTTCTCGGCGAACGTCCGCGCCGCGGCACGGCCCCGTCTCGCCGGTACGGGGGAGGGCGGGAGCGTTTCCCGCTGGTCCGTGGAAGTCATCGGTACCGCACTCTCGGATCGAGGACGGCGTAACCGAGATCGGCCAGCAGCGAGCCCGTCACCGTCGCCAGCGCCACCACGAGACCGATGCCCAGCAGCGTGGGGTAGTCGTGCACCTGGGCGCCCTGCACGAACGCGAAGCCCATGCCCGGATAGTTGAAGACCTGTTCGCTGATCAGCGCGCCGGAGAAGATCTGGGGCAGCGAAAGGCCGAGCAGGGTCACGATCGGGATCAGTGAGTTGCGCAGCACGTGCCGGACCAGCACCTTGTTCTCGCTCGCCCCGCCCGCGAGCGCGGTGCGGACGTAGTCCTGGGCGAGGTTGTCCACCACGGACGAGCGGACGTACCGGCTGAACGACGCGATGGTGATCAGCGCCAGGGTCAGCACCGGCAGCACCAGGCGCGGTGCCTGGCCGAGGATCGCGCCGAGCGAATCGCCGTTCGGGCCCACCGGGGAGAACCAGTGGAGTTCGACGGCGAACACCAGGATGAGGATTTCGGCCAGGAAGAAGCTGGGCATCGAATAGAACACGAAGGACAGGCCGGTCACCGCGTAGTCGCCCGCCGAATTCCGCCCGCGTGCCTGGTAGATCCCGACCGGCACCGCGACCAGGATCGCGACCAGCGTGGAGAGCGTCATCAGCAGCACGGTCTTGGGCAGGCGGTCGGCGATCACCGCGGTCACCGGTTCGTTGAGCTGGTAGGAGTAGCCGAGGTCGCCGCGCAGGACACTGGCGGCCCAGGCGAGGAACTGCACCACGAGCGGCCGGTCGTAGCCGTTCTGGTGGACGAAGGTCTCGATCTGGAGCTGAGTCGCCTTCGGGCCCAGGATCGCTTTGGCCGGGCCTCCGGGCAGCAGGTGCAGTAGCACGAAGGTGACGATGGTGACCAGCACGACGACCACGGCCGACTGTGCCAGCCGGCGGAACAGAAAGCCCGCCATCCGCCCTCGCCCCGTCCACGTCCGGTGCCGGCCACCCGTGCCGGGAAACCGGCCCAGGCGCCGGTCGGAAATAGACGTACACCGAACGGACGCCGTTTGTCCATGGCGTCCAAGCGGGTGGGAACCGAACGTGACCGCCGGTTCGCCCTGCCCGGTGCTGACCAGCGGCGGAACAGATTTTCGCGACCGGACCGAACCGATCACGCCGCGGCCGCGTTCCGGGTGATGGGGCAGCGCATGTGAGGAAAGGGACATAGCGTGTTCGGAAGACGTTACGTACGGCATCTGGTCTCACGCAGTGCCGAGAATCCCAGCGACCGTCGCCGTTTCCTGCGTACCGCGGGAGCGGCCGGGCTGGGACTGGTCGGGGCCAGCTACGCCGGTGCGGCCCTGATGAGCGGGCACGAGAACCAGCCGGCGCCCGAAGTGGAGTTGCGCAACGCGACCGATGCCAAGGACAGCAACGCGCCCAGCGACGCGGCGGTGCTCAACTTCGCGCTCAACCTGGAATTCCTGGAAGCGAACCTGTATTCGTTCGCCGTCCACGGCTACGGCCTGCCGGGCTACCTGACCGGCGGCGTCGGCAAACAGGGCGGGGTCAGCGGCGGGCACGCGGTGAAGTTCGAAAGCGAGGCGGTACACCAGATCGCGATGGAGATCGCGGGGGACGAACTCGCGCACGTGAAGTTCCTGCGTGGCGCGCTGGGGAAGGCGGCGGTGGCACAGCCGCAGATCGACTTCAAGGACAGCTTCACCGCCGCCGCGCAGGCGGCCGGCCTGATCCAAAAAGGACAGACGTTCGACCCGTTCGCCAGTGAGCCGAACTTCCTGGTCGCGGCGTACCTCTTCGAGGACGTCGGGGTCACCGCCTACAAGGGCGCGGCGCCGTTGATCGGCAACAAGACCTTTCTCGACGCCGCGGCCGGCATCCTCGCGGTGGAGGCCTATCACGCCGGCATCGTCCGGACCCAGCTTTTCGAGCGGGGACTCGGCGACGTCACGAACAAGATCTCCGCCGCGCGGAACAGCTTGGCCGGCAACAAGAACGACGACCAGGGGGTCCTCATCGACGGCAAGGCCAACCTCGTGCCCGCGGACGGCAACGGCATCGCCTTCGGCCGGAGCGCGGACCGCGTGCTCAACATCGCCTACCTCAACCCGAAGAAGGTCTCCTCGGGCGGCTTCTACCCGGCCGGCGTGAACGGCGACATCAAGACCAGCGGCGGCTACTAGGCTCGTCGCCGTTGATCCCGCCGACCGGATGTCACTATGCTCGGACGGCGGGAGGAAACGGTGACGTTGACTGGGCTCACCTACGTCGAGTTCGACACCGGGTTCGGGTGTTACGTCCCGGACGGGGAAGCCGGTGACACGACCGAGATCGCGTTCATCCACACCGAGATCTTCTCCGAGCACTGCTACCTCCGGCGCGGGATCACGATCGGTGAGGACGCGGTCGTGGTCGACGTCGGGGCGAACGTGGGTCTCTTCACGCTGTATGTGAAGCAGCTCCGGCCGCGAGCGCGCGTGCTGGCGCTCGAGCCGATGCCGGCCACGTTCGAGGCGTTGCGCGCCAACCTCGACCGCCACGGCGTCACCGGAGTCACGCCGCTGCGGCGGGCACTCGGCGCGCGGCCGGAGCCGGACGTCGCGTTCACCTACTTCGCCGACGTGCCGGGGAATTCCACCCGGTATCCGGAGTCGAAGGCCGCGATCGGCGACCAGGCCGCCACACCGGAGGACCGCGCCTGCCGTGAACGCCTCTTCGCGCACCGGCGTGAGGTGCGGATGCCCGTCGAACGCCTTTCCGACGTGCTCGCCACCGCCGGCCTGCCCGGGACGATCGACCTGGTGAAGATCGACGTCGAAGGTGCCGAAGCCGACGTGCTCGCCGGGATCGACGACCACGACTGGGCCAGGATCCGCCAGGTCGTGCTCGAAGCGCAGGACTCCGGCACCTCGGCGGCGACCCGCGCCATCCTGGCGGAGCGCGGATTCACCGTGGGCGCCGACCGGCCGGAGGGCGTGCTCGGCGAGTTGGGCGTCGAGACGGTCTACGCGCGGCGGTGACCGTGGGGCGAAAGCGGATCGTGCTCACCTGTCTGCCCCTTTACTCGCATCTGGCGCCCGTCGTGGTCCCGGTGGCGCACGCGCTGAGCCGCGCCGGGCACACCGTCGCGGTGGCGACGGCGCCCGCCATGGCCGCCGGCCTCGCCCGTCACGGCATCGAGCACCTGAGCCTGCCGAACGTGCGCACCCTCGAGGAGTTGCTCGCCGACCCGGTGGTCTTCACCAGCCCCGGCATGCCCGGCGCTGAAGGGGAGGACCCCGGCGAGACGGCGCGCGCCCGCGAGGAGGTCGGCCCGGTGACGAAGGCCCACGCCGGAGGCCTGGCCGGGATCTTCGCCCGCGACCTGATCGGCGCGTCGGCGGCCTGGCGGCCGGACCTGATCGTGCGCGAGTGCAACGAGTTCGGCGGTTACCTCGCCGCGGAACGGCTCGAGCTGCCTCGCGCGGTCCTCGACATCGCGCCGTTCACGTCGGCGCATCTGCCCCTGTTGCACGACACCCTCAACGGCCAGTTGGCCGAACTCGGGCTCCCTCCGGCGGAAGACGCGTGGCGGCCGAACGACGGTTTGCTCGCCGCGGTCGTGCCCGCCGCGTGGTACCCGGAGTCCCTGCGAAGACCGTCGTTGCGGTCCTATCGGCCGGACATCGTTACGGCGCACGACGTTTCTCCTGCCCCCGGACGGCCACTGGTGCTGGCCGGACTCGGCACGGTCATGCACGCCGTGGTACCGGAGGTGCCGCGCCTGCTCGCCGCGATGGTCACCGCGCTCGGCGAACTGCCGTGCCGCGGTGTGGTGTCACTCGGTCCCGCGGCGGGGGACTGGTCCGGACCTCGGCCGCCGAACGTGCGGCTGGTGCGCTTCGCCCCGCAACGTGAGCTGCTCGGTGAGGCCGCGGTCTTCCTTTCCCACGGCGGTTTCGGCGGTGTGCACGAGGCCCTGCACACGGCGACGCCGATGGTGAACGTGCCGTTGCTGGGGGACGCGCCGGACAACGCGCGGCGCGTCACCGAACTGGGCCTTGGCCTGAGGCTCGATCCGGCCGCCGCGACACCGGAAGCGCTGGCCGATGCGGTGGGCCGCGTGCTGGCCGACGAGGGATTCGCGCGCCGCGCCACGGAGCTGGCCCGGCTGGCGGCGCGGATGCCGGGGTTCGACGTGCTCGCCGGGGATCTCGCGGCGCTGGCCTGACCCACGGGCGTTTCCCGGACGCGGTGTCCGGGGAAACATTTCGTATTGTGCCCCCTCACCAAGGAACGCCGATCCTACTGGTCGTCCTCCCAGTTGTCGACACATTAGGGAAAATATGCCCTTAATTCCAGTGTTCATTGCCCGTACGTAAATACCCGCCACCCTTTCACCGGTCGGTTATGACCGAATTCTTTCGACGTCTTGACAATGGATCACCACGCTCAGAGACTGGAGGAGTTCCCCCTGAATCCGGAATGTGGCGAGAGACTCGGAAAGCCGGTTCGTGGCACGGGAAAGGCATTCATAACGTGGCCGACATCATTCATCAGCCGTCGTTGCACGAATACAATTCCGCGAAGTCCGCCGGGTGAGCGCCATGGGTGCGGATGCCCTGATCGACGAACCCACCCTGGCCACCGTCACCGCGGACGTCCGGCGCGCGCTCACCGAACGCTGGCCCGCCGGCGGCGACCGCCTCGACGACATTTCCCGCTACGCGTTGCTGGGCGAAGGCAAGCTGCTGCGGCCGCTGCTCCTGGTGACCTCGGCCGAGGCCGTCGGCGGCGACCGGGAGACGGTGATGCCCGCCGCCCTGGCCGCGGAGTACCTGCACGTCGCGTCGCTGGCGCACGACGACATCATCGACGGAGACGAAACGCGCCGGGGCCGGGCGTCGGTGCACGCGCGTTACGGCGTGTCCGAGGCGATCGTGACCGGGGACGCGCTGATCATCGGCCTGTTCGCCGCGCTGGCCGAATGCGCGGTGCCCGAGGCGAACATCGTGTCCGCGGTGCGCATTTTCGCCCAGGCGGGTGTGGACCTGTGCCGAGGCCAGATGGAAGAGGCCGTGCTGGTGCCGCCTGGCCACGCCACACCGGGCAGTGGTCTCGCGGCCTACCTCCGGATGGCCGGGCTGAAGACCGGGGCGTTGTTCCGCGGTGCCTGCCAGGCCGGTGCGGTGCTCGGCGGAGGCACACCGGACGAGGTCGACGTGGTCACCGGGTTCGCCGAGCACATCGGCCTCGCCTTCCAGATGTATGACGATCTGTTGCCCTTCCTCGGCGAGGACGCGGTGACCGGGAAACCCGGCACGAGCGACGTGGCCAACCTCCGCCCGACCTTCCCGGTGCTGCTCGCCCACCGCGAGGGCGGGCCGGCCGAGCGCCGGGTGATCGCGCGAGTGCTGTCCGGCGGGCTTCCCCCGGAGACCGCGCTGGCGGCCCTGCGTGAGGTCGTGGTGGCGACCGGCGCGCTCGACGCGGCCAGGGCCCGGGCGCGCGAGGAGGTGCGGCTGGCGAAGTCGGGGCTCGGGGTGCTTCCGGTCGCCGAGGCGGCCGGCCTGCTCGGGGCGGTGGCCGACCTCGCGGTGCGGCGGGAGCGCTGAGACGTGACGTCGGCGATCACGGTGGTGGGACGGCGGATCGGCCGGTCCGTCCACGCACATGTCCAGACCTGGCGGCCCTACACGTCGTGTTATCCGGCGTTGCTCGGCCTGGCCGGGGCCGTGGTGGCGGGAGGCTCGGGCCGGACCGGGGTGCTGCTCATCGCGGCGCTGGCCCCGGCGCTGGGCTGGTTGTCCGGCCACTACCTCGGTGACTACTTCGACCGCGGTCTCGACGCGATCGGCAAACCCCATCGGCCGATCCCTTCGGGACGGTTGTCCATCGAGGCCGCGCTCTACGGCGGCCTGGCCTGCGCGGCCGGGTCCGCCGCTCTGCTGGTGCCGGCGAACTGGCGGATCGTGCCGGTGTTCGTGGTCGCGATGGCGGGGATAGTCGGTTACAGCAAGGTGTTCAAGAAACGCGGCCTCGCCGGCAATCTGGCGCGCGGCGCGGTCACCGCGCTGGCACTGGTGATCGGGGCGATGGTGGCCGCACCGTGGCCTCCGTGGGCGCTTGCGCCGGTGGCGGCGGGATTCCTGCTGCACGACACCGCGTCGAACCTGGTGGGCACCGTGCGCGATGTCGACGGCGACCGCGCGGGCGGTTACCAGTCGGTGCCGGTCCGCCATGGCGTGGCCTACGCCGTGCGGCTCGCGTTCTGGCTTTACGGCAGCGGTCTCGCGCTGATCCTTGTCGGCACGCCCTGGGCCGCGACGGATCCGGCCGGACGGTTCGCGCTCGTCGTTGCGGCCGCCGTCTGCGGAGTCTGCGCGTTCGTCCCGTCGGTGCGCTCGGGTGACGTCCTGAGCGCGCGGACCGCGTTGCGCGCGCACGAACTGCTGGTGGCCGAACGTCTCGTGCTCGCGAGCGCCGTCATCGCGGGTGCCGCGGGCACCCGGTTCGCGCTCGCGCTCGTGCTGCCCGTGCTGTTGTTCTCGTTGCTCACCCAGGGCTTGATGCGTGCCCGTCACGAGTTCCCGCCCGTCGCGATGAGAACGATCGCGCGACCCGGCACCGAGCCTGACGTAACCAGAGGCACTGAGCGCGGTTCGAGCCCGCCGGCGCCTGAGGCATAGGAAGGATGCGGCTTGATTCGGACCGACGCGATCACGGAAGCGATCACCCAGGGCGCCGAGGCCTTGTTCGCGGCCCAGCGCGCGGACGGGGTCTTCGACTACGGCGGTGAGAGCCTGACGTCCACCCTCGGCACGGTCGGCGCGGTGTGCGCGCTGCATTTCGCCGATCCCGGGGGGGCGGCGGACGAGATCGCCGCGGGCACCCGCTGGCTCAAGGGGGTCCAGGCAGCCGACGGTGGCTGGGCGATGGTGCCCGGCGGGGCCTCCGAGGCCGGGCCGACCGCGGTGGCCTCGGCTGTGCTGCACCTGACCGATCCGCGCGGCAACGCCGCCGAGGTCGAGGCGGGCCAGGCGTGGATGCGGGCGTTCGGTGGCCTGGAGGCGATCCCGCATCCGGAGGTGGTCGCGTGGTGCCGCCAGTTCTACGGGTTCGCGGGCTGGCTGGACCCCCGCGAGATGCGCCGCTTCCCGCTCGAACTCGCGCTGCTGCCCGGGTTGTACCGGAAACTGTTCGACCTGCGCGTGCCGATGGTCTCCGCGCTCGGTCTGGCCCAGACCCGGCACAAACCGCTGACCGGCTGGCAGCGCGCGCTGGCCAGGCGTGCCGAACCGAACGCGCTCGCGGCCATCCGGCAGGTCTACGAACACGAGGGCAGCACCGGCGGGTGGTGCGAGGACGCCTGGGTGACCGGGCTGGTCTGCGCCGGGCTCGCCCGCGCCGGACTGGGCGGGGACATGGTCGAGCGTGCCGTCGGCTGGTTGCGGCGGATGATGGCGCCCGATGGTTCGTGGTCGAGCGGCCCCCTGGACCTGACCTGGTCGATGTATGCCACCGCGGGCCTGCTCGAAGCGGGCTACGCCGAGGACCCGCGGCTGGCCGCGGTCAAGGAGCTTTTCCTTCGGCTGCAACAGGATCAGCCCTTCGTCGCGTTCGGGTGCCCGCCGGGGTTCTGGGGCTGGTCGGGCACCCGGGGCTGGCCGGCGACGCTGGAGACCGGTGAGATCTTGTCCGCGCTGAATCACCTGCCCGGCGAGGAGCAGGCCGGTGCGATCCGCCGGGGCGTCACGTGGCTGACACTGCAACAGGACACCCGCGGGTCGTGGGGCCTGTGCGTGCGCAACACGAAGGTGGCCAACAGCGGGCCGTGCCCGCACATGACCGCGCAGGCCGTGGACGGGCTCCTGGACTCGGGCGTGCCCGCCGAAGACCGCCGGGTCCGCCGCGCGCTGCGCTGGCTGGGCAAGGCGCAGCGGCCGGACGGGAGTTACGAATCCGTCTGGTACCGCATGCACACGGCGGGCACTTCGGCCGTGCTCCAGACCTTCGCCAAGGCCGGTGCGTCCGACGGCGAACCGGCACGGCGTGCGCGAGCGTGGCTGGACCGCACCCGGCTGCCCGACGGCTCCTGGGGCACCGGCGACGGTGAGCCCGGCACGGTCGAGGAGACCGGCTGGGCGGTGTCCGCACTGCTGGCGGCCGGGGCGGAACCGGACTCCGTGCGGTCCGGTGTGGACTGGCTGCTGGTCCACCGGTTGCCCGACGGTGGCTGGCCCGCCGCGAGCGTCAACGAATACGTCCGGCATGTCTGCCGGTACCCGAATCCCGCGCTGGCGCACGGCCTGGCGTTGAAAGCGCTTTCTCGCTTCCGGACGGCGGAGGAACAGTGAGTTACGACGTCGTGGTGTGCGGTGCCGGTGTCGGCGGGCTGGCGGCGGCCTGCGCGCTGGGCAGGCTGGGACGCAGCGTTCTGCTGCTGGACAAACAGGAGCAGGTGCGGCCGGTGGCCAAGGGCGAGGTGTTCCAGCCGGGATCACTGGCGATCCTGCACGAGTGGGGCGTCACCGAACGGCTGGAGGCCGCCGGAGCGCTGCGGCTCGGAAAGCTGGTCGCTCGCGATCCGCAGGGGCGTCCGCGGATGGTCCTCGACTACACGCGCCTGCCCTCGCAGCACAACTGGCTGCTCGCCCACGACTATCCGGCGATCCTCGAAGCGCTCACGAAATCCTTGCCGGACACCGTCGAGTTCCGTCGCGGGGAGCTGGTGACGGGCCTGGTTTCGGCCGGTGGCCGGGTCACCGGAGTACAGCTGGACGGTGATCGCGTCGACGCGGCCCTCGTGGTCGCCGCCGACGGCATGTCTTCGCGGTTGCGCCGTGAGGCGGGCATCGAGGTTCGCCGCGTCGAGTACCCGCACCGGCTGGTGGCGCTGGAACTCCACGACAGTCCCGAAGTCGAACCGGACTTTTCCGCTTATGTCACGGTCCGCGGGCTCCTGCTGCGCTATGCGTTGCCGGACGGCCGGATGCGTTTCTACGCCCAGGCCGGTCCGGACGAGTTACGCGGCCTGAACGCCGAAGGACTGGACCACTGGGTGACCGGAGTGATCCGGGATGCGCCCGCGCTCGCGCCGCTGGAGGAAGCCGTCCGCGCGCACCTCAGTGGACGGCAGGTACTGCCGGTCTCCCGGTTCCTCGCGCCGTCCCTGGCGGTTCCGGGACTGGCGCTGGTCGGCGAGAGCGGGCACGCGGTGCATCCGATGGCGGCGCAGGGGATGAACAGCGCGATCGCCGACGCCCACGAACTCGCCACCATGCTCCGGCAGGGCGGTTCGCTCGCCCCGGCCGTCGTCGATCACGCGCTCGGGCGGTATTCGGCCGCACGCCGGGAAAATCTCGCGCACATCGGCCGGACGAGTCACAACGCGGCACGGATGACCACGGATCTTTCGTGGGCGGGCAGGTTCGCGGGCGGGCGGGCGCTGCGGGGAACCGGCCGCAACGACCGGATCCGCTACACCGTGATGCACACGATGGCCGGTCTCGGCGTCCACCCGCTGAGCCCGCTGGACCGGCTGCATCAGTTCGGGTTGCTGCCGGACCCGCGGGCCCGGCAGCTCCCGTCCTGGGCGTGATCCCTTGTCATTCCCCGCATTCCACGACGACCAGGCCACCCGGCCAGTGGTGCGTGGCGCGCACCGGCAGCCCGGCGGCCGCGGCCAGCGCGTGGAAGTCGCCGACCGTGCGCTCGCGCCCGCCCAGCAGTGCCAGCGACTGCAGGTCGAACGACGCGTTGTTCTTCGCGTGCTCGTCACCGGCGAGGACTTCGACGATCAGCACGCGGCTTCCCGGCTTGGTGGCTTCGGCGCAGCGGCGCAGGATCTTCGTGGCGTTCTCGTCGTTCCAGTCGGTCAGCACACGGGACACCAGCAGCACGTCGTAGCCGTCCGGCAGCGGATCGAAGAAGCTGCCACCCACGAACTCCGCGCGCCCGCCCAGGCCGGCTTCGGCGAACGCCTGTTCGGCCTCCGGTCGTACCGGCGGCAGGTCCAGCACGGCACCGCTCAGGTGGGGGTGCTTGAGCAGGACCTCCGACAGCAGCGCGCCGATGCCGCCGCCGACGTCGAGCACCCGCCGCACCCCGGACCAGTCGTATTCCGCGGCCACGGCGGGCCCGGTCTGCCAGGCGTGTGCGGCCATGATCGCGCCGAAGAACAGCCGGAGCCGTTCGTCACGCTGGTAGTCCGCCCAGAACCCGATGCCGTGCACCCGGCCGTAGGCGGACTCGCCCGTGCGCACCGAATGCGTCATCCGGGTGTAGGCGAGATCCATCTTCGCGCCCGGACCGTCGAGATCCAGCCAGCCGCGTTGCCAGCGCTGGTCCTCGCTGAGCAGCTCCCGCGACAGCTCGGTGAGCCCGTAGACACGCGGCGCGGTTTCGGCGAACAGCCCGACGTTCACCAGATGCCGCAGCAACCGCGCGAGCGAGTCTTCGTGACTTTCACTCGCGACGGCCAGCTCCGCCAGGCCGGTGGTGCCGCTCTCGATCAGCTCGGGCAGCCGCAGGGCGACCGCGGCGCGGATGGCGAACGGGGTGGCCAGATCCACCAGGCTGGCGAGCCGGGCGGCGGCGTCTTCGGGCATGGGCGTCCTTTCGGCGTCGGGAACCGGGCACCGCCGGAAACGATGTCCGGCAGCTTCAGCCTGCCATCGGAAAACAATCCGCGTCAATCGGAGCGGGTATTTCTCTTCGGCCGGAGAACGGCTTTACTGTCGTGCCGTGAAAACGCGAAAATACGCTGTCAATACGCTGTGGAAACGTTGTGGAGAGGCGGAAAACGATGACCGGTAGCCGTTTCGACGTAGTCCGGATTTCCGGGGCGCTGGGCGCGGAAGTGCGGGGCGTGCCGCTCGGGGAACTGACCGACTCCGATTTCGCCGTCGTGCGGGAGCTGCTGCTGACCCACCTCGTGCTGTTCTTCCCGGACGCCGCCGGACTCGAACCGGAGGCGCACAAGGCGTTCGGCCGCCGGTTCGGCGAACTGGAGGTGCACCCGTTCCTGCCGAAGGTCCCGGGGCACGACGAAATGGTGGTGCTGGACTCCGATCAGGGGGTGCGTGCCGATGTCTGGCACACCGACGTCACGTTCAGCCCCTCGCCGCCGATCGCGTCGGTGCTCCAGCTCGTGGAGTGCCCGAGGGCCGGTGGCGACACCATGTGGAGCAACCAGTATCTGGCCTACGAGGCGTTGTCCGCGCCGATGCGGGAGATGCTCGACGGGCTCACCGCGGTGCATGTCTTCGAGCATCCGAACGGGTCGTACCGGAGCGAGGCCGAACATCCCGTGGTGCGCACACATCCGGAAACCGGCCGCCGTTCGCTTTATGTCAACCGGATGTTCACCCGCCGCATCCCGCAGCTGACCCCCAGCGAGAGTAACGCGTTGCTGAACGAGCTGTTCACCGTTTCCGAGAGCCCGCAACGTGTTTGCCGGTACCGCTGGGTCCCCGGTGCGGTCGCCGTCTGGGACAACCGGGCCACCCAGCACTACGCGGTCAACGACTACACCGAGCGCCGGGTCGGCCGCCGCGTCACGATCCTGGGCGACAAGCCGGCCGGTGAGCCGGCCCGCTGGCCGCATCACGAGGAAGGCGTGCTGAGCGCGGCCACCAGTCGCTGAGCCCGAACCGGCCCGCCACACGGTCCTTTATGGACTGTGTGGCGGGCCTTTTTCTTATTGTCGGCAAAGATTCACTTGCCGGTCCGCGGTGGTTCATCTCCGCGTTCGCCTTTTCCGGCTGGTGAACTGTCCGCTCGATCCCCGGCGTGTACAAAGCATGGAGGCTTTTGCGGCGACGCGGGCAAGTAGCTGACCGGCGGTGGCATCGGGGCGCGAGTGCGGGCGTAGGTAACTCATGGCCCTGATGGTCAGTGACGAGGCACGCCTGTGGTTCCTGATCGTCACCGGTGACGAGTTCCCGGACGCCAACGAGGATTCGCTGCGCGCACTGTGTGCCGCTTGGCGTGGCGCGGCGAGCGGACTACGGGGAATGGCCTTGGACCTGCGTCGTGCGGTGGCGGCGATCCGGGACGGTTTCCAAGGGCAGGCCGCGGCGGCCTTCGCGGCGGTGATGAGTCCTTTCGTGGACGGGCAGGGTAACTACCTCGATTCGGGGGCGGCCTTCTTCGACGAGCTCGGCGAGATGCTGTGCGAGCTGGCGCTGGATGTCGAGTACATGAAGTACGTGATCATCCTCGAACTGTCGACGCTGGCCGCGGAATTCGCCTGGGCGACGGCGATGTCGGCCTTCTTCGGGCCGGTACCGATGGTGTGGTTCAGCTCCCGCCTGCAGATGGTGCGGCGCCTCTTCCGGCGGCTGATGAAGTGGTTCAGGTCGAAACTGGCGTTTCTGGACAAGATCGGCTGGGCCGGCCGGGCGCTCCTGGCCGGCATGGTCACCAGTATGGGCAACCAGATGGTGGTCGCGGTGGGCGCCCAGGCGATCCAGTTCGCTCAGCACAAGCGGGACCACTGGACGAAGGAATACCTCTCCGATGCCGCTGTCGTGGGTGCGGTGGGGGGATTCCTGGCCTTGCCCGTGAGCGCGTTGGGCCACCGGATCAGCAGGACGCTGACCACCATGCTGGACTCGGTGTTCGGCCGGGCACACAGCTTCCGGGACTGGCACAAGGCGTTCGCCGACGGCCTGGCCCATGTCCTTCACGAGTCCCTGCACGAGGGCTCGACGGCCACCATCTCGACGGCCATCCTGACCCATCAGTTCGCGGTGAACTGGGCGGACTTCACCGCGGGAGCGTCCTCCGGCGTGGGGCGGGTCGCCGGTCATCTTTTCGGGCACATCATCCTCAAGCTGGCGAACCTGGCAGGCATCTCGCTGATCGCGCACGCGACGAACCGGGCGGTGAAGAAGCGGCTCGCCCGCGGTGGTGGGCACGGTGACGACATCGAGTACAAGCCGGTTCCCGTGCCTCGGTCGTACAACGACCTGTCCGAGGGGCCGCGCGATGACGCACCCGCCGATGACGCACCCGCCGATGGCCCACACGACGACGGCGGACGCCGGTACGAGGCCGTACCCCGGCCTCGGGAGTACGACCGGAGTCCGTTCATCGCCGGCACTTCCGTTCCGGCGACGGTCGCCGGTACCGGGCACGCTCCGGCGCGAGGGACGGTGGGCGACTTCGGCTCCACGCCAGCCGGCGGCCTGGCAGGACGGAACGAGCCGCTGGCCCGGTCTGAGCGATCCACAGTGGACAATCGGGTGACGCAAGCCCCGCCGCAGCAACCTTTGGCGCAGCAACCTCTGGTTCAGCAAGGACCGCCGCAGCAGGGCCCGCCGCAGCAACCCTTGGCGCAGCGACCCCTGGCTCAGCAAGGACCGGCTCAGCAGGGTCTGGCGCAGCAAGGACCCCCGCAGACGGAGATCGGGAAGACCCAACTGGAACCGAAGGCGACCGCTCCGGAGTTGACCTCGGGTCCGTCGTGGTCGCAGCAGCAGGCGATGCCGGTGACCGCGTCAGCCGGGCAATCGCTCGTGACTCCGGCGCAGCAGGCTTTCACCGGACACCAGCCGGGCGGTACACCGAAGTCATGGGAGGAGGTCGGCAAGTTCGCCGAGCACATCGAGAAGGAGACGGGAGGACAGCTCTCGCGGAGCACTGCCCGGATGGAGGATGCGATGCAGATCGTCCGACAGACCTTCCGGGTGGGGCGGCTCAATGCGAAGCAGCTCGACGCTCTCGCTTTGGTGGTCGCCTACCGGCGCCTGGGCATGGACAGGAAGTCCGTGTCCCGGTACTCGGCCGATACCGCGACCGGCCTCGGTGTGCCCAGTTCGCGGTGGTTGAGCCGTCTTCGATTCCCCGGAGGTTCCTCCGAAGCGGCCGGACTGTCCCATGAGGACCCCGTTCCGGAAGAGAGCGCTTACGCCGAAGAGATCCAGGCGACGTCGGAGGCTGCCGAGGACGCCGCGGCGGCGCGTGACGCCGCGGCAGTGGCCGTCGGGCGTGCGCGGTTCGCTCGCGCGAAGGCCGAGCGTGATCTGACGGAGGCCGTCGAGTCCCTGCGGGTGGCCACGGGCGGCGTGATCGGCACGGAGGCGGCGCGGGAGACCGGTGTGCTGCGCGTAGCGGAAGCCCGGACCGCGTTGGGAGCGGCCCAGCAAGCGCTGGAGGCCGCACGGGCGCCGCGCGATCAGACCTTCGCCGCCGCCGGGGAACCCGCCGGTTTCGAGGAAGCCGCCGCCTTCCGCTTCGACATCGTCGCCGACTTCGAACGAGCTTCTGCATTCCAGGTCGAGGAAATCACCGCGTTCACGGAAGCCGCCGCCGTCGAGTTCGAGGGGGCCGCCGATTTCCGGGACGTCACGGGCTTCCGGTTCGAGGACATCGCCGGCTTCGAGGACGTCGGCGCTTCCGAGGAAATCGGTGCTTTCGAGGACGTCATCGGTTCGGGGAATGGTCCCGCGGAACGTGCCATTTCGGAAAGCGGCCTCGAAGCCACCTCTGGGGCCGGCGACCGGGATGTCGTTGATTTCCGGTATGTCGCCGATTCCGGAACCCCCGGTGGTGTCGAGACCATCGCTGGTTCCGGCCACGCCGGGTTTAGCGAAGGCGCCGAAGGGTGGGAGTTCGGTGAGGAGGCGAGCCGGCCGTCCACACCGGCTCCGCGGATCGACGTGACCAGGGAAGTCGCGGTGGTCGAGGAAGCGCAGCGGCGGCTGGATGTGGCCGAGCGTTACCTTCGTGGCACGGAGGTCTCGGCGCAGGCGGCCCGGGAAGCCGAACGCGCGGCCACTGAGGCCGTCGAGGGGGTCCGGCGTGCCGTGACCCGCGCCACCGACGCGCACACGGCGGCCGCGAAGCGCCTGAAGACGGCCAACGCGGCCGCCAAAGCGGCGCGGATCGCGGTCGACTCGACGGTGAAGCTGGTGCGTGACGCGGTCACCGAATACCAAGACGCGATCCGTGCCTTCGAAGCCGACCGGTCCGCGGTCGAACGGCTCGCCAGGGAGGTCGAGGAGCTCGAACGGCGGATCACCGGCCTGGATCAGCTCGCCGAACCCGAATTCCTCGGGGAGAAGCTGACGGCCGGCACCGTGATCGCTTCCTCGCGCCCGGCGGCCGCGTTCGCCGGAAAGACCGTCGCCGCCGAGGTTTCCGCTGTCCTGGGGATCGAGCCCGCCGCCACCGATCACGGCACGAACGTCATCGAGGGCAAGGAAGTCCCCGAGGACAAGGAAGTCCCCGAGAGCGAGGAGCCGAGCCTTACCGAACCGGAGCAGCCGGCCCGGCACCGGGCGGATCCGGCCGGCGAACGTGCCGATCTCATCGAAATCAGGGACGAGAAGCTGGGCGAACTGGACCGAGCGAGGATCGCGGCGCGCGAGTCCGACGAGAGAACACGGCTGGCCCGGCGAGAGCTCGACCTGATCGGGGAGACCGTCCGGGGCTATGCCCGAGAGGCGGCTGCCGCCCTCGATACCACGATGTCCGCCCGGTCGGATGCCGAGACCAGCCGTGACACCGCGGAAACCGCGGCCGCGGACGCCGCCAAGGCCAAGGGCGAAGCCAAGAGCGCGGCCAAGCAGGGACAGACCGAAGCCATGTTCACCCTGCTGTCCAGTGTGCCGCCGGGCTCGCTGCTCGGCATCGAACACCTCGGGTCGCTGGACGAAGTCGTCGCCGCCGTCGCCGAGGCGACCGGCCTGCCTCCCAGCCACGTCTTCGACGAGATCTCGGCGCGGGGCGGCGAAGGCCTGGTCGACGCGATGAACGAACGGCAGCTCACCATCCAGGGACCGGACGGGCCCGTGTCGATCGAGTTGACGGCGGTCGAACTGGACCGCCCCGCGGACAGCCGGACGAAGCCTTCGACTTCGCTTCCTCCCGCGGCGTTCCTGCGGAAAAGCAGCGAGCACACGGAGCCACACAGCGACGGTTCGTCCCGGAACCTGCCCGTGCGGATTCCGCTGATGGTCTTCGAGCCGGTCACCGCGGCGCTCAGCGCGGCCATCCCGATCGGCGTGGTGCGCCCCTCCGCGTTCATCGGCGCGACCGGGCGCGGGACGCGGAAGTTCGACTCGTCGGGCTCGATCACCCGCGAGCACACCTCCACCGACCGTCCGGCCCTCGACACCAGGATGGCGCTCACCTTCCGGCGCAAGGGCGGAAAACCCGTGGTCGCGACCGTCGACGTGGGACTGCGAATCGCCGAAGTCGTGCGCGGCACCGCCGAATCCCGGACGCTGACCGAGGAGGCGGTCGCCGCGTTGCGACAGCATGGTGTCGATGTGCCGGACGACCTGAGAGGCAAGGCGCGGATCAGCTACGTCGGCACTTCTCCCGGCTGGGAAATCAAGACGACCACGAAACAGTCCCGGAACGCCTCGAGCAGCGGCGGCAGTGACGGCACGCTGGGTGTCGGCGTGTTCGGCGGCATGCAACACGACTGGGGTGCCTGGTTCGTCGGCTTCTTCGGTGAGGTCGGCAACGGACTCACCGGCGGGCTCAACCGGGTCATCGACCGCGAACAGATCCACAACGCGGTCCACCACATGCTGATCTACCGGATCGACGCCGGGGAAACCGGCTACGCGGTGATGCCGGTGCACGTGGCCCGTGCCGCCGGACTGCCGCTTCCCGAAAACCTGCAGGGACGCGCGAAGGTGTCCGGGAGCGGCGCGCGCCGCTATGTGTTCGGCACCGACGACATCGCCGCGGTACCCAAGGCCAAGGAGATCGCCCGAGTGGCTTCACAAGGTCTCAGCGAGACCGGGCGGGCCGCGGTCGAGGCCGAGTTCGGCACTCCGGACGCGGCCCACGTCGCGGTCTCCGACGCGATGTACGGCGGTCACCAGATCACCTGGTCGGAGGGCGATCGCGAGCACACGCTGGACGTCCGCCTGGTGCCGGTACCGCCGGAGGACACCAAGCCGTCCGGGCTGATGAAGCTCAAGCTGGAAGACAAGACGACCGTCCAGTGGCGCCGGACCACCACCTCGGCCCGGTCGGCCAAGGCCGGCTTCGGCGGCGAGGTGCGTCCCGTCTTCGACGACAATCCGGACGCACGGAAGCCGTACCCGGAAGAGGGTGATCCCGAGCCTTATCAGGGCGCGGCGACGTCGTCGCGGAGCCTGCCCGCCGCGGCCATCACGGCCAACTGGGACAACACGCGCGCCGGCAAGCCGGGCCGTCTGGCCAAGGACGCCCGTGTCAGCACGTACGAGGGCGAGTTCCGCGACTGGGACGGCACCGTGACGGTCTACGCCGTGCACAGCACGACCAAGAAGCCGAACCGGTTCCAGCGCTGGGTTCTGGGTGGCATGATGACGAGCTTCGGCGAGGGCTCGGCCGGTCGCCGGCTCACCGAGCCGCCGCGCGATGCGGTCGAAAAGGCGTTCGCCGCCGTCGAGGGCGAGCCGTCGATCAAGGTGTTGCCCAATGATTCGGACCAATCGGCCGCCGGGGTGGTCCGGGGGACGGTCGCCAGAGCCATCCGGGTGGCGGTGCCGGTGGACAAGGTGGACTGGGCGAGCAGTCCGCTGCCGGAGAGCACGATGAAGCCGGGTCTCTATCTGGGGGCGCCGCCGCGGCCCCCGGGTGACGCGGTGCCGATCAATCCGGCGGCGCTCGGCGAGTACGCCGCCGTCGAGGACGTTCATGTGTCTCGTAACCACATCGAAGCGGTGGAAATAGCATTGGCCAAGCGGGTTTTCCCGATTTCCGGACCAGGGAAGGCATCGCGGGAGTCACCGTTTCTGGGGGGTACCTGGCCGGCGCCGGGCGCCCGGCGCTTCACCGAAACCCGCACCGAGGAAGGCCGGGAGACCAGTACCACCTACTGGTACAAGATGTCGTCGTTGGTGCGGTTGAACAATGCCGCGCGGCATGCGATTTCTCAGGTGCTGGGGCGGGTGAGCGCGCGGGGCATCACCGCGCTCGGTCTCAACGGCCAGTCGTCGGGGACCGGTGACATGGTCCAGAGCGGGCGAATCAGCGACCTCACCGGGCGGCTCGACGTGGCACAGGCCCACTTCGCGCCACGCCTGGTCGCGGTCCGCGCGATGGGCCGGTTGCAACGCAACCAGAACGGGGAAGCGGTGGTGAGCTCGGCCCTCAACCGGAGCAAGGGGATCGGGGGCCGGTTCAACGTCTCGGTGGTGCCGAAGCGCCTCGGGAAACTGGGTGGAAACATCCGTGCGGGCGCGAACGGGAGCTACGACCGGGCGCGCAACCACGTCGACGAAGCGTTGCCGGGAAACAAGCAGAGCAACGAATACAAGGGCCCGACCGCGTTTCTCGTCTTCGACACCCGGTCGACCTTCACGGCCGATATGAAGATCCGCAATCTCTTCCACACCAGCACGTTCGACGAACTGCCGGTCACCGTGGACGAACCGAACGGGACGGTGGTCCAGCTTCCCGCGCGGCATGCCGCCGAGTTGTACAAGTCGCTGGGCCTGCCGGTTCCGCCCGAACTCGCCGCGGCCGTGCCCGCGGAGAAACCGCCGGAGAAGAAGGGGGTGCCTGCTCAGACGTTGATGCCCGCGGACGGCGGGTACGCCTCGCACAACGGGACCAACGTGATCAACTCGGTGCTGCACGGCGACGATCCGCTCGCCGGTGTCCGGGCACGTCTCGACGAACTGGGTGTGAAGGGCGAATGGCGGCAACGGGTCCTGGATCAGGTCGGCGAACTGCTGGCCACCCCGCACGGCTATGTCGACCTGCGGAACGTTCTCTTCGGCGGAGGCCGCACGCCGATCCAGGTGGCGGCGTCGGATGTCCTGTTCGACGACGTCGTCGATGTCGACGTGACCGCGGCCCCCTCGGATCGTCCCCCGGCCACGCCCGCCGTCGCACCGCTGGAGTCCGACGCGCTGATCAACGTCGGGTACTTGACCACCACCCAGCTGGACCAGACCACTACGACCAAACAACGCGAGTTCCTGTTCGAGACCGGGTTGACCGACCGCACCAAGGCGCCGGTGTCGCCCGGCCATCTCGGACCCGACGGCACACCGGTTCCCGGGAAGCCGGGGACCGGCGCCCCGCAAGGCTCGTTCGCCCCGCGTCCCACCGTCGGCCGCACCAGCCGGAAACAGGTGATCGAACCGACGAGTCTCAACGTCAAGTCGACCTCGCAGCTCAAATCCGACAAGGTCGCCTCGGACCACCGTGAGGTGACCTATTCCCTGCGCGTCTCGCGGCGCCGCAAGCCCATGCCGGGTTTCGAGACGCTGGCGCTCGGCGTGCCGGACCTCATTGACTGGGACAGGGAAACGACCCAGCCGGTACACCTTCCCGGCGCGGTCGATTTCTCCACACCGGACCGCACCGTCGCACCGCCGCTGCCCGCGCCCGCGAACCGGCCGGCCATCGAAGTGGTCGCGACCCGGCCGCGCCGCGAACCCCTGTTCCGGCCTGATGACGGGTTTCATCCGGAGGCGATCGGCCGTTACACCATCGAGGCGGTGCGAAAGGCGGTGTACGCGCTGTTTTCGGCCAAGCCCTTGTCGCGCGGGATCGCCACTCCGCGAGCCGTGGACGCGGCGGTGGCGGCGAAGTCCGCTTATACCAGGGAAGGCGGCGCGGCGGAGTACGTGCTGAACCTGATGACGTCGGGAACCTCTCTGCACGGCGGTTTGCATGCCATGGCCACCGGCGAGGACTACCAGACCCGCAATGTCGTGGCGAGCAAGCATGTGCCGTTCGACAAGCTCTTCGACCTCAAGCTGACCCTCGACTACCGGAGCTTGGAGATCGTCGAGGAGCCACCCGAAGGGGTCTACCTGGAGATCATTCACGAAGTCGAGACCTCCCGGCCGTACGGTTCGAGCAAGGTCGAGGGCCACGTGCTCGGCGAGACGAACCCCACCATGGGCTCGGGTGACGCGCCCAACGTGGGGGACAACAACCCGGTCACCGTGCGCACCTTTCCCTACGCGGGCGGGCTGCCCAGCCACGACCGGCTCGTCTACGCGACCTTGGGGAGAACGTTCCAGGTACAGGGCACCAAATACACCGGTCGGTTCTTTCTGGTCAAGGCGGACGCGGACATCTATGTGGAGACGTCGCGGCACAAGTCCAACCGGGTGGCGGACCTGTTCTCCAGTCCGGATCGGGTGGCCGTGGTGCACTCGAAGGAGGACCTGTATGTGCGCATCCACGAGGATCTGGCGCGGCGCATGGGAATTGCGGAAATCGGTGACGTGTGGTCCTCCGACGGCGTGAAGAAGGCCGGATCCGAGCTGGCCGTGACCTTGCGCGGTGGCGGGCTGTCGGGAGCGGATCTCGCCGAACTGATGTCCAGCGACGGAGAATCCGATTTCAGTGTGGATGTTTCCGAAGAGGGTGGTGATGTCGTCGCGTCGTTGCCGGACGGTTCTTTGCTCACCGAGCTTCACGGGCTGCCTGACGCGTTGGCCTTCGACGAGACCTGGGACGGAGCGCCGCCCGTGGCGAGTGCTCTCGCCGCCGCCGTACCCGGTTCGGGCCGGCATCTGATGAATCGTGCGCCGGTGTTCACCGGCAGAGGCGGTGAGGGACTGGTGAAGGTCGCCGGTCGCCTGACCGAACCTGGTGCGAGGGCGGTCGTGTGGGTCCTTTCGGGCAAGGCGTCCGACGACGGGTTTCGCTCGGGCCGCGCGGTCAACCTGGTGCGGAGCGGGAACGATCTGTACCTTGTGGACGTCCCGACCCGAACCGTCGAGCGAATGACGCTGGACGACCTGCGCGAAGTGGGGGCCGATTCGGGCCCGGTCTACGCGCTCGTGTCCGACGGCGAGGGGGGTCCGCTTCCGATCGCGCCATCGCGAGCGCCGGTCGCGCCCGGCAAGGACGCCGATTCCTTCGATCTCCTCGTTTACGAGGACGAGAAGCGCAAACACGGAATGCGCGTGGCCGCCGACAACGGTGAGGACATCCCATTGCCCGGCATCGGTGGCCGCCTGACGCCGTGGCTGGGCGGCCTCCGGCTGGTGGCCTCGGTCGTGGCGTCCCCGGCGTTCGTCGCCGAGTTGTCCGCGACGCTCGTCCGGGACGTGATCGCCCTGGTGATCGGCCCGAACGCCGACGATCCTCCGCGCTGGCTGCTGTTCCCGCCGTCCGGTCACCCGCTGCCGGTCAAACGTGAGGACCTGCCACCGGATGTCCAGGCCCTGCTGTGACGCCGGAACCCGGCCTCGCCCGCCTCCTCCCCGGGCGAGACCGGATTCCTCCTCTGTGGACTCACGAGTTCGGGGCGGGCTTGATGTTCTGGTTGATGTGGAACACGTTGTCCGGGTCGTACCGCCGCTTGATCCCGGCCAGCCGGTCGTAGTTGCCGAGATAGGACGCCCGGACGCGATCCTGGCCCTCGTCCATCATGAAGTTGAGGTAGGCCACGCCCGCCGACGTCGGGTGCAGGTCGTTCCAGTAGTCCCGTGCCCATCGCGTGATCACCTCCGCGTTGGCCGGATCGGGGTCGACGCCGACGATCACCCCGGCCCAGCCGCCGTCGCGGTAGGGGAAGGCGGTCGCGTCGGCGGGCACGCGGCGCGTGGCCCCGTCGATGGGGTAGAGATGCATCGTGGAATGCCCGGTGGGCAACCGCTCGCCGTACTCGCGGTGCACCGCGATCGCCGGGTCCGAGATTTCGCGGAAGAAGTCCGCCTTCCAGTACCACTGGAGCCCGGCCGGGTACAGAGCGTCGAAGGTCTGTTGCAGGACGGTGAACGGCATCGCCTGCAGGCCGTCCAGCAACGGCGATCCGTACGACCGGACCGGCTCGAGTACCTCGTCCGCGTTCGCGTGCGAGCCCGTGTAACACCAGATGATCGCGCAGGCCTTGCGGCCCCAGAGCGCTTCGGGGAACGGCGGCGCGGGCGGAATCGTGATCAGGCCGAGCCATCCGCTCAGTTCTTCGGGCAGCGACGGCAGGAGTTCCCGGTACCAGCGCATGACCTGGCCGACGTCGGCGAGGTCGTACATGATTGGACCGCCGATGATCACACCGTTCTCCCCGATGTCATGGCAGCGGAAGGTGAACGAGGTGACCACGCCGAAGTTCCCGCCGCCACCCCTCAGTGCCCAGAACAAATCGCTGTGTGAGGTGTCGCTCGCGGTGACGAAGGAACCGTCGGCGAGCACCACGTCGGCGGAGAGGAGGTTGTCGACGGTGAGCCCGAATCGCCGTGAGAGGTACCCGATCCCGCCGCCGAGCGTCAGCCCGCCGACACCGGTGGAAGCGAGGAATCCGGACGGGGTGGCCATGCCGAAGGCGACGGTCGCGTGGTCGACGTCGCCCCAGGTGCACCCGCCGTCCACGCGCACGGTGTGGTTCACCGGATCGACGTTCACGCTCCGCAGCGGGGAAAGGTCGATGACCAGGGCATCGTCCCAGACACCGAGCCCCCCGGCGTTGTGCCCGCCGCCGCGCACGGCGATCTCGAGCCCGTGTTCGCGGGCGAACCGCACGCAGGCGACCACGTCGGCGGCGTCCCGGCAGCGGACGACGACCGCCGGGTACCGGTCGATCATGGCGTTGTAGACCGCGCGTGCTTCGTCGTATCCGGTGTCGCCGGGCAGAATCATCTCGCCGCGCAGGAGGGCGGCCAGGTCCTCGTACGGCCTGCTGGTGAGGGTCGGTGTGGCAGTCATACCGGTTTCCTTCGGGTTCGTGCACTCGCTTTCGAGCGCGTCTGACACCGAAGCTAGGAGCGGGGCGTTCGGAGAGCGTTCGCGGCGCGTTCCCGCCGCGGGAAAGTTCTCGCGATGTGTGCAGTCAGGCATGTCAGGTGATCTCGGCAGGAGCGAGGCAGGCGGTGGTATCCCGGTGAACGGTGGCGGGGCTGAATGGAGCTGTTCCGGCACCAGTCTCCGCGGCAGTTGCTCCATCGCTAGGCGTTGTTTTGCCTGCCACTCAAGCAACATCCCCGTGCCGCACACTCCTATGTCACTCTTTCGTGTGCCGTCGGGACCGTTGGGGCAGCCCCCGCCGCGTCCGGGTGGTGTCGTGACGTCGTCGGCTGTCGATCGGGGTGGGGGTGAGGAGGTGGTGTCCTGTCTGGAGTCCTTTCTGGGTGATGTGGTGGGGAAGTGGGCGGTGGCGGGGATGTCGCGTGGTGGAAGCCTTTCCCGACGACGACACGGAACTCCCATCATTTTGAACCCAACGACCACAACACAGCCTCAACGACCGCGAACTGCCCGAACGGCCCGAACGGCTCAGCGGCGACGAACGCCGTCCGGAACGGCCAGGTCGCGCTCGCAGCGGCGCAGGAGTGCGATGCTGCCGTGGGCCTCGGCCAGGCGGGCGGCGGAACGCAGCCGTCCGGTGGCCGCCTCCCGGCCGTCGTAGGCGGCTCGGAGACGCATCACTTCGGGCAGCCACCACAGATCTTCGTGCGCGTGGGCGGCGGCGAGCGCGGCGTCGAGGGTGGCTCGCGCCGCCTGGGGGTGGTCGTTTCGTGCCTCCAGATCGGCGAGAAGTGACAGCCAGTACGGCATTCTCGCGAACGCGCCGTCCGCCTTGAGGTTGTCGATGCCGCGCCGGGCGAGTTCGATGCCGTGCTCGTCACCACGGCACCAGCCGTCGAGAATCAACCCCCATTCGCGGTAGTAGGCGAATCCGTAGCGCTCGCACAGCGTGCGGAGTTCCGAGACCGCTTCTGTCATCGCGGAGAGGTCCTCGCTCATGTGATACGTGATGCCCGCGTAGCCCAGCGCCAGCGCCAGGTTGTAGGGGTGGCCGGTGCTCCGCGCCAGATCCATCGCGTGGCGGCAACTCGCCTCGGCTTCGTCGTCCTGGCCCAGAAGCCAGTGCGCGTGTGCCGCCCAGGCGGTGCCGTGCACGTCCGGCCGGGTGCCGATGGTCAGCGAATGCGCTTGTCCCGTGCGCGTGACGGCGCGCGCGAAATGGCGCAGCGCCTCCGCCTGCCTCCCCAGGCTGAGCGCCGAACCGGCGAAGGCGAAGTGGGCCGACGCACTCAGTTCGGACCCGTCCTTCGCGAGTGCCAGCGCCCGCGAGGCGACCTCGTAGGCGTCGGTGCTGTTTCCCTGGACGAACCGGGTCGCCCACAGTCCGACCAGCGCGGTCAGCAGGGATTCGGTGCGGTGAAGCCGCTCGGCGAGGTCGACCGAACGTTCGAGTACCCGTTGCAACTCGGGCGAAGAAAATCCCTGTCCCGCGTTGAGCGGGGCCGCCTGGGCTTCGAGGATTTCCAGCTCTTCCCCGTCATCTGCTCGTGCGCGCACGATCGACAACGCTTCGTCGTGCAGGCGGATGGCCTCGCCGTGGGCGAACCTGTTCGACGCGATCTCGGCGGCGCGCCGGTAGTAGGTCACCGCCCGGTCCGGACGACCGCCGCGGGCGTACTGCTCGGCGAGCCGGGCGGAAACCCGGTCCGTGTCACCGGCCTGCGCGCGTTCGAGGCCCTCGGCGAGACGTCGGTGCATCAGCCATCGCCGCGGTGGGCTGACCTGGGCGTAGGCCGTCTCACGAAGCAGATCGTGGGAAAAGTCGTAGCCGTCGGGCAGTTCGTGGATGATCCGGCGCTGCCACAACTCGTCCACCGCCCGGACGACGGTGCCGGCGTCGAGGTCGCTCGCTTCGGTCAGCAGGTCCAGCGTGAAGTTCTGGCCCACCGCGGCCGCGAGGCCGGCGACTTCGCGCGCGTGGCCGGAGACCTGCTCCAGACGGCCGCGGAGCACGGCCGTCAGGCCACCGGCAGGCAGGGGAGCGCCGCCGGAGTCGGCGCGCGTGCGCATCGCCTCGACGACGTACAGCGGAAAGCCACCCGTGGTGGCGTGCACCAGGTCCCGCTCCTCGGCGGGGAGGGGCCGCCCAGCGATCGCCTCGGCCAGGCGGGCGGTGTCGCCTGCTGCCAACGGGTCCAGGCGCAACTCGGTGAACACGCCCGCCGTGTGCATGCGCGCCGACCAGTCCAGGAGCGCCGGTTGCTCACCGAGGTTCTCTTCCCGTGCCGCACCGGCCACCATCAACGGCGCGTCGGGCATGAAACCGAGGCAGAAGGTCAGGAACGCCAACGTTTCCTGATCACACCACTGCATGTCGTCCAGGAGCAGCAGAAGCGGGCGGCGGGTACCGAGAAGCGCCCGCGCCAGCCCTTCGAAGAATCGGTGGCGCTGCCAGGAGTCCGCGAGGGTGCGCAGGCCGGGCCGCGCCTCCCGCCCTTCGCCGGTCCCGTCGCCCGGTGGCACCAGACGCCCGACCTCGGCGCGCCAGACCGGATCAAGCGCCGCCACGACGGCCTGCGTGGCGGGAGCGCGCAACCAGTCGGCCACCGGCGCCAGCGCGAGTCGTCCGGGAGTCCCGAAACACCGGCTGCCCGCCACGACGGCGCCTTGCCGCAGCGCCCGCCGGGCCGACTCGGTCAGAAGGAGACTCTTGCCGACGCCGGGACTACCCCGGACCAGCACCACGCTCGGGCTGCCCCCGGCCGCCGTCCGCCACAACTCGCCGAGCAAACCGAGTTCGCGCGCACGCCCGACCAACTCGGCCACGGCGAAGCCGGACCGCGCCGCCGGGCGCTCGCGTTTCACCGTGACGGGGCTGTCCTCCGGTCGCATCCGGCTCAGCACGCTCTGCAACGCGTCGCGGGTCGCCTGATCCGGCACGATGCCGAGTTCACGCTCCAAAGTGGACGCACAGTGGTGGTAGGTGCTCACCGCTGAAGCCCCATCGCCCTGCTCGGCCTGCAGGGCCATCAAGGTGCGGTAGCCGACCTCTTCCAGCGGCCTCAGCCGGATGCGGCGGCGTGCGGCCTCCATGGCACCGTGAAGGTCGTTCCCGGCCGAATGGGCCTGGCACACCAGGTCGCAAAGCTCGATGCACCGGCGTTCGAGGTCGGATCTGGCCTCGGAAAGCCAATCCTCGTACACGCCGGGTAACAACTCGCCGCGATATTCGGCGATCGCCGCCGTCGCGTGCGCGGCCAGCGACCCGACCTCGCCCGCCGAAGCCGAAGCCAGGGCGGCCGAGTGTTCGGCCTCGAAAATCCGCACGTCCACCCGGCTCGTTCCACCGTCACGCCAGCACAGATCCTTGGCGGTCACCACGAGTGCGGGATCGTCGGCGAGGGCATTGCGGAGGTGGTGCAGTTCGCGGCGCAGGTTCGTCAACGCCTGGGCGGGCGTGGAATCCGGCCAGAACAGTTCCGCGATCCGCTGCCGGCTCTGCGGCATTCCGGCGTGCGTGACCAAGAACGCGACCAGCGCGGCCATCCGTGGTGACCACGGCCGGACCGTGCCGGTCGTACTGTCCGTTATCGCCTGCTCCCCCAGAAGAGAGACATGCAACATCGGTGTTCTCGGCCTCCTCCGACGACAGGCTAGTCCCGGCCGACCCGACCTCGCGCGTGAAGCGGGAGCTGATTTTCGCTGACGCGCTTTCCGGCGCGGTTGATGAATATGCAACCTATGCGGCCGTCCGGGTAGACCTGGCGGAAACCGGGACCCGGTCGGGATACGATCGACGACACCGGGCAACCGGGAAAACCGTGGAGAAATCCGGAAAGGCAGGACCGCGATGAGGACTCTGCGTCGTTTGGTGATCACCTTGGTCGTGAGTGCCGGCCTGCTGCTCGTCATCGCTCCGGCCGCCTCGGCCGCGACCGCGGTCGAATACGGCTTACTTGTCTGAGGTCGTTCCCGATAGGCGACGGTGACGGGGCTGTGGCGTGACGCCCGTTCGCGGCGCGGTTCGCCCGCTTGTGGAGTGAATGTTCCCGGTCGCCGGGATGAACCGCGTCGCCGCGCCTTCACCGATCACGCCGCTGACGGTCAGTCTTGTGCCGCAGGGTTTTCACTGACGTGAAAGGGAAACCGCGGTGCGTGACTTTTCCGGATCTTCGATTCCTGCGTGGGAAACCTCCGTCGGCCGTGCGGGAAGAAGGATGGTTCGCACCGCCGGGGTAGGTGCTGTCGCGCTGGGCCTCGTTCTGGCGAACTGCCCGTTCTCCGTCGCCGGCCAGAAGGAGGCGCCCGTCCTGTGCGCCACGAAACCGGCCCCGCCGACAACCGGCGCGACCATATCGCCTCCGATCACCTCCGGCCCGGACGTCTGGAGCTTCGTCTCCGAACCGGGGCTGCATCCCATGCGGGTCGACGTGAAGACGTGGCGACCCGGTACGGCATCCGGGCGGATCTTCGTCGGCCCGTACAACTTCTCCCAGGTGGTGGGCCAGACGGGCGCGCTGATGAACCGGAACTCGGGGGATCCGGTCTTCTTCCGCCCGCTGCCGTTCTCCAACCTGCAAGACGCCGACATCCAGGCGCAGACCTACCGCGATCGCAGGAGCGGACGGCGGCAACCGGTGCTGACCTTCTGGCAGGGAACCATCACCATCCCGCCCGCGTACACGAATCTTCCGGCGGGCGCGCCTCAACCGGGTGGGTGCTACTACATCTACGACAACCACTACCGTCTGCTCAAAACCGTCTTCGCGCGCAACGGCTTCGACGCGGATTTCCACGAATTCCTGCTCACCTCCCGGGGGACGGCGCTGTTCATCGCGTCGAAGGCGGTGCCGATGGACCTGACCCCCTACGGCGGACCGGCGAACGGTGCCATCGAGGACCATCAGGTCCAGGAGGTCGATCTCGCCACGGGCAAGCTCGTCTTCTTCTGGGACATGCTGGACCACGTGAACCCGGCCGATTCCGAACTGCCCGCCTCCGACGCGGTGACTTCCGGTGGAGTCTGGGACGCCTTCCACATGAATTCGATCGACGAGGGATCCGACGGCGACCTGTTGATCTCGGCCCGGAACATGTGGGCACTCTACGATATTTCCCGCAAAACCGGGACGATCAACTGGCAGTTCGGCGGGAAGAAGAGTGACTTCACCTTCGGGCCCGGCGCGGACTTCTTCTGGCAGCACGACGCCCGCTTCCGGCCGGGCAACCGGATCAGCATGTTCGACGACGGCTGCTGCGCCACCTCGTCCAGCCCGCCCGAGCAGGAGTCGCACGGGCTCATCCTCGATGTCGACTATCGCCACCGCAGAGCCACAGTCGACCGCACCTACTTTCATGATCCGGCCTTGTTCGCGGCATCACAGGGAAACGTGCAGGCACTCCCGAACGGCGATCAGTTCATCGGGTGGGGCCAGGAATCGTACTATTCCGAATACGCGGCGCCGGGAAACACCCAGGGCAATGGCCGGCGCAATCTGCTTTACGACGTCATGATGCCGGGTTCCAACGTTTCCTATCGCGCTTTCCGGTACGAATGGACCGGCCTGCCGGACTACCCGCCGAGTGCGGCGGCACGGGCCGACGACGGGCGGAGTCTCGTCTACGCGTCCTGGAACGGCTCGACGGAAACCGCGGCTTGGCAGGTGCTCGCCGGGCCGACGCCCGATTCGCTGTCCGTAGTCGTCCGACACGCCAGGCGATCCGGGTTCGAGACGGTGATCCCGACACCGAGCCGAGGGCCATACTTCCAGGTACGGGCCCTCGACGCGAGGGGCAAGGTCATCGGCACCTCCAACGTGGTCGAACTCGGTGAGTAAGGCCCGGGAACCTTCCAGTCCGATATGGACGGACACGGCCGTCAGGCCGAACCGCCGGTCAGGATCCGGGCCAGCGCGGTGCCGTCGGGAGTGCCGAGGCCGGTGCACGGGTCCCATCCGGGGGCGGCGTGGTAGGCGCCGTTGTCGCCGCTGGTGATGTCGCGGAAACCCGGTTGGGGCGTACCTGCCCGCGCCCCCTGGTAAAGCCGGGTGTGCACCAGGCCCAGCCGGCGGCCCGTGGCCTGGGCCAGGCGGCAGAGCAGGGCGGCCCACAGCGGAGCGACCGCGCTGGTGCCACCGATCACCGACCGTTTGCCGTCGACCAGGATCCGGTAACCGGTCGCGGGGTCGGCGTTACCGGCCACGTCCGGCACGCCGCGGCCACCGCCGGGTCGTTCGGGCACACCCGCCGTGCTCTGGAAGGCCGGCAGCCCGAAGACGTCACTGACTCCGCCGCCGGTCGCGCCACCGCCCGGGGTGTTCCACACCGTCTCGGCTTCGATCGTCCCGGGCTGGGTGGCCCGGAGGTTCGTGCCGCCGCAGGCGAGGACATGCGGGCTGGAAGCCGGGAAGTCGGCGTGCTGGTTGCCGTCGTTCTGGGCGTCCGCGCTGCCGTTGTCGCCGCTGGCGGCACAGATGGTCACGCCGAGTGCCGCCGCGTCGGCGAAAACCTGGTCCATCGCGGTGCGGGCCTGCGCGGTCCACTCGTCCTCCGACTGTCCCCAGCTGATGCTGACCGCCGTCGGAGTGGGCGTCGCGTGCACCGCGGTCGAAACCGCGTCGAGGAAGCCCTGGTCGGTGTTCGGCGCGAAGTAGACGAGCTGGGCGGCTCGCGGGGCGAGCGCGCCGGCGACTTCGATGTCGAGCATCACCTCGCCGTCGGCCGAACCGGGGTCTCCGCTCGGACTGTTCTTGGCGCCGTCCACCCCGACGGCCGTGACCTGGGGAGCCGGGATCTTCAGGCCGGCGAAGTAGGTCGTGATGTCGGAAGACTGGAAGCCGCCCCCGAGTTCGATGATCGCGATGGTCTGGCCGGTGCCGTCCGTCCCGGCCGGAAAGGCGTAGAGGGCGCCGAGTTGGTCCGGGGTGAACGATCCCGTCGCGGCGGATGCCGGGTGCAGCCGGAACCGGGCGCGGGCCTGCGGACGCTCGTCCAGCCCCAGCACGGCGGTCACGATGCCGGCCAGCGCGGCGGGGACGCGCAGTTCGCCGGTGCGGGCACGATGCGTGATCGTGCGACCGAACGGATCCGCGTTGCGTACCATGGTGAGTTCGGTGCCGAAGACACCACTCATCCGTCGCGCGGGACCACTGATCGTCACCCGGCGCGATCCCGGATGGACATCCGTGATCGTCAGGCCCGCCGCGACAAGTACTTCACGCACCGTCCGCAGATCGTCGTCGCTCGCGCCGTAGCGTTCGGCGAGTTGCCGCGGGGTAACGGTTTCCGGTCCGGTCACCAGTGCTTCGTCCAGTTCGGAGCGCCGCCGCAGCACCAGCGTCGCCGAGACGGTACCACTCGGTTCGACCGGGCCGACGACCTCGGCGCCCGCCGGTTCCGCACGAGCGCTGCCGGGAATGACATGGTCCATCGATGCGCACCTTTCTTCTCGGGTGACGACACCAGACCAATAACGTCGTGAAGCGCGAGTGAGCCTCCGCGGAGAGTCCTATGTGGACGATTCGAGCCGGTCCGTCGAACCTGCGCCGGTGCCCGCCTGGCGCGAATCGCGTACTGTCTCCTCGCGTGGTGATGATCGGACTGGTCGGAGCGGGCGCGATGGGCAGCGCCATGGGCGCGAGCTGGCGCGCGGGCGGCGCGGATGTGGTGACCTGTGTGGAAGGCCGGAGCGCGCGTACCCGGGCGCTGGTGGAGCAGGCCGGGCTGCGTACGGTCCCGCGCGCCGAGGTGGTGGGCGCCGACCTGGTGGTGTCCATAGTCCCGCCCGACGACGCGATGGCGGCGGCGCGGAGCATCGCGGAGGCCGCGACGGCGGCAGGCGTCCGTCCGCTGGTCGCCGACCTCAACGCGATCGCTCCCACGACGGCGGTCCGGATCGGGGAAGCACTGCGGCAGGCGGGCCTCGACTTCGTGGACGGCTCGATTTCGGGTCCGCCGCCCGGTCCGCGACGACACCGGTCGACCCGCCTCTACCTCAGCGGTGAGCGTGCCCGGGAGGTCGGCACGATCGAGAACCCGTGGGCCGAGGTGTTCGTGTTGAGTGACGAGGTGGGCCAGGCGTCCGCGCTCAAGATGTGCACGGCGTCGGTCTACAAGGGCACCAACGCGTTGATCATGCACGCGCTGCTGACCGCGGCGGCGAACGGCGTGGTGGAGGAGTTCCTGGCGGACGTCTCCCGTACCTGGCCGGAGCAGGTTCCGGGCTGGCCCCTCGACATCGCGCTGGCCGCGAGCAAGTCCGCGCGCTACGTCGGCGAAATGCGGGAGATCGCGCGTGCTCAGGCCGCCGCGGGCCTGCCCGCGGAATTGTTCGAGGGGGTTGCCGCCGCGTACGAGCGAGCATCGGAAACCCGGCTGGGACGAACGGATCCGGAGGACGTGCCCCGAACCGTCTCCCTGGCGGAAGTGCTCGGCACATTCCGGGAAACGGAGGGGTGAGCCCTCAGGAGACGTGCTCGGGACTGCGGTGCCGGGCCGGGATCACGACCGCCATCAGAGCGGCGCCGAGCAGGTTGACCACCGCGACCCGCCGGTCGGCCAGGACGCCGAGGTCGACCAGCGGGTTCTCGGTGGACCGTTCGTGCCGGATCCACATCAGCGCGGCGACGGCGGCCACGACGAGCAGGCCGATGGTGGCCGGGGAGGTCCAGCCTGACGAGGTCGCCAGCGTGAGACCACCGAGCAGCGTGATGGCCGAGATCGAGGACACCACGGCACCCTTGGTGTCGAACCGGCCCTCCGCACGCGCGGCCGACTCGGGCCCGCGGCGCCAGACCAGCCACAGCGCGACGAACACCAGCACCGCGCCGAGGGCGAAGATCATCCGCCACGACGTGTACTGCGCCAGCACACCGCCCGCCGCGAACCCGATCACCGTGCCCGCCCCGAACGCGCCGGCGGTTTCTCCGCCTTTCAGGCCGCGGGAACCTCTACCCGGAGCGCGACGAGACTGCCCTCACGTGCCGCTTTCCGTGCCGTTTCGTCGAAATCGGGAGCGGCGCAGGCGAAAAGGGTCTTTCCGTCGGAGCCACCAAGAGCACAGGCGTAGACGCCGGTTCCGATCCGCCGTTCGTCGGTGATGGTGCCGCCCTCGGTGACGCGCACCAGCCGGCCGCCGTTGGCGTCGGCGATCCACAGTGCTCCCTCGGCGTCGAGGCAGCAGCCGTCCGCGGCGACCTTGACGCGAGAAAGGATCGTCGCGATATCGCGGTCGGTGGGCAGCGGACCGAACTCCGCCCACACGCGGCGGTTGGCCAGTCGCCCGTCCTCGGTGATGTCGAACGCGGTGACGCGGTCACCGAAGGTCTCATCCACCAGCAGCGTGCCGTCCGGGGTGATCGCGCTTCCGTTGGGAAACCACAGATCCGTGGCCACCTCGGTGACCGTGCCGTCGGGATCCACGCGATGCAGCGCGGCCGGTTCCAGCGGAGCGCCGCCCATCAGGCCGAAGCCGAAATTGCCGACCCAGGCGCGACCCTGGGCGTCGACCACCATGTCGTTGACGTGCCCGGCCGCGTGCCCGCTCAGGTCGGCGTGGGTGACCAGCGTGCCGTCGGCTTCGCGGCGCACGATCCGGCGGTCGCGCATCGAACAGACGAGCAGACGGCCGTCGGGGAGCCAGCCCAGGCCGGAGGGCTGCCCGGGAATCTCGGCCTCTTCGCGCAGGCCGGAACCGTCCTCGCGCGCCGAATACACGTGGTAGGTGTAGAAATCGGAGAACCAGATCCGCTCGTCGTGCCAGCGCGGCGCCTCCAGGAAACAGAAACCCGTCGCCAGGGTGGTGCTCGGATCAGCCATGTCCCTCTTTCCGGATCCCAATGCCGTGAGCTCGAAAACAGTGATCAATCCGCATGGTCGCCCGCGTGGCGGCCGGTGTCAAGCGGCCGGTCACACGCCCGAGAACGGGATTGGCCGGAGAAACCCGGGGCCGGAACAGCGTCCGAGCACGGGGTCATCCGCGTGGTAGCTTGTTTCGAGCGGGCACCGTTTCGGAGGTTCGATGCGTGGGTTGATGCAGGACCGGCCCCTGGACGTCGCCGCGGTGATGCGGCGGGTGGAACAGTTCGGGCACAAGAAGATCGTCACCGCGACGGCGGCCGGGGAGGTCACCGCGACCTGGCGGGAGGTCGTCTCCCGCGCCCGCCTGCTCGCCGCCGCGCTCGGCGATCTCGGTGTTCCGCACCAGGCCCGCGTCGGGGCGTTCGGCTGGAATTCCCAGCGCTACGTGGAGCTTTACCTCGCCGTCCCGAGCAGCGGCCGCGTGCTGCACACCCTGAACCACCGCCTGTTCGCCGACGAGATCACCCATATCGTCAACGACGCGGCCGACGATGTCCTCTTCGTCGATCGTTCCCTGCTGCCACGGGTCTGGCCATTGGTGGACGGTTTCGGCAGTGTTCGCCGGATCGTGGTGATGGACGACGGCGCGACCGGGGAAATCCCGGCCGACCCGCGGATCGTCGATTACGAAGAATTGCTCGCCGGCGTGGGCGAACCGGCGCGGCCGGTGACGCCGGACGAAAACGAGGCCGCCTGCCTGTGCTACACCTCCGGCACCACCGGAAACCCCAAGGGCGTCCTCTACAGCCACCGTTCGATTGTCCTGCACGCCCTTTTGCTGCTCGGCGCGGACGCCTTCGCCATCAGCGAGCGAGACGTGGTCATGCCGATCGTGCCGATGTTCCATGTCAATGCCTGGGGTCTGCCCTACGCCGCGATGCTGGCCGGTTCGGACCTGGTCCTGCCCGGTCCGGCGATGAGCCCGGAAGCCCTTCTCGAACGGATGGCCCGGCACCGGGTCACCTTCTCCGCCGGTGTTCCCGCGATCTGGCGTGGCATACAGCCCCTTCTCGGCGAGGCCGACGTGTCCAGCCTCCGCATGGTGGTCAGCGGAGGAAGCGCGCTTCCGGACGCGCTTTCCCGGGCGTGGCAGGAAGCCACCGGAATTCCGCTGACCAGTTCGTGGGGCATGACCGAGACCAGCCCTCTCGTGGCCTGCGGGCGCCTTTCCAGCGTGCACGACGATCTCGATCCCGATGCCCGGCGCGTCAAACTCGGCCTGCCCGGCCCGTCGCTCCCCCTCACCGAACTCAGGATCGTCGACGACGACGGGAATCCGGTGGCGCACGACGGCGAAACCCCCGGCGAACTCCAGGTTTCCGGTCCGACCATCGCCTCCGGCTATTTCGGCGGCGACCCGGGCACGGACAAGTTCACCGAGGACGGCTGGCTGCGCACCGGTGACGTCGCCACCATCGACGAATACGGTTATCTCCGGATCGTCGACCGCACCAAGGACCTGGTGAAATCCGGCGGTGAGTGGATTTCCTCGGTCGCGTTGGAAAACGAGATCATGGCCCATCCCGATGTCGCCGAGGCGGCGGTCATCGGCGTCGTGGACGACAAATGGGGCGAGCGGCCACTGGCGTGCGTGGTGCCCGTCGCCGGACGCACGGTCGACGACCAGGGCATTCGCCGTCACCTCGAAGGACGGGTGGCGTCCTGGTGGATCCCGGAAAGGTTCTGGATCACCGACGAGATCCCCAAGACCGCGACCGGGAAGTTCTCCAAGGTGGCACTCCGGAAACTCGCGGCGGCACAAGGGATGAGCGCGCCCTAGCGGCGCGTCACCATCGCCTCGGCCACCTGGTCGTGGATCTTCAGCACGCGGGCGTCGAGTTCGTCGAGGGGGATTCCGGTGTCGCGCGCGAGCGCTTCGCGGAAGATGAGATAACCCTTGTAGGCGGCCACCATGAACGCGTGCGTGGCGATCGCGTCGGCGTCCGCGGGGAGATCGCCGACGGCTTGGTCGCGCTCCAGGGCGGCCCTGGTCTTTTCGATCTCGGGCAGCACGTGGTAGTCCGGATCCCGGTCGATCGCCAGCAGCGCCTCGACCAAAGTGGACACCGGGTTGGCCAGGGCGCTGCGGAACATCGCCCGGCGCCGCTGGAGGAACGACGCCTGCCAGTGCCGTTTCGCCCCGGCGGCCCACTGCCGGGCCCGGTAGGCGACGGCCGAGCGCAGCAGTGACCGGCGATCACCGAAGTACTGGTAGATCTGGCCCCGGTTGACCCCGGCGCGGTCGGCGACCTCCTGCAGATTGAGCCCGGCGAAGATGCCGTCGCGCTGGAGGAGCTCGAAGGTCGCCTCGAGCAGGTCCGCCTCGGTGCGAGCCCGGTCGCGCAGCCGCCGGCGCTGGGCCGCCTGTTCCGCGGTGTCTTTCACTCGATCTCCCCTGGGATGTCCGGCCGTCGAGGTCGCATGGTAGTGAACGGCTCACACGACGCCCTGCCCCCGCAGCACTTCGAGTTCGTCCGGAGTGAGACCGGCCAGCCCGCCCAGGACCTCGTCGGTGTGGGCGCCCAGCGTGGTGCCCGCCCACCGCACGGCGCCCGGTGTGGCGCTCATCCTGGGCAGCGGTGCGACCATCGGAACCTCGCCGAACTCGGGATCGGGGACGGTGATCACCGAAGCGCGGGCCCGGCAGTGCGGATCACGGACGAGGTCGGCGACGCTCATGATCGGCGACGCGGGGATGTCGGCGTCGCTGAGCGTCTTCATGACCTCCTCGGCGGTCAGCCCGGCGACCCACGCGCCGATGAGCGGATACAGCTCGTCGGCGTGCCGGACGCGCGAGGAGCGCGTCGCGAACCGGGGATCGTCGGCGAGGCCGGGCCGGCGCATCACCTCGGCCAGCCGGCGGAACAGCGGGTCCGTGCCGGCATGCAGGGAAACCCGCTGCCCGTCGGCGGTTTCGAAGTCCGAAGCCGGAACGATCGCCGGGTTCTTGTTGCCCAGGCGTTCGCGCACCTGGCCTTCGAGGCCGAACGAGGTCACCGAATCCTCGCTCGCGCGCAGTGCCGCCTCGTACAGCGCCAGGTCGATGACCTGTCCGGAACCCGAGACGCGGTCCCGGTGGTACAGGGCGGCCATCACCGAAAACGCCGCGAGGTAGGCGCTCATGTAGTCGATGACGGAGTACCCGCTGCGCACGGGCGGGCGCCCGGGCTCACCTGTGACGTAGGTGAGCCCGCTGTAGGCGCTGGCGATCCGGTCGAACGCGCCACGGTCGCGATACGGCCCGTCCAGGCCATACCCGGTCAGGTACAGAAACACCGCACGGGAATTGAGCGGCTGCAGATGCTCCGGCAGCATGCGGTAACGCTCGAGGGTCGGCGGGCGGAAGTTGGTCACCACCACGTCGAAGTGCGGCACGAGGCGGTGGAGCAACGCCTGGCCCTCCGGCGTCCTGAGATCGAGGGCCACGGACTTCTTGTTGCGGCCCTCCTGCAACCAGCTGGGGGACCGCCCGCCGCTCCGGGTGAAGTCGCCGACCTTCGGGTCTTCGATCTTGACCACCTCGGCGCCGAAGTCACCGAGAATCGTGGCCGAAACCGGTCCGGCGAGAACGGTCGCCGCGTCGAGGACCTTGATGCCGGCCAGCGCGTCGCTCATCGTGCGGTCTTCCTCCTTGGTCACCGGCCCTGCGCCGCGTCGATGACGAGCGACAGGTCCAGCAGTTCGGCGGGTTTGACGGCGTCGTTGTACTGCAGCGTGTTCGGCACCGCCCGGTACATCTGTTGCAGGCTGTCCACGGACTGGGCGGGCACGTTGAAGTCGAAGGAAACCGAAGGCGCGACCTTCAGCAGATCCGTGGTCGTGCCGAGGTTTTCGGCCACCTTCGCCATGACTTCGGCGTTGCCGTGGTAGTCACCGCTGAGGTAGGTGTTCACGGTGCGTTCCATCGCGCGGAAGAACGCCGTGCCCGCGGCGCGGTGCGCGTCGAGCAGGTCGGTCGTCGCGAAATACCCGGCGATCTGCATGGTCTTGGGATAACCCGGGGTCGCCTGGAAAGCGATGCCCGGATTGAGGCTCGCGGTGAAGGGCGGCCCGAGCGTGGCACCGTCGATGCTGCCGTTGTTGAGGGCCTGTGCCATCGCCGCGATATCGGTGAAAGGCGTCATCTTCACGTCGCCGGGGCTGAGCTTGCCTTTGGTGATGGCCTCGTAGAGCCCGTATTCCGACGGCGCCGCCAGCGCGCCCGGGTTGACGCCGATGTTCTTGCCCTTCAACACCGAGAAGTCGAAGTCCTGCGCGGACTTGCCGTACTTCGTGCTCAGGTAGACCCCGCTGTCCGGCGCGGACGAGGCGACGCCCGAAACCCAGCGCAGGGGCACGCCGTGCCGGAGTGCGTTGAACACCAGTGCCTGCGCCCCGGCGTAGGCGAGATCGATCTTGTTCTGGCCGAGGAGGGTGAGCAGGTTCGGCACCGTGTCGGTCACGAAGGTGACGTCGATGTTCTCCTTGGCGAACTCGCCGTAGGTCTGGGCGAGGAGCGCCGGTGCCTCCAGCTCCAGCTTCGACGGGATGCCGACCTTCAGCGACGCGCGTGTGGCCAGCGGCTTGGGTGCCGGGGTGCCCGGCTTGCCCGAAAGGCTCACGTCGGCGGGCAGTACCGGCACCTGTTTGGCGTTGGCCGCCTGGCTTCCGGTGGCACCGTTGCCGGACGGGGCGCAAGCGGCGGCCAACGCCAGACCGGTCGCGAGCAGTAGGGTCCACAGTGGACGTCGCTGGAATCTCGGGAACATGGTTTTCTCCTGGGGCAGGGGAGGGCGGCGGTCACGAACGGTGGAGCCGGGGGCGTTGCTGAGGGATCGCGAACTTCATCGCCCCGGTGACCAGGCCGGTGAAGGCCACGCCGATCAGGCCGGCGACGACCACGGCGGCGTACATCGTGGCCGGGTCGAACACCTGGGAGCGCTGGAAGATCAGGTAACCGAGGCCGCTGTCGCCCGACACCATCTCGATGCCGACGATGACCAGGATGGCGATGCCCGCGGTCAACCGGACCGAAGTCGCGATGGCGGGCATCGCGGCCGGGAGGATGACGTGCCGTAGCAACTGGGCCCGATTGGCGCCGAAGACGGCGGCGGCGTCACGGTAGCCCTGCTCGACCGAGATGACGGCGGTGGTCGACGCCAGCACCACGACGAAGAAGACGGTGACCGCCACCAGCACGATCTGCGGCAGCGAGCCGAGCCCGAAGATGAGCAGGAAGACCGGGAAAAGCGCGAGCTTGGGCAGCGTGTAGAGCGCGACCAGCGTGTGTTCGAGCGCGGCCCGGGCGAGCCACGACAGGCCGAGCAGCAGTCCGAGCGCGACGCCGGACACGACACCGATGCCGTACCCGATGAGCAGTTTGCGGACCGTGTCGCCGACGGCGCCGGTCAGGGTGCCGTCGCCGACGGAGAGCACACCGGCCTGCCAGATGGTGCTCGGGGCCGGGAAGAACCGGGTGTCGAGCGTGCCGGCCCTGGCCGAGAGCTCCCACGCCGCCACGAGCAGGACCGGGGTCGCCCAGGCGAGTGCGAGGGTCACCGCGCGCCGGCGGCGGGCGTGCTGTTTCGGGGCGCGCTCGGCGGCGCCGGGCCTGCGGCGGACGAGGTGACCTCCGCCGAGTTGTTCACGCGACGTCATGAGCGCGCTCAACTTCTTCCACCTCGCCTTTCAACAGTCGCCAGATGCGCTCTTCGAGGGCGCCGAATTCGGTTTCCGAGCGCACGGCCCGCGTGCGCGGCCGGGCGAAGGGGACTTCGATGTCGTCGAGGATCCGTCCGGGCCGCGACGAGAGGACGACGACCCGGTCGGCCAGCAGCAGGGCCTCGTCGATGGAATGGGTGACGAACAGGATGGTCCGGCGATGGGCTTCCCACACGCGCAGCAGCTCCTGCTGGAGCACCAGGCGCAGCTGGGCGTCCAGGGCGGCGAACGGCTCGTCCATCAGCAGGATTTCGGGGTTGGCCACGAACGCCCTGGCCAGGGCGACGCGCTGGCGCATCCCTCCGGAAAGGGTTGCCGGATAAGCGGATTCGAAGCCGCTCACCCCGGCCCGGTCGATCCAGTCGCGCGCGGCCGCGTTCGCCTCCCGGCGCGGCACGCCGGCGATGTCCAGGGGCAGCCGGACGTTCGCCAGGACGGTCTTCCACGGGAAGATGCCGTAGTCCTGGAAGACCATCGAACACAGCGGTGCCCGCGGATCGTGCCGGTCGATGACCACCTCGCCCACGGTCGGGGCGGCCAGCCCGGCGACGATACGGAGCAGGGTCGACTTACCGCACCCCGACGGGCCCACGATGGCGACGAACTGTCCTCTGTGGATGGACAGGTCGACCGGACCGAGGGCGTGGACCGTCTGGCGGCGGGCGACGAACGTCCGCTCGACGCCGGTCGCTTCGATCACGATTCCGGACATAGGGTGTCCTCCACGTCCACGGCGGCCCCTAACTAACGTTTCGTTAGTAACGTAACGCTAGTAGTGTCGTCTGGCAAGCATCACTTTGCTCGACCTCGGCGGCCCCCAGGCCAGAGCCCCGTGGCCGGGGCGCGGGATCCGGCCGGACGGCGCGGAATAGGATCTCCGGCATCCGGCGGCCGGCGCGTGAGGACGCGGTTCCGGAGCGGGAGAAACCGATGGTGGACGATCTTCGTGGGGTCAAGGATGGAATCAGGGGTCGTGGCAAGGGGTAAGGTTCTCAGTTTCGATCCGGTTCGGGGCTACGGTTTCATCGCTCCGGACAGCGGTGGTGAGGACGTTTTTCTGCACGTGAACGATTTGCTCGACGAGAAGAGCCGGTTGCGCACCGGCGTGCTGGTGGAGTTCCGGGTCGAGGGCGGCGAACGTGGTCCGAAGGCGTCTTCGGTGAAGATCGTCGAAACCGCCGCCGAGGTCAGGACGGTCCCGGCCGGGGACGACGGTGAAGACGCCGCTGACGGGTTCTGTGACGTGCTCGACCTGGTCGATTTCCGGGGCACGCTGACCGAGTTGCTGCTCGAAGCGGACCCGGGCCTGACCGCGGCGCAGATTCTCAAGGTGCGCCGTCAGCTGGAAGTGCTGGCCCTGAAGTACGGCTGGGTCGAGGCGACCTGATTCGGCTTTACCGTACCGGTGAGAGAAAGTAAAGGTCTAGACAAAACTGCTAGGCTCGAAACACGCGCTTTTCTCACCGAGGAGTCCGTCCGATGGCAGTACGGAACGCCTTTTTTCGCGCTCACACCCGGCGAGGTGCCGCGATCATCGCGGCCGCGCTCGCCGCTTCGGCTTCGCTCACGGGCTGCAGCGGCGGCGCGAGCGGCTCGAACGATGAGATCGCGGTCGCGCTGATCACCAAGACCAACACCAACCCCTATTTCGTGAAGATGCGCGACGGCGCCGAGCAGGCGGCGAAGACGGCCGGGGTCCGGCTGATGACCGCTGCGGGCGCCTACGACGGGGACAACGCCGGGCAGGTGACCGCGGTCCAGAACATGGTCGCGGCGGGCGTCAAGGGAATCATGATCACGCCCAACGACCCCAAGGCGATAGCCCCGACCCTGGACAAGGCCCGGCAGCAGGGTGTCGTGGTGATCGCGCTCGACACCCCGCCCAATCCGCGGTCCTCCGTGGATGCCTTGTACGCCACCGACAACGTCGACGCGGGCAAGCTCATCGGAGCGTACGCGAAGGCCGCCGAAGGCGGGAAACCGGTGAAGATCGCGATGCTCGATCTCTCGCCAGGGGTGACCGTCGGCGTCGATCGCCACACCGGATTCCTTCAGGGTTTCGGCCTTCCCGAAGGCGACCCGCGGATCGTCTGCGCGCAGGACACCAGCGGTGACCAGACCAAGGGCCAGACGGCGATGGAGAACTGCCTCCAGAAGGATCCGGGCATCAACCTGGTTTACGCGATCAACGAGCCCGCCGCGCTGGGCGCCTTCACCGCGCTGAAGGCCGTGGGCAAGGACGCGAGCACGATGATCGTGGCCATCGACGGCGGGTGTACCGGGGTGAAGGCGGTCCAGTCCGGCCAGATCGCGGCGACCTCGCAGCAGTATCCGCTGAAAATGGCGGCACAGGGCCTCGACGCGGTGGTCACTTTCGCCAAGACGGGCAAGAAACCTTCCGGTTACACCGACACGGGCGTCAACCTGATCACCGCGCACGCGCAGCCGGGGGTGGCTTCGAAGGACATCCAGTTCGGCCTCGACAACTGCTGGGGATGACGGGCATGACGACCACGGCCGTCCCCGCGCTGAGGCGGGCGCTGGCCCAACCGACGCTCGGCCCGCTCGCCGCGCTGGTTCTGGCGTGCGTCTTCTTCTCGACCCAGTCGAGCCGTTTCTTGACCACCGGCAACCTTTCCCTGGTGCTGCAACAGGTCATGGAGGTCGGCACGCTCGCCGTCGGCCAGACACTGGTGATCCTCACGGCGGGGATCGACCTCGCCAACGGCGCCGTGATGGCGCTGGGCGGGATCGTGATGACCAGGCTCGCGGTCGACAACGGCGTCCCGCCGGTCCTGGCGATCGTGCTGGCGATCGGCCTGTGCGCGGCGCTCGGCGCGCTGAACGGCACGCTGGTCACCCGGATCAAGCTGCCCCCGTTCATCGTCACGCTCGGCATGCTGAACATCGCGAGCGCGCTCACGTTCCTGTACTCGCGCCAGCAGACCGTCACCGGGCTGCCGTCCGAACTCAACGCGCTGGGCAACACCTTTCCGCTCGGTGGCGCGCATATCGCCTATGGCTCGATCGTGATGCTCGCGGCCTTCGCGGTGGCGTGGTACGTCCTGCGGAAAACCGCGACCGGACGCCACATCTACGCGGTGGGGGACAACCCGGAAGCCGCCCGGCTGACCGGGATCTCCACCCGACGGCTGCTGGTCGGCGTCTACACCGCGGCCGGTGCGCTCTACGGTGTCGCGGCGCTGCTGGTGGTCGCGCGGTCCGGGGTCGGGGATCCGAACGCCGGGCAGACGGACAACCTCGACAGCATCACCGCGGTCGTGCTCGGCGGGATCAGCCTGTTCGGTGGCCGCGGCAGCATCGTCGGCACGCTGTTCGGCGCCTTGCTGGTGGGCGTGATCCGCAACGGCCTGCAACTGATCGGCGTTTCGTCGGTCTATCAGCTGCTCATCACCGGTGTGCTGGTCATCCTGGCGGTTTCGGTGGACCAGCTGGCGCGCAGGAGGCGCAAGTGACGGCCATCGGCGTACGGCCCGTTCTCGAGGCCCGCGGTCTCGTCAAGCGGTACGGTCACGTGACCGCGCTGGACGGCGCCGACTTCGCGCTGTTGCCCGACGAGATCATCGCCGTGGTCGGGGACAACGGCGCGGGGAAGTCGACCCTGATCAAGGCGCTTTCGGGGGCGCTCGTCCCGGACGAGGGGGAAATCCTCCTCGACGGCAAGCCGGTGCGGTTCCACGGCCCGGCCGACGCCCGGCGAGCCGGAATAGAGACCGTCTACCAGGATCTGGCGGTCGCGCCGGCGCAGGACATCACGAGCAATCTTTTCCTGGGCCGGGAAATCCGGCGCAAGGGAATCCTGGGTTCGGTGTTCCGGGTGCTCGACACCCGCCGCATGCAGCGGGAAGCCGGAGAACATCTGGCCGCCCTGCGGATGCGGATCGGCTCGATCCGGCAACCCGTGGAAACGCTTTCCGGTGGCCAGCGCCAGGGCGTCGCCGTCGCGCGCAGTGCCGCCTTCGCCCGGCACGTCGTGATCATGGACGAGCCGACCGCGGCGCTGGGCGTCAAGGAGACCCGGATGGTGCTGGATCTCATTCTCCGCGTCCGGGACCGTGGGCTTCCGGTGATCCTCATCAGTCATGACATGCCCGCCGTGTTCGAGGTCGCGGACCGGGTACACATCCAACGGCTCGGCCGCCGCGTCGCGGTCGTGCGCACCAGCGAGATCGACACCGGCGGTGTGGTGGCGCTCATGACCGGCGCGACCCCCGGCCCCTGACGCACCACTGTGCTCCGAAAGGCGCGTGCTTCACAAGGACCGTGAGGAGACCGCTCGATGACGGCCCCGATCACGACCGTCCTGAAATCGTCGCCCGCACCCGAGAGTAGGTTTCGTTCATGGCATGTCGTATCAGTGAGCTCGTGCTCGGTTGCCGCGATCCCGAGATGCTCGCACGGTTCTGGTGTGCGGTCCTGGACTTCGTCGTGCTCGATCGCGAGGATGGCATGGTGGAGATCGGGCCGCGCGAAGGGTTCGGCGGTCCGCAGCCGACGATCATCCTCAGTCGCCGGGACGAGCCGGAGAAGGGGAAGTCCCGGCTGCACATCGACGTCAACGCCACCGACCGCGACCAGGACGCCGAACTCGAACGCCTCCTCGGGCTCGGTGCCCGCCCGGCCGACATCGGCCAGACGGGACAGGAAGAGTGGCATGTCCTCGCCGACCCCGAGGGCAATGAGTTCTGCCTGCTCAAGCGCCGCCTGGCCCCGCTCTGACGTCGTCCGCTACGAAGTCACCCCCGATCTAGTCCACAATGGAGCTGTAGACCAGCTGGCGAAGTTTCGACCGTAGCGGAAAAGCCTCCCCCGGGACGAGGATGCCGTTCCGGATGGGCAACAGCTGGGTCATGAACACGACGGTCAGGTCTTCCACCGGGTCGACCCAGAACACGGTGCTGGCCGCCCCGCCCCAGTAGTACTCGCCGGGGCTGGTGATGGTGTGTGACTTCACCGGGTCCATCACGACGGCGAAACCGAGCCCGAAGCCGACGCCGTCCAAGAAGGCCTGGGTGAACCCTCCGGTGGACAGTGTCGCGAGGTCACCGCTCAGGTGGTTGGCCGTCATGAGCCGCACTGTGCGGGGTGAAAGGATCCGGACGCCGTCGAGTTCCCCCTGACCCCTGAGCATCTGGGTGAATCGCACGTAGTCGGGAAGCGTCGACACCAGTCCGCCGGCCGCGGACAACACGCGCGGCGCGTGCCGGGCCCGGTCGCCGAGTTCGTCCGCCCGGACGGCCTGACCGGTCTCCACACCGGGCACATACAACGCGGCCAGGCGGCCTGCCCGGGTTTCGTCGGCGTAGAAGGCCGTATCGTCCATCCCGAGCGGACGGGTCACGCGCTCGGCGATCGCGACGTCGAGCGGCTGCCCGGACCAGATCTCGATCAGCCGTCCGAGCACGTCGGTGGACGAACCGTACCCCCACGCCGTTCCCGGCTGGAACAGCAAAGGCAGCCCAGCGATGTCGTCGCACAGCGAAGCCAAACTCGACGGCCCTGGCTGGCCGAGCCCGAAACCCGCCCGGCGGTACAGCGCGTCGACCACGGTGGTGTTGAGGAAGGGGGCGGTGATGCCGGAGGTGTGGGAAAGCAGGTGCCACACCCGGACCGGCTCGACCGCCGGCACCGCGACGAAGTCGTTGACCGAACCCCGGTCGTAGACGCGGACGTCGGCGAACGAGGGAATCCACCGGCTGACGGGATCGGTGAGTTCGAACGCGCCCTCTTCCCAGAGGGTCATCGCGGCGACGGAGGCGATCGGTTTGGTCATCGAAAAGATGCGCCACACCGTGTCGTCGGCGACCGGCAGCCCGGCTTCGCGGTCACGGTGACCACAGGCGGCGAGGTGGGCCACTTCTCCGTGTCTGGTGATGGCGAGCTGCCAGCCGGCGAGTTCGCCATCATCGACGTAGCGGGCGAAGTACTGGTCCAGCCTCTTGAGCCGCCCGTGGTCCAAACCGAGTGTCACAGTATTTCCCTCGCGAACTCACTGTGGTCGCCGTGACTGCCGCGCGTCGACGCCGGAGGTGTCACAGAGCAACCGCCGGCTTCGCGTCTTCGCTCGTGGTGGCCTTCTTTTCCCGGCGGATCGCCAGCATGAGCCCGGGCACCAGGGCGACACCGACCACGGCCGCGCCGACGACGACGTAGTACGGCGAGAGGAGGCTGCCGGTGGCTTCCTCGATCTCACCGTAGACGTACGGGCCGACGAATCCGCCGGTGATGCCGACCATGTTGATGAACGCGAGCCCGGCCGCCGCCACCAGTCCCGACATGCGCGACATGGCCACCGACCAGAACAACGGCAGGGTGCCCAGCGCGAAGAAGCTGGAGATGAAGATCAAGCCGATGCTCAGGAACGTGTTCTTCGAGAAGAGGAAGACGAGCATGATGATCAGCGTGGCGAGGGTGCACGCGCCGATCATTTCGATCTCCCGGCCGAAGCGGCGTTTGGCCCAGGGGAAGAACAGAACGCCGGCCAGCGCCGAGATGCCGCCCGCACCCGCGACGAGTCCGATCAGGACGGAGTTCTTGATGCCGAGGGTCTGCAACAGCGCCGGGTAGTTGAAGCCGACGCCGGAGCTGATCGCCTGGTTGATGAAATAGATCGCGGCGAGGAAGAGCACCACCGGGCGACCGAAAGCCAGGCGCAGGATTCCGCGCACTCGTGTCGCCGAGGGGGCGTCGTTGGCCACGGCGCGCGCCGACAGTTCGGCCGCTTCCTCCTGGGTGAGCCACTTCGCGTCGGTGGGCCGTCCGGGCAGGGCGAACCAGACCACGATGCCGATGAGCATCGTGACCACACCCTCGATCAGGAACATCCACTGCCACCCGTGCAGGCCGCCCAGGCCGTGGAGTTGCATGAGCGCCCCGCCCATGGTCGACCCGAGGAAGGTCGCGACACAGGGGGCGACGTAGATGATGCCCACCATCTTCACCCGGTGCTGCTGGGAGAACCACAGCGTGATCATGTACATCATGGCCGGGAAGAGGCCGGCCTCCGCGGCGCCCAGCAGCAACCGCAGGATGTAGAAGGAAACGGGGTTCCGCACGAACATCATGCAGGCGGACACCAGGCCCCAGGTCACCGCGATGCGGGTGATCCACACCCGCGGGCCGATGCGGTAGAGGACCAGGTTGCTCGGGATTTCGAGCAGGGCATAGGTCACGAAGAACAACCCGGCGCCGAGCCCGTAGGCGGCGGCGCCGACCCCGACATCGGCCGCCAGCGCCGTCTTCGCCAGCGCGACGTTGGTCCGGTCGACGTAGGACATGAAGTAGGCGATGCCCAGCACCGGCAGCAGCCGGGTCATGGCCTTCTTGGTCGCGAGTTCGTGCAGGAGATCTTTGGCGTTCCCCATTGGACGCCCTCCGGATTCGGTTGTTTCGACGGGGGACTCCGGTGCTCGACCCTGCCGCGGTTCCTCGCGTCAGGGCTTCCCACCTGCAATACTACGGAGTATCACGGTAGAGTGGCGGTCCTGTGGTGTCAATCGTCACATCGGCCGCGGATGACCAGGACAGGAAAAAACCCACGTCGGAACACCGGAGACCCACTCCGGGGCACACTCGGCGGTGGTGAAAGACAGCGAGGAGGAGGAGCCAGTGAGCGCGAGCCCCGAAGTGGTGGCCGACGTGCGGCGCAGGATTCTCGACGCCGCGGCGGAGGCGTTCATGCTCAGCGGGTTCGCCAACGCCACGATCGACGACATCGCCCGCGAGGTGGGCGCGACCAAGGGCCTGGTCTACTACCACTTCCGCTCGAAGTTCGACATCTTCCTCGCCGTCTACGAGGAGGGCATGCGCCGCGTCCGGGAGCGGGTCGAACCACTGGCACAGGGCCACGAAACCGGCCGGGACCGGTTGGCGGCCATGTCGGTCGGGCACCTGGTCAACCTGATGGAGGACCTCGCCTACCACCACGTCGTTCACCAGGCGGTGCGCGGCGAGGCTTCGACCGCACTCAAACCCCGTCAGCGGGACGCGCTGCTGGCCCTGAACGATCTCCGGCGTGACTACGAGCGAATGTTCCGCGGCGTTGTCGTGGAAGGAATCAAGGACGGCTCCCTTCGCGCGGTCGACGAGAAACTGGCCGCGCGGACGCTGCTCAGCAATCTCAACGCCGTCGACATGTGGTTCCGTCCGGTCGAAGGCCAGCCGGCCGGTGAACTGGACCGCCTCGCCCGCCGGATCGTCGACCTGCTGATTGGCGGTCTGGCCAGCGAAATCGACACTCCAACGGCCGATTGCGGTTCGTGAGGCCGGCGATACCGTGAATGGCGTGACCTGAAAAGGGCGCGCTCTTTCGGACCGGATCGATCCGCCCTGGTGATCGAAACGATCACCAGGGCAGGGTCATGAATCCGATGGCATTCACCGGTTCGAAGGGACAACTCCGTCATGGCCATACCTACCATCGCCAGTGTCAACCCGAGTTCCGGCACGACCGTCGGCGGTAACTCGGTGATCATCAAGGGCACGCTCGGGAGCTACACCTACGCCACCGGGATCAGCGTTTCGCCGAACTCCGGCACGGCCGCGGGCGGCAACACGGTGACCATCATCGGGACCAACCTGCTCAATGCCAGCAAGGTGAGGTTCGGCCTGCGGACCGGCGCGATCCAGGGGACTCCGACGTCAACCTCCGTGTCGGTGAAGGCGCCCGCGGGTGACCGCGACCGTCACCTGTGCCAACGGGTAACCCCGCAGGCGGGACGGTCACCTTCACCGACACGACGACGGGCAACGTCCTGGGGAGGTCAACCGGCGGCGCCACGGTGAACGGCACGCACGGGGTCATCGTGATCAGCGATGCGGGCGACGACGGCAACCCACCCTGTCCTGGCAACACCTTCCGGGGTTTGGAACGGCAATATCCCGCCGCCGGTCAACGACGGCAAACCCAACGTCGTCGGCGGTTTCCGAAACGGACAGTGCACCGGCCTGTAACCGCCGAGAAGAGCGATCCTGTTCTCTCCATCGTCCTCCGGGACGGCGGAGAGAACTCTTGTGGGGCAAGGATTTTTCGAGCGATGTCCACGATCGTGGTGTTGTTGGCGCATCTGTCGGGGGATTCGTCGCGGGAAAACACCCTAACGGCCCCCTCGGCACACCTGGACGGCCGATTACTTCCGATTCGAAGATGACTAAATTTCGGTGGTGTGTCCGGGACGAATTCCGCCAAGGCACCGCCGGGCGGCTGAACCGAGGAAGGGGGTCCGCGAGGACTGGAGACCATGCCGTCCTCGCCTTTCTCGATCAGCCGGAGACCACCGGCGGATGAAAGCCGCGGGGGCGTGACCCTGCCGATTTCCCCGCGCCCCCGCGGCCCCGCCACCGAGCACACGGCCGGCTCACCGGCGTGGGCGCCATGCCCGTGAGCCCGACGACAGCGGCAGTGGTCCCTCTCGCCACCCCGGCCATCAGTTCGCTCACCCCGTCCAGCGGTCCCACGTCCGGTGGCAACGATGTGGTGATCGCGGGCACCGGCTTGAGCGCGGTGCTGTCGGTCCATTTCGGATCTTCCACGGCCACGTTCGCCGAGGTGCCGTCCACTCGGCTCAACGTGATCGCTCCTCCCGGTTCCGGGACGGTGTCGGTCAATGTGACGACGGTCTCGGGCACGAGCAATTCGTTATCCTATATCTACTTTCCCCCGCCCACGCTGACGAGCCTGTCGGTGACCAGCGGTCCGTCGTCGGGCGGCAACAGCGTGACGCTCACCGGAACGAACCTCAGCGCCGCGACGTCGGTGCGTTTCGGTCCGTCGTCCGCGACGTTCACGGTGGTGTCGAGCACGCAGATCATCGCGACCGCGCCTCCCGGAACGGGAACGACAACGCCGGGCGGGACCAGTGCGGGCGTCGGCTACACCTACGTGGCGTCGCCGGGAAGCTGATTTCCGGCCACGCGTCACCATCGCGTGGCCGGCTGCACGGACCGGGATTCTCTGCGACACTGGCGAGTGAAAACCCACGGCGTACCCACGGTGCGCTCGGTTGCTTGTTTCAGCTGTTCATTTCATAGACCGAGCCTGGTTCCGGTTATCGAAGCCATGTCCTGCCCTTTCCGGTCTCGACTTCGTCCGACGGATTTCCGGGCGCGTCACAGCAGGAGAATTCATGCCTTTCATCACGCTCAAAGACGGCTCGCGGAAGTTCTACAAGGACTGGGGCACCGGGCGTCCCATCGTCTTCTCCCATGGCTGGCCGCTGACCGCGGACGCCTGGGACACCCAGGCGAACCTGGTCGCGTCGCAGGGATACCGGGCGATCACCTCCGACCGGCGCGGCCACGGCCGCTCCACCCAGACGTGGCAGGGCAACGAAATGGACACCTACGCCGACGATCTCGCGGAGCTGCTCGACCAACTCGACGTGCGGGACGCGGTCCTGGTCGGCCACTCGACCGGTGGGGGCGAGGTCGTCCGCTACCTCGGCCGACACGGCGCCTCCCGGGTCGGCGGGGCTGTTCTGCTCGGTGCGGTTCCGCCGCTCATGCTCAAGACCGACGCCAACCCCGAGGGCACGCCCATCGATGTCTTCGATGACATTCGTTCCGGCCTGGCACACGACCGTTCGCAGTACTACTACGACCTCAGCGAACCCTTCTACGGCTTCAACCGTAAAGGCGCCCGTGTTTCCGAAGGCAAACGGCGGGAGTTCTGGCTGTGGAGCATGACTGTCGGACTCAACGCCGCTCTGGAGTGTGTCAAGGCGTTCTCCGAGACCGATTTCACCGAGGATTTGAAGAAGATCGAGATCCCGGTTCTGATCGTGCACGGTGACGACGACCAGATCGTGCCGATCGCGGCCTCCGCCCTCAAGTCGGTCGAAATCCTGCCCAACGCGACCCTCAAGATCCACGAAGGCGCCCCCCACGGCCTGGTCGGCGAGCACGAAACTCGCTTCAACCACGAACTCGTCACCTTCATCAAAGGCTGAGAGACGGCCGGCGAGGTGTGAACTGCGAGGTGTCTTAGGAAAGGAGGCGGTCCCTTACCTGCCCGAGCTGGGCGTGGCTCGCTCCACCCTTCAGCAGGTAGGCCCGCACGCCACCATGGCGGTTGTCCAGGTGGGCCAAGGTCCGCAGGATGGTGTCGCCGCTGCAGCCCTCCGTGAGCGCGTAATCCAGGGCGATCGACGCGGGTGGCACACCGGCAATGCTCAACGCGAGCGCCACGAGCACCCCTGTCCGGTCTCGACCGGCGCCGCAATGCACCGCGAGGGGGCCCGGCGGCGCGTCACTCAGCAGAATGAAGACGTCAGTGATCTGACGTTGGTTGTCGTCGAGCATGGTCCGGTAGGCGTCCGGCATGGTGGTGCCTTGTTCCGCCAGTTCGGCAATCAACGGCGCGTCGCGGTACACGGGATCGTCTGTGAAGGGGCTGGGCTCCTGCGCGGTTTCGTGCGCCCAACGGAGGTCCAGGATGCGACTGAGCCCCACGGCACGAACCGCCGCTGTCCCCTCGGCGGTCAACCGGCTGTGGCTGTCCGATCTGAGAAGCGCGCCGAAGCGGATTCGCCGACCGTCGGACGAGGGCAACCCGCCGACGTCACGGCCGTTGAGGCAGCCTTCCCAATTCAATATCATCAGCAACTCCAAGGCCACGAGGAACGTCGTTCGCCGACTGCGGATCGCGGGTCGAGTTGCCGCGCTGAATGATCCACCAGTCGTGTGCCGCACCGGTCGAGAGACTGTTTTCCCGGGCAGATCGCCGGGTGCCTTGCTGACACGTTGGCGTCGGTTGCCGGCCGGGGTCCTTCTCGCCGGTAGTGCCGACAAGTGCGAGGAGGCCCCGGTGTTTGGTGAGCGTACGAGTGTTGGGTTGGATGCGCACGCTCGTTCGGTGGTGCGCAGGTAATCGATGGCCAAACCGGCGAGGCGTTTCGGGCTCGGTTGTCGTGGCGCCGTCAAAGCTCCAGCGACCCGGCGGTGATCGGATCACGACAAATGCGCGGCTGTTGCGTCTGGATGAGGCCGGGGACATCATCCTGCCCCTTGACGAACAGTCACCCACCCCATATCAGAATGGCGGTGGTTCATCGGGGTCGGGAGGAGGGCTCGGCTGCGGTGGTCCGTCGCCGGTATCAGGGTTATCGGCGTTGGGTTCACCACCGGCTCTACTGTCCATTGTGGACGCGTCTCCTGGGGAGGGATCCTCTTCCGGTTCGAGTGGACGGGGTGGGTGGAGTGGTTCGGGTTCGGTGGTGTGGTGGTTTCCGGTGGGGGTGGTCACGGTGAGGCGGCCGGTGGTTTTGTCGAGGTGGAATCGCCATCCTGGCTGGTCTTTGAGTCGATGGTGTCTCCGGCAGAGGGCGATGAGGTTTTCATCCGCTGTTTCACCGTGGTCGGCGATCCATTGTTCGCTGTGGTCGAGGTCGCTGGCTTGGGCGGGTCGGTGGCATTGGGGGAAGCGGCATTCGCGGTCGCGGATCTGGATCAGCCGGGCGAGGTCTTTCGGTGGCCGGTAGGCGTTGCGCCCTACCGACACCACCTGCCCGGTCTCGGGGTCGGTGATCACTCGCCGGACGGTCGCGTTGTCGCCGTAGGCGATCCTGCGTGCCAGCCACGCCGGAATCACCCCGTGACCCGCCAGGTTGCCGGGCTCGTCATTGAGACCGAGCCAGGTGTGGAAGTCGAGATAGACAAACACCTCGGCGCGGGGGCCTACCCGGACACCGTGGTTGTCGGTGAGGAGCAGGTCGGAGTACACCTCGGCTCGGTGCTGCTCCAAGGTTTTGGTTTTGTCCTTGCGGCGTCGGCGGCGGGCTTCGGTGTCGATACGGCGACAAGCGGCGGCGCCGTCCTCGGCGGGGAGATCCCCGCACAGCCGGACCATGCCTTCGTCCATGGGGATGAGTTCGACCCGCCGTTGGGCGCGGCGGGCGCGGCACCGTTGGGCGTAGCCGTCGGGGTCGACCTTGATCACGGCGAGGTTGGTGGACCGGCGCAGACCGCCGGGATCCTTGCCCGCCAAGCGGGTGGCCATGATGGTGTCGACTTCGCGGGCCTGTTCGTCGGTGAGGGTCGCGGTGGGTTCGTGGATTTTCGAGGCCTTGAAACCATCCAGTTCGCCGCGCCGCATCGCCTCCAGCGTGCGGGGCAGCCGGGTGGTCAACGCCCGGGCAAGGTCGACCTGGTTTTCCGCCGTGTTTCTCCCGATCGCGAGCGCGAGCGCCAGTTCCTGCGGAACGGTCGCGGGTTCTTCCGCGGTACGGGTGAAGCGCGCCAGGACCTCGAAATACCGTGCCTGCGCCCAATTCACCACCGCCTGCGCCGTTCGCAGCTCACCCAGCATGCCCTCCCGGCCGGCCGGGATGTCCGGGAACTCCGGCAGGTCCGGGAAGCCGGGAAGCGTGGGAAGGTCGGGCGCGCTCATACGTCTATTTTATCGAACGAATGAACGCAGCTGGCTAGGTAAAGACCCAGACCACCGGAAAGTGTGAAAACGGCCCGTAGTGACCACGCGGACGCCGCGCGGCCGGGCTTGAAAACGGTCAAGTGAACGGGCTTCCGTCAGCCGAAGCCGAAGCCGAAGCCGAAGCCGAAGCCGAAGCCGAAGCCGAAGCCGAAGCCGAAGCCGGGTCACCTACGCTGCTTCGCGAACGTTGGGCGTACACGGCCAGCGGCACGTCGACATGCCCCGTGGCGGTGCAGGGCGGTCACCGTGAGGTCGATCTTGGCGCGTAGAGCGGGATCGTCGAAACAACAGAAGACGCGCGACGACGCGTCAGGGTAGTTCATCTCCGTACACGTAAGGGGTTCCGTTCCGCTACCAGTGCGGCGGCAGCATGGCCCCGCGAGATCACCGCACCGTCAGGCGGTGTGCGCGGTCGAGCAGCACCTCCGCTCGTGCCTGGGCCGACCGCAGGGAGCCGAACGTGGGCGCTCGTCCGTCGGCCGCCTCGGCGAGGCGTGCCTTCATTTCGCGTGCCAGCTGGTCCCGTTCGTCGGCCAACCGGGTGAGCAGCCACTGTTCCCGTTGGAACGCCTCGTCGTGACCCGCCGAACCGCCGGCGAGCGCGGCCGTGTCGGCGATCAGGGTGTCGGTGGCGAACGCTCCGACGCTGGAATTGAGCTGCTGGTAAAGCGCCGCGAGCCGTTCGGTCGCGGCCAGGGCGGGAGGACGCGAGGTGAGGATCTGGCTGATCACGCGCCCGTCGGAGACATAGTCGTCCTTCAGGTGGGTGAGGTAGAGCAGGGTGGGCCGCAGATCGGTTTCCTCGACCCAGGTGCCCACGGTGCTCGCCTGCGGCACGGTGTGCGTGGAGTTCGGGTCGTGGGATTCGTTGCCCCCAGCCGGATCAGGCCCGTCGATGCCCCTCGCGGCGACTCCGGGACCGGCGACGGCCGCCCAGGTGATGTCGATGTTCGGGCTGTAGTAACCGTGGTTCCACGCGTAGCGGCCCTGCACGCTGACGTTCGGGCCGGAGGTGGCGAAGTAGAAGTCCGGCTTCGGGAAGACCGTGTAGGTCGGGGTGCGCAGCGGGTCGGCGGCGTCCAGATGCAGGACGCGTTGTTCCACCGCACCGGCCTGGTAGTTCACGACCTTCTCGCCGTTCACGCCGGTGTAGGGGTCGTCGGCGGTCATCGCCGCGGTGTCACGCTGGAGTTGCCGCACCGCCGGGTCGTCGGGCTTGGGCATGCCGTGCGCGTAGATCGCCGCACCCTGCGGTTCGATGTCGAACTTGGTGCCGCTGCTCGCGGTGCCGGACAGGAGACCGTTGATGTTCGTGGCGAGTTCGCCGACCTGACCGGCGGCGTAGTGGCAGGGCACGCTCACCCCGTCGCAACCGCTGGGGGAGGGCTGCATCGCGCGTCCGGCGTTCGCCCCGGCGAACTGGTCGTTCTCCTCTGCGCTGATCACGAACAACGTGTTCTTCGGCGTGATGCCGTCCTTGGCGAGGCGGTCGAAGAACTTCGCGAAGGCCGCGTCGTAGGCCTTCGCGTTGTCGGCGTAGCAGCTGTCACCCGGTCCGATCGCGTAGCCGGTCCCGGTGGCGCTCGCCGTGGTGCAACCGGAGGTGCCCGGCTTGCGCTCGTGCAGATCGGAGATATAGCCGTAGGTGACCGGAATGCCGCTTTCCTGCATGTCGGCGAGGTAGGCCAGGGACTGCGAGGCGGTCGGGTTGAAGCCGGGGAAACCGGGCTTCCCGGTGGAACTGTTGGTCATCGCGTTGCCGTCGAGGTCGGTGAGGGTGCCCGCGGCGTCGGTCACCGGGTAACCGTTCCGGCTCAGCGACGGCGTTCCCGCACCGAGGCCGGGCATGACGTACCTCGCGCCGAACAAGGCCTGGTAACCGGTGTAGCCGCCGGGCTCGGTCGGCAGCGCGTCGGCCACCGCGCTGGGAGACGGCGTGGTCTGGCCGAACTTCACCGCCCGCGCCGCGGAACAGGTGTCGTCGCCCTTGGCGCAGTGCACGGCGACACCGGTGTAGTCGGCGGTTTCGGCGTCCTTGAAGTTCGACGGATCGGCGTTGTACTGCGCGACTTCCGGTGAGCCCGCGCCGAACACCGAAGGCAGATCCAGTTTGGTGTTCTCCAGCACCATGTTGGCGGTGGAGAAGTCGCCGACCGAGCACCCGGCGCGGGTGAAGGGCACCCACGGCGCGGGCGTCTGCCGTCCGGTATCACCCGGTTTCCCGTCGGAATAGACCATCGTGGGCGCCGTGTCGTGGCCGGTGGTCGGGGCAGGGGCGGTGTCGTAGACCGGATCCGTCCAGTAGGCGAACGAGCCCGCCGGGTCGGTGGTGCCGTCGGGGTTGTAGGTGCGGTAAGAGTTGGACACCGGCTGACCGTGGCGGTCGCCGTAGAGCCCGGTGTAGATGCTCAGGCTGTCGTCGGCCGTGTGCGCGATCAGCGGAGTGTGCACATTGGACAGGACGGTGCCGTTGGCCTTCAGGAAGCCGAGCAGGTGCGGCATCCGCTCCAGATCCGAGGGCACGGCCGGGTTGTCGCGGAAGAAGTGCACGTTGTCGAACACGAGGTTGACCACGTGCTTGACCCCGTTGCCCAGTCGGCAGCCGCCCGCCGCCGTGGCGCCCGCCGCCGGTGCCGCGGCCGCCCCCGTGGCGGCCAGCGCCGCGGCGACGGCGAGCCCCATGACTCGTCTTCCCGGTTTCACGTCCATGCCCGCCCCTGAAGTGAGAACACCGATGACCGAGGTGCCGTTACCAATCCGACTGAAAGCAGGCGGAACGGTCCGCAGCCGGACTGCTTTTGACACCCGTTTCCGCCGTGGCTGCCGTCGGATTGGTGACGAACGGCAGAGTAACCCTTTACGGAGGATCGGAGAAGACCATCGCGTGACACCCGGATAACGCTACGGGGGCCGGTTCGGGTCGCCGCGGACTACGGAACGGCCGTCAATTCGCGGGTTTGCGCAGGACGACGAGCCTTCCCCCGGCGGCGCTTTCGACGATCCGGGCGTCCTGGAATCCGGCAGCCCGGCCTTCGGCGGCGAGGTCTTCGGCGGATACCGCGAAAGCGGCCCGCCGCTGCCGGAAGGACAGGCGATCGAGCAGCGTGCGGGTCGTGGGCTTGTCCTGTCCACCCTGCGGCGGGAACAGTTCCTGCAGCACGAGCAGGCCGTCCGGGCGCAACGCGCGGAAGATCGCGGCCAGGGTGGCGGCGCGGGCTTCTTCGACGAAGAAGGCTTGGGCCCAGTAGGAGGCGGTGAAGACCGACTCGTCGCGCAGGTCGCGGGCATCGGCGGTCCGGATGTCCACGCGGTCCATGACACCGGCCTCCTTGGCGCGGTGGCCGAGTTCGGCGGCGACTTCTCCGGCGACCTCGACGCCGACGGCACGGAGTTCCTCGTAGAGGGTCAGCGTGGTCAGCAACGCCCCACCGACCCCGCTGCCCACGTCGAGCAGCGGGCCACCGCGTTCGAGCCGCTCACGGAACTCGGGAATCGCCTGGTAGATCAGGCCGAAGAGCTGTCGTGCCCCGGACGCGGGCCGCAGTCCCCAGTCACGCGCGAGCCGCAGGGCCCGCTGGCCGTCCAGACCATTCCGCCGGTCGCTCTGGAGGGCCTGCGCCATCTCGGCTCGTGCCAGTTTCACGGCGTCGAGCACGGTGGGCAGGTCGACACCGGAAGGTCCGGCGGCGAGCGCTTCGAAGGGCGCGCTCAGCCGGAAAGCGGATTCCTCGGACTCCACCGACTCCAGCACGCCGGCCGAAGCGAGCACCGCCAGGACGTCCGAGGCCTGCTCGGCCGGGACACCGGCGATGTCCGCCAACTGCGCGGCGGTCGCGGGCCCGCCGAGGAGCCGTTCGAACCAGCCTCCGCGATGGGCGGCTTGGACCAGTTCGATGAGTTCCAGGCCCTCGGCCCAGCTTTTCACCATCGACCGTGCGGCCAGCGCGGCCTGCAGCTTTTCCAGTCCCTGCCCGGACTCGCCGTTACCGCTCACCCGTCGCTCCTCGTACTTTTCCGTCGCGCGCCGGCCGCGAACTTTACCGTCTCTTCGCACGGCGAAGGATTCCTGCGGAAATCTTGCCGCGGATGGGAATCGGCGTCGCGGCCGTTTTCCGGGGCGTGGAGTCTCGGACGAGGTGTTTCACCGGTGTGGCCCGCAGCCGGATGTGGGCCCGTGAGGGTAAGCGGTCCCGCGTTCACCCGCCTGGTACGGAAAGGGATGAACCGGTTGGCGCGCCGATACGTGTGAGCGCTGTCAGGCCTGGTCGGTTTGTGCGGGCTCGACCCGGTTCGGATGCTTGGGTTTCTGCTGTGGCCCAAGAAAGGCGCCTGCCGCCGGTGCCCGCGGCGGCAGGCGCCTCACCCTGGCAGCCGGTAGACGCGGCGCGCGTTGCCCGCGCCGATCATGCGCGCGACTCGGAGGGCGTCGGCGGGGGAGACGTCCCCGTCGGCGGCCCAGGTGCCGAGAACGCGGCTCATGCCACGGCGCCACAGGAGCGCGCCGAGGTAGTGCAGTTCGGCCGGGCCCCAGGCGTCGGTGGAGAACAGGATCTTGGCGAACGGCGCCAGTTCCAGCGATTCGGCGAGGACGGCGGCCGAACTCACGCCGGTGTGGTTCACCGCGAGCCCCACGTCGAAGTACACGTGCGGGAAGACCTGTGCCAGGTAGCCGGCCTGCCGGTGGTAGGGGTAGCAGTGCAGCAGCATGACGTCCACTTTGGACGGTTCGGCCAGCTTGAGCCAGGGAGTGAGCAGCAGCGGGTCGCAACGGTCCAGTGCCAGATCCGGGTCGCCGTAGCCGGTGTGCAGTTGCAGCGGAAGGCCGCGATCGAGGCCGGACCACAGCAGGAAACGCAACAGCACCGGGTCTTCGACACGGGCGGTGCCGGTGGTTTCGACGGCGCGCAGCCATTCCCCGGCGGCCGCCTCGGTCTCGGGGCCGTCCGGCCGGCACGGGTCGAAGCCGAACCCGTGCCGGTAGGCGACGATGCTCTTGAGCCCGGCGCTGGTGGCCGTCCGCTCGGCGAGCACCTCCGGATAGCGCCGCACGAAGTCCCGTGCCGTCACACCGGAGACGGCCAGGTCTTCGGCGACCGTTTCCAGGCGCACGATTTCCCCGACCGGCGCGGAGGCGGCTTCGGTCATCCCGGCGAGATCCAGGATCGCGTCACCGCGATATCCGGTGTCCAGCAGGTAATGGCCGACACCGGCGGCGGAAAGCAGCCGCCGGTTGACCTCGCGGGCTCCCAGTTCCGCCCTCCGCGCGACGTAGTTTTCGGCGGAGGCGTGACGCTCCAGTCCGAGCACGGGTGCGCACCACCGCCGGACGGCGAACCCGAGTGGTGAGTCGAACTGGGTCATCCACCCCGGGATCGGACGGTCGGACTCGGTGAGGGAACTTTCCAGGGTTTCGCGGCCGACGTCCTCGCGAAGCGCGCCGTGGACGTGATGGTCGACGAGGGAGATCTGTCCGACCCCGGCTTCGATCTCACGCATCCGTTTTTCCCTTGGCGCGGTGGGCTTCGCTGGTCTGGTGCGACTTCTCGACGATCTCCTGGAGGGCCGCGACGTGGGCCCGCAGCGCGTCGTGGCCGGTTTCGCTCAGGTTGAGCCAGGTTCGCGGCCGCTTGCCCACATAGCCCTTCTTGACCTCGAGATAACCGGGCTTGCTCAACGTGGTGACCTGCTTGGACAACGCCGAATCCGACAGCTCCACCGAGTCCCGCACCCAGCCGAACTCGGCCCATTCGGTGGCCGCGAGCAGCGACACGATCGCCAGCCGGGTGGGATCCAGGAGCAGCGTGGACAGTCCGGGACCGGTCATGGCCGGACGTCTCCGGTGCCACTGCGCCGCCGGGCCAGCCGGTTCATGCCCGCACGCAGCTGCGGCCCGAACGCGATCAGCACGATGGCCATGACCGCGCCGAGCGCCGTGCTCAGGTAGGGCACGTGGATGCTCGTGCCCGTCCGCCCGAGCACGAAGACGGCCACCATCGAACCGGCCACGAGCAGGCCCCCGACGAGCCACACGCCCACGGCGAACCGCGGCCAGACGTCCCGGCGGGACAACCGGGCGTGCTGCCCCAGGAGCGCGGAGCCGCGCCGGGTGCGCAGCAGCGCGACGTAACCGACGACCAGTACGGCCAGGCCGATGTCGCGCCAGGGTGCGCTCTGGGGGAAGAAGTCCACGGACGCGGAATACAGGAACAGGATCACGCCCGCGACCACGTCCAACCAGCGCGCCTCGCGCTGCCCCGAGGTCAAGGCCCGCTCGCGGCCTTGGCTCACGGTGCGCAGCGCTTCGGCGGCTTCTTCGGGTGACGGTTGCGAGTTCATCGGTGCCCTCCCAGGTGCTTTCTCGACGTGCAATCTCTTTCCTGAGAGGAAAGTACCATGTCACTTTCCGTCGAGGCAAGTACTTGCCTGGGGTGCGTGGATCGAGCCTGGTCGCAGGCCTGGAGGAGCGCGGGTGACCTCTCGTCAGGCGGCCTCGGCCAGGGGGACCCGCAGGTCTTCGCGAATGAGGCGCAAGGCGTTGTGCACCCTGCTCTTGACCGTGCCCACCGGAACGCCGAGCACCGACGCGGCGGAAAGCGCTGTCCGGTCGGCGAAATAGACCTCCACCAGGGTCGCGCGGTGCACGGCGGAAAGGTGGTCCAGGACCTTGCCGACGACGATGCGGGTTTCCACCTCCTCACTCGGGCTCGGCATCACCGCGACGCTTTCCAGTTCCTGCTCGGGCAGTTCGACCTCGGTGGGCCGCGCCTGACGGCTTCGATAGAGGTCGACGGCGACGTTGTGGGCGACCCGCATCAGCCAGGCGCGCACCGACCCGCGATCTTCGGTGAGGCGGTCGACATTGCGCCAGGCTCTAAGCCAGGTCTCCTGCACGATGTCCTCGGCGGTATACCGATCGGAGGTCAGCCGGGAGGCGTAGGAATGCAAGGCGGCGCCATGAGCCCGAATGACTTCGTCCAGGATAGGCATTTCGGTCCAATTCCAGCTTCGTTCGAGGGAGAGAACGTTGATTTCGCTCAGACATCGTGTCCGCTGGAGCCGCCGAAGTCGTCGGGTCTGTCCCTCTCCCGCGGGGTGCCGTCCCGCTGATTCCGGCGGGCTGTCCCGTCCATGATCGGGTAGGGATAACCCTCCTCCGGCGTGTCAGGGCGCGCCGGACGAGCCGCGGCGCCGCGCGGACACCGCCATCAGCACCGGCCCGGCGATCAGCAGCCCGAGCGCGGCGGCACCGCCGGCGAAGGCGAGCGCGCGGTAAGCGGGCGCGCGGTCCGGCTGCTTGACCACCGGCAGTGCGAGGTGCTCGGCTACGGGCGGTTTGGGCGCGTCCGTGGAGGGGATCTTGGTGACCGCCGCGAACGGGTCGACCACGCCGTACCCGACCAGCTTGTCCGGCAAGGGTTTCGCCGGCTGGTCCGCGGTGGCGAGCAGGCGGGCGGTGACCTGGGGCGCGGACAGCGTCGAGTGGTAGGCGCGGACGAGCGACGCGGCGCCGGCGACGTAGGCCACGGCGAGTTCGGCACCGGACCCAGAGCGCTGACCCGCGCCGCGCGGGGCGATGCTGACGAGGTCGTCGGCGGGCGCGGCCAAGCCCGGATCCGCCCCGTACACCGGATCGGACAGCGGGCCCTTCCGTCCGAGCGGAGCCACCGCGAGCACGCCGGGCAGCCTGGCGGGGAAGGCCAGTTGCCCCTTCCTCGGCACCGAGGCCGACGCCACGACCAGCACGTCCCGCCGTGCCGCCTCGGCCACCGCGTCCCGCAGTTCGGGTACGTCCAGCGTGGCCACCAGGCCGACCGCGACGACCCGGGCACCGGCGTCCATCGACGCCCGGATCCCGTTCGCGATGGCGCGAGCCAGGGCGGCGTGGTCGATGATCTTGGGTGGGTCGTCGGTCACCCGCACCGGGAAAATCCGCATGCCGGGCGCGATCCCGGCGAACGGCGCGCTGCCGGGGCGCGCCGCGATCAGTCCCGCGATGAACGTTCCCCGTCCGAAGCAGTCGTCGTCACCCCGGCCACCGGCCAGGTTGGTGCCGGGCAGCACCGCGCCCGCCAGGGCGGGCGCGGCGGCACTGACCCCGGTGTCGACCACTCCGACGATGCCATCGCCCCTGGTCAGCGGCCACACCCGGTCAGCGGCCATGCGCACCTGCGCCCACGATTTGTGGTCCACCGCGCGTTCCGCCGGAGGCGTGCACGCGCCGGTGGGCTCCGCCGCATTCGCCGGGACCGGCACGCCGAGCACCAGCGCGGCCAGGACGACGAGCGCCGCGAGCGGTCGCGGTCTTGTCACGATGTCGTCTCCTCGACCCAGCCGATCTGCAGACCGGTCGAGTCGCGGCGGGTGACCAGGATCGCCCGGCCTGCCGGCAACTGCTTGCCCCGCACCCCGTTGAGCAACGGCATTTCGTTGGGCGGCATGGACAACGCCAGTTCGGGGGTGTTGGACTCCTGCAACCGCCGGATCACCGGTTCCATGCTGCTGCGGCCCGACCCGGCGGCCGCGCGGGCGAGGACCACGTGCAGGCCCACGTCTCCCGCCTGTGGCAGCAGTTCGACGAGGGGATCGAGCGGCCCGCTCCGCGCGCCCAGGATCAGGTCGTAGTCGTCGACCAGGATGAAGATCTCCGGGCCCTGCCACCAGTCCCGTTTGCGGAGCCTGCTGGGGGAGATGTCGGTGCCGGGCACGCGTTCCTTGAGCGGCCCGGCGACGGAGAGGATGAGCTGGGCCGCGGCGGGACCGGACACCGCCACCCCGTGCCGGTAGGCCTCCGGCACCGAGTCGAGCAGGGTCCGGCGCGGGTCGATCACCACGATCCTGGCCTGGTCCGGGGGATGGACCCGGGTGATCGCGCGGGCGATCAGGCGCAGCGCCGCGGTCTTGCCGCTGCCGCTGTCGCCGACCACGGTGAGGTGCGGGCGATCGCCGAAGTCGTGCCACACCGGCTGCAGGTCGAGTTCGCCCGAGCCGAGCGCCACCCTCGGGCCCGGTCCGGGCGCGGGCAGCTCGTCCACGGGCAGCACCGCCGGCAGCATCCGGACCTCGGGCGCGGCGGGTCCGGGCCAGCTTTCCCGGATCGCGTGCACGCAGTCCGTGGTCGCCTCGGCGATGTCCTCGACGCCGGCGACGCCGTCGATCCGGGGTACTCCGGCGAGGAAGTGTGTCTGGTCGGGGGTGAGTCCGCGACCGGGCGACTGCGGCACCTCCGCGGCCTTCCGCATGTTGATCACCGAGTCGATCGCGTCGCCGAGCCGCAGTTCCAGCCGCGTGCCGAGCTGGTCGCGCAGCGCGCTGTGTACGTCGGACCACCGGTTGGTGGTGAGCACCAGATGCACCCCGTAGGACAGGCCGCGCTGGGCGAGCTGGCGCAGTGCGAGGTCCTGTTGTTCGAATTCGGTCCGCAGCGAGCCCCAGCCGTCCACGACGATGAACAGGTCGCCGTGCGGGTCGTCGGCGAACTCGCCCGCCGCACGGCGCTCCCGGTAGGCGGCCATGCTCTCCACCCGGTGCTCGGCGAAGACCCGTTCCCGCCTCCGCAGGATGGTCTGGACCTCGGCGACCGTGCGGGCCACTCGTTCCGCCTGCAACCGTCCCGCGATGCCGCCGACGTGGGGCAGGTTCTCCAGCACGGCCAGGGTGCCGCCGCCGAAATCCAGGCAGTAGAACTGCGCCTCGGCGGGGGTGTGGGTGAGCGCGATCGCGGTGATCAGGGTGCGCAGCAGCGTGCTCTTGCCCGACTGCGGGCCGCCGGCGATGCCGACGTGCCCGCCGGGTCCGGACAGGTCGACCTGATAGAGGTCCCGGGCCTGTTCGAACGGCTTGTCCACCACGCCGACCGGGACCGTGAGCCGCCCCGCGCCCGGCCAGTCCAGCGCGACGAGCCCCCGTCGCGGGTCCGGGATGAGCGGTGGCAGAAGCTGGTCCAGCGCGGGCGGATCGGCCAGCGGGGGCAGCCACACCTGGTGCGCCGGCGGCCCGAACCCGGCCAGCCGCTCGACCGCGACCTGAAGCACCGACTCGCCGGTTTCCCGGGTGTCGGAGGCCTGTTCGGCCTTGGGTTCGGCGGGCGCGGCGAGCCGTCCGACGCCGAAGGGCACGACCTGACGGCGAACCTCCTCCTGCCGTTGCTCGCGGGTCCGGCGGCGATGCGGCCCGGACACGTAGGCGGCCTTGAACCGGATCAGGGTCGCCACGTCACTGCGCAGGTAGCCGTTGCCCGGCGCGCTGGGAAGCTGGTAGGCGTCCGGCACACCGATCACCGCGCGGCTTTCCATCGCGGAGAACGTCCGCAGGCCGATCCGGTAGGACAGATGGCTTTCCAGCTTGTGCATGCGGCCGTCGTCGATGCGCTGGCTGGCCAGCAGCAGGTGCACTCCGAGTGACCGGCCGAGTCGGCCGATCATGACGAACAACTCGCCGAAATCGGGGTTGGACGCCAGCAGTTCGCTGAACTCGTCGACCACCAGGAACAGCGTCGGCAGGGGGTCCAGCGGCGCTCCGGACAGCCGGGCCTTTTCGTAGTCCAGCAGGGAACTGTAGTTGCCCGAGGCGCGCAGCAGTTCCTGCCGCCGCATCATCTCGCCGTTGAGCGCGTCCTGCATCCGCACCACCAGCGGCGCCTCGTCGGCCAGGTTCGTGATCACCGCGGAGGTGTGCGGCAACTGGTCCAGACCAAGGAAGGTGGCGCCTCCCTTGAAGTCGACCAGGACGAAGTTCAGGATCTCCGAGGAGTGCGTCATCGCCATGCCGAGCACCAGCGTGCGCAGGAGTTCGCTCTTGCCCGAACCGGTGGCGCCGATGAGCAGCCCGTGCGGGCCCATCCCGCCCTGCGCGGACTCCTTGATGTCGAGCTCGACCGGTGAGCCGTCCTCGGCGACGCCCACCGGGATGCGGAAACGCTCCCGGTTCAGCGCGGTCCGCGCGAGCGTCTGCGGCTGGAAGGTGTCCAGGTCGGCGACCCCGAGCAGGCGCGGCAGTTCGAAATCCCCGACCATCGGCTCGGCGACCTCGGAGGTGCCGCCGAGCCGGTAGGGCGAGATCACCCGCGCCAGCGAGGTCGCGCGGGGAAGGCTCAGCAGGTCGGGCACGCCCAGCAGGGTCCGGATCTCCTGGCCGTTGCGGTCGGTGCGCACCATCTCGATCGTCTCGGCCGTGACGTCCAGCCGGAGCGCGGAACTGCCGGCCACGCTGCCTTCGAGCGCGTCGGAAAGGTCCAGCACGATCGAGTTGCGGTAGCCCGTACCGGCCAGGCGCGACTCACCGGGCACGGTCACCCCGTCGAGCACGATCACCACGTAGGGCTCCTCGCGGCTCGGCGAGGCCGCGGGCTCGAACCGGCCCCGCTCGTCGAGTTCGGCGTCCACCAGTTCGGTCAGCGCGTCCACCCCATCGGCCAGCAGCCGCACCTGGCCCGCGCCGTCCTGTTCGACCGGGTGCTGCGCGTGCGGCAGCCATTTCACCCAGTCCCACAACGGGACGCGACCGGATTCGGCGCACACCACCCGCAGGTCCTCCGGCGAATGAAAGATCACGAGCTGGGCCAGCAGAGCCCGGACCACACCGCGGATGGCCTCTTCGTCCCCGCTGAACCGCACCTTGGTGAAGCCACGGAGGAACACCGCGGTCGGCAGGCCCGCCACCGTGGTGTAGGCGTTGGTGAACCGGCGCAGCGCCCGCGCCGACAACGGCTCCAGGTCCGAGATCGGCTTGCTGGAGGGCGGTCCCATGGTCAGCGCCAGCCGTTGCGGGCCGGTGCCCACGCGGACCTCGGCGAAGTCGGCGTGCGAGGCCCGTCGCTCCCACAGGCGTCCCGTCATCGCCACCGACCACAGCCCGGACGGGTCAGGGTGACGCCAGGTCAGCGCTTCCCGCTGCTGCACCGCCGCCGCGCGCACCTGCGCCCGGACCTGTCCCAGGTAACGCAGATAGTCACGGCGTTCTCCGCGCATGCGCTGACGGCGCTCGGCGCCCCCGCGCGCCATCTGGGTCAGGAACATGCCGACCGCCATCACGGCCATCAGCCCGAACATGCCCAGGCCCAGCAGCGGCTTGGTCTGGCCGAGGTAGACCAGCATGAACACGCCGCTGCCGAGCATCATCGGCAGCATCATCAGCGCCGACATGAAGTCCCGGCCGACGGATTCCGGCAACGCCGGAGGTTCCTGCAGGGACAATTCCCCGGCCGGCATCTCCGGCGGCTTTTCCCTGGCCGGCCGGCGGAACAACGTCGTGGTCATCTACGCGAGCGCTCCTCGTCGATCCTCTGCTCGCTCCAATACACGGTGCCGGGTGGCCTCCACGGTTCATTTATGCGTGAATTCCGGTGTAATGCCGGGTTTCCCGCCGGTCACCGGATCACCTACGCCCACCCTTTGTTCCTTGGCGGCACGGCTTTTTCACCCCGGCGGCCGTCTCGTCCGGCCAGTGAACTCCCGGCGCCGCGTCCGGCGTGTACGGAATATGGCGGTCACCAAACCAGCTCCGAGTCCACCGGCCACCGGTGGCGGTTCGGGTGAGATGTGCCGGCTCACGATCTGGGGCCCCTCGTCCCGGGTCGAGCTGGCGGTGCCGGCGCACGTGCCGATCGCCGACCTCATGCCCACCGTGCTCGGGCATCTCGATCCGGCGCTGGCCACCACCGGCATGGCGCACGACGGCTGGGTGCTGCAACGGCTCGGCGAGGTCCCGCTGGACGAGGATCTCGGCGCCGCGGCGGCCGGGCTCTACGACGGCGACGTGCTCTACCTGAGGCCCCGCGACGACCAACTGCCGCTGGCCGATTTCGACGACCTCATCGACGGTGTCCACACCGGACTGTCGGCGCGCAACGACCGGTGGCGGCCCGCGTTCACCCGCCGGGCCTGCCTGGTCGTCGCGGCGCTGTGCGGGTTGCTCGCGGTGTTCATCACCACCCTCGCCGGGACCGGAACGATGATCGCGGGCGGCGCGGGTGGCCTGAGCCTGCTGCTGCTGGCCGCCGCGGCGATGCTGGCCAAACTGGCGGGAGAGCGGCGCGGCGCGGCCGCGGTCGCCACCGTGGCGGTGGTGGCGGCCGGTGTCGCCGGGCTCGCGATGCCCAGCGGAGGGGCCCCGCCGGAGATCTCCGGCGGTCCGGGCGTGCTCACCGCCGGTACGGCCGTCGCGGTGGCCGCCGTCCTCGCCCGCGCGCTGCTCGGCTCGGCCCGGCCGGTCTTCCTCGCCTTGGCCGCGGGTGGCGTGCTCACCGCGCTGGGCGGCTTGCTGGCGGTACTGGCGGGACTGGACGCGCCCGCCACGGCGTCCGTCGTGATGGCCGTGAGCCTCGCGCTCACCAAACTCGCGCCGCAACTGGCCGCCTGGCTCGGCGGCTTGTCCGTGGAACCGGTCCCGACCACGCCGGACGAGTTCCAGCAGGGTCTCGATCCGTTTCCCAGCAAGGATGTTCTCGACCGCGCCGCGCTCGCCGACGTCCATCTCACCGCGTTCCTCGCGGTGCTCGGCGCCGTGAACACGAGCGCGCTGCTGGTGCTCGCGCCGGTGCCGCGATGGGACCGGAGCACGCTGGCAGGCGTGACCGCGGTGCTGCTTCTGTTGCAGGCACGCGAGTTCACCGGGATCTGGCACCGCCTTTCCGCGCTCGTCCCCGCCGCGGCGTCGCTGGTCGCGCTCACCCTGGGCTGGAGCATGGCTCTTCCGTTGCTGGGACGGCTGTGCGTACTCGTCGGTCTGCTGGCACTGGCCGGGCTCGGCCTCGCGGGCGCGCAGATGCTCCCCGGGCGCCGTCTCGTGCCGCGCTGGGGCCGCTGGGGCGACATCCTCCACTGGGCGTGCGCGCTCGCGATCATGCCGCTCGTGCTGGCGGTGACCGGTCTCTACGGCTGGGCGAGTACGTGGCTGTGAGGCCCTCGTGAACTGTCCGCGCGACCGGACACGTGTGCGGAAGAGAAGGGAGGTTGGCGATGTACAACAGGCGTGACCAGGCCGACGCGCATGCGTTCCTGGCCGGCAGGCTCGTCGCGGCCGTGCTGCGCGCCGAGCCGGACGCGCCGGAACGCCCGTTGCGCCGGACCTCCACCGGGATGCTCGGTGGTGTCGCCATCGCCATTCTCGTCGTCGCCGCGGTCGTGGCGATCGGGCTGTTCACCGGCATGGGCAGCGGGAACTCCTGGCGCAAGCCGGGAACGCTCATCGTGGACAAGGACAACGGAAACCGTTACCTGCTGCTGGGCGACGTGCTGAGGCCGGTGCTCAACTACGCCTCGGCCCGGCTGCTGGTCCACGGCAACCCGTCGACCGCCTCGGTCCGGGACAGCGACCTGGCGCGCATTCCCAAGGGCGCGCCGATCGGGATCCTCGGCGCCCCGGACGCGTTGCCCACCGTGTCCGGCGGGTCTGCCAAACCGTGGACGGTGTGCGCGGGTTCCGGCAAGGACGGGCCCACCGTCGCCGTGACGGTCGGTGTCATGCCGGATGTCCGGCCCTCCGCCGTCGGCGAAGCGTTGCTGGTCCGCGTGGGCGAGCAGCTCTACCTGGTGTGGCAGGGAACCGTGTCGCGGATCACCGAGGCCTGGGTGCCGCGCGCGCTCGGTCTGGACCCGACCACCGCGATGGCGGTCGACGCCGCCTGGCTCAACACTCTTCCCGCCGGTCCCGATCTCGGGGCGCCGCCGCTGGACCGGGACGGACAGGGACCCCTCGTCGGTGGGGCGCCGACCACGACCGGGCAACTGGTCACCGTGCCCGACGCGGTGGGGGACAAGCTGTTCGCCGCCGCGCCCGGCGGCCTGATCCCGGTCAGCGGGACCGTCGGGGCCCTGGTGGGTGCCGACCCTCGCGGTGGCCTCACGCCGCTGCGCACCACCCCGGCCGAACTGGCGAAGCAACATGTGCTGCCGGCTCCGCCGTGGCAGTCACAACTCCCGCCGCAGCCGCCCACACCGATGGACACGCGCTCGCGGATGCCCTGTGTGCGGTGGGACGGGACCGCCGCGTCCCTGGTGTCGGCTCCGCCGTTGAACGGACCGGGCCAAAGCGGCGGCCAGGCGGGGCTCACCCGCGACGGCCGGGTGGCCGACCGGGTCGAGGTGGCCCCGGGCGGCGGTTTCCTGGCCCGGACCCGTCCCGCGCCGGGGATCGCCGGCGCGGGGATCTACCTCATCACCGAAGCGGGGGCGAAGTTCCCCGTGGCGAGTGAGGACGCGGCCGAGGCGCTCGGATTTCCGGCGCGGTCGGCACAACTGGTGCCGGCCGAACTGCTGGATCTGCTGCCGACCGGGCCGCCGCTCGATGTCATCCAATAGTTCGGAAAACAAGGAGGCACTGTCGTGGACGACATGCACGGACAGTACGGATATGACGACTCCACGTTGATCGCGGTGATCAACGCGACGGAGACCGCGATCCAGAACATGAATCACCTCAACAGCGAGGTCCAGGCCATGTCCGCGGCCTTGCCGGTGGTCAACAACTCCGCGTCGGGACAGAAGCTGGCCGCCCGGATCAGTGACTGGACCGCGGACTTCAACCAGGTCATCGGTGCGTTGACCGACCTCAACGGCAAGGCCAACGACAACTTGAAGGTCCTCCGCGGCGTGTCGACCCACACCGCGCAACAGAGCTGACCGACCCCGAGCACCGAAAGGCAGACGAACATGACCTCCTTCGACATCAACCACGATGGTCTCCTCGAACTGAACGAGCAGTTGTACAAGGCCGTCAGCGAACTCGGCCAAATGGTCGACGACCTCAACATGGCCCTGCGGAACATTCCCGACTCGGTGCACGGAAAGGTCGCGCCGCTGTGGGAGGAGCAGCAGCGGACCTGGAACGCCAGCATGGAGGACATGAGAACGAAGCTGAACGCCGACACGCTCAGGTCGATCGACGTGCACGAGATCTTCAAGGAAGGCGACTACACCGGCACGAAGATCTTCATCCAGTAAGTCCGTTGTGGACGGTCGAAGGCCGGGCCCGGGCGTCCCGGGCCCGGCGGAAGTGACCGTGGCGGTGATCCCGCCGCGGGCTTGATCAACGCGGACCGCGGGTCCACGAGGACATCGTGGGCTTGCGACGCGGTGTGCCAGCGGAAAGGAGACGTGTCATGGACACCCAGCTTCGGGGACCGATGCCCAGGGCCAGGAAGCCCGCACAGGTGCCGTCCGAGTGCGTGCCTTCGACGGGGTATGTGCCGATGGCGCCGATGATGCCGGGTGAACCGGAGGCACCCGGCGTCGTGGAAGAACCCCTCGGGCAGCCCGTGGGGCCGGCGCTCGACCATCCGTTCACCGGACCGGTCGCGGACGGCTTCGGACCGGGACCGGACGCGCCGAGCACGCCGATGCGTGCCGCGGGTGGCACCCCGGGCCCCGGCGCACCCGCGCACACCGCACATGCCGTGGCGGCTCCCGTCCCGGATTCCGCGGCACTCCACGCCGTACCGCTGCACCCCGCGTATGCCGTGATGCCTTCCGCGGATTCCGCGGAATCCGCGGCCGTACCGGTGCACCCCCTGCACGCCTCGGTTCCCGCGTCGGATTCCGCGATGGTTCCGGCCGTGCCGGGCCAGCTCGCCCAACCGCTCGAGACACCGATGGGCCACCATGTCGTGGCCGCCACGGCGCCGGCCGACGACATTGGACACCCCGCCGGCCACATCCTGACGACCGCCAGAACGGACGCGGTGGCGCCGAACTCGTCCGTGGGCGGGCACGACGGTTCCTGTTGCTGCTGTCAGTGCACGGGTGACGACAAGGCCGCGCAGCCGGACCCGGGGCAGCAGGGGGACCCGTCGGCGCAGGGGGACCCGTCGGTGCAGCAATCGCCGGATACCACCCCACCGGGGAACGGAAGCCACGACGCCGCGCCGGATTCCACGGCAGGGAACACTTGTTCCCCGGACACCGGCACGGCGGGGAAATACGATTCACCGGTGCAGGTGGCCACCGCGCCGGACACGACGAGCTCGGCGGACCAGCTCAAGCCGTTCTCCAAGTCGGAAAAACCGCAGCCGATGCAATCGGCGATGACGGTCGAGGGGAAGCCGCTTTCCCCCACGCCGGGTGCGCAACCGCAGCTGATGCAGGCGGGGAAGAGGGTTCAGGACAAGCCGGCGCCCGTCACGCCGGGTGCGGAACCGCAGCAGCCTCTGGCGCGGAGGCTCGTCGTCCCGGAAAAGATGTCCCCCGCCAGTTTCACCAAGTCGGTGCCCGCGCCACAGACCGGGTCGGGCGGCTCCGGTGACAAAGGAAATGGCTCCGGTGACAAAGGAAATGGTTCCGGTGGCAAGGGAAGTGACACCGGTGGCCAGGGGAGCGGTTCCGGTGACAAGGGAAGTGACACCGGCGGCAAGAAGGGGCTTCCGCCCGTCAAGGCGACCTCGGGCGGCGGCAACCTGACCTTCGACGAAGGCCAGTACCGGAAACTGACCGGCGTGGTGAACGACATGGACGACAGCCTGACCAAGAATGCGGCGAGTACCCCGACGATGGCACTCGACGTCGACCTGACCGTTCACGCCGGGAACTCGAACTGGGGACCGGCGGGTGATGTCGCCGCCTGGACGAAGAATTTCGGCCAGTCGGTGGCGGGGGTCAACGAAAAAATGCGGGTGGCCCTGTCGCTGATGGGTAACGCGCTGACTCTGGCGACCATGGTCTTCAAGGACACCAACGATCTCGCCCAGATGGACTTCACCACGTTCGTGACCGAGTTCCCGGACCTCAACACCGGCGGTGGTCAAACCAATCCAGGCGCGTACGGCGCGTTCGGTGGCGGGTCGACCGGCGGAAAGAACTAGCGGTTCTCCGAGACGGTATCGAGGGACTGGCCATGCCTGACAACAATGATTCGACCTTGAAGCTGCCGGACGGCAGAGACTATTCGAGGTTGACCTTCGAACAGGTTCTCGTCGCCCTGACCGGCTTGGGTAACGACCTGAGAGCGCCGCTGTCGCCGACCGATTCGAACAAGGACGCCGGCTCCTTCCTGGCGCACATCGAATCGGACAAGGATTGGCCGACGGCCACCTTCGGCAACTACAGCGCTTTCCAGAAGTTCTTTTACGGTGCCAACATCAACACTCCGGCCTTCACGACGTGGACCAAGGCCCTGGACGAAATCGACGCTCTCATCCCGCAACTGGCGCAAGGCAAGCTCGGCGCGATGGATACCAGCCAGGTGTGGGAGGTCAAGGCACTCGTCGACCAGTACACGAGCTGGCTCGACCAGAACGAGAAGACCCTGCAGTCCTGGATAAACGCCCTGGACAGTCAGGATGCGGCTTTCCGGGGGCGGGCCGCGTTCGCCATCCAGCAGAATCTCGAGCGGATCAGGCACGTGATGCACGACGTGCACGGCCAGATCACGCAACGGACGCCCGCCGACACCTCCGCCATGCTGGCCCTGATCGCGGAGTGGCTTTACTACGTCGCCTCTTCGCTGGCCCAACTGTGGTACGACCACCGGAACGATCTGTACAACGCGGTGACCGACGCAACCCAGTACATCTCCGACAGCATCCACCGTTACATCTGGGGGATGGGGCTGATCGCCGGCACACCGCAATACGTTCTCAATCATTACATCGGAAACCAGGCGGGGGGCGAGGACTACATCAACAAGACGCTCGCCGGGTTCGACTCGACGATCAACGGACACGAGGGCGGTGCCTGGGTCGACCACCTGGAAACAGACCAATTCACTGGTGCGACTCATGTCGGGAAAGTACTCGGCCCCGGGGGGTACTTCAATTTCGATGACATGGGGAAGGCGCCGACACCGCCGCCCGGATTTCCGCCGATCAAGGGTGATCTGCGCAGCAAGGCGACCTGGGACGACTTCAACGCCAAGATAAGGGATTTCGCCATCATGCGGTTGAAGTCGCTCGATACCAAGGCCCGCGACTTGCTGAACCAGCTCGAAGCGGTTTACGAACAGGCCCGGGGGCCGCTGGCCAAGGTCGACGACATCAAGCCGCCCACGCTCGGCTCACCACCGCCGTCGGGAGGGGGCTCCGCGGGTGGCAATCCTCCTCCCCTTCTTCCCCCTCCGGGCGGCAGCGGCGGTGACTACCACGCTCCGCCGGGCGGAGACGGTGGTGATTTCGGTCCTCCTCCGGACGGTAGTGACCATTACAATCCGTTCAACCCGCAGGGTGGGGACGGTGGCGATTTCGGTCCGCCCCCGAACGGCAGTGACAGTTACAACCCGTTCAACCCGCAGGGCGGGGACGGCAGTGGCAACGACAATCCGGCCAACGCGCCGGGTGGTCCGGGGAACAATTTCCTGGCCGTACCGCCCGGCGGTTCCGACGCCGGCCCGCTTCCCTATCCGCCCGGCGGCTTCACCCCGTCGCTCTCGCCGAACGGCACCCTCGGCACGAACAACAAGTACAGCGGGTACGAGCCTCCACCGACCGGTGAGAACCTGTTCGTCCCGCCGCCGGGCGGCAAGAGCGGCGGTAACACCACGCCGGAGGGATGGGTGCCACCCCCTCCTGGCGCGGCACCCGAACTCCCCTCGTTGACCCACAACGGCTTGTCCATCCCGCCAGGCGGCGCCGCGGGTGCGCCGGGACCGGGCGGCGCAGCCGGTGGCGCGGGCGGTTTCGCGGGTGGAGCGGCCGGTGGATTCGGTGGGGCACCGGGCGCGGGTGGAGCGGCGGGTGGATTCGGTGGCGCACCCGGCGCGGGTGAAGCGGCCACGAGCGGCGGCGCACTCGGCGGTTCGGGCGAGGGCTGGGCCGACTGGTCCGGTGATCTCGGTTCCGGTGGTGGCCATGAAGGCCTGACTTCCGGTCTGAACCAGGCCGGTGGCGCGTCGGTGATGCCGCCCATGATCCCGCCGATGATGGGCGGCATGGGGGGCATGGGCGCCATGGGGGGCATGGGCGGCGCCGCCAAGGAACGCGAACGGGAACGCCAGACCTGGTTGTCGGAGGACGAAAAGGTCTGGGGCATCGAGAACGCGGTCGGCAACGGCGTGATCGGCAGGCCGGACGGCGAGCCGGTGACCGACGAGCCGTTGGCCCCCCAGCATGTCCATGTGCGGGCCGCCTCGCGGCGGAAGGCGCCGGAGAAGCGTGCCGAAGCCACCGCGACCAAGGAAGGCACTGGGGCCACCGAAGTGGCTGAAGCCACCGGGGGCACCGCGTCCGCGGAAGCGTCCGGATCCGCTTGATTTTCGACTATCGGGAGAAAGGTGGGGCGCGATGTTCGACTCCATGCACAACGACATCGCCGCGATGCTCGCGAATCTGCGGGAACAGCGGGAGCGCATGGCGGAGGCGGCCCGGGAGATGCGGGAGGTCACCGCGAGCGCGACGACCAAGGACCGCATGATCAAGGCCACGGTGGACAGCCGTGGCCGGCTCACCGAGCTGACGTTCTCCGGGAACCGCTGGCGCGATCTCGCGCCCAAGGAGTTCGCCGCGAAGGTGGTCGACGTGATCACCCGTGCGCAGGACAAGTCGATGAAGGCGGTGACCGGGCTGGCGGCGGGCGTCGCGCCGGAAGGCGTCGACATCCAGCAGATCCTGGAAAACGGCCCTGACCTGAGCGACATGCTCGCCGACATCACGAACCCGAAGGGCGGAAACGATGAGTGACGACCGGACCTACGTCGACGTCGAAGCCCTGAAAGCGGGCGGGGTGGACCTCGAGCGGATCGCGGAGCAGGCACAACAGATCAGGACCGATCTGCTCAACGCGATTCAGGCGTGCGCGTACGCGGGCGGCACCGGGACGATGGGCGCGCAGTTCGACGAGAACTACAAGCCGAACCAGCAAATCGGCGTCGATTTCCTGAATCTTTTCAACGACGCCATCGGCACATCGGGAGTGCGGACGTCGAGGGCCGCACGGTCCTTCGCCGATGCCGAGAGTGACGCGAACCAGGCGGCCAGTTCAGGGTAGACGGAGCAACGCGTATGGCCCTTATGGCCAGCGACGAACTCCGGATGTTTTTCCTGATCGTGACCGGGGACGAGTTCCCGGACGCGAACGAAGACCTGTTGCGTGCGCTGGCCGAAGCATGGTACAAGGCCGGGTACCAGCTCTCCGAGAAGCTGGGCCCGGCCCTTCGTAGTGCCGTCGCGACGATGAGATCGTCCTTCGACGGCCAGGCCGCGCAGGCCTTCGCCGCGGGCATGGCGCCGTTCGTGGACGGGCAGAACAATTATATCGACACCGCGGGGGTTTTCTTCCGGCAATTGGGTGAAATGCTGGAAGAACTCGCTCTCGATGTCGAGTACATGAAATACATCGTCATTCTGGAATTGACGATTCTGCTGGAGGAAATGAAATGGGCGGCGATCGCCTATTTCGTTTTCGGGCCCTTGGCGCTGGTGTGGTTCAGCGGCCGGCTGGGCGAGGTCCTGGACGTGATCATGGACGTGGTGGGCTACGTCAAGAAGAAACTTTGGCTGTTCTACAAGCTCAACCAGTACTGGCGGGCCGCCATCATCGGCATGGGCATCAGCCTGGGCAACCAGATGGCGGTCACCGTGGCGGCTCAGGGAATCCAGTTCATGGAGGACGGCCCCTACAAGCGCCACCAGTGGAACGTCGAATACCTCAAGGACGCGGGCGTCGTCGGGTTCGTCGGCGGTCTCCTGGCCCCGGTCACGCACGGGGCAGGCCATGGGCTGGCGAAGATGATCGACTATGCCCTCACCAAGGCGAACGGCAAGCGCAACTGGCACCGGGTCTTCGCGCACCAGTTGTCACACGTCATCTCCGAGGGGATGCACGAGGGCCTGACCGGGACCTTCAGCACGGCCTGGCTGACCGGCCAGATGACGGCGAACTGGGCCGACTTCACCGCGGGCGCGTCCTCCGGGGTCGGGCGTGTCGCCGGCCACCTCTTCGGTGCGTTCGTCACCAAACTCACCCTCGCCGCCATCGTGGCCGGGCTCGTGTCTTCCCAGGGCCCGACGCACGCAGGTCACGGCGAGCACGGTGACGACTCGGACGGAGACGACGACTTCCCGGAGAAGGGGCCTCTCCCCGGCGGCCGTGGCGGCGCGCCCATCGGCCCCGGTCCTGGTGGTGGGATTGGCCCTGGTGGCGGGAGCGGTCCGGGTGGCGGGAGCGGTCCGGGTGGTGGGCATGGCCCTGGTGGCGGGAGCGGTCCGGGTGGTGGGAGCGGTCCGGGTGGCAGGCATGGCCCGGGCGGTGGGAGCGGTCCGGGTGGTGGGAGCGGTCCGGGTCGCGGGAACGGTCAGCCGGGTGGGCACGGCGGCCAGTCGGGTGGGCACGGCCAACCCGGTGGGAATCCCCCTCAGGTCCGGTCGCGGACGGTGCCACCCGCGATGGCGGGTCCGAACGGTGGTCACGACCACCCAGGCCTGTCGGGCAACGGTTTCCGCACCGGGAACGACGGCCCGCTCCCTCAAGGTCCCGAAGGATTCCGAGGCAACCAGAACAACGGCCTCCAGGGAAATGGTCTGGAGGGGAACGGCCACGGTGGCAGTGGTCTGGAGGGGAACGGTCTGGACGGGAACGGTCCCCAGGGCCACGGGCCGATGTTCGTGGCGCATGGCCATGGCGGGGAAATCCCCCCGCACGAGATTCCACCGGAGAGTGTCTCCGATGACGAGACGGTGAGTCTGGGGGGCTCGGCGAGTTCGCGGAAGGATGACAGCGATGTGTGGTCCCTCTCGTCCGAGTCATCGTCGGTGTCGAGTATCTCCACGCACGGGGAACCGCTGCTGGACCGAACCCCTGACGACTTGCCGGACAAATCCCTGCCAGACGGGCAAAGTGGTCTCCCTGATGACGTGAAGCCGCCTTCGACGCCACCCATCGACTTGGCGAAGGTGACCACTTCGCCGATCCCCGAGTTGCCGGACGAGCGTGTCACGACGAACAAGGTCACGCCTCCGGAGCCGGGAAACCCTGGTGAAAACCCGGCTGAGGCCGCCGAGCGCAAGGGCGCGGCGGACCGGGCCAAACCGAGGAAGGTGCGCCCTCGCGCGGTTCCGTCCAGGCGGCTGAAGGGCCGGCTGATGCCGAAGGCGTTGGCACCCAAAATGCGCCCGGCACCCGAGCGGATACGACAGGAGAGTGCCCAAGCGTCCGCGTCGGCGGGAGAACCGGCCAAGACCGAAATGCCCTCCGGCAAACAAGGTGTGAAGGACCGGTCCCCGGATATCGCGCCGTTGACGACCAACGAGCCGCGAGACAACGCTTACTGGACCGAAAAGCATGTTCGCGAGGTCGCTGCCGCGCTCCGTGAACAGGGCACGCCCGGCGAGAGGACGATGATCGAGGCGTCCACGCTGGTGAACAAGATCCACCGCCGGTCTCGTCTGGTGGAGAGGGGTCTTTACGACGACGTGGTCCGGATCGTCGCGGAGAAGCTGTTGGGTGCCGGTGTGCAGTATGCCCCTCAATTCGCCCGCGCGATCGCGGACGACCTGGGCACCGGATGGGCGCCGAGGTCCCGGACGGTGCAGGCGGAAGTGATGGAGGGTGGCGCGCCCCCCGAGGCGGTGTGGAGCGAGAACGACCTCGCCCGGACCTCGCGGTGGAATTCCGATTTCCGCGACCTGGTCAGGCGAGTCGACGCGACGCACGTTTTCTCGGCGCTGAACTTCCTGGACGGGCACCACGCCGCACCGGACATCTCTGCCAAGGTCGTTTCCGGCTCCCTCGCACCAATGGGTACCGGCATGAACGCGATAAGGGACACGGGCCTGCGAGTACAGGCGAACGGACGAGGAGCGATCGCACTGATCGTCGTCCGTCCGTTACGGGACGGGCCAGGTGGTGTTTGGTTCATTACGAACGAGGGGAGGGCGAACGCGGAGGCCAGGACCGACCAACTCGTCCTGAGAACGTACGACGGCGCGGCGGTGCGACGTTCGACCCTTGAGGAGTTCACCGACGCTTTCCGTGGCCGGGGTGGTCCGGGAGGAGTCCACGCGGTGGGCTTCAACGCGAACGGCCACGCCATTATCGAGGACGCCCTCGACAACCGGTGGAGAATCGCCGGGATCCCCGAGTCACTGAATCAGGCGGAAACGTACCTCAGTAATGTCGGTGCGGCTCTCAGCGACCTATTGATGCGACGCTCGGCCCACATCATGTTGGCGACCATGGATTTGGGCCGAGTGGCCGCCGCTCGCCAGACCGCGTTGACCAAGGTGATCGCGCGTGCGATGGGGGGCAGATACGCGGTCCCCGACGAACTTCTCCCGCCCGAGCAGGAGATCGTCGAATTCGGGCTCAAACTCGGCCGGGACCTCGCGACACAACTCGGCATAGCCCTGCCTGAGGAGACGAGCGGTGAAGCCGGGACCCGCCCGTGGACAGCGCGTGAGACAGCGCGCCGGGCCTTGATGGTCAAGGATCTGTCCCAGTACGACGTCCTCGACGAGGTGCTGATGTCCGTCAACGACCTGGTACCGGACAGCAGTGATTTTCGCCGGTACAGCCCACGACTGCATCAAGCCGTTCGCCAGCTCCTCATAGCGGAGTGGAAGGAAAAAGGTCCCGAGGCAGCTCGCAGGTTGCTCGTCGACATCGGGCTCGGCCTGGGCACCTTGAAGCGGGACTGGATCGTGAACGTGATCCGTCAGGATGCGAAGAAGCTGCGCGGGACGGACCCTCTGGCGATCGCGCGTGCGATCCGCGCGGCACAGGCCATCGTGCACGAGACCCACGACAGGACCGGTCTTGACGAGCGGGCTCTGCGTTTCGACCTGGTCACGGTGATCGCGGGCCGGATCCTCACCTCCGGTGAGAACCAGGCGCGCGCGGATTCCGTGAATTTCGCGAGTGTTCTCGGCACCACCTCCCGGCCGGCGGAGCCGGGACCCTCGGGAAGTGGTCAAGTGGTTCCGGGTACGGCCACGGTCCCTTTTGGCAGCGCGGAACGCTCGCAGCGGATGGAACAGAGAATCGCCTCGGACCACGCCGAGGCGCGGCGAGTGTTCGCGACGTTGAACGGCGCCAGGTTGAGAGAGATCCGCCGGATCGCCACCGCGCACGCGGCGAGTGCGCACAATCCATTGCTCCTGCTTCGCCTCGAACGCTACGAGGTCGTGCTCGGGTTGATCGGACTCGACATTCACAACGGGGACAGCAGCGTAGCCGCGTTCGAGGCCGCTCAGAAGCGCTCGCGCAGGCTCGCCGACTACCTGGACTCGCAGTGGACTCCGGAAGAAGTCTGGGCGGTGCTGGGGGACGCCGTGGAGTCCGGGCTGGTCGATGAGGACCGGTGGGACCGGGCGTTCGAGGCGGTGGCGGAAAGCCACGACGAAGCGAAGCTGGCCGACGATGGCCTTTCGTTGTCACAAATGGCCACAGTGGTCGCCTACGTGGCCGCCCGGCTCGAACAGATCGAAGGGGTCGCGGTCTCCGAACGCCGCATTTCGGCGGGAATCGCCTGGGGCCTGGACAGCGAGCCATCGGACGAGGAATCGCAAGCCGGGGGCGACGACGAGCCGGAAAGCGAGTCGGACGAGGAGTCCGGGGCCGAGGCAATGGAGGTGGACACCGAACACGACGAGCCCGCGCCGGACGCCGGGTCGGCCATGGAGGTCGACTCCGGCGAACCGTCCCGGAGGACCACGGGCATGCGCGGTGGTTATCTTCCCCCCAGCGAGAGGGCCAAGCCGTTGGTGCGGGCGCGGGCGTTGCCGTGGTGGCGCCGGGCGACGGTTCTCGGGGAGGCGGCGTATTCGGTCAACGAATTGGGTGTTCTTGACGACCGACAGCGTGCGGCGTTGACGCGGAAAGCTCGTCTCTTCGTGTTGACGTTCAACAGTCCGTTGGCGTTGGGGGATTTGCACGATGCGGTGGTGTCGGTGGTCGCGCACACCTGGCATCGGACGGCCGGGGACGAGGCGGCCAAGGACGCCGCGGCGTTGGAGAAGGCCAGGGAGATCGCGGAGGGACTGGGATCTCGTTGGGACAGGCGCAGTTTCCTCGCGGAAGTGGCAGCCCTCCGTCCGGACGAACTCGACGCCGGTCAAGTGAACGAGGCGCGGGCCGCGGTCCGGGATTTTCACGGGGGAAGACTGGTCCGGAAGAGGGGATATTCCGGCTCGCAGGTGGTACGGCTGGTGGCCACCTTGGGGCGGGACCTGGGCGTCGAGGAGGTGGCGAAGGCACTCGCGAAGGGGTGGGAGACCGGGCGGAGGCCTACGACCCGTGGCCTCCGGTTGGAGCGGGCCGCGTCATCGTGGGTTTTGCGTCCGGCGGTCATTCGGGGTGAGGGTGCCTTCGCGGAGGACCGGTTGGCCGTCCTCGGCGAGGCGGGACGGCGGGAGTTGTTCTCCAAGGGGCGGGCGTTCGTGTCCGCCTACGGCGACCCGGAAACATGGCGGGACCTGCGCGACGCGGCGGCTTGGATCGTGGCGGACACCTGGCACCACACCGACGGCGACGAGGTGGCGAAGAATTCCGCCGCCCTGAAGAAGGCCGCGGAACTGGTCACCGTTTCGGACTCGTCCTGGAACCCGCAACGTTTCCGCGCTTTCCTGTCACGCGCCCGGACCAGGGCGGAGATCGGTGAGACGGTGTGGGCCGCGGCCGAGCGGGCGGTCCGGAAGTATCACGACGAGCAGGCCGGCCATGAAAGGGGCTATTCATCCGGCGATGTGATCCGTGTGGTGGCGACTCTGGCGAAGGATGGTTACCTGGACGCTTCCACCATTCAGGTGGTCGCCGTGGGGCTCACCAACGCGCTGGGTACTTCTCGTATGCCGGGCGACGAGGCCTTGCGCGCCATAACTCCGCTCAGATTCCCGCTCACCGAGCGTCTTCGCAAGCTGCCGAGATGGATTCGCCGGACAGTGACGCCCAAGACGACGCACACGCGGGTCGAGTGGACCGACCCCACGCTGACCGAAGGCGCCGAGGTGGCGCGCGGCAACCTGAGCGAACTACCCGGCGGATTCGAGGGGTATGAATGGAAGGACCTCCGGGCGGAGACACTGGCCGTGATCCAGGTCAGATTGGGGTTCGAGACCCTGAAGGAGAGCGGCTCCCTCGACCGGGTCGTGGTGATCGTGGCCGACGTTCTTCATCGCCAAGGGATCGAAGCGGCGCTGCGGACGGTGGCCGACATCGCCACGAGCCTGGAAATGGGCTGGACCGAGATTGATTTCGTCGAGATCCTCGGCGAAGCGGAGGCGGAGGATCTCGACGAGGAACTTCTGCGGCAGGTACGCGTCGAGGTACTCGCATACCACGACCCCGCCAAGCTCGGCGCGATGGGGTTCTCGGTCGACGAGATGGTCAAGGTCATCGCGTATTTCATCGATACCGAAAAGCGCCTGGTGAGCGTTCGGCAGGCGGCGATGGGCCTCGCGGAGGCGCTCGGAACGAAATGGACGGAGAACGGGCTTCGTGAACTCCTTACGAAGAAACGTGAGATCGATCCGGAGACGATGAAGAGGGCCCGCGTCGCGGTCTACACCTATCACAACGGGAAGAAGCTCACCGGCCTGAATTTCTCCATGACCGACCTGATCGGTCTGGTCGCGTCCATCAGTGACGGCGAGAGCGGCACTGGCGATCCCTTCCGGACCGCGGCAGTGCTCGCGGAAATCCTGGAGACGAAGTGGTCCGAGCCGGACATTCGCGAGCGGGTCGACGAGGCGTGGAGTACTCACATCGGCGACAAGATCCTGGCCGAGGCGGACGCGGTGGTGCACGAATGGTTGGACGAGCGAAAGCTCGCCAGGATCCGGTTCTCGATCGCCGACATGATCCGCCTGGTCGCCCTGGTCAGTGCCGAAAGGGAGGATCTCGATCGAGGCCGGATCGCCCGGGAGATCGGGAGGGTCCTGGACGTCCTGCGGCCCGCGGGCGTGCCGCCGCGATCCATCCGCCAGCACGCGACCACGGTCAAGGTGACGATCTCCAACCCGGCGAAACCGGCGGACAATCTGCCCTTCACCGGATCCGACCGGGGCGCGTTCGCCTTCCAGCAGGCCTATCGAGCCAGGCTGGCCCGGTTGGACCCCCGCGTGAAGACCACTCCGGTTCCGGATTACACCTCCGCGGAGTCGGTCGGCAGCGGCCGGAGCGGGCTGGACGAACTGTATCGCAGGCTCAGACATCCTGGGGTGGGCCGGTACCCGAGCGCCATGATTTTCGAATTCGTTCCGGGCAGCGGCTCCCGGAGCGTTCAAGGTCGCGTGCTGAACATCATCCCGGTCGGCGGGAAGGCCGGGGGTGCGGGAGCCGGGAACGAGGGGGAGCACGTCGAATTCGCGGTGACCGACTCCTCGGGCGTCCGGTTGACCGATGCCGAACTGACCCGGCTCGACGGCCTGCGTGCCCTGTATGCGATCGGCATCGCCACGGACGGCTCGGTCGTCGTCGGCAACGCCGACCCCCGGCGAGGTCAACGCGCCGAAGCGACGACATCATCGCCCGGCGGTGTGGCGGTGAAGGACCCGGAGACCGAATGGGCCAGATCGGACCTGGAGCACCGGTGGACCGAGGCGCGCACCGCGCTGGATGAACTGAAGGCGGCGGACAGGGCACGATGGAAGGGAAACATGGCCCTGGCCGAGGCCATTGTGGACACCACGCACGACAAACGGAAGATCTCGGCCGAGAGAGTCCGGGCGCTCGTCGAAATAGTCGCGGAGTACCTCGGGCGGGCCACCGCTTCGGGTACCAGCGCCTTCGAGTACTCCCGTGCTCTGGCGGACTCATTGGGTACGGCACTACCGGATACCGCCTGGCTGCCCGCTCACCTGCGGGTCGGACGCACCGCGAGCACCGTGGCCGAGGCATTGGAACGGACAAAATGGACGCGGTCGAGGCTCAGGGTGCAGGCGGTCTTCGCACAATCCTTCCTGCCTGAACCGGAGCCCGGAGAAGACCAGAGTGTGGGCGTGCGGCTGATAGCGCGGCACGACTTGGACCGCCTCGACGAAGACGGCCTGAACAACGCCGCGCACGATGTCCTCAGGTATGCCCGGCAGGAGGTCTCCGAAGACAAGGACGGCTTCGTCCTGAAGATCTCCACCTTCATGGCGGATGACCTGAACACGAGGATGACCCCCAACGGGGTGCGCCGGAGGTTGCGCGTCGCCCCGGAACTGGCGGAGATCCCCGAGGAGACGCGCAACCTCGCGCGCGGCGCGGCCGAAGAACGTCGCCCGAGGCTGGCCAGGTTCTACGAGATCGATGATGTCGTCAGGGCCGCCGCGTCCTACGCACGGGAATACCACGGCGACATCCGGCAGTTCGTCGCGACCATGGCAAGGACCATGGTCTGGTCCAAGAATCTTGTGCTGGCCGATGGTGCTCGCGCGGGCCGCAGGCTCCGTCGCCTGTCCGACGCGGACCGGGACGCCTTGATGAGCGCGGCTGTCCCCATTGTCCTGAATTTCGTGAGCTATTACGTCATTGCCGATGACCTCGATTTCTCGATGGCGTTGATGAATATCGTCGCCGATGTCCTGGACGGCCCCGAGCCCATGGGCTGGAAGATCGCGGAGGCGCGGAGGGTCATGGCCGAGATCGCCAGGGATCTCGACCTGGGCTGGACGGAGGAAGGGTTCCAAACGGCCTTCGGCCGGTTGCCGAGACCGCCGGCCGACGACCCGGACCTGGGCCGTGCGGATGCGGCGGTGGAGTACACCCACGACTGGAGGGTGCTCACCGGCCGGCGCATCCTGCCCCCCAGCGTCACTCGGATGGTCTACTCCGTTCGCGCAACGGGTATGGGCCGAATGGCGGATCCGTCGCTGGAGGCCAACGTGGCTCAGGCGATCGGCCGGGGGTTGAACACCGAGGTCGCTCCCGGCAGGAACCTGGACCACTTCGAGGATGTCAGCCGGTTCGCCGACCACATCAGACGCGAGAGACCCGAACTCGTCCGGGACAGGGGGGCGATGACCGACGCCCGGCTGGTCGTGGAGCAGACCTTCCAGTTCAAGGAACTCGGTCAGAAACAACGCACGGACCTTGCGGTCGTCGTCGCCGACAAGGGGCTGACCACCCACGACCTCCAGGCGTTGCGCGAATACTCGGCAGGTATCGCCAGGCGGCTGCGACTGATGCGTCCGGATTGGGAGGAGGTCGCGCCGGAAGCCGGGCCGGCCAGGGAGGGCGAATCCGGCGGACCTTCCGAGGTGCCCACGGGCTTGCGCGGTGGTTATCTTCCGCCCAGCGAGAGGGCTAAGCCGGTGCTGCGGGCGTGGGCGTTGCCGTGGTGGCGTCCGGCGGTCATTCGTGGTGAGGGTGCGTTCGCGGAGGACCGGTTGGCTGTCCTCGATGAGGCGGGGCGGCGGGAGTTGTTCTCCAAGGGGCGGGCGTTCGTGTCCGCGTATGGCGACCCGGAAACACTGGGGGACTTGCGCGATGCGGCGGTGTGGATCGTGGCGGACACCTGGCACCACACCGACGGTGACGAGGTGGCGAAGAATTCCGCCGCGCTGAAGAAGGCCGCGGAACTGGTCACCGCGTCGGAACAAGCGGTTGAAATCGCCTCGCGGTACCACGATGCGGACGCACTCCGGACACTCGAGGCGGAAAGCGGGGTGATCGGGCTGGCGGACGGTGTCTCCGAAATGATCGCGAGAGGGCTGGCCCTCCCCGGGGACCCGGAGGTGAACCTCCGGGAGGCGGAGTTGCTCGCCGCGGAAATGGCGTCGGACCTGGGCACCAGCCGGCCGGCCGATGCCCCGCCGATGTCCCTTCGCGGCGGGGCATCACGGCCGGATCCCGCCGACCGCGGGGCCTGGACGGCGTCGGTCTTTTCGGACTCGGACTCCGACTCGGACTCGGACTCCGATCCGGACGACGGGACGGTCGAAGGGACGGTCGGACAACCCCCTCAGGACGAGCACAAGGAAGCGCGGCTGGAGGTGGCTCTCCGGGACATCGACGCGGCGCGGAATTCCGCATGGGACGCCGAGATTTCTTCGGAGTTCCTGCGGGTGGCGCACGAGGTCGTTCCCCGCGATTTCGACGCGCGCAGGCTCGGTCCGATCGGCCACACGGTCACCGACATGCAACGGGTGGTCGCCTGGATCGCGAGCGTGAGTGGGGCCGGCGAGGCGTCGATTCCCGAGGTGTCACGGCGACTCGCCGCTGGGCTGGGTGCCGCACGAGCGGGCAGCGCACGCACGATGCGCAGAAACTTCAGGATGGCGACAGCGGAACATCTCACCATCTCGCGCAGCATCACGTTACCCCGCGCCGGCGAGCGGCCCGATGAGATCGTCTGGAGTTACAAATTCAACGAGGTCGTGAACGACCGGGGCGCATTCGGATTCCAGGCGGAATGGCGTGCCGCGCACTCGAGCGCTGTGCCGGTGATGAGGACGGAGATGTACGTAGCGCACTACGTCGGGCCCGGGGACGGTCTGCTGGAGGACGCCGGTGAGCCGACCACCGCCACCGGCAAACCGGGGGAGAGCGGCGAAAAGCCCACCGCCAAACCAGGGGAGAGCGGCGAAAAGCCCACCGCCACGCCGGAGGAAACCGCCCAACAGCCCGCCGGCACGCCGGAGGAGAGCAGCACAAAGCCCGCCGACATGCTCGCCGCGATCGCCAGGCTCGGAGAAACCATCGGGGCCACCGTGAACAGGCTCGGCGGAGCCGAGAATCTGGGCAGGAAACGCATAACCGATCTGCTGAACGACGCTGTCGTCCACCAGGGCAAGGACGAGGACGTACTGAAGGAAGTCGCGCCTCCCTACGACGGGGCCGACCTGTTGAACAGGATCACCGAACTGTTCTCCTCTCGTGGCGCGGGTCCAGGCGCGACCGCGGTGGTGTTCGACATCAGGCCGGAAGTCGTGCGCACGGAAACAGGCGATGTGGAGGAGGTGATCCTGAGACAGGGCGCCGTGGTGAACGTGATCCCATCGCCGGACAAGATCGGTTACCTGTTCGTGGGGTCCTCCGGCGGCTCCCTGTCGAAGAAGCAGCGAGAGGAATTGAAGGATCTGCGCTGGCCCTTCGTCTTCGCGCTGAACACGAACGGCGAACCCGTCGTCGGAAATGTCGTGGTGGGCGAACGCGGCACGACGGAGATCGGCTTGGTGCCCTACGTCGATCGGAAGGGAACGGAGACCGAACGCATTGTCCAGTGGAGCCTGGGCCCCAACGCGGACGGCCGGTCCTCGCCTCTCCCGGGAGATCCGAGCGGCAAGCGACCTGCCGATCTCTGGGGAGATCTGAGCGGCAAGCGACCTGCCGACATCGCGGAACTCCGGTTGATCGAGGGCCTCGTCAATCCCCGTCCGACTCCCCGCCTCGAGCCGGACAGGGTAAGGGAAGTGGTGCGCTTCCTGCGTGAGGACGATTCCGACCGCAGACTCGCGGCGGCCATCGTGAGGATGACTCATGACCTGGAAAAGCTCACCAAGGAGCAGCGAGAAGCGCTCGAGTATGCCGTCACCTATCGGCTTGTCGCTTTGGGAGACAAGGGCTTCAGGGAGATCTACGAGTGGTCGCGCCGCGTCGCGCGCATTCTGGGGACGACGCGTCCGGAGGGCTCCCGGCTGGTGGCCCGCTTGCGGCAGGAGCGCGGTCTGTCCACCGATTTGGCCGAAACACTGAGAACCAGCGCGCTCGATGAGCTCCATCATGCCGACGCGGATCTGATCGCCTCGGCGTACGCGGCGGCCGGAGCGCGTCGGAGGGCGCTGGAGCGCAGAGACTACATCATCGACGATGTCGTGGCCGTGGCGCTCTATCTCGAACGACACTTCGATGTGAGAGCCGCCGACGTCATCACGGCCATGGCCGCGAGCCCGGTATGGACCGAGGAGGACATCCGGGAAACGGGGCCACGCGTGGAAGCCGCCTTGGAGGCCCGATCGCCGGTGAACAGCGCGAAGATCTTCGGGCTGGCGAAGGAGATGGTCGCGGCTCGCCTCGACCTCGTCGAGGTGAACGAGCGTGACCTGGGCGACGTCGTCCTGGTGATCGCCGACGTGTTGCTGGCTCCAGGGGAAATTCAGGAGAACATCGAGGACGCGTGGGCGGTTCTGGGGGAGATCGCCGAAGAACTGGATCTCGGCTGGACACCACCGAAGATCGGCAAAGCCGCGGACGCCTTCGCGTCGAGCGTGGCCGGGGATTCGGACGAAGCGGACGCGGCGCTGGATCGCGCGAGAGACGCGCTGCTCCTGGCCGACGACCTGGACGCACTGCGCGAGGCTCTCGCGAGCCACGATCGCCCTCTGGGGGTGACCGACCTGACGAACGTGGTCATGGGCGTTTCCGCGCTACTGGCCGGTCCTTTCGAAAACCATGTCGTCGAGGCGATCACGGTGGGTCTGCGGCTCACCGCCGAAGGCTGGCGGTCGAAAATCGGGGAGGACTTCCGGCTGGACCCCGAGGACGAGTCCGGCGAGAAGCCCGGTGGAGAGCCCTTCCCGCTGGAAGACATGGTCAACCCCATGGGCATCCGGTCCTGGACGCCGGAGCTGGTCGTCGCGGGATCAGAGTTCGCGACGGATGTGGCGCCGTGGTTGCGAGATCCGGATGAACCCGCGGTGGAGTGGGTGAGAAAGGTGTTGCTCACCAGGTTCAATCCGGTGAGCGTCCCGCCCGGCATGACCACTCGACTGATCAGCATCCTCGGCTATATCCACTACTTCACCCACGGATCCGACGAACAGAAGTCCGCCGCGGTATCGGAGGCCGCCCTGCGGATGGCGGACGACCTGAGAGGCGGGTGGAGTCCTCGCGGGGTCCGCCGTGTTCTCCGTGACGTGACCGCGTCCGACGTGGCCGACGTGGATCTGAAGGTGACGTTGCAACCGTATCGGAGCAGCCTCGAGGAGCGGCATTACGAGATCGAGGACGTCATCCGGATGGTGAACCACCTCCGGGAAACGTTCCCCGAAATCAGCGAGCGCGACGTCGTCGAAGCGATGGCCAGGAGTCCTTTGTGGAGCGACGACCGGGTGGTGGAGGAATACGATCGGTTGACCGCGGGCGACGAGCGCGAGGATCCGAAGGGGAGCGAGCACTGGGATGAGGCGCTCGAAACAGTGCTGAGCCATGTCAGCACGCGCGCGTTCCGAGGCCGGACCTATGGCGTGTACGAACTCGCGGTGGTGATCCTGGACGAGTTGACCGGTCCCGGAGACCCCAGGGAAAACCGCGCCGCGGCATGGACTCTCATGGCGGAGATGACCGCGGATCTGAAACTTGGCTGGACCAGAGCCCTTTTCGACGAAGCCCGGGACGCGGCCGCCGACAGGAACGTCCAGAGCGACGAGGAGGCTTGGAACCGTGCGCGGGAGGCGGTGAGCCTCAGCCAGGACACGAAGGAACTCGAAGGTCTCGAGATCCCGAGCCACGCGGCGGCCGAGGTGGTCGCCCTGATCGCGGACGAGATCGACGGCCCGTTCGAGGACGCCATCGCCGAGGCGATCGGAGCCGGACTGGGGACCACGTTGAGTCCGGCCCTCCGGTGGACCTCCACGGGAGATGTCAGACGGACCGCCGCCGCGATACTCCGGTCCATGCCCACGCTGCTCGACGACGAAGAACTGGTCGAGGAGGCGGAGAGCATCGTCTCTCGGGCGGTCGCGACCGACGATGACCGACTGGCCGGGGATCTTGTCGTCGTCGCGGCCATGAGGATTCTCACCGGACTCGAGCGAACGCCCGAGTACATCGGCAGGGTCGCGACCGAGCTGGGCGTCGCGCGGACGTCCGGTGGCGAGCTGACGTTGGCGATCCGTGGTGCGTCCGGGCGACCGGATCCCGAGGATCGCGAGGACTGGATGGACTCCGTCTACTCGTCGTCCGATGAAGAGTCCGACGAAGATCCCGGTGAAGAGTCCGATGACGCTTCCGGCGAAGGCTGGGACGAAGAGGATACCGAACCGTCCGAAGTGGACATGATGGAGGTGAGCGAGGCCGGCGAGGCCGCGACGGAGGAGGGACCGGATGCGGTCGCCGTGCCGGAGCAGCGGTCCGGGGAGGAGCCGGGCGCGAGCACCGCACGGGGAGCGTACGCGAACGACACGACGGCGCTGGTCGCCGGCCGGCCTGGCCGCCGGGCGCCGCTGACCGGGTGGATACGGGATGTCGATGGCAGCGCGGCCGCGCTTGAAGCCCAGTCGGCCCTCTACGACGGGGCGCTGAACTACGATGTCGGGCCGGATACGGAGTTCTCCGGACCCGAGTTGACCGGCGACTTCGCGGTCACCGCGAAGAGGATCGTGAAATGGCTCGACCACTACGGTGACGGTGCCTCCGTGGTGATGTTCGCCTACCGGGACGACGGCCGCGGCCAGGCCTTCTTGACCGAACGGAGGGCGGGCGCCAACCGGGTCTGGAATGCCGTCACGCGCACCTGGGCGACGCCGGGGTCCACGGGGTTCACGGGGTTCACCTCGTACTTCACGATCGCGGTCAGGCCGGACCGGACGTTCGGCAGTCTCGGTGAGATGGCACCTCACAATATAGGGGTGCTCAGGGAAGTCTACGGGGCACGACTGTTGTCACGGCGGAGCGTGGAGGGTGGCCTGAGTGATGTCGTGGGAATTCGCCAAGCCCTGCGGGCGCACCGGGAATTCGACCGATTCCTCCGCGAGGGCGACAGGTACGCACTGGTGGATCTCGGTACCGGGGAGGATGCCCTGGAGCGCGCCACCCTTCATGTCGGACTCGGCGGCCACGGCGCGGATACCATCATTGTGGTCCTCCCCGGCGGAAGGGGACCGGGTGTCGCGCTGCACGTGCGCGACGAGCACCACCAGGTGATCGTCTGGAACCACGCCGAGAACCGGGCGATGCCCGACTGGCGTACGTGGATCGCTCCCTTCGACCAGGTTTACGCGATCGCGCGGTGGGAGGACCGGGCGAAATTGTCCGTCGCGCCGGTGGACGACCAGAGCCTGCGGATTCCGACACAGCTCAAGCTCTTGTTCAGGTACAAGAACGAGACCGAGGTGATACGGGAGCTGACGGGCTACGCCCCCACGGCGCCCGACCTTTCGTTCGCGGTCCCGCTGATCACCGATGTGGACGGTCTGCACCGCATCCACGCGCTCCTGGCGGCCTACGCGAACCGGACAGTGAAGTTCTTCCCGTCGCGCGTCACGGGACCGAAAACCGAGGTCCCACGCAAGGTGCGCGAACTGGCGGCGGAGAACGGCATCCACTCCGTGGTCGTGATCGCCTACCCGGCCGAGGGCAGGGGCAAGGCCTGGGTGGCGCAGGGCTCACGGTTGAAACGCGTGGACGGAAGCGAGGTGGAGGACTGGGAGGCCGAGTTCGGTCCCTTCCTCACGGTCTACACCTCGGCGAGCCGCGACGACGGCAGCGCGCGCACCCCGGACTGGATGGTGCACGCGGCCGCCGGAACCCTCACGGCCCACCCGCCGGGCACCCGGATGAATGTCTCCGAGTTCCTCGGCCTCATCGGTAACGTCCGTGGTGGCGAAGACGTGTTCGAAGCCGGTGAAACGGTGGCGACACCCCGTTCGATCGCCCCGGCCGAGCGCGCCATGAGTGAATTCCGCCATCGTGTCCGGCGGCGCGGACACCACGCGGTGATCTTCGGATACAGCAGCCCGGGGGTTTTCAGCCGGGCGTTCCGGATGACGAAGGCCGGCGACGACGTCGTGATGCGGTATCGGACATCGACGTTCCTCCTCGAGGACGATCCCGAATTGTTGAGCGGCCTGGTCCACTTCTACGGGACCGTGTATGACGCCGCGGGCAACGACGTGACCGGCTCGCCGTCCGACCGGCCCCAGGCCGAAGCACTGGTGGATCGGGTGCCGGACGGAGAGCAGACGATCAGGCTCCGGACGATCCTCGACTGGGTCACCGACATCGACGAGCGGGAGCTCACCCGGGTGCTCACGCATGTGGGTGTCATTCATAACCGGGGACTGGACGGCACGAAGGTTTTCCCGCCACGAAACGCGGGCTCTGGCAAAGACCCGCAACGGGAGGCGTTGAGGCTGCTACGCACCGCCGAGGAGGGCGCGTTCGCCCTTTTCCTCGGTTACCGGGGGCGTGGCGAAGCCAAGGTGGGTGAGGTGTGGCTGGTGCGCAACCAGGTGAATCCCCACACCGGCAGGACCGAACTCACCGAGATAGCCGGTTCGGGAGTTTCCGGCCGAGCGGTCGTCAGGAATGTCGACGATGTCTTCGTGGCCGCGATGGGTCGCCGAGGCCTGGAGTTCTATGACCTGACTGCGGCGAATCGTGAACGTCCGGAACCGTCCGCCCCGCCAGACGAGTCCGTGCCGATGAGCCGACGTGTGCACGACCTGGCGCAGTCCAGGGCTCGCTACACCGGGGCTGACTTCGAGTCGGCGTCGGAGCTGCTCAGGGTGGCGAACAGGAATCTGTGGACCACCGAGGGCGTCGCTCTGCATGGTTTCGGGCTGTCCGGTTTGGAACGGGAAGCAACCATCGTGATCGCGCAGATACTGCATGCCGAGGGGGAGAAGCCCGGCGTCAGCCCGGAGGAGGCCCACCAGGTCGCGTACCAGAAGGCTTGGGAGATCGTGACCGGCCTGTACGCGGAGCAGTCCGCCCCTGAACAGTTGCCCGGCGGCGCGAGCCCGGAGATGGACATCGACGACTCCGAGGGCGATCAGTCGGACGTCGAGATGCCGTCCTTGGCCTCCGACGAGGGGTCGGAGAACTCCGACATGCCGGCGACTCCGCAACTCGTGGTGCCCGAGCGGAACGCCGTCGGGGACTGGCTCGCCGAATCGCGGCCGGGTGAAGCGCTCTCGCAGGATCAGATCGGCACGCTACAGGCCAAGCTCGAGAGTGTGCCGGGGGCCTGGGATGCCATCGTGGCCCAGGCGAGGTTCCGCGGGGTTTTCGAGGGTGACGGCCGGCCGTTGTTCTTCGTCCCCGAGGCGGTGCGGGGATACCAGGAGGTCACGCAACTTCTCGGCCGCGGTGGGGACCGCGCGTCCGCGGTGCTGTTCCGGTACCGGGACGGGGCTCAACGGGCCTACCTGGTGACGAAGGTCGGCCCGGCGGTCGAGGTGGTCGACGCCGTGACCAGGACCACAGTGGAAAATCCGGCCCCAGAATTCGCGGCCTCCCATTTGTATGTCTCCACCGTGTCCGGAGATCGTTTCATCGGACGGCCGAGAGGTGCCGCCGAGGCGTTCCGTTTCCAGCGGGATTTCCACGACCGGGCGGACCAGGCGGACCGGGAGGCCCGTGGCCGGGCCGGCCTGTCGCGCTATCACGAAGGAGAATCCTTCGGAAGCGGCGAAGAGGCGCGCCGGAAGATCGAGAAACGGCTCAGGCTCGGGGTTCGGAACGCGAGCGCGGTCGTCACCGAGTATCCGGACGGGACAAGCGACGGGCGCAACTTCCTCGTGACCCTCGACGGGGTGGGCAGGATTTCCTACACGGATCCGGCCGGCTTCATGGGCAACGATTTCGCCGGTCCGGGCGAACTGTACGCGATCTTCCGCGATGACCTCAGTGATGCGCGGAAATTCGTTCTCGACCGCGCGGCGGGAAGACTGCCGGAGCACCCGGTGCGGATCACCGATGTCATCATCGATGCCGACGATCTCTCCGAGGTGATCGAGGCGCAGCGGAGACAGTATGGTCGCGAGCCCGGCTACGAGGTCGGTCCGGACACCGTGTTCCGCGGACCTCAGTTCGCCGGTCATGGTGAAACCGGCCTGAACGACGTCGGAATCTGGCTGGAGTTTCAGCCTTCCGGCGAAGACGCCGGGACCGCCACCGTCGTAATGATCGGTTACCGGCGGAATTCCCCTCGCGGACGCGCTTGGCTGCTCGGACATGACGGCGAAAGCACGACGGTTTACGATCTCGCCACCGGGGAGTGGGTGGATGATCTGAGCGAACTCGGCTCCTATGACGAGTTCTTCGCGATGCCGGTCGATCCGGATGGGAACCACGAACGTCTCACCGGTGAGCACGGCAACCGGATCGACGTACTGATCGAAGAACTTGACGGCGCGGCGGCGAGCCGTGAGCGCCTCGCCAAGGAACTACCGGACGTGGTGAACTTGTCCGGGACCCTCGATACGCACCGGGAAATCGACGAGGGTGCGAAAGAAATCGACGAGTACCGTCCCGTCCGGGTCGGGGCGGGTCCCGGCGCGATGAGCCTCATTGCCGACCACGTCATTCTGGGCACCTGGAAGAACGGGAAACCGGCCGACGTCATGACGGTCGTGTACTCGGGGACCGACGGTATCGGGTGGAACGTCTTCTTCAAACAGGGGCGCGTGGTCCTCCGGAACAGCATGAGCGGGGAGGAGGTACACGACTGGGAAACGCGGATCGGTGAGCAGGACGTGGTCTACGCGATTCCGCGCAAGAACGACCGGGCGAAGCTTTCGGTGTTCGCCACCTCCGGTCCCGGGGACGCCATCGACACTTTCGGACTCGGCAACCGAACCGAATTGGCACGATCTCTGGCGTTTTGGACCAAGGATGGCCTCGACGTCTCTTCCGCGCCCAGGTGGATCACCGATGTCCCGCATCTTCGGAAGGGGCTGCGACGCCTGTGGCGTCATCACCGTCCGCAGGCGCCCGGGAGCCCGTTGCCGTTCTATCCCCAGACGCTCCTACGTCACACCGCGAAGGGTGTGCGGAAGGGGGAGGTCCTGCGCGCCGTACGCGAACTGGCCGGCCGGGGTGGTGGTCTTTCGTCGGTGGCGGTGATCGGCTACCGGGAGGGTGCGGACGAGGGTCGCATGTGGACGTTCCTTCAGGACGCGAGCGGAGCGCGGCTCTATCGCGAGAACGGCACGGACGAGGGCGCGCCGGTGCCGGAGGAACGATGGGCGGACGAACTGGACAGCGCGGACCTGGTGTATGCGTCCGCGGTCGGCGAAGACGACAAACCGGTCCTCGGTTATCCCTTCACCGACGCGACTGCGAGGGCGATCGCCCTGTACCCGCGAGGCGTTCGCAAGTCCCGTGAGCAGTTCCTGCGTCTCGTCCCCGACGTCAACGGGCTCGAGCCCGTTCTCGCCGAGGTCCCGGAGGACGCCCCCTTCGACGAAGTCGAACTGATCGGCACCGGTGCCGAGATGGCGAGGGTCATCAGGCAGGTCGGCAGGGGTGAGGACGGCCGGTACGCGGTCGTGCACGTGTACCCGGAGCCGGGCGCGCCGGGGCAGGCGTGGTTGCTGAAAAAGCGCGCGGGTCGCGTCGAGATGTGGAGTGGCGAGGGTGCGCCGTTCCCGGCGCGCGACGACGTGGTTGAAGGCGGTGGCAGGCTCTACGCGGTCGTGATCGGCAAGAACAACAAGCGCGTCGCGCCGAGTCCGGCATTCGACCAGCGGGCCCGTTCGTTGATCATGGTGGTGCCGGGCCGGGCGAAGATCCCGCTCGAGGCGATCGCCAACTGGGTCACCGATGTCGATCCGGAAATGCTCTCCGGCGCGCTCGAACGGCTGGCCTCCCTGCGGGGCGGCACCTTGGGCAACACCTTCGTCCACCCTCCGCGATGGATGATGCGAGGCACCGACGCGGAGCAGCCCCAGATCTTCGACGACGTGCGCGACGACGGTGACAGCGCGTTCGCTCTGTTCCTCGGTTACACCGGAGGCAAGGGCGTCGCGTTGATCGTGTTCACCGAGCGCGGCCGGCTCATGCGGGTGAGCGGGCGGAACGGCCCCACGCGGGCGTCGGAGTACGGTGACTTCGACGACGGGTACGTGACGGCGATGGGTGCCGACGACCGGTCGTTGGTCACCCTGTCTTCCTCGTCCTCGGACACCGGTGAAGAATCGCCTGCCCCCGGTCCGGAGGAGGAAGCTCGCGCCCACCCGCACGCGGACCAGACCGCCGCGCTGATCGACCGGCACGGCCCCGGTGCGCTGCTCGACAGCCTCACGCAGCTCACCCGGGCGGTCGGTGACGTCACCGAGTTCGTCACTGTGCTGAAGCTGCATTCGGAGGTGGACGTCATGGTCAACCACCCCCGTGAGCTCGACACGGTGAGGCACCGGATGACGAGGCCCTTTCCCGCCTACACGCCCGCGTACGCCGGTAACCAGCGACAGGCTTTCAAGGAACTGAACGATCGCATGAGCGTGGGCGGTCGCGGCACGACGGCGAGGTTGACCGGCTACCGCGGTCGGGAGATGGCGCAATCGTGGGTCTTCGCCAACCTGGGTCCGAAGGAGGGAACCGGGAGCGCCGAGTTCGTTCTCGTGCGGGGTAACGGCAGGACGGTCCCGATTCCCCAGGAGGAAATCGAGGGCTTCGACCGGTATTACCTGACCGTGGTCGACCGGAATCTCAAGTGGGTCGGCCGTGACCATCCGTTCCCCGACCGGGGTGCCGCGAAACTGCTCGACCGGGTGGGCCCGTTGAGCGGACGGATTCCGTTGACCACCGCCGTTGACGTGATCACCGACGTCGAGGGTGTCGAAGACATGCTCACCGAGATCTCCGAGGATGACGAGGGAGAAAGGAAGGTCTGGATACCGCGACTCGCCGCCAAGGGCGCGGACAGCCTCGAAGTGGTGCGTACGGAGATCCGGGAACTCTTCGAAGAAAACCCGAACGCGAAGGTGGGATTGGTCCATTACCCCCCAGGCCCCCCACGCGACGCCGGACAGGCCTGGACCATCACCGGCGTGTCCACTTTGGATCAGGTCACCCGCGATCTGCCCCAGAACGGCACGTTCTACCTCTCCGCCCCCGCGCGCTCCCCCTGGGGCATTTCCCCGTGGACCGACACCGAGGTGGAGGCCCAAGCGGAGTGGTCGCGCGGCCGGTACACCTCCGGTGACTTCGAGCGGGCGGAGGGTCTGCTGGAGGAGGCGCTCGGCAAGTTGGAGGAGGAAACGGGCAGCGGCCTGGCCTCCTTCCGCGGGCAGCACCTGGAGCACTCGGCACGCGAGGTGATCGCCGCGACCTACCACGGTTACGGGGAAGCCACGGCGAAGCTGGTCGCTCGGTCCATTGTGGAGGATCTCTACGGGCAGTCGACCACCCCGGGGCGGCTCCTCGGCGGCGCACCTCCCACCGGCGACGAAATGGTCATCGAACCCGCCGGACCCGTGATACCGAGGACATTCACCGGAGAATGGACCGTAGAGGAATGGCTGCACGGGACCGCGATGGAGCCCGACGACAGCGTGCTGGCGGATTTCGGGGCCCGCCGGATGTCCACGGCAGGCGGGGAGCCGGTCTTGTTCCGGTCCTTCCAGAGGACCGGGCCCACCCGCCCGGAGCCGGACCGGGTGGACCGGCTTCCCGGGCAACCGTTCTTGCATTCGTTTCTTCCCGCCTACCGAGATGTCGCGCACCTCGACGACAACCTCGCGCTGATCTCCTTGTTCCTTGAACGTTTCGGCTACCGGGGAGACGCGCGCGAACGCATCACCTCCTATGTGCCGATGATCATCGGTAGCAGCCGCGGCATCTCGTCGCTGCGTGACCATCCGCTGGTCAAAAACGCCAAGCCGGGCACGGCCGGCGTCGTCATAGGAGTGCCGTCCGGGAGGATGCCGAGCACGGCGGGGTCGTGGGGTGTGGTGGTGGACGGTACCGGGAACTTGCGGGTCCTGGACGCCGACGGAGACCGGGTGACGTTGTCCGACGACATCGCCGGGGGATTCCACGGGACCCTCTACACGGTGCTCTTCGACCCGGTGACGGACTCCGTGGTCATCGGTGGCCATCACGCCGACGGCCCGAATTTCTCCTACCCGTTCGGCACGACCGACGGTGCCAACGAGGTTCTGACGCTCCACGGAGTCCTCCACCGGGCTTTGGGCGCGAGGTACGCGCACGACCCGCGTGACCTGATCGCCTCGGAGCGGCACCGTCTTTTCCAAGACAGGCGTCACCAAGCCGACGGGACCGAGAAGGTCCTGCGAACGGTCGAGCGCGGTGGGCATGGCGCGGCGGCGGTGATGGTGACGGAGAGGGAGGGCGAGCGGCGCCGGACCTGGTATGTGCTCAACTATCACGGCGTCGTGATGATTCTCGACGCCGGAGAGCGCCGCATCAGAAGGGCCGAGCGGACCTCGAGCGAGTTCAAGAACCTCGACAAGGTCTGGGCGGTCGTTGTCGATCTCAAGGGGAACGTCCTCGCCAGCGCCGAGGTCCCGCCGCGGGAGTCGCCCGCGCAGGCTGCCGCGGAACAGTTCGAGGAGCGGGTTCCCGGGCATGCCGGTTCGCTTTCCATCGGTGCCCTGTTGCGCCTCGACGACGCGAAGGAGGCGCTCGAATACTACTGGTCACAGAAATCCCCGCTCGCCCCTGTCCTGCCGGACGAGGTGCCCTACGCCGGTGACGGTATCGGCGGGATGGCGCTGCTGGCCGTCGCGCTCCTGGCGCGTGGTGAACCCGGTTCCCTGCTGGCGGCTCTCTATCCTGAGCGGTCCGGCGTGGGCGGTAAAGTAGGGAACCTCGTCACGGGCGGCGACGGTCACCGTGAGGTTTTCGTCGTCGATGCCGACGGTGGCCGGCAACCTTTGGACATCTTGGTGTTCGGTAAGGTGAGCCGGGTCTACGGGACATTCGTGAACGAGGAGAACGGCGTCTCCTCGGTACCGGCGCGCCTCGATGACCTTCCCCCTCTCGCGCGTGCCTGGTTCGGCGCAGGATGGCGCTATCCGGACGCAGCGGAGAAGTTCGAACTCAGGCTGGTGGATTATCTGGTGGACAGGTACCGGCCCGAGATGGAGCGAGCGCTCAGGGAGCTTGTCGAAAAGCTGTGGAACAAGCTGACCGCTTCGGAGCGTGAGCGCATTGCCGAGACCGACAAGCGCATCCCCGGTGCCGCGCGCGACGCGCCCGCGGTGGTGCGCAAGGGCAACATTCGCGAACTCGCCGCGTTGCTGGACCGCATGACCGACCGGCTCGCCGCGCCCGGCAAACTGCACGGGTGGACGGGTGACCCTCCGGAAATCCGCGCTCAGCGGGATGGCCTGCGGATTACCAGCGGGGCAAGGCGGTACAACAAGGCGGTGGCCACCGCCGCGCTGGAAGGGGGCGACGCGTCGGCGATCGCGGAGCTCGACAGCGCCGAAGAAGCGCTGCGTACGGGTCAGCCGGTGGCCGCCGTAAAGCCTCCGCTCAGCGACCGGGAGAGAAGGATCGCCCGGACGCGGAACAGGGACCACCGGGAGGTCGTGACCTGGTTCAAACCGCAGCGGGAGTTGCGGCTGGACGCACCCGCGCACCGGGAGGGCGAGAAGTCCGGCGCGCTGATCTGGAGCGGGATCTCCCAGGAGGTCTACCGGGCACTGCGCATGGGCACGCTCCTCAACGAAAACGAGGACGCCGGGCTGGACCTGGCGATGATCCGCGCGGCGTTGTACGCCGTCAGGAGGGGGACCAAGCGGAACACCTACCACGAAGTGATGGCCGCCGCCGAACTGGCGAATTCTTCACTGCGGTATCTGAACAACTTCGGCCGGTACCACACGCTGCAGCCGCTCAAGAAAAACGGAGAGCTCGACGAGAAGGCTCCGCTCGGTGAGAACGAACTCCGGGCGAACGTCGCGGTGAAAAAAGCGTTCCCGGACGAGGAGGTTTTCGGGGAGGCGTTCTCCCTACTGAACCGGCAGGATCTCCGAATGCTGCTCGCCCAGTACGTGCGGCCACCCCGAAGCGGGGTTTCCTCCTGGACCCCGGACAAGGTCCGGGCCGAAGTGGGCGATGCGGAGCTGTGGGACTACCGGCGGAGCGAGCTTGACCGGGTGTACCACGAGTTCACGCGGCATCCCGAGGGGCTCGCGCTGCTGCGCTCCGGGATGGGTATCGCGCTGATCCAGATCGTCACCGCACGCCTGCGGCACGATCCCGGCACGGATGTGGAGAGTCTGTTGTGGGACATGGCGGACGGTCTGCTGGCCACCGCCCGGCAAGAGCCCGGTGAACTGACGCATATCAAGCATTTCACCGCGGCTTTGGATTACTACACCACCCATTTCCACTATCAGCGCGCGCTCGGCGTCGGCGGCGAGATCGATCGGTACGAACCTCTCGAACTGGTGCTGGCGCGCGAGCCCGTGCCCTTCGGCACGGTCGAGTCCGGGTTCGACGGGCTCGTTCGCGTGGTCGGTGAAGGCGGGGACGGCGCGGCGGCGATCCTGATCGAAAAGCCGCGTGCGGCGGAAACGGATCCGGACGAACTGCGCGCGTGGGTTCTCGTCGGCGGGAGCCACACGGTACACCTGGTGGACCTGGCGACCGGGACCTCGGTCCAAGCGACTCCGGAGGCGCTCGACGCGCATTCGAAGATCTTCGCGCTGGCCGACTGGCGCGACGGCACGCCCGCCTCCGGAATCCGGAACCCACGGCCCGCGCCGGTTCCGTCCGGCGACGGGGACGAGGCGGCCGAGCTTGCCAGGCAACGGGATCTCAAGGCGCGGGCCATCGCGTACGCCGAGTCCATAGTGGACGATCTGGACGAACGCCTGCGCGTGTTGCGGACGATCGACCTCATCAGAACCGGGGCCGCGGAGGCGACGCGGCCCACCGAGGAGCAGGCACGCGAGGCGCTCGTCATCGTGGAAAGCACTCACGACGTGGGCAAGCTGCGCGACCTGGCGGTGCTCGACGAACTGGTCACGATGGTGGCGAGCTACCTGGGTGGGCAGTCCGGCGCGTTCGCCGCCGCCGAGCGGATTTCCGTCGTCCTCGCCGGACTCATGCGGACCAGGCCCCCCGGGCCGGACGACCTCGCGGCGCTGTCCGAGGTCGCGCCGCCCGGCTCCACGGCCGTTCCGGACGATTTCCGCCCCCTTCTCGAGGCCTTGGGCACGGATATCGGGGAAATCGCGGAAGCGTCGGGCAACAGCCTCGCACTGACAACCCTCCCGGTGCCGGAACGTCTCGACCGAGGCGACCCCGGGTTGGAGGAGATCGTCCGGCGCACGACGATCCCCGAGGCGAACGACGACACCGTCTCCGGCGCCTGGACCGCGCTGCTCGGTTACCGGCAAGGGGAGCGGGGAACACCGAGTGGAAAATGGCTGATCCTCCACCAGAACGGCCGGGTGCGAGTGTTCGGCGCTGACGGCGCGATCGTGCCGCCCCGCGTGTTCGCGGAGTTCGAGCGCCTTTACGGAGCCCCGGTCACGGCCCGGGGCGAATACCTCAACCACGCCTATCCGTATGCCGATGACACCGAAAAATTCATCGCCAGGTCCGGTGAAGGGCGCACGGCCGGCCGCGACCGGCTGGTGGAGGAAATCACCGACGCCAACGGCCTGACGGCCGTCCTGGCGAACCGGCCGGACGCGCGGGATGACGAGGAGATCCCGGTGCCACGGCCGGCCGGAGTCGGCGTCGCGGCGCTCATGAAGGTCAACGAGGAGGTCCGGGCCACCGGCAAGGAAAAGACCGTGTCGACGGTGATCGCCTACCCTGCGCAGGGGACCGGGCAGGCCTGGAACGCGATCCGCGAAGGCAACCAGGTGGTGATGCGGGACGCCGCGGGCGATGCCCTGGACCCGAAGTCGATGTTCTCCGGCATGGTTCGCGTGTACGTGACTCCAGCCCGGGTGCCCGGAACTCCTTCGTCCGCACCGATTTCTCGTGCGCCTGAACCGGCTCAAAGCGGCGAGACGGGCCCCGGGCCGAGTCGCTTGAGGCTTCAGGTGTTTCGCGTCGAAGTTCCGGACGTCACCGAGGATGTCTTCAGGCTTGCCGCGGAAGAACAGACTTCGATGCGCATTCAGGTCGAACAGATCGCGGCGAGGATCGCCGTACCGCCCACCCCCGGCGAATCCGAGCGTGCGGACGCGGTCCTGCGGTCCGCCGCCGCCGAGGCGGGCGTCGCGGTGGACGACCTGTGGGACACCGGATTCGGCGACAAGGTGAAGGGGGTCATCGCGAACATCTTCCGCGACCCGGAGAAGGACGAAGCCGCCAAGACCGCGATGGCGCGGGAATTCGCCGCGATCGTCGTGAGGAGACTGCGTGCCGAGCCGTCGGCCGACGAGCGGTCGGTGAGCGAGTCCTCGACCCTGGTCGACAAGGATGCCGTGATACCGGACGCGAAGGCCCACGCGATGGCACCGCCAGGGACACAGTTCCCCGCTCCGCCGTCGATCGCCGGCCTGGTCCGGGGCACGGGGGCCGGGGGTGATCTTCGGGTGGGGACGGGCGAGTTGTCGGGTGGGCGCGCTGGGCTGGCGTTGTACTCGACGTGGCGTGGCGAACCACGGAACGCGGACACGGTGCTCGTGGACCCGCCCAGGGCGGCCCAGCGCCTGGTCGGCCGTGCTCCCGAACTGGCGGGCAGCGGCACCAGGGGACTGATGAAGGTGGCCGCGCGGCTCAACGAACACGGCGCGCAGGCGTATCTGGTGGACATCCGGCAGGACGGGACCGCGACGCCGCGGCGTGGCCGGGTCCTGAACCTGTTGCGCCACCGGAAGGATCTGTACCTTGTGGACGCCGAGGCCGGGACGTGGCGGCTGGTGACACCGGAGACCATCGACGAGATCGGCTCCGGTTTCGGCCAGGTCTACGCGATCGTCGACGGCGCCGACGGAGCGTTCGTGGCGGTCCATCCGCCGCTCGGCAGGCTTTCACCGGGCGAGAAGATCAGCCGCTACGACCTGGTCGAGTACGCCCATCTCGCGCGTGAACACCAGATGCGGACGGCCGCGGACGCCGGTGAGGACATCCCGGTGCCCGGCATCGAAGGCCGCCTCGTGCCGTGGCTGGGCGGCCTGCGGCTGGTCACGGCCTGGGCGGTGACGCCCGAGTTCGCCGCGGACCTGTCGACCTCGATGTGGCGGGACGTGATCGCGCTGGTGCTGGGCGCGGACGCCGACGACCCGCCGCGCTGGCTGCTGTTCGCGCCCGACGGCAGTCACCCCCTGCCGGTCAGGGTCGAAGACCTTCCGCCGGAATCCCGCGCGCTGTTCGGAAAGGCGTGAACTCTCGCCGCGATGCCAACCGTGTCGTGCGTGAGAGGAGTATTCACCGTGGGCGAGTCGATCAGCGTCGAGTGGGTCCGGCACGCGCTCGTCCTTCGCCGTGCCGGTGCCGACGACGACGCGTTCGCCCTGGCGGAAACGTTGCCGAACGAGCGGTACCGCACCCCCGTCGTCGTCGGCGCGTCCGCGCTCCCGGCGCTGGCCCGGCTCGACCCGTGGCTGGTGGCCGATCTCGCCGACGCCACCGAAGGCGGCCTGCGGCTGATCGCGCCCAAGCTGGGCGCGATGGGCGAGGACGGCACGCTGCCGCCCGCCCGGCGCCTGGCCGACCGGCTCGGTGTGGAGGTCGTCGCGCCGGACGGGACGCCGGACGCGCTGCCCGACGGCAGCCTTTTCGTCCGGGAACCGGGCGCGGGCTGGGTTTCCTACCAGCCGGAGCGGCCACGCGCCCGCTCCGGGCCGCGGCATCCCTCGCCCTGGTGGCAAAGCCGGCTGCCGCTCACGCTGCCCGGCCACGTGACCCCGGTTCCGGCGGGTCTGTGGGTCCGGCGCCCCGGCGCGCCCGAGCGGCCCGGCGACCCGCTGCACCGGGGCGTGCCCGACCACGACCGCATGTACGTCGTGCTGGGCGCGCCCGGCGAACAACCGCCCGAAGTGACCACGGTGGCCGAGGTGCTGGGCGCCATCCCGGCCGAAAAACGAGGCGGGATCGTGCTGGCCTCCTACGGCGTGCCCGACCTCGGCGCGGCGATCGCCGGTGAACTCGGGACGCCGGTGCGGATGGCGCACGGCGTCCCCCTGGACGGCAGGCCGGTCCACGTCGACGAGACCGGCGCGTTCACCTGGCGGCCGTTCGCTCTGGAAAGCGTTTACCGGCCTGGGGAAACGCCGCTGTTGAAACGCTGGATCGCGCCGGGACCCGCGCTGGGTATGGGGGGTCCGGCGTCCTACAGGATGGCCGAGGGCTGGCGCGTGGACGTGATGGCGCGCGGCCTGCTGGTCCGGCCGGAAAACCTGGCTCCCGACCCGGAATGGGCGGCCGGGACCGGGCCCACCGCGGACGTGGTTCTCGCTTCGGACGTCCCCGTCCCCGGCGAAGTACTGGCCGCGCTCGACGGCCTGATGCGCGGCCTGCCCGCCGATGCCCGCGACCACCTGCGGGTGGTGCCGGTGACCGAGCACGCCGCGGCGGCCGCCTCCCGGCTCGAAGTCGCGGCCTCGGCCGTCCCGTTCGCCTCCGCCTCGCTGCGGCTCGAACTCGCGGAGTCCACGGCCGGGGAAGCCGAAGTCCTCGAGGAACAGGTCTCCGGGGAAAGCGAGGTCTGGGCGGACGAGGAGACCGAGTCCGCCGTCGAGCCGCCCTCGGGTGCCGTGGTCGTGACCGCCGACGGGTGCGTGCTGCCCGCCCAACCGATCCTCGCGGCCGCCGCGCTTCCCGGGTATTCCGGCCACTCCGACCCCGTCGCCGGTCTCGTCGACGAGCCTGCCCCACCGCCGCTGCCGTCGATCTCCGCTTCGAGCGCCCCACCACCGCTGCCGTCAATCGCCACGTCGATCCCCATCCCACCACCCGCCGCGACGGCCACCGCCGGAGCGGAGAAACCCGGGAAACCCACCGGCACGAGGCAAGCCGTACGCGCCGAGAAGGAACCCGAGAAGGAACCGGCCGAGAAGGATCCGCGGGAATCCGGGGAAGACAAGCAACGTAAGCGAGACACCGAACCGGCGCACACCTCCGATGTGATGACCGTCGCGCCGCCCGACCCCCGGCCACACGCCGCTCCCGGAAACCTGTCCATCGAGGACATCCGAAGGCCGCTCACGACGGTTCACCTGCCCGGCGAGCGCACTCCGGAGCCCCCCGAGCCCGCGGGGGCCACCGACACCGAGGCGCGAATACCGAAGGTGGCGGAGGCGCTGCCTGCCCTGACGCCCCGGGTCACCGCGGTGTCGAGGTCACCCGTGACCGCGACCCCGATCATGTCCACTTCGGACCGCTACGAGGAGCCGCCCGAGCCGGTCCCGCCGGAGCGTCCCGCGTCACCCGTGGTCCCCCCGGTCGTCGAGGTTCCGGCCGACGCCCGCAGTACCCCGGAGCAGCGGCAAGCGGTGCGCGGCATGCTGGGCCCCGCCTACGACGTCGCGACCCGCGCGGTGACCCGGATGCTGTCCGAACGGCCGGGGCTGAGAGCGATACCCTCCGAACACTCGGCACTGCTCGCGGAACTGGCCGTGGTGCGGGTCTTCGCCCAGAAACCGACCGAGAACTACGACACCGACTTCCAGATCTGCCTCGCCAGCGGACTCCGCCGGCTCCCGACCGCGCGGACCGTGGTGGTGCGGGGCATCCCGGCCGAGACCGAGGTCCGGCCCCGGACCGTGTTGCGGCTGTCTTCACCCGTGCTCGTGGCGCCCGCGGTGCCCGCCGTCGCGGTAGGGCCCGCGGAGGCGCTGATCTGGACCACCACCGCGCGCAGGCTCGACGGCCTGCTGCCGGAGGATGCCACGGATCTGGTGCTGCCGGGCCACACCCGGTTGCGGGTGCTGGCCGTGGACGAGGGGCCGCTTCGCCGGATCCTGCTCGCCGAGGAGGGCACTCCGGACGAGGCGGCGCTGTCCCGGCTCCGGAAGGCACTGGCCGCCCGCGCCACGGCCGGTGCGGCCGGGGAACCGGAGGACACCAGATGGTTCGGACCACTGCCCGGAATCCGGGAAATCCCGCGATGACCCGCGCATCGTCACCGGCCGGTGAGCATGAGCCGAAGACGGACCCGCACCACGCGTTGCTCACGCTGGCAGGCAGCGTGCCCGACGGCTGGCTCGCCGTCGCGCGTGACGCGCTCGCGGCAGGCGACACGGACCGGTTGGCGGAGTTGCGTGCCGCGCTGGAGGAAGTGGCGCCGCCGACGCACCGGGCGCGTTACCGGTTCACCCCGCACGGAGCCGGGTACGAGGATGCCGATCGCGCGGTGGTGAGCGCGGTAACGGCCGAAGGAGCGGCAGTGGCGTGCTGGGCGGTGATGCGGGACGGAAGCGACCGGGTCTACCTCGTGCAGGCCGATGGGCCGGACTTGCCTGCCGTTACGGCACTCGCGCAGGACGCGATCGACGAGGCCGGCGACACGCCACGGGTGGAGGTGTTCGGGCCCGAGACACCGTTGCCCCGGTATCACGAGGAGGCCCTGCTCGCCGCGACGCTGCTGTGGGCGGCCACGCCCGGGACACCGGTCCGGATCGCCCGTGCCTTCGATGGCGCCTCACCCGGGCGCGGCCCCTGGTTCGGGCCGCGCCACCAGCTCGTCGAAGACGCCGGAGAACGGCAAAGGTTGCTGGACTTCCTTTCCGGGGGCGAGGTGGTCCTCACCTCCGAGGTGAGGTTGACCGATCTCATCACCGGCACGGCCGGCGCGGTACCGGCCGATCTCCGCTCCGACGGGGTGTGGGTGTGGTCGGAGGCCTCCCGGTACTACCTGGACCGGCACCGGCTCGCGGTGGACGCGCGCCTCGCCGCGCACGCCCGGAAGAGGGCGCCGGTGCGGCGGCTGTCCCCGCTGGACCGTTATCGCGTGCGCGCCGCACTGGTGCCTTCCGGGGACGAGGACTCGTTGTGGCGGGCGGGATGACCGGGCGTCGTCCACCTGGTCGCCGGTGAACTCTCCCGGTCGCACCGGACGTGTCCTGAATAAGAGGCGTGTGATCCAGCCGTTTTGGTGGAAGGGACGCGATCTCGCGGCGGAGTCCTCGTCGGGATGTCGGTATGAGAGGAGGCACCGTGGGACGTGATGGCCGCCGGCAGGTTGGGCCGGCAGGCGTTCTTCGTTTCGTGGTGCCCGTGCGGGGTGCCGGGGTGCGGCTGTGTGAGGTGCTCGCGGCGGCTGATCCGGGTTAGCGGGTACTTCGCATGGCCATGATGGTCAGCGACGAGGCGCGCGGTCTTTTCGTATTCCTCACCGGTGACGAGTTTCCGGACGCGAACGAGGATCTGCTGCGGGAACTGGCGGACGCGTGGGATGGCGCGGCGCGGCGGCTGGAGACCCTGGGCCCGGAGTTGCGGCGTGCGGTGACCCAGATCCGCTCGGATTTTTCGGGCGAGGCGGCGCGGGCGTTCGTCGCGGTGATGGCTCCTTTCGTGGAGGGGTCGGACAACTATCTGGACGTTTCGACCGGGTTCTTCCACACGCTGGGGTCGATGCTGCGGCAGCTCGCGCTGGACGTCGAATACATGAAGTACATCGTGATCCTGGAGCTGGATCTGCTGGTGGCGGAACTCCAGTTCGCCGCGTTGTGGTACGCGGTGCTGGGACCGTTGATCATGCCGTGGCTGGGGGCGCGGATCGAGGCGGCCCGTGAGGCTTTGCGGGAATTGGTGCTCTGGCTGAACTCGCGGATGTTCATGCTGGGCGACCTGGCCAAGCTGGCCTCGGGGTTGTTGCTGGGCACGACGGTGAGCATGGCCAATCAGATGGCGGTGACCTGGGCGGCACAGAAGATCCAGTTCGACAAGGGCACCCGTAAGGAGTGGACCGGAGAGTATTTCAAGGACGCGGCGGTGGTGGGCGCCTTCGGTGGGGTGATGGCACCGGTGGCGGGTGTGTTCGGGCACCGGCTCAATCATGTGCTGGCCGTGGCTCTCGACCGCGGCAAGGGCGGGGACCGGCACCTGAAGGTGGCGAAGGCAATCAGCCATGTCGTGCACGAGTCGTTGCACGAAGGGTTCACGGCGACGCTGGCGAACGCGGCGCTGACGGGGCAGTTCTCGGTGAGCGTGAACGATTTCACGGCCGGTGCGTCGTCGGGCGTGGCGCGGGTGGCGGGCAAGTACGCCGGCAAGGCGATCGCCCCGTACGTGAAGCGACTCCGCGAGGCGGGGACGGCGGCCGGGATGGTGGCGCTGCAGAAGCTGCTGGACCAGTTGGACCGCCACGGCGGCGGCCCGGGGCATGGCGGCGGCCCGGGGCCCGGCGGCGGGTTCGGCGCTGACGGGGACTCGTTGTTCGATTTCGACGGCCTTGACGGGGACAGCGATTTCGACGAGAAGACCGGCATCCTTCCGCGGGGGCGCGGCGGGGACGGCCCGCTGTCGGACGGTGGTCAGCGCGGTGGGGGTCCAGGGCAGCGACCACCGGTCAACGGCCTGAGCGGGGGCGGCACCGAGGATGGCGGGGTGGTTCCCGGGACCGGCGCGCGCACGCCACCACCGCTGATGTCCGGTGCCCTCTCCGCCGACCAGGTCACTTCCGCCGGTCCGGGCGGCTCCGAACATGCCGGACTCGGGCCCTCGCAGTCCGGATCCGCACAGTTCGGCCATGGACAGCCTGAACCGGGACTATCCGAACCCGGACAACCTGAACCCGGACATCCCGAACCGGGACATCCCGAACCGGGACATCCCGAACCGGGACATCCCGAACCGGGGCAGCCCGGGCCCTTCCCGTCAGGTCCCGAGGGGAACGAGGGTGTCTCCAACCCCGGCCAGTCCGGTATGGACTCGCACTCCGACGGTGGCACAGGCGGTCAGGAACTCGCCCCGGAGCACGGAAACGACACCGGTGGCCACGCGAACCCCGCCGTCCCGCCCGGTGACGCGCCAGTTCCGCCTTCGGACTTCTCCGGGAATGGCGATTCAGCTCTCCAACCCATAAATGTGGGGGAGAGCAGCGATTCCGACACCAGCGGGCCGGACAGCGACGCCTGGAGCGTTTCCGACAGCGGCAGCCTGAACTCGTGGACGGACCAGGAGTCGGTCACCTCCGACGACGCACCCGGCCCCAGCGGCGGCAAAGAGACCATCACCACCGTCGTCCAACAGTCCCCTGTGGACAGGACGACCCCAGTGCCACCCGCTGGAGTCACCTCCACCGGCCCCGGCCAGGAACCGCCTGTCACCGCACTCGGGACCACCGGCGCACCGGATAGCACTCCACCCGCCGACGGCCAGTCGCGGGATGTCACCGGGAAAACCAGGCCGACGGCGACTGGAAAGCCCGCGAAAGTCCGGAAGCCCGGCGCGAAGCCGTTACTGCCGGCGACAACCCCGCCGAAGATGGCGGCACCTCCTGGCCGCACCAAGAAAAAAGCGGTTCAGGCGACCGCGTCGGCAGGGGAGGCCGCACGCCCGAAAAACACGAAAAACACGACGAGCGCGAAGAGCACGAAGAGCACCGGTACCGGCACGAACAAGCCGAGTTCCGGGATCGACATCGCCGGAATGGCGTCGCGATATCCGAAGAAGCTCCTGGACGATCCCGCACGCAGGAAGGCCGCCGAGCGTCTCGTGTCGGAGACGCACCGCGTCAACAAGCTGAAGCGGACCGGCGAATACGACAATGTTCTGCTGTTCCTGGCCGGTGTGCTGGAGGAAAATCCGCACATGGCGCGGGGACAGTCGCTGCGCTTGGCGGGGTACTTCGACACCCGCGCGTCGGCCGGGCCGCGAGGAGGCGGAGTTGGGGACGGTCTGTCGTTCTGGCTGCCGTCGGACTTCGACACGGTGAAGGAGGAACTCGGGGTATCGGGGTTCTCCGACGGCTTCCGGAAGTTCATCACGGAATTCCGGCCCCGCGAGGTGTCCGTCGCGCTCAGGGCTCATGCGGGCCATCGCCAGGACTCCCCGCCCGCAGAGGTCATCGAGGCACTGGTATCCGGCCCGCCGGAGCGGATCGGTTACGGCCCCGGCACCGTGAGGCTGGTGGCCGGTCGTCTCGCCAAGGCCGGGCCAGGATCGACAGCGATACTCCTGGTCCGCTCCGGCGGTGAATCGGCGGGCCAGATCCTCCATATCGTGCCGGACGAGGACGTCGTCGTGGTGAAGAACGTCGCCGGCGCCGTGATCGGGGAGCCCGGGGACACCGCGAAGATCGGTGCCGAAATCGGCGGTCAGTCCGAGGTCTACGCCGTCGGACTCGACGGGAAGAACGCCGTCGTGATCGCGGACTCCTTCCGCGCCCGGTGGAACGCGGCGGGAATGGGAGAACTGTACGAGGCCGCGGACATCGCTCTCGGTGAGATGGACATGTCCGACGCGGACGATTACAAGCAGACAGCCGCGGTGATCATGTGGGCGGCGGTCGACGCGCGTGGCTTGACCAAGGCCGAACGGGACGCCCTGATCCTGGTGATCGCGCACCAGCTGGCGCTCAACGAGGGAAACATCGTTCCTACCGGCCAGTTCACCGAGGAAATCGCGAGAAAGCTCGGAATGGCCTGGTCCCACGAGGACGGGGATGAGTCCGGCCCGTGGACATACGGGCGGGTCGCACGCGGTGCGCTGCGTCTGCCGGGGCTGACCGGTGCTCCGTCGGAGGCCACGGCCGCGGGCATCCTGAACGAGATCTTCGGTAAGTCCCGGCTTGAGGAGCTGCACCTGTACGAGCCTCTGCAACGCCTCCTCGCCGATGCGCTGAAGAGCCGGAACGAAGCGGCCGTGCGTGATCTCGCGGTGGACATGGGGAGTGACCTGCGTCTGGTGAATCCGGAATGGGCTCGGAAGCATGTTCTGGACAGCGTGGCGCGGCTCGATCAGGATGTCCGCTCGGACGAAGAGGCATTGATCGAGGCCGCGGGCATTCTGTGGGGTACCCACGACATCGGACTGCTGCGGGACATCGACCTGTCCCACGAGGTGCTCCTGCTCGTCGCGTCCCGGTGGCGTTCCGGCGGCGCCGGCGAGGCGACGGTGTATTCGGCCCGGCTCGGCGGTCTCCTCGGAACCGGCCGTGACCGGTGGTCCGCACGCACTGATCATCCATTGTGGACCGTGCCGCGACTCCGGGACGAGTCCGGCCCCGCGCTCGTCGCGTTCGTGGCACTGGACGCCGAGGCGGCCGAGGCGATCAGAAGACAGGCGAAGGCGCTGATATGGCGGCACCACGATCCGCTGGCGCTCCGGGACAGCGGGCATCAGGAAAAGGTGCTCGCCCTGGTCGCCCAGGAGTTGAGTCGTGACGACCGGGATGCCGATGCCAATTTCCAAGCCGCCTCGGACCTCGCCCGTGACCTCGCCGGCGACCTGGGGACCCAGTGGACGCTCGAACGCTTCCTGGCCGCCGTCGAGGACGCGAAGTCGGACCGCGCGCCTGGCGTTCAGACGATGCTTCGAGCGGCTCAGGCCGTGACGACCATGCATGATCCCGAGACGATCAAAGCGCGGGGACTCGAGGCCGGCGATTTGATCGGAGTGATCGCCCACCGGATGACGGTGCTCGGCGACGACAGTATCGCGGCGTACGTGTCCGCGGCACTCGCGACCGCCCTGGGCACGAAGGCCGCGCCGGTGGACGAAGAACCGGTTCACGCGCAAGAGGAGGGCGAGGAACAGGAGAGCCAACACGAGAGCCAACAGGAGAGCCTTCAGGAGAGCCTGCAACAGTCCGTGAGCGTACTCGGTGAACTCCCTTCCCTCCCGCCCTGGACCGCCAGTGTCGTCGACACGGAGGTGGCCGGATTCCTCGATGGACTGCCGGGCAGGAGCACCGACACGATCAAGAAATATTTCGCCCCCGCGGCGCAACACCTCTTGCGGAACGGTAATCCGCTGGTGTTCTTCCGGAAGAGAATGCTGGGCAAAGCCCGGGTCCTGGTCGCCCGGGAAATGGACCGGTACCAGGAAGCACCGGCGAAAACGCGGCACGCGGCGCGGACCGCGGCGGAGCTCGGCACGGATCTGGCCGAATGGATCCTGCCCGATTTCCGCGCCGTGCTCTCCACGGCAGGGGAGCTGAAGAAACCCGTAGGTGTGCGGGCGGAGGACTGGGCGGCGAGCCTGGAGCGAGCACGGACCGCCGCCGATCTCTTTCATGACGAGCGGAGACTCACCTACCCCCGTGCCGGTGAGGAACGTTCGCGCGTCAGTCGCGAAGAAGTCGCCACAGTGGGGGCCTGGGTGACGATGGTGCTTGCCACCAACTCGGAAGAGACCCTCGTCCTCCCCGGCCACGAAGAATTCGTCGTCGAAGGAATCGCCAAGGGCCTGGGTACCACTCTGTCCCAGGTGGACCGCATCCGGATGCTGGCCGAACGCGTACCGCGGGACGTTCGTGACGACGGGGACCGGATGGCGGAGGCCACCGGCCTGGTGGACAACCTGGTCCGGCGCGACCCTGATGACCCGCGCGACCTGCACGACAATCTCATTCTCCTGGCGGCGGAAGGGATCGATCCCACGAGGCCGGGCCGCGCGTATGAAATCACGGTCGCGCACGCGATCAGGCTGGACAAACTCCGGTGGGACGAGAAACTTCTGCTGGACGAGCAGGGTATGGCCACGACCCTGGGCGACCTGGGGCCCGATGACCTGGAGAACGCCCTGCTCAGGACGACCGCCGGAGCGATCGCGGGCACCTTCCACGACGAGGACAAGCTTCACTACGAGGGCTGGGAGGGCCTCACCGAACCGGTCATCCAGTACACGATGCTCACCACGCGTGGCAGCCGGAAGAGGAAGGTGGCCGCCGGGATCCGGGTCGCCGTGGACATGGCGCGCGATCTGGGCGTCGGCCCGGGCACGAGCGACCTGCGCGACTACGTGACGTCGGACGAGGCGCTCGAGGCGGTCAGGTTCCACCATGACGGGGAGAAGCTGGACCAGCAAGAACTTTCCGAAGGTGACGTGGCGGGGTGGGTCACCTACTACGAATCGGAATACGACTGGGCGCTCAACGTCGACGAACTCGCCGACGGAATGGCCCGCTACCTGGGCACTTCGCGCTCGCTGGCGGGGAAGCTCCATGTTCTGCGCGAGAGCCGGGGCAACAGCCGGGAAGCCACCCCGGGCTCGGCCCGATCCGCGAATCGCCTTGGCAGGCAACGGAATTTCGTGGTCGGCGATCCGGTGTCGACCGCCCTCGAACGGCAGTCCACGCACCGGAGGATCGCCGGGCGCAATCCGGCGGTCGTCCTTGGCCCGGATCTGCGCCGGAACAAGATGTACCCGGTGGACTTCGAGGATGTCGGCCGGGGCCGCGACGGGCTGGAGAGGGTCTTGGACCGGCTTGGTGCCGACAAGGCGAGGCTGGCCACGACCGCGACGGTGCTGGGCTACGACTCCACCGGAGCGTTGAAGCTCATGATCGACGTCGTCGGGCGGTCCGATGGTACGTTCGATCGCAAAGCGGTCGACATCAGGACGGGCAAGATCCGTGACCTCGGCCTCGCGGAGGAAATGTGGCTTCAAGGGCTGACCGCCGGTGAGGTGAAGCGGCTCAAGGACCTCACTCCCAGGGAAGTAGCGCGGTACCAAGACCTCGCCGCCGAGGAGAAGGTGTCGCTCGAAGGCCTGGCTCCCGCTGAGGTAAAGCGGCTCGAAAACCTCACTCCCCGAGAAGTAGCGTGGCTCAAAGACCTCACCCTCGATGAGACAGCACTGCTCCGGGCCATGGCACCCGATGAGCTGGCGCAGCTCAAAACCCTCGCTCTCAAGGCCGTGGGAATCGGCACCGACGGCAGGGTGCTGATCGGGAATCCACACCTGCCGTCCTGGGGAAAAATCGCCCGCGACTGGGCTGTCTGGGCAGAGCGGCGCGACCGCCGGGCCACGTCGATCCAGCCGGTTACGCCCGCTCGGGACACGCCCGCGCCGGGGAGGGCGGACACCCCCATGCCCGAGCGGGGAATGTCCACCCGGGACACTCCGGCGCCCGCGATCTCCGAGCGGGACACTCCCGCGCCGGACCTGCCCACGCAGGCCTCACCCGCACCGGGCACTCCCGCACAGGCATCGCCGGAGCCCGGGGGACCGCCGCGGAGGGCCACCAGGCCTTCGCGGGCCGACGTCCGGGCCGCGTGGGCGCGGGCCGGAATGGACCGGCACGTCCGCGGCGCGCGGAAGCTCCTGGCCGAATTCCGGCGTCGTGGCGCGATGTCCACCGAGACGATGGATCTGGCGAGGGAAATGGTCGTCTCGCTCTTCGACACGACCTGGCTGGCCTCTGACCGGATCGCTGTGCTCACCGATGTCGTGGCGAGTGACATCGTCTCCGGGGAGAGGGTTTCTCGTGAGCGTGGCCTGGCCGAGGGGCTCGCGTCGGCCAGGCGTATCGCGAATCTCTTGGGTGTGGCGCGGCCTGCCCCGGCGATCGGACGCCTGAGCCGGTCGCTGCTCGACGCGCTCGCGGCACTGGCCGAAGGCGAAATGCCCGCGCTGCTCGACGAAAACAGCCCTGCCGTGATACGGGCGAAGCGGTTCGTCGTGGCGATCCACGACCCGCGCAGGCTCGACGGCGAGCACGTCCAGCGCAAGGTGATCAGTGTCGTGGCCTACGTCTGGCACCACACCGAAGGCTCCGAGTCGGACAAGGACATGGCGGCCTGGAAGGCGTCGGGCGAGATCGAACGAGCCATGGCGACCGGGTGGACCCCGGCGGGCTTCGCGGACTACGCCGAGACAGCCCCGCCGCTGACCACCGAGCAGCTGACGAACCTGGCGAATGGGTTTCCTTCCCTGTTCCTGGAGATCCAGCGGCGCCGGCCATTGTTCGAACCGGCGGGATATCGTTACCAGGACGTGGTCCGCGTGGCCGTCAGCCGGCAGGCCGGCAACGCCGATTTCGCTTTCCAGTACCTCGCGCAGGGCCTCGCGTTGTGGCGACTGCCCAGGGCCGAGGAATCCTTGTTCTCCCAGCGCCTCGATGCCTTGTGGGAGCAAACCGGAATGGCCGGGAAGGTGCTCGACGCGCAGGAATCCCTGGCGGATTTCCGGGATCGGAACAGGCGCGCGTCGGTCGACGAGACGACGGAACTGGCAGGAGTCATCGTCGCCTTGACCTTCGACACGACATCGCTCAGTCCCGGCAGAATCAGCGCGCTCACCGATGTCGTGGCGAGCGACATCGTGTCCGGATCGAGGGTTTCCCGCGAAGACGGCGTTGCCGAAGGACTCGCGTCGGCCCGGCGTTTCGCGAGTCTCTTGGGTGTGGCGCGGCGGGTTCCGGCCATGGGGCACCTGAGCCGGTCGCGGCTCGACGCACTGGAGACCTTGGCCAAGAACGAAATACCCGAGCTACTCGACGAAAACAGCTCCGCCATGAAACGGGCGAAGCGGTTCGTCGTGGCCCTCCACAACCCGGTCGAACTCCAAGAGGCGCGCATTCACCGCAAGGTGACCAGTGCCGTGGCCCTTGTCTGGCACCTCACCATGGGCTCCGAGTCGGACAAGGACCTGGCGGCGTGGAGGGCTTCGGGCGAGATGGCGCGAGCCATGATGACCGAATGGACCCCGGCCGCTTTCCGCGTCTACGCCCCGACGATTCCCCAGGTCGTGAGCCAGGACGCGGCACGGCTGGACCGCCTGATTCGCTTGGTACGCCGGGAAGTCCGGCAAGTCCAGGAGCAGTTGGAGAAAGAGGGGTACGCGGTCGCCGACGTCCTTCGCGTGGCGACCGGCCGGCTCGGCGACGACACCGACCTCCCTTTCCGGTATCTCGCGCGGGGCCTGGCACTGCCGAGAACGCCCTGGACCGAGGATTCCGTGTCGTCGCGGGGCACGGAAGCGGATCACCGGATGAATTCATGGCCGGGGCCGGTCGATCGGATCACCCTCCCCCGCCGCGCCGGGGATATCCTCGCGCTGACCCAACCGTGGACGGCGATCCGCAACCGTCGTGCGGCCGCCGCTCTCCGCGCGATGTTCACGCACGCGCTGCTCGTCGATCCCGGACCGGATGACGCGCATGTGCTGCGGCTCTCCGAAGAAGTCGCGTCGGACCTGGACACCGGGTGGAACCCCGGCCGTTTCCGTCAGGTGCGGGACAGGGAAGCGCTGCCGCTCAGCGAGAGGGGGCTGTCCCGGGCCTTGGACCTGGTGGGAAGGCGCCACGACCCGGCCAAGCTGGGTGGTCCCAGGCCCACGATCGCGGACATGGTCACCACGGTCGCGCGGTTCGAAACCGTGCTGGGGCCCCACTTGGGCGCGGTCACCGAGGGCCTCGCGACGGCGTTCGGCACCGCTCGCGACAACCCGCGACCGGAAGACGACACGCTCGCCGGGCTGTCGTCCGTGGCGGATATCAGGGCCAGAGCGGACCTGGTACGCGAAGTGCTGCCCCGGGCCGCCACCAAGGACCCGATGGAGCGGGCCCGGAGTTTCATCGTGGTGGACGAGATGCCGGACCTCGCGGACGATCTGACCGTGCTCGTCGCCGCCCGGCAGTTCCACGAGCGGGATCCCGCCGCCGTCGCCGCCTATGCGGCGGCGCTCCGGGACCTGGTGGTCGCCGATGAGCGGGCGCGGGGCAAGCGGCCGGCGACGGCGGTGTCCGCGGAGACGGGACCGTCCGTGGAAGCCGCCGACACCAGTGGGCGGGCGAGCAAACGCCCCCGGCATCCCGACCGGCAGACGGCCGAGGCCGCGGAACGGCTACTGCGCAGGCCGAACCGTGCGGGTGCCGCGAGGCGACTGGTGGCCGATACCCACGATCTGGACATCCTGGGGGTGGGAACCCCGGCCTACCAGGAGGTTCTGAACGAGGTCGTGGTCGCGCTGGAGGGCGGGCCGCAGAACGCCAAGCAGTTGTCGTTGAGGTTGGCCAACGAGCGGGGCACGCAAAAGCCACCGGAGGCACCGGGTGGCGCGCCACCGGCCGAGTCTTTCTGGACCGACGACGACATCCGGTCCGCTGTCGATTATGGACTGGAATCGGGGCACTGGCACCCCGTTTTCCAGGAGACCGCCAAGCTTGTCAAGGCCGGGCACCTCTTCGCCGCGTTGAATGACCACGGTTCCCGGGGTGCGACCGAGGGCTCGTTCCCGGGTACGGCGCTGTCTTCCCGCAAACCGGAGGACATCTTCGACGGCTATCCACCGAAGGTCGTGGAGGACCGGCTCAGGAAGTTGGGTCCCGGCTCCAGGGCGATGATGTTCGTGCTTCCCGGCGACGGCACGGCGGGCAGTATCTGGGTGTTCGAGAACGAATCCGGCGAGGTGAGCAGGAAAAGCTACGACGATGAGCCCGGCGACTTCCCGCGGACAGCGGCGGCGGTGCGGGTGGTCTGGCTGGACGGCGAGGACACCGTCGGCGACCGACCGGAGCAGCGAGTTTCCGGCGAGAGCGCGGCGCGGACGGGCGAACTCCCTTCGGATCCTTTGTGGACGGAAAAAACCGGCACGGTCGAGACCACGATCGAAGGGCTGACCGGGCCCGCGCTCGAACAGATCCTGCGCCACAACAACCCCGTCAAGCTGCGCACGCAGCGTGCCGACCTCTCGAGCCGTTTCCGGGAGGACGAATACCGCGACCCCAAGGCGCGGATCTGGCACTTGTCGCGAGCCGGCGTGAAAGCCGCCAGGGACCTGGGGACCGGTTGGACGCGCGAGGACTTCCAGCACGCGCTGCGTTCGGCCTTGGCTCCGGACACGCCCAAGGAACGGGAACGCAAAAAACGATTGACGCTCGAGGAGAGGGAGCAGGAGCGGAAGCGGAAGGCGGAGGGGAGAGCGCGGGCGGACGAAGCCGTCGGATTCGTCCTTGACGAAGAGAAGTTCGGCGTCTTACGTGGCAACCGCCAGGACCTGGTCGACGTGGTGGCCTACCTGGCGGCCTCGTTCGGTCCCTACGAAGAAGCCATCGCCGAAGCCCTCACTACGGGCCTGGGCATCGCGGTGGGTCCGGTCGAACGAATCCGGAGGATGGCGGAGCGCGCACGGGCGACCGGCATGAGCCAGGAGAAGCTGAACACGGCGGGCCGGAGGATGACCGGCGTCTACCGGGAGTCCTCGCCGATCATGACGACGGCGCTCTACCAGGACCTCCGGCTGGCGGTCGCGCGTCACGTGGACCTGAAGGATCCCGACCGGGCGCGGGACATGGCGATCGTCTACGCGGTCAGTCTGGGCATCCTCCGGCAGGACCAGGGCCGTGTCGAGGACGAGGCGCGCGTGGCCCGGCAGCTGATCGCGGACCTGGTGAGTGGTCCCGAGTGGAGCCGTCTGAAGGACAACGCCAAGGCGGTGGCGTCCTTGTTCGGCCGGACGCCGCAACTGGTGTCCATGCTCGAACCCGTCGTCGCCCACACCTTGCTGACCACGCCGGGCGATCGCGACGCCAAGATTTCCGCGGCGATCAGGCACGCCGCGGAGATCGTGCGTGCCCTGGGTCCACGGTGGACGCCTCTTGAAGCGACTACCCCCGCGTCGGAACAGGCCAAGAGGGCGGTCGCGACTTATCTCGGGCAGGAGACGCAGGGCTACTCGGCGGACACGGTGGCCGGATGGATCACCGAGCGCGCGAGGAAGAGCGGCTCTTTGCTCACCGAAGACCAGATCGCCGCGGGACTCGGCCACTACCTGGGGGTCCGGCCGCGGCTCTCGACCCCCCAAAGCCGGGTTTCCGGCCTGCTGGCAGCCGCGAGGGAAGCCAGGAGGGTGGCTCGGGCAAAGCCGGCGGCCACTTCCCGGCCGAGCCGTCCCCCACAGGCCTCGCCCAGTTGGCCCGAGGACAGGGTGCTCACCGAGGGCGCTGCCGCCGCGACCCGGCTCAGCGGGCTTCCCGAGGACACTCGGGAAGAACGGGAACAAGAGGCCTACCTGGCGCTGGCGACAAGCAACAGCATCAAGACGTTGACGAACCGCAAACTGATCGACGCGGCCTCGTCGGTACTGGCCGACGCGCTGTACAAGCCGGAGGGGCCCGACCAGGAGACGACGGAGAAGGCACTCGGGATCTCCGCCGACATGGCGCGCGATCTGCGCACCCCGTCTACGCCGGAAGATCTCGGCAACCTGCACCGGCTGGCCGAGCAAGACTCGAAAGGCGGTGAAATCAACGCCGTCCTCCTGGACGCCGCACGCACGACGGTCCGCGCGTTGAACGAACTGGATAGCTTCGCCGGCCGGCTCTATACGCCAGCGAAGACGGCCCTTGCCGTCGCGTTCATCAGCCAGAACCTGCCCGGTGGAGTGGGCGTGTTCCGGGTCTACCGTCGCCTGGCGCACACACTAGGCCTGCGCTTGACGGAAGCGGCCTTCCGTGGGCGTGCGCGGGCGGCGACGGTCGGCGACGAGGCGTTGAGCGAGGCCCGTGCGGCGGTGGAGACGCGGGCGGGCGAGTTCGTGGAAAAGGGTTACACCGTCGAGGAATCCGCCAAGGCCGTGGCCGAGATCAAGGAGCGCATCGGTGATCTCGCGACGCTGGAGGAGTTGACGGAGTGGATCGCGTCCACTGTCGAGGATGGGTGGACGGAGGAACGCTTCGGCCTGGCCTTGAGCGTGGCGCGACAGGCGACGATCAGCGTCGGCGCGGTGCGCGCCGCGTACGCGGCGGTGTACCCGCGGCATGTCGAGGAATTGCTCGCCCTCAGGAAGTTCTCCCGTGACGACGTGGCCCAGGTGATCGCCAACGCGGAAGTGTCCGTCGATGCCGACCGGATGTCGGAGTCGATCGAGCGTGGTCTGGGGACCGGGTGGGGGCGGGCCGACTTCCCCTCGGCGGTCATCGCGGCCTGGGACACCGACCTCGTTGTCGACAAGCTGAACCACATCGAGCCCGGTCCTTTGGGGCCGGAAAAACCGCCGGAAAAGCCGAAACGGGAATCGGAGCGCGTGAACGCGGCGGTCGCCGCCTGGCACGACGAACGTGGACTGGGCAGAAAGCGCCTGACGCCGGTGGACGTCGCCCGGGTGATCCACCGCTTGCGAGACCAGGGTCTCCGGCAGTTGGCCGCGGGAGTCGTGCGGGGCCTGGACGTCACGTGGAAGGGCGACGAGTTCCCGGAGACACTGCGGCGCGCACGTCAGGAGAAGTTCAGCGACGAGGAAATCCGCAAGGCGCGCGCGGCGGTGGAGGAGTTGCCGGAGGGCCCCGGCGAGAACCACCCGGTCGACGAGGTGGCCCTGGTCGTCGCCTACCTGTGGCGCCGGGCGGGTGAGATCGACGTGGACCGGCTCTCCGAACACCTCGCCACGGTCCTGAACACCACGCGGCGTCCTGGCAGCGCGGCGCCCGTGCTCACTCAGGCCGCGACCAGGAGAATGGTGAACCTGCCCGGATTTCCGGATCCGGTGCCCGACCAGGGCATGTTCGCCTTCCAGGAGCGCCACCGCGCCGACCTCCGCCGGAGGAACCCCGCCGTGAAGCCGCTCCCCAACCCGGCACGGGTCCGCCCCGCGTATACCGGCCTCGGCCCCGGTGGGTTGCTCGCCGCCCTTCGCCCCCTCGACAGCCTGTCCGAGGCCGATCGTGCGGGCGCCGGCGCGATGCTGATCGAAATGCGGGGTGGTGGCCTGCGGCCGGATGGCACGACGGAGCCCTACACACCGGGCCGCCGGATCAATGTCGTAGCCGTGCCGGTCGGCGACAGCGTCACCTTCGAGCTCAGGACGGCCACGGGCGCCCGGTTGCCGGACGCGGCGGACTCGTCGTGGAACGACCTGGGCCATGTCTATGCCATCACGATGACCACGGACTCCTATGCCGTGGTCGGCGATGTTCCGATGCCCTGGGGGAAGCTGCTCGGCACGTCGGCCCCCACGACGACGTTCGCCGCGCGGCGGAAGGCAGCGGACCTCGACGGCAAGCTCGCGGCGGCGCACGCCGAGCCGGCCAGGGCCTCCCTCACGGAGGCGGGTCGCGCTCGCGTGAGGGAACTCGCCGATGCCATCGTGGTGACGGCCTACAACCTGGATGCCATCGAGCCCGAAGAGAGAGCCAAGGCGAAGGAGGACCTCGGGACGATCGCGGCGAGCGAACTGGTGCGTCCAGGCGGTGATGTCCGCAGTGCTTATCTGGCGGCCGAAAGCCTCGCGCATTCGTTGCGTGTCTCACCCGGTTTGGGCGCATGGCGACCCAGCGTTTTGCGGGTCGAGCGTCGCCTCGTGAAGTCTCTCGCCGACGCGTGGAAGACGACCACCTGGACCCGGGAACGTCTCGTGCTCGACGCGGCGTTCGCGAGGGCTGCCGTGCCGGGACTGGCCCAGCGGCCCCCCGTCGAGGAGGCGACGGACATCCCGAGGGGTTCCGACCTGCACTGGACGTTGCAGACGCTCCTGCTCGTCGCCAACCCGCTCTCCCTCGCCGACCGCGCTCTGCTCGAGCCCATGATCGATGTCCTGGTCCACGTCACCCATCACGTCCGGGAAGCGGAGCGGTTGACCGGTGTGCCACGCGCGTCCCGGTGGCTCCTTGTCGACATCTGGTTGCGCGCCCGGCACATCGCGATGGAGCTCGACACGGAATGGTCGCATGAGGGAGTGCGGGCTGCCCGGCGGGAAGCGCCCGCACCGGAACAACTCGACGGTGACTCGGTGAACGCCGCGCGCAACGCGGCGACCACGTTCGCGGGCTATCTTCGCGCGCGAGAATTCGACCCGGACGATGTCGTCCACGCCGCGACGTCGATCTCGCGGCGGTTCAACGATGTCTTCGATGTCAGAGCGATCATCGAGGGAATAGCGAGAACTCCACTGTGGATGAAATCCCGCGTGACCTTCAGACTGGGCAACACCCGGCGGTGGCTCGACGCGCTGGATGTTCGGCGACGGGAACACCTCCGGGCCGTCGCGACCGAAATCGCGCTGTATCACTTCAGTCCGCCTCGTCTCCAGAAGCTGGGACTGGCCTTCGACGTCCCCGAAATGCTCGCCGCCGACCTGGCCGCGCCGGGAGACTTCGAACAGAACTTGGCGGCCACGTGGAAGCGGGCGGCCGAGGCCGCCCAGCACCTGGAAGCCGGATGGACGCGCGCGGACTTCGACGAGGCCCTGAACGAGGCGCAAGGTGCCGCCGCCGACCCGGTTGCCTTGCAACCGGCCAAGGAGGAGGCGGAGAAGAACCACGATCCGGCGAAGCTGACGACCAACCGTCTCACCGCGGACAACGTCGCCTCCGTCGTCACCTTGTTCCCGGACGGCAGGTCCCACCCCCGTGCCCTGTCCCGCGGCATCGCACACGGACTGGGCACCGAGCGGGACGGCGCGAAGCTCAGCCTCGACCAAGTCGAACTCGAATCACTCCGCGAGACGCCGGAAGGCACACCGGTGGAGGGGGGCCAGGACACCGCGGCGGCGGAATCGACCCCGTCCGGAGCGACCACTCCCCGGTCCGCCACACCGGGACCGGACACGGACGACATCAGCGAAGGGGACCCGGCGTGGCTGGACGTCGAGTCCGCGAAACAAAAGTACAAGCGGAAACTCACCGACCAGTGGGTGCGGCTCGGACATGCCATCGTGGCGCTGACGACGGACAAGGAGAAACTCACCGACGACCGGCGGGCAAAGCTCGCCACGGTCATGGCGCACCGCATGCAACGCGCGAAGCCGGAACACTACGTCGACGTGTACCGGGGCGCCACGCTCGTCGCGGAGAAACTCGGTGTGAAGCCGGAGGACGGCCCCTGGCTGCCCGCCGTTCTCCGGGTAGAACGCGGGCTGGCGCCCGATGTGGCCACCGCGTTGCGGGAAACCGAGTGGACGCGGGAACGTTTCGAAGTCGAGTCGGCGTTCGCCTACGCCGGCCTGGCCAAGGCCGTCGAAAGCGCGAGCACCACGCCGGTGGTCACCGGCAGGCTGGCGGTGATCCGATGGTTCCATCATCTCGATGAACTACGGAGTATCGAAGGACAGTTCGACTCCGTGCAGAACCTCGTCGACTACATCACCCACATCACTCCTGGTACCGAAGACGACAAGGTCGCCGCCGGCGAAAAGGCCTCGGCCGAGTTCGCGGAACTGCTGCTGACCCGATGGAACGATCTCCGCTTCTACCAAGCCCTCGAGGACGCTCCGGAACTGCACGAACTCGACGATCACGCGCGCCGCCAGGCCAAGTCGGAGCTGGAGGAGTACCGCGACGATGTGGCCGGGTGGCCCTACACCGAAGACAACATCGTCCGGGTGGCGGCACATGTCGCGACGGCGAGCGGCGATCCTGGTTCCGCCGTCGACACCGTGCACGGGATCGCGCACAGCCTGTTGGTGGCAGCAGCACGTCCCTCCGTCCAGGAACGCACAGAGCGTCCATTGAGGACGGTCGACGAGGTGATCGATGCCGGTTACGAGGCCGACGACAGGCTGCTGATGCTCCGCCCCGATGAGCTCCAGCGGGTTCACCAGGAGGCGCATTCCGTTGTCCTGCACCACACCACCGAGGCCGAACTGTCACGAACGCCGGGGTTGAACGTCGCGCTGATCTCCCTGGCGGCCGACGTGCTGGCCGGTGCCGGGACCGCTGAGGTGAGACGGGCGAATGCCGACGCCCGGATCGCCGCGGTCGTCCGTAACCTGGGGCTGGGGGCCCCTGCTGAGGCACAGGTCGCCGAACCCTCCGCGGCGGCCCGGACGCCCTGGTACTCCGACGACGATTCCGACGAGTCGTCTGGTGAAGGGGCCGCCGGTGAGGTCTCCAGCGAGGATTCCGATGAGGATGCCACCGGTGATCCCGGTGAGGTGTCCAGCGAGGATTCCGACGGCAGCGATTCCGAGGAAGACACCGAAGAGGCGCCCGCCGCGCAGCCTGCGGAGCGCGCCGAGGACGAGTCCGGCGAAGAATCCGATGACGAGTCCAGTGAGGATTCCAGTGAGGACTCCGGCGAGGATTCCGATGAAGACCCCGGAAACCAGGCGGGCCCTGGTCCGGCTCAGCGGCCGCCTCGCCATCTCACCCACCCGAGGGTGCACATGGTGGGGATACCGGAGCAGCCGGTCGATCTCGCACGCCTGCTCGGGGAAGCGCGGCCGGCGGGGGAGAGTTCCCGTCAGTCCGGATCCTCGATGCACCGGGTCATCGAGAGGGTCCTGGAGGAACAGATCGGGCCCGGGTTCGTACCGACAGGAGAGGCGTCGGAGCAAGCGCGGGAACTGCTGTCTCGCGCCATCGCCGATGTCGAAACACGCCGTGACAGCGGGGGACTTCCCGTCGACGACGCCATGCGGTCCTCCCTGCACCGTATCGTCGCCCATCAGTTGTCGAGCGCCCGCAGGGTCGGTGAAAGCGAGGAGGATTGGCAGGAGCGCGTCGAAGGAAGCGCGTGGAATACCGCGACGGAAATGCTCGAAGGCTTGTTCCCCGCGACCTCGCGGCAGGAGACGGCGGCGCCCTCATCCGGCACCGAAGAGTCGGAGGAGGAAGAGTCGGAGGAGGAGTCGGAGGAGGAGTCGGAGGAGGAAGAGTCGGACGAGGAGGAGTCGGAGAACGAGGAAGACGTGATACCGGCCCCGCCGCCACGGGGTGGAGAGATACCGGGTCTGGAAAGCGCGCTCCGGCGTCACCTGGAGTTGATCAAGGCGAGCGGTACCGGTTCGACGGTGGATGCCGAAACGGTGGATGCCGAAACGGTGGATGCCGAAACGGCGCGATGGGAAAACCTCGGCCGTGGCCAAGAGGCGAAGCTGGCCCTCGGAAAACGGTTCGTGCGTGGCGGGTCCCCGTCCTTCGCGCGGACGATCGAGTACACCGACGACGGAAACGCGACCCCGTCCGTGCTCTGGGCGACCAAGGGTGACGGCGGCTTGATCGTCGTCCGCGAGAATGCCGAGGGTGTCGCGGTGCCCACCAGCGCCGACTGGCCCACCGGTGAACTGCACGCGATTCCGACCGATTCCACCGGTTCCTATATCGGCCACGCCTATCCCTGGGCACACGACGCGGAGGCGCTGATCCAGCGGCAGGCCAGTGGCGCGATCGCCGAGCCGACGTCCATTGTGGACGAGATCACCGACGCCCCGGGCCTGCGCGAGGCGCTCGCCGCGCAGAACGCCTTCCACGACGCCGATCCCTGGTATGTGATCGGACCGGGCTCGGACTTCCCCGGCCTCCAAGCGGTCGGAGACGGTGAGCGGGCCCTGGACGAGGTCGAACGGTGGTTCGACGGCGTCACCGGGCGTGCTTCGCTGGTGCTGATCGAATACGGCGTGCGGCACCCGAAAAAGGGCCGGGTACTGCTCTTCGAGTACGACAACGGATTCTCGGTGTACGACTACGCGACCGGCGAACCCGTCGAGGTGAGCCCCACCTTCAAACCCGGTCACCAGATCTTCGTGATCCCGGTCGTCAAGGGGCGCCACGCCCGCCTCTCGCATCCGCACGCCGATCGCGCCGCGCAACTGATCGACGCGAGAGCCCACGCGTGGACGAGTCCGGCGATCCTGACGAACAGCCTGCTGGACGCAGTCGGGCTTGGCAGTGCACTCGATCACGCCAAGGACCACGACTCCTCCTACCGTCCGGGTGCCGTGCTCTCGCTCGTTTCGCTCGGGTCCGGCTCCCAGGAGATGGCCGCGACGATCGAGCGAATCGGGAGCGGCAGGCACCCCCGCACCCTGTTCCTGATCTATCCGGCGAACGGCGGACCGGGCGTCATCCGGAGCGGGTACCGGGAGAAGGGTAAGGCGGTCGTCCGCGACGAGGTGACCTCGGAGCCGCTGGCGGACTGGCAGGCCGGCATCGGCGAAACGGACCGCGTCTACGCGGTGGTGCCCACTCTCGAGCGGCCGGTGGCGGGCATCGACAAGGCGGACGGCAAGCTGCGCCAATTGACGGGTTTCTCCGCGTGGGAGACGGCGGGGCGGCAAACGCCTTCTTCCTACCAACGAGAGCGGTTCGGTCACGGCTCCAAGGGGGTCGACGCCATCGTCGAACGGCTGAAGCTCGCGAGCGGGCCCGGGAAGAGCCCGGCCGCGCTCGTGGCCGAACATCCGGACGACCGGTTCGAGGCGAACGCGTTCGTCATCACCCTCGACAAGCACGGCAAACCCGACATCCGCGACCCGGACGGCGCGCCCGTGGAGGGGTACACCTTCAAGGCGCTGGAAGCGGCCGTGTTCGATTCGGAGGGCCGGTACGTCTCCGAGGACTACCCGGCGAAGAACACCGCGGCGGCCGTGCTGGTCGCCCAAGCGCGCGGCCGGTACGCGGGCAAACCGGTGTCCCTCACCGAGGTACTCGGTAATGTCCGCGGACTGGCCAAGGGCCTTGAAGACCAGGCGGAGTTCCACGGACGCCCCGTGGAGGACGAAATCGAACCGAATACCCCCGCCCGTTTGCGGTACGCCGGTTCCGGCCGAGACGGCGCGGATCGCATCATCGGGTGGTTCGGCCGGGTGGATGCCGAGGCGGCCCGGCGGGGTGCCCCCGCGCCGGACGCGTCCGTGCTGGTGATCGGGTATTCGCGGAAGAGACCGTGGGACGGCGTGTCCCTGCTCATCACGCGCGAGGGCGGCGAGTTTTCCGTCACCGACCTTGTTTTCGGCAGGAAGGCCGACGGAGTGTCGCTCCGGCGGCTCGTCGACGAGTTCCGGAACGCCGGAGAGCTCTACGCGATTCCGGACGACGGCACCGGCCGGCCGCCCGGCTTCGGTTACCACCATCTGGACGCGCTGATCGACGAACAGCGGAGCGACGGGGCCGCCGGACTGTCCATCGGGGTCAACGCACGCACCCTGATCGCCCGCTTGGATGTCATCGGTCTCGAACGGGCCATCCAGCGCCACTGGTCCTTGGACGCCGGCTCCCAGGCGATCGATGAATTCCATCCCCTGGAAGTGGGACCGGCCCGGGCGGCGCAACACGTCCTGTGGCACCTTGCCGTCACTCCCTACCTCACCGGTGTCGTCATGGTCGTCACTCCGGCCGACGGCAGTTCGTCCAGGGCGTGGATCGTCTCCCGGGGCGCGACGACGGTGTTCGTGGAGAACATGCTCACCGGGAGGAAGTCGACAGGCTGGCCGCCCGAAATCGGCCCGGACGACAAGATTTCCCTGCTGCCGAGCAGGAACGACCCGGCGCGATTCCTCCCGGGTCCCGAGAACCCGGTCGGCCTCCGCGATCGACTGAAAAAGCTTGCCGGCCGTCCCGCCGACAGGGACCTGGCGCTGTTCATCGCCCTGCGGCACTGGGGAGAGCCGCTGGTCGGCCGGGACGTGGTGGACGTGCTGGTCCAGGACGCTGCCCACCTGCGACTCGGGCTGACTCGCCGGGACCGCTTCCACACTCCCTTGGGTGGGCTCGGACGTACCGTGACTTTGCCTTTCCACCCCGAGCGTCTGACCGAAAATCCGCCGTTCGCGACGCGCCTGGACGCGCTCAAGGCGCGACTCGCTCCGAACGAGCCGATCGCGTCCTTGGTGGGCGTCGCCTATGACGGTGACGAAGGTACGACGTTCGTCATCACGCGGCGGGGCAACCAGGTTTGGTACGTGATCGAGGACGGCAGTGACGGAGGTGAATTCGTGGACCGCGCCCGCATGAATTTCCTCGATTCCGCCGACGAGATCTACCTTTCCGCCTTCACCGGAACGGGACGAGAAATCGGCTCCGGCTATCCGGTTACCGAGGCGACCGGGGCATTGATGCTGCAAGGGCCCGGAACCCTCGTCGCGCAAGACCAATTCGCCTCGCTGGCCGACGTCGACGGCCTAGCCGAGTTGCTCCCGCCCGATCCGCCGTCCGATCGACCACCGAACAGGTTCTTCGTACCGGACATCGCCGGTTTCGGGCTGCCCGCGTTGACGCGCGTCAGCAGGATCTTCGCCGAAATTCCCCTGGGGGCCGGGGAACTCTATGTGATCGGGTATCCGGCCCGGCCCGGAACCGGAACCGGCCGGGCCAGGGCCTGGCGGATGGTCCGTTCCTCGAGGGAAACGGGCGGGACGGAAATCTCCCTGTTCAGTGCGCGGGACGGTGTGTTCGTCGCGGACGAACACACGGTCGCGGGGCTTGGCCGCGTCTATGTGACGGCGAAGGTCGGTGCACAGTACTTGTCCGTGCCGGCGGTGCATCTCGAACGGATGCGGGCTTTGGCGACGCTTATGCCGAATTACGCGCTGATCAAGCTCCCCGATCTCCCGCGCTGGATGGGTCTGCCGCACCATGCGGGTCTGTCGGAGATCTTCAGCCGGTTGGCCGCGCTTCACGGCGGTGATCAGAATGCCGTGACGACCCGGGTGCCCCAGACGGCCGCCGGCGGAACGAGACGCGCCGAGATCTTGCGAAGGGTCGAGTCCACCGGCCCCGGCTCGGCCGGGCTGTTCTTCACCTTCCGGGAGACCGGGGGCGCGCTTCAGGTCGAGGTCGAACTGGCCGTCAACGAACTCGGCACTCAGCCCGGACGGGGTGAGCCGGCCTGGTATGGCCCAGTCCGGCTCACCTTGGGCGCGACGGCCGGGGTCACCGGTGAAACGTCCACCGTGGAGGTGTACGCGACCCACTTCGCCCCTCCGGCCAAGGAGCCCGGCCGCACGGCGGCGTCGTGGCTCCCCGGTATCGACTGGCCGGAAGTGATCCGGGAAGAGGCCAAGAGGACGCTGGACGGGGCTGAAGCCGAACTCTATCCCGGACGGCCCCGCTCGGCCGGTGGTCTGCCCGATTCGGTGGTCGAAGCGCTGGATAAGGGTGGTGTGGGCACCACGGCGCTGATTCGGGCCGACGGGCGGAAGTTCCAGGTGCGCGCCACCGCCGATGGGCCGCAGTTGTCCGATTCCAGAGGGACGAGGCGTGAACTCGCGGAATTCCCGGACAGCGAAGAGATCGACATGGTGGTCCGCGATCGTGACGGGGTGGTTCTGGGCCGCCGGTCGCTCGGTATGCACGATATGGCGCTCATCGCCGGGGGAAGGTCTCCAGGCGACCCGGTCGGGCGGGACGTGCTCGCCCGGGTGTCCGATGTGGACGGTTGGGCCGCGTTGCTGGACCACGGGGTGGGGGAGTTCACGCCCGAGTGGTTCACTCGCGGTGCTTCGGGTCTGGTGTCGGTCGCGAAGCGGTTGAAACCGGCCGGCGTGGGCGCGAGGGCGGCTGGGGTCGTCTACTCGGACAGAGGTCACGGGCTGGCGGTTCGTTTCGAGGTCGTTTCCGGCCCGGACGGAAAGCCGCTGGTGGAGATCCGCCTGGCGGAGGACGGCGAGCTGTGGACCGATGAGCGCACCGGTGAGCTGGTGCTCGACGCCGACATGCTGGCGGATATCGCCGGCGTGTATGCGATTCCGGAGACCCCCCACCGGCGGTACCTGCACCCGAATCACACCGTCGAGACCATCGACCGGATGGGCCAGGGTGCCCTGGTACCGGGCGGGCGCGAGGAACTCGTGCGGGCGATCCCCGACGTGCCCGGCCTGGACGAGGCGTTGCGCCTGCAGGCGGAAGCGTATGCGAGGACGCGGAGGGAACGGCTGGCCAGCCTGGGGGCGGAGGCGGCAAGCCTGCGGGAACAAACACCGGAGCACCTGCCCGTGCACACGCCGGTTGTCCTCGATGGCATGGCGGACATCGTGCACCGGTTGGACGCCGGTGGCTCCGAGACCGTCATGACCGTGATCGGTTACCGCGAGGGCAAACCGGTGGGCGCCTGGGCCCTGCTCAGAAACGGCGACGGAGGACTTCACCGGTTGACCGGATCCGGGTTGGACGAGGCCCCCAGCGTGCTCGAGGAGTTGGACGAATACTACGGCATCCCGTACTCGCGCGAGGGGGAGTTCGTCAACCGAGCCTACCCGCACCCGACCGCGCCGGATGGCGTCACCCGGTTGCTGCAAATCGCGGCGCTGCCCCAGGAAGTGCCGAAGGATCTCCGGAGTGGGCATGTGACCATCGAACGCCACCTGTCGCCCGAGGACAAAGAACGGTTGCGAACCGTCATGGAGAGCCAGGTCAAGGAAGACGAAACATCAGCGGTGCCGCAGGAGGTCCGGGGCTTGAACATGATGGCGAATGTCGAGCGGCTCCGTGCGAGCAGGGGCACGAGCGTCGGCCTCGACTTCGTGCTCCGGACGCTCAACGACGTCGCCGGTACCACCGCCGTCGCCGGACTCGAGCGGCATCGCCGCGTGACGGATGTGGGGTTGCTGCGCGGTGACCGGCGTAGTGCGCTGACCAGTGCGGTGGGCCGTCTCGATCGCACCGGTCCGGACACCCGGCTGCTGTTGGTCAACTACCCGCCCGGTGACCAGGCGGGACGGATGTGGATGGTGAACGTCGAGGCGGCAGGCGAGGGCAAGCGCCGGTTGACCATCACCGACGGTGCCACCGGGCAGGTGGTGGACATTGTGGACGCTGTCGACCCGGACAGCGGGAAACTGCCCCGCGATGGCACCTACCATTATCTCGCGCTCGCTCCCACCCCCGTGGGATCGCTGGCCGCCACCGGGCCCGGAAGCCGTCCGCGCGCGCTGGCCAGGGCCCTGGTTGAGTTCGAAAAGGGCGCGCCCGACACCCAGGTGATCTTGATGCACTATCCGGCGGACGAGGCGGGCCCGCCGGGGAGCATTTGGCTCCTGGACGCGGAACGGGACAAGGACGGCGGCAGGACCGGCCGATGGCTCGTCGCCGACGCCACCACCGGAGCAGCGGTGGACACTGTGGACAGTTCCGGCCCGGAAAGCGTGAACCTGCCACGGGACGGCACTTACCATTTCGTCGCGGTCGACTCCGACGAGGTGGTGTGGCTGGCCGGTACCGGATCCGGGAGCAGGCTTCCCACCCTGGAGATTGCCCTCCAGCAATCGGGGCCGCGGAACCGGGTGGTGGTGCTGCACTCCGCGGAAGCCGATGCGACGGGCTCCCGGGAAGGCCTCTTCGAGGCGGATACCCGGGGATACTTCTGGCTACTCGACGCGGAGCGGGATCGTGAGGGGGACCCCACCGGGCGTTCGGTCCTCACCGACGGTGTCACCGGTGCTCGACTGGACATTATGGACAGCGACCATCCGGACACCGACAGGCTGCCGCGGGATGGCGCCTACCATATCCTCGTGCTCCCCGCCGGTCCTCAGACCATGGAGTCCGCTCCGGCCGACGAGCCGGGAAGCGACGAGTCCGGGCAGGCCGGAACCGACGGGCATCAGCCGTCCGTGCCCGGACCGGCGAAGTCCGCGGAGACCGAGTTCGAAGGCAGCCGCTCCGAAGAGACCGCGCGCCCCCGAAATGTCGACTCCGACCGCACCGTGAGGGGCCGGGGGGGACCGGCCGAAACCGGACCGGCCGAGCCGGGACCGTCCGAGCCGGGACCGGCCGAATCCGGACCGTCCGGTCAGACCGCCGCCACGCAGGTGATCCGGCGCGTCCAGCAGAGTTGGCCCCCGCCCGGCATGTCGGCGGCGGACGCGGTCCGGGACCTCACCCGTCTCCTACCGCGGGACCAGGACGAGACCACGCTGCGCCGGGCGTCCCGTGTCGTCGAGAGCGCCACCGAGTCGGTTCGGGACCGGGGCGACCACTTCGAACTCGCCCCGGATGTCCATCATGCCCTGGTCCGGTTGCTGGCCTACACCTCTTCGCCGATGGGGAACGAGACGGCCGCGGCCGCGCGTACGAGGACCAACTACATGGCCGTGAAGATGGTGTCGAGCCTGGCGGGTGAGAGCGTAAAGGCTCTGGAGCCCAGCCGTCCGCCGTTCGACCCGTCGGTGTTCGGCGGAGAGTACGACGCACGCGACGAGATCGGCGCCGCCGTCGCCCACTTCAGCGCGTCGCACGATCGCCTCGGTAAGAAATACCGTCAAGACCCCGCCGAACGAATCGCGTCGTTCACGCCCGCGGTCGTGGGTACCGGCGCGAACGGCGTGGCGGCGTTCGAAACGCGCATGGCCGGCCACGCGGGCGCGTCCGGTTTCCTCATCGGCCTGCCCGAGGACCCCTCCGCCGGGCAGCGGGTCTGGACCGCGACCACGAATCCCGAGGGAACGGTGGACATCCAGACCGTCACGATCACCGCCACCGGTGTCGTGCCGACCGCGTTGCCGATCCTCCCGGACGGGAGCGGACCGGACCTCTCCGGATTCGCCGGGTTCGAACTCCACGGGCTCACGCTCGATCTGAACGGCGACCCGGTCGTCGGCGCGAAGCGGGTGGCGGGGCCTGTCTTCGCGGAACCCTTCGCCGGAGCCGACGGACTCGCCACGGCGCTCGGCAGCGTTCGTTATCTCAGCACGGAAGGTGGGCGCGACAGGGTCCCGGACATCACCCTGCTCCAGCCCGAAGCACTCCGGGCGGATTGGCACGCTCACCTGAGCGAACTGCTCGTCAACGGCGGCACGGGGGCGCTCGCGGTGGTTTTCTCCGACCACGGCGACGGACGCTTACGGGCCACGTTCGCGCGGACCCTGCGAAACCGTGCGGTCATCGAGATCGAGAACGATCCCCGAGCCCGCGCGTGGGTCGCCGCCATCGACGTCCAAACCCGACCGACGCGGGCTCTCGCCGGGCGGCCTTGGCTCGCCGACCTCCAAGGCAGCCGGGGAACCTTGGAGTCCCACCGCACCTACCACGAAGCCTTCCAGCGTTCTTCGCAACCGCGGGTCTACCGTGGTGATCCGCGGGCGCGGCTCGCCGCACTGGAGCCGGAAAAGATCGGCACGAGAGTGGACGGGGTGCTCGCGGCCGCGGACCGTGTCATCCGGGGCGGCGACGGCGCCTCCGCGGCGCTCGTGGTGGGCGGTGTCGTCCACCACGTGGTCAACTCCTCCGGCAAGGCACGTCTCGTGGAGCCCGGGCAACCGGTGGACCAGGCACGGGAACTGACCCGGGAATGGGTGACCAAGTGGTGGGGAAACCAGGGCCAGGCAACGGTTTCCCTGGCCGGGATCCGACTCGACGGCCGGGTCATCGCGGGCACGCGACGGTCCGTCGCGTCGGCCACCGGCGACGTTGTAGTCCAAACCCCGCACGCCCCGGAAGCTTCCGGCACCGGCCAAACCCCGGTGGCCGCCGAAACCCCGGCCACCGGCGACGACGATGGCGCACGCGATGCGGTGGCGCAGGCGACGACAGCGCTCGCGGAGTCCACAATAGACGATCCGGCGGATCCCCGAGGGTTCTACCTGAAGACATGGACCACCCCTTTGCTGGAAGCGGCGATCTCGGGTTCGCCCTCGGCAGGCATCGAAGACCACCTTGAAATGTCGGAAATGCTGGTCGACACGGTACTGGCCGGACTGCCCCACCTGAGCGCGAGCCGGGACAACATGATCGGATTGCTGGCACGCGCGAAGCGGGATCGCGTCGACCAGTTCCAGGTTCTCGACGCCGTCGTGAAAGGCCTGGGCGCCGAACACCGGGCCGCGCAGGCCGCCTCCGGTTCCGCCGGGAACGACAAGCCCATGGCGACGGACCCGCAGGTGCACCTCTCCATGCTCCCCCGCGAAAGCGAAGATCTCCTGAGGGAGCTGGGAGAACAGGCACGGCGGCCAGGTCGCGGGCCGGGAGACGACACTTCGGAGGACACCGCTTCGGAAGACGAGTCCGACGCCGGGTCGCTGTCCGAAACCGAGTCCACCGAGCCGGGTTTCGCCGACGCCGCAGGGGCCGCCGACGCACTCGCCTTCTCCAGCGCACTCCTGGCGCCCTACCAGGACGACCCTCGCCGGCTGATCACCTCCCACAGGCCCGAAGAGTTCGGGAACGACGAGAACCTGACCGCGGTCAGGGCGCGCATCCCCGCCAGGGAAAGTCGCGCCGCGGGGGTGGTGTTCACCCAACGCCCTGGCGAAGGGCGGCGGAGCTGGAGCATCTTCACCGAGCGGGGCGAGAAGTGGATCATCCAGGTCACCGGCGCCTCGTTCAGGCTGGTGAACCCGATGGCGTTCGAGGATCCCGGTGAGGTCCACGCCGTCCTGACCTCCGCGGGTGGAGCCACTCTCGCCGGCCATCCCGGATCCGGCGCCCACGGACGGGACTCCGCCGCGGAAAGCCTGGAGTCCGACGATGGGAGAACCCGGTGGGGACTACCCCGGCGGTACCGGAGGGAAATCGGGATCGCCGAGGTTCTGGGGAACTTCGAGAATGCCGAGAAAGTGCTCGACGACTACTGGTCGCTCGAGGGGAAGCCCCCGCTGCCCACCTCCTTCATGCTCGTCGACACGGGAGTGGCCGGGCTGGTCAAGGTGGTCGTCGATCTCCTGGACGATCCCACCCGTGACCACGTGCTGCTGGCCGAGGATTCGGCGAGGGGCGGCCGGGGGCGGCTGTGGCGCATCGACCGCGAGCCGGATTCCTCGCTGGTCGTCCGCGACAGCGAGGGCAGGGCCGCCCCGCTGAGCAGGTTCCGGCACGCGGGTCCGCTGTACGTGGCCGTCCATTCCCTCGCGACCGTGCCTTCCGAGTCTTCGCCCGCCGTCCGGAGGCTGCAGGACTTCGGCCCGCTCGCCCGCGAATTCGTGGAAGGAAGGATCGAGTACGCGCGTGCCGCGGAGGCTTTCGAGTCCCGGCTCGCGCGGTGGCTGAGCACCAGGTACGCGGGCCGTGATGTGGTGCGCCGCGAAATCAGAAAACTCATCGGCTACATCGGTGACCACGCCACCGGGGTGGAAGGCGAACGGCCGCCGATTCCCGCCGAGTTCGCCTCCGGCTCGGTCGAGTGGTACGCACAGGCCGAGGCCACCGGCGCCCTGACCCGGGGCGGGCTGTCCGAGACCACCTACGACGCGCTGGTGGCGACCAAGTTCGCCAACGAGCACCACCACGCCGGGATCGACCCGGAACTGGTGGTGCTCGGTCTGCTCGGCGAACTGCTGGACAGCGGCGAAGCCAGTTTCCACGACATCATCACGACCGCCGCGTTGTTCTATCCCGGCTTGTTCGGTGACCACGGCTTCGGCCGGTATCGCCGCGTGCCGCGCATCCGGGAAGAGGTGCTGAGGGCCGAGGTCGCCGAAAACCGGCTCTTCCCCGACGAACACTTCGCCGCCGCACTGCGTCCGCAGTTCGACGCGGAGGACGGGCGGGTGCGGGTGAACGACGTCCACGCGGTCATGAAACGGGTCGAACTGCTGCTGGAAGGGCTCCACGGTCCGGTGGAGGCCGGCCCGTTGGAGGGGCAGCACGAAATGCTGCGGGAACCCTTCAGCCACAGGGAGAAGTGGAATACGCTGCGCCGCCGCATGGAAATCCACGCCCTCGAGGCCGGGCTCACGTCGCTCCCACGCAAGCCGTGGACCCCCGAAACCCTGCTGCGCCAAGCGGAGGCGACTGGGCGGAGCCTGGCCGACTACGGACGGCAGGAGGTCGAAGACGCGTACCGGACCTTACTGGCGCATCCCGGCGGCGCGGAGCTCATGCGGGGCAGGCTGGGCACGGCGACGCTGCGGTTGATCGCCGTTGCCCGGCGCGGCGGTGAGGACGTGGATGACCTCCTGGCGGAGATCACCATGGATCTGCACGAACTTCCCGCTGCGGCCCCCGTCACCTCCGAGGAGCCGGAGCGAGCCGCGGTGTGGACCGACCGGGTCGTGTTCTCCCGGGCGCGCACCGACAATCCTGACTTCGCCGAGGAAAACGAACGGGCGCGTGAGATCGTCGGCCAGGTTGACGAAGAGCTCCGGATCAGCGGGCTCACCGTGCCCGATTTCCGCTCCCTGCGGCCTGTCTGGCCGCCCTGGTCCCGCACGCGCCTGAGCCTGGAACACGGCGTTGTCGCCATGGTGGTGGACGATCTGCGCGACGGCAACGACGGCGTCACCCTCGCGCGGTCCGTTATGCGGGACCTGGCTCTCGTTCGCTACGCCGGGTTCCGGGAACCGCCAGGGGAGAGCGAACCGGACCCGTTCCCGTCCCGGTGGACCCTGGATCAGTGGTGGTATGGCGGCTCACCCGCGACCGTGGCCGAAACCTTCCTGCTCGCTCCGCCTCCGGAGCCGGGCCCGCGCTTCGTCCGGCCGTTCCACGTGCCCCGGCAGAGCCTCGACCCCGCCGAGGTCCCCACGGGCGAGATCGCGTTCCTGGCGGAGTCTCTCGCCCTCGCCGAGTTCTTCCACAAGCGGTTCAAGGTGACCTACCAGGGACAGACCAGCGAACTGATCCTGTCCGTCGAACCCGCGCTCGTCGGCTGGGACGTGACCCTCGAGAGAGCGCTCGACGGTCTGGCGACCTACCAGTTCCCCGCGGGAGCCATCGGTCTTCTCTACGCGGTGCCCAACGGCTCGCGGCACCCCGAAGCGGTGACCACGCTCCGGGTGTGGACGTTCCTGCAGGACGGCCGCGAGCCCCACGCCGTGCATGTCGAAGGCCGCCGGACAACGTGGTCCGGGCAGCAGGCACGGGCCGATTTCTACGCCGCCGTCATCGCTCCGGACGGATCCGCGGCGTTCGGTCACCGGTCGCCGGGGCCGAATTTCGCCTGGCCTTTCGGTGGTGTCCAGGGGATGGCCTCGGGAGTGGCCTTCCACGGCCACTTCCAGCGAGCGATCGGTGCCACCTACACCGATGACGCGGGCGCATGGCTCGTCGCCCACACTCCCGCCGACCTCGGTGACGGCCGCACGGACGCGGTGCTCGCGTTGGTGCCACGGCACGGCATGGCGGGTGTGGTGACCACGACCCAGCGCCCGGACCCGCGCCGCTTCGTGGTCGGGAAAACGCCGTCAGGCCTGAAGATCACCCCCGGGATGTTGCAGGCGCACCAGACGCTGAACGTGCTCAACTACCGGGGCAAGCGGTTGCTCATGCGGATCACCGACCAGATCTGGTCGGCCAGGGAACTGCCGGACGATCTGGTCGCCGTGCGTGCCGTCGTGGTCGGGCCCGACGGGACCTCGATCGTCGGTGAGCCGACGCGGTCTCGCCCCGGCGCCCCGTCCGGAACCGCGCCGGCACGGCATGCGCCGATCGGAATCGGGGAAGTACTGCGGGAAATTCCCGGCGCCGCGGCGGTGGTCGACGTGCGCTGGGCGGACCGAACACCGAGACGAGAGCTCGTCCTGTCGGCCGAGTTGACGCATTTCGGACGGGCTGTCGAGGGGCTGATCACGCTCGCCGTCCCGCTTCTGGCCCAGGGCACCCAAATGCACGCGCTGGTGGTCGCGGTCCCCGACGATCAGGGCGGACGAGCTGGCGTGTGGTGGCTGAAGGTCCATTCCGCGGACGGGGCCAACCTCGTGCTTTACGACCTCATGGCGAGGCGGCCACTGGCGGTGGACGAATTCGACGGCGTCGGCGAAGTCTTCGCACAGGTGGAGGACCTGGCAGGCAGGCCCATCGACACCGGGTCGTGGACGGCCGGACTGGGCGAGCACGACGAGGCCTTCACGGAGGAGGCACAGCCCCAGAACCGGGTTCTGGCTCGCGTGCCCCGGACGCCTTTCGAGCGGTCCGTGGCGGCCTTCGAACGGAACCTGCCGGACTACATCCTGACCGCCTCACGGTACGCGAATGCCGTGAAACAAGAGGTCGAGAAGTTTCTCCGGTTCCTGTGGCGTGAGTACCCGGAGCACCGTGAAGCGGCGGCGTCTCCGGGAACCGTCGGCGAGGCCGAAGCCATCATGCGGGAAGGTGATGTCCACGAACGGTTCAGGCTGCTCACCGCGATGGTGGAAACGGTGGCTCTCACCGGTCCGTTCCCCGAGACGCCGGAGCCTCCCGCGGGCGTCGCCGATGGAAGTCGGTCAAGGCGGTCGATCGCGGCCTGGAGAGCCCTGTCGACGGTAAGCGGCACGGCAGGCCCCGGGCAGGCACCGCCGGTGGTGGTGGTCACGAACTCCGAGGGCCGGGATGCTCTGACCTGGTGGCCCGACGACACCGTCGAGGCCTTGCCGACCGGCGGCCCGGTGAGCATGTACAACGTGATGAGGTTCGCCTACCTGGCCAACCTGCACTGGAACACGAGACTGAGACTGCTCCTGCTGCGTCTCGGGGGGCTCGCGGTCGGGATCGGGTCCGGAACCCTCACCCTCGACGAGGGAATGTCGGCCACCGAACGCGCCGTCGCCGACCTGCCCAACCCGGGTGGCGCCCGGACCTACCGGGAGATCGCACCGCTCACCACGGCCGAACTGGAAGCCCACGTCGCGGAGGATGGCCGGTTCCCCGGTGCGCAGGCGGGCTGGGACGGGGACGCCCGCCCACTGCTGGAATGGGCCAGGGCCACCGGGTTGCGGGACGATCCCGCCCGGATGCCCAAACCATGGACCGGCCAGACGGTGTCCGACCGGGCCTACCGACTGGGCTCCGAGTCCGCGATCTCCGGCGATCCGCGGGCTGTGTCGTCACACTTCCCGGCCGCGTTCGAGGTCTTCTGGGCGCATCCCGCCGCGCCGGCACTCGCGCGAAGGAAGCTGGGCACGGCGGTGATCACGATCGTCGCCGACGCTCTCCGGAACGGTTCGCCCGAAGGGGCCCAGCGCGTGCTGGACGACATCGCGGCCGATCTGGTCGATGGCCGGTCCATTCACGATATCGATCACGTCGTGCCGGTGTTGCGCAGTCACGCTTCCGTCGTCGCCCGCATGAGGGCCACGAACACCGGCGTGGAATACCAGCGTGATCCCGTTCTCGCGCTTCTGGAGCGGGAACCCATGCTGGTCGGTGGAGGCAGGCGGGCGATGGACCTGCTCATCGGCCTGGCGCGCGAGGTGGAGAACTCGTCCATGGTGGTCGTCGAACGGACGTGGGGACAGGGCGACCGTGCGCTGACCCTGCGGTACCGCGCCCTGCACCTGGTCAACCTCGACGATGAGGTCTACGTACGGGACCTGTCGGACGAGCGTTCGCGGCCGGTCGAGGCGAGGCCGGACGTCGTCGCGGACAACGCCACGATCTTCGCGCTGGGGGACCGGCTGGACGGGACCTTCACCATCGGGGTCACCGGCCAGACCGGGCAGGGGGGCGACCGGGTCTGGACGGCCGGGAACCTGGAGGAAGAGCCGCCCGTTCCGCGCGACGTGCGGCCTTTCCAGCAGTTCCTGGCGACCGGGCTGGTGCGGCTGGCCTACCAGGAACTGAAGCGCACGCGCTGGGATCTGTGGATCGGAGAGGGCGTGCTGGACGATTTCCTGGAGGACTCGCCCCTGTACTGGATGGCGGGCGCCGTGGTGGCGCGCGCACTCACCGAGGGCCGCGACGGTGGCGTCCTGGCTCGGTCCATCGTGCTGGGCCTGGCCACGGAACAGCACGCGGCGCTGGCCGAGAAGGAGCGCGCGGCATTGGAAGAGGCCGATGACGCCTCGAGTGATGATCCCGAAAGCAGTTCCGCGCCAGGGCAGTACGTGGCGACGATGCGGGGCGGCGCGGCCACCATGGCGGAACTGAGGCGATACTGGCAAGGCTCGGACGACGAAGGGTCCGATTCCGAATCCGGTGACGACGAATCCGGTGACGTGGAATCCCTCTCCGGCCGGGCCCCGTCCGACGAGCCGCTGGAGGGGGAAAAAGAGCTGAAGACGATAGTGGCCTCCGGTACGCGGGGCGTCGATCCGGCCCGCTATCTCGATCTCGTGGCGGCTTCCCAGCGCCTCGCCTCCGACGGGGCGTATCCGGGGCTGTCCGGGACCTTGGCCTTGCATTGGACGTTCCACGGTGTGCCGACGCTCGCACCCAAGGCGAGCACGGTGATGCGCCGTGACGGCGCGGAATCCGGGCCGGAGATCACCGTGCCGGCGCCGGAACTGGCCGGTGCCGACGGCGCCGGCCTGGCGAAGGTGGCGAAGTTGTTGCGGGGTCCGGGTTCGGACGCGATCGTGCTCGCCCGCTCCCAGGCCGGGGTGCGAATGCTGAACCTGATGTGGGCGGGCCCTTCCCAGTTGTCCATTGTGGACGTCGAAGCCGGGACGATCGTGGTGACGCCCGTGGGCGAGGTCGAGGCGGCGGGCGCGGGACTGGGGAAAGTGTACGCGAGCGTGTTCGACGCCGAGCATCACTGGATACCGATCAGGTTGCTGTCGGGCACGCGCGAGGCCGGCTGGGGCGCGGACCAGGGCGAGACCTCCGCCGATCCCTACGAGGAGGCGGAACGCAAGCGCTACCGCACCGTCGACGAACTGCGGGACCGGTTGTCCGCCTACTGGGAGGTCCCCGTGACGGGCACCACGGGCAGGCTGCGGCAGTGGGCGGGCGCGCTGATCCTCTTGGGCGCGAGCGTCACCGCCGAGTTCGCCGCCGACATGTCGTGGAACGTCTATCGCGACATCATCGCGATGGTGATCGGGACGGACGCCCAGGACCCGCCCCAGTGGTGGTTGTTCCCGCCGTCGGGCCATCCGCTGCCGGTCAGGCCCGAGGACCTGCCGCCGGAGGCACAGGCCGCGCTCGCCGAACTGGGTGGCATCCCCGGGCCGTGAACTCTCCCGGCCACGGCACCCGTGTCGTGAAGGAGAGGAGAACAGCGTGGGTGACAGGGTCGGCGCGGGCACCGTCGGGCGGGTGCCCTCGAGGGAGGAGGGGCCGCCGTGGCGAGCCGGATGACCAGCGCCCGGTCGATGCTCGGGGTCTCCCCGGCCGAGCCGGACTGTTTCCGCACGATCACCGACGCCATCGCCGCCGCCAAGGACGGTGACGTGATCTCGATCCGGCCCGGCGTGTACCCGGAGCCCATCGTGCTGGACCGTGAGGTCACCCTGTCCGGTTCCGGGGCTCCGGGCCAGGTGCGCATCGAGGCCTCCGGAGACCCGGTGCTGCGCATGAACGTCGAGCACGCCGCGGTTTCGGGTGTCGAACTCGTGCACAGCGACGGTGAAGTGGCCGTGGATCTGCGCAGCGGGGCGCTGGAGTTCGACGAATGCGTGCTCGCCGCCGATTCGGGCGTGGCGTTCGTGGCGCGCGGTGGCACCGAATTCCGGGCCAGGGACTGCGAAATCCGCAACCCCGGTGGTGCGGGACTGCTGGTCTACGACGGGGCCCGCGCCGACGTGCGAGGCTGCCGGATCACCTCGGTCGCGAGCACCGCCGTCGTGACCCGCACCGGTGGCGCGCCGAAACTGGTGGACTGTGTGCTCTCGGAGGTCGCGGGCGGGGTGCTCGCGGCCGACGGCGGCCAGGGCTCGCTGGAGCGATGCCGGGTCGAAGCGGTCACCGGCACCGCCATCGTCGCCGAGGAGCGGAGCCAGTTCGTCGTCACCGCCACCGAACTGTCCGATGTGGACGGTGTCGCGGTGCTCGCGGCGAGCGGGTCCCGGCCGGTCCTGCGGGACTGCCGGATCAAGCGGACCACCGCGCAGGCGATCGTGGTGGTGCAGCAGGCCGCCGTGGAACTGGAGCGGGTCGTGGTGGAAAACGCCGCGGGCCACGCGGTGCAGGTCCTCGACTCCTCCACCGCGGACCTCTCCGAGTGCGTGTTCACCGGCACCGGGCATGACGCGGTGTTCGCCGACGCCGCCGCGGAGGTCCGGATTTCCGGGTGCGAGATCACCGGCGGGACCGCCGCCGGGGTGGTCCTCACCGGCCAGGCGAGGGTGCGGGTGACCGACTCCCGGATTACCGGGACGGCCGGCGCCGGGCTGAGCGTGCGGGGCCAGGCGCGCCTGGAGGTCGACGGCGGTGAGGTACGCGAGTGCGCGATCGGCGCGGAATGGCACGAGCAGTCCTCCGGCGGGATGAGCGGGTGCACCGTCCGTGACAACCTGCGCGACGGGGTGAGGGTGCTCAGTGATCAGGTGGTCGACATCCAGGACTGCCGGGTGGAGCAGAACGGCGGGCGCGACACCCGACTCTCCGTCGACTCACTCCCCGAACCGGTCCGGCCCGGCGCTCCGGAGTCCACAATGGACGACCGAGGTGGCCGCGCCGCTCCACCACGCGGCCGTTCCGGCAAGGCCGAACTGGACGACCTGCTGACCGAACTGGGTGACCTGGTCGGACTGGACGGGGTCAAGCGTGAAGTGGAGACCCTGGTGCGGCTGCACCAGATGGCCGAGCGCCGCGCCGCGGCCGGACTGCCGTCACCACCGCTGTCCCGCCATCTCGTGTTCACCGGTTCCCCCGGCACCGGCAAGACCACGGTGGCGCGGCTCTACGGGCGCATCCTCGCCGCGCTCGGCGTGCTCAAACGCGGCCAGTTGATCGAGGTGGCGCGGCCCGACCTGGTCGCCTCGGTGGTCGGCGGTACCGCGCTCAAGACCACCGAGAAGTTCGAGGAGGCCCTCGGTGGTGTGCTGTTCATCGACGAGGCCTACACGCTGGCCGCCACCACCGGCGGCAGCGGCCCGGACTTCGGTCGTGAGGCCATCGACACCCTGGTCAAACTGATGGAGGACCACCGGGACGACGTGGTGGTCATCGTCGCGGGCTACACCCACGACATGCGCCAGTTCCTCGCCGCCAACCCGGGCCTGTCGTCCCGGTTTTCGCGCACCATCGAATTCGCCGACTATTCCTCGGCGGAACTGGTCACCATTGTCGAAGGCCTTTGCCGGACCCACGACTACCGGCTGGAATTCGAGACCCGTTCGGCGTTGCACGCCTATTTCACCAACCTCCCGCGCGACGGCGTGTTCGGCAACGGCCGCACCGCGCGCAAGGTGTTCGAGGAAATGGTGGGGCGCCAGGCCTACCGGCTGGCGGAGGACGACTCCGCGACCCAGGTTTCGCTCACCCGGCTGCTGCCCGAGGACCTCGGCCCGCTGCCCGGCTCGGCGGTCGGCGCGGGTGCCGGGCGGGTGGATTCCGAACGGGTGGACCAGTTGCTCGACACCCTGCGCGGGCTCGTCGGGCTGGCCGAGGTCAAGTCCGAGGTCGCGGCGATGGTCGACCTGCTGGCCTCGTCACGGCAGCGGCAGGCGGCCGGGCTGCCGGTGCCCTCGCTGAGCAGGCACCTGATCTTCGCCGGCCCCCCGGGCACCGGCAAGACCACCGTCGCCCGGCTCTACGGCTCGCTGCTGGCCGCGATGGGAGTCCTGGCGCAGGGCCAGGTCACCGAGGTCAGCCGCGCGGACCTGGTCGGCGAATACGTCGGCCACACCGCCAAGCGCACCACCGAGTCCTTCGACCGGGCGCGGGGTGGCGTGCTGTTCATCGACGAGGCGTACACGCTGTCGTCCGGCCAGGGCGGGGCCGGTCACGACTTCGGCAGGGAGGCGATCGACACGCTGGTGAAGCTGATGGAGGACCACCGGGACGAGGTGGTCGTGATCGCGGCGGGATACCAGCGGGAGATGGACGGATTCCTGGCCGCCAACCCGGGATTGTCGTCCCGGTTCTCCCACCGGGTCACCTTCGCCGACTACAGCGCCGACGAGCTGGTCACCATCGTCACGCAGCACGCGAACAGCGCGGGCTACGAGTGCTCCGGGCCCGCCGTGGCCGCGTTGCGGGCGCATTTCGCCGCGGTGCCGAGAGGTGACGGGTTCGGCAACGGCCGTTACGCGCGCCAGATCCTCGACGCGGCCATCGCCCGGCACGCGCGGAGGACGCGGGGCCTGACCGATCCGACCCTGGACGATCTGTGTGTGTTGCTGCCACAGGACATTCCGGCCGCGCCAGGTGCCGGATGAGAACAGATCCGGCCCATCGGAGGTTTGGTCCATCGGGGTAGCCACGGCGGCGTCGAGTGCACGAGCGTGAACGTAATCATGGTCATAGCCGAACGGGCCTGACCATTTCCGCAGGTAGGAATCTTTCCGCTGACCGCGCGGAATCTTCACCACTTGTCGGGATCTCACCCGGGCGGCGAGGCTGTGCCCGTGACAGACCACAGACGGCCCTCGTCGGTGCCCGGCGCGCGACGATCAGGACGGCTCGGACGGCGGGCGGACGCGCGATGCGGGTAGCCATCGCCGAGGACGGCGCCCTGTTCCGGGAAGGACTGGTGATGCTGCTCGAGGCGGCCGGGCACGAGGTGGTCGGCCGCGTCGGCGACGGTGACACGCTGCTCGCGATCGTCGCCGCCGAGCAGGTCGACGTCGCCATCCTGGACATTCGCATGCCGCCGGAACCCGACGGGGGGCTGGTCACCGCGGAACGCATTCGCGCCAAGTTCCCCGAGACCGGCCTGCTCATGTTGTCGCAGTACGCCGAGACGCACTATCTCATGCGTGTGCTGGAAATCGGCGCCGAACGCAGTGGTTACCGCCTCAAGGAGCGCATCGGCGGCGTCCGGGTGCTCGCCGACACCCTGGACCGCATCGTGGCGGGGGAGATCGTGATCGAGCCGGTGCTCGCCAAACGCCTCGTCGATGTCCCGGCAGGCCGCCCGGACAGCCCGCTCGCTTCACTGACCGAGCGCGAACTCGACGTGTTGCGCCTGATGGCCGAAGGCCGCGCCAACAACGGGATCGCCAGGGAACTGTTCGTCTCCGGCAAGGTGGTGGAAAAGCACATCGCGTCGATCTTCGCGAAGCTGGGCCTGCCCAGCGACCAGACCCTGCACCATCGCCGCGTCCTGGCCGTGCTCGCCTATCTCCGGGCGATGCGGATCGACTGGTAGCCATGCCCGGCGAAAGACCTCACCTGCTCGCGGCGAGCGTGCCGCCCGAACGGCTGGTCCCGGCGCTCGTGCGGAACATGGCCCACACGGCCGGCGGCCGCGTCGCCTACTGCGTGCGAGAGCCCACCGGGCTCGCCGTGGTCGCGGCCTGGCCCGAAAGTGTTGGCACGCAACGAATCCCGGACGATGTGGTGGCACGGGAACCGGTGGGCGGAAATGGTCTGGTCCTTCTCGCCGCGCCCCGGCGCTGGGGCGCCGCCGAGCGGGAAGCGTTGCGGGAAACGGCGGGCTGGCTCGGGGTGGCGGCCCGGCTGGGGACGGCGCGGGACGACCGCGACCGTGCCCGCGCCCGCGTCCACGCGCTGCGGGCCGAGGTGACCACCGCGCGGGAGAAGCTGGCGCAGGTGCGCGACATCGAGCGGCGCAGGCTCGTCCGGTCGATCACCGCGACGACCCTGCGCGACCTGGACGGCGTCAGACGGCGGTTACGCGATGCCGAGCTGGCGCGGGCTCGTGACGCGCTGGACGATCTGCTGGAGTCCTTCCGCACCGTCGTCCGCGGGGTGTACCCGGCGATGCTTCCCGACCGGGGCCCACGGGAGGCGTTGGAAGAACTGGCGGCGACGCTGCCCCGGCCGGTGCGTTTCCGGGGCGATCCCGGCCGGTCGAGCTGGCCGGCCGAGTCCGGTCTGTACCACGCCGTGGCGGCCTCCCTGACCCTGCTGGCGGGCACGCGAGACACCGTGGGGAAGGTTCCCGTCGTGGTGGACTTCGGCCGTGATGGCGCCACGCGGGTCCGCGTCACCGCCCCCGCCGGCCGCCTGTCTCAGGTCGAGTTGCGTTCCGCGCTCACCCACGACGCCGAACGCCTCGAGGCTCTGGGCGGCACGATGGAGTGTGTGGTCCGGCGGGGCTGGGCCGTGGTCGCCCTCCGTTTCGCGGACCGGCCCGAAACGGCCGCGACCCCCGCCTGGCCGCTGGCACACTGAAGTCCGTGAACTCTCCCGTCATCCGGCGCTCGCTCAGCCTGCACGGTCCCACCCGCCGCAAGCCACACGACCTGCTTCGCCAATGGGCGGGCCTGGTCGGCCCGGACACCGCACCCGAGGAACCCGTGACGTGGCTCGAAACCCGCATCCTTCCGCGATCACGCGGTGGCGATCGCCGCCGCGCTCAACGCCGACGGAACCGTGCGCGTGGTCCCGGACCCGCCCCAGACCCCGCTGTTCCACGTCCACGTGCCCGCGGGAAAGGCCGCGGTGGAACAGACGGCCGATCGGATGATCGCCGAGCACGGAACACAGCTGTTCCTGCGAGTCCGTTCGTCACCGGACCCGTCCCGGTGCGCCTTCGAGGTGACGGTCGGGGAGAACGCCATGGAGTCCGCCCCCGCGGAAGTCGTCGGGCTCGTGCGGGAACTGGTGGCCCGCGCGGCGGAACAGCCGGGCCGGAACGACTGACCGGACCCGGGGGTTTCAGTGCGGGACGAAGCCCCGGACCGCCGTGCCACGGCCCGGGACGGAGCTGATCTCGATCCTCCCGCCGACGGCGGCCACGCGCGTGGAAAGGTTGTGCAGCCCCGAATTCCGCACTGGGGCGGTGAAGCCGGGGCCGGTGTCGGCCACGGCGAATTCGAGACCGCCGTGGCTGTCCCGCGCGATGACCGTGACGTCGGCGCCCGGGGCGTGCTTGTGCGCGTTGTTCACCGCCTCCAGACAGGAGAAGTACACGGCCGACTCGACCGGTGGCGGGTACCGCCGCCGCAGGCCGTCGATGTCGAGCAGGACATCGCCGTCCCCGGCGAGTTCGGCGTCGAGCGCCCCGGCGAGACCTTCGGCGGCCAGCGCGACCGGAAGCACCCCGGAGGCGGTGTCGACCAGTACCCGTTCGGCGTTGTCCAGCCTGGTCAGCAAAGCGGGCAGTGGGCTTTCGGGGCCGTCGGTTTCGCCTCCGGCGTGCTCGGCGACCGAGATCGCCATGCGCAGCGCGACGAGATGGTGTTGCGCGCCGTCGTGCAGGTCGCGCTCGAGCCCCCGGCGTTCGGCCTCCATCTCGACCGCGGCGCGCCACCGGTCTTCGGCGAGTGCGCGCGCCGCCGCGTCGCCCGTGTCACGCAGCCTGCCGGTTTCAGCCTCCAGGCGCGCGATCGCCACGGGCGCGCCGAGCACCGCCGCGACGGCCGTCAGCGGTCCCGCGGAATCGGGGGAGACGGCGAGCACCCCCTGGTCTTCGCCGTCGTAGCGGACGGGGTGCTCCAGCCACGGCCCCGCGCCGTCGCCCCATTGGTGCCGCACCCCGGCGACGGTCAGCGCGCATCCGCTCGCCCCGCTCGCCGTGCCGACCACCCGGGCCAGTTCTCCCGGGCCCGGGACCTGGCGGGCGTGGGCAAGGTGAGCGGTGATCGCTTCGACCGTTCGTCTTTCCCGTGCGTTCACGCCGGGAATTTAGCGCCATCACTGGGTTTCCTGGCTCCGCGATTTCCCTTTCCGGCTGCCGGAGAGAAGGGCCGTAGCCCGTCCGGCACCATCGACGTGCGCAAGCCCGGTGTGGCGGCCCTCCGAGCGGCAGAGCCCGAAACTTTCACCGCATGAACGATTCATGTCCCGAGACCGAAGCACCCGGGCAGTCCGGCTCCCAGTGAGCGACGTCTCGGCTCCGGTATAATTTTGCATAGTGCAATAGTCCTCGTCAGGAAGGGAGCCCGGCATGACGAAACCCGAGCGACGCACCATCGCGGAACGGGCCCTCGCGGGATACGCCGGTGCGGTCGCGGACGAACTGGATCTTCCCCGCGACGCGGTCCTTGCCGAAGTCAGCGACACCGCCGCGGTCTACCTTCCCCTGGCGCGGCGGTGCGTCCGCTATCCCGGCCGTGACCTGATGCTGGTCTGGTCCGGGCGAAGAGGATGGTCCGTGGCCCTGGAGTCCACGCCACGAAGGCCGCTCGAAGTGATCGCCTACTTCGGGGACGAGGAGCGCTTTCCCCAGCCCCACGCGGTGGCGTCGTTCGTCGAAGCGGCTCTCGACCACGACGGCGTGACCCGTGCGCCCGAGTTTCCCGTGGCGGACCTCGAAGAAACCGTGGAGCGGCGACTCGGCCGCTTCGCCGGTCAAGATCTTCCGGAGTCCGGATTCCCGGCGAGCCGCGACAGCATCGCGTTGTAGGCGCGCGGCGAACCCGGACGCCTGCCCACCGGCCCCGGGACGCCCGACCGCGGGAGGGGAGTAGAACAGTGGTGTGCCTCCCCGTCGTCCAGCACACGCGACCTCCGCGAAGGAAACGGGCCAGTCCGCGACGCGGACGGCCGACAAGCCCGCGCCCAGCGACGTCGACGCGATGACCGACGCCGTCCTGACCGCTTCGCGGCTGCTGGTCGCCGTGTCCGCGCGGTCGATCGCCGCGGTCGACGAGTCGATCACGATCCCGCAGTTCCGGCTCCTGGTGGTGCTGGACACCCAGGGGCCGCTCAAGCTGACCACCCTGGCCGAGCATCTGGCGGTCAACCCGTCCACGGCGACCCGCATGGTCGACCGGCTCGTCGGGGCCGGGCTGGTCAGCCGGGAGGCCAACCCCGCCTCACGCCGTGAACTCGTGGTCACTCTGACCGAGGAGGGGGCCGCCGTGGTGGAGGCGGTCACCCGGCGGCGACGCGGCGAGATCACCCGTATCGTCTCCCACATGCCGGTCACCGCGCGTCGCGGCCTGGTCCGGGCGCTGAACGCGTTCACCGAGGCCGGCGGCGAACTGCCGGTCGGCGAGCGCACCGACGCGCTCTGGCTCTGAGCGCGCGGACCGCGTTCAGGACTCTTTCGCGGGGCTGAAGGCCACTGCGGGAATCCGGCGGAGGTGTTCCCTTGCCGCGGCCGATTCCGGGTCGGCCGGAAGGCCCATCATCGGCGCCACCCGCCGCCAGGCGCGCGGATGCCGGTCCCGGTAGGCCTTCAGGATCAGGACCTTCTCCTCCACCGTGGGTAACCGGTGGCGCGGGTGAGGCCAGCGTTGCCCGCCCAGCCGCACCTCCAGCGCGGGCGCCGCGGTGATGTTGCGATACCAGTCGCTCAGCTCGCCCCAACCCGCCACGACGAACACCTCCGGGATCGCGGAGTCGTAACCGACCACTTCGAGGACGGCTTCGCGGCGTCTGCCCGTCTTCCTGCCCTGATGAGCCAGATAGAGCAGCCGATGCCCGAACACGCCACCGAGCCCGGCGCGGTAGACGACGATCGGGGCGCGCAGGAAGACGCGGAGCGCGCCAGTGGGCAACCGGTCGGTGAGCGGCATTTCAGTCCTGTTCTCTCAGCGCTGTTTCACGCGGGCGACCAGCGTCCGCAGCCGGTTTTCCGGCATCCGTGCCAGCCGGCCGAGTGTCGAGCCGAGCGCCGACCCGATCTGCACGATCGGCCCTTCCCGCCCGACGGACCCGCCGGAGCCGACGCACAGCGCCGACGCCAGCGCCTTGACCACCGTCACCTGCGCCGGAATGCGGCCACCACGCTCGGCCACCGCGTACATCACCTCGGGCACGCCGTGGCCGCTCGCTTCGGGCGCGAAGCGGTGGACCAGCGGGCCGTAGACGAGACCGGCCGGCACCCGGAGTGAGCAGCACGAAGAACGGCCCCAGCGCGGGAAACCACGGATGGGCCTCACCGCCCGCCGCCGAGTAGTCGGCATGGCCGGACAACAGGCGCGTGAAACCGGTGATCAGCGCGCGGAACGCGACGGCTCCACCACCGGCACCCACCCCGATCGCGACGGCCAGGACCAGCAGACCACTGGAATTCTGCCGGAGCCACCGGCCCGCCGGCTGATGTGCGGAGAGAAGGATCGGACGGGTTTCGGTTCGGGCGGCCACAATTGCAGTATGCAACACTTGCAATCAGCACGAATGGGTGTGGGTGCTCGAACCGTTCGGGACCGGATTCGAGCACACTCCGTACCCGGACGTGACGCGGTGTCCGTGCCTGGGACAATGGCCGGGCGAAGAGGGAGGACCGCGTGAGTAACCCAGGGGTGCCGTCACTGCTCGGCCGGATCGCCGGTGCCGTGTCCGGAGCCATCGGACGCGCCCGGCCCGAACTGGCGGGAGCGGATCCCCTGGTGCGCCGATCGGAGCACGCCGACTTCCAGTCCAATGCCGCGCTGGCGCTGTCCAAACGCGCCCGCGCCAGGCCCGCCGACCTCGCGGGTGAACTGAGCGCCGCGCTCGGCGGCGAGAGCCTGATCTCCTCGGTCGAGTTGTCCGGGCCGGGTTTCCTCAACATCACCGCGGCCGCGGACGCGGTATGGGCACAGGTCGCGGCGCGGCTGGCCGATCCGCGGCTGGGAGTCGGCGTTCCGGAGCGGGGGCGGCGCATCGTCGTCGACTACTCCAGCCCCAACGTCGCCAAGGAGATGCACGTCGGGCACCTGCGCACCACGATCATCGGGGACAGCCTCGCCCGGGTGCTGGGTTTCCTCGGCGGCGAGGTGATCCGTCAGAACCATCTCGGGGACTGGGGCACCCAGTTCGGCATGCTGATCCAGTACCTCGAAGAGCATCCCGGCGCGGCCTGGCACCAGGACGAGCTTTCCGGAACCGACTCGGCGGTGTCCGTCCTCGACGAGCTCTACCGGGCGGCGCGCGGGAAGTTCGACACCGATCCGGAGTTCGCCGATCGAGCCCGGCAACGGGTGGTCGCCCTGCAGTCGGGCGAGGCGGGCACCTTGGCGCGGTGGAGGGAGATCGTCGCCGAATCCGAGAAGGTGTTCCGGGCCCTCTACGACCGGCTCGGCGTGCTGCTCGTCCCCGGCGACTCGGTGGGCGAGTCGTTCTACAACCCGATGCTCGCCGACGTGCTCGCCGAACTCGTCGCCGCCGGGGTCGCCGTGGAAAGCGACGGCGCGCTGGTGATCTTCTCCGAAGAGGTCACCGGACCGGACGGCAATCCGGTGCCGCTCATGGTGCGCAAGACCGACGGCGGCTACGGCTACGACACCACCGACCTGGCCACCATCCGCCACCGTCTGCACGACCTCAAGGCCGACCGGCTCCTCTACGTCACCGACTACCGCCAGTCGCTGCACTTCCGGCTGATCTTCGAGGCCGCCCGCCGCATGGGCTGGCTCACCGACGCCGCCGAAGCGACCCACGTCAGTTACGGCACCGTGCTCGGCCCCGACGGCCGCCCCTTCAAGACCCGTGCCGGCGGCACGGTACGCCTGAGCGACCTCCTCGACGAAGCGGTAGCGCGTGCGCGTGCCGTCGTCGCGGAAAAGGACCCCGAACTCGACGAGGCGGACCTCGACCGCATCGCCGAACAGGCCGGGATCGGCGCGGTCAAGTATGCCGACCTGTCGACGTCGAGGGTCAAGGACTACACCTTCGACACCGACCGGATGGTGTCCTTCACCGGCAACACCGGGGTCTATCTCCAATACGCGCACACGCGCATCCGCTCGATCCTCCGCAAGGCCGGCGACCCCGAAGCGACCGTCGACCCCACCATCCCCCTCGAAACGGCCGAGCGCGCGCTCGCGCTCGAACTCGACGCCTACGGCACCACTCTCGCCGAGGTCGGTGAAACGCTCGAACCACATCGCCTCTGCGGTTATCTCTATGCCCTCGCCCGCGATTTCACCACCTTCTACGAAGCCTGCCCCGTCCTGAAAGCGGAGGAGCCGGTCCGCGGCAACCGCCTGGCGCTGTGCCGGCTCACCGCGCGCACCCTCGCGAACGGGCTCGGCCTACTCGGCATCAGCGCCCCCGAACGGATGTAAGGCCCCAGGGATGACGAGGTCGATCGCGTCGCTGAGGCTGCCGGGCGTGTGGACGGCCGCCGGGAGTCCGGCGGCGTGCCAGCCGGGCCCCGCTGCGGCGACGACGGCCGGGGCGGGACGGTGGTTCAGCAGTTCCGTCAGCAGGGCGGGATCGGCGGTGGAGGCGGCATGCGACCACAGCACCACGATCCCTGGTCCGGTGCGGCGGACGGCGGCGAGAAGTGCCTCCAGCGGCACTCGGGCGCCGAGCAGACGGCTCGGAACTCCGAGTTCGGCGAGTGCGGCGGAAAGCGCTTCCAGGGGCAGCGTGTGCTGTTCCTCGTCGGCGCAGGCCAGCAGCACCGTGGCGGGGCCAGAGGGCCGTGGGACGGTCGCGAGGACTTCGGACACGCAACGGGACAACAAGTGCTCGATCTCGATCATGCGATGGGTACGGGCATAGCGCTCGCCGACGCCGTGCAGCACCGGCCGGACCAAGGAGTCCCATGTGGACAGTACGCCGTAGGTTTGGACGGCCCGTCCGAGCGAATCGCGCATGGCGGCGTGGTCGAGACGCACGGCGGACCGGGCGAGACCGCGTGCCTCGGTGACCGCGCGCCCCAGCGGAATGGCGTGACCGCCGCCGTCGCGGATGTCCTCGGACGGGGGAGGACCGCCCAGCACGACACGCGCCGCGCTCGCCGCGGGCACGCCCTGTGCGGTGAGACGCCGCATGATGTCGAGCCGGGCGAGGTCGTCCGGCGTGTAGCGGCGGTGCCGCCCGGCGCGATGATGGCTCGGCCCCAGGCCGTAGCGCTGGTGCCAGGTGCGCAGGGTCGTCACCGCGACGCCGATGCGCCGGGCGGCGTCGCCCACAGTCAGCAGTTCGTTCGGCATCGCCGTTGTCCTCGTGCTCTGGGTTGGCGACTGATGGGCTAACCGGTGATCCTGGCCGCGGCGAGTCTGCCCGAGATCAGGACCATCGGAATCCCCACCCCGGGCTGGGTCCCGGAACCCGTGAAGACCACATTGGACAGTCCCGGATGGAGCGTCGCCGGACGCAGCGGACCGGTCTGGGCGAAGGTGTGCGCGGCCGCGAACGGGGTCCCCGCGGCCATCCCCGCGTCGAGCCAGTCCTCGGGGGTGACGATCTCGCGCACCTCGTCGGCCGCGCCGAAGCCGGGATAGCCCCGCTGCCGGAGCACGCCGGTGAGTTCGTCCGCGTAGCGCTCGGCCAGGCCGGACCGCCACCGGAGACCGCGATGCGCCAGGTTCGGCACGGGCGCGAGCAGGTAGTAGACGTGACCGCCGGCCGGCGCCATCGCGGGGTCGGTGCGGGTGGGGTTCGTGAGCAGGAGCGACGGGTCGGACATCAGCCGGCCCTGCGTGATCACCTCGTCGAAGCTGCGCCGCCACGCCCGGCCGAAGTGGATGTTGTGGTGGGCGATGTGGTCGTAGCCGGTCCGGGAGCCGACGTGCAGGACGAAACACGACGGCGAGTGCCGCAGGCGCCGGACGCGCCGGGGAACTTCGCCGGGCAGCAGGTCGCGGTAGGCCACCGGCAGGTCGGGGTTGAGCACGAGCACGTCGGCCGGCAGGTACTCGCCGCCGTCCGTGTGCACGCCGGCCGCGCGGCCGTGCCGGACCTCGACCCGTTCGACGGTGGTCCCGTACCGGATGTCGACGCCGTGCTTCTCCGCCGCGCCGGCCATCGCCTGCGGCACGGCGTGCATCCCGCCGCGCGGAAACCACACGCCGGCCACGGTGTCGAGGTAGGAGATCACCGCGTAGAGCGCGAGTGCCCGGTGCGGCGCCAGCCCGGCGTACATGGCCTGGAAGGAGAAGATCCGCCGGGTGCGCGGGTCGCGCAGGTAGCGGTCGACCCGGGGCTGCAACCGTCCGAACCCGCCCATCGCCACCAGCCGCAGCAGGTTCGCGTTGAGCAGCTGGCGCGGGCTGTCCAGGTTGCGTTCGATGAAGTCGGCCCGCTGGACCCGCCAGAGCTTGCGCACGTATTCGACGTACCGCAGGTAGCCGTCGGCCTCGCGAGGGCCGCAGGCGCGCGAAACCTCCTCCGCCATGCGGATCGGGTCGGCGACCACGTCCAGGCTCGACCCGTCGGGGAACCACGCACGGTAGGCGGGGTCGAGCGGGACGAGGTCCACCCAGTCGGCGAGCCGTTCCCCTACCGCGCCCAACGCCTCTTCGACCAGTTCCGGCATGGTCAGCACGGTCGGGCCGGTATCGAAGCTGTACTCGGAGCGGGTCATCCTGCCCGCGCGGCCGCCCGGCGTCGCCTCCCGCTCGAGCACGGTCACCCGCCGCCCCGTGCCGGCCAGGTGCAGCGCGCAGGACAGCCCGCCGAGACCGGCGCCGACCACGATGACGTGGTCGGTGGGCCCGCTCACCGTTCGCATGGTGACCTCTCTTCCCGTGGATACAGTGCTCAGTGTAACAGCAAGTTGCGTCGTTTGGTGCGTCGATTTATGGTGCGAAGGTGGAGGACGAACTCACCCTCGCCTACGACCGTTGCCGCCGGCTGCATCAGCGGCACGGCCGCACCTACTACCTGGCCACCCGCTTGCTGCCGGCCTGGAAACGTCGTCATGTGCACGCGCTGTACGGGTTCACGCGCTACGCCGACGACATCGTCGACGGCATGGAGGAACTGCCGGAGGCCGAGCGGGAGCGGCGGCTGCGCTCGTGGGCGGAACGATTCCGGGCTGGCCTGCACGGCGAGCGCGTGGACGACCCGTTGCTCCCGGCGGTGCTGCACACGATCGCCGTGTTCGGCATCCGGCTCGGCGACTTCGAAGTCTTCCTGGACTCCATGGCGATGGACCTCACCGTCACGCGTTATGCCGCCTACTCCGACCTGCTGTCCTATATGGAGGGTTCGGCCGCGGCGATCGGCACCATGATGCTGCCGATCCTGCAACCGGACGATCCCGTGGCGGCCCGCGCGCCCGCCCGGCAACTCGGGCTCGCCTTCCAGCTGACCAACTTCATCCGGGACGTCGCCGAAGACCTCGCCCGCGGACGGGTCTACCTGCCGCAGTCCGACCTCGCCCGGTTCGGCGTGACCGACGAGGACCTCGCCGAGGCGGCCGGCGCGGGCAAGGCTTCTCCGGCGATCCGCGCGCTGATCGAGTTCGAGGTCGGCCGGGCCTGGTCTCATTATTCCCTTGCCGCGCCGGGCATCCCGATGCTCCCGCCCGGATCGCAGACCTGCGTCCGGACCGCCTTCCACCTCTACAGTGGAATCCTGCGCGAGGTCGAGGCGGCGGGTTACGATGTTTTCGCCGGGCGGGCCGCGGTGCCACGGTGGCAGCGGCTCGGTATGGCGGCTCGCTGTGTGTTCACCCGCCCGGGCACCCCCGTCCCGGCCGGGAGGTGAACCGTGGATTCCCTGCAGTACCTGGGTTTGCTGTTCGCCTGTGTGGCGATCACCCTGCCCCTGGAACGGTTCGCGCGGGTGTACCGCAGGCCGGCGCGGCTCGCCGCCACGCTCCTGCCGGTGGTCGCGGTGTTCGCCGTCTGGGACGAGATCGCCACGGTTCGCGGTGACTGGTGGTTTTCGGCGCGTTTCACCTTGCGTGCGCCGGTTCTGGGACTGCCGGTGGAGGAGTGGCTGTTCTTCCTCGTGGTGCCGGTGTGCGCGCTGCTGACCTACGAGGCGTTGGGGCCACGCGATGCCCGGTGAGTACACCATCGCCGCGCTGGCCGTGCCCGCCGCCGTCGTCCTGCTGGAACTGGCGCTCCTGCGCACCGGCCTGTTCGCCCGCGGCCGTTACTGGGCGGCGCTGGCGATCGTGCTGGCGTTCCAGGTTCCGGTCGACGGCTGGCTTACCAAGAGTGCCGCGCCGATCGTCTCCTACAGCGCTTCTGCCACGTCCGGGTTACGGGCGCCGTGGAACATCCCGGTGGAGGACTTCGGCTTCGGCTTCGCGTTGGTGACTCTGACCCTGCTGCTGTGGGAGTTCTTTCGTGAGAGAGCTGTCGGTGCTGATGGACCAGGACAGCCTGCGCCGGTTCCGGGTGGCCCGGCTGCTCGGCGCCTTCGGCACCGGGGGACTCACTGACCGCCACGAAGACGGTGAGCGGGGCGGTACTCGTTTTCCACCTGGTGAAGACGGCCGGACTGCTCGTCAACCTGGTCGCCTTCCCGACACTGCGTCCGGTTCGGACCGGCGGCGTCCGCACCTCGATCCTCGTGCCCGCCCGCGACGAGGCCGACCGTCTTCGCCGGACCTTGCCGGGTCTGCTGGCCCAGCCGGCGGACGAGATCCTGGTCCTCGACGACGGCTCGCGCGACGGGACGGCCGAAGTGGTGGCCGCCCATGCCGCCCGCGACGCCCGGCTGCGCCTGGTCACCGGAACACCGCCCCCGCCCGGATGGGTCGGCAAGAACTGGGCGTGTCACCGGCTCGCCTCGGAAGCGACCGGTGAACTCCTGCTGTTCTGTGACGCCGACGTGACGCTCTCGCCCGGTGCGCTTTCGGCCGTGTGGCACGAAATCCAGCACCAACGGGCCGAGGTGTTCTCGGTCTTTCCCCGTCAGCTCACCATGACCTTCGGCGAACGGCTCCTCGTGCCCGCGATCGACGAGGTCCTGCTCGGTTTCCTGCCACACCCCCTGCTCGACGCCCCCGTCCCGGCCGCCGCCACGGCGAACGGGCAACTGCTGGCGTTCCGCCGGGCGGCCTACGACCGGATGGGTGGTCACGCCGCCGTCGCCGGGGCACTCGTCGAAGATGTCGTGCTCGCGCGGCGCGCCCGCGCCCACGGGCTCAAGCTCGGCCTCGCCCTCGGCGGGAACCTGATCACCGCGCGGATGTACGGCGGGTACCGCGACGCGGTGCGGGGTTTCGGCAAGAGCCTGCACGCCGGACGCCGGTCCTGGCTGATCGCCGTCGCCGTCTGGCAGGTCGTGGCCCACACCCTGCCCTGGCCCGCCTGGTTGAGCGGAGGGCGCCGGGCCTGGCGGTGGGCCGCCGTCCTCGGGCTCGGCGGACGGGCGCTGACCAACGCGAAGACCGGGCGGCACGGATACCCCGAGGCGGCGCTCGCGCCGCTGGCCGCGGTGGCCGCGCTACCCGTCTATGCGGTGGCGCTACGTCGTACCGCCCGATGGAAAGGACGTCGCTACCCATGACCACGGAGACCCTGCCCCGTCCTGTCGCCCACCCCGTGTTCGGGCACCTCGGGCGGTGGGGGAAAGATCCGCTCGATCTGCTGACCGAAGGCGCGCGCGAAGGCAGTGTGTTCGAACTGCGGCTGTGGCGCCGGGCGCTCGTCGGTTACCGGCCCGAGTGGAACCGCGCGGTCCTCGGTGATCTGGAAACGTTCCGCAGTGACGGAAGCCTGTCCGGGCTGACGCCATACCTGGCCGGAGGCGTCGTCCACGCCGACGTGCCACGGCACGACGAGCGGCGCCGGGAGCTCAACCCGCACTTCGCCTCCCGGGCGCTGGCCGCCGCCGCGGACACGCTCCGGGAGCAGACCGAACTGCCACAGGGGCGTTTCGAGGCGCTTGCCTGGGCCGGCCGCACGGTCCGCCGCATGCTCAACACCGTGCTGTTCGCCGGCCGGTTGCCCGACCGCCTTCTCGCGGCCTTCCTTGCGCCCCTGGACCAGCCCGGGCCTCGCGCGCTGGTGCCGAGGCCCCTGCTGTTCCGCCGGATCGAGGGCGCCATCGCCCGCGTGGTGACCAATGTTCCCGAGGGGAGCCTGCCCGCCGCGCTGGCCGGCACCGACGGCTTGGTCGAGGAGTTGCGGATCGCCCTCGCGGCCGGTTACGACACCACCGCGCACACCTTGGCGTGGGCGCTGTGGCACCTCGCCGGGATCGCGGAATGGCCCGCCTGGACCGGCGTCGAGCCGTTCATCGACGAGGTTCTCCGCCTCTACCCGGCGGGCTGGCTCGGCAGCCGGGTCGCCGCCCATGACACCATGGTCACGGGGGTCCCGATCCCCGCCGGGACGCTGGTGATCTATTCGCCGTACCTCACCCACCGGGAGCCGGACCTGTGGCCGGACCCTGACCGGTTCCGGCCGGGCAGGCCCCGTCCTGCCTGGGGCTACCTGCCGTTCGCGGCGGGCAGGCGCACCTGCCTCGGCACCCATCTCGCGCGGCTGATGCTGCACACGGCGCTGTCGGCCTTCCGCGTGCCGTCGCTGACGCGGGTGAGCGGAAACCCGGCCGCGCGCACCGGAATCACCCTGCGGCCCGAAGGTCCATTGTGGATGGAGTACCGATGAGTGCCGCCGTGGCGGTGTTCACCCGGGACCTGCGCGTGCACGACAACCCGATGCTCGCCGCGGCCGCGCGGGCCGGGAAGGTCGTGCCCCTGTTCGTGGTGGACGAGAAGATCTCCGTGCCGGACGGGCGGGCACGGTTCCTCGCCGAGTCACTGGCGGACCTCGACCGTTCGTTGCGGGAACGGGGCGGAGCACTGGTGGTGCGCTCGGGAGACCCGGTCGACCAGATTCGCCGCGTCGCCGAGGAAGTGGGCGCCGAGCGGGTGCACATCGCCGCCGACGTGTCGGGCTACGCGCAGGCTCGCGAGTCCGCGCTTCGCTCGGCACTCGGCCGCGCCGTGCTTCACTCGCACGACGACGTGCACACCATCGTGCCGCCGGGTTTCCTTGCGCCGCAAGGAAAGGACCATTTCTCCGTCTTCACGCCGTACTACCGGCGCTGGCGTGAGGTGCCATGGCGACGGTCACTGGCTCCGCCCGAGGCGATCCGGTTGCCCGCCATCGACGCCGGCGACCTTCCCCAGGCTTCCGGCGGTGGCTTTCCGGGCGGTGAGACCGCGGGACGCCGTCGGCTCGGCGACTGGGTGGCAGGCCCCGTCCGCGACTACGCGCGGCGCCACGACCTGCTCGCGGAGGAAGGCACCTCGCGGTTGTCGGCCTACCTGCATTTCGGGTGCGTCTCGGCACTCGAAGCGGCCCGGCGGGCCGGAGACGAGGCGTTCGTGCGGCAGCTCGCGTGGCGCGACTTCCATCACCAGGTGCTCGCCGCTCGTCCGGATGCGGCGTATAGGGACTATCGCGGACGGGGCGACCGGTGGCGCGACGACGAGGAGGCGCTCGACGCCTGGCGCGCGGGCCGGACCGGCATCCCGATCGTGGACGCGGGCATGCGGCAACTGCTCGCGGAAGGCTGGATGCACAACCGCGCCCGGATGATCACCGCGAGCTTTCTCACCAAGACGCTGTACCTGGACTGGCGAACCGGCGCCCGGCACTTCCTGGACCACCTGCTCGACGCCGACATCGCGAACAACAACCTCAACTGGCAGTGGGTCGCGGGCACCGGCACCGACACCCGGCCGAACCGGGTGCTCAACCCGTTGCGCCAGGCCGAGCGCTTCGACCCTGACGGTGACTACGTGCGCCGCTACGTCCCCGAACTCGCCGGCCTCGCCGCTCCCGGCATCCACCGTCCGTGGCGGTCGCGCACGCCCGGCTACCCCGCGCCCATCGTCGACCTGGAGGAGGCGCGGCGGCGTTTCCTCACCGCCCGCCGCTGACCGGCTGGGGAACTCACGCCGCGTCGCGGAACGCGGCCACGTGGGCCGTGCCGCACCGGTGCGGTAAGGCCGTCGGAACGATGACGCTGCCCGTGATCGTCATCGCCGGCTTGAGCGGGAGCACGCGCACCCGGAGGGAGCTGATCTCGGCGACCTGATCGGCGGGCAGGACCGCCCAGCTGTGCGGATCGAAGCCGACCTCGACGGCCGTGTCCCGCGTCGTTCCGGCCGGCCTGCCGAACCTCGGGGCCAACCCGGCCGAGGCGAGGGCGGCGGTGACCGCGTCGTGCAGTGGCCGGTCCTGCTCGGGCGATGGGACGCGCAGGAAGCCGCCGGCCAGTTCGTCGACGCCGACGACGGCGCGGTCCGCGGCCGGGTGGTCCCTGGACACCACCGCGAACAGCGGTTCCGTCCAGGCAGGCAGCACTTTCAGCCCAGGCGCCGCGAGTACGCCACGAGCCAGTGCCAGGTCGATTTCGCCGCGCCTCAAGGCATCCAAGCGTGCGGTGAGCGGGAGATCGACGAGCACGACCTCGAAGGGCGAGGCCTGTTCGCGCAACGAGTCGATGCCCCGCTCCAACCGCGTGGTGAATCCCGCGGAGGTACCGATGCGCATGACGCTCGCGGGGGCGTCTGCGGCGATCCGGACCCCTTCGGCGGCCGACAGCGCGTCCCGTGCCGCGTCGAGTACCCGGCGCCCTTCCGGAGTGAGCCGGACCCGGCGACGCGAGCGGTCGAACAGCCTGACTCCCAGTTCCCGCTCCAGCCGGGCGATCTGCTGGCTCACCGCCGGCTGGGCGATGTGCAGCCGCTCGGCGGCACGGCCGAAATGCAGTTCCTCGGCGACGGTGACGAAGTGGCGTAATGCCCGCAGTTCCACGCTTCTCCTCGTCCCTCGGCCTGCCGCGGCATGGCGGTCATAAGATCAGGTTATCGCTGTGCGTGATTCTTTGATCTGGTTCCCCGCCGGGCACGATGGTGCACTTTGCGTATGAGTATCGACCCAGGTTTGTTCGGTGCCCACCTGCGCGGGCACGAGGTGACCCCGGACGGGGCCGCGGAGATGGAAGCGGCGGGCTACGGCACGCTGTGGCTCGACGCCTCGCCGCCGGCCGACCTCGCGCAGGCGGAGCGACTGCTCGACGCCACCGAAAGGATGGTCGTCGGCACCAGCGTGGTGAACGCGTGGACGGCCCCGGCGGAGATCGTCGCCGCCTCCTACCACCGGATCGTGGCCAGGCACCCCGATCGGTTCCTGCTCGGGGTCGGGATCGGTCACCGTGAGGTGCACGCCGAATACGCCTCGCCGTACCACACGCTGCTGTCCTATGTGGACAAACTGACCGCGGCAGGCGTGCCCGCCGAGCGGATCCTGCTGGCCGCGCTCGGCCCGAAGATGCTGCGACTGGCCCGAGACCGCACCGCCGGGAGCATCCCTTGCATGGTCACGCCCGAGCACACCCGGTCGGCGAGGGCCATCCTGGGCCCGGACAGGTTGCTGCTGCCCGGTCACTTCGCGGTGGTGGACACCGATGCCGAACGTGTCCGGGCGTTCGCGCGGGCCGCCCCTCCCGGGACGGCCCTGAACGTCACCAACTACGCCGCCAATTTCCGCCGGCTCGGGTTCACCGACCGCGATCTCGCGAATTCCGGCAGCGACCGGCTCATCGACGCGCTCGTCCGGCACGGTGATCCCGCGACCGTGGCGAGCGGCCTTTTCGCTCACCTGGACGCGGGCGCCGATCACGTCGGCGTGTATCCGGTCGGTGACGACCCGATCGCGATTCTCCGCGGAGTGGCCGGAGCTCTGCTCGACGCCCGGGCTTCCCGCTGACCTCAGCGCCACTGTGGACGGCCGGTTTCGTCGGGGCAGGGCCGGAAGACCACCCAGAGGGCCCGCGCGTCCATGGTGCCGCTGTTTTCCAGCATGTGCGCCTCACCCGCGTCGAAGGCCGCGGTGTCGCCGGGGGTGAGGATGTAGGTGTCGAACCCCAGATGGAGGTTCAGCTGCCCGGCCAGGACATACGCGAAGTCGATGCCTTCGTGCTGCTGGAACCGGCCCTCCTCGGCCGAGGTGCTGCCGGGTGGGTAGGTCACCTCCATGATGTGCGCGGCCTCGGTGCCCAGGTGCGCCACCCGGTTCCACACCACGCCGGTCTCCAGCTGGATCCGCACCCGGTCGCAGCCGCGTTCGACCGGCCGGTCGCGGTCGAGACGCAGGCCGGGACGCCGGACCGGCGGGGAATCGACGGGACCGTGCTCCGGCATCCGCTCGTCCTCGAACAGATCCTCCAGCGCCAGGTCGAGCTCCTGGACCAGGTTGTAGAGCGTGGTGACGGAAGCATGGCTCCGGCCCGTCTCGACCTGCGACAGCATGCTGGCAGAGATACCGATCCGGCCGGCGAGTTCCCGCAGCGTCAGCCCATGCCGTTGCCGCTCCCGCCGTATCCGCCTCCCGACCTGGGCTTCCATTCACCGCTCCTCGTGCACGCGCCTCCTCCAGCGTGCCACGGACCACGCCCGTGCGCCCGGCAACGAGCTCGTGAAAAGTTCCTCCACGGAAGGGGCGCGAGTGGTTGGATCTGTTCCATGCAACCGTCATTCAGTTCGGACTCCACCCCGGGCGACCTGCCGAGCGCCCCGCCGGTCGAGATGCCCCGGGAAGAGGCGAGCCGGGGCGACAAGGCGTTGCGCCTCGTCCTCGTCATCATGTTCGTCAACCTCGGTCTCAGCGTGCTGACCGCCATCCTCACGCTGATCCTGAAGGACAGCGTGCTGGACTTCCAGCTGGCGCACGCGCACCTGCCCGCCTCGGCCACTCCCGCCGAGATCGACCTGCTCCGCCGCACGCTGCAAACCGCGTTGTGGAGCAGGCTCGGCGCCATGGTGCTGGTTTCCGCGGTCTACATCTGGCGCGCCTACGCGTTGCGCCGCGGTTCCCGGGGCGCCTACATCCGGCTTTATTACATCTGCATCGCCGGGCTGGGCGGTATCGCCTACCTGATCATCGCCGGGCAGTACCCCGTGTGGATGCGGGTCGAGCAGGGGCTGCAGGCGGTGGTGCTGATCGCCCTGATCGTGGCGGTGAGCCGGCCGGAGGTGCGCGCCAGGTTCGCCAAGCGCCAGAACGGTTGACGGGCGGTCTCGCTTCCATTCGAATCGTTGCGCGAGAACGCGTTCCCGTTTCGCCCGCGGTGACGCGTCTCACGACTCACTTGCCGACCGGCAAGTTGTCGGGCCCGCGAATGGTCCGTACCGTCAGAAAAGGGCGCGAAGGCGCTTTCCGGTCAGAAGGCGGTAAGGGGACGGCACTTCGTGCCCGGCCGCCAGGTGAGAATGGAAACATCTTGTGTTTTCGGAGCAGTGGTGAGGCGTACTCCAGCACGGACGGCGAGTCCCGTTCGCCTGCCCTGGCCGTGAAGGTCATCCGCCGCCCGGCGGGAATCACGCGCGTGATCGCCTCGGGCGAGATCGACTGGGTGAGTGTCGGGCAGCTGGACCGGGCGCTGGAACACGAGCCCGCCGCGGACACCAGCGCCCTGATCGTCGACCTGTCGGAAGTGGGTTTCTGTGCCTCCTGCGGTTTGCATCTGCTGGTGAGTCTGCGCAAGCGGGCGGAAGCGGCGGACGTTCCCCTGGAACTCGTGGTCTCCACCTACGCGGTGCGGCGGCCACTGGAGGCCTCCGGGTTGTGGCCGACCTTCTCCGTGCACGAAACCCACGACGCCGCGCTCGGCAGCCTGGGCGCGAGCGACCACTAGCCTGCCCGATTTTCGTCACTCTGCGTATGACCTGCGGTAACGCGGACTCTGTCGAGTTTGTCCGCGAGGAGGCCGGGGTATCAGGAGAGCTCTGGCCAGCGGAGCGAGGAGAGGTCGTGTCGGCGGAGTGGTGGCATGGGGTGGAAAGTGAACCAGAGGCGCCGGTCGGACTTGATCTGGACTCGGTCAGCCTCGCCGAAGCCCGGGAATGGGTTCGGGCAGGGCTCACCGGACACGAGGGGGTGACGACCGAGGACGCGGTTCTGGTGGCCGACGAACTGGTCAGCAACGCGTGGCAGCACGGGCTTCCGCCGAGGAAGATCCACCTGGGTTTCACCAGGGGAAGGGAACGGCTGCGGATCGAGGTCGACGACGCCTCGCCGGAACGGCCGGTCATGCGGACCCCGGACGATTCGGGCGGCCGTGGGCTGTTGCTGGTGCAGCAGCTGACCGCCGCATGGGGCACGCGGCATTACCACGGGCGGAAGACGGTCTGGGCGGAACTGCCCATGGTTCGCCGCGAGCAGGCCGGCTACCTGTCCGTCGTGCGTCCGGAGCGTTCCGAGTCTGAAGAGGACGACTGACACGAGGCGGTACGTCTCGGTCACTCGCCGGCGCGGGGGGTAGGGTGGCCAAGGTGTCCGATCACAGTGACGACCCCGCCACATCCTCGACGACCCTCCGGATAAGCGTGTACGAAACCGGGTCGGCCGTGGTGGTGACGGTGGCCGGTGAGGTCGACCTGGCGACCGCGGCACAGCTGGAATCAGCGGCGAGCAGGGGTCTCGAACAGGCGGGGAAGCACCTGTGCGTGATCGACCTCACGAGCGTCGGCTTCCTGGGCTCACCCGGTCTGAGTGCTCTGGTCCGGGCCGCCAAACAGGCCGAAAACCGGCAGGAACCGTTACGGATCGTCGTCGACTCGAACCGTCCGGTGATTCGTCCTATCGAGATTTCCGGCCTCGACCAGGTGCTCTCGCTCTACCACACGGTGGAAGAAGCTCTGCGTCCCCAAGGGAAGCAGGACGGGCCGTAGGAAGTTCGTCCGTCCATTCCGGACTGATGATCAGGCGAAGGCGGTGTCCCGCGGCTTGACGGCCGCGGCGAAGATCTCCTGCACCACCCGCACGATGACGGCTTCGAGCAGCATCATTCCCGCGCGGGCGAGGATGCCGGCGAGCAGTTCGGGCATGGGTGAAACTCCTGTTCGTGGTGGTGGTTCCAGGTGCCAGCGTCAGGCACGGACGTTAAGGGGAAAACAGGCAAAAGGTGTGCACGAGGTTAACACGTGCGGAAAGGCCGGTTACCTCTCGAGCGTCCGGGCTCCCGACCGCCACAGCACTTCCGCGGCGGCGGCCGCACCGGTGGTGCCCAAGGCGATGGCCCACTGGTGCGGAAGCAGGGGCCGGCAGCCGAAGAACTGGCTCAGCCCGGGGATCTGCACCACGGCGCCGAGGAGGAGGAACGAGCCGACCCCGGCGCCGACGACCAGGGGAGTGCGCCCGCGGATCGCGATCGTCTGGGCGAGCTGGCCGCCGACGAGCGCCACGAGCGCGGTGGTGCCCGCCTGGCGCGGGGTGCTCACCGGCCGGGCGAGCAGCCAGCCCGCCGTGGCAGTGCCCGCGGTGACCGCCGCGCGACGGTAGACGTCTCGCAGCAACACGCCGCCGAGCGAGGCTTCAGGCCCCTCCGCGAGCAGTTCCGCGGGGCTCACCCCGGGCGGCGGGCGGACGGCCACGGCCATCGCCGGAAGGACGTCGGTGAGCAGGTTGACCAGCAACAGCTGGCGCGCGTTCAGCGTGTCGTCCGTGCCGAACAGGCCCGAGACGACGGTGAAGCCGATTTCGCCGAGGTTGCCGCCGAGCAGGATGCCGACCGCGTCGCGGACCGACGACCACATCGCCCGGCCTTCCAGCAGCGCGGCGGTGATCGTCTCGATCCGGTCGTCGGTGACGACGAGATCGGCGGCCTCGCGGGCCGCGGGCGTGGCCCGCGAGCCGAGCGCGATGCCGACGTGGGCGAGGCGGATCGCCGGAGCGTCGTTGGCCCCGTCGCCGGTCATCGCGACCACCTGCCCGTGCTCGCGCAGCCTGCGCACGAGATGGGCCTTCTGCGCCGGGCTGACTCGCGCGAACACGCCGATTTCGGGCAGCACCGCTTCGAGTTCTTCGTCGCCGAGCGCTTCCAGCTCGCTTCCGGTGAGCACGCGGCGGCCGTTGATCATGTCGAGCTCGGCGCCGATGGCTTCGGCGGTGCCGGGGTGGTCCCCGGTCACCATGACCACCTCGACACCGGCCCGCCTGAGCTGGTCGACGGCCGCGGCCGCGGTCGGCCGCACCGGATCCGCGAACGCGATCAGGCCGCGGAAATCGAGCCGCCGGACCCGTTCGTCACCGAGTTCGGCGCGGGAGGACGCGCTGCGTTCGGCCACCGCGAGCACCCGGTAGCCACGCTCGGTCAGCCGCTCGATCTGCCCCTCCACCTGCCGCCGCGCGGACGCGTCGAAGGGCACCGAGCCGTCCGGGCGCTGCCAGCGCACACACCGGCCGAGCATGATCTCCGGCGATCCCTTGGCGCTGAGCAGAAAACCGCCCGCGTGCCGCATCAGCGTCGCGTGGTAGCCCCGGGCGGGTTCGAAGGCGATCTCGGTGACCCACTCCAGCCCCTCGACGCCGTGATGAGCGGTCACTCCTGCCTCGCTCGCCCCTTCCAGCACGGCGCGGTCGGTGGGATGCGGCACACCGGCGCCTTCCTGCCACGGGCTCGCCCGCACGGCGGCGGCGAGGACCGCGTGGAGCGGGGGAGAAAGGTCGTCGATCTTGGCTCCGACCGCGCCGTCGGACACCCTGCGCAGCGCGATCCGGCCCTGGGTCAGCGTCCCGGTCTTGTCGAAACACAGCACGCCGACCCGCCCCAGCGCCTCGATCGTGCTCGCGCTGCGAACCAGGACACCTTGCCGTGACAGGCGCCGGGCCGACGCGAGTTCGGCGACCGTGGCCACGAACGGCAGGCCCTCGGGCACCGCGGCGACGGCGAGGCCGACCGATTGGCTCAGGGCCGACGCCAGGCCCCGCCCCCGCACCAGGTCGACAGCCAGCAACGCGAGCCCGGCGCCGATGGCGACCGGGAGCGTGCGGCCCGCCAGTGTTCGCAACCGGGTCTCGACGCCGGTCCGGGGCGCTTCGCCGTCGGTCCGTGCGGCGCGCCCGGCCTCGGTGCGTTCCCCGGTCGCCACGATCACCGCCGTCGCGGTGCCGGAGGCCACCACCGTGCCCTGATAGACCATCGAAAGCCGGTCGGCGACATCGTCGGCGGCGACCGCCTTCGCCGTCTTGGTCACCAGCTGGGATTCGCCGGTGAGGCCGGATTCGTCCACCTCGAGCCGGGCCGCTTCGAGGAGCCGGCAGTCGGCGGGAACGGCGTCGCCCGCCCGGAGTTCGATCACGTCACCCGGCGCGAGGTCGGCCGCCCTGGCTTCGTGCACCACGCCCTCGCGCCGCAACCGCACCGGGACCGAACTGGTGTCCAGCAGCCGCCGCAGCTCCCGGTTCGCGCCGACCCGCTGAACGCCACCGATGAGGGCGTTCACCACGAGCACGCCGGTGATCAAGAGTGCGTCGGTGATCGAGCCGAGGCTCGCCGAAATGCCCGCTCCCGCGGTCAGCGCGGGCGTCAACGGGTTCGCGAGTTCGTCCGCCGAGGCCCGCACCAGACCGGTTTCGGTGACTTCTTCGGTTTCGGTGGTCCTGCCGTGCCGTCGCGCCGACTCCGCCTCCGGCAGTCCCGCACGGGAACTCGACAGCAACTTCAGCACCGCGCGCGGTGACATTTCGTGCCACGGGGTGCGGTCGACCGGTTGCGGTGTCGGCCGCGCGCTCAGCGTGGACCCCCGCCACACGCCGACCGCGATGGCGAGCAGCGCGGCGAGGTTGATCGGCACCGAGGCGCGGGTCGTGGCGCCCTGCGCCGGGCCGAAACCGCCGAGCAGGCCACCGAGGACGGAACCGCCGACGGACAGCCGGGCGCAGTCGAAGGAGGTCGTCCTGGCCAGGGCGACCGCCGAAAGCAGCAGGCACGCCTGTCCGGGGTCGGGACACGCGATGTGCGCGGACCACGGAACCGCGCCCCCCACGCCGTGCACGGTCAGGCCGACGTCCGCGGCCGCGAGAGCATGACGATGGCGGGTGACCACGGCGACCACCCGGCCCTCGTTCTGGAGTCGCCGAATCTCGCGCTCCAGCTTGCGTCCTCCGGCCACCACGCCGTCGACGGACAGCCGCTCGCTCAGCCCTGGCGGTGCGCCACCGAGGAGCACCTGGCCCGCGGACCGCGCGGCTTCGAGGAAAGCCTCGGCCATCGGGTCGATTTCCGGTAGCAGGCGTGCCAGCCCTACGGGGCGGTTTTCGTGCGACACCACCAAAACCACCGCGTCCGGTCCGCCCAGTTCCTTCGCGCGACGCCGCACCGAGGGGGGATCGGTATCGCTCGCGCTTTCCAGCACCCAGCCGTCACGTTCGCGGCGGGTCTGAGGATGGCGCGCGTCCAGCAACTCATGGATGCGTTGCGACAGTTCGGAAGCGGGATGCGCGCGGCCGAGCGGCACCACGGTGTCCACCGCGTACCGGCCGGTGAGCAGCATCGCCGTGTCGAGCACGACGGTGTCGACCCGGTCCAGGCGGCGCAGGGCGTCCGGTTCCAGCACCAGGCTGCCCGCTTGAGAGAAAAGGGCGTCGATCCGGCTGGCGAAGGCATCTCGCCCCGCCGTCGCCGTTTTCGGCAGGCCCGCCATCAGGATGGCGGTCGCTCGTTCACTGTCCCGCGTCACCGCGAGCATCGCACCGGAACCGGCGAGCGCGGCGACCACCGAAGCGTCGGTCAGCCTCTCGATCGGGCCGGCGGGGACGGGAACCGGACGCGGCCGGTGCTCCAGCGCTTCCGCCTCGTGCATTCCCGGTTGCCCGGCCACCGCGGCTTCCCACCGCTCCCAGGCCTGCCGGCGGGCGACCAATTCCCGCTGCACCACCAACCGCGAGGCGGCGTGGCTCAGCAGTCCGAGCGGGCTTCGCGCGAGCGCCTGCCCGGTGGCGCCACCGACGGCGAAGATCGCGTCGGCGAGGGGACGACCGATCTGCCGCTCGACCCCGGACCGCAGCCGGGGCGAGGAGTCCACCAGGGAGATCAGCGTCGGCCACACCGTGGGCAACTTTCCCGGCAGCGCCCGCCCGGCCAGCGAGTACCCCGCGCCGACGAGGCTGATGCCGAGGGCGGTCGCCTCCCTGAGCACGGGTCCGGGATTCGCGGGGTGACGAGCGCTGGCGGGTGCTTGGCCGTGGGCGCGCAGGTCCCAGTCCTCCTCGATCTCCTTCACCGCGTCGACCACGTCGCTCACGTTGGTCACGGTGGGATCGTGGATGACGATCGCGCGGCCCCAGTGGGCGTTGATCTCCACGGCGCGGACGCCGTCGAGGTCCAGCAGCCGTTGCCGCAGCGCCTCCGCCGCGTCCTCGGTACCCGGCTGGTGCACGCCGCGGACCTCGACGTGCATCCGGTCCCCGGCCGTCCACGCGCGGCGGCCGTCACCGCCGGAGACCAGGTCGGAGACCGCGCCGAGAGAGCCGGCGAAGGGCTTGACGAGCTGGTTGAGGGCGTTCAGGAGACGGATGACCGGCATGTCGGGCGTCCAGCGCCTACTTGCGCCGCGCCGCGGCCGTGCTCCGCCTGGCGGCCGTCCCTTCACGCCGCGACGTGGCCGTGCTCCGCCCGGTGGGCGCCCGTTCCCGCCGGTGCCCGTCGCCCTCGTGGGTCTCCGGCTTTTCCCCGGCGCCGCTTTCGCCGTGGCCGCGGCCCATCACCGCGGCGCCGACGCCGATCGCGACGGCCACCGGCCATTCGATCACTTCGAAGGCGGCCAGCAACGCGAGACCGCCGTAGTAGGCGGCCTCCCGCGGTGACGGCAACAGCGATCGCGTGGCGGCGATGACGTTCCGCGGCCGCATTCCGGACAGGTCCGGGGCGTGGAATTTGCCGGTGGCGAACGGCAAATCGACCTTCGAGCCGCGTTCCGCCTGCTTTTCGTTCTTCCGCCGGCCGGACGGCGCCTTCGCGGGCTGCTCGGTGCGGGTTCGCGGTGACTTGGGCATCGGCACTCCCTCGGTCGTGACTCGCGAGACCCGTTCAATGCTACGTCCGGTCCATTATCAATTGCACCATTCGGCCCAGTGTGACCATCTTCGCCGATCCGTCTGCGGGACAAGAAAAATCGTCACGGTCACCGTCACGGCCGTAGAGCGGGAGCCGGCGCCACGGCTACCGTCATGCCCGTGACGATTCCGATCGCCGGCCGGGGGGTGGCCCGTGCACCGGGAATCTCCCTTGTCCTCTGCTATGTGCTGCTCGCCGCGAACCAGGTGGTGGCCGATCTGGTGGTGAAGAGCTTCCCGGGCCCGGGGTTCCCGCTGTATTCGGTGGTGATTTTCCCGCGCTGGCGGCTGAGCCCGCAGCCCGGCAACGAATGGAACTTCTGGGCGCTGGACCTGCGAGCGGTGCTTTTCGTCGCCTTGATGGTCTTCGGGTTGCGCCGTCTCGCCCGGTCGTCGCCGGGGGGCGGGGCGTTCGCCGCTCTCGTGGGCACGACGGTGCTCGCGGCGTCCGTGGCCGCCGTGTCCGGCGCGCTGCTCGCCACGGTCGTCGCCGGGCAGCCGAACGGACGGAACGACTGGGACTACCTGGGGTCGGATGCCTTCGAAAACCTCGTCATGACCCCGTTGATCCAGGCCACGCTGTTCGGATTGGTGTTCGGGATCGCGCTCGGGGCGGTCGCCGCGCACGCGTACCGGAACCCGGGGACGGACCGCCCTGAGAACGAACCCCCTTCGCTGTGGTGAGGATCGACGTGACCGAACCCGATGCCGCCCGCGCCACCTCCGGTCAGGTGACGCGGTATCTGTGTGTGGCCGCCCGCACGGACGAGAACTTCGCCAACCGGGTGCTGAACGGGGTGTTCGCCGGTGACCTCCGCGCCACGGCACCGTCGGTGGGCTTCGACCTGCGGCCGGTGGTGCTGCACTGCCTGGCCGCGCGGCGGCAGTGGTATCTGCGCGATCTCGCGCTGGTGGTGTGTGTCGTGATCGCGCTCGTCGTCTCTCTCCTGTGGACGGTGCTGTCGTTGCTCGTGATCGCCGCGCTGGCCGGCACGGTGCGGCGGCCGGGCGGGCGCGGCCGGACCTGGCCGGTGGTGCCTGCCCTGCTGATGGTGGCGATTCCCGTCCTGCTCGCGGTGCTGATCAGCGGACTCACCCCGAGCGGCGGGGACCCCGAAGCCGTCGGCCTGCCGGGCTGGCTCACCGGCGTGCCCTGGCTGGGATTGCCGGTGGTGCTCGTGATGTACGGGGCGCTGGCCTGGGACGTGCTGACCACCCGGCAGGTCGTGATCGGCGAACTGGCGCGCAGCAGGTTCCGGCCGGAGGCGGCACCACGACCACGGGAGGAGTGGGTGGCGCCCATCCTCGGCGCGATCGAAGCGACCCAGTACGGGAATGTGACGCCCTACAGCGGGTTCACCCCGTTCCTCGGATACGGCACGGCGATGGTGGGCTGGGCGTTCGCCCTGCCGACCTCACGGCGCGGACGCACCGATCCCGGCGAGGTGGTCGAGATCGATGTCGGAGAACTGATCGAGCATGTCCGGAACCGGCTCGTCGCCTTGGGACAGGCCGGGGAGGGTTCGGGTGAACCGCTCGAAGGCCTGCACATCACCGACCGGATCTTCGTCAGCGGCGAGGCGCTGGGCTCCCGTTTCCTGCCGCGTCGCGACCTTCCGCCCCGCCAGAACCTGACGCCCGAAGAGATCCGGGAAATCGCCGGGCAGCCGAACGGCAGCGCGCGGTATTTCCTCTGCGCCGAAGTGCGGTCGTGGGGCGAGGAGATGGTGGCGAGCACGTTCCTGCATTTCTCCACGGACGGCAGGCTGCTCTACTTCCAATGCGATCGGGCGATCCTCGGGCCGGTCTGGTCGCAGTACCACCATGTCGACCGGCTCACCGACACCCCGGTCCCCGGGCAGATCGGCAGGATGCTGCTTTCCTCGGCGGCCAGGCTGCCCTCCCTCGTGGCCGGAGCGCCAGGCCGGGTCCTGCGGGTCGGCCTGGCGGGGATACGCCATCGCGCGCGCCTGGAACGGAACCGCCACCTCGCCGGGGAAGACCTCGGGTACGACTATGGTGCCCGTTTCAGTGTGCGGCAGATGGCGGAGGACGCGGTATCCCACAACTATTTCCAGAACACCGACGTCCACAAACATCTCAAGATCGTCGAGCGGCACGTGCTGACCGCCGTGCTGGACTTTCTCGACGAGCACGAGGTGGACACCACCGAGTTCGCCAACCGGCAGATGGTGATCCTCAACCAGGGTATCGTCCAGACCGGCGGCGTCAGCCACGTCGGCAACCAGGCGGTCGGGCTGGGCGCGACCGCGACACAGACGACCACGACGGTCCCGCCCCGGAATTCCCAGGAGACAGCGAATGCGGGATGACTCGCCGAACTACGGCATCCAGCAGTCCGGCGGCCAGAGCATCGTCGGCAACCAGGCCGTCGGGCCGGGCGCGAAGGCCGTGAGCCGCGACATCCGGCTCGCGTCCGGGTCCGGCGGCGAAACCACCGAGCGGTTGCTCGAAACGCTGGAGGAACTCCTGGAGCGGCACGACGCCGAACTTCCGGGCACCACCAAGGCGACCGCCGAGATCCTGCGTGAGGAACTGAACCGCCCCGAGCCCGACCGTGGAGTACTCGGCCGCTTGCTCGAACGGCTCACCACCCTCGTCAAGCCGGTCCCGCCACTGGTCACTGCCGTCACTCAGCTCAGCGAAGCCATCCACGGGGCGTTGAGCTGATGGCTCCGTTGCGCATCGGCACGACGGTGATGGGAGCCGGAGATCTGAGGCGGGCGGTCGCCTTCTGGCGGCAGGCGCTCGGATATGTGCCACGCCAAGGCGAACCTGGACCGGAAGCCGATTTCGTGGTCCTCGTCCCACCCGGCGGCCAGGGCGCGGCGCTGGCTTTGGACACCAGCACGGCGCCGGTTCAGGACGTGCCCCGCGTCCACCTGGATCTCTACACGGACAGCGCCGCCGAGCAGGCCGCGGAGGTGGAACGGCTGGTGTCGCTCGGCGCCGTCCGGGTCGAATGGGATCTTTATCCGGAGTCGCCGGATTTCGTGGTGCTCGCCGACACCGAGGGCAACCGATTCTGTGTCGTCGACACGAGCCACGAATAGCCCCGTCCACCACACCGGCGACCCCGAATCGGCGTGGAATCGCGGTAATACGTTTTCGAAACCGATCCCGGGTGCCGTGAAAATCGGTAAATTCCGACGAAATTTCACAGTTTTCACGGTGGCCCGGAAGATTGTCGCGCGCGGGCTCTCCGGTCGCACACACCCGTTTTACCTGCGAAGACGAGCCCGAAGGGTCCGGGCTTGTCCTCAAAGTGGCCTTCGTCCGGTTCTTCGGTGACGGGCCGAACACGGCTTTCTGGAAACTGATGTGGCCGGGATTGAACCGCGCGAAATCCCGCAGCGTTGTTCTCAGTGTGGGCCCGGCAGGACGCCGGGCACGGGACGTGGACAGCGTCAACGGCATGGGAAGGTCGCGATGACGGAGACCATGAGTCGTCAGGCCGGGGCGAACCAGGTGGCAGTGCTGCGCGCGGGCGGTGAGTACGCGCTTGTCGCGCGCCGTCCGGTACCGCCGGGCACCTTGATGTTCCGCCTCGACGGGGAACTGACCGGGACACCGACCCGCTATTCGGTGCAACTCGGCCAGGACCGGCACCTGGACCTGCCGCCCAGTTACGGTATCGAGGAGATCATGGACCGCTTCTACTGGCGGTTCATGAACCACAGCTGCGCCCCGAGCGTGGCCATCCGCGACCGCGAGGTGTACTCGGTCCGGGCCATCCAGCCGCGCGAAGAGATCACCTTCGACTACAACACCACCGAGTTCGAGCTGGCCGAGCCGTTCGAGTGCCGCTGCGGCGCCGAACACTGCGTGCGCCGGGTCGCCGGTTTCGCCCACCTGGCGCCGGCGGACCGGGAGCGCCTGCGCCCGTGGCTGTCCGACCACCTGCTGGCGCTGCTGGACTACGGCAACGGCGAGGAGCCTCAGCGTGTCGCTCACCGCTGAGTCGGACTGGTTCGACGCGGGCAGGCCACCCGCGCTCCACGAGTACTTCGACCGCGCGGCGGCCACCTGGCCGGAAGCGGTCGCGATCGACGTCCCGCCCGGGCCGGGGCGGTCGCGCACGACCGTCACCTACCTGGAGCTCCGGCGCGAGTCCGAGCGGCTCGCGCGGGCCGTGCTGGCGGTCGCGGCGCCGGGGCAGATCGTCGCGATCATGCTCCGCCGCAGCACGGAACAGGTCTACGCGGCGCAACTGGCCGTGCTGCGCGCGGCGGCCGCCTACGTCTGTGTCGATCCGTCGTTCCCGGACGATCAGGTGACTCACATCTTCGATGACGCGGGCGCGTCGGCGCTGCTGACCGATGCCGAGGGTGCCGAGCGGGCGGAGCGGATCGGCTACCGCGGGCCGGTGGTGCGGGTCGACCGCCCGGTCGCCGTGTCGACGGCCTACCTGCCCGCCGCACCCGGACCGGACAGCCTGGCCTACCTCATCTACACCTCGGGCAGTACCGGCGCGCCGAAGGGCGTGATGGTGCCGCACCGGGGCGTGGTCAACCTGGTCGAGGGTGACCTGGGCGAGTTCGGTCTCGGGCCGGGGGACCGGGTGGCCCAGGGGTCGTCGGCCGCCTACGACTCATCGGTCGAAGAGGTGTGGCTGGCCCTGGCCAGCGGCGCGACCGTGGTGGTGATGGACGACGACACCGCACGGCTCGGCCCGGACCTGGTGCCGTGGCTGCGCGAGGAGCGCATCACCGTCCTGTGCCCGCCGCCGACCCTGCTCCGCACGACCGGATGCGAGGACCCGCGACGGGAACTGCCCGACCTCCGCCTGCTCTACGTCGGCGGCGAGGCGCTACCGGAAGACGTGGCCGAGCGGTGGTCCGTGGGCCGCCGGATGGTCAACGGGTACGGGCCCACCGAATGCAGCATCACCTGCCTTCGCCAGGACATCGTGCCGGGCAGGCCGGTGGCGATCGGCAGTCCGGTGCCGGGCATGTGGGCGTGGGTCCTCGACGAGAACCTCGAGCCGGTGCCCACCGGTGAGCAGGGTGAGCTGTGCATGGGAGGTGCCGGGATCGCGTTGGGCTACCTCAACCGTCCCGACCTGACGGCCGAGAAGTTCCCGCAGCACCCGACGTTCGGCAAGATCTACCGCACCGGCGACCTCGTGCACGCCGACGCGGACGGCACGCTGTTCTATCACGGCCGCATCGACTCACAGGTCAAACTGCGCGGGTACCGGATCGAACTGGAGGCGATCGAATCGGTCCTCGCCCGGTGCCCGGGCGTGCGGGAAGCGGCCTGCCGCGTGCAGGGCGAGAACCTGGCCGCGCACCTCATACCCGAAGACCCCGGCAATCCGCCCGCGATCCCGGAATTGCGTGAAGCCCTGGCAAAGGCGCTGCCCACCTACATGATGCCCTCGGCCTTCGGTCTCATCGACGAGCTGCCGAGAACCGCCGGCGGCAAGGTGCGCCGCAACGACCTGCCGACGCTGACGCAGGAACAACAGCAGACCGGCCCGGCCGCGCGTACACCGATGGAACAGCTCATTTCCACGGCGGTGGCCGAGGCGCTCTCACTGGGCGCGCCGCCCCCGGTGGACGCGGACTTCTTCACCGACCTCGGCGGCAGTTCGCTGACCGCGGCCGTCGTCATCACCGCGCTGCGGGCCGACCCCGCGACTTCGGGGATCACCGTGCGCGACCTCTACCAGGCCCGCACGGTCGAGGGGCTCGCCGCGCTCGCCGCTCCTTCCGAGGAGTCGGGCACGGTGAAGCTCGAACGACCACGAAGGACACCGGCGGGGAACCCGATCGGCGCCACGACCGTCCAGGCCGTCTGGCTGGTGGTGGAACTGCTCGTGGGCTCGGCGGTGGCCTACTTCCTCTTCTTCCGGGTGCTGCCGTGGGTGGCCGACCACATCGGCCTCATCCCGCTCCTCTTCGTCGCCCCGGTGGTGCTGACCGTGGGCCGCACCGCGCTTTCCCCGTTCACCATCGCACTGGCGGTGCGAGCCAAGAAGGTCTTCATCGGCCGGTACACGCCGGTGCGGGCCTCGGTGTGGAGCGGTTTCGCCGTGCGCATGTGGATCGTCCGGCAGTTCATGCGGCTGATCCCGTGGGGCCGGATCGCCGGCACCGAGTTCCAGTGCATGGTGCTGCGCTCGCTGGGGGCCCGGGTCGGGAACCGGGTGCACATCCATCGCGGCGTGGACCTTTCCCGTGGCGGCTGGGACATGCTGCACATCGGTGACGACGTCTCGATCGGCCAGGACGCGTCGATCGGGTTGATCTCGCTCGAACGCCGGCAGGTGGTGCTCGGCCCGGTCACCATCGCCGACGGCGCCACCCTGGAGGTGCGCGCCGGGGTGTGCCCGGACACCCGGGTCGGCCGGGGAGCCTGCCTGACAGCGCTTTCTTCGCTGCCCTCGGGCCGCTCGATCCCCGACGGGCAACGGTGGGAAGGCGTGCCGGCCAAGCCCGTCGGCGATGCGGGACCGCCGCCGCGGGTGAGCACGCGGAGCCTGTCGCCGATCGCGCACGGGCTGCTCATGATCGGAAGCCGGGACCTTCTGCAGTGGGTGCTCGCGCTGCCGTCGCTGGCCCTGTCCCTGCTGATCGTCTACCGGTTCGGGCTCACCTACGAGTCCCTGCTCGACGCGCTGGCCCAGCCGATGGCCAACCTGCCGCTGCTGGCGGCCATCGGCTTTTCCGGGTGCCTGTCGCTGTTCCTCGCCGTGGCCATGGAGGCGCTGGCCTGCCGATGCCTGGGTACGGTCCGGCCCGGCGTGATCGGCCGGTGGAGCACCGCCTATGTCCGGGTGGCCCTGAAGACCGGGCTGGTGAGTTCGGCCGGGCGCTGGCTGTCGGGCGGGCTGTTCTGGCCGCCGTGGCTGCGGGTCGCGGGAATGCGGATCGGCCGTGGCTGTGAAATCAGCACCATCATCGACGTGGTGCCGGAACTCATCGAGATCGGGCCGGACACCTTCTTCGCGGACGGCATCTATCTCGGCGGGCCCCGGGTCCACCAGGGCACGGTCGCGCTGGAACCCGTCGTCCTGGGCGCCAACACCTTCCTGGGCAACCACGCGGTGATCCGCGGCGGGCAGCGGCTGCCCTCCGACATCCTGATCGGGATTTCCACTCTGGCCGACGACCGGCTGATCCTGCCGGGCACGTCCTGGTTCGGGCATCCGCCGTTCGAGTTGCCACAGCGGGAGATCGTGAGCGTGGACCGCTCGCTGACCCACGACCCGTCGTTCGCCAGGGTGCTCACGCGGGTGTTCTGGGAATGGCTCCGCTTCGCCCTGCCGATCGTGCCGATGCTCGCGGGGCTCGGCTGGGTGTGGGGCGTCGACCAGGTCTCCGGTCTGCTGCCGTTGCTGCCGCTGGTGCTGCTGGGCGTCCCGGCGGTCACGCTCGCGACGGTGGCTTCGCTGTGCCTGTTCGTGCTGGCGCTGAAATGGGGTTTGCTGGGCCGGGTACGCCCGGGCACTCACCCGCTGTGGTCGTGCTGGTGCAGCCGATGGGATTTCCTTTACGTGGCATGGGGTTTCATCGCCGGACGGGCACTGGCCACGTTGGAGGGCACGCTGCTGCTCGCGGTCTACCTCCGGCGGACCGGCATGAAGATCGGTTCCCGGGTGGTGTTCTCGGAAGGTTTCGCCCAGATCGTCGACCCCGACATGCTCGAAATCGCGGACGGGGCCACGGTGAGCGCCATGTTCCAGGCCCACACCTTCGAGGACCGGGTGCTCAAGATCGCCCCGGTCCGGGTCGGCGCCGGTTCCACCCTCGGCCACGCGACGGTTCCCTTGTACGGCGCGGAAATCGGGGAGAACACCGTGGTCGCGCCGCACAGCGTGGTCATGAAACAGGAACGGTTGCTGCCGGACCGCCGGTACGAGGGCGCGCCGACCCGGGCACTGGACGGGAGCGCGCGGCCGGGCATGGTCCGCCACGCCCGGCGGCACGAGGCGGGCTTCCCGACCTGGCCGGGGCAGCCGATCCTGATCGGCGGCGGCAGGCACCGTGCCTCGCGCAGGCGTCCCGCGATGGACCGGGAGGCTCCCTGAACGACGCGGGGATACCTTGCGGGAGAAGGGCCGGAGCTGGTTTGTCCGCCTCACGGGCATGCCGTAGGGTTGCCCCGTGGTGGAGTCCGTCAAGATGGGCAGCCCGGGCCCCGATCTGTCCGGCCGGATCGGCCGTGTCTCGGCCCCGCTGCGCGAGCAGGTGCTCGAGGTTCTCCGGGATGCCATCCTGAGCTTCCGCTTCAAGCCGGGGCAGCGCCTGATCGAGCGGGAGCTGATCGACAGCACGGGGGTCTCCCGCACCACCATCCGCGAGGTCATCCGCGAACTCGCCGCCGAGGGCCTGGTCAAGACCATTCCGCAGAAGGGCGCGGTCGTGGTCGCCCCCTCCGCCGAGGAGGCCGAGGAGCTTTACGAACTGCGCGGGGTGCTCGAGGGGCATCTGGTGAAGAAGTTCATCGAGAACGCCTCCGACGCCGAGGTCGTGGCCGTGCGCAAGGCGTTCACCCAGTTCGAACAGACCGTGGAGCGCGGCGGCGGCACCGCGTCGATGCTCAAGCTCAAGGACAAGCTCTACGACCTGCTCGCCAGGGGGGCGGGCAACCGGGCTCTCCAGGCCAGCCTGACTCAGTTGCACGCGCGGGTCAGCCTGCTCCGCGCGACCTCACTGTCCTCCAGCGAGGAGCGTCCGCGGCAGGCCGTGCAGGAACTCCGGGCCCTGGTCGAGGCGATCGAGGCCCGGGACTCCCGGGCCGCCCAGCGGGCGAGCGCCCGGCATGTGGCCAACGCCGCCAAGGCCGGTATCAAGGGGCTCGGCGAAGCCGTCTGATCACTCGGCCGCCCGCGCGCTTCCGTGCCGGGCACGCAGGGGAGCGTCGATCCCCGCGGGATCCCACAACCCGGCCCCGCCACCGTTGCGGGCGGTGTTCTGGACGTGCGAACCGCCGTCGACGGACAGGACGCTGCCGGTGACGTAGGAAGCGTCGTCGCTGAGCAGGTACGCCACCGCGCCCGCGATCTCCTCGGGCCTGCCCGGCCTGCGCAACGGGGACGTGCCCGCGCGGTGTGCCATCCCGGCCATGCCCTGCTCGCCGAACAGCGGCGTGGGCACGATGCCCGGCGCGACGGCGTTGACCCGCACGCCGACCGGACCGCCGTAGACCGCGGCTCCCCGCACCAGTCCGACGACACCGTGTTTGGAAGTGGTGTAGGCGAGCAGATCGTTGCTGCCGGACAGACTCGCGATGGAGGCCGTCACCACGATCGAGCCCGCGGTGCCCCGTTCGTGGTAGTGCCGGAACGCGGCGCGCACCCCGAGGAACGGACCACGCAGGTTCACCCCCATGATCGCGTCCCACTCGCTGGCCTCGACGTCGGGGAGCGGCGTCGTCGAGCCGGGAATGCCCGCGTTGAGGAAGTGGCAGTCGACCCGGCCGAACCGGGCCACCGCACGCGCCATGTAGGTGTCCACATCGGACTCCGAACTGACGTCGGCCCCGACCCCGATCGCCTCGCCCGGCAGCCCGGCGGCCACCTGGTTCGCGTTCGCCTCGTCGAGATCGACCACCACCACCGACATGCCTTCGGCGGACAGGCGGTGCGCGGCGGCCTTTCCGATGCCTCCCGCCGCCCCGGTGACGACGACGACCTTCCCGGCAAGTCCGTTGTGGACCATGTTCAGGACGCTCCTGTTCCCGCGAGTTGGCGACGGTGCGCCCGCTGGTCACCTTGACCGCCGCGACCGGGCACGGTCATCGAAGATCCTTCTTCGCCTGGACCCAGCGCGCGATCTCGGTGTGGTCCGCCTGCCCGCCGAGCGCGGCTTCGGCCTGGGCCCACAGTTCGACCGCCTTGCCACCCAGCGTGACCGGCGCGCCGACCTCCTCGGCCAGGCTCGCGGCGATGCGGATGTCCTTGAGCATCAGGCCGACGGTGAAACCGGAATCGTAGGTCCCGGGGAACACGTAGTTGGGGAACTTGTTCTCGCTGGATCCGCTGCGGCCGCTGGAGGTGTTGATCAACGACACCATCACCTCGGGGTCCAGCCCGAAACGCCGTCCCGCTTCGACGCCTTCGGCGGTGGCCAGCAGATGCACCGCGGAGAGCAGGTTGTTGATCGCCTTCAGGGCGTGTCCCGCGCCCACGTCGCCGGCGCGGCGCGCGGTGCCGAAAGCGGCCAGCACCGGGGCGACCCGTTCCAGGTCGGCCGGATCACCGCCGGTCATGATCGTGAGCGTGCCGTCCTTCGCGCGCACCACGCCACCCGAGACCGGTGCGTCCACCAGTGCGACCTTCCCGGCCGCCAGTTTCTTCGCGAGCGCACGCGTCGACACCGGGTCCGACGAGCTCATGTCGACGACGATGCTGCCCGGCGCGAGCACGGCACGGACGGCCTCGTCGCCGAGAACCGCCTCCACGACCGCGGAACTGGGGAGCATCAGCACGATCACGGTGGCACCCGTGATCGCGCCGGCCGCGGTCTCCGCGGTCTCTCCGCCGGCCTCCTCGAGCGCGCGGCGCGCGGAGGGCTCGGGGTCGAAGCCGGCCAGCCGGACACCCGCCTCGACGAGCCGCCGGGACATGGGCGCACCCATCTTGCCGAGCCCCAGGAAAGCGACGCGCTCACTCATCGCCGGACTCGCCATCGGCTTCGGTGGTGTAGGTCGCGTCGTCGACTTCTTCGGCCCAGGAGGTCACACCCAGCGAGATCGCCGTGTGGGTCATGAACGACTCCGCTCCCGCGCCGTGCCAGTGCCGCTCGCCAGGAGGGCACCACACGGTGTCGCCCGGCCGCAGCACCCGCACGCCCTCGGCCGTGCCGACCCGGCCCTGGCCGGCGAGGACCTGGAGGATCTGACCGTGCTCATGGGTGTGCCAGAAGGTGCGGGCGCCCGGTGTGAAGTCGACGGTGTTGACGATGACACCGTCGGCGGACAGCGTGAGGAACGAGTTGACCGTCCCGGTGAACTGGGAGCCGGTCTTGCGGGCCGTGCCGACACGGTCGGCGGGCCGGACGTGCTTCATGGTCACTCCTCGTCGTTCGGCCGGCCGTCCTGGTGGCCTGCCTTGTCACATTGTCTGACGATATGATGTTGTGCCGGGCGGGGGCAAGTCACCGTGCGTTGACAGCGGGCAAAACGGCTGATTGTATGACGATCATGGAGGTCAGCGCGTCACCGGCCGGTTCCGACCTCGTCGAGCGAGCGATCGCCTTGCGGCCGGAGCTGCTCGAGAATCAGGCCGGGGCCGAGGACCTCACCTATTACTCCGAGGAAATGCACCGGAAATTCCTCGGTGCCCGGTTCTACGACATGTTCGTGCCCAAGCGCTACGGGGGCCTGGAGGTCTCGCCCCGGGTGTTCTTCGACGTGGTCAAGGAACTCGCTCGCGGCGATCTCGGCACGGCGTGGTGCTTCACCCTCGCCGCCAACCACGCGTTGCAGGTCGCGTCCTGGTTCCCCGAAGAGGTGCAGGACCGCGTGTTCGGCGGCGGCGACTTCCGCGCCGCGTCGGTGGCCGCGCCCACGGTGAAGGCCCGCCGCACCGACGGGGGTTATCTCCTCGACGGCGTGGTCGACTATTGCTCGGGAATCCCCTATGCCACCTACTTTCTCGGGCAGGCCATGCTCGAGCAGGAGGACGGCACCGGTGAACGTATGGGCATGTACCTCGCGCCACGCTCGGCGTTCGAACGGCTCCACAACTGGGGGGATTCGCTGGGGCTCAAGGCGACCGGTTCGGAGAGTATCCGGTTCACCGGCGCGTTCCTGGACTCGTCGATGTTCCTCGAGGACGCCGACATGATCAACTTTTCGGTCAAGGACGGCACCGTCGGCTCCCGGCTGCACGGCAACTCGCTGTACGCCGGGCGTGGTCTCGTCACCTTCACCACCTCGCTCGCCGCGCTGGCGGTCGGCGGCGGTTTCCTCGCGCTCGACGAGTACGAGCGGTTGATGCGGACCCGCAAGACGCCGTACCTGCCCATCGTGCCGCGGATCGAGGACGCCGACTACCAGCGTCTCTACGGCGCCTGCTACACCAAGCTCCGGACCGCGGAAGCGGCGCTGAACGGCGTGATCGCCGAGCACATGGAGTACTGCGGGCAGACGGCGGACGGCACCCGGGAGTACACGTTCCTCGACGACTGGAGCTTGGCGGGCGTGGTGCGCGAAGTGTGCGTCGGGGTCTGGGAAACCGTCGAAAACGACCTGCTGCGCACGGTAGGTGCTTCGACGATACGGCACGGTGAGCGGTTCGAACGGATCTTCCGCGACCTCGCGATGCTCCTGGTGCACCGCAACCCGATGCTGCGCGAGCAGGCGTTCCGGCGGACCGCCCGGCTCCTGCTGGGCCTCGAGGAGGCCTGAACACCGCCCCCGGAGAGTCCACAGTGGACTTTGCCGGGCCACGTGTTCGCGCGTTGATGACGGCGCCGCCGCGCTGCTACGATCGCGCCGTGCCCATCGACGATGACGGGGCAAGTGGGCCCGTGGCCGATTCGCGGATGGTCCGTGACACCGTGATCCGATGGGTTCTGCGCGGCGATGCCCGCCCCGGTGACGCCATCCCGGGCGATGTGCTGGCCAGTCTCACCGGTGCCGGCCGCCTCGCGGTCAGGGAAGCGCTGACCGAACTGGCCGAGCTGGGCATGGTGACGGAGTCCGAAGGCGGTGCCGTGGTGGCGCATCCGCGGCCGAGCGACATGGCCGAGGTGGACGAGGTCCGGCACATGCTGGAAGAGGTCGCCGTCCGCCGGTTCGTCGCGAACGCCTCCGATGCCCAGCTGGGGGCACTCGGCCGTGCGCTGGGAGAGCTGGAGCGCGTGGTCGCGGAGGATCCCGCGCCGGAAGAGCTGATGCGCGCCCGCGACTGGTTCTTCGTCGTCATGCTCCGTGGCACGGGAAGCACGGGGACCATCGCTTTGCTCCAGGGTCTTCGCGTGCAGGCGGGACTGGTCATGTCGCTCGCCGTGACCGAACCCGGCAGCGGGGCCGAAATCGCCGCGGAGTTGCGCGAAATCTACTCGGCGCTCGCGGCACGCGACGCCCGGCGAGCCATCGCGGCCTGCGACCGGCACCGCGCGCGGATCACCGAGGCCGGCCTTCGCCGCATCGCACTCTGCCGCTGATTCCTTTCCCGTCAAGGAAAACTTCTTCCACAACCGGGAATTTTGTCATACGATCATACAATCTGAGCGCGTGCCGCGGAACGGAGGGCGATCGAGGCGTGCCCCCGGCGACCACACCTACCGCTAAGGAGCGGACCGATGCCCGTCACCGACACCGTGCCTTCACGGGAAGGTGAGGCCGAACCCGGCCTCGCCCCGGGCGAACTGATCGCCAGAGCCAAGGCGTTCGTGCCCGAACTCATCGAACGCCAGGCGGAGACCGAGAAGCGAACCCGCTGCGCGGCGGACACCCATGAGGCCTTCCGCCGCGCGGGCTTCTACCGGGCTCTCGTGCCGCGGCGGTACGGCGGCCACGAGGTCGATCCGGGCACGTTCGCCACCGTGATCAAGGAACTCGCGCGGGGGTGTCCGTCGACCGCCTGGTGTGTCTGCCTCGCCGCGCATCACGCGGTGCAGGTCGCCACCTGGTTCCCCGGGCACGTGCAGGCGGAGGCGTTCGGTGGCGGGGATTTCCTGTGCCCGTCGGTGTCGGCGCCGGCGGGCACGGTCACCCGGGTCGACGGAGGATGGCGCGTCGACGGGACCCACGGCTACGCCTCCGGAGCGCCCTACGCGACGCATTACCTCGGGCAGGCGCTGCCCGCCGCCGAACCGAACGGAGTGCCGATCGGGCCGCCCGCGTTGTTTCTCGCCCCCCGTTCGAGTTGGACCATGCTCGACGACTGGGGCACCACCCTCGGGTTGAAGGGGAGCGGATCGAACAGCGTCCGCTTCGACGGCGCGGTCCTCCCGGAGGATTCCGTGATCGAGAACCTGTTCCTCATCGACGCGGACGTCACCGGCGGTACGGAGGGCTACCGGGTGCACCGCAATCCGCTCTACGCCGGCCGCACGCTGAGCCTGTTTTCTCTCGACTTCGCGGCGTTGGTGGTGGGCATGGCGCTGGGGGCGCTGGACGAGTACGAGAACATCATCCGGGCGAAGAAGACCGGCCGGCCACCGGTCGTGCTCCGCATGCACAACGCGCACTACCAGCGTTGGCTGGGCAAGGCGACCGCCAAGCTCCGCGCGGCGGAAGCGCTTGTCACGGAGGCGGCGGAGCAGTACCTCGACGCCTGCCGCGCCGGGGTGAGCGGCGAGCGGCCGTTCACGCGCTCCGTCGACCTCGACATCCAGGTGCTCGGCCGGGAAAGCATGTGGCTGAGCTGGGAAGCGATGCAGGAGACGCTGTTCCGCACGGCCGGTTCCGCGGCGGCCGAGGACGGGCAGCGGATGCAGCGCATCTGGCGTGACATGTCGATGGCCTGGGGACACCGGTTCAACGTGCTGGTCGAGTTCATCGACGAAGACAGGGGCCGTGACCACCTCGGGATCACCGATGCGTGAGACCCGGGCGGCCGTGCTGCACGAGGTGGGCGCTCCGTTGCGGATGGAGACGATCCGCCTGCGCGACCCCGGGCCGCGCGAGATCGTCGTGCGGATCCTGGCGGTGGACGTCTGCATCACCGACGCGCTGTCGTCGATCGGCAAGTTGCTGGCCGCGCCGCCCACGGTGCTCGGCCATGCCGCGTCGGCGATCGTCGAGGAGGTGGGGTCGCGGGTCACCCACGTCCGGCCGGGCCAGCGGGTCGTGATCGCGGGCACCCCGGCGTGTGGCAGTTGTTTCTATTGCGTGCGCGGGCAGGAATACCAGTGTGTCGACATCGTGGGCGGGATCGTGCCGCCCTGGGTGATCGGGGCGCGTGAGGACGGCACGCCGGTGCACTCCGACGGCGGCGTGGGCACCTTCGCCGAGCGGATGGTCCTCCGGGAAAGCTGCGTCGTAGCGGTGGACTCCTCGGTGGGCGATATCGAGCTTTCCCTCCTGGGCTGCGGGTTGACCAGTGGCGTCGGGGCCGTGGTCAACATCGCCCGCGTGACCCCGGGTTCCTCGGTGGCCGTGCTGGGCGCCGGGGCGATCGGACTGTGGATGGTGCAGGGCGCGCGCCTGGCGGGCGCCGCCGAAATCGTGGTCGTGGAGCCGAGAGCGGAGCGTCGCGAGATCGCGCTCGCGGTGGGCGCGACCGCCGTGCACGACCCCGCCGACGGCGACCCGGTCGAGTTCGTGCGGGGGCTCACCGAAGGGCGCGGCGCCGACTACGTGTTCGAGGCCGCGGGCCCGCCGTCGGCGTTCGCCCAGGCGCTCACGATGACCAGGCGCGGCGGGACGATGGTGCCCACCGGATGGGAGTCGAGGGACACCACCGTGACCCTGCCCGTCGTGGATCTCACGGTGACCAGCAAGACGATCATCGGCTGTCAGTACGGCAACACCCGCAATCGCTGGGACCTGCCCCGGTTCGCCACCTTGCTGGAACGCGGGCTCCTCGACCCGGCGCCTGTGCTGAGCAAGACATTCACGCTCGACGAGGCGGACCAGGCGCTGCGAGCGGCGCTCGGTCACGAGGTCGTGACCGGAGTGCTGAAGATGCCGTCCTGACCCGGTGAGCGCGCGCTCCCTTCGAAGGCCGAGGCAGGTCGCGAACGGGTCGTTCCGCCCGCGACCTGCTCAGGTATCGGCGCTCCACCAGACCTCAGCCGGTGAGGATGGCCGGGTCGCTGGTGCTCGCGTACCCCGTCTCGATATGGCCTGCCACACGTCGGAGGAAAGTCGTGTCCCTGTCGCAGGTCACCGAAATGTCGTACCAGTTGTTGCTTCTCTTCAGATCGGCCGGCACGACGACCTTCGCGCCGGGCGGCACCGTGTGCGTCGTGGTCCGGCGGTGGCCGTACGCGTCGGTGACGGTGAACCGCGACGGGACGCCGTCCTCATTGGTCAGGACCAGCCTCACCCCGCCGGAGCGTCCGTCATGGCCGGCGCTCACCTCAGGCCCAGCAGTGCTGCCCGTGAACCGGCGCAGGAAGCCGTTGGGACCGTGCACGGTGAAGTCGTACGGCCCACCGGCCGGCAGGGCCAGATCGCCCGACAGCTCCTTGCCCGCCTCGACGGTATAGGTCCACGGCCCACCCGCCGTCGAGGCCGAGGTCACGAGGAAGGTCGCGCCTGCCTGACCGAGGTTGGCGAAGGTGATCGTGAGCCGTCCGTCCGTGAGCTTCGCGTCCGCGGCCAGGTCGTAGGGGAGCGGCCGGGCGGGACGGAGACCGCGCTCCTGCCGGGGCAGGACCGGATTGGCCGGCACGGCGGGCACGTAGTCGGGGTGGCGGTCGCGGTCTGGCGGAACATAGCCCGCGGTGTCCGGCAGCGACGGAAACCCACCCTCGGTACGGGCGAAGTCGAAGGCCGAGGTGAGGTCGCCGCACACCGCCCGCCGCCAGGCCGAAATATTGGGTTCGTGTACGCCGAAGCGCCGCTCCATGAACCGGATCACGGAGGTGTGGTCGAAGACCTCGGAACAGACCCAGCCGCCCTTGCTCCAGGGCGAGACCACCAGCATCGGGACGCGCTGGCCGAGACCGTACGGACCCGCCGGGTGGGCGGCCGATCCCGCGTACAACTCGGCGCGGACGTCCACAGTGGACTTTCCGTGGTCTGGTGATGGCGCCGCGTAGGGCGGGATCACGTGGTCGAAGAACCCGTCGTTCTCGTCGTAGGTGATGAACAGCGCCGTCTTGCTCCATACCGCTGGGTTCGCCGTGAGCGCGTCCAAGACCTGCGCGATGTACCAGGCGCCGTAGTTCACCGGCCAGTTGGGATGTTCGCAGAACGCCTCGGGCGCGACGATCCAGGAAATCGCGGGCAGGTTCCCGGACTTCACATCGGCCGCGAAGATGTCGAAAAATCCTTGGCCCTGCTTGGCGTTGGTGCCCGTCCGTGCCTTGTCGTACAACGGGTCGCCAGGCTTCGCGTCGCGGTAGGGAGTGAAGTACAGCAGCGAGTTGTCGCCGTAGTTGCCGCGGTAGGCGTCCGGGATCCACCCCCAGGAGCCTCCGGCGTCCAGCCCGTCCCCGATGTCCTGGTAGATCTTCCACGGAACCCCGGCCTTCTCCAGTCGCTCGGGATAGGTCGTCCACGAGTACCCGGCCTCGTCGTTGCCGAGAACCGGCCCGCCACCGATGCCACCGGTGTCGCTGTTGCCCGTGCAGCCCGACCACAGGTAATAGCGGTTCGGGTCGGTGGAACCCATGAACGAACAGTGGTAGGAGTCGCAGATGGTGAAGGCGTCCGCGAGCGCGTAGTGGAAGGGAATGTCCTCCCGGGTGAGGTAGGCCATCGATGTGGTGCCCTTGGCCGGCACCCACCCGTCGTACCGGCCCTGATTCCAGGCGGCGTGTGTGTCGTTCCAGCCGTGCGGGAGGTCCTGGATGAACTTGAGCCCGAGGTTGTCTGCCTCGGGCCGGAACGGCAGGATCTCCCGGCTGCCGTCCGACTGGTACCAGACCGGCTTGCCACTGGGCAGGACGACTGGCCGGGGATCGCCGAATCCCCGTACCCCACGCAGCGTGCCGAAGTAGTGGTCGAACGATCTGTTCTCCTGCATGAGCACCACGATGTGCTCGACGTCGCGGAGGCTGGAGGTGCGGCGGTCGGCCGGGATCGCGGCCGCGCGAGCGATGCTGTCCGACAGCATCGATGCGGCCGCCGTGCCGCCGGCCAGTTGCAGAAAACGCCTGCGGTTGACATGGTTCATGAAGGCCGCCTCCGCCGGGTTGGGGTCGAGAACTGACGGGACAGTATGTCCCGACGGGTGACGGCTTTCTGCTTTCCCTGGGGGAAATTTCGGGGAAACTCTCGTGCCCGGCGGTGGCCCTCCGCCGGGCAGGGTGGCGGGCGAGGAGAACCCGGCGTCGCCGTGGCGGGCGCGGGTGGCAGGGGGCGTCGAGGGTGGCCTGCGGCATGGGGGAGGACTGTGCTTGCATGTGCCGAGATTATCGAACAGGGAGCCGAAAAACAGATGTTCGAGCGAGGTTCACGCGATGGTGTGGAAGTGCTGCGGGTTCGTTCCGGGATTCGGCTGACCGGGCGTAGGGTTCTGGAGACGGTGAGCTTCGCTTCGTGAGGGAGTCACCGGGGATGCTTGACAACACAACAGATACGCGACTGATAACCTGACGGGCCTCGCCTGCCGTCAGGCGGGCGCGATGTATCCATAATGGATGATCATCTTGCCTCGGCGGTTTTTGTTCGGTGGTGGGAAAGCGGTTCCTCGTCGATTCCGCGCTGTTGTCCGGCGGGCAGCGCGGGTCGGCGCTGCGCGTTCCGCGGGCGCGTGAAGCGACGGTCACGCCTGGCCGTGCGATTCTGGTGGCATGTACGTCGAGCGGGAGTCGGTGGTCGAGGGCGCCGTGGTGTGGCAGCGGACCGCGGTCGCACCCGGGCATGCCCGGATCCTCCCCGACGGCTGCATGGACCTGATCTGGTGTGACGGCGAGCTGCTGGTCGCGGGGCCCGACACCCGTGCCCACGTCACCGTCGAACACGCCGGCGCGCGGTATGTCGGGCTTCGGCTGGGGCCCGGCATGGGTCCCTCCGTCCTCGGCGTGCCCGCTCACGAACTTCGGGATCAGCGGGTTCCGCTGACGGCGCTGTGGCCTTCGGCCGGTGTACGGCGGCTGGCCGAGCGGCTGGAGGCACTGGAAGCCAGGGAAGCCAGGGCGTCCATGGGTGGCCAGGCGCGGCTGCTCGAGCGGGTGGCCGACGATCGGTTGCGGACCGCGCCGTCGGCCGATCTCGACATCCGTGCCGCCGTCGCCCTGTTGCGTGGTGGTCGTTCGGTCGCGGCCACCGCGGACGCGGTCGGCCTGAGTGAGCGGCAGTTGCACCGCCGCTTCCTCGCGCTGGTGGGTTACGGGCCGAAGGTGCTGGCCAGGGTGCTCCGGCTCCAGCGCGCCCTCGACCTCGCCAGGAGCGGGCACGCCGGCGCCTCGGCGGCCGTGACCGCCGGGTACGCCGACCAGGCACACCTCGCGCGGGAGGTGAAGGACCTGGCCGGCGTGCCCCTGCGGCAATTGCTGGCGCCCTGAAGGCGGCCGCGGGTGCGAGGAGCCCCTACCCCGGTCCGGCCGCTCGCTCGGAGGTCAGGAAGCCGCCGGGAGCGGGGCGAACAGGTCCACGCTGTTGCCGTCGGGATCGATCACTGTGGCGTAGCGCTGGCCCCAGAACGCGTCCCACGGTTCCTTGTGACTCTGGTATCCCGCGGCGGTCAGTTCGCCGTGCACCGCGTCCACCTCCTCCGGGCTGTCGCAGAGGAACGCCAGGCCGATGCGGCTGCCGCCCTCCGGCTTCACCCAGTCAGGATCAAAGGAGCGGATGTTGTCGATGGCGTCCCACGCCAGGCGCAGCCCGCCCGGCAGCGACGCCTCGACGTGTGGCTCGGTGTCCGAATCCGGGGGGATCTCGAACCCGAGGCGGCGATAGAACGCGAGTGACGTCGCCATGTCGGCGACCGCCAGCCCGATCAGGTCGAAACGAGGTGTCATGCCGGCACCCTACGGCGGCGGGGAGGTCCTTTTCTTGAAGGAATCGGACAGGATCGCCGGCGCGGTATCCCGGTGCCGGCACCCGACGGCCGATATGCGAGAAATACTCGCCGGTAACGCCGGTCACGGCGAATAACATAACGTCGGTGCCCTTCCCGGGTAGCGATCTTCCGGATCCGGTACGGCAGGCACGTGGGCTCCCCGAAATCGTGGTGCGCACGGCTGGTCACGGCCTGGCGGGCAAACCTCAAATGAAGCTCAACAATGAGCGCCGGACGAGGGTCGCGACGGGTTCCGTGACTAGCATTCCCGACGGTAGCGAAATTGCGCGATCGGAATCACGCCGACGGACCCGGTGTGTTCTCCGCCTTTCTTCGGTACCGCAAGCACAGCGGAGTGGTGGCGCCCCCACAGAGGTATGCGCGATGAATGGTGACGGGCGGGCGACTCTGAGCCTCAACGGGAAACACCCGTCCCACCTTCGCACCGAAGGGAAAAACCCTTGAGCGTACGAGCCGGCGAACACGACACCGTGGCCACCCTGTTACGGGACTACCGGCCCGAATCCTTCTTCCTGGCCTCTCCCCGCGGTGTGGTGCTGGCGCCGTCTCCGGCCTTCGGACTGACTTCACCGGACGAGGCGCGCTCGGCGCTCGCGGACGCCCGGCCCGGAACGTTGCTCGTCGGGGCGTTCCCGTTCGACCTCCGCCGTCCGGCCAGGGTGGGACTGTCCGAGCGGGTCCGGCACGCCGCGCCGATGGTGCCGGGCAGCGTGACGACGCCCGCGGGCGTGAGCGCGGTCCGATGGTCGTGGAACGATCCCGACCCCGGGGCCTACCAGGTCGCGGTCGCCCGGGCGCTGGACCGGATCACCGCGGGAGATCTTCGGAAGGTGGTCCTCGCGCGGTCGGCCGAACTGATCGCGGACCGGCCGCCCCGCCCCGCCGAACTGCTCGCCGCACTGGCCGCGAGTGACCCCAGCGCCTATGTCTTCGCCACCGATCTCGGGCGCCGGACCCTGCTCGGCGCCAGCCCGGAACTGCTGGTGTCACGGCGTTGCGGGACGGTACTGGCCAACCCGATCGTCGGTTCCGCGCCGCGCGATCCGGACCCGGTGCAAGATGGCCACAACGCCACCGCACTGCTGCGGTCGGTCAAGGAACACCAGGAGCACCACATGGTGGTCGACAAGGTGGCGGACGCGCTGGCACCGCTGTGCCGGAGGCTCCGTGTGCCGAAGCTTCCCGAACTGCTGCGCACCGCGCAGATGTGGCACCTGTCGAGCCGTGTCACGGCGCTGCCGAGGGAAGGGGTGACGGCGCTCGACCTGGCCCTCGCGCTGCACCCCACGCCGGCGGTGTGCGGCAGGCCGGACGGCTCCGCCCGTGAGGTGATCAACGAGGTGGAGCCGTTCCGGCGCGACTTCTACACCGGGATCGTCGGCTGGACCGACACCTGGGGCGACGGGGAATGGGCGATCGCGCTTCGGTGCGGGGAACTCCGCGACGCCTCGCTGCGCCTGTACGCGGGCACGGGTGTGGTCGAGACCTCCACACCGGAAGAGGGCGCCGCTGGGACGAGTGCGCAATTGCGCACCTTGCTGTCGGCCCTCGGTGCCGGGGATGCCGAACGATGAGTGTCGCGTGGCGTTACCAATCCGGCCAAAAAGTAGGCGGAGACGGCCCGCAACCGAACCTCTTGCAAAGACCCGTTTCCGCCGTGGCTGCGGTCGGATTCGTAACGACCGGCACAGTACGGCGCCCTTTCCCGTCTCCGGGCCGCCTGACCCGGATGTGAACCCACGAGGCGAGAGGACCCTGACCGTGATGGCGGACGAGTTGCCCGTGCTGCCCCCCGCTCCGCTGGCCGACCTGGTCCGCGAGGCCGCGGCCGCCGCGCCGGAATCGGTCGCGGTGGAGGCCGGCGGTCGCGCCGTGACCTATTGGGACCTGGTGGGTTCGGCCGACCGCCTGGCCGACGAACTGCGCGAGGCGGGCGCCGGAACGGTCGCGGTGACCGGGCCGTGCGGGATCGGTTTCGTGGTCGCGCTTCTGGCGGCGGCCGCCGCGCCGGTACGGCTGGTCACGGTCGATCCCGGACTTCCCGCGGCGCGCCGCGTCGCGATGCTCGAGACGGCCGCCGTGGACCTGGTGCTCGCGACGGACGAGGCGTCCGCGATCGAGGCCGCCTCGCTGAACCTGGTGCCCGCCAAGGAAAAGAAATCCACCGACACGGCCGAACGGCCCGGCCGGGTGCCCATTTGCCACCTCTCGCCCGACGGTCTTTCCCTCGCCGGCCCGCTGCCCACGGTGGGGCCGGCGGGCGGGAGCGCCACCTACGTGTTCTTCACGTCCGGAACGACCGGTGAGGCGAAGGCGGTGCTGGGCAGACAGGCCGCCGCTGCGCACTTCGTGCGGTGGCAACGGGTCCGCTTCCTCGCCGGTTCCGGCGATCGCTTCGCCCAGCTCACCGGGCCGTCGTCGGACGGCCTCCTGCGCGACGTGTTCACACCGCTCGGTGCGGGAGCGACGCTGTGCGTCGCGCCCGCCGATGTCGCCGTGCGGCCCGGTGGTGTCACGGCCTGGCTGAGCGACGCGGGTATCACCGCCGTGCACGCCGTGCCCAGCCTGGCGACCCGCTGGCTCGCCGCGGCCGGTCCGGCTGAACCGTGGTCCGGGCTGCGGCTGTCGTTCTTCGCCGGTGAACCGTTGAGCGACGTCACGGTTTCCCGGTGGCGCGAACGGTTTCCGGACACGCGCGTGATCAACCTGTACGGCCCGCCGGAGACCACGCTGGCCAAGTTCTGTCACGAGGTCGGCGAGCCGGTGCCCGGTATCCAGCCGGTCGGCAGGCCGCTGCCGGAGACCGACCTGCGGCTCGTCGACGGCGAAGTGTGGATCCGGACGCCGTACCGCACCTCGACGACCCGCGGGAAACCAACTCGCGGTTCGTCCGCGACGGCGGCGAGGTCTGGTACCGCACCGGCGACCTGGGTTTCCTGGACGACCTGGGCCAGCTTTGCCTGCGCGGCCGGACCGGTGTCCCGGTGACGATCGATGGCAAGCGGACCGAGTCCGAAGGGGCGATCCCGGCTCCCCGGATCCCCCATTCGGTTCCGTGAAGGTCCGTGCACGAGCCCGGTGTCCCGGTCGCCGGGGTTCCGGCTGGTGGACTGCTTTGACTGGCCCGGCCGCGGCCGGTTTCATGACGAGGAAATCGTCGATCGAGCCAGGGCAGGGGAAGGGTGAGCACGTTCGCACCCGCGGTGACGGAGACCGGTGGTGTGCGCGAGGCCAACGCGGCCGCCGTGCTGACCGTCGTCCGTGACAAGGGTCCGCTCTCGCGCGGGTCGATCGGGTCGGAGACCTCGCTGAGCGCTCCGACGGTCAGTCGCCAGGTGGCCACGCTGACCGGGCTGGGCCTGTTGCGGGAGTTTCCGGACCGCCGGCGCTCCGGCGGTGTCGGCAGGCCCGGGATGCTGGTGGACATCGACGACGGCGTGGTGGCCGCGTGTGGCGTGCACGTCGGGGTCGCCACGACCACCTACGGCCTGACCACCCCCCGCGGCCGCCTGCTCGGCAGCGAGCGCATCCCGACCCCGGCGGGCCCTCCCGAGGACGCCCTGGTCCGGATCGCCGCACGGGTGCGGACCTTCCTGAGGCGCTGGCCCACGCGTACGGTCATCGGGCTCGGCTTCGCCACCGGTGGTCAGGTCGACCCGTCGGGCGGCACGGTGAGTCACGACCGGCTCGGCTGGGCCGGGGTCGAGGTGGGCGACCTGCTCCGGCGCGCCACCGGGCTCCGGGTGTACGTGGACGGGCACGTGCCGGCGATGGCCAACGCGGAACTGCTGTTCGGCGCGGCCCAGCGGGCGGGGAGCCTGTTGTACTTCTATGCCCGCCAGGTGGTCGGCATGGCGGTGGCGGTGCACGGCAGGCTGCACCGCGGTCCGGGCGGTGCCGGGAACATCGCGCACCTCGACGTGGGCAGTGACGTCGCCTGCCCCTGCGGCAGAACCGGCTGCCTGGAAGTCACCGTGGCGGAAGGCACCGTGGTCGAGGAGGCGATGCGGCGGGGCGTGATCGCGGACCCGGACATCTCCGCGCTGAGGCGGGCCGCCGAAGCGGGCGGGGAAGAGGCCGCCGGAATCCTGCGCGACCGGGCCGTGATGCTGGGCAAGGCCGTGGGCGTCCTCCGGGACGTGCTCGACCCCGAACTCGTGGTGCTGGGCGGTCAGGCCGTCACCGAGGCGCCGGACTTCCTCGACGACCTCCTCGGCGCGTTCGCCGCGACTACCACGCTGCCCGGTCACGGGATCGTTCAGGTCACCCGGTTCGGGCCCGACGTCCAGGCGATGGCCGCGTGCACGGGCCTGCTGGACCAGCTCTACCAGAACCCGCTGGCCGTGCTCGCTTCGGTGTGAGTGCTCGCTTCGGTGTGACTAGGCCGGAGCGAGGCCGCGGGCCCGCAGCACGGACCGTTCCAGTGGCCGGAACAGCAGCAGGTCGACGCCGATGCCGACGAACAGGATCAGCAGGATCGCGGCGAACACGGTGGGCATGTCGCTGAAGCTGCGGCCCTGCTCCAGATACGCGCCGAGGCCGAGGCCGAGTTGTGGTGACACGGCGATCAGTTCCGCGGCCATCAGCGACCGCCAGGAGAACGCCCAGCCCTGTTTCAGCCCGGCGAGGTAGCCGGGCAGCGCGGCGGGCAGCAGGATGTGCCGCGCGGCGGCCAGGCGGCCTGCCCCGAGCGTGGTGCCGACCCGCAGCAGGATCGGCTGGACCTGGTCGATCCCGGAGACCAGGCCGTTGGCGATCGAGGGCACCGAACCCAGCAGCACCACGAAGTAGATCGCGCCGTCCTTGATGCCGAACCACAGCACCGCGGCGGGCACCCAGGCCACCGAGGGCAGGCTCTGCAGCCCGGACAGCAGCGGGCCGATCGCGGAGCGCACGAGCGGGAGGCGGGCCACCAGCAGTCCGAGCGGCGTGCCGATCACGACGCCGACGGCGAATCCGATGACCGCGCGGTGCATGGACGTCCAGACGATGCCGAACACCGATCCGTCGGACACCCTGGCCCAGAACTCGTCCCACACCGTCAGCGGCGCGGGCAGCTTGTATTCCGGCCAGAACGCGGCCGCCCAGAGCAGTTGCCAGACCGCGACGGCGACCACCACCGCGACGAGCGGGGGTAGCACGGTGCGCGCGAACCGCCGTCCGGGCCGCCGTGCGGTGGGAGCGGGCGGGGCGTCGAGGACGTCCAGCCCGGAGCGGACGGCGTCGAGGTCGGCGACGTGGTCAGGGTGTGCCATGAGTGCTGATCGCCTCCCGCAGCCGTGCGTTGATCTCCTCCGTCAGGGCGTGGCGGAAGTCCTCACCGTGTCCGTCGTTCCGCCACTCGGCCACGACCCGTCCGGGGCGCGAGGAGAGCAGGACGATGCGTTCCCCGAGCCGCACCGCCTCCCGGACGTCGTGCGTGACGAACAGGACGGCGGTGCCGGTGCGGCGGTGGATGCGCTGGAGTTCGGCCTGGAGCACGTCCCGCGTGATCGCGTCGAGCGCGGCGAACGGTTCGTCCATCAGCAACAGGGCCCGTCCCCGCTCGCCCTCCCGCTGGTGCGTGGCGGCGAGCGCCCTGGCGAGCGCGACACGCTGCCGCATCCCGCCGGACAGCTCGTGCGGTCGTTTGCCCGCCGCGTCGGACAGGCGCACCAGGTCCAGCAGTTCCAGCGCCGTGGCGCGGCGAGCCGATCGCCCGAAACCGTTGAGCCGTAAGGGAAGTTCGACGTTGCGCACGGCGGACAACCACGGCATCAGCGCGCTGTCCTGGAACATCATGGCCGGTCGCGCCGTGTCGCGCGTGACCGTGCCGGTCGTGGGTTCGTCGAGCCCGGCGACGATGTTGAGCAGCGTGCTCTTGCCGCAACCCGAAGCGCCGAGCACGCAGACGAACTCTCCCGGCGCCACGGTCAGGTCGAGGCGGTCGAGCGCGACGACGGTCCCGGTGTTCCTGCCGGTGTCGCCGAAGGTCTTGGCGACTCCTTCGAGCCGGACCGCGACGGCGGTCGAGCGTTCGGACGAGGTGGTTTCGGCGGTCATGGTCATGTTTCTCACCCGTTACCCAGCCCGGCCGCGTCGAGCGCGGGCCTGTGTTGTCCGGCCAGTAGTTCGTTGAGCGTCTTCAGGTCGAGGAAGCCCTGCAGGCCCGGCGCGGTCTTCACGACACCCGCGGTCACCGAGTCCTGGGCCAGTTGCGAGTAGGTGGCGCTGTCGGGATCGATGTCGAGGGTGATGCCGCTGAAGGCGCGGTCCAGCACGGCCTGGGACAGTTTGCTGTGGGTCAGCTTCTCGATGCCGTCGTTCACCGCGGTGGCGGCTTCGGCGGGATGGGCGCCCGCCCAGTCGATCGCGTCGACGGTGCCCTGGAGCACGGCCTTCACGGTCGCCGGATGCTCGGCGAGGAACTGACTGCGGACGACCACGACCGTGGTGGGGAAGCGGCCCTGCGGCCACAGCGACTTCTCGTCGACCAGGACCTTCGCCCCGGCGTCGACCACGAGACGGGACGACCACGGTTCCGGAAGCCAGCCACCGTCCACGTCACCCTTGCGGAAGGCGTCGAAGGTCTGCGGGTTGTCGAGGTTGGCGACGTTCACCTGGTCGGTGAGCTTGTTCTGGGACAGCCATTTCTTCAGCGACACGTCCTGGGTGTTGCCCTTGGACGGGGTGGCGACGGTCTTCCCCTTGAGCTGTGCCGGTGTGGTGATGTCCGGTTTCACCACCAGCTGGGCGCCGCCGGAGACCGCGCCCGAGATCACCTTGATCGTCCCGCCGGACTTGGCGAAGGCGTTGATGGCCGGGCCGGAACCGATGAAGCCGATGTCGAGCGAGCCGCCCAGCAGGGCGTTCGCCTCGTCGGTGCCGGAGTTGAAGGTCTGGGTGGTCAGTTTGGTGGCGCCGAGCCTGCCGGTGAACAGGCCGCGGTCCACGCCGACGATCGCCGGGGCGTGGGTGACGTTGGGGAAGTACCCGAGCCGGACTTCGGCGGCGGCGCCCTTGTCCTGCCCGCCGGATCCGCCGGTGTCACCGGTGGCCCGATCGGCGCGGGAGCAACCGGCCAGGAGGGCCGCCAGGGTGAGCGCGGCCAGCGCGGCAGGCAGGAGTCGTCGGTAGCGGGAACCCATGATCGGCCTTTCCGGTGTAAGGGGATGGCATGAGGCTGGCAGGTGAGGCGACCGCGTTCCACCGGTATCCGGCCGCTGGGACGACGCTTGACTTCCGCGCGGAAGCACGCTCACGGAGATCACCGGGCCGCCCCGCGCTGAGCTGCGCGGAATTTCGTTCGCGCCGTTCTTAACGCGGTGAAAAGATCTCGGATTATTTTGTTCAGAAAGAAATCAATGGCCGCGGTGCGGGGACCCCGCGATGACTCCATCGTGACGGTCGGCACGACCGCCCCGGCGCAGGCCGGACGCGGCACGGCGCGGTCCGCGGTCACGGCGCCGTCGCCGGAGCCGGCGTTGCCGGTACCGCGATTTGGGACGCCTTCGATTTCGCCGGAAAACGTCTAACCTGGATCGTGTTCCGGCCGCGCGCCGGAAGGGGAAATTATTTTCCGGGCTTCACGAAATACGGAGGACGCGATGTCGGTCACCGACGAATTGCTGGCCAACAACGCCCGCTATGCCGAAAACTTCACCGGCCCGCTGCCTTTGCCGCCCGCCAAGGGAGTCGCCGTGCTGGCGTGCATGGACGCGCGGCTGAACGTCTATGGGGCTCTGGGCCTGAAGGAGGGCGAGGCGCACGTCATCCGCAACGCCGGCGGTGTGGTGACGGAGGACGAGATCCGCTCGCTCGCGATCAGCCAGCGGCTCCTGGGCACGCGGGAGATCATCCTGATCCACCACACGGACTGCGGGATGCTGACCTTCACCGACGACGGCTTCAAGCGTGACATCGAGGCCGAGACCGGGATCAAGCCGGCCTGGGCCGCCGAAGCCTTCCCCGACCCCGCCGCCGACGTCCGCCAGTCGATCGCGCGGATCAAGGCGAGCCCCTTCATCCCGCACACCGATTCCGTCCGGGGTTTCGTTTTCGACGTCGCCACCGGCAAACTCGGCGAAGTGAAATGAGACCGTCTCCGCGGGAGCCGGCACAAGCAAGAGAGGCACTGAAAGGTCGCGTGGACACCATCTCCGAATTCAGTCAGGACGCCGCCATGCATCCCCGGCTCGCCGGGTCGCGCCTGGGCTTGATCCTCGACGCCGGCGCTCCGGTGTGGACCGGCGCCGAGTTGCGCGCGGTGACCGCGGAAATGATCGGCACGATGGCCGCGCCGCTGTGGGACCTGGTCCGTTATGGACCGGCCAAGCGGTGGTGGACCCGGCTCGCGCTGACCCCCGAGGTCGAGGTGTGGCTGCTGTCGTGGCTTCCCGGTCAGGGCACCGCCCCGCACGACCACGGTGGCGCCGCGGGCGCGTTCGCGGTCTTGAGCGGCGACCTCTCCGAGACCTACCGCTACCCCGGACGGCCGGTCCGCCGCGCCACCCGGGGGGCGGGCACCGCCATCGGGTTCGGTCCCGGGCACGCCCATGTCCTGCGCAACTCCTCCGAAGCCCCGGCGGTGAGCGTGCACGCCTACTCGCCGCCCCTGGTGCCGACGCGGGAGTACGAGAGCCTGTACCACATTCCGGACGAAATCCCCTCGCTGACGGTGTTCGCCCCATGACCGCCGACGACTACCTGCGCGCGGCGCGCGCGGAACTCCGCCGGATCGGCCCGCATGAGGCCGACGCGCTGCGGCAGGAGGGCGCGTTGCTGGTCGACATCAGGCCACTGCACAACCGCGTCGCCGAAGGAGAGATCCCCGGTTCGGTGCCGGTGGAGCGGATCGTCCTGGAGTGGCGGCTCGACCCCCACGGCGCCTACCGGCTGCCCGAGGTCACCGAGGACGCGATCGTGATCGTGGTGTGCAACGAAGGCTATGCCTCCAGTCTCGCCGCCCGTGACCTGAAACGGATCGGCCTGCGGAACGCCACGGACCTCGCCGGAGGTTTCCGCGCGTGGGCGGCCGCCGGCCTGCCCGTTCGCGAGGGCGGAACCCCGCCCGTCCCCTGACGTTCCGCGCCCACCGCACTGTGACCTTGGAAGGGACCCCCCATGCCCAGGATTCTCGCGCTGTCCGGAAGCCCGTCGGCGACCTCACGGACACAGGCACTGGTCGAGACGCTGGCGGCGCGGTTGCGCGCCCAGGGCCACGAGGTCGGGGTGAGTGCCGTCCGCGAACTCCCGCCCGCGCCACTGCTGGCCGGTGACGCCGCGCACCCGGACATCGCGGCGGTCGCATCGGCGATCGCCGGCGCGGACGGGCTGATCGTCGCGTCGCCGGTGTACAAGGCCTCCTACAGCGGGCTGCTCAAGTCACTGCTCGACCTCCTGCCGCAGTTCGCGCTCGCCGGGAAGACCGTGCTGCCGCTGGCCACCGGCGGTAGCACGGCACACGTCCTGGCGGTCGACTACGCGTTCCGGCCGATGTTGCAGTCGATGGGCGCCGGTCACGTGGTGCCCGGCTACTTCGTGCTGGACAAGCTGATCGACATCGTGGGCGGGCGCGCCGTGCCGAACCCGGAAATCGAAGCACCTCTGATGTCCATTGTGGATGGATTTACGAACGCTCTGAACAGAAACCCATCCGTGGCAGCGGTTTCCTGAGCGTACTCCGATGATCGTCCGCAAAGGACAGTTCACGGTATGGGAACCGGCTCGGAAACGGGAAGAATCGCTTACCGTCATGGCGTGTCTTCCTTCTCCCCGGCAAAATTCGTCTCCCTCGCCGCGGGCGTGCTCGCGCTGACGGCCTGCTCCCCGGGAGCGGCCACCTCGGATTCCGGCCCGCCCCGGCCGGGTGGCACGCTCACCATCGCGGTCGGGTCCAACCCCGACTGCCTCGACCCCCAGCAGGCGGGCACCAACGCCAGCCTCAACGTCGGCCGCCAGCTTGTCGACTCCCTCACCGACCAGGACCCGGCGACCGGGGAACTCAAACCCTGGCTGGCCGAGAAGTGGGAAGGCAATGGCGATTCCACCAGCTTCACCTTCCACCTGGCCTCCGGCGCCACCTTCTCCGACGGCGCCCCGGTCGACGCGGCGGCGGTGAAGACCAATTTCGACGCCATCAAGGCGCTGGGCGCGAAGGCACTGCTCGGCGCCGGTTACCTCGCCGCCTACCGTGGCGCGACCGTGCTCGACCCGCGCACGGTCCGCGTCGACTTCTCCGCCCCGAGCGCCCAGTTCCTCCAGGCGAGTTCCACCATGTCGCTGGGGTTGCTTTCCCCGTCCGCGTACCGGAAAACGGCAGAGGAGCGCTGCCAGGGCGACGGGCTGACCGGGTCGGGTCCGTTCGTGTTCTCCAGCTTCACCAAGAACTCCGACGTGGTGGTGGTCAAGCGCGCCGGTTACAACTGGGGTTCGTCGCTGTGGCGGCACCACGGGGAGGCCTACCTCGACCGGGTCGACTACAAGATCGTCCCGGAACCGGGCGTGCGCACCGGAAGCCTCCTTTCGGGACAGTTGAGCGCGACCACCGAGGTGCAGCCGGTCGACGAGAAGCAGTTCCAGGGCAACGGGTTCACTGAGCTGACCCGCCCGAACCCCGGCTTCGTGTTCAGCCTGCAGGCGAACGTGACCAGGGGAGTGCTGACCGACGAACGGGTGCGGCAGGCGGTGGACAAAGCCGTCGATCGCCAAGAGGTCGCCGACACCGTCCTCAGCCCGAACTACAAGCCCGCCACGAGCGTTCTCGCGTCCACCACGCCGTTCTACACCGACCTGTCCGCCGAACTGGCCTACGACCCGGCCGGTGCGGGACGGTTGCTGGACTCGGCGGGCTGGGTGCCCGGGCCTGACGGAATCCGGGTGAAGGACGGTGGCCGGCTGTCCGCCGAAGTGATCTTCGCGCCGGTGTTCAACCAGAGCCAGAGTGTGCTGGAGCTGGTGCAGCAGCAGCTCCGCAAGGTCGGGTTCGACCTCAGGCCGGCGCCGCGCACCGCCACCGAAAGCCTGCAGGTCCAGCAGACCGGTGACTACGATTTCCTGTGGTACAACACCACCCGCGCGGACCCGGACATCCTGCGGAACTTCTTCTCCACCAAGGCACGCAACCTGGGCAAACTGCCGGCGGGTACCCCGCTCGACGACGCGCTGGACCGGCAGGCGGCCGCGAGCGACCCGGGCACCCGCGGACCGGCCGCCGAGCAGGCGCAGCGGCTGATCGTCGAACACGCCTACGCGATTCCGGTGTTCGAGCTGACTCAGGTGGTCGCGGTCGGCCCGACGGCCCATCAGGTCGCGTTCGAGGCGTCTTCGCGGCTCCAGCTGTTCGACACCTGGGTGTCGGGCTCGTGAGCGGCCATCTCCTTCGACGGGCCGCGCAGGCCATAGTCGTGCTGTGGGCGGCTTTCACGCTGTCGTTCGTGATCCTGTACCTGATGCCCGGTGACGCCGTGCTCGCCAAACTCGGCGGCGGTGAGGGCGCGATGACGGTCACCGCCGCGGATCTGGCGCGGGCCCGGGCGGAGTACGGACTGTCGGATCCGTGGCCGGTGCAGTACGGCAAGCGCCTGTTCGCCGCGCTGCACGGCGACTTCGGAAGGTCCATCGCCACCGGGGACAGCGCCACACACCTGGTGCTGACCGCGCTGCCGGCCACGCTGGCAGTGACCGGGCTCGCGCTCGTGCTCGCCGTCGCCGGCGGGGCGGGCACGGCGTTCGCCGCCACCTACACCCGGTCGAAATGGCTGGGGAATCTGCTGCTTTCCCTGCCGCCGGCGGGCATTTCCCTGCCGGTGTTCTGGGTGGGGCTGGTCCTGATCCAGACCTTTTCGTTCCAGCTCAGGCTCTTGCCCGCGCTGGGCGATCACGGATTCGCTTCGGTGATCCTGCCCGCGGTCACCCTCGCCCTGCCCACCGGCGCGGTCATCGCCCAGGTGCTGGCGAAGAGCCTGCGCACGCAGCTCGCCCAGCCATACGTGGAGACCGCGCGAGCGCGTGGAGCGGGCCGCGCTCGTGTCCACTTCGGACACGCGCTGCGGAACGCGGCGATGCCCGCGCTGACCATGACCGGGGTGGTCACCGGCGGGTTGCTGGCCGGCTCGGTGGTGACCGAGACGGTGTTCTCACGCGACGGCGTCGGCCGCGTCACCACGGCCGCGGTCAACGCGCAGGACATCCCGGTGGTGCAGGCGGTGATCGTGCTCGCGGCGTTCTTCTTCGTGACGATCAATCTGCTGGTCGACCTGCTCTACCCGCTGCTCGACCCGAGGCTGCGGCGTGACCCGTCGCGCCTGGCCGGCAAGGAGCTGGTCCATGGTTGAGTTCAGTGCGCCGGCCGCCGGCCGCGTGCGGTTCCTGGTGCGACGGCCCGGATTGGTGGCCTCCGCCGCGGTCCTCGTCTTCGTCACCGGATGGGCCGCGGCGCCAGGGTTGTTCACCACCCACGACCCCCTGGCCGGCATCCCCAGGGAGAAGCTGAGTGCGCCGTCGGCGGCACACCTTTTCGGCACCGACGAAACCGGCCGCGACGTGTTCGCCCGGGTCGTGCACGGCTCGGCGCTTTCGCTGGGCGCCACGGTGGCGGCCGTACTGATCGCGGTGCTCGCCGGCTCGGCGCTCGGCCTCGCCGCGGGCGCACTGGGCGGCCTGGCCGACACCGTGTCGATGCGGCTCACCGACGTGCTGCTCGCGGTTCCGGCGATCCTGTTGTCGCTGGCGCTGGTCACCGCACTGGGTTTCGGCACCGGGAAGGTGGCCGTCGCGGTGGGCGTGGCGAACGTGGCGCATTTCGCCCGGCTCATGCGTGCCGAAGTGCTGCGCGTGCGCACCAGCCCCTACGTCGAGGCGGCCGGAGCGGCCGGCGTGCGTCCCTTCACCGTGCTGGCCAGGCACATCCTGCCCAACGCGGCCGGTCCGGTCGTGGTGCTCGCCGTGCTCACCCTGGGCACGGCGGTGCTGGAGATCTCCGCGCTGAGCTTTCTCGGTTACGGCGCGGCGCCGCCGGCTCCGGAATGGGGCTCGCTGGTCGCGGGCGGCCGCGCCTACCTGGCCAGCGCCTGGTGGATGACCACGCTGCCGGGGCTGGTGATCGCCGCGGTCGTGCTTTCGGTGAACCGGATTTCCCGCGCCCTGGACGGAGAACTTCATGCCTGAGCTGCTGGTGATAGACGGACTCGAGGTCGCCTACCGCACCAGACGCGGCACGATCCCGGCACTGGACGGTGTGCGGCTGACCGTCCGCAGTGGACAGGCCGTGGCGCTGGTCGGCGAGTCCGGATCCGGCAAGAGTACGACCGCGCATGCGGTGCTCGGCCTGTTGCCCCGTGGCGGGCGGATCGTGCGGGGCTCGATCACCTTCGCCGGCCGTGACCTCACGAGGTTGTCCGAACGCGGTTGGCGTGCGGTGCGCGGAAGGGAGGTCGCGCTCGTGCCGCAGGATCCGGGGGTGGCGCTCAACCCGGTGCGCCGGGTCGGCGACCAGGTCGCCGAGGCACTGGTCGTGCACGGCCTCGCCACCCGCAGGGCCGCTCCCAGTGAGGCGGTCGACCTGCTCGCCCGCGCGGGCATCGCGGACCCCCGCCTGCGCGCGAGGCAGTACCCGCACGAGCTGTCGGGCGGGTTGCGGCAACGCGCCCTGATCGCCGCCGCGCTCGCCGGGAGACCGAAGCTGATCATCGCCGACGAGCCGACGAGCGCGCTGGACGTGACGGTGCAGTGCCGCATTCTCGATTACCTGGGCGAGCTGGCGGCCCGGGACAATCTGGCGCTGCTGCTGATCACCCACGATCTCGGGGTCGCCGCGGATCGTGCGGACGAGATCGTCGTGCTGTCGCGGGGCAGGGTGGCCGAGCGCGCGCCGGCCCGGGAACTGCTCGCCGCTCCGACGCACGCCTACACGCGGCAACTGCTCGCGGCCGCACCCAGCCTGGCGGACTACTCGCCACGGCCACCGCGCGAAGGTGGTCCGGTACTGGTCGAGGTTTCCGGGCTGCGTAAGCGTTTCGGTTCGATCACCGCCGTCGACGGTGTCTCCTTCTCGCTGAGGCGGGGCCAGACCCTCGCGCTGGTCGGCGAATCCGGATCCGGGAAGTCGACCACCGCGCGGCTCCTGCTCAGGCTGGAGACGCCTTCGGCGGGTACCGTCCAGTTCGACGGCCAGAACATCACGACGCTGACGGGAGAGCCGTTACGCCGGTTGCGGCGGCGGATGCAACTGGTCTATCAGAACCCTTATGCCGCCCTGAATCCGAAGATGACGGTCGCCGACATCGTGACGGAGCCGCTGCGCGCGTTCGGCCTTGGCGGCCGGAGCGATGCGGCGGGGTTGCTCGATCAGGTGGCGCTCCCGGCCACCCTGGCGGGCCGCAAGCCGGCGGAGTTGTCCGGAGGGCAGCGCCAGCGGGTCGCGATCGCCCGTGCCCTGGCGTTGCGGCCCGATCTGCTCGTGTGCGACGAACCGGTGTCGGCGCTCGACGTGTCGGTGCAGGCGCGGATTCTCGAACTGCTGGTGCGCCTGCAGGAGGAACTGGGGCTGACCTACCTGGTGATCTCGCACGATCTGGCCGTGGTGCGGCAGATCGCCGATCACGTCGGGGTGATGCGGCACGGGGCCCTGGTCGAGTACGGGACGGCGGATCAGGTGTTCAGCCGCCCCGGACACGATTACACGAGGGAGTTGCTGGCCGCGATACCGGGGGCTTCCGCACCGCCGCGGCCCGACCATTCGGCCGCCAGCAACTCGTAGGACCGGATCCGGTCGCGGTGGTCGTGGGTGATGGTGGTGATCAGCAGTTCGTCGGCTCCGGTGGCGTCCTGGAGCAGTTCCAGCCCGTCGGCGACCTGGGCCGGGGAGCCGACGAACTGGGTCTCCACCCGATCGGCGACCAGTCGCCGGTCCTCGTCGGTCCAGACATGGCGGCGGGCTTCGTGGGGCGCGGGGAACGGGATGGCTCCCTCGGCGGTCCGGATGCTGCGCACCCACAAGGGGTATCCGGTCGCGAGTTCCCGTGCGCTCGCCTCGTCTTCGGCGACGACCACGTCGGCGGAGACGATCACGTAGGGGCGGGAAAGATCCGCGGAAGGCTGGAAAGCCGCCCGGTATGCCTCGACGGCGTCCAGCACTCCCGAGGGCGCGACGTGGTAGTTCGTGCCGAACCGAAGGCCGTGCTTTCCGGCGGCGATCGCGCTCGTTCCGCCGCTGCTGCCATGGATCCACACCTGCACGCGCGCACCCGCGCCGGGCACGGGACGCACTTCGAGACCCTCGTCGCCGCGGTAGGTCCCGCTCAACAGATCGAGGACCTCGGCGACCTGGTCGGCATAGTCGGGCGTTTGCGCGCCAGGCTGTTTGAGCAGCGCCTGGTGGACGCGGAACCGAGGTGAGGAAGCCAGCTTTTCCACGGCGAACCGGGGCGGGATGCGCAGCCCGTTCGGCGCGTGGCCGGACGAGTCCACATTGGACGAAGGGGCGCTCCGCGGGGTGGGTCCGCCACCGGACCGGCCGAGCCCGAGATCGAGCCGGCCCGGGAACAGCGCGTCGATCAGGCCGAACTCCTCCACGACGGACAGCGGAGTGCGATGCCCCAGCTGCACCACGCCAGAGCCGAGCCGGATCGTCGACGTCGAAGCGGCGGTGAGCGCGATCACCACCGCGGGTGAAACCCCGGCGACCCCGGGGTTGAGGTGGTGTTCGGCGAACCAGTAGCGCGTGTAGCCGAATTCTTCGGTGCGCCGCACCAGATCGACGCTGTTGCGAAGGGCGTCGGCAGCCGTGGCGCCCGACGGGATCGGCACCAGGTCGAGAACGCCGAGTGGGGCGCGGGACATGCGGATCTCCTTCTCCTCAGCGACGGGCCGCGAGCCCGAGGTGCTCGCGCAGGGTTTCGCCGGTGTACTCGGCGCGGAACACGCCTCGCTCCTGGAGCAGTGGCACGACCTTGCCGGCGAATTCGTCCAGGCCGCCCGGCGTGATGTGCGGAACGAGGACGAACCCGTCGGCGGCGTCGTCCTGGACGAAACGGTTGATCTCGGAGGCGACCTCGCCCGGAGTGCCGACGAACGACTGACGGGCGGTGACCTCGACAACCACCTCGCGGAGGGAAAGGTTCCTCGCCGCCGCGCGCTCCCGCCACTCGTTCGCGGTGGCGAGCCGGTCGCCGAACATCCGCACGCTCGCCCTTCCCCGTGCCACGGTGTGCTCGCCGTCCAGCGGGTCGACCGCGGGCAACGGTCCGTCGGGGTCATAGGCCGAGAGGTCGCGGTTCCAGACGTGTTCGGCGAACGTGATCGCGGTCGGCCCGCTGACCTGTGCCAGCCGCACCTCGTGGGCGATCTCGGCGGCCTCGGCTTCGGTGTCGCCGAGCACGAACGTCGCGGCGGGAAGGATCAGCAGGTCCTCCGGACGCCGTCCGTGCCGGGCGAGGCGGCCCTTGACGTCGGTGTAGAAGTCACGGCCCGCGTCGTAGGTGCTGTGGCGGCTGAAGATCGCGTCGGCGTGGGACGCGGCGAACTCGCGACCTTGCCCGGAGTCGCCCGCCTGGAGGATCACCGGCCTGCCCTGCGGGCTTCGCGGCACGGTGAACTGGCCTTCGATGTCGAAATGCGCGTCCTGATGCTTGAACCAGCCGGCGCGGGCGTCGGTGAGGAACACGCCGGACTCCTTGTCCGCCACGATTTCGTCGCCGTGCCACGAGCCGAACAACTCGAGCGAGGTGTCCAGGAACGCCCGTGCCCGCTCGTAGCGGTCCGATTCGGCGAGAAAGCCGCCACGACGGAAGTTTTCGCCGGTGAAGGCGTCCCACGAGGTGACGACGTTCCACGCCGCGCGGCCGGCCGAGAGGTGGTCCAGCGTGGCGAACTGGCGGGCCACTTCGTACGGCTCGTTGAAGGTCGAGTTGATGGTGCCGGCCAGGCCGAGCCGTGAGGTGACCCCGGCCAGTGCGGCCAGCACCGTGAAGGTGTCCGGCCTGCCCACCACGTCGAGGTCGTGGATGTGGCCCCGCTGCTCGCGCAGCCGCAACCCTTCGGCGAGGAACAGGAAGTCGAACTTCGCGCGCTCGGCGGTCCTGGCGAAATGCGCGAACGAGTCGAACTCGATGTGGCTGCCGGAACGCGGATCGCTCCACACGGTCGTGTTGTTGACTCCGGGGAAGTGCGCGGCGAGATGGATCTGCTTGCTCATGGCGGCTCTCCTGCGAATTCAAGCGGCGTAACGGTTGGCGGGGCGCGCCAGACCGAGCAGGCCGCGCAGCGTGGTGGCCTCGTAGGCGGTGCGGAAGGCCTGGCGCCGCCGGAGATGCGGGACCAGGCGGCGGGTGATCTGCCGCAGGTCGTGCGGAAGGGCGCCCGGCCGTAACCGGAAGCCGGACAGGCCGGCTTCGTGCCAGTCCAGCAGGAGGTCCGCGAGCGCCTCGGCGGTGCCGGTGAAAACGGTGGCGTCACTGGTGTAGGCGGTGTCGGCCCACTCGTCGAGTCGTCGTTTGCGGGCGGTGGCGGTCGTTTCGTCGTCGTCGAGGAAGACCACCAGATCACCGAACACGTGCGGCGGCCCGTGGTGGTGTTCCCGGAGTTCGCCGGTGATCCGGCGGGCGTGGTCCGCGTCCTGAGGGGTGACGAAGGCGACTTCGCCCGAACGCGCCGCGAGGCGGTAGGCGGGTTCCCCGTGCGCGAGGGCGGTCACGACCGGCTGGCCCTGGGGCGGGCGCGGGGTGATCGACGGGCCACGAACGCTGAAGAACCGGCCGTGGAAGTCGATGTAGTGCAGTTTTTCGCGGTCGACGAAACGCCCCGTGGCCACGTCACGGATTTCCGCGTCGTCTTCCCAGCTGTCCCACAGGCGCCGCAGCACCTCGACATAGTCGGCGGCCTCGTCGAAAAGGTCTCCAGCGGACTCGTCCCGGATGGCGCGGCGGCCGAAATGCGCGGCTTCGTGCGGGTTCGCCGAGACGCGTACCCGAACGCCCGCTCGGCCTTTCGCGGCGTAATCCAGTGTCGCGATGGCCTTCGAAAGGTGGAACGGCTCGGTGTGGGTGACGACCACGGAAGGCACGAGACCGATTCCGGTGGTCACCGGGGCCACGCGCGCCGCGATCAGGACCGCGTCCAGGCGGCCGCGGACCTGATCGGTGCGCCCGTCCGGGCCGCGGCGATCGGTGGATTGGAGGCTCAGCGAGTCCTCGATGGTGACGAAGTCGAGCGAAGCGCGTTCAGCTTCGGAGACGAGATCCACCCAGTAACCCGCGGTGAACAGTTCGGCGGGCCGGGCGTCGTTTTCCCGCCAGGCCGCGGGATGCCACCCGGCACCGTCGAGTGCGACCGCCAGGTGGAGGAAGGAGCTGGAAGGAGAGGACACCTTTCCCATTCGAGCCGGGGGAGGAGAAGGCGTCAATGATGTCTCAGTCCCCGAACGCGTTGTTTTCGATCGGAAAGAAAAGAATTCCGGTTCCAGGCCGTGAGAATTCTTGACCGGTTCGTGGTAGCGCCCGTTGACTCCGAACTCTGACCCCGACCAAGAAACCGAGGCCTTCACCGGGAGTGATTCCGTGTCTGTTCCCGCTACCAGCGTCCTGGCTCCCCCGGAGGAGTCCGCGGCCGGGCCACCGCGTCGCCGTCCCCGGCGCGGTGTGCCCGATCTGCGGCGCTGGCTCAGCCCGCTCGCGCTCGTCCTCCTGTGGCAGGTGGCGTCCTCGTCCGGACTGCTGCCGCCGGACAAGCTCAGTGCGCCGTCGACCGTGCTCCGGGCCGGGATCGACACGGCACGCTCGGGTGAACTCGGTGCCGCTCTGGCGGTTTCCCTCGGCCGGGTGGGCGCCGGGTTCGCGCTGGGCGCGGGTGCGGCCGTCGTGCTCGGCCTGGTGGCCGGGCTGTCCCGATGGGGCGCGACCCTGGTCGACCCGCCGGTGCAGATGCTGCGCACCCTGCCGTTCCTCGGTTTGATCCCGCTGTTCATCCTCTGGTTCGGTATCGGCGAGGAACCGAAGATCATGCTGGTCGCCCTCGGCGTGGCGTTTCCCTTGTACCTCAACCTGTTCTCCGGGATCCGCAATGTCGAGAGCGATTTACTGGAGGCGGCCGCGGTGCTGGGGTTCACCCGGTTCGAACGCCTGGTGCACGTCGTAGGGCCCTCAGCCCTCCCGCAGGCGCTGGTCGGACTGCGGCAGTCGCTCGGAACGGCGTGGCTGGCCTTGATCGTGGGGGAGACGGTCAACGCCGACGCGGGGCTCGGTTACCTCATCAACAACGCCCGGGAGTTCCTGCGCACCGACGTGGTCGTGGTGGGCCTGGTCGTCTACGCGCTGGTCGGGTTGCTCACCGACGCCCTGGTCCGGCTGATCGAAGGAAGGATGCTGCGGTGGCGGGGGAACTGATCGCGCGGGTGCGCGCACTGGAGAAGGCCTTCGGCGACCGGGTGGTCCTCTCCGGCCTGGACCTGGACATCGGGCAGGGCGAGTTCGTCGCGTTGCTCGGCCGGAGCGGGTCGGGGAAGTCGACGTTGCTGCGGATCCTGGCCGGAACGGACTCCACTGTGGACGGTGAGGTCATCGTGCGCGGCACGGTGTCGGTGGCGTTCCAGCAGCCCCGTCTGCTGCCGTGGCGCCGGGTCTGGCGCAATGTGGTGCTGGGTTTGCGGGAGCATGGCCGTGACCGGGAGAAGGCCGAGCAGGCCCTGGCCGGAGTCCGGCTGACCGGCTACGGCGACGCTTGGCCTCGAACCCTCTCCGGTGGTGAAGCCCAGCGGGTGTCGCTGGCCAGGGCCCTGGTGCGCGAGCCGCGCCTGCTCCTGCTCGACGAGCCTTTCGGCGCGCTTGACGCGTTGACCAGGCTGACCATGCACCGGCTGGTGGAAGACCTCTGGCAGCGGCACCGGCCCGGGGTGCTTCTGGTGACCCACGACGTCGACGAGGCCTTGCTGCTCGCCGATCGCGTCCTGGTGCTCGGCGACGGCCGCGTCATCGCCGAGCACGTGCTCGACCGTCCGCGCCCGCGCCGTCCCGGCGATCATCTCGCCGCCAGGGCGGGCATCCTGACCGACCTGGGAGTGACCGACCATGCGCTCGCCTGAACCGTCCGAACGGGCCGTCACCGGCGTCCTTCTCGCCGTCCTCGCCGCGCTGGTGTCTCTGACGGGTTGTGGCACGAGCGGCACCGCCAATCCGTCGGCGGCCCCGGCCGACCTGAGCAAGGTCACGCTCAAGGTCGGGGACCAGAAGGGTGGCTCGCAGGCTCTGCTCAAGGCGGCCGGGCTGCTCGCCGATGTGCCGTACAAGATCGAGTGGTCCACCTTCACCTCTGGTCCACCGCTGCTGGAGGCCGCCTCGGCCGGAGCCATCGATGTCGGCGCCGTCGGCAACACGCCCCCGATCTTTTCCGCCGCGGCCAACGGCAAGATCTCGGTGGTCAGCGCCGCGCAAGGCAGCGTCGCCGGTGACGCCTTGCTGGTGCCCGCCGATTCTCCACTGCGGAGCGTGCCGGAACTGAGGGGCAAGACCATCGGCGTGGCCAAGGGCAGTTCGGCTCACGGTCAGATCCTGCTGAACCTGGCGAAGACCGGAATGTCCACAAAGGACGTCAAGATCTCCTTCCTGCAACCGGCCGACGCCTACGGCGCGTTCAAGCAGCATCGGATCGACGCTTGGGCGGTGTGGGACCCGTACACGGCGCAGGCGAGGCTGGAAGCGAACGCGCGGGTCCTGGCCGACGGCACGGGGATCGCGAACGGGTACACCTTCCAGGTCGCGGGCAAGTCCGCGCTCGGGGACGCGGGCCGCGACGCCGCGATCCGTGACTACGTCGTGCGCATCGCCCGCGCGGAACGCTGGTCGGACACCCACCGTGAGCAGTGGGCGCAGGCGTGGGCGGCGGAGACCGGACTGGCACCGCAGGTCACGCTCGCGGCGACGCAGGAAGGGCCCGACCTGCCGGTTCCGCTGGATGACGCGGTCGTCGGCTCGGAACAGGAACTCGCCGACGCCTTCACCGGGGACAAGGACCTTCCCGGCAAGATCGATTTCTCCCGTTTCGTCGACCGCCGGTACGCGGCCGACCTCGCGACCGCAAGGGGTTGACCGATGTCCGTCACACTGCACTGGTTCCTGCCCACCTCCGGGGACGGCCGCACCATCGTGGAACGCTTCCACGCCAACCGCTCGCCGGGTCCGCCGGCCCACCGGGAAGCCGGTATCGACTACCTCGCGCAGGTCGCGCGGGCGGCGGAACGGCTCGGTTTCGAAGGGGTACTGACCCCGACCGGTACCTGGTGCGAGGACGCCTGGCTGGTTACCGCCGCGTTGATCCGTGAGACCAGGCGGTTGAAGTACCTGGTGGCGTTCCGCCCCGGATCGGTGTCCCCGACGCTGGCGGCCCAGATGGCGGCGACCTACCAGCGGATCTCGGGAGGCAGGCTGCTGCTCAACGTCGTCACCGGCGGCGACGCGATCGAGCAGCGGCGTTTCGGCGACTGGCACGATCACGACCAGCGTTACGCCCGCACCGACGAGTTCCTCACGATCGTGCGGGGCGTTTGGGGCGGGGCACCGTTCGACTTCGCCGGCGAGCATCTGCGCGTCGAGGGAGCGACCGTGCTGGCGCCTCCCGACCCGGTGCCGTCTGTCTACTTCGGAGGGTCCTCACCCGCGGCCCTGCCGGTGGCCGCCCGGCATGCCGACGTCTACCTCACCTGGGGCGAACCTCCGGGGCTCGTCGCGGACAAGATCGGGAAGGTGCGGCGCCTGGCCGAGGCCGAGGGCCGGCGGGTCCGGTTCGGTATCCGTCTCCACACCATCTCGCGTGACACCTCGGGCGAAGCATGGGCCGAGGCAGGCAAGTTGCTGAACGCGCTGAACCCGGAACAAGTCGCCAAAGCACAGGCCCAACTCGCGGCGAGCGAGTCGGTAGGGCAACAACGTATGGTCGCGTTACATGGCGGAGACCCTTCGAAAGGCGTGCGTGGCCTGGAAATCCACCCGAACCTCTGGGCCGGGATCGGACTGGTCCGCGGAGGGGCGGGCACGGCGCTGGTCGGCAGCCACACCGAAGTCGCGGATCTCATCGAGGAATACCACGCCCTTGGTGTGGAGGAGTTCGTCCTGTCCGGTTACCCGCATCTGGAGGAGGCGTACTGGTTCGGCGAAGGCGTACGACCCGAACTCGCCCGGCGCGGTCTGTTGGCCGGAGAGGGATCGCGCGGGTACGACCGGGAAGCTGTCACCGCCGTGCGATGACCTTGCGGCACTTCGCCTTTGCCCCTTCGGGGGGTGTTCCTGACCGCGTTTGCTCTACCACCTCGCCTGACCCGGCCGCGATTGATCTTGCGCCCATAAGCTGACCGGCGATGCGTCGATTCCCCTGAAGCCGACGTCATGTCACCTCGATGCGAATGGAGCGCACATGATTCGGAAGCTGGTCGCAGCCACCCTGCTCACGCTGGGGGTCGCCGGTGGTCTCGCCGTCAACCAGGGTGTCGCGTCGGCTGCGGAGTTCGTCCCGGGGGGCGTCTACCCGTCGCTCGAAGCCTGCGTCGACGCGGGCAACGCCGGATTCCCGCAGGGCCCGCTGGGTCGGCTGGCACTGTGACGACCTGCACGACGGTCAGTACGAGCTGTGGGTCCAGCCGACGTACTGACGCGGTTCGCGGAACAGGGGAGCGTCCATCGTGGACGCTCCCCTGTTCCGCGCCTCGCTACCGACGTTGACGGGGTATACCTCGTCAACGATCCAGGACGCGATCGTCAGGGGCGAATTTGGCCCGAGTCGGGATATTCCGCCTTCAGGTCACCGTCGAACAGCCTCCAGTAGAAGCTGTTCATTCTCTCGGCAGCAGGCGCATGCCGAGCCAGGATCGTAGCCACGGTCGCCGGTACGTCGTCCGGGATGTCGCCAGTGGCGCACCGGAGTACATATTCGTTGCGGACCGTCGCCTACACTGCCTGGCCGACCCGTGGCCAAGAGCAGTGCCAGTTCCCTGTCGTCGTACGACCTGAGAAGAGCGGAGAGCTTGTCGTGGCGGGCACGCCGGGCAGTCACCATGACGCCATCGTCCCCGTCCGAGGAGAGGTTCCAGTACCCGTGCGTGGTGTGGCAGCCGGCATCTATTGACATTCAGGCAATAACGGCTAACGCGAATGGGTGAATAGTTTGCCGGGCTCAGTATTTTTTGCGCAAAACATGGTGTAACAATCAAGGGGCCGCGAACGACGGGGCGGAAGAAGATCCGCCAATAGTGTTTTCCGGCAAGGGGAAACAGGGGGGTGGGAGGTGACCGAGCCGTTCTACGGCCGCAAGCCCGAGATCGGCCTGGTGCGCAGGCTGATGCTCCGCGATGCGGGAGCGGATGATCCGCCACGGCCGGTCCTCGTGGTCGAAGGGGGTGCGGCGACCGGGAAAACGGTGCTGCTGCACGAACTTCTCCGCCGGTGCGCGGGCACCGTGCCCTGCGCGTACCTGGATCTCGCGAGCGCGGAGGAAGCCTCCGGGCACGTCGACACGCCGGAACTGCTTGCGGCGCTGGCCTTCCAGCTCGCCCGGCACTGCCGGCTCTACGGCTCGCTGCGGTTCAACCGGCTGGTCATCGGTCTGCTGGCCCGGCGCTGGGAGCTGGACCGCCTCGACCGCAAGCGGGCCCAGGCGCAGGTGAGAGAACTGCTGCGGGAACGGCTTCCGCTTTCCACGGTCAAAAAGGTCCTCGCGGACCTGGCGCGGGACGGCCTCCGGCTGGGCGCCGGGGTCGACGCCGGTCAGGGGGCGATCGGTGCCGCGGTGGACCTGGTCGTGGACAAGGCGGCCTCGTGGATTTCCACGCGTGGGCGGCCCGGGCGGTTCGCCGGCTGGTACGGGCACCAGGATGCCGAGCTCGGCCTGGATCCGGTCGACGAACTCGTCGAGCTCAACCGGTCGGCGCGTGCCCTGGGCGGTGGCGAGGAAGTGCTGTGGACGGCGTTCCTGGCCGACCTCCGGGACAACTTCCGCACCGCCCGGCGTGCCGGGGAATGGTCGATGAACTGCCTCGTGCTCCTCGACAATGCCGACACCGAACTGGGCCGGGTGGTGCTGCGTGGCCTGACCGGGAAGCGCAGGCTGGGCGTCGGCGATCCGCTGACCGTGGTCGCGACCACCCGCGGCGATTTCCTCGCCGAGCTGAGCAACGCGGAACGGGCGAAGGTACGGCAGGTTTCCGGTGGCGAGCAAGGGGAGCTCTCCGACCGTGAGACGTTGTGGCTGCTGCGCCGCCTTCCGCCGTTCACGGTGGAAGAGATCCGCGAGATGACACGGCGTCTGGGCATCTCCGAGCGTGACGCGCTGAACCTGGGCACCCTGCTGTACCGGCTCGGCCGAGGCCATCCCGGCGGGACGAAGATCCTGCTCGACGCCGCGGCGGCCGAGCGGAGCGGTACCTTCGAACCCGCGGAGTTGCTGACGCCGCGGCTCGAAGACGTGCTCCGCGATCGCCTGCTGGCCGGTGTCCCGGAAGCGGAAGCCGAGTCTCTGACCTTCTGCGCGGCCGGCCGCGACCCGTCCGAAGGGCTGCGCCTGCGAGAGGAGGTCCGGCCCGAGCCCTTCCCGGTCGGCCTGTGGGAGCCCGGCACGCACACCACCTTGTTGCGCATGCTGTTGCTGCGCCGCCTCGCCCGCCGTCCCGGGGACTGGCGCACCGCTCACGAACGGCTTCGCAAGGACGCCACGGACATCGAGGCCGAGCTGTACCACAGCCTCGCGCTCGGCAAGGTCACCGCGGTCGCGTCGGTACTGACCAAACAGCTCACCGAAGAGTCGCTGGCGAACTGGCTCACGCTCCTCGACGGCGTGGTCACCGCACCGCGGCCACCGGCTCCGCTGCTCGAAGCGGGCGAGGGCAGTGCGCCGGCGTTCGTCGAGGCCCTGATTTCCGCACTCCAGGAGGCGGCGGACCCGATGTGCGGGGCCGATCGCGGCTGGCTCTACGCCCGCATCGCCGAGGCGTACCGGGATCTCTTCCGGCACACCGGAGGGCGTTCCGACGAACTGCTCGACCGGATCCGCCGCTACGACCGGCTTTCCACGCTGTGGCGCCGCGGCTCCCACGAATTCGACGTCCTCGAGGAAACACAGTGACACCCCTTGTGTCGACACGATCACGGGGGCGCGCAAACTCGCGGAGGAACAGTGACACCTGATCAGTTCGAGCCACCGGAGACCGGCGCGGGGCGGCGGCGCCGCCGCAATCGCCGCATCCTGCTGGCGCTGGTGGTCGTCCTCGCGCTCGGCGGGACGGCCTGGGCCGTGCTGCCACAGTGGGGCGGCCCCGAACCGTGCCAGGGCCTCGATCAGACGTCCGGTGACGGTTTCGCGCTGTCGCGATGGACGGGGACCGGCGGCGAGTGCGTCGGCTGGACCGTCGAACGCGATTTCCCGTTCGGTTCCCCCGATCCCGTCGCGGTTTCCGCCATCGCGAAGATCGTCGCGGAGAACCAGGCGGTCCGCGATCAGAACACCAAGCCCTACATCCGCGTCGCCGTGCTGATGCCGATGCTCGCCCGGCCCGGCAGCGCCATGACGACCGAGGACATCGGCACCTCGCTGCGGGGGATGTACGCGGCACAGATGCAGGCCAACCATTCCACCGCGCTCGGCGACACGACGCCGCTCGTCCAGTTGGTGCTGGCCAACGAGGGGTACGACGAGAGTGCTGGGCCGGAGGTGGCCGGACGACTGGCCGCGTTGAAGGACGGGGACCATCCGCTCGTCGCGGCCGCCGGGATGGGGATCAGCGACGCCCACACCCGGGACACCGCCGCGCGGCTGGGCGCCGAGGGCATCCCGAGCATCGGCGCGGCGATCACGGCCGACAACATGGTCGATCCGTGGTTGTTCAAGGTGTCACCGTCCAATCGCGACTATGTCCGAGCGCTGAAAGCTGTGCTGGACAACCATTCGAGTACGACAGCGCTGGGCGGTTATCTCCTCTACGATCGCAATGCCGACGATTACGTGCGCACCTTGAAAGCGGCGTTCACCGAGACCTTCGACAGCGAGTACTCGCTCAGTGAGCACAGCAGCGGGTTCAACGGCAGCAAGCCGCCGCAGGGCGGGACGCCGTTGTTGTTCCACGACGCGGTCAGCGACATCTGCACGTCCAATCCGGACGTCCTGTTCTACGCCGGCCGTGGCCGCGACCTCCCGGCCCTGATCCAGGCCCTGGGCGAGCGCGGACGCTGCCAGAACCCGGTGCGGCCGCTGATGCTCGTCACGGGAACGGTCGGCCTGGCCGTGAACACCGGTGACCTGGACGCGGGGACCATGGGACTGCTCGACGCGACAGCCGCGGATCCCGGCGGCTGGCGCGCGGGCGGGTCCGGAACGCCGAGAGCCTACGCGGCCTTCCGCACCTACTTCACGACTCCGCAGGAGCGTGGCGGTCTCGGCTTCTCCGAAGCCGACCTCGCGAGCGGTTACGCGATCACCCACCGGGACGCGGTGGCCGCCGTGGTGTGGGCCGCGCGCCGCGACGCGAACGCGAAGTCGGATTTCAACAACCACCGCGCCGCCGACACTCCGGCGATTTCCGAGCTGCCCACCGCCGCGGACGTGCGGAACGCGCTGTTCAGCCTGAAGGACAATCCCGTTCCCGGGGTGAGCGGGGAACTGTACTTCCGGGAACAGCCACCGAACGACCTGTGGCCCTACGGCAGGCCGGTTCCCGTGGTTCCGCTCGGCCGGCTCGCCGGAACCTGGAGCATCCCTGGCACCTATCGCACCCAGTGATCCGTCAGCTCTCCCGGACAAGGCCGGAACCAAGGATCCGCGCGGGATCGAAGCGGTCCACGAGTTCGAGGAAGGCCGGATGTCCGGCGCCGTGGTGATGACGCCAGTCGTCGCCGGTGAACGGGATGGTGCCGATGGGATAGGAGACGCCGCCGAGTTCGCGGGCCTGCTCGTACCAGCTCCGGTTGTCGGCGATCATCCGCCGGACCGTGGCCGGGTCGGGTGGCGGGAAGCGGAGCGCGGCGACGAGGAAGGTGATGGTTTCGGCGGGGGTGCGCAACAGCGGGGTGGCCAGTCGCCGGGTGAGGAGCGGGTAGACCAGTACCAGCCCAGCGGCGCCCAGGTCGTCGGGCGTCAGGCCGGTCAGGATCCGGGCGAGGAAGTCGTCGGTCGTGGTGTTGGGAAGCAGCAGGTTGGCCCACGGATGGGGATGCGTCCACGCGCCGAGCCGGCGGAGTTCGGCTTCACCGTCGCTGAGGCGATCGGCGAAATCCCAGTAGGAAAGGTCTTCGATCTCTTCGGAGCCGGGTTCGTGCCCGGCGTCTGCCGTGAGTTCCCGGTCGTCGGGGGCAGCGGGCGGGGTGTAGTAGGTGGCGGCGTCGAGCATGAAGCGGAAGCCCTGTGGGCCGGGGAGAATCTGACCCTGCAGGTGGTCGAACCTGCCTTCCCTCATCAGCACGCGCTGGCTTGCGGTCAACAAGTCGATATCGCGATAGAAGAGCTTGTAGCGGCGGACACGAGCCGGGGCTGGGACGAGCCGGAGCGTGGCGCGCGTGATCACGCCACATTGCCCGAGCCCGGCGAGAAGAGACCGGAACAGTTCGGGCGACTCCGTGGGCGAGCAACTCCGTGTCCGGCCGTCGGCGGTGACCGCGTCCAGTGCGAGCACGGTGTCGGTCTGTGCGCCGTAACGATGACTGGTCCCGCCGAGTCCTCCCACGGAGAGCGTGCCGCCCACGGACAGGCCGAGATAGTCGGTGAGCACGGGCGGCGTCAGGCCCTGCCGGAGGGTCGTGCGCAGGACATCGGCCCAGGTCGCGCCCGCTTCGACGATCACGTGATCCTCGCTGGGGTGAGAGACCCGGTCGAGCGCCGACATGTCGATCACGATGCCGTCGCGCGCCTGAGCCTGACCGTAGGTCGAGTGGCCCTGACCGCGCGGCACGACCGGAATCCCTTGCTCCGACGCGAAACGCAGGACCGTGGCGATGTCCGCGGCCGAGCCCGGGCGCAGGACCGCGCGGGGCCGGTCCGCCACCACGTGCCCGAAATCCTCGGCAGCCTGGGTCAGCGCGCCGGAATCGGCGCGCATTTCACCGTCGAAGGAGAGCGAGAAAAGGCCGTCGTCCATGGGGGCATGGTGGCCCTTTTCGCGGCCGACGTCCATCCACTGTGGACTCAGGACCGTTCGTTCAGCCGTTCGCGCTGGGGCACGACCGTGTATTTCGGGTCATCAGCGGAGTCCTTGCCGGCGTGGAAGATGCCCCACCGCGTGCACGCGGACGCCGCGACCAGAGCGGCGCCGGAGAGCATGCGCACGATCCTGTTGCTCCGGCCGAGCACGGCGCCCGCCGCGCCCGCGAGCGAGAGGACTTCGGCCGCCCGCACGTATTTGCCGCCCTTGCCCCGCCGGTACGGCTCGGCGACCATGCCGAGGCGCTGTTCCATCCGCTTGAACGCGCCGAGTTCCAAGGTGGTGCCGAACAGCGCCAGGTTGCGCGCCGCCGTCGCTTCGCCGTCCGGCGCGGCGATCAGGCCGAGACCGCCGGCGGCGGTGGCGCCGGAGCCGACGAACACATACGGCATTTCGCGGTACCCGTCGTGCCAGGCGGGTACGGCGGTGTCGCTGACCAGCGCGCCGGTATAGGCGGCGACGGCGGGGCCGAGCAGCGCGGCACCCGCCGTGGCGGCCGTGCCGATCCGGGGCAGTTTGCCCGTCACGGCCGAAGCCGCCGACGCGCCCGCGAGAGGCCCGTAGGCGGTGAGCAGCCACGAGCCGATGTTCATCGGTGAGGTCGGCTTGAACACGCGCAGCATGTTGAGGAAGCGGGCGGGACGGCCGAGGTCGTTGACGAGTGCGACCAGCGAGAGGCTGATGGCGCCGAACGCGCCCGTCTTGGCGGCCTTCGCGACGACATCGCTGCCGGTGGCCTGCGCTCCGGCGCCGAGCAAGGACGAGGCACCGGCGAGCCCGCCGAGGAACAGATAACCCGGGATGTCGGGGGAGCGCCACACCGGTCCGTTGATGACCGGTTTCCCGTAGTACGAGGTGAACTGGCTGTCCGGAACCACCGGTTGCTCGCCGCGCTTGCGCCGTTTTCCGGTCGCTACGCCGGTGAGGGGGTCTGGGGGCTTGCCCCCAGTGGGGGTGTGGGGGCCGTGCCCCCACAAAGCACGTTCGCGGGCAGGCGGGTTGGCCTTGGAGTTCACTTGCGCCTCCCGATCATCGACGCGGCGACCGCCGCGAGCGCGCCACCGGCCAGGGTCGCCGCCGCCTTGACGACGTGGCCCCACATCGACGGCAGGTCGCGCGTGGTGACCACGGGGTCGGGCGGCAACCCGTAGACCTCGGGTTCGTCGAGCAGCAGGAAGAACGCGCCGTCGCCGCCGACACCGTCGTGCGGGTTCTCGCCGTAGAGTCGCGCGTCGGAGACCCCCGCGTCGTGAAGTTGCCGGACCCTGGCGTCGGCACGCTCCCGCAGTTCGTCGAGCGGCCCGAACTGGATCGACTCGGTGGGGCACGCCTTGGCACAGGCCGGTTCCATGCCGTCGCCGAGCCGGTCATAGCACAGCGTGCACTTCCAGGCCCTGCCGTCGTCCTTGCGCTGGTCGATGACCCCGTAGGGACAGGCGGGAATGCAGTAGCCGCACCCGTTGCAGACGTCCTCCTGCACCACCACCGTGCCGAACTCGGTCCGGAACAGCGCGCCGGTGGGGCAGACGTCCAGGCAGGCCGCGTGGGTGCAGTGCTTGCACACGTCGGAGGCCATGAGCCAGCGGAACTCGTCGCCGGGACCGGCGCCGGTGGGGGTCATCGCGGCCTCGGACGGGTTCGTGGCGGACCCCTGCTCGGCCATGGCCAGCACGTCGGTGTCGTGGTGCAGGCCCGGGTCCTGGAGGGCGAGCGGCTTGCGTTGTTCGATGAACGCCACGTGCCGCCAGGTGTCCGCGCCGAGCCCCACGGTGTTGTCGTAGGACATGCCGGTGAGCGCCATGTCGTCGGCCGGCACCGCGTTCCATTCCTTGCACGCGACTTCGCACGCCTTGCAGCCGATACACACCGAGGTGTCGGTGAAAAAGCCCATCCGCGGCTGATGGTCCTCGTAACCCAGCGCCGTGGCATCGATGGCGGTCACGTCAGGGCTCCTTCCCGGTCTCTTCGGTGATGCCCGCACGGCGCTGGTACTCGTGGACCAGCTCGACCTTCGCGGGGCCCCGCGGCCTGCGGCCGGGGCGGATGTCGCAGGTCAGGGCCTTGACCTCCTGGATGTGACTGTTCGGGTCCAGCACCACCGAGGTCAGTTCGTTGGCCGCGTCGCCCTTGCTGAGCCCGTTGGGGCCCCAGTGGTAGGGCAGGCCGACCTGGTGGGTCGTGCGGCCCTGGACGGTCAGCGGGGTCAGGCGGCCGGTCACCAGCACGCGGGCTTCGACCGCGGTGCGGGCGGTGATGATCGTGGCCCATTCTCCGTGTTCGAGGCCCCGTTCGGCGGCGAGCTCGGGGGAGACCTCGCAGAACGGTTCCGGTTGCAGCTCCGACAGGTAGGGCTGCCACCGTGACATGCCGCCCGCCGTGTGGTGTTCGGTGAGGCGGTAGGTGGTCAGCGGGTAGGGGAACACCTCCGAGCCCGCCTCGTCGCCGCTGGGCTGAATCTTGTTGTGCGGCGACGAAAGGATCTGCCGGACGGGGTTGTGCTGCTGCGGGTAGAGCAGGTTGGTGAAGGGCGATTCCTGCGGTTCGTAATGCGTGGGCAGCGGCCCGTCCGTCAGGCCCGCGGGTGCGTACAGCCATGCCTTGCCGTCGGCCTGCATGATGAACGCGTCCCTCCCGGTCAGCGCGTCCGGGCCTTTGGCGCCCTCGGCCGGCTTGAAGTCCGGCGCCTTCGTCGGCTTGAAGTCGGGGACGTCGTGGCCGGTCCACTTCCCCTGCTCGGCGTCCCACCACACCAGGGCCTTGCGCTCGCTCCACGGCTTGCCGTCCGGGTCGGCGGAGGCACGGTTGTAGAGGATGCGCCGGTTGGCGGGCCAGGCCCAGCCCCACTCCGGAGCGACCCAGCTCTGCTGGTCGCCGGGCTTGCGCCGGGCTGACTGGTTCACGCCGTTCGCGTAGCAGCCGCAGTAGATCCAGCAACCACACGATGTCGAGCCGTCATCCTTGAGCTGTTCGTAACTGCTCAACGGGTTGCCTTCGGCGTCATGGCCGTTGACCTCGGCGAGGACGGCCTCGGCGTCGGGTTCGGCGAGCGGTCCCTTGGTGGGGTAGTCCCAGGTCAGTTCCACCACCGGCCGGTCCCGTTCGCGCTGTTCGTCCGAAGTGGACTCGTCCATGGTGGCCGCGATCAGCTTTTCCCGGATCTTGCGGCCGAGGTGGTAGGTGAACCACAGGTCGCTCCGGGCGTCACCGGCGGGCTCGACGGCCAGGTGGTGCCACTGCAGCATCCGCTGAGTATTGGTGAAGCTGCCGTCCTTTTCGGTGTGCGCGGCGGCGGGCATGAAGAACACCTCGGTGGCGATGTCCTCGGTGCGCAGCTCACCGGTCTCGATTTCCGGCCCGTCCTTCCACCAGGTCGCGCTTTCGATCAGGGAGAAGTCGCGCACGACCAGCCAGTCCAGGTTGGCCATGCCCAGGCGCTGCATCTTGGCGTTCGCCGAGCCCACGGCGGGGTTCTCGCCGTAGAGGAAGTAGCCCTTGCAGGTGCCTTCCAGTTGCGCCATCACCGTTTCGTAGGTGCTGTGGCTGCCGGTGAGCCGTGGCAGGTAGTCGAAGCAGAAGTCGTTGTCCGGCCGGGCGGCGACGCCCCAGTACGACTTCAGCAGGCTCACCAGGTACGCGCGGATGTTGCCCCAGTAGCCCTTCTCGGTGCCCTCGGCCTGGACGAAGGTGTCCAGGGATTCGTTCGTGTGCGCGTGCGGCATCGGAATGTAACCGGGCAGCAGGTTGAACAACGTCGAGATGTCGGTCGAACCCTGGATCGAGGCATGGCCGCGCAAGGCCATGATCCCGCCACCGGGACGGCCGATGTTGCCGAGCAGCGCCTGCAGGATGGCCGCCGTCCGGATGTACTGCACCCCGACGCTGTGCTGCGTCCAGCCCACGGCGTAGGCGAAGGCACTCGTCCTGTCGCGTCCCGAATTCTCCGTGAGCAGGTCGCACACCTGGCGGAACATATCCTGCGGCACACCGGCGATCTGCTCGACCGCTTCCGGTGTGTAACGGGCGTAGTGACGCTTCAGGATCTGGAAGACGCACCGCGGGTGCTGGAGCGTCTCGTCGGTGTTCGGCTCGGTGCCGACCTCCGCGCCACCGGAACCGTGCGCCTCACCACGGGCCGCTTCCCGCACCGCGCCCCCGCCCCGGGTCCGGCGGTCCCACTCCTGGTCCCGCTGGCCGGAAGCCGCCTGCATGTCGGCTCCTTCGTACTGCCAGGTCCCGACGTCATAGGTGTGGTGCTCGCGGTCGAGCCCGGAGAACACCCCGTCGAGATCCTCGGTGTCGGCGAAGTCGGAGTTGATGATGGTCGCCGCGTTGGTGTAGGCGAGAACATATTCCTTGAAATACTTCTCCTCATTCAGGACGTGGTTGATGATGCCGCCGAGGAACGCGATGTCCGCGCCGGCTCGCAGGGGCACGTGGATGTCGGCGAGCGCGCTGGTCCGGGTGAAGCGCGGGTCGATGTGAACGAGCTTCGCACCCCGGGCCTTGGCCTCCATCACCCACTGGAACCCGACCGGATGGCATTCCGCCATGTTCGAGCCCTGGATCACGATGCAGTCGGCGTTGGCCAGGTCCTGCTGGAACGTCGTGGCGCCGCCACGGCCGAAGGAGGTCCCCAAACTGGGAACCGTGGCGGAGTGTCAAATACGGGCCTGGTTCTCGATCTGGATAGCGCCCAGCGCGGTGAAGAGCTTCTTGATCAGATAGTTCTCTTCGTTGTCCAAAGTGGCGCCGCCGAGGCTGGCGATGCCCATGGTGCGCCGGACCTTGGCGCCGTCGGCCTCCCACTGCCAGCCCTTGACCCTGGCCGCGATGGTCCGGTCGGCGATCATGTCCATCGCGGTGTCCAGATCCAGCGTTTCCCACTCCGTCCCATGAGGACGGCGGTAGAGGACCTGGTACTTGCGGGCGGAACCGGTGGTGAGCTGCAGGCTGGCCGAACCCTTGGGACACAGCCTGCCCCGGCTGACCGGCGAGTCGGGGTCGCCCTCGATCTGGGTGACCTTTCCGCTTTCGACGAAGACGTTCTGGCCGCAGCCGACCGCGCAGTACGGGCAGACCGACTTGACCACCTGCTCCGCGGTCCGGGTGCGGGGGGTGAGCCGGGCGCTGGTGGCGCTCTTGGCCGCCGCTCCGCGGCCGCTCACATCACCCTGCTTCCACTGCCGGTACACCGGCCAGTCGCGGATCCACCGCGGCATTCCCATGGCTGCCTCCCGCCTTCCGCTGCCTGCGACGGCCTACCCGTCCCGGGGGGAAGCTAACCGCTTCCGGCGGACTTTTTTCCCGGCCAGGCGCACGGATCCGCCGAATTGCGGGGACCTTTGCGGTGCGCAACCCTTGATCTGTCCATGACGGTCGTGGCGCCACGGTATCTCCGGGGCGTCACCGGTCGTGCCCGCGCGTGGGAGGGAGGGTGGCGTGCAGTTCCGGGACGCGTTCGCGCGGATGGCCGGATTCGAGGGATTGATCGCCGGGATCGTCTTCGTGGTGGTCTGCCTGGCCGTGACGCTGGCGTTGCTGCTGAGCCGGAAACGGTCGGGTGACAAGCGGCGCCGCGATTCTCATCCCCTGGTGGAAGTCGCCTACGCGGTCGCGCTCGCCGCCGTCGCGGGCGTGATCACGTTCATCACCGCTTCGGCACACAATTCGCTCTCCGCCTCGGTGGTGCCCAAGGGCGCCAGTGGAGCTCCGGCCACCCAGATCGACGTCGACGCCTTCCAATGGTGCTGGCGTTTCCACTACACCCAGCCGGACCGCTCCTTTTCGGGCGTTTGCGACAACAATGGCGGAAGCCTGCCCACGCTCGTCGTCCCGGTGGGACAGCCGGTCCAGCTGCGGATCACCTCCACCGATGTCCAGCATTCGTTCTGGATTCCCGATCTGAGGGTCAAAGTGGACGCCTTTCCCGACCACGTCAACACCGTGACGCTCAACTTCGACCAGGCCGGTCAGTGGATCGGCCGGTGCGCCGAGTACTGCGGCGACTCCCACAGCACCATGCACTTCTGGGTCCGCGCGGTCCCGGCGCAGCAGTACCAGCAGTGGCAGGCGCAGGGGGCGCACACATGACCACGACCGCGTCGGCGCCGGCGGTCGCGGAAACGGGACCGCCTCGCCGGTCCTGGCTGGGCACGACGGACCACAAGCGCATCGCCCTGCTGACCATCGCCACCGCGCTCGTGCTGTTCTTCGCCATGGGCGCGCTCGCGCTGCTGATGCGCGCGCAACTGGCGCGGCCCGGTCAGCACCTGATGAGCAACCAGACCTACGACGAGCTGTTCACCATGCACGGCTCCGGGATGATCTACCTGGTCATCACGCCGCTGGCGATCGCGTTCGGGCTCTATCTGGTGCCGCTGCAGGTCGGCGCTCCGACGGTGGCCGCGCCCCGGCTCACCATGCTCGGCTTCTGGCTGTACTTCTTCGGCGCGCTGACCGTGATCTCCGGGTTCGCCACCACCAACGGCGCCGCGTCCAACGGCTGGACCGCCTATACGCCCCTGTCCAGCGCCCGCTTTTCGCCCGGGGTGGGCAGTGACCTGTGGATAGCCGGGAACTTCGCCGCCGGCCTTGGCATGATCCTGATGGCCGGAACAGTGCTGTGGACGGTGCTGCTGCGGCGCGCCCCGGGCATGACCATGTTGCGGCTCCCGGTGTTCAGCTGGTCGATGGTGGCCACGAACCTGATGGTGCTGGCCGCCTTCCCGTCGCTCCTGATCGCGCTCGGCATGCTGGCTCTCGGCCGCATCACCCCGGACGTGTTCGCCAGCAATATCTGGAATGTCGGATATCAGCATTTGTTCTGGTTCTACGGCCATCCCGTGGTCTACGTGATGTTCTTCCCGTTCGTCGGGGCGGTCGCGGAGGTGCTGGCCACCTTCGCCCGCCGCCGGTTCTTCGGTTACAAGCCGACAGTGCTGTCCCTGTTGCTCTTCGCCGCGTTGTCGATGAGCGTGTGGGGCCATCACATGTTCACCACCGGGCAGGTCAGCGACAACTACTACTCGCTGACTTCGATCTTCCTGCTGGTGCCCGCCGGCCTGGAGTATTTCGGCATGATCGGCACGATCATCGGCGCGCGGATGCGGTTCACCGTGCCGATGTTGTTCGCGCTGGCGTTCATTCCGCAGTTCCTGGTCGGCGGGCTGACCGGCATCATGGTCGGCACCCCGGTGTTCGACTACCAGGCGCAGGACAGCTATTTCGTGGTCGCGCACTTCCACTACACCCTGGTCGCGGGCAGCCTGTTTGGGTTCTTCGCCGGTTTCTACTACTGGTTTCCGAAGGCGACCGGCATCATGCCCGGAAAGGTGCTGGGCCACGCGCATTTCTGGCTCATGGTCGCCGGGACGAACCTGACCTTCCTGCCGATGTTCTGGCTGGGCATCGAGGGCATGCCGCGCCGGGTCGCCGGATACACCGCGCGCGACGGCTTCGGCACGCAGAACCTGCTCGCGTCCACCGGTGCCGGGCTGCTCGGTCTGGCCATGTTGTGCTTCTTGGTCAACATCGTCGTCTCCGTCGTCAAGCGCCGGACGCGCCGCGCGGGCGACAATCCCTGGGAGGCCTTCACGCTCGAATGGGCGACCTCGTCGCCCCCGCCGCCGTTGAACTTCGACGCGGAGCATCCGCTTCCGCCCGCGCGGAGCTACACACCTCTGCTCGACCTTCAGCAGGAGCGGTCGTGAAACCGGCGGGGGTCGTGCTCGGCTGGGCCGCGGTGAACGCCGTGCTGGCCTCGATCATGTTCGCCTACGGGGAAAGCCTCGAGTTCATCGGTCTCTATGGGCTGGCGGTGCTCGGCACCGTGGTGGTCGGTGTGGTGGTGTTCCTGGCCAACCGGCGGCAGTTGTCCTGGCCCCGGCACATGCCGGGTGGCAGCGCCTCGGCCGGCTTTCTCGGGCTCGCCGCCATCCTGTTCGCGGTCGGTTTCGTGTTCACTCCGTGGCTGAGCTATCTCGCGGTGTTCCCGGTCCTGCTCGCGGTGGTGGCGTTCCGCCGCGAGCGACTCCCGGCCGGCCGCCTGCCCGCCTCGTCGACCGAAGTCCGGAGCGGCCCGCTCCGGCCCGAGCCCGCGAGGCCGGGGGAGGAGAAGGCGGCCAAGGCCGTGGGCTTCGTCGCGGCGGCCCTCGCGGCTGTGCGGCGTAGGGGGCGGTCATGACCGAAGAGATGGTCCACATGGGAGCGATGGGGTTGCTGACTTCCGTCGTGGCGCCGGGAATCGTGATGGCGGGACGGCGGTTCGTGCCGTGGCGACGGGTTCCCGCGCAGCCCGTGCTCGTCCTGCCGCTGTTCCTGGCGTTGCACGCGGCGATCACGATCGCCATGGGGGTGGCCGAGTTCGCCGTGCCGGCGGACCTGGCTCTGCACGGCCTGCTGCTCGTGGCCGCGATGTGGTTCTGGCTGCCGGTCCTCCAGCCGCGTCCGGGCGCGCCGGACGCGGCCCGCACGGTGTATCTGTTCCTCGCCGGACCTTCCCTCGATCTCGCCGCCGTCTACCTGATCATCCGCGGAAACGAGCCGGGCGGCCTCGCCATGATCGTCGGCATGCTGCCGCTGGGTATCGCGGCGGTCGCGGTGACCTGGCGGTGGATGGCGCGCGAAGACCGGCTTGCCAGGCAACGGGAAACGGGCCTCTCCCTGGCCGGAGGCAGGCCGGAGGCGGGGAAATGAGCGTGAAAGACCTGATCTTCAAACAGGCCAAGGAAGTCGACGAGCGCTACCAGGCCGCGAAAGGGCTGCGGCCCCGTATGAACAAGGTGTTCCCCGAACACTTCTCGTTCCTCTTCGGAGAACTCGCGCTCTACAGCTTCGTGGTGCTCCTGCTGACCGGGACGTATCTCGCGCTGTTCTTCCAGCCGTCCTCGGCCGAACTCGTCTACCACGGCAGCTACACCCCGATGCACGATGTCGAGATGTCGCAGGCCTTCGCCAGCACGCTCGACATCTCCTTCGACGTCCGGGCCGGCTTGCTGGTCCGCCAGATGCATCACTGGGCGGCCAACATCTTCGTCGCCGCGATCCTGGTGCACCTGCTGCGGATCTTCTTCACCGGCGCCTTCCGCAAACCGCGCGAGGCCAACTGGATCATCGGCGTGTTCCTGCTGATCCTCGGCATCGCCGAAGGATTCGCCGGCTACTCGCTGCCTGACGACCTCCTGTCCGGCACCGGGCTGCGGATCATGTCCGGGATCGTGTTGTCCATCCCGCTGCTGGGCACGTGGCTGCACTGGCTGGTCTTCGGCTCCGAGTTCCCGGGTGAGCTGATCATCCCCCGGCTGTTCGCCGGGCACATCCTGATCCTGCCCGGGCTCATCCTCGTCCTGATCGCGGTGCACCTGGCCGGCGTCTGGTACCAGAAACACACCCAGTTCCCCGGCGAGCGGGGGACCGAGCGGAACGTGGTGGGGGTGCGGACCTTCCCGGCTTTCGCGGCCAGGAGCACGAGCCTCGCGATCATGGTGACCGGAATACTGGCACTGATGGGCGGGATCTTCCAGATCAACCCGATCTTCACCTACGGGCCCTACCAGCCCTCCATGTCCTCGATCAACTCGCAGCCCGACTGGTACCTCCAGATGATCGAGGGCGCGATGCGCCTGTGGCCGGGCTGGCGGATCGACCTGGGGAACTACACGGTCCCCGCGGTGTTCTGGCCCGCCGTGGTCATGCCGATCCTGCTCTTCGGCTCCATCCTGGTGTACCCGTTCGTCGAAAGACGCCTGACCAGGGACACCGGACTGGCGCACAACATCGCGCAGCGGCCCCGTGACGTGCCGGTCCGCTCCGGGTTCGGCGCGATGACGCTGGCCTTCTATTTCGTGCTGGTGATCGCCGGGAACGACGACGTGATCGACTTCGTGTTCAGCGTCCCGTTCGAGCGGGTGGTGTGGTTCGGCCGCATCGGCGTCCTGGTCCTGCCTCCGCTGGCCTTTTACCTCACCTACCGGATCTGCCTGGCGTTGCAGCGAGCCGACCGGGACGTGATCCGGCACGGCGTGGGCACCGGCGTGATCCAACGGCACGCGGAAGGGTACTTCGTCGAGGTCACCCAGCCCCTGCGGGCCGAGCCGGATCAGGAGTCGCTGAAGTTCGCGCGCTACCGGGGCAATCCCGTGCCGCACCTGCCCGGTGATCTCGAGACCACGAAGGACGGCGGCAAGGTCGCCGCCAAGGACACGGGCAGGTTACCGTGAGGGCCACTCGCACGGCTGGGAGGTCCACCTCGGCCGCTTGCGCGAGGGCTTGCCGCGGAAGGAGCGCTCGTCGGTCCGTTGACGTACCAAGAAGACGAGGAGCTGTGGGCGGCGGTGGCCGAACCGAGCCGCCGCCGGCTCCTTGACGTCCTGCTCGCCCGCGGCGAAACGACTCCGACCGCCCTCGCCGCCGAGTTGCCCTTCACGCGCCAGGCGGTGACCAAGCATCTCGCGGTACTGGAGCGCGCCGGACTCGTTCAGGGACGGCGGGTGGGCAGGGAGATGCGCTACGCCGTGCGCGCGGAACGGCTCGACGCGGCGGCACGGGTCATGGCGGCCGTCGCGGCACGGTGGGACGACCGGCTGCGGATGATCAAGAACCTGGCCGGGACGGCGCGTCGCGAGTCGTTGGTGGCCGAGAAGGAGCCTCGGGGGTCGGCGTGACCGTTGCGGGACCTGGGGTCTGGGTCGATCGGTGTGTGCTCGCCGGGGCTTCTCTTTCGCGCTCTTCATGGTCGACCGCGCAATCTGCCCGGCAGTTGTCGTCCGCGGGCTTCGGCTGCCTCGACTGTCCACTAAGGACGTCAATTTCCTCCTTGAACACGGAGAGTTTCCGGTCGACGGATGATTTCACGCCGTCGTGTGCCCGCTGGTCGCTCATGATAATACTTTCGAGTGACGGGAAACGGACTTTTTAATACTTCTCGGTGGTCTTTTATTTTGTCTTAGATGTGCGACCGTGAGTTCGATAAAATTGAGGCATGAGCGACCAGCCTGTCCCTGACCCTGACCGTCCCGTGAGGACGCGTGAAGGGATGCTGCGCACGATTCAGCAGTTGCGCAGGCGGATGAATCGTTTGCAGGCGGAGGAGTTGGCGACGGCGGCGGAGTTCGTGCGGTCGGCGGAGGAGCCGTCGACGGTGCCGCAGGAGCTGGCGCTGGGGTTGTCCATCGGTCGTCCCGCGGCCGGGAAAGTGGTGGCCTGGCTCGGGCTGAACGACCATCCTGCGGAGATGGCGGGCCAGGGGGCGATCCCGGCGTGGCTGGCGCGGCAGATCGCCTCGGGCGAGAACACCACTGTCCGCCGTATCCTGACCGATCCGGAGACCGGGCAGATCATCTCCGTGGGCCGCAAGGCCTACCGGCCGACCGCCTGTCTTGCCCGGCTGGTCAAGGTCAGAGATCGCGAGTGCCGGATGATGGGGTGTCATCGGCCTGCCCAGCGGTGCGAGACCGATCATGCGGAGCAGTGGGTCGCCGACAACGGTGAGACAGCCGACGACAATCTCACCACGTTGTGCGCCCGGCACCATCACCTGAAGGATTCCCCGGGAACCCCTCCACGACCCGGTCATTCCCCTACCCAGCACCGAGGAAGACCCGCCGACACAGGACAAGACCGGCCGGCACGACGGCCCCGCCGCCCCGGAATCCGATTCCGGCCACCCAGCCCACGATCCGCCACCGTTCTGACGCCTCGCGTGGTTGCCGCGCCACGGCGCTGCCGGGCTCCCGGCGGGGGAGCCCGGCAGTGGGGATCAGTCGTCTCGTTTGGCGACGCCCGCGACGAACGGCGTCTGGACCAGCCGGACGGTCCGGCGGCGGTTGACGAACTGGGCGCGGCCGGTGGGCAGTGTCCGCGGCTTCAACGTGCCGAGGAAGACACCGGCATCCTTGGGGCAGGAGAACAGGAGCGCGGGTGCCCCGAGTTCCCACAGGCGCCGGACGGCCGAGTTCATCATGCTGCGGGCGGCACCGGAGGTGCTGCGCGCGATGATCAGGTGCAGCCCGATGTCCGCGCCCTGGGGCAGCAGCGGGATGAGGGGCTGCAGCGGGTCGCCCATGCCGCCTTCGGCGAGTTCGTAGTCGTCGATGAGGATGAACAGCCTTCCGCCACTCCACCAGTCGCGCTTGCGCAGGCGTTCCGGGGTGATCTCCGGGCCCGGCACCCGTGCGCTCAGCAGTTCGGCGGCCTGCTTGACGGCTTCCTTGAGGCCGTCGGCGGCCACCGTGTAGTTGATCTGGTGTTCGGCCGGGACGGCGTCGTGCAGTTCGCGCCGGAAGTCGGCGAACATCACCCGGCCCTGGTCCGGTGTGTAGTGCGCGGCGACCGACTGCGCGATGTGGCGCAACAGGTTCGTCTTGCCGGTCTCGGTGTCGCCGAAGATGAGCAGGTGCGGGTTGGCGTCGAAGTCGAGCCACTGCACGGACAACTCGACGTCCTCCATGCCCAGCGGCATCCGCATGTCCGCCGTCGGGGACGGCGCGGAGGGCGCCGGCAGGTCGGCGGCCGGCAGTTCGTGCGGGAGCAGGCGCACCTTCGGCGCGGTCGGCGCGTTGGGCGTGGCCAGTGCCTCGGCCATGTCCATGGTGGCCTCGGCGAGGTCGTCGGTGGTGGTGCTGCCGTCGATCCGGGGGAGCGCGGTGAGGAAGTGCAACCGGTCGGGGGTGATCCCGCGACCGGGGATCTGCGGGACCTTCGCGGCGAGGCGGCTGTTGATCTCGGAGTCGATCGGGTCGCCGAGGCGCAGTTCGAACCGGGTCCCCAGCACGTCCCGCAGCCAGGGGCGCATTTCCGACCAGCGGCCCGCCGCGACGATCAGGTGGATGCCGAACGACAGTCCCCGCGCGGCCAGTTCGCTGAACCGCTCCTCCAGATCGTCGTAGTCCTGCCGGATGGTGTACCACCCGTCGACCACCAGGAAGACGTCCCCATAGGGGTCCACAGTGGACAGGGTGCCGCTCCGCCGGACACGGCGGTAGGAGGTCATCGAGTCGATGTTGTGCTCGGCGAACAGGGTTTCCCGGCGCGCCATGAGGTTGCACACCTCCAGCACGGTCCGGGTGACCCGGTCCCGGTCCAGCCGGTTCGCCACGCTGCCGACGTGCGGAAGCTTCGCCAGCGACGACAGCGTGCCGCCGAAGTCGAGGCAGTAGAACTGCACGTCGGAGGCGCTGTGGGTGAGCGCGAGCCCGCCGATGAGGGTGCGCAGCAGGGTGCTCTTCCCGCTCTGCGGGCCACCGACCACCGCGACGTTGCCCTTGCTGCCGGACAGGTCCGCGATCAGGGGTTCCCGGCGCTGCTGGGCGGGCACGTCGATCAGTCCCGCCGGGACGGTCAGCGTGCCCACGCCCAGATCGCCCACCGGGCGCGGGCCGAACTCGGGGTGGTCGACCAGCGGCGGCAACAGCTGATCCAAAGTGGACGGTTCGCGGAGCGGTGGCAACCACACCTGGTAGGCCCGCGGGCCGATGTCGCGCAACCGCTCGATCAGCATGTCCAGCATGGTCTTGGTGGGCTCGCCGGCGTCCTTGTCCACCTCGTCCGGTTCCGGCTCCGGTTGTTTGGCGGGCGGCACGTACGAGGTGCCGAACGACACCAGCTCATGGTTGATCACACCGCGCTGGCGCTTGCGGGCCGGGCGATAGGGCGCCGAGGAGTACGCGCCCTTGAAACGGACCAGGGTCTGGGTGTCCGGGCGCAGATAACCGTTGCCCGGGCTCTTCGGCAGTTCGTAGGCGTCCGGCACACCCAGCACACTGCGGCTTTCCATGGCCGAGAAGGTCCGCAGACCGATGCGGTAGGACAGGTGCGTCTCCACCTTGTGGATGCGGCCTTCGTCGAGCCGCTGCGACGCGAGCAGCAGGTGCACGCCGAGGCTCCGGCCCAGCCGGCCGATCATCGCGAACACGTCGATGAACTCGGGCTTGCTGGACAGCATTTCGCTGAACTCGTCGATCACGATGAACAGGGCGGGCATCGGTTCCAGCGGCACACCCTGGGCACGCGCGGCTTCGTAGTCGCGACGGGAGGCGTAGTTCCCCGAGGCCCGCAGATGTTCCTGGCGGCGGTTCATCTCGCCGGTCAGCGCGTCCTGCATCCGGTCGACGAGTTCGAGCTCGTCGGCCAGGTTGGTGATCACCGCCGAGGTGTGGGGGAGCTGGTCGAAACCGAGGAACGCGGCACCACCCTTGAAGTCGACCAGGATGAAGTTGAGGTCCTCGGAGGTGTGGGTGGTGGCCATCGCCAGCACGAGGGTGCGCAGCAGTTCACTCTTGCCGGACCCGGTCGCGCCGACGCACATGCCGTGCGGGCCCATGCCCTCTTCGGCGGATTCCTTGATGTCGAGTTCGATCGGCGACCCGTTGGCGGCGATCCCGATCGGCACCCGCAGCCGCCGCCGGGGGCTCATCCGCTCGCGCCGGTACTTCACCGGGTCGAAGGTGCTCACGTCACCCAGTCCCAGCAGGACGCTCAGGTCGTAGTCGGTGGCCAGCGGCTCCTCGGTCTCGGCCGCTTCCCCGACCCGGTACCGCGCCATGACCCTGGCCAGCGTCGCCGCGCCGCGCTGGGTGAGTTGGTCCGGCTCGCACAGATGCTTGGACACGGGCTTGCCGAGCCGGTCGAACGACACGGTGCTCATCGCTTCCGCGTCGACCGAGAGGAAGAGCGTGTTCTGGCGTGCCGCCCACGGCAGCGACCCGGAAAGGTCGAGCACCACCGCATTGCGGTAACCCTCTTCGCCGGCCCGGTGGTCCCCGGGCACGCCGACCCCGTCGAGGACGAGCACCGCGAACGGTTCCGACGCGGTCACCGGGGTGTCCGGTTCGAACCCCGGACGGCCGGTGAACACCTCCGCACCGAGCAGCGCCTCGGCGTCGGTGATGCTGTCGGTGACCAGCCGCCGCGGGCCCGTGGCGTCGCGTGATTCCAGGTCCTGCGCGTGCGGCAGCCACTTGATCCAGTCCCAGTGCTGCGCCGTCTCCTCCGTGGCGCAGATCGCGATCTTGAGGTCGCCGGGCGCGTGCGCGGTGGCGGCCTGGGCGAGCATGGCCCGGACCAGGCCGCGGATGGCGTCGGGATCGCCGGAGAACTGGATCTGCGCGAAACCGCGCAGGTACACCGCGATCGGCGCGTGCGGCAGCGACGTGTAGGCCTGGAGGAACCGGCGCAGCGCATGGGCGGCCAGCGGCTCGAGGTCCTCGACGGGCTTGGTTTCCGGTGGCATGAGCTTGGTGGTCGACCGCTGGGTGCCCAGCCCGATCCGGATCTCGCCGAAGTCGTCGTGGGCAGGCCTGCGCTCCCACAACCGGTAGGACATCGCCACCGACCACAGCGCGCCGGGGTCGGGATGCAGCCAGCGCCCGGCGTTCTGCTGCTCGCTCAGCGCCTTGCGGACCGACTTGCGGAGCTGCGTCAGGTAGCGCAGGTAGTCGCGCCGGTCACCGTGCAGTTTTTCCTTGTGGTTCAGCGAATTCCGCATGAACTGGGCGACGACCATGCCGATGGAGGCGACCAGCATCAGGCCGCCGCCGATGTAGGCGATCAGACCGGAGTCGGGCCGCAGGAAGATCATCACCATGGCGAGGGAGCTCAGGCTCATCGGCGCGTACACGAGGATGGAACCGACGCCGCCCGGAGCCCGCTCCGGTACCGACGGAGGTTCCTGCATGGCTATCTCACCGTCGGGTGCCGACGGCCCGAACCGCCGCGCCCGCCGGCTGAACAACACCGTGCCCATCTTCTGCGCTCTCCCTTGCCGAGTGGTTTCCCCAGAACTCCAGGTGACGGCCTGAAAACGGGGTACACCCGCGGACGGCCGTGACTACCTTGTCCCTCGTCTCGGGTTCTCGCCCTGGCAGGAAGGACCGGACAACCGGGAAATGGAAGAGCGCACACAGCATCGCATAATCGCGCCGGGACGGCTACGGTTCGTCTTGGGCGAACAGAGCACGGATCTGGCTTTGCCCGCCGAAGTCCCGCTGGGCGATCTGCTGCCCGCGGTACTGGCGCAGTTCGGCGCGGAGGTGATCGAGCAGGGCGCCGAGCACGAAGGCTGGGTCGTCCAGCGGCTCGGTGAACCACCGCTGGACGAGGAACGCACACCGACCGAGCTGAACCTGCTCGACGGTGAGACGCTGCACCTGCGCCCGCGTGCCGCCGAACTCGCGCCCATCGACTACGACGATCTCGTCGACGGCGTGGGCGAGCAGATCAGAAACCACCCGGGTGCCTGGTCGCCGCAAAGAACCCGGTGGATGCTGTTGCTCGGGGCCGGTGCGGCGCTGATCACCGGGCTGCCGTTGCTGCTGGGCGGCGGTGATCCCGGGATGCGTGCCGCGATGGCCGGCGTCGGCGCGCTCGCCATGCTGGCCGGCGCGGCGGTAGCGGCACGCGCGATGGTCAACCCGCTCGCGGCCACGGTGCTGGCCGGGGTCGCCACCCTCTACGCCGCCGTGGCCTGCGGGGTCGGGGTGGGCGTCGTCGCCCCGCTGGCCTCGTGGCAGGTGCACTGGGCCAGTGCGGCGTTGGGCGCACTCGTCGCGTTGAGCGCCGGACTCACCCTCGTGGCGGACGGGGCGCTGCTGTTCGCCGGGGCGCTGACCGCGGACCTGCTGCTCTGCGTACCGCTGATCATCGGTGCGACGACCTCGCTCACCGCGCCGGAGGCCGCCGCGATCGGTATCACGGTCAGTCTCGTCGTCGGGCTCTTCGTGCCGGGGTTGGCGTTCCGGTTGTCCGGGTTGACTCTGCCCCTGCTGCCGACCAACGCCGACGAACTGCGCCAGGACACCGATCCGGTGCCCTTCCAGGTGGTGGTCGACCGGGGTCAGGCGACCATCGGTTATCTCATGGCGCTGCACATCGGGACCGGCATCGCGCAGTCGATCCTGTTCCTGCTTTTCCTGCCCGCGAAAGGGATTTTCGCGGTGATCCTCAACGCCGTCGTCGCGGCGCTGTTGTTCATGCGTTCCAAGCACAACAACGGCACCGTGTCGAGGTGGGCCGTGCTGGTGCCCGGCGGTGTCGGGGTGCTGACCCTGGTCCTGCGGCTCGGAATGCCGCAGGACCTGGTGAGCCGGCTGCTGCAGGTGTGGTTCCCGCTGGTCGCGATCGCGGTGCTGTTGCTGATGCTCAGTGAACGGATGCCGGGCAACCGGCTGCGGCCCTACTGGGGCCGGGCGGTCGACATTCTGGAGTCGCTGTCCGCGGTCGCGGTCCTCCCGTTGCTCCTGGGCATGCTGGACGTCTACTCCGCGATTCGTGGGGCGATCGGCTGATGCAGTCGCGAAAGGATCAGGTCCAGGCCTACTTCTTCGTGGTGGGCCGGCTTTTCTCGGCCCTGACCCACGGAAAGCCGGACATCCTGGAGACGCCGAGCCGCCGGTTCAGCACCGGAGTCACGCTGGGCGGCGTCCTGGGGGGACTGCTGATCGGCATCTTCGCGATCATCGGGATCTATTCGCCCGGGACCACCAACGCGTGGGAGAAGCCGGGCTCGATCATCATCGACAAGGAGACCGGCGCCCGCTTCCTGTTCCTGGACGGGAAACTGCGGCCGGTGCTGAACTTCAGCTCCGCCAAGCTGGCGACGGGATCGGGTTCCGGCTCCACGTCGGCCGCCGCCATCGTGGCCGTTTCGGCGAACTCGCTCAGCGGCGTTCCGGTCGGGCCGCCGATCGGCATTCCCGGTGCCCCGGACGCGATCCCGCAGCCGGGCCGGCTCGACAGGGGACCGTGGACGGTGTGCGTCGGGACGGGGACCACGCCTGCCGTCACCGTGCTGCTCGGTGAGCATCCCGGTTCCCCGCTGGCCGACAGCGAGGGGCTGCTGGTGTCCACAACGGACGATTCGAAGTACCTGCTGTGGCGGGGAACCCGCTACCGGCTGGCGAACTCGACCGTGCTCGCCGCGCTGGGCCTCAACAGCACGACTCCGCTGCAGGTTCCGGCGAACTGGCTGAACCCGATCCCGCCGGGCCGTGACCTCACCGTACCGAAGATCGACGGCACCGGATCGCCGGGTCCGGTGATCGACGGCAGGCAGAGCATCGTCGGCCAGATCTACGAGGCGAAGAACCCGGCGCTGGGCACGGACCAGGTTTTCGTGGTCCGTCAGGACGGTCTCGCGCCGCTGAACCCCACCACGGAGTCGCTCCTGCTCTCCGCGCCGAGTACGAAAAACGCCTACGCCGGCGGCGAAGTCGCGCCGATCCCGGTTTCCCCGGCCGGGATGGCCGCGGTGCCGACCGCGGCCGGTGCCGCCGATCTCGCCGGTTATCCCTCGCCCATGCCCCACATGGTCAACGATTCCCTGTCACAAGGGACACAACCCTGTGCCCGGTTCGACGTCGGGGGAAACCCTGGCACGACACTGCTGACGGTGCCCACGGGTGAGGTGAACGCGAGTTCGGCGCCGGCGGGCAAGCACCTCGCGGGTGTGACCGCCGATCAGGTGGGGATCCCGGCCGGCACCGGTGTGCTCGCGCGCGATCTGCCGGCGCAGGGCGCGTCCGGCGGCACGGAATTCCTCGTCACCGACTTCGGGGTGAAGTTCCCGCTGCCGGGAAACTCCGCCGCGGCACTCGGCTACTCGGACGACTCGGCGGCGGACGTGCCGAACCAGCTGCTCGCCTTGCTGCCGACGGGACCGGTGCTGAGCCCGACGGCGGCTCTTGCCGAGGGAAGCCCCTAGGAGCATGCCCACGGTGGCCGATCCGGGCCGTGCCGTGGACGAAATCTTGATTCCATGAAACCACAAGGGTCAGACCAGTACCGAGGAGGCGACAAGTGGCTCAGACCACACAGATCGATCACAGCGCGTTCCAGCAGATCATCCAGAAGCACGCGGATGTCCAGAGCTACATCCAGCAGCAGCAGGCGCAGATCCGCAGCGAGGTCGAGCAGGCCCAGGCGCAGAACAGCGGCGCGATGATCAACTCGCTGGTCAGCGTGCACGACGACTGGGACGCCAAGATGAACGACATCAACAACAACCTCAACCAGATGATCGACGCCATGAAGACCACGCTGTCCAAGCTCCAGGCGCAGGACTCCCAGAACACCATCAAGTAATCCTCGCCACAGCCGGCAGTTCTCACGAAAGGAAAACCGAATGGTCGCCAACGACGGTTTCATCAAGTACAACCACGACGCCCTGCACGAGACCGTGCAGCAGATGTTCAACGCCAACAACCAGATCACCCAGCAGATGGAGGATCTGGAGAACCAGGTGAAGGCGAACAAGGAACTCTACCTCGGTTCCAGCTCGGACCAGTACGGGATGAACGCCCAGAAAATCGGCAACGACCTGCTGGAAAGCACCGAGCGGCTGCACCAGGTGGCCGGCAACGTGCAGGACGGCAGCCAGGAGCTCGAGGACCAGGACAAGCACCTCGCGCAGCTGTTCCAGTGACCCTCGCTTGAGCGACGTTCCCATGGGAAGGTGCCGGCTCGCCAAGGCGTGCGATCCACGCGAGAGTCGGCGCTTTCCTTTCGGCAGGACAGCTTCGATCAGGAAGGACAAGGCATATGGCTGACCAGACCGGTATCGATCCGGATTCACTACGCGCAGCCGCGAAGCGCATCGACGGCATCATGAGTGACGACGTGATGACCGTGTTCCAGGGTTTGAAGGACCAGCCGCCCACCGCGGGTGGCTTCCCGACCGCGACGTGGCTGCACGACCGGGTCGCGGACCGGGTCACGGCGGTTCAGCAGCAGGCGCAGATCCTCAAGACGGCGTTCACCGACATCTGCACCGGTCTGAACAATGTCGCCGATGATCTCCAGGGCACCGACCGCAACAACGGCGAAAAGCTCAGGCAGGACTTCGACGCCATCGGGAGCAAGGTGGCGACCGACTCGTCGTCGATCGGGACCAAGAAGTAGGACCTTCTCGAAACGACCCCGCGCCTGGGACGCGACGCCGACGGCGATGCGTCCCGGCGTCGAATCCGATCACGTGGGATGAGATAAGGAAACCAGGAAATGGCTGACTCGACCGCTGGGCTCGCCGGGCAAGACGCGACTCCGCCTCCTTCCTGGGACGTGAACCAGTACAAGACCTGGGACGACCTCGACAAAGTGGTCTCCGACCTCACCCACAACGGAGACGCGTGGGCGGATCTGACCCACAACGCCGCCGCCGAGCGGTGGTATGTCCTCGAGGACAAGCTCGGGAAGGCGATCAAGGCTCTCGGCACCGCCAACGCCTCCTTCCAGAAGGAGGTCTCGGGCCTCAAGGGACAGTTCGCCGGCGTGGCCGACCAAGCTTTCCAGGACCTCGCGAGCAAGGTCTACCGGCAAAGCGAAGACGTCTACAACACGATGAGCAGCCGTAGTTATGCCACCACGGTGGGCAACATCGGCCATGACATCCAGAGTTTCGCGCAGGCCTGGTGGGATCTCGTGCGTGACGCGCACAAGACGGAAGACACGATCAGATCCACCTATAAGTCGATCATCGACAGCGCGACGGACACGGCCACGATCACCAAGGCCGAAAACGACTTGAAAGACGCCTACAACAAGGCCGAGGAGGCGCTGTGCACCAAGTTGCGGGAGCTCCTCGGCCGCTGGCGCGACCGGTACGAGCTGCGCGGAGGCGATCTTTCCCCGCTCCACGTCGAGGTGCCGTTCGGCGGTCCCGGTACGCAGGGCGGCGGCTCCGGCGGGCAGAACGGCCAGCCCGACTACATGCCTTACAGTTACGGTACTCCGGCTAATTACGAAACACCGCAACAACCGTTGTTGCCGAGGCAGCAGTTCGCGCAGGCGACGCCTGAAATGCCCAATTTGCCGGCGAATGCCCCCGGGACGGGCGCGTCGGGTGCCGGCGCCGATTCCGGTGCGGGAGGCTCCGGTCCCGGTGCGGGGAGCTCCGGTTCCGGTGCGGGAGGCTCCGATCCCGGCGCGGCGGCGGCGCGCCAGAAGGCGTTGCAGGACGCCAAGAACGCCGCGGACGGTGCCATCGGCGCACTGCAGAACCCGTCTGGCGGGGCGGGCAGCGGCGCCGGAGACGGCTCTGGCGCCGGTTCACCCGGAACCGGTGGTGGTTCCGGGTCCCAGGACGGTTCCGGTGGCGGTTCGTCGCCGGGTACCAGTGGCTCCGGTTCGCAGGGTGCCGGCACCGGCGGTGGTTCCGGCGGCGGTGATCAGGGCGCCGCGGCGCGGCAGAAGGCGTTGCAGGACGCCAAGAAGGCCGCGGACGGTGCCATCGGCGCGTTGCAGAGCCCGGGCGGACTCGGTGATCCGGGTTCGGGCACCGGTGGCGGCTCGAGTGGCGGCGGCAGCGGCAGTGGGGACCCGGGTTCGGGGACCGGTGGTGGTTCGGGCGGTGGCTCGGACTCCGGTGCGGTCGACCCGGCGCGGCAGCAGGGGCTGCAGGCGGCGAAGGACGCCGCGAACAAGGCGATCGACGCGCTCAAGAAGCCGGGCGATTCGCCGGACCGGACGAAGGCGCTGCAGGACGCGAAGGACGCCGCGGACAAGGCCATCGATGGCCTTGCCGGCCCCAGCGGCTCGGATTCGGGCCAGGGCGGCGGCTCGGGCAAAGGCGGCGGCGGCTCGGACGGCTCCGGCTCCGGCTCGGGTTCCGGTTCGCCCGACAACCAGAAGGCGTTGCAGGACGCGAAGGACGCGGCGGACAAGGCGATCGACGGCTTGAACCACCCCGGTGGCACGGGCGCCGACGGCAAACCGTCGACGGTGTCCGATCCGAACCACCCGGGTGCTCAGTCACCGGACACCCAGAAGGCGTTGCAGGACGCCAAGGACGCCGCGGACAAGGCCATCGACGGGCTGAAGAACGGCACTGGCGACCCGTCGAGCCTGTCCGACTTCCTCAAGGGCACGGGACAGCCCGGCGACCCCGCGATGGGCAAGGCGGAGCACGACGCGCAGTCGGCCATCGACAAGGCCATCGAGAGCCTGCCCGGGTACAACGGCAACGACGCCTACGCCCAGGCGCTGCACCAGGCGAAGGACGCCGCCGACCACGCGATCCAGGCGCTGCCCGACTACGCCTCGGTCGGGGGCGCCCCGGGCGAGATCGGCGCGCACACGCCCGTGCTCAACTCGGCCGACCCGCTTGGCGGGCATGATGGTTCGGGCTTCGGCGTGGGCACCGGCGGTGGTGCGGGGGGCGGAGGCGCACCGGGGCCGGACGCGAGGCTGGACACCGATGTCGCGCAGAACGAAGGTCTGCACCAGGTCGGTCCGGACGGCGTGCAGCAGCGGGCCGTCGCGGGAGTACCGGCGGGGGCGGTCCAGAGCAGCCCTGGTATGCCGCCGATGATGCCGCCGGGCATGGGCGGTATGGGCGGCATGGGCGCGATGGGCGGGAACAAGCGCGAGCGGGAACCGAACACCTGGCTCCAGGCCGAGCACGGGACCTGGCGGGACGATCACGACGACGACGAACCGCCTTCGGTACTGGGACGAGCCTGACCCATGGCCGAGGTCATCGGGGGCGGCCCCAGCCCCGCCCCACCGCCGCCGCCACCACCGCCCGACCAGCCCAACATGGACCAGGTCGTGCAGATGGTCAACGCCGAAAACCCGGAGGTGTGGTACCAGCAGGCGGCGTGGTTCGACAAGGTCAAGCAGACCTTGTCCGACCTCAACGACGGGTTCCGCCGGGAGGCCAAGGGGCTGGAGGAGTTGTGGCACGGCGACTCGGCCGGTGCCTACGGCGGTCAGGTCGGCCGGGTGGCCTCCCTGATCGACCAGATCCGGCAGGGTCCCGACTATGCCGCCGCCCTGCGCCGCGCGGGCGACGCCCTCGCCTCGGCGCAGCAGCGCGTGCGTGACCTGCAGGCGCAGAAGGGCCAGAACCCGGACGGTGATCAGTCCCTTTTCGACCAGCAGGCGCGGCAGATCCTCATCGACCTCGCCACCGCCTACGGCGACTCCGGCGCGTTGCTCGGCCAGGGCCTCGCCCTCGACGGCGTGACCGGCAACGGGCAGGTGGCGCCGCCGCCGTTTCCGGGCGCCGGTCAGCAGACCGGCGGGGGCCAGGGCCCTGGCCTGGGCGTGCGCGCCGGCGGGCCGGGGCAAGCGGCCGATCCGGGCACCGGCGCGGGCCCCTTCGCGATCGGCGGTGGTGGATCGGGCACCGGCGCCCCGGTCGCCGTGCTGGGCCGGTCATCGGGCATGCGGCGGAACGGCATGTTCGGCTTCGGCGGGGAAGACGGTTCGGACAGCGGCACGCGCTGGGGAGAGCCCCAGCTCACCGACAGTGGCGTGATCACCGGCAGCAGCGGTGGCTTCGGCAGCGGCCGCGCCTCCACTCTGTCCGGAAAGGACAGTGCCAAATCCCGCGAGACGGTCAGCCGAGGCTCGGGCACGTCCACCGAGGACGAGTTGCAGGACCTGCTGGGAAGCCGGAAATCCGCCGCCCCGGCCACCGCGCTCGGCAAGCCGGCCAAGCGATCGCGCTCGGCCTGCTCGGCCGAAGGCGAGACCGAGACCAGCGAGCAGACCGACCCGCTGAAGCCGGCCACGACCGGAGGGTCCACCGCGAGCGGGAAACTGGCGACGCTCAAGTCTCTGGCCCGGACCGGCCCGACGGGATCGACGGTCCAGACGGACGGTTCGCAGACCGCGGACCCGTCCACCCAGACGGCGCAAACCCAGTCCGTGCCCCAGATCAAGCACGCCGTGGCCACCGCGCCGCAGACGACCACCACCGGACCGCAACCGGCCACCGCCGGGTCGCAGACGGCGACGACCGCGGCGCATCCGGCCACCGCGGCGGCGCAACCGGCCACCGCGGCGCAACCGGCCGCGCCCGCCGCGGCGGCACACAGCGGGCAGCCGGCGGCCACCGCACCGCAGCAACCCGCGAAGACCGTCCCTCAGCCGGCGAACACCGGTCCGGACAAGGTGGTGACGAAGGCCGTCACCGCGACGGGGGGTGGAGCGTCCGCACACGACCTCCCGGGCGTTCCGGTGACGCCGGACATCCCGGCGCCCGTCCCGAAGGGACCGAACCCGGCCGCCGAAATGCATCTGACGATCCCGGCGCAGGCCACCGCCCCGCTCGGCCCGTCCCTGCACGGTGGGGGGCCGCCCTTGCCGGTGCGCACGGTCTCGGCGCTTTCGGCGTCCGGAACCGATGCCGCCACGCCCGCGGAAGGAACGGCCCACGGCGGGCACGGTGGTTCCCCCGGCACGAGCACGGGGCCGGGCGGAGGCACTCCGATGATGCCCATGGGCACGGGCGGGATGATGCCCCGGCCCGGCCACCACGCGTCCTCGGTGCACCTTTCCGCCGACCCGGACTCGTGGGTCGCGGCGGCGGACACCCCGCTGGCGGTACTCGGCCGACCGGTCCGGCTTCCCGAGCCGCCGCCTGAACTGCCACCCGTGGACGGCACGGAGCTCAAACCCGAAGGAGACAAGAATGGTTGAGTGGCTGACTCCGGAAAACGCTGCCCTCGCGGAAGCGACGGAAGCGGCGATGCGGACGTTCGAGGGTGAGCAGCGCAAGCTGGCCGATCTCCAGCAGAAGATGGAAGAGGACAGCAGCACCGTCCGGTCGAAGGACCGGTCCCTGTCGATGACCTTCGACGGCCGCGGCGAGCTGACCGGGATGAAGTTCCACGGCACCAAGTTCCGCTCGATGGCACCGGCCGAACTCGCCCATCTGATCGTGGAGACGGTGCGGGCGGGCCGCACGCAGTACCTGGAGAAAATAAGCGAAAACGCGGGTACCAGCGCGCTTCTCGGCGTCGATTTCGCGGATCTGGCCACGGGGCGCGCCGATGCGGGGAAGATCGTGGAATCGATGCTCGCCCCGCTCGCGGGACAGCTCGGGGACTTTTGGGAAAGCGCTTTCGGTTCCCCGCTGAGCGGTAGCGGGGAAGTAAAGGGCCAGGTCAAAGGCGCGGACAACAGCGCCGACGGTAAAACCGAACGTGAGCGCGGAAAGTAGGCGAAGATGGCGGACGACATCACGAGTATCGACATCGGTGCGGCTTCCGAAGCATTCAAGAAAATATCGAAAACGACGGACGACCTGACGACGGCGTTCGGCAAGTTGACGACCAACCTCGCGGCGAAGTACGGCTGCTGGGGCACCGACGACACCGGCAATCAGTTCGCGAAGGAGTACGTGAAGAACTACAACGATTACATCAAAAACGGTGTGGACCTCACCGTCCAGTTAGAGCAGAACGCGACGGACCTCAATCAGGTCCCGGCACAGGTCTCCGAAACCGACCAGCAGAACGCGGACAACTTGGGCTGAGACCACGGCAGGGAGGTCCTGACCCACCACCGGAGAAATCCGACCCAGGCCGGTTGACCCCGGGTGCCACACCAGGCACCCGGGGTCAACCGGCCTGAAAAGCCAATGCGAAGATCAAGTCAGCGGGACACGAGCGGGAAACGGTCGAGGAAGGAGGGGTAGCGATGGGCGCTATCCACCTTCCCGACAGCCTGCAGAACTTCTTCAACGTCGTTCTGGGCATGAAGTGGCCGGAGGGCGACGAAGAGGAACTGTCGGCCATGTCGGACGACTGGCTGGATTACCGGGACGCGCTCAAGGCGGCCAAGGAGCAGTATCTGGCCCAAGCCTCCATGATCAAGGAGGCGATGTCGGGTGATTTCGCCGATCAGCTCTACGACCAGTACCACAAGCAGATCCCGGACAACCTCCAGACGATGATCGATGCCGCGGAGCAGATGTCGGATGCTTGTTTGCAGACGGCGGCGGCCATTCAGAAGGCGAAGATCATGTTCGTCTTCATGGCGCTGATGGCCCTGCTGATCGTGATCGAGCTACTGGACACGTTGATCGGCGCCATCTTCGTGCCGGCCGTGGAAGCGGCGGCTCGGATCGGGCTGATGGCCGTCGCCCGTCAGCTGGTGGCGAAAGTGGCCTCGATCAGCATCCGGGAGATCGCGCTCAAGCTGACCACCCGGGAAGGTCTGGCCGCCCTCGGTGAGACGATCGGGCGGGGCGTGACCAAGGGGGCCCAGTACACGGTCAAGGCCGCGCCTGGGGCCATCAAACAACTCGGCATCGACGTCGTCAAGTACGGGGCGCTCGGTGCCGGCATGATGGGCGTCGTCGATCTCGTCGCCGACGGCATCACTGACGCGGAGACCAACAGGCACGGCGAGCATTGGCACCACGGTGTCGACGGGCAGGCGTTGTTCTCCTCGGCCGTACTCGGGTTCGTGGGTGGTGGCCTGTTCGGTGCCGGACGCGCGCTCTCCCGGGGAATCGACATCATCTCCAAGGACTTCCGAGCGAACCTGAACCACATCGTGACGAAGGAAATGTCGGCGGTCCAGCTCAAGCAGTTCACCCGGAGCACGCAGGCATTCAAAAACCTCGGCTACACCGGTTTCCAGATGGCGCTCGGCGGTGTGGGCTCCAACCTGATCATCAACAAGCTTCAGGACCCGGTCTCGGAGCTGGGACAGAAACTGTTCCCGGACGGATCCTCCCAGGGCCCCGACAGCCCGCACGCGCCGGAATCGCCCGCGTGGGCCGGTCTGCTGAGCATGTTCAGCCGCGCCCAGGGTGCCAAGGGAATCAAGCTGAACCTGGGTGCCCTCAAGAGCCTGAACCTCAAGGACCTCAAGCTCACGGATCTGAAGACCCTGGGCGTCAAGGACCTCAGCAGTGTGAACGTCATGGATCTGAGGAAACTCGGGATCGAGAAACTGAACGGTCTCGACCTCAGCCAGGTCGACCATGGCGCCACCAAGATCAGTGATCTGGCCGGCTCGGGGCAGTTGGGCAAGCATGCCGGACTCGGTGAGGACGGTGGCGAAACCGGCAGCCTCTACGGCAAGGATGGTGGATTCGGCAAGGGCGACGACGCCTCCAGCGTGCACAGTTGGTCCTCCGGGGACACCACCGCGGTCTCCTCCAGTGAGTTTTCCGGCTCGGAGACCAGCACGCTCAACGGTGACAGCGGTTCGGACGACGGCCATGACGGACACGACGGCGGCGGCGCGGGCGGCTCGACGGGGCACGGTTCCGGCTCCGGAAGCGGTTCCGGTCAGGATTCCGCCGGCCGCGGCGGCGATTCCACCGGGCACGGCGGGGAGTCGGGTGGCAGTGGTTCGGCCGGCTCGGGCGACTCGCGGCCTCAGACGGTTTCCGGTGAGCAAGGTGGTCATGGCGGAGCGTCGGGGGGTTCCTCCGATGCCGCCGGAACGGGCGGTTCGACCGCGTCGCGGAATTCCGGCGGTTCGTCGCAGGCGGCCTCTCCGTTCAGCGCCTCCCCGGGCGACGGCATCACCGTCCACCACTCGGCGAACCCGCTCGGCGCGGGTTTCCTTCACACCGGAACGAGCGACAGCGGAGGGAATCCGTTCGCTCACGGGGGTTCGGACAACGCGCCTTACGTGTCGTCGGGGCCCCAAGGCGCGAACGGCGCCGGTCACGACTCGAATGGGGTAGCCCAGGGTCCGAACGGCGCTGCCGTGGGTTCCCATGGCGCTGCCGCTGGTGCGAACGGGACTGCCGCTGGTGCGAACGGTGCCGGGCGCGGTTCGTCCGGAATGGACATCGGGGCCGGTGGCCGGTCCGGTTCTTCTTCGAGCGCGGGCGGCAACGGCGTGCCCAATCTGTCGAACTTCCTCGGCGGACGCCCCGCCACGTCTTCGAGCAACGTCACTCCGGCCGCCGAGTCGGCCGCGAACGGGAGCGACGGGACTGCCGCACACGGGTCAGGTTCATCCTCGTCGGCGCCGCAGTCCCAGACCGCGGGCACCTCCGGCCGACCGTCCACAGCGGCCAATGGTGCGGACGGATCCGCGGCCGGCTCCCGGACCGATAGCTCCGCATCGGGGACCGGCTCGCGGCCGGGGCCCGCCGCCGCGGGCCAGGCGGAGGCGCAGGGAGGAACGGCGGGCAGCCGGGGAACAGAATCGTCGAGCGCACCCTCCGGTTCGACCGCGCCGTCGCCGCGTCCGTCCACAGTGTCCAAGCCCGGCGCGGACTCCGCCTCGTCCGCAGGCCCCCGGCCGCCGACGCCCCCGCCGGACGGGCCGTCGCCCGCGCCGTCGCCGCGTACGACGCTGCCCCGTTCGGAGTCGTGGTCGACGACTCGCTCGGATTCGTCGGCGTCCACCCGTTCCGACTCGTGGTCGACGGCGACCGATCCGGTGTCGAGGGCGACCACACCCGACCCGGACTCACGGCCCGGCTCGCCCGCCCCGGTGAAGCACCTCACCACCTCGGCGCCGGAAACGCGGACGACCACGCATTCGTCCACGGAGGACCACCAGCAGGTTCAGCGTTCCACCGTCTCGCCCCGGCCGGATTCCGGCGCGTCATCCGTGCGGACCGTTAACGGCGCGCCGGATCACACGCGGACCTCTTCGGACACCAGCGGTTCCCGGTCGTCGCAGGATAGCGGTACCCAGAAGCCGGACGTGGTCTCGTCCGACCGGCCACAGTCCTCGGCGAATTCCGGCACCCGCACCGACACGTCTTCCGGCACCACCAGGCCGCCGGATTCCGCCGACTCCCGGACCGGTGACCAGAAGTCCGACCCGCAGCACGGTTCCACGCAGCAACGCGGTCCGGACCGGGTGTCCACGGAGTCGGGCGGCAGGCACGACCAGGCACCTCCGGCCGATGGCCCCCGTCGCGCGCTGCAGGTGACGCGTCCCGACGACAACGCGCACCCCTCCGACCGCCCGCACACCGAGAGCGGGACAGCCGCCTCGCACAAGGACCGCTCCGGAACGTCCCACAAGGACAACGGCGCGCCCGCGTTGTTGTTGCCACCGCACCTTTTCGCCGGTGACCCGGCCCATCTTCACGGCTCGCGCGGGGCCGACGGCGCGTCGCTGATCGATCCGAAGGGTGGTCGCGGCCACGATCCCCGGCCGCCGATGGACCCGCCGCCGGAGCCCCACGATCCTGACGGCCCGGTGCCGCTGTTCCGGTTGCCGGCGGAGACCCGTCAGGCTCTGCTGCGCATCGGGCCCGACGTCGTCGGCGCCGTCTTCTTCCACGGTGAATCGCCGAACCCGGTGAACTCGCCCCGCTGGCACGCGAAGGTGGACGAAGCCAACGCCAAGCTGGGGAAGGCGCGGTGGGATCGCGCCGAGAACGTGAAGATCGCCGCCCGTGACACGTTCTCGACCAACTGGCAGAAGCACGACGCGACGCCCGAACAGAAGCAAGTGGTGGACGACATCCGTGCGGTCGTGGCGGCCAAGTTGCTGGACGGGTGGGACGACGCGCTGGGCACCGGGCCGAAGGAGCAGCCGGTCTTCGCCGACGCGGTGGTACTGGCGCACTTCCTGAAGAAGGAGTTCGGCGTTCCCGACTTCTCCGGCCTTCCCGGTGGACGCGTGCGCCCGCCCGAGGACGTGCGAATCGGGGAATCCTGGCGCGCGAACGCTTCTCCCGACGACATCGCCGAAGACAACCGCATCCAGCGGGTCAAGACCGACCTGTTCCCGAACGCGGCACTGAACGGGGCGGTGAAGACCGAAACCGAACCGGAACCGGTCCGGGAATCGGACCACGAGCCGGAACGGCAACCCGACCGGGAGCCGGACGGGCAGGTGCCACCGGGGAAGGGACCGGAACGCGAGCCGGAGCACGAGCCGGAACGGGAACCGGACCGCGAGCGCGAACCGGAGCCGGAACCGGTCCGGGACCGGGATTCCGAACCGGACCCCGGCTCCGGGCCTCCGCGCGGCCTCGCCGACCGGATCCGCCAGAAGCTGGCCGACTACCTGCTGTTCAACCGTGGCGGCGCCCCGATCGACAAGACCGGCCCGACCGAACTGCTCGGGACCGTCGAGCGGGTCTCCCTGGAGGGGATGCTGGGCAGGCTCGTGCCCGGGGTGCGGCACTGGAAGAAGATCGACGCCATCCAGACCGTGCTGGACACCAACCCGCTCCGGTTCTTCGGGCGGGGCGAGAAGATCACGATCACCACCCGGAACGGCAAGAAGTACGAAGCCTGGCTGCGGACCGAAGCGGACTGGTCGCGGCTGGAGCCGCTCATGGAGGCGAAGACCGGCGCCAAGACCACGAAGTCGAAGGACAAGAAGAAGATCGTGGTCGCCCACCGCACGTACTACGACTACGCCATCACCCCGACGGTGGCGTACACGTCCGTTCCCGGCGCGATGGTCTATTTCACCCCGCGTATCCCGATTTCGCCGGACCGGGAGCACGGTACGGGCCTGAAGGGTGAGTACGGCAAGTCCTACCAGGTCGAGCTCGGGGATTCCCACGTCGTCGCGGTGCCGCTGAAGGTCACCCTCTCGCTGATCGACGAGCGAGGCGAGAAGGTCACCTTCACCCACACCGACGAGCACGGCACCGTAATCCGTGACACCGCCGTCAGCGACGAAGGCAAGATCATCCTGAAGGTCCCGACCGAGCGGACCGGAAAGGATCCCGCTCCCGAGGTTCTTCGGTACGCGCACGGCGGAATGATCGACAAGGTCAAACTGGCCGACGAGGCGAAACTGGCGGAACAGGGGATTTTCCGGCTGAAGCCGGGGCAGGAACTACCGCGCGACTATGGCCCGGAAACCGTGGTGGTGCATGAGCCGGAAGACCACGAGTTCTTCGACCAGGTCGCCGACCGGCTGGCCGCGAAGTACGGAGACCGGTACGCCAAGGTGCTGGGGGTCGGCTCCCACGGCAGGCAGTTGCTGCGGCAGTTCCTCACCCAGCAGGTCTTCACCCTGCGCCATCACGACCTGGCCCTCGCCGGGTCCAATCCGCACGACGAGGCGGGCTGGGTCAAGTCGGACCCGCTGTACAAGGGACGCAACGCGGGCGGGTTCGAGTTCTTCACCCATGCCACCCAGGTCGAAGCGCGCCTGGTACCCAAGTGGTACCGGGTGGGAGACAGTGCCGAGCGGAAGATCACCGACACCAACCGGACCCACATCGAGGTCAGCGACGAGAAGAAGACCGTCCGGCGCTTCGGCGCGGACACCTTCGTGGGCGTCGGCGTGGACGCCGGAATCGCCACGCTGGGCGGTGGGGCCCAGTTCGGTGGGAGCCTCGGGAGTACCCACACGCGTGCGGTCTCCCGGGCGGTCGCGAAGAAGGACGCGTTCGAAGGCATCGACGACGCCGCCGACTACCAGGTCGTCTACGAACTCCAGGTGCGGCCGCTGGGCATGAAGGGTGAGGCGGTAGCCGGCGCCGTCACCGGCTACCTCGCCGCGGCGAAGCGGGCTGTCGACGCCGTCCAGGACCCCGATGCCGAGCGCGGCACCTACAACTCGGGCGAGAACCGTCAGCACTGGGGCCCGGCGGAGATGGAGGATCCCGAGCGCGCGTTCATCCCGGGCAGGGTCGACGGAATCTCCAGCGCCGACCAGGCGTGGTTGTACGACACCGTCCTGCCGATGCTGCGGGAGTTCCCCTCGGAACTCCGGCGGAGCTGGTATCTCAGCACCAGCAACTTCATCAAGGGCTTTGCCGACAAGGAGCTCGCCAGGGACCTCACGCCCAAGATCGCGGCCTTCATCAAGGGGGAAACCGACCTGCGCGACGCCCTGTCCGGCCGGGAGATCACCGCCCTGATCAACGTGATCGGCAGCGAGGACGGCCTCAAGATCGTCTTCAAACGCAAGGGCTTCGGGCACAACTACCGCTACCACGCCACGATCAAGGGCAGGTTCGCCAACATTCGCGACGGTGAGAAGCTCACGGCGAAGGACGCGAGCCGGACGCTCCGCATGAAGGAGACCCTGGCCATGCGATCCGGCCGGACCAAGGACTGGTTCGGCTCGGTGGGTTTCCCGCGATTCCGGGGCATGCTGGGTTTCTCGAACCTGGGCCTCACCTTCATCGGCGGCCCCCACGTGACCACGGGCCGGTCCAAGTCATCGCACGTGGTCGACGCCTCCGGCAACTTCGTCGACATCAAACGCGGAGACTCCCTCACCGAGGAAGGCAAACTCGGCACCGCCTCGATGCGCCGATTCGCCGCGGACATGACCTTCGAGCTCAAGGTGACGGCGTCGGCCAAGCAGAACCGGGGCACCCGCAAGTTCATGTTCGGCAAGCCCGGCCTGCATGTGCCGAAGTTCAAGGACATCACCGAGCACCTGCCGCCCGAGACACTGAGGCGGACCACCGAGGTGAAGTTCACCGTCCCGGAAAAGCTGGTCCGGGACACGCCGCCCACCGCGGCCGAAGTGATCGAGCCGTTCCACCCGGACACCGCCCGCCGGGCCGGCCCCGAACCTCTGAAGCCGGCGTCACACCTGTTCGACAACGTCGAAATCGTCATCCTGCGCGGCGCCGAGCAGGTCCAGCGGATGGCCAAGACCCTGCTGACCAAGGCGTCGATCCGAAAGGGCAAGGAAGACCCGATCTTCGCGTTCGAAGGCGACAAGATCGACGAGACGCTCGCGTACTACCTGTCTCCCGAGAGACTCGCCAACGACCCGAGTCTGTTCAGCCGGACCATTTTGATCGAAGGTCTGGACAAGGACCGCCGCATGGGCAAGGTGAGCGGCTCCGTGCAGCTCGCCTTCCATCCCAAGGTCGAGAAGGTCTCCACGACGGCCGAAGAGTTCCAGCAGATCGTCGCCGAACAGGTCGCCCTCAGCGGATACCGGCCGGGGGAGGGCAAGGGCCATTCCGGCCGCATGCAGGCCGCGATGGTGGTGAGCCCGTCCGTGTCGGGAAACCCCCTGTTCGGGGATTCCGGTGGCGCGGACGGAAACGCCGTCGGCGGTCTGGGGGTGTTCTGGTTCAACACCGCGCTGGGCGGTTACAGCAAGGACCTGAGCACCGAAACCGGGCTCGAGTCCTCCGAGCGTTTCGCCGTCGGCGGCATGGCCGAGCCCCGGCTTCTCACCCACCTGCAGGTCACGGTCAAGGCCGCGGCTCAGGTGGACCACTCGAGGACGTTCAAGTTCGGTCTGGACAAGACGGAACCGAACAGGTTCGAGGGCGAGACCGTCATCCCCGTGAAGGTCTGGCTGTCCCGCAAGCAGCTCTTCGAGGTGATGACGGACGATCAGCGGCGGAAAATGCACGAAGAGGACCCGCACACGTGGGAGCTCCTGTTCGGGCACGACTTCGACCATCACTTCACCGACGAACCCCCGGTGCGCAAGGAAGAAGAGCATCCGGAGTGGACGCTCCCGGTGCCCGCGTCGTTGCGCGAGGGCGGATCGGCCAAGCCGTCCCTGGGGCTGGGTGGCGTCCGGGACCGCATCGACCTCGCCCACGTGGTCAACGATCTGCGAAGCCAGCTGGAGCGCTCCATCGGCAGGGACGCCGCGCATCGCCTGCTGCCGGTGCGCCTGGTCGAGAAGGGTAACGACAACCACCGCGAGGTCGAGGCGTTCCTGTCGAACGTCAACCGCGCGATGCACCACCTGCTGAACGGCCGCAAGGCCGACCCCATCCGGCTGGAGAACCAGTTCACGGGCGAGACCTACGACCTGGCGCTCACCGCGAAGCTGTCCGAAACGAAGTTCCACGGCATCGAACACGTGGAGAAGCTCAAACTCGCCAACCGGTCGACGGTCGAGCAGAAGCTCGCCCGCCGCCGTGGCCGCGCGCTGGCGACGGTGAACACCACCATCCGCGGCTTGTTCCGGGTGCACAAGGTCAACGAGTTCGGACCGGACCACGCGGAGCCGACCGAGGGCCAGGGCCCACCGGTGGGTGCCGCCGGCCTCGGGGAGACGATCACGACCTCCTTCGGCAACAGGACGCGGCAGAAGGAGTACGTCCATTCCGACGAATCGCAGACCCACGGGGAGACCTCCGGGCCCGTCGCGGCCTACCGCGGGAAGTTCGAAGTCACCGCGAGTATCACGCGGCACGGCAAGGAATACGCCTCGACCACGGTCACCGACCACGCGAACATCCTGCAGACCCCCGAGGTTTCGTTCCCCGCGCCGAAAAAGGAGCACCTCGGGTTCGCCGAACCGTTCGTGCGTAATCCGCTGTGGGGCCGTTTCCGCGCGCATCTGGACCACTGGCGCGCGTTTCTCGACGACGGAACCCCGACCGCGGATCTCCCGGGCGAGCGTGACCTTTTCGTCGAGGACTACTTCGGTGACCTCGAGCAGTTGAAGCAGGCGGCCCGGGACACGCTGAAGGAAGCCGGGGTCACCCTCACCCCCGAGGTCGAGCGGGCGCTGGATTCCGCCATCACGCCGGCCATGGTCAAGGGGCAGTTGCCGAGGAGGATCCTGAAGGAGGGCATCAGGATTCCGTTGCCGGACGGCGCCGGGCGCACCCTGGAGTTCCACGCCCGGCTGCTCGGCTCGCGATTCGCGCACCTGAGCGGCAGCAAGCACGACGAACGCATCCGGATCAGGGAGAAGTCGGCCTCGGAGGTCAAGACCGGCACCACGGTCGAGCTGAACAAGCCCAGCGTCCCCTTCTTCGCCGGCAGCCTGCACCCCGAGGGCGCGGACCAGCGGGGCGAACGGCACATCGGGCAGAGCAACATGGTCAACTCCCTGCCCGAGACCCGTGCGGTGCTGGCACCCGAGACGGCGGTGCTGACCCAGTCCGGGATGCGGCGCAACTACTTCTCCGAGTACCCGACCGGCAAGGAACGCCTCGAGGAGGATCCGGACGCGCTTTCCCAGGTACGGCTCTCCGACATCGAATGGGCTGTGGTCAGCGCACCGAAGGACGCACCCGACGGTTTCTCGGTCGGCCGCCGGTTCATCGTGCGTGACGGCGTGGGCCTGCGGATGCGCAACGACATCGCCGAGTCCCTGACCGGGGATTTCCTGACGAAGTCCCTGAAGGACGCGGCGAAGGACCTGCACGCCAAGGGACAGGCGTGGACCGACGCCGTGCGCAAGCGGATGGGCCGTGACTACGCCGCCCGCCAGGCGAAGCTGGAACTCGACAAGGCCGAGGAGCGGGTCAACGACCACCAAGACCTCGTCGAAAGCGCGCTCGGGCGTTTGCCCGGCGAGATCGAGGAGGCTCAGGCCCGGCTGGAAAAGGCACGCGAGACGTTCGACAAGATGCAGCGCGTGCTGGCCCGCGTGGTGGCGCGGGACCCGGAATCGAGGGCCGTACCGGACCTCGGGCGGGACCGCGACGAGGCGGGCCGGCGGCTCGCCGCGGCCGACGAAGAACTGCGCTCGCTCAAGGACAAGCTCGACTTCGCGATCAAGAGCGACCACGCCTACCAGACCGGTGAGCACGACAGCATCCTGCTCGATGCCGACGCGCGCGAGGAATTCACGCGCCGGGAGGCCGAACTCCAGGCGGCGAAGGACGCCGAAGCCAAGGCCGAGGCGGAGTGGTGGAAGGCCCGGCGCCGGTACGACGCGGAGATCGCGCGCAAGTACGAAAACGACGCCCGGCCGAACCGGCTCGAAGCCCGCACCACGGCGTTGCATGAGGACCTGAACGCCGCGAGGGCCGAAGTCGAGAAGCTGTCCCGGGAAAGGGAAGAACAGGCCAGGCTGCTCGCCGAAGCCGAGGCCCGGCCGGTCCCGGAACTGAGGCCCGAAACCGTCGAACTCCTCGCGCGCCGCCGCGCCGACCTCGAAGCCGTCCGAGCACGTTTCCCAGAGGACCCCGCTGACGCGTCCTTGGAGCTGCGCGCACGTCACGGTGATCTCAGTGCCGACGAAGCGCGGCGTCTGGACGCGCAGCGGGCCAGGAACGCGCAGAGGTGGAGGGAGGAGCAGGAACCGGCGAGGCTGCTCGCCGAAGCGGAAGCCCGAGCGGCTCGTGAACAGGACCCGGACGGACTTCTCGCGTACCACCGCGCCGAGGACCAAGCCCGCGCGCAACGCCTCGCGGATGCCCAAACGAAGCTGAAGAACGCTCGCGCCACGCTGGAGACCGCACAGGCCTGGGGCACCGTCAAGGCGCCCGAACATCCGGGTCTCCCCATCGCGTCGGAGTTCATGCGCCGGGACGAGCCGCGCCCCGACCGGATCAGCGAGGACCCGGACGCCGAGATCAGCGTGCGGATCCAAAAGCTGGAAAAGGCGATGAAGGCCCATGAACGGCTGCTCCAACGCGCCTGGACGACGCGGATGGAGAGCGTCAACGCGGACGAGTTACATCAGGTGCTCGCCGAGAAGGGCCACGAGCAGCTCCAGGCGGAGCGCGACGCCACCAGACGGCAATTGGACGAACTGATCGCCCGGCGTTCCGCGCTCAGGAACGAACCCAAGTCGTCGCGAGCAGCGGAAAAGGCGCCGTCGACGGAAAAGGCGCCGTTGGCGGAAGAACCGGCGCCCGCCCGGCGGTTGTCCACGGCGGGAGGACGCCGCTCGTCCCGGGCTGTCGACGGAGACGGCCTGGTCAGCTTCCTGGAGAGTTCCGATGACGCCTCGCGGAACAGCAGTTCCCTGGATATGTCACGGAGGAGCAGCGAACAGCCCGGCACGCGCCGGGTGTCGGCCGCCCAACCGCGCCGGGTGATGTTCGACGTGGCGGAAGCCTCCGAAGAGGACTCTCTCGAGAGTTTCCTGGGGGGATCTTCCTCGCGCCACGCCGCGCCCGCCGACGACCCGATCGAGCGGTCCGTCTCCCCGCACGGCACCGTGTATCCGCACGAGTCGGCCGTTCCGCCTGAGTCCTTCGCCGACCATGAAGCGGAGGCCGGCAACGAGTTGCCGCCCTCCTACGATCCGGTGCGCGGGGTCAACCCGAACTACGACAGCGGCGACCCGCGCTACCGCACGAACTGCCGGTCAGCGGTCATCAACACCTTCCTCACCATGGCCACGGGGGTCACCCACGAGGCCGAGCCCGGCCCTCTCCCCGGAGAAGAGCTCCCGCTGGCCACGGAGCTGGAACAGTGGTTCCAGCGGCATTTCGGCGTGCCGGGCCGTCCGTCACGGTTCACCAGGGCGGAATCCCTCGAACAGATCGAGAACAGCCTGCACCTGCTCGATTTCCAAGGGGAAACGAACGCCCACGCCGTCGTGATGACGGTGCGGGACGGAATCGGGCACGCCGTCAACTTCCATGTCGATCCCGTGGCGCACAAGCTCTATCCCGTCGACGGCCAGAAGTTCGAGCGGGCGCGGCCCTCCGGCGAGTTGTGGGTGATGATCACCGCGCCCGCCGTGGACCGTCCGTTCCACGCCGAACCCGAGCCGGAAGCCCCCTCGGCCGTCGAGGGGATCCGCATCGCCGGCGACGGGGCATCCGCGCGGTATGCGCCGGTGCGGGACGTCAACAGCGAGAACTGGGAAAGCGGGGACCGGCGCTACCGCACGAACGGTCCTTTGGTGCTTGTCGCGACCCATCAGGCCCTCGCGGACGGCCGGTCTCGTCCCGCGGGACCGAACATTCACGCGGACCGTCCCGTGGACGCCACGAGGGTGGAAGAACTGTTCCAGCACATGCATCCGGTGCCTGGAAGGCCCGCCAGGCTGCGGCCGGTGGCAGGCCTCGGCGAGGTCGCGCGGAAGATGGGCGAGGACGGGCCGAACGCCCACGGCGTCGTGATGGGCGTGATCGAGGGTCCGGACGGGACCCGGTACGGGTATCCCGTCACCGCGCACCTCAGCCCCGACGGCGGTCAAGTCCATCTCATCGACGGCCAGGTGGGAGAACGACCGGACCTGGCGGGCGAGTTGTACTTCATGCACACGGCACCCGCGGTGCCGCGCCGGGAGGAGGTCGTCGCCCCGGCCCGGGACGCGCTGGAGCCCTCCGAGGTCAAGGGCATCCGGATCGTCAACGCCGACGAGTTCAGGCGGTTGCGATGGGACGCCGCCATCCGGAGGGAGACCTTCGAAAAGGTGTCCGGTCTCGACGAAGTCGAGCGGTGGATGGCGGCGCAGCGCTCTGCCTCCGCACCGCGCGGTTTCCTGGTGATGCACGCCGCGGCGCCGGATGGGACCACCAGGCCGCGCTCCGTAGAGGTGCACTTCGACCGCGAAGACGGGAAGGTCTACCACTTCGACGGCGAGACCTTCAGGCGGCCGGATCTTTCCGGGCCCCTGCAGTTCATGCCCAGGCCGGCGGACGTGACCCGTCCGCCGGAGTCGGTCCGGAAGAGCGACGCACCCGATGGCGGCGAGCATCCGTCCACAAGGGACCGTGGGCTGGGTGCCGGTGGTGGCCTCGGCGAGGGCTTCTCGTTCGGTGCCGGCCGGGGAGGAGGCCTCCCGCCGCACGAAGAACTCGTGTCGCCGCACGATGTCCCGGCGCTGGACATTCCCCCGCCACGCGACGGGGAGGGGACCACGCCGGCCGACGCGCCCCCGCGTTCGCCTTGGGACGACGTGCCGCCGGACCTCCCGCGCCCGGCGATCGGCACCCCGGAGGAGGTCACCGGCCGGGTCCTCAGGCAACGGCCGAAGTTCGTCAGCGGGGCCGGGTGGGCCGGTATCCGCGAGGCCGCCATCAAGGCGACCGGTGGCCAGGCTTCGCCCTGGCGCCGGTTGGTCGAACTGGAGTTCTCGGACGAAAACCTGGACAAGCGCTGGCAGAAGGACACGCTCGACGGCCGTTTCATCGTCAACCTCGGCGAGAAGGCCCACATCGGCGGCCCCGAGATCCGGCTCAAGGTCAAGCAGGTCCATCCGGCGAGGCCCACCGCCATCGGCGAGACCAGGACCGACTTCGACGCCGGCCGGTCCCGGAGCGGTCCCGGGATCGACTCGACGACCGAGAACGCCCCGACCCTGCTCGAGCCGCTCTGGATCCGGATTCCCACCCCCTACGTGATCGTGCGATTCATGCTGGCCGGGTTGGTCAACCGGCTGACGTCGGCCATCGGCGTGTTCCGGTCCCGGAGGCACACGGTCCAGGTCAACGAGTCCGAGATCCCGGCCGTGGAGGCCGAGCACCGCGTCACCTACGACCTCGAGGTCCGGTGGCCGCGCACGTTCCCGTGGCGGAAGTCCGAAGTCCAGACCTCCACCGTCGAGAACCACGTCACCCTGGCCTGGCCCGACGAAGGCACGGGGCTGCCCGCGAAGGTCGATCCTCGCACCATCGAACACGGCGAGTTCTCCGGTCTCGGCGACATCTACGACGGTGTGTCCGCGGTGATCGCCGGCCGTGCCCCCGGCAGCGGCGAGGCCAGGCCGTCCGGTAGAAACTGGCTCTCCTCCACGGTTTCCAAGCTCGGCGCGATCTTCCGCGGGACGCGCGAGGGGTTCGCCCATAACGATCCCGAGGCACGGCGGTTCCGCGAAGAGTGGCTTCCCTCCCTCGACGCCGGAAAGTTGTTCGCGGGGGGTGTCGCCGAGGAGGTGTTCCACTTCTCGACGGGGACCAGGAAGATCCAGGTCGGGCTCCGGGGCGCCGACGGCGGCCCGCCGATCTCCTGGCCCGTTCGCGAGACCGAAGGCACCATCGAGCACGAGGACGAGACCAGTACCCAGACCACGTCCCAGCTCGGGCAGACCCGTCGGCGCGGCCACGGTGGCGCGGTCCTCGGAGGCGACATCACCGGCGCCACCGGCGAGGCGGCCGGCGGCACCTACAACAGATACCGTGCCACGCAGCGGATGGACGCGGTCAGCGCCGGCGCCTCCCTCAAGCTGCGGCAGACCCAGCGCGGCCCGCTGAGCGTGCGCCGTTCGGACATCTCGTTCGTGGTGCGGGTGGACGACCCCGCCAGGCCCGAGCCGTCGTTCACCAAGCACGGCTCCAGCGACCGGACCTTCCTCGTCGACGGCGCCACGGCCACCCTGTGGCAACGCCGCGGCCGGGGTACCGAGCAGACCGAGGTCCCCGAGGACATCCAGAGGGAGGTCGAGCAGCGTTTCGGGTACGACGAGGGCGACCAACGGGACATCCAACGCATCGTCGACGAAGAGAAGGTCGTCTTCCTCGGTCGCGAACGAAACCACGCGGCATCGAAGTGGCTCCGGAGCGGGAGTGCGCTCCCGAAGCCGCCCCTGATCAAGGCCAAGACCATCAACGCGATCGACGTCCTGCTCGGCGCGCCGCAGGCCGAGGGGCTGGCCGCCCACTTCAGGCCGAAGTTGCCCTCGCTCGCGGACCCGCGCCTGGAGCGGGTCCCTGGCGGTCCGCAAGCGGTCGAGTCCCGCTACCTGGAGCGCCTCAAAGCCTTCGAGGAGCAGGATCCGGCGATGCGGACCCTTCTCCGGCGCGGCACCGTCGAACTCCGCGACACCATCGTCCACGAGCGGACGGAAGACGGTGAGGTCCGTCCCTACGCCGCGGACATCGACGTCCACGAAATTCTGGACGCCGCCACCGGCCGCCGGCTGGATCAGCGTCGCTACGAGCACGTGATGAGCAGGCTCCAAGCGATCAACAAGAACTTCACCCACGGCGCGCACCGGTACTGGGAACCGGAAACCGAGGCCGACAAGCGCCTCTACCGGTCCATCGACGACGGCTACCTGCCGAGCGGGACGCACCATCTGGTCCGTTTCGCTCCGGGGCGTGCCCCCGAGTTCGTCCACGCGGACTGGCTGCCCCAGGTTCCCCAGCACACGACGGAGTTCCACCAGTATTCCGAGGAATTCTGGCGGAATTACGTGAAGCAGATCGGTGCCGCCGAAGGGCCCGCGAAGAACGCTACCGGGGATGCCGGAACCCGTACCGACACGGCACCGCCGGAGTCCGGGCCTGCCCGGCAATGGCTGGACCCGATCCCCGCCTTCGCCGACCTCGACCGGGAGTTCAGGAAGGAGGCCGCGGGCCGGCTGGAGGAGATCGATCCCGATTTCGCCGCCACGCTGTCCCGGACGGATCCGGAGAAAAAGCCGACACCGCCCGAGGAGGACCCGCCCGGTCTCGGGCGGCACGAGGCCCCTGACCGGCTCGACGCCTACTACAAGATGACGGAAGAGACGGCGAACGACATCACCGGCCGGGTCCTGCACCGGTTGAACGCCGACGGGGTGATCGCCCCGAAACGGGGTCTCTTCCAGTGGCTCCTGCGGACCGCGCCGAAGAGCGGGAAGATCCCGCTCGACAAGATCAACGAGTTGGCCACGCTGATCCGCGGAGTCCTGCTGGACCCGCTCAAGGTGCGTGAGCTGACCAACGGCGGCGACTTGCTGCGGCTGCCGCTCGACTCGTGGTACCGGGGGGCTCCGGGCGACCTTTTCGTGCAGGGGTTCATGAAGCGCTCGGAGGCGACCTACCTGGGCGTGAACGAAGGCACGCGGAACGCCGCCGCGGTCACCGGCACCCGGCAGGTCGGCATCGGCCACGGCAAGACCAGGCACCTGACCCTCGGGATAGCGGCGGTCGAATACGACGCGTCCGGGGACCTCGCCGCGTTCGTCGGCAACCAGATCACCTACAAGCGCGCGAGCGGCCGCGACGAGCAGATCACCCAAGAGCTGGAACACCAGCAGGAGGTCGACGTCCCCGGTGAGACGCACGGCTTCCGCTACCCGACCGACTTCGCGGTGTGGAGGGGCGGGCGGCGGTCGGATCTGGGACCGATCGAGCAGTGGCACGACGGTGATCTGATCCAAGGCCACGTCGACGTGTCCGTCGCGCCTCACCCCGGCAGTTGGTGGCCCGGCACGGAGCGGTTCGGCGAAACCCCGGTGGACACCTGGCACGACCCCGGCGAGCCGGAGACGCGTTCACGCCCCGGCAAACTGCCGCCCGACTACAAGCTCGAGGGGCTGAAGCCGGTACCGGAGCAGACGAGCACCGCGGCCGCGATGCTCGATGTGCCCCGCTCGGCACGGTGGAAGGAATGGCTGAAGTGGCCCTTCCTCGGCAGTCGTCCCAAGGCGTTCGACGAGCACGACGACTCGTTCGTCTTCGGCACGCACGACCATCGCCGTCCGGACAGCGGGGACAACGACGCGGCCGTCGACAAGCTGGAGGCCATGGCCGAGCCGGGGACGCGGATGGCGCGGTTCCAGGAAACCATGCTCTACCAGCACAAAGTGCGGTTGGAGACGCACAACGTCGGCGGGCTGGTCGGTCTGCGGCACCTCGACGGGAGCGTCGCGCTACGGGGCCACCTCCTCGACCCGACGATCGTCCGCCGGGCCGACCGTCAGGTGTTCCCCAAGAAGGTCGCCTCGACCACCGGTTCGGTCTCGGGAGCGTTCAAGGAGCGCGGGGGCCGGCTGAAGTTCGGCGTCGGCGACTTCATGACGCTGAGTGCCAAGGGGGTGTACTTCGCCCCGATCCTTTTCGATTTCGCGGCGAGGGTCATCCGGCGGACAGCGTGGAACAAGAGCACCAAGGTGCGCCACGAGGACGAGCAGAGCCATACCGAGCCGGGTTATCTGGTCAACTACGGCGTCAAATACGAGCTCCGGACACAAGCGCGGCGTCGCTGGATCGACATTTACGGAGGCAGGCACGACGGGACGCGGTATGAAAAGACGAAGTGGACCCATGTGCGCGACGGGGTCCAGCTCTGGGTTCCGGCCAGTGAGATCCACCTCGTCGGCAAGCTCGCCCCCCAGGACCTCGCCAAGCTGAACAAGTCCGAGGTGGATGCCTACGAGCGGGAAACGCGGGTGGATTCCGGTGAAGACGCCGCCGGAACGCACGAACCCGTCACGGCGGCGCCGGAGAGTCCCGTGCCGCCGGTGCGTCCGCCGGACAACGTCGGCAGAGGGAGGGGGAACCTCCGCTGGTACCGCCTGAACGCGGCGATGGAGCTTGCCGACGGCATCAAGACCGCCCTCGACAAGTGGTCCCGGGATCAGGCGACGGCAGCCGACAAGGCGGCGAAGGAGCGTCTTGACGCGCTCGATGCCGAATCCGCGGAGCTCGAACTCGTGCGAAGGCGCGGCGGTCCGGACCATCAGGAGGTCCATGAGCGCCTGCGAAAGATACGGGACGAGGCGGACGGACTGCGCCTGAAGGCCAGGCTGGGCAAGCGTTTCCAGACGCCGTCGATAGAAGCGATCGATCACCTCAACCAGCGGGCGATCGAGGACGTGCTCGGCCCGCAACTGGCCTCGGCCGGGAACGACGCACTGCTGGAACACCTGATCACTGACGGATGGCCGGTGCTGGTGACCGGCCAGACCGCCTTCGGCAAGCTCGAACAACTCATGGTGCTGCGCGCCAAGCCAGGGGAGGGCAGGTATCACCGGACGATCGAGGGGGCCCGGACCACCCGGAGCACCGATGTGACCGGGGAAAACAGCGAGAACGTCCAGACCGCCTGGACCGCGGACTACGCCGCCGGGCTCGGTCTCTATGCCGCCAACGGCAAGAAGGGGCCGGGCACCCTCAGCCTCGCGGAGGTGGGCACCGAGTGGAACAACGCCGACGAGCGCGGCTCGGCGCGCGGGCAGACCGACGGCAGCCGGATCGAGACGCGAAGCGCCGACAAGGTCCAGTTCTTGCACGACCTCGACGTCACCGTGGACGTCTATCCGTACCAGCGTCCCGGCACCTACGGGAAGTTGGTGGAGGGCGGGCTCAACGGGCTGGGATTGCCGTTGCCCGCCTTCGCCCGGCGGTTCGGCGAACCCTGGCAGGCGAAGTTCGCCCTGCGCGGGGCGACCCGTTCGACACTCGGAATGGACGAGACCATCCCGGAGCACGGGCACGAGCCCGCCCCGCTCGACACGGCCCACGGAATGTGGCACACCGAGCAGGAAAGGGCCGGTGCGCAGCAGGGGTTCAGCGTGGACTCGTCCGGCCGTACGAGGGCGAACATCTTCGTCGAGCCGTTCGCCGCACCGAAACTGCGGTCGGCGTTCGAAACGCTGGCTCGCGGCGGATACAACGAACCGGGCCAGCTCCCGCGTCCCGTGCTGCGGCCGGCGACTCTGAACAAACTGCTGGTGGAGGCGCACGGAGACGGCCTGCTTCGCGGACATCTGCCCGAGGCCTTCACCCGGGAACAGCACGAGATCACCTTCGATGTCAACGAGGGCAACGGTGACCGGCTCAAGTCGGTCCTGGTCGGCGCGCACGTCACCCAGCGCAAGCTGCTGAAAGTGCTCGAAGGCGAGGAACTGACGAGGTATCTCTCCGAGCGCGCGATGGAGACGGGAGGAAGCAAACAGAGCCTCGAACCGTACTGGACCATCATGGGCGACGCCCGGGGCGGAATGGTCGACAACATCGGGTCCTACCGGACCGCGATGACCGGGGTCGAGCCCATCCACTTCCCGCTCCTGCACGTCTGGGGCGACCAGCACCAGCACTCCACCGAGCGCGATCCCGGCCAGCCAGGAGGCGAGCGCCCGAAGGGGCCGCTCTACCTCGTGGAGATCACCCCCCGCTGGCGGATCACCCCCTTCTACGGTGGCAAGAAGGTGCCCGAAGGGTGGCAAAAGACCATCCGCGTCGGCCGGGACGAGCCGATCACGCTCGCGGTCGACCGCCTGGGGCTGGAAGAACTCGGGCTGAAAGCGCCGGCGACCGTGTCACGGCTGGAAACGGTGGCCGAGGAGCCGGAAGAGCCGTCGCAGCGGGGATGGGAGGACCGCCCCCACCACGACGGCCTGCGACCGCTCGCCGGCACGCGGGGCGCGGTTCCCGGAGAACGGGGCGCCCCCGGCGTCCTCGGCGATGCGCGGCTGGTGACCGCGGACATCTTCACCTCGCCTTCCACCGAAGACGCCTACCGCGACGACTTCTTCCCCGGCCTCGTCTTCACCAACCCGGGCCGCATGGAGGTCGAGCCCGCCCATGAACTCAACTGCGCCCCGGCCACCGTCGCCGTCTACAACACCGGCAAGTTCGGCCAGCCCTTCATCCTGCCGCCCGCCAAGGGACCGGTGCTGGCCGAGGCGCTGCGGGAAGCGTTCGGCGGGGACTACGACCACATCGAAGGCGGCTTCGACGCCGTTCGCGGCATCATGGAAGACGCGCCGATCGGCGCCGAGAGCGCGGTGGTCGTCGGTGGCAAGGGCAACCTCGGCCACGTCTTCAACGTGTCGCATCGCGCGGCGCGACCCGGCGAGACCGCCGACCGGCACGGTGGTGTCGTCGAATTCAAGGACGGCTCGCTGTCCAAGCCCGGCGAGCCTCCCAAGGTCGTCCACCCGAGGGGCTCCGACCGCCCGGTCTGGCTCATGCGGATTCCCGAGCGCGCCACACCGGCCTCACTGCCCGAATGGGCCCACGACGAGCGGCCGCCCGCGCACTGGACGAGCGCCGCCGACGGCAGGCCGGGCTTCCTCGGCAGCGGGGCCCAGGCACGGGACATCGCGGGAAACGAGGACGGGCCGGCCCTGGATCAGCTGGTGCGGCAGGCGATGGCGAACGTCGATCCGCGCAGCGTGGCGCCGCCGGACGGAAACCGCGGGTTCGTGCCGGTCGATCCTCGCGAGGTCGACGCCTTCATGGCCAAGGTGCCGGACTTCGCGACGCAGGCGGAGATCGCCGCGGCGATCGCGGCGGACGCCAAGCGCAACCGGTCGGACTTCAACACGCGGACCGCCGAGGACGGGCCGTTCCTGAACGAGTTCGGGCGCTGGCGGGCGAATCAGGAGCGTTCGCATACGCAGTGGCATGACCCGGAGGAGCTCGCGCGGCAGCGGGAGGTCGGCGCGGAGGTTTCGGCGGCCGTCGTCCGGGAGGTGGGTGATCTCCGGCCGACGTCGGCGAAAAAGATCCTGGACACGCTTGTCGACGGTCTGGACGCGGGGAAGACCGACGCGCACGAGATGCTGCGCCGGAAGTTCGACGAGGTGATCGCCAAGCAGCCCGGGGGCGAGCGATACCGGGTGAAGCCGGAGCCCGGCCCGCACTCCTTCGGCGAGCACGCCCAGATGGTGCTCAACCAGTTCCTCAAGCTCACGCGGGACGACGACGAGAGTGCCCGTTTCGTTTCTCGTGACGCGCTGGTGAAAGCGATTTTGTTCCATGACATGGAGAAGGTGAATTCGAAGAACCTTTTCGGTGAGAACCAGGATCGTCACGACGCGGAGCCCGAGCACCTGGGCGCCGTGATACAGATGAACCGGCACGAGGGACTGTGGCCGGACACCCGTGAGTTCCTGCTGGTCCGGTCCATGGTCGACGCCGACCCGTTCGGGTTCTATTTCCGCGCCAAGGGGGGAGTGGACGCGAAGGGCGCCTACGAGTTCATCCGGGACCTGGCGGTGCGGGCGGGCAACCCGGACGGCTCGCCGGTTTCCGCCACGGACGTGCGGAAGTTCTTCGAGGAGTACCACCAGTACTACCAGGCGGACTACTCCTCCTACACCAGCGACGCGGCCTTCGTCAACGACCGGACCGGCAAGGTCGAGGCCGGACCCGATCCGCAGTCCGGGTTCGAGCGGGATCCGGCCACGGGCGCGCTGAAGACCGGCGAGGACGGCCGGTCGTTCGAGTATTCGAGTGCCGACCGTGACTACCGGGCGAAGTTCGCGGAGCTGAAGAAACTCTTCGACGATGCCGTCGACGCCGAGCGTGCCGGGGCACCGGACGGCGACCATCCGCCCGTGCCGCCCCGCGGCGACGTCCCCGAACCCCGCGCGGGCGACCGGACGCCCGAGAACGTGGTGCCACGGGAGGAATTCACTCCGGAACAGCGGGCGCAACTGGATGTGCACGACTTCGACGTTCTCGTGCCTTCGCCGGGCGACCGGGCGGAGAACATCCGGGACGCGATCGTGCGGAGCCTGCCGACGGACGCTCCCCGGGAGTTCGCGCGGATTTCGGGGAAGCTGGAAGAGTTCGCGCGGGCGCATCCCGGCGACGCGGATCCGGAGCGGATCGGCGAAGCGGCGGGACTGCGGATCCATGTGCTGGGCCCGGACGGCACGTGGTCGGCGTTCGGGCCGGTGACCGGGCGTCCGGTGCATGTGGTGGACGACGCGGGCACCCGGTACCTGGCCACCCGCGAGAATGTCCACATCGGACGGTCCGGGGTCAGCTACCCGGGTTCGACCACGATGGGGCCCGAACTCGTCCACCGCGGCGAGTTCGATGTCGAGACCGTCGCCGGGCGGCATTACGTCCGGATTTACACCGCGATAGTCAACCCGGTCGAGCCCGGCGGGAAGCACAAGGACGTCCACCAGGACCCCTCGGGCAGGATCACGGTGTCCAGCGGGTCGGCGGGGCAGTTCTGGGCCGGGGCAGGACGGCCGTTGCGTGCCGTGCAGTGGCTCGCGAAGTACCAGCACGACAACGCCGGCAAGCCGGACGTGAATCCGGTTCTGCGGTCCTTCCTCGTCCCGCTGGACACCTATCTGCGCGTCACCTCGGCCTCCACCGGGATCACCGACCCGTCCGGCCGCCGCACGTTCAACGTCGACCAGGGCCAGGACGTCAACCAGTTCGGTATTCGCGGCGAGGACCTCACCGCCCTGCGGGAGTCGGCCCTCGACGGGTCGCTGGTGACCTACGTGCCGCCGGGGAGTGAAGGGTTCGCGCTGCCGGAGCTGGCGGGCCGGCAGGAGCACGTCGCGGATCTCCATGCCAAGCTGGGTATTCCGGAAGACTTCGTGTCCACGGGCCTCGGCCGGGGGAACGATCCCTGGTTCAAGTGGCCGGAAACGGGCACCGGCGGGCCGGTCTTCCACGGCGGTGCCGCCCGCTTGCGCGATCTCGCCCGCGATCTCCGCGAGCACTACCAGACCTGGCGGGGCGGGGATTCCCGCGCGTTCTTCGAACCCGACCGCGACCGGATCCCGGACATCGACCCGCCGAAGCCGCCCTCCGGCGAAGCCGAGCGGGCCAGGCGGCTGAACTTCTTCCTGAACAAGTTCGGTCCTCCCGCGAGGAACCTGGACTTCGACGGGCTGGCGGCCGAGGTGACCGCTTCGCTGCCCGGCATCGCCAAGGACGCGATCGAGCGGGTCGGCCCACCGCCGGTGGACTCCGCCAAACTGCTCCGGGACCTGATCGGCGCGCTCCGCGAGAGCTACGACATCGACCGTGGCATCCGGGGAGCGATGGGTGGCCTGGTGAAACCAGGCGCCGGGAAGGGCCGGCGCCGGACCGCCGACACCGCGCTGGAGTTCGCCGAAACGATCCGGTCGATGGTGCAGCGCAACTCGCTGCCCAACACGGTCATGCCCTGGGCGCGCCGGGCCCTTTCGGTCCTCGGCAACGATCCCCGGTTCAAGTCGTTCGACTCCGCGGCGGACGACCCGGATGCCCCCACCCTGTGGGACACCGTGCATGAGCACATGAGCAGGTCGATGACCCGGCGGTTCTCGTCACTGGCGGAGGAACTCGCGGAGGCCGGTGACGGCCGGCGGCATCCGATCGAAGACGTGCCCGGGGGCAAGGGCAAGAACCACGGCTGGTTCTCCGGTGACCGCATCAGGACGGTGTGGAACGACGCCGTCGACGCGCTCGCCGGGGAGAAGGAACTCGCCGAGGTCATCGCCGAGGCGCATTCGCAAATCGACCCGGACGCGTTCGCCTCGACGCTCACCGACACGGTCTTGAAGAAGGCCGTGAATCAGGCGCTCGACGAACTGATGCACGAAAACCTGCTGTCGGTGGGCCCGGACGAGCTGCGACGGAAGCTTGCCGAGGAAGTGCTGCCCAAGGCGGCGGCGAGCCTGCGCGACGGGACCGCGGAAAACCCCGCCCCGTTCATCGACGCGGGATACTGGACCCGGTTGTCGGCGGAGATCGCCGACCGGTTGACCGACCATGCCGCCACCATGCGGAGGGCGCCGACGGACGGCTTCGCCGGCAAGGCCACCTGGACCGGGCACATTTCCCGTTACCTCGCCACCACCACGACGCTCGACCCCCGCCTGTCGGAAGCCATGGCGAACATCGCCTTCCAGGGCATCGAAGGCCGGGACGCCACGGCACCGGTGCCGGAGAAGGCGGAATTCGGCGACCTGGTGGCGAACCTCTCCGAGAGTGACCGCGTGGCGATCGAAGCGGCACGCGAGCACGACGCCGGCATGGCCGAAACGGTGGGCCGGATCGCGGTGGAGACCCGGAACGCCCTCATCGACGGCCTGCTTGCCCAGCCGGCCGGGGACCGCCGGCCGGAGGCGACCCTTGACATCGGGAATTTCGCGCCCGTCGATCCCCGCGAGGTCGAAGCCTTCATGGCCAAGGCGGAGACCTTCTCGACCCTCGCGCAGATCAATGCGGTGATCGCGGCGGACGGCCGCGTCGAGGACAAGGACTTCACGATGCGGACGGCCGAGGAGGGGCCGTTCCAGAACGAGTTCGGGCGCTGGCGCGCGGACCGGCAGCAGGACATGGAGACCCCGCCGCCCGATGGTGTCAGGTCCCGGGACGCCTTCAACGCCCCGCAGCGGGAGCAACTCGACATCCACGGCTTCGAGGTGCTGGAGCGGGCGGAGGGAAGCCCGGCGGAAAACGTTCGCCATGCGATCCTGACCAGCCTGCCGAAGGACGCGCCGCGCGAGTTCGCCCGGATTTCCGGGAAGCTGGAGGAGTTCGGCCGGGAACACCCGGACGTCACGGATCTGTCGCGGATCGGTGAGGCCGCGGGGTTGCGCGTCCACGTGCTCGAAGAGGACGGGACCTGGACGGCCTCGGGGCCGGTCACCGGGCGGCCGGTGCATCTGGTCGCCGACGGCGAAAACGGGCCTCTGGCCACCCGGGAATCCGTCCAGATCGGACGGACGGGCATCGCCTACCCAGGGTCGACCGCCGTCGGGTCCGGCGACCTGATCCATCGGAGCGACTTCGAGATCGAGACCATCGCCGGTCGGCACTACGTCCGCTTCTACACCGCGGTGGTCAATCCAGCGCCTGAAGGGAGCACCTTCAAGGACGTCCACCAGGACGAGACGGGCAAGATCGCGATACGGACCGGATCGGGTTCCCGGTTCTGGTCGGGTGGCGGGCGTCCGTGGCGTGCGGTGCAGTGGCTCGCCAAGTATCAGCACGAGTGGGCAGGAAACCCGGAAACGAAGCCGGTCCTGCGGTCGTTCCTCGTTCCGTCGGAGACCTATCTGCGCATCGCGACGAACGTGATCCGAAGGGACAGCGTCGACCGGAGGGCCGAAGCCAACCAGTTCGGTTTCCGGCACGACGATATCGTCGCGTTGCAGGAGGCAGCCCTCGAAGGGTCCCTGGTCACCTATGTGCCGGAGAAGAGCGCGGGCTTCGCGTTGCCGGAACTGGCCGGGCGTCAGGAGCATCTCGCCGATCTCTACGCCAAACTCGGTATTCCGGAAGACTTCGTGTCCGACCAACTGGGGCGTTATCACGATCCCTGGTTCGAATGGCGGAACGGGACCGCCCATTTCCGAAACGACCTTCAATCGCTGCGTGTGCTCGCGCGTGATCTCGGACAGTATGCCCAGACCTGGCGCGAACGCGCGTCCGGCCTGGCGGGCTCTCCGGGCACGCCACCGCGGGATACCGACGGGGACCTGAACTTCTTCCTGAACAGGTTCGGTCCTTTGTCGAAGAAATTCGACTTCGCTCGCGTGTCGGCCGAGATAACCGATGCGTTGCGCCACCTGACCGCGGCGGAGGTCGACCGCCTTGGCCCGCCACCGGTGGACACCGCCAAACTCGTCGAGAACGTGACTGGTCTCCTTCGTGGCATCCAGGCCGATGTCCACCGCCTGAACCCCATGGCCAAGCTGAAAGGACCGGACGACAACGGCGTTCCGGCTACCGCGCGGGAGTTCGCCGAGGCGGTCGCGAGGCTCGGGGACAACGGTTCGCTCGCCACCACCGTCGCGCCGTTCGCGGACAGGGCCGCCGCGATGGTCGTCCGCGATACCCGGTTCAGGGCGTTCGCCCCGGCCGGTGCGAGCGGTTCCGCGTTGCACGAGACGGTCCGTGACCATCTGCGGGACGCGCTGGTGAAGCGGTTCACTTCGCTGGCGAACGAGCTCACGGCCGCCGACGCCGACCGGCCGCACCCGCTGGAGGAACTGCCGGTGGGGGACAACCGAGCGGGATGGTTCAGCGGGGCACGAAGCCAGGCCGTGTGGAACGAGGTCGTCGACACGTTCGCGGAAGACGGCGACCTCGCCGCGGCCCTCGCCGAGGGGCATTCGCGGCTCGACCCCGGTGCCTTCGTGACGGCCGCCACCGATTCCGTGCTGAAGCGATTGGCCAGGAACGCCCTCAACGAACTTCTGCGTGAGGACCTCACCGCGATCGGCGCCGACGAGTTACGCCGGAAAATCATCGATGAAGTGCTGCCCAAGGTGGGCGACGCGGTGCGCGACGAGGCCATGGGCAAGCCCTTCGCGTTCCTCGACGCCGGGTACCGGTCCGAGCTGTCCGCCGAGGTCGGCCGCCGGGTGGCGGCCCACGTCGAGGACGGCCTGTTCGACGCGGCCTCCGCCGTCGACGATTCCGCGACGGTGGCGGAGCCGACCGGTGGCACGCCCGGGTTCCACCGGGCCGTCGAAGACTTCGCGTTCCGGTCGGTGGCCACGACCGGTTTCGTCGGTGGCCCGCTGGGCTCGCGCAACGCGGGCAACCGGGACGCGGCCGGGATCGTGGCGACGGTGGCGGCCACCACCGGTGACGATCTCGTCGAGGTGGCCCGGAAATACGCCGGCGGCTTTTCCCGGGATTCGCATGAGGGCCGGTTCGGACTGGTCATCGGACTCCATGACGTTCACGGCAGGGAAGCCGAAATCCAGCGGCAAATCCGGGATTTCGAGAGCGCGTGGGGGGACAACGGCAAGTTCCCGGTGGCCGTGGTGGGCTTTACCTGGAAGAGCCCGGTGGACGGGGTGGCCGCGGTTCCCCACGGCGCGATCCGTGAGACGATCGCGCGTCATCCGCTGACGGAGCGGTTCGCCTCCGAGATCCGTCGGGAGGGCGGCGCCAACGAGGTGTATCTGCACGTGGGCCATGCCGGCGTGCGGTCCATGGCCACCCGCCACGGTCCGCTCTTCGACGCGGTCGGAACGGCGGTCAAGAGTCACGGCGACCACCCGCCCGAGGTGATCAGTGGTGGCTTCGAACCGCTTTCCGACGATGCTGCGGCGCAACTGGACCTTTCCGTCCGGCAGGCCATGGCGAACGTCGACCCGCGCAGCGTGGTCTTCCCGGAGGGGAACACCTTCGTGCGGCTGCACGGTGACCGGCTCGAGGACGAGGTCACCTTCGGTGCCGCGAACCTCGGCCTCCGGGACGCCGAGGCGGCCGATGCGCGCGATGTCGATGCCCTGATCTGGCGGGCGAACCAGGAAAGCGTTTACTCGCAGGCGCCGGGCGCGGACCGTGGCGGCGAATCCGGGTCGCGGGACGCCTTCAGCCCTCAGCAGCGGGCGCAACTCCACCTGCATGATTTCGAGACCGTGGTGCCCGCGCGGGGCAGCCGGGCGGAGAACGTCCGTGACGCCATCGTGCGCAGCCTGCCGGCCGGCGCTCCGCGCGAGTTCGCCCGCATTTCCGGGAAGCTGGAGGAGTTCGGCCGGGAACACCCTGACGTCGAGGATCTCGCGCGCCTCGGTGACGCAACGGGACTGCGGATCCATGTGCTCGGCCGGGACGGCACGTGGTCGGCGTTCGGGCCTGCCGCCGGACGGCCGGTGCACATCGTGGACGGCGGGAAAACGGGGTACCTGGGCACGCGCGAGAACGTCCATATAGGACGGTCGCGTGAGGACGGTCACGGACCGGACGGTCCGGGGACTCCTCCGCTGCGCCGGGGTGACTTCGACGTCGAGACCGTGGCCGGGCGGCACTACGTCCGGATCTACACCGCCGTGGTGCCGGGGAAAAAGCTCAACGATGTCCACCAGGACGAGGCGGGCAAGGTCACGATGGCCCCGGGAGCGAGGTCACAGGCCTGGGTGGGTGCCACGCGGCCGTCGCGGGCGATGGAGTTGCTCCCCGAGCGCCAGAGCGAAACGGCCCGGGCCGCGAGCGCGAAGCCGGTCCTGCGTTCGTTCCTCGTTCCGGTGGCCGACTACCTGCGCGTCGCCGCGGCCGCCGAAGGGGAGATCCGGCTGGCGGCAAGCCGTGGCAGTCTCACCGTTCACCCGCACGACCTCCGCAGCAACTACCTCACCGTGCTGGCGAAATCGGCCGCCGACGGGTCGCTGGTCACCTATGTGCCGGAGGGAAGCGAGGGATTCGCCCTGCCCGAGGTGGCCGGCCGCCAGGAGCACCTCGCCGATCTCGCCGATCTCTCCGCTTCCCGCACCGATGCCGAGAGCCTGCCCGAATTCGCCCGCCGCTTCGATCGCTACGTCCAGGAATGGCAGGGCAGCCGTTCCGGTGAGGCCGAAGCACCGGACGCCAAGCCAGGCTTCGTCCTGAACCGGTTCGGGCATCCGGCGCGGAATCTTTCCTTCGAAGAGGCGTCTGCCTCCTTGACCAGCGCGGTGAGCGGGATCGCGGCGACGGAGATCGAGCGGCTGGGCGTCCCCGCGGTGGATCGCGCCGCGCTGGTCAAGGACGTGGTCGAGGCGCTGCGCACGGCCGGCAACGACGCGCGTCTCCGGGCCGCCATGAGCAACCAGTTGAAGCAGCCCGGTCGCGGCGCGAAGCCCCCTCGCACCGCGACGGACTTCGCCGACCTGATCGATTCGATGGGCGACGGCGTGCTCGCCGACACGGTCCGGCCCCTGGCGGACCAGGTCGCCGCCTTGGCCACGGCTGATGCGCGGTTCGGGGTGTTCGACGTGGACGGCCCTGGCGGAGAAGCCGGTTCCGCTTTGCGCGAGGCGGTGCGCGACCACGTGCACGCGGCGTTGACCCAGCGGCTCACCTCGTTGGCTCGTGCGCTGCGGGAAACCGAAGACGGTGGTGAGCGGCGGCCGTCCGGCAAACAACCCTGGTTCGCCGGCGACCAGGTCAGGGCGCTGTGGCAGCAGGTCGCCGACGGGCTCGCGGAGGACAGGACGTTCGCCGAGGCGGTGACCGCGGCGGCGCCGCGGTTCGACACCGGCGCTTTCGTGTCGAGAGTCGTCGACACCGTCACGACGAACGCGGTGAACCGCGCGGTCAACGAGATCTCGCGCGACGACGACGTGCTGGCGGCAGGCGCGGATGTCGTGCGCCGCAAGCTGACCGACGAAGTACCGCTCAAGGTCGCGGCAATGCTGCGCGACGGGACGATGGGAAAGCCCGTTCCGTTCGTCGACGCCGGGCACTGGGCAACGCTTTCCGAAGAGATCGGCCGCCGGGTGGCCGACCGCGGCGCCGGCATCTGGAGCGCCGCGAAGCTCGACTACGGCCTCCCGGACGCGCAAGGGTTGTTCGCCTCGGTGCTGGAACGGCGCGCCGCGAGCCGGTCCGGCGACCTCGCCGTCTTCGACCCCGGCATGTCGGTCCACGCCGACGGCCCCCGCACCGGCGGGAACGGTCATGTGACCAAGTCCGCCTGGGCCGGCCACCTCTCCCGATACATCGCCACCGCCACGAAGCTCGACCCGAAGTTGTCGGAGGCACTGGCCGACATCGCGTTCCAAGGCATCGGCAGGGGACCGGCGCCGGAAAAGCGGGAGCTGTCCGAACTGGTGGCGAACCTTTCCGAGAGCGACCGCGCGACGACCGAGGCCGCGCACGGCAGCGACCCCGTCGCCGCCGAAATGTTGCACCGGATCGCGCTCGAAACCCGGAACACCCTCATCGACGGTCTGACCCGCGAGTCGTCCCTCCTGATCGCGCACGACCCCGAGCCGCCCGCGGTGATCGGTGGCAAGCCCGACCTGCATCAGGCCCTCAAGGACTACGGTTTCCGCTCGGTCGCCGAAACCGGTTTCGTCGGTAAACCGCTGGGTGAACGGAACGAGGGCAACAGGGACGCCTCGGGGATCGTGGCGACGGTGCCCGCCACCACCGGCGACGATCTGGCCGCCATCGCCAGGAAGTACGCGGAAGGATTCTCCCCGAATTCGCACGAGGGCCGGTTCGCCCTGGTCATCGGCATCAACGGAGTCCACGGCAAGGAAGCCGAAGTCGCCAGGAAGGTCCGTGAGTTCGAGAGGGAATGGGGAGAGCACGGGACGTTCCCGGCGGCCGTGGTGGGCTTCACCTGGAAGAACCCGGTCACCGACCTCATCTCGCAGAGGACGATTCCCTACGGCGCGATCCGGGAAACCATCGCGCGCCATCCGCTGACCGAACGGATGATTTCGGACATCCGGGGCAAGGGCCAGGGCAACGAGGTGTATCTGCACGTCGGCGACGCCGACGTGCATTCGATGGTCACGCCCAAGGGCCCGCTTTTCGACGCGGTCGACGGGAGGGTGAAGAACAACGGGGGCGCCGCGCCCGAAGTGATCACTGGTGGCTACCGGCTGCGCCCCGAAGACGGTGACCTGGCCAACGCGGCGGTCGAGCTGGACCTGACCGTGCGGCGGGCGATGTCGATCCACGACCCGCGCAGCGTGTATTTCCCGGAGGTCAACACCTTCGTCCGCGTCAAGGACGCCCAGCTGGAGCAGGACGTCACTTTCGGTACCGAGAACCCTTACACGGGCAAGTTCACCTATGGCTCAAGGGAAGGCCAGGGGCTGCTCGACTCGCTGTTGAAACAGCGCGACCCCGACTGGCGGCACAAGACGTTGTCGAAGGGGATCGCCGTCTTCGACGACGGCTTGGCGGTCCGGACCGACGGCAGCCGGATCGCCAAGCTGGTGGGCGAAGACGAGACCGGCCTGACGAAGCTGATCCAGAGTCACGCGTCCCGGAAGACGTGGACCGACCAGCTCACGCACTACGCCGCCACCAGCCTGAACATGAACGTCACCAAGAGCATCGCGAAGGTCGCGTTCCACGGCATCGACGGCGTGGGACGGGTGCCGGGCAAGCAGGAGTTCGGCGATCTGGTGGCGAACCTTCCCCCGCAGGACCGCGCGGTGATCGAGGCGGCGCAGGGCAGTGATCCCGTCGCCGTCGAAACGTTGAACCGGATCGCGGTGGACACCCGTAACGCCCTCATCGACGGCCTCAACCGGTTCTGGGGCTCGGTGAAACCGGCGGCCCAGGACCTGACGGAGGCGGAGGAGGGCTGGTCCACCAGGATCGCGCGCGACCTCGGGCGGGAACTCGGCGCCGACCCGAAGGCCTTGGCGTCGTTCAAGGATCTGCTGTCTTCTCCCCGGCGGCTGGTCGACCGCGACGGGTCCTACAACGCGCGCTACCTGGCGGCGCTGCACGAAATCGAGAACCGCGTCGACCGGCTCTCCTCGGTGATCGGGTTGCCGCCCGGGGAGGTGTACCGGTTCCTGGCCGAACGGCAGCCGTCGCCGGAGTGGGTGACCGGCGTGACCCGGGACATCGAGCGGCTCGCCGGCTACGCGGACATGCGCCCGATCCAGCTTTTCGGCCTGGCGGCCGAACTGGGGGAGAACCCGGAGGACATCGCGGCGTTCGTGGTGATGGGCAGCGCGGTGGTCTGGAACGCGCGGGGGAGGGTGGACACCACCAAGGTCCTGGAGCGCTTCCCGGCATGGCAGGAGCGGGTGCGCGGGCCGCTGGGACTGTCGAAGGACGTTCCGCTCAAGGTCGTCGGTGAGGTTCTGCGCGACCGCGGTGAGATGTTCGGGGAGCTGCACTGGTTGTCCGGCGACGTGCTGCGCGAAGTGGGCGCGGAGATCCGGCAGCGGCTGGGTGAGGCTCAGCCTCCGGTCGCCCACGAGCCGGCGAAGGTCGCGGCGGAACTGGGCGTGGACCCCGGTCGTTTCGAACGTCTGGTATCACAGGTCGGCGCCGACCCGCGCGGGCTGGCACCGTTCCCCAAACTGCTGCGCAGCCTGGATGAACCCGAAGCGTTCACGACGGAATGGCGCGCGCTCACCGACGCCGAGGACAAGGTCGACACGCTGGCCTCGCGCCTGGGCTGGACGCCTCAGCAGGTTTACGCCTTCTTCGCCCACCGGCGCCCCTCGCCGGACGAGGTCATTCAGGCGTCGAGGTTCGCGCAACGGTGGGTGCCGTGGGAACGGCCCGCCACGAACGACCTGCTCCGCGACGCGCAAAAGTGGGCAGGCGAAACCGGTGTGCGGCCTGACTACCTCGGCATGGCGCTTGCCGTGGACCGCACGAGGCCCGCGCGCCAACGCGAATTCGACGGCCTGTCCCATGCCTGGTGGATCGACGGCGAACAGGTCCGCGAGGCCGTCGCCGAGCGCGGCATCGACGAACTGCCGGAAATCCTGGTGGAGCAGGCCGACCTCACCGGCCTGACGAAGGTCGTCGAGGCGGTCGGGCGCAAGCACCTGCCGACCGTCGTGGGGCTGGCGCGGGTGACCGGGCGACGCGCCGATGCCGGGGAGCTTCCCGATATCGGCAAGGCGGCCGAGACCATCGGGGTCACGCCGTTCCGGATGCTGGCGATGGCGACGCGGCTGATGGGCGACCCGGAGGTCATCGCGGCGTTCGTGGCCTCGGCCGGCCCGACCGTGCGCCGGGCGGACGGAAGCGTGGACCCGGAGGAGGTCGTCGCCCGGTTCCCGGAGTGGGCGTCCGGCCAGCGGCAGCGCCTCGGACTCGACGAACACACGCCGCTCGCGCCGGTGCAGCGGGTGCTGGGGCCGATCGAGGACGTTACCCGGGAGCGGATCGACGACCTCCGGAGCGACCTGGCGGCCGAAGCGGATCGAATCAAGGCGGACGCGGCCTTCCGCGAGGAGTTCGCGCGCTACGGCTACGTGGACCTGGTTCGCCCGTCGGTGGCCGGGATCAACCGGATGCGGTACGCGATCGGCATGCCCGGTCACACCTTGAACTGCGCGCCCGCGCTGACGCAGATGGTCAAGAGCCGGGAGGCCGAGCGGGCGGGAGCTCCACAACGGTTCGAGGCACCGGCGACGGACGGGCCGCAGCCGACGGCGGCGCTGGAGCGCGAGCTCAGCGGCGGGACTTACCGGCTGGTCCCGGGTGGTTTCGACGAGGTGCGTGCTCGCCTTCGGGCCGAAGGGCCCGGCGCCGAGGGGTCGGTCATCACACTGTCCGAAAAGGACGGTGTGGGGCATGCGATGTTCGTGGAATACCACGACGGCGTCGAAATGGTCGGCTTCCCCGACCCCGCGGAGGGGACCTCGCCGGATCTCCGGGGTTCGGACGTCAAGGTGTGGTTCAAGCTCCACACGAAGGGCTCGGCCGGCGACTCTCCGTCCGCCGCGGAACCCGCGCACGAGGCGGAGGCGCAGCGGCGGCCGGATCTGGTCGGTGACAGAGGACGTGCGGGCCGGGACGCCGGGGCTCCGCCGTCGTACGACCGACGGGCCCGCGCCGAATACCTGGCCACTTCGGCGACCGCGCGACGGCTGGGTCTCTCCGAGCCGCGGTTCGCGGAACTGACCGCTCTGGATCCCGCCACGAAACCCGCTGCCCTGCTGCGTCTCGCGGATCGGCTGGGCGAGGCGGACGCGCACGGTCTGGCCGACTTGTCGCTGTCGCTGCATCAGGCGCCGCAGGTGGTGTTCCGTGGTGTCTCGCGGCTGACCGCCGACGCGGGGTTGAAGCGTTTGCGCCCGGCTTTCGAACTGGTGCGGCAGGTCGGCGCGGACCCGCGCCGGATGCGGGTGCTGGCGCCGCACCTGGCGGAGATCGTCGCCGAGGCCGGTGGCACGCGGCTGGCCGGCGCGGATCTGGCCACGGGACTGCGGGAACGGTTGGCGCACTTCGGTGTCCGGACCGACGACGACGTGCGCCACCTGGTCGACCTCGCGGACCGGGAGGAATGGGGACCCGACGCGCTGCGGGCCGTGGAGTCGTTCGAGGAAGACGCCGCCGCGTCAGGTCATCCGGTCGGGCTGGATCGCTTCGCGGGGCACCTGGGCGGGCCCGATGCGCACCGTCTGGCCGATTTCGCGCGGGCGCACGATCAATCGCCGATCCGGGTGTTCGACGACGCCTCGCGGTTGGCGCGTGAAGCCGGACTGCCGGACACGCGGACGGCTTTTGAGCTGGCACATCTGGTGGGTGAGGCACCGGGCCGGTTGCGGACGCTGGCTCCGCACCTGACCGAGGTGGCGCGTGCGGCCGGTGACGCGCCGACAGTCGAAGAGTTGGCGGAGGGCCTGCGGCAACGCCTGCGCCCGTACGGGGTCCGCACCGACGGCGACCTCCGTCTGTTGGTCCGCGCGGCCGACCGGTTCGGGTGGGGCGCGGACGAGTTGCCGGTGCTGGAACGGATCACCGGCCCCCGCGCGGTGTCGCCGGAGTTGTTGCACGGCCTCCCGTCCGCGTTCGCCCGGGAACGGTACGAATGGGTGCGGCTCGCGGAAAAGTTCGCGGACGACCCGAACCGACTGGCCGGGCTCGTGGGACTGCCCAACGGTGACGTGGTGCGCGAGGTGGCGTCTCTGCTGAGCGCGAAGGTGCGGCCTCTGCTGATGGAGTACCACCAGCGCAGGCGCCTGGCGCTCGAACCACGGCCGGCGGACCTGGTGGCGTTCCGGGACGATTTCGCCCGCGTCGTCCAGCGCGAGGGCGTCGTGCTCGGGCGGTCGGCCAAACGGGACGCGGAACGGATCGTCGAGGAGATCGAGAAGGATCTGCGGGCGCGGGGCGCCGAACTGGGCCGGTACGCCCAGCTCAGCACGCGGCTGGGTTTCCCGGTGACACACCTGGCGGCACTCGCGGGGTCGGGTCCGCACCTGCGCAAGCTGATCGCGGACTTCCTGGAGGACACGCCCGAGGTCCGCACCGGTGACCGGGCGGCGGCCTTCGCACGCCTGCTGAGCGAGTACCGCGACCTCACGGTGCTCGCCGGGCACGAGGGCGAAGACCATGAAGAGATTCACACCGCCCGGCAAGACGTGCTGGCCCAAATCGCCCAGTGGGGCGTGGACCGGCCGGGCCGGCTGATGCTGGCTGCCGACGGGGACGTGCTGGCCCGGGCCCTGCTCACGGCACCCGCACACGAGTTGCCGAAGTACGACGCGGCGCCGCCCGGCGAGCGTGGCGTGCCGCTCCCTCGCTGGGAGGACCATCCGTACGCCTCGCCCGAGATGGTGGAGGAGTGGTCGGCGCGGCTGGGTATCGGCCGGGACAAGTTCACGGAACTGGCTCAGCAGGCCTGGTTCGAGCCGGGCGAGATGGAAAAGCTTGTCCGGGCGGGTCTTCCCGTCGACGACGTGGTGCGGGTGAGCGAGAAGTTCGGCCGGGTGCCCACCGAGTTCCTGGAGATGGCCCACCGGGAGGACCCGGCCCGGATCGCCGAAGGGACGCGGTACTGGTTCGATTTCGCCGACGAACTGGAAATGGACCCGCGGCACCTCGAATGGCTGGCCGGCGCGGCGCGTCCGGACGACGGTGGGGACCGGCCGGACCCACGCGAACTCGCCCGGGTCCTTCGCGCGCACGCTCTGAAGCATTTCGCCCTTTACCAGAACGAAAGGGTGCGGCCGCGGTGGATCTTCTGGCTGTTCAGCCAGGCGGCGAAGGACCTGGGGCCGGCGGAGGTCGACCGGTGGCTCAGTGATTGGTGGGCCCGGCGGATACCGGGCCTGGAGCCCGGGGACGTGGTGCGGGACACCCTGCGCACCCCCACGATGCGGCCGGGCCGCGCCACGAGGCTGCTGGCCGAGATCGAAGTGGCGCCCACGCGCGAGAATTTCGCCGAGCTGCGGCAGATCAGCACCCGGATGGACCGGCTTCCCACGGAGATTCCCAAGGTGGCCGAAGAAGCGGGCGTGCCGGTCGGCCGTTTCTTCGGCGCGACCGCGACGCTGCATGCGGTGCCGCGGGGCCTGCTGCCGTTCAAGGCGCTGCTGGAAAGCCTGAAGGGCGACGACTGGACGGCTCCCGACTTCGGGCTCCTCCGGGAGGCCGGCAACCTCGTCAGGTCCCTCGCGTTCGATCTGCGGTGGAACACCACGAAGGTTTGGGAATTCTTCGCCGATCGTCAGCCCGCCCTCGGTGGACCGGACCACTACGATTCCTTGCTCACCGCGGCGAGGGACTGGGCCGGCGTCACCGACGAAGAGCGTCTGTGGTTCGACGTGGACGGCCTCGGCATGAATCTGCTGGAGCTACGGGAGCAGGTCCACGCCGAACCGTGGTACGACCAGAACGCACAGGCCAAACTGGACGGCCTGCTCCGGACGATGGGTGACCGGCACGAGGAACCGCTCCTCGCGCTGAGCCTGCATCTCGGCGGGGTTCCGGACGAGCTGACCCGGGTGGCCACCGCGCAAGGCATGCCGGAGATGCGCCCGGAGCAGATGCTGGCCGCGTCGGCGCGGCTGGGCTACCGGAGCCCGCGGGACATCCAGGCGTTCCTGCTGTCCGAGTACCTCGTGCTCAAGGGCAGGCCCGGTGACGGATCCGACCCGCTCGTGGACGCGGTGGTCGCGCACTACCCCGGGTGGGAGGAAAGGCAACGCCGGCGGCTGGGGATGCTCCCCGGCGAGTCGATCGCGGACCTGTTCGAGGTGCTGCGGCGACGGGCTCTCACCTTCGCCCACCTCGACCAGCGCTCGCCCGAGGACGCGGCGCGGTTGGTGGAGTGGATCCGCCTCGCTCGCGACCACGGGCTGACGCTGGAGGAAGTCAGCGAGGACAAGCTGAACAGGCCATGGCTGCACGACTACCAGCGGCTGTGGGACATGCTTCCCGGCTTCGGTCGGACCAAGACGCTGGCGAACTTCCAGAAGCTGCGTAAGTACAGCATCCGGATTCACCGCCTCCCCGATCACCTTCCGGGCGTGGCGAAGCAACTCGGGGTGCCGGTCAAGGAGTTCTACGGACTCGCGGTACGCCACGGAGCCGATCCCGACGGCCTGAAACCGTTCACCGCCCTCCTCGACAGCATCAGGCACGGCTTCTTGCCGGACATGCTCGAATCGGACCGTGTCACCGGGATGACCGGTGCCATCGCACGGAAGCTGGGCTGGGAAAACCACGAGGTGTTCCGGTTCTTCGCCGACCGGCAACCCGCCGAACACGAGATCGTCGAGGCGCGTGACTTCACCACGGACTGGGTGCCGTGGGAGCAGCCGGGGAACGAACTGCTCGAGGAAGCCCGGCAGTGGGCGGAAACCCACGACGTGCGGCCGGACTACCTCGACCTGGCGGTGAACACCGACGCCCACGAATTCGAGGATCTGAGGCAGCCCCCGATGGGCGAGCTGATCGACCGGCAACAGCTGCGCGATGCGGTCGGCTCGCTGGGGATCGAGCGCCTGCCGGACATCCTGCGGCTGATCCGGAACACCGGTGTGGTGCCCGGAAACATCGAAAAGCTGGTCGAAGGCATCGGCATGTCGGCCGCCGACCTCTTCGGCGTGTCCCTCCGGCGGAACGCCGAGCCGGCCGATGTCGCCGCGTTCGTGCACTCGGAACTCGCCTCGCTGACCGACGAGGACGGCCGGGTTGTCACCCCCGAGGTCGAGGCGCGGTATGCGAAGTGGGCGGCGCATTGGCGGAGCGTGCTCGGTCTCTCCGCGAACGAATCGCTCGGCGAGGTGTTCGCTTTCCTGCGGGAGAAGGGCACGTCGTTCGGCGGCCTGGCGGCGTTCAAGGACCCGGCCGACGCGCGCCGGGCGATCGACGAGATCCGGAAGCAGCTCGACGACTCGGTGCGGCGGCGCTGGACGGGGCGGCTGGGCCTGTCGGAGCGGATGATCGAGTCCGACCGGCGAAGCGCACCGTGGGTGAGCTACAGCGCCATCCTCGGCGAGCTCGAGGCCATGAACATGGCGCAGGACGCCGCGCACTTCGGGGAACTGCGCACGGTGAGCCGCGTCATCGGCCGGGTTCCCGACGACATCCCCGAGGCATCGGCACCGGAGCTCCGGTCCATTCCGGTCGGCTACCGGCTCGTCACCGAGCTGAACGCGGATCCGAAAGCGTTCGTCGCCTTCCGGGACCTGTTCGAAACGTCTCACGAACTGCTGACCACCTCCGGCGAGCCCGCCGCCGGGTATCGCCGGCTCAAGCGAGCGATCACGAGCCGGGTCGGTGCCATCGGACGCTGGCTGGGCTGGGAACCGCATGAGGTCTACCGGTTCCTCGCCGCGGTCCAGCCGACGCCGGAGCGCATGGGGCAGTTGCTCGCGGACGGCCCTCGTCTGGCCAAGGACAGCGGGGTGACCGCGCAGGCGCTGTTCTCCGGGGCCGTCCGGGTGACGGCCGATCCGGCGGATCTCGCGGCGTTCCTGGGGTCGGAGGGCGGCGCGGTGCGGACCGTGGACGGAGGACTCGACCACCGCAAGCTGGGGGAGCACTATCCGAAGTGGGCCGAGCGGCAGACGAACCTGGTGGGCGCCGGAGGCGGCCGCTGGTCGCCGGACGACGCCGCGGTGGAGGCGCTGCTGCCGGAACTCGGTCTGGCACCCGAGGACTTCCGGCCGATGCGCGTCACCAGCCTCGGGCTCGGGGAGGTCCCCGAGCGGCTGGTGGACGTGGCCGGCGAACTCGGGGTGGATCCCGGCACGCTCTACGACATGGTTCGCACCATGGGTGCCGCCCCGGAGCACCTGCGGCCGTTCGAAGACCTGTTTGAAAGCCTCTGGAACCCGGACCGCGACTACTGGGAAACCGTTCAGGAGATCAAAAGTCAGGTCGGTGACCTGGCCGCCTGGCTGGGGTGGAGCGACAGGGACGTTTACCGGTTCCTCTCCGAGACCAGGCAATCCCCGGAGGCCATCGGGGATGGCGTTGCCTTCGTCCGCGCGGAGCCGCGCTGGACCGTGGCCTCGAACGCGCTTATCCGGCGCGCCGAGGAGTGGGGGAAGCGCAACGGCGTGCGGTCGGATTACCTGTCCATCGCCGCCGCGTTCGGTTCAGGTGCCGAGTTCAGGGACCTGCGCGGGGCATGGTGGATCGACGCGGAGCGGTTGCGGCGGGCGGTCGTCTCGCTCGGGTTCGACTGGCTGCCCGACATCCTGCGGATGGCCCGGCGGACCGGCGAAATCGGCGACATCGACGCGGCCGCCACGAAGGCCGGGATGTCGCGGGAGGACTTGTTCTACTACGCGCTCGGAGTGAACGCCGACCCGGAAGACGTCGCGGCGTTCATCCGGGCGGCCGGCCCGCTCGTGCACGACGGGGACGGAAACGTCGTGCCCGGCAAGCTGACGGAGAACTATCCGAAGTGGGCCGCGGACACCCGGCGCCGTCTGGGGCTGTCGGCGAACGAGTCCCTCGCCGAACTGGACCGGTTCCTCGAACAGCGGGGGGCCTCGTTCGCCGACCTGGTCGAGGGACGGATGTCGCGGGAGGACGCGCGACAGTTCATCGAGCCGGCCCGGACGCAACTGGCCGAGTCGGTGCGCCGGCGGTGGGCCGCGAGGCTCGGCTTCGACGACGAGATGATCCAGCACGATCTGACCACCGCGCACTGGATCGACTACGGCCGGATAGCCCAGACGCTGCACGAACTCCGCCTGGTGGAGAACCAGCTCAATTTCCACGGGATGCGCCTGATCAGCGACGCGTCCCGCGAGGTGCCGGAAGACCTCACGGAGGCGGCGACGAACGCGGGGCTGTCCTTCATGGGCGGCTTCATCGCGGCCTCCCTGCTCAAGGCGCCGCCGCACGCGTTGAAGGCCTTCACCGACCTCATCGACGAGGCCAAGAAACCGGGCCTTTTCGCGGACGGGTTCCTCGACCCGGCAACGATGAACCGCACGCCGCTCTTCGACGAACTGCTGGACAAGATCGAGGATCGAGCCGACCGGGTGGCGGCCCGACTGGGCTGGAGCCGCGACGAGGTGCTCCGGTTCGCGGGTGAGAAACGGCTTGACGCGCCAAGCTTCCGGGTTCTGAGCGCCCTCGACGACTCGGTACCGGAGTGGGCGAAGGCGAACGACCTGCCCCCGGACTACCTCGCCAGGCTCGGGCCGTCGTTCGAGCACCTACGCACGGAGAACTGGTTCAGGACCGAGGATCTCCGGCGCGCGGTCGAAACGCTCGGCGAGAAGAACCTGGCCACGATCGCGGAGCTGACCCAGGTGATCGCACGGGTGCCGGGGGACGTCGGCGATCTGGCCAAGAAGATCGGCATGACGCCGTACCGGTTGTTCGCGCTGTCGGTGAAGAAGGTGGCCGATCCGGCGGACCTCGTGGCGTTCGTCGTGTCCACTCCGGATATCGCCCGCGACGCCTCAGGGAACGTCCGTCCGTCCGATGTGGACGAGCGGTACCCGGAGTGGGCGGCACGGCAGAAGAAGCGCCTGGAACTGCCGGAGCACGTTTCGTTCGGCAAGGTGCTGGAGCACCTGCAAAAGACCGGCCGCACGTTCGAGCACCTGGACGCGATCGTCGACGACCACGACGCGGCGCGGGAAATCGACCCCTTCCGTCCGGCCCTGGAGCGCGACGAGGGACGGCTCGCCGCGGGAGCGACCTGGGCACCCGGTTTCCGCAGGTACGCCTACACCCGGTTGCGGTGGCCCGAGCTCCTTCAGGGGAACGGGAGCAAGTACTCCGGTGACGGCACGGGCCTTCGCTGCGGTCCGGCCGCGATCCGTACCGACAAGGTGATCAAGGCACGGCTGGCGGGCGCGGCCGGCGACTTCGAGGTCGAGGCGAGCGGTGGCCCGATGACAACGGCGCGACTGGAGCGGGAGTTCGGCTCGGACTACCTCCCGGTGCCGGGGGGCATCGACGCCGTGCGGCGGTTCATGGCGGCCCAGCCGGAGGGCACCCGGGGCACCGTGATCATCATGTCCACTGTGGACGAAAAAGAGCCCGAGGACGCCGCTCTCCGGGTGGGCCACACCATCAATGTGGTGCACGACCCGGAGACCGGCACGGTCGACTTCTTCGACAGCACCGACAGCACCGACGACGGGACTTCGCCGGACCCGCGTGGCTCCAACGCCAAGGTGTGGTTCACCGTGCACCCGTCCCGGCCGGAGCACACAATGGCCACGCCGCCCCGGCATCCGGCCGAGCGGCCCCGGTTCGGCGATGTCCGTGACCCGCGCCCGGATCGGGTGGCGGGCTTCCCCGGCCGGGATAGCCTGCGCCGCCTGCGAAACGCCGCCCGGCGCATGTCCGGGAGGGTCATCCGCCGGGAGACGGCACCCGAAGTGCCCACACCCCGGGAGGCGATGTTCGCGGAGGCCGCCTCCCGTGACGCGGCCGAGCGACCACCGGGTTACGACCAGGTGGCGAGTGCCGAGTCCCCGGTGAAGTTCGCCGAGTTGCGGGCGCTGGGTCTCGAGGTTCGTCCGGACCTGGTCCGTCACCTCGCGACGGAGGAGCTGGGTGACCGGGACGCGCACGGCCTGGTGGACCTGTCGCTGTTGCTGCGTCAGACACCGTGGGAGCTGTTCAACGGTCTGTCACGGTTGGCGGAGCGCGCGGGGTTGCCGAGCGTGCGGCCGGCGTATCAGATGGTGCGGGCGCTGCGTGAGGAGCCGGACCGGTTGCGGTTCCTGGCTTTGCGTCTGGGAGACGCGGTGCGCGCCGCGGGCGAGGATGCCGGGCGGTGGAGCGACGCGGAACTGGTCGCCGCCGTGCGGGAGCAGGCGGAACCCTTCGGCGTGCACCGGTTGGCCGGATTGGCCGACATGGGATGGGAGCCGGAGGACGTCCGGCTGGTGGAGCCGCACCTGAGAGACGTTCTGGACACCGCGGGAGAGAACGCCGCGCGGCTGACCGCCGAGGATCTGCACGTCGGCGTCGTGGAGCGGCTGAAGCCCTACGGCGTCCGGAACGACGACGAGCTGAGCCGGTTGCTCGACGCCGCGAACCGGAACGGATGGGGGCCCGCAGACCTGCGGGTCGTGGAGTCGCTGGAAAGCCTGGACTCGCCGTTGGCCGGCGTTTCGGGCGCGACTTTCGCACGGTTGAAGGCCCTGGATCCCGGGGTGGATCCGGAACAACTCGGTGACCTCGCGCGGCAGGTCGGCGACCCGGACGCGCGGGATCTGGTGCGGCTTTCGCTGGCCACCGACCGGCCACCGGCGGCTTTGGTCGCCGATCTTCAGGAGGTCACGCGCACGCTGGGGCTGCCGAGTGTGCGGCCGGTCTACGAGCTGGCGGACAAACTCGGGGTGAACCTGCGCAAGCTCGTGCCCCACCTGCGAAGCGTGGTGTCCCAATCCGGTGACGTGGCGCGGTTGACCGGCGAGGATCTGCATGCCGGGTTGCTGCGCCTCAACTCGCCCGAGTTCGATGACGATCTCCGGTCCGCATATCACGACGTGGGCTCACCAGTGGCCCGCGTTTCGGGCTCCAAGTACGCGAAACTGGCCGCGCTGGGCGACGAACTCGATCCGGCTTTCGTGCAGCATCTGGCGACCCGGCTGGGAGAACGGGACGCGGCGCGCTTGGTGGACCTGGCGCTGCTGACCGGCCGGTCGCCGCTGCGGTTGTTCCAGTCCATGTCCTGGCTGGCGTACCTGGCCGGGTTGCCCCACGCCCGCGCGGTGCACGAGATGGCGCAGGCCTTGGCCGAGGATCCGCAGCTGTTGTCGGTACTGGAGCCGCACCTGAAGGCGGTGGTCGAAAGACTCGGTGGAGCCGCCGGGAGGCTGACCGGTGCGGGCCTGCTGACGGGCCTGCGGCGAGAGATGCGTTCGTACGGTGTGCGCACGAACAACGACCTCGGCTGGCTCGCCAGGTCGATGAGCAAGCTGGGCTGGGGCGCGGACCGGCTGCCCCTGGTGGAAAAGATCTCCGGCCAGGGCGCGGTTTCGCCGGAACTGCTGCACGCTCTGCTGCACCACGTCCCCGGTGACCATTTCGTCCGCCAGTGGCGTGAGTTCGCGCTGGCGCACGATCTCGCCGAGGACCGGCGCGTCCTGGCCGCGCACCTCGGCATGCCGAAGGGCAAGCCGAAGGCCCTGGACATCGATGGGACGAAACACGCCGCCGACGTGATGGACGAGGTGGCGGCCCGGCTGAACAACAAGGTACTGGTGCTGGAGGGTTTCCAGGTCCCGGCGGTGAAGCCGCACGAGCCGGCGCCGGTGACGAGGATCGTCGCCCGGGTGCGGCGGGCGGATCTGATCGTCCTGAAGGACGAATTGAAGCTCGCGCTGGCGAAGCTGGCCGCCGACGAGAACGTCGAGTTGGGCAAGTCGGCGGTGGCGGACGCGCACCTGATCGTGACGAAGCTGGAAGAGGCCTTCGCGGCCGAGCACATCGACCTCGCGCGGTATACGCGGACGAGCACGCGGCTCGGTGTGCCGGGGCGGGATCTGGCCGTCGTGGTGGAGACTTCGCCCCGGTTCCGCAGGCTGGTCGCGGACTTCCTGGAGGACACCCCCGATTTCCGGGTCACCGACCGCGCGGCCGCCTACACGAAGGAACTGCGTGCCTACCGGTCCGCCAAGGCGACCGACCGGAGTGTGACCGAGATCAGGAACCGCCTTCGCGTGCTGGACCGGCCGGGCATGACGATGCTGGCCGGCGCCGGTGCCGAACGCACGCTGATCGAAGCGTTGTTCGGCACCCCGCCGCCGGGCATCGACGTGCCGAACGAACAGATCCATGACGAGCGCCAGGTCCCGCCGCGGAGGACACTGTTCGAACCACCGGACGCCGCGGTTCCGTCCCGCTACGAGCTGCCGGGCTCGTCGTCGGAGGTCCATGACCCGGGCCAGGGTGCGGTCCCGCCCCGCGAGGATTCGTCGTCGAGTGTCTACGAGCCGGACGAGGGCGAGGTTCCGCGCCCCAAGGCGGCGTCGGACACGTCGAGCGTCTACGGGTCGGAGGAAGGCCTCGTCGCGGAGCCGCCCGCCGAACCGGTTCTGCCGCGTTACGAGTACTCCGCGAAGGCGGTGGCCGACTGGTCCAAGCGGCTGGGTATCGACGAGGAGAGGTTCAGGCGGCTCGCGGGGGAGTCGTGGTTCGACCCGGCCACGGTGGAAAAGCTGGCCGAGGACACGGAGGTGCCGGTCGAAGACTGGCTGCGGGTCGGCGAGAAGCAGCAGTGGCTCCCGGCCGATGTCGCGCAGCGGGCGCATCAGCTGGGGGTGAGTGCGGCCTATCTGCTCGGCCTGGTCGAGGAGAGCGGACTGCGACCGCACGAACTGCTCTGGTTGTCCGACATCGTGCGCTCGGACCGGTACGGGGCGAGCAAACTCTCGCCGCGCGAACTCGTCGCCGAACTGCGGGAGCACGCACGGGAGTCCTTCCAGGTCGACCTTGAGGGCCCGGTCCGGCCGCGGTGGGTGCACTGGCTGTTCGGCCACGACCAGGGTCCGCGTGACGCGGATTGGTGGATGCTCAACTGGTGGGCCAAGCAGGACCTGGGCCTGAAGAAGGCGGATCTGCGGTGGTTGTTCGCCGAACATCCCGAGCTGGACTTCGGCCGTGCGGTGGACATGCTGCCAGGGCTGGGTATCGACGCGAAGGACACCGAGGGACGGGCGCGGGCGCTCGAGCAGATCTTCGGCCTCGGCGGGGTGCTGAAGCGGCTCCCCGACGAGATTTCCCGGGTGGCGGGGGAATTCGGTGTACCCGCCCGCCGCCTCCTCGAAGCGGCGTACCGGTTGGAGGCCGCGCCGGAGCGCCTGGGGTCCTTCCCGGAACTGCTCGACAGCCTCAGGGACCAGCCACATCTGGTGGAGTCGCGGGGCTTCGACCCCGCCCACATGGAAAAGGTGATCACCGACCACGACGGGATGCTGGAGAACCTCGAAGACACGCTGGGCTGGTCCCGGGAACGAGTGCTCCGGTCCTTCGACGGATTGCCGAGACACCTGAGGGACACCCTGGGGTGGCCCCGCGAAAAGGCGCTCCGGTTCTTCGCCGAACTACGACCACAGCGGGACGGAACGGCCGATGAGGCCGCCTCCGACGCCGGAGGTGAAGACGCCGCGTCGGCCGGCGCGGCGCGGCCGATCGACGAGGAAGGGCTGGTTGCCAGGGCGAGGATCTGGGACGGCGCGCGACCCGAGCCCGAGCCCGCGGCCGATGCCACCGCGCGTCAGGAGCCACGTGAGCCGGAGCCGTCACCCGAGGTGCGGGAATACCGCGAGCGGATCCGCACCAAGGATTGGTTCTCCCAAGCGCGGCTGGACCGCCTCATCGACGAGGTGGGCCGGGACCGCGAGGACCAGGTTCTCGCGCTGGCCCTGGAAATCGACCGGATTCCCGCGCAGGGCGAATTCGACCACACGGTGATTTCGACCGTGATGCGCGAAATGACCGCGGAGCAGATGCGGGACGCGGCTCTGCGGTTGCGGAAGGACCCGTGGCACATCCGGGCCTTCGTCATGTCGGAGATCCGGAACTTCACGATCGTGCACCAGCAGGGAGCCGAAGAAAAGCGGGGCATGCTGGGCGGGGCCGACGGCCCTGCGTTCACCGATGCGGTGGTGGCGCGGTATCCGGAGTGGGAGACCAGGCAACGCGAGCGGCTGAACCTGCCTCCCGACGTGTCGATCCGGGAAGTGTTCAGCCTGCTGCAGGAGCGAAGCCGGACGTTCGAGCACCTGGACGCGCTCTCGCCGGAACAGGCGGCGCGGGAGGTGGCGCAGGCCAGGATGGCCCGCCGCTTCGGGGTCAGGTTCGAGGACATCGTCGAGGACCAGGCCACGAGGCCCTGGCTGGACCACCAGAAGACCTTCGACCGCCTGAGCGACATCGGTCTCGAGAGCGGCAGCAACGACCGGCTCCACGAGGTGCTGCCGCTCCTGCGTGAGATCGGCGTGCCGCTGGACGAGGTCATCCGCTGGGCGGATGAACGTGGCCTGGACCGCGCCGGCGTCTACACCTTGCTGGACCGGGTGCGGGGGACCGGGCTGGACTCGCTGGCGCTGCCGATGTTCGACAAGCTGCGGGAAAGCGTCAGGACCGGAGGCCCCGGACTCGACGAGGACGAACTCACGCGCGTGCGGGGCATGGGCTTGGCACTGGCCTACCGGTTGGGCTGGAGCAACCGAGAGGTCTATACCTATCTGGCCGAACGGCGGCCCTCGGCCGAGGAGGTCTCGCGCGCGGCGGTGTTCGCCGAGAACTGGGCGCCCTGGGAACGGCCGGGTGAGGGGGCTCTGCTTCAGGACGCGCCGGACTGGGCGCGCGCGCACGACGTGCGGCCGGACTACCTGACCATGGCGGTCGACGTGGACCGGAACCGGTTCGAGGACCTCCAGACCCAGCGCTGGATCCGGGAACCCCTGCGGAAAGCGGTCGAGGCGCTGGGGATCGAGGCGGTGCCGGCCATCCTGGACCTGACCCGGCTGACCCGGCGGGTGCCCGGTGACATCGCCACGTTGGCCGGGGAGATCAAGCAGGCCGGTGACCGCGCGATGACACCGGCCGAGTTGTTCGGCCTGGCTTCGCGGTCGAAGAAGGATCCGGCCGACCTGGTGGCGTTCCTGCTCTCGGTGGGCGACGCCGTGCGGGACGACGCGGGGAACATCGATCCCGCCAAGGTCGAGGCGCGGTACGGGGCATGGGACGGGGGCGTCCGAAACCATCTGGGACTTTCCGCGAACGCGCCGCTCGCGGAGGTGTTCGAGCACCTGCGAAACAAGGCGGAGCCGAAGTCGTTCGCGGACGCGATGGCGATGCCGGAGGACGAAGCGCGCCGGCTGATCACGGGCCTCCGGAACCAGTTGGCCACCACGGTGCGGGAACGCTGGGGCCCGGTGCTGAGCCAGTCCGAGCGGGAGTACCTCGATGACCAGACCGATTTCCCGTGGGTCGACTACGGCCGCCTGGTGGGCACCTTGGTCGATCTCGGCGTCCGCCCGGCGCCCGACCAGGTACGGGCGCTGGCCGCCGCGACACGGGACGCCGGACGGGTTCTCGATATCCACGCAACCGCGGCGAAGCTGGGGATGACGCCCCTGCTCACCTACTACTTCGCGGCCGCGCTGAAGGCCGACCCGGAGTTGCTGGCCACCTTCAAAGGCCTGATCGGGCCTCAGCCGCGCTGGCTCTTCGACGAGTCGGGCAAGACCACGCTGCTCGGCGTCCAGGTCGTGTCCCGCATCAACTCCCGGATCGACCGGCTGACCGAACGGCTGGGCTGGAAACCCCAAGAACGGGTCACCCGGTTCCTCGCCGCCGTGAAGCCCCGGTCGATGCGCATCTTCGACGACACGACGCGCGTGGTCGAAGACTCGGGGATGAACATCCAAGATCTGTTCGCGACGGCATCGGAGCTCAACGCGGACCCGGCGGACATCGCGGCCTTCGTGCCGTTCGCGGGCGACTCGGTGCGCGGCCCGGACGGCAGGACGGACATCGACGACATCCGTCAGCGCTTCCCGGAGTGGGCGGTCCAGCAGCGGGCCCGGCTGGGACTGTCGGCGGAGGAGTCGATCGCGGACGCGCTCCTGGGACAGCCGGCCACCGTCGCGAAGCCGTTCCGTCCCGACGAAGGCAAGCTGCGTGCCCTGCTGACCGAACTGGGCTTGCCCGACACCCCGGAGAACTTCGAGGACCTCCGCGACTTCAGCATCGAAATCCGGGACGTTCCCGACAAGCTCCCGCAGCAGGCGCGAGAACTGAATGTGGACCCCGTCCACTTCTACCGGACCGCGTTGAGCATGGGCGCCCACCCCACGGGGCTGATGCCCTTCAAGGAAATCCTGACCAGGGAACCTCTCTCCCCACAGACGATGAGGCACCGGTTCCACCTTCTGCAGACGGTGGACCTGACCAAGCTCTTGGGCTGGACCGCGCAGGACCTGTTCCGGTTCTTCGCCCACCGGAAGCCGTCGTACGAGGAGGTGCGCGAGGCCGCCGCCTACGGCCAGCGGTGGCGGCCGTGGGAGCATCCGGAGAACAGGCTGTTCCAGGAAGCGCGACAATGGGCACGCGAGAACGGCGTACAGCCCGATTACCGCTCCATCGCCGGGCAGGTGAACGAATTCGGCCGCGGCCCGCTCGTCGACGAGGCGCCGTTGCGGGAGTCCATCGAATCCGTGGGGCTCGGGCACCTCAAGGCGATTCTCGCCCTGAACGAGTTGACGGGCCGGATGCCGGGCGATTTCGCCGCGCCCGCCCGGGAAATCGGCCTGACGGCGGAGGAACTGTTCGGGGTCGCGGTCCGGTCGATGAGGGATCCGGCGGACCTCGTCGCGTTCGTCCATTCCGCGGGCGACCTCGTCCGGAATGCCGACGGCAAGGTCGACCCCAGCAAGATCGAGACGGAATACGAGACGTGGGCGCGGGATATCCGCGAGCACCTGGACTTGTCCGCGAACGAGTCGCTCTCGAAGCTGTTCGAATACCTGCCGCCCGGGACGTCCTTCACCGGGCTGAGGGCGATGCCGGAGGACAAGGCGCGGGAGGCGATCAGGCCGGTCCGCGGCCTGCTGACCGAACTCGCGGTCGAGCGGTGGGCCCCACGGACCGGGTTCTCGCGCGAGGACGTCCGGCGGGACCTGGCTGAATCGCGCTCGCTCGACTACGGCCGCATGATCGCCCTCAACGACGAGTTGGGCTTCTTCCGGCACCGGGAGCGCTACCTGCCCCAGTGGCGGAAGTACCACCAGGAGACGGGAATGCTTCCCGAGGGCATCCCGGACGTGGCCAAGAAGGTGAACCTCCGCGACGATGTGGTCGCTCGTCTGGTCCTTGCCCGGAAGGCTCCGCCACGCGCGTTGGAGTCCTTCAAGTCCCAACTCGTCGGCCCTTACGCGGCGATGGAGCGAAACGTCGGGCGAGAAGGCACCAGGGTGCAGCGTGAGCTCGGCTGGACGAGGGGGGAGATCTACGCCTACCTGGTCGATCAGCGGGTGACGCCCGAACAGTTGAAGAACCTCTCGGCCAAGGATGAGTCGGTGTGGAAATGGGGAGCCGAGCACGGCTTCCCGCCGGACTACCTCGCCAAGGCGGGCAAGGAATTCGCGCACCTGCGCGAAGACGCCCATTTCAACGCGTGGAAGTTGCGGCGTGCGGTCGACGCGGTGGGTCACGACGCGCTGCGGGGCATTCTGCGGCTGGGCATGGCGACCAGGTCCTCGCCCGAGGTCTTCGTCGAGGCCGCCAAGCCGGCAAGCCTGATCCGGCCGCGGGATCTCTTCATCGCCTCGACGTGGTTGGCGGCGCATCCCGAAGACGTCCAAGCGTTCGTTGCGTCGGCGCCGGGTCTCCGTCTGGACTCGGACAAGAAGGTCGCCCTCGACGACGTCATCGAGCGTTATCCGGAATGGGCGAAGTACCAGCAGGATCGGCTGGGGGTTTCCGGCCACGGGGCGCTCGCCGCGGTGCTCGAACACCTCTCGCGGCCCGGGCGCGGGCACGACTGGTCACGGCCGCTGGCCCGCCTCGACGCGATCACCGATGCCGGCGACGCACGGTTCGAGCTCAGGGAAATCCGGGAGCGGCTGGCGGAAATCGAGCGCCTGAGCGCGGACCCGACGCAGCTCGCCTATTACGAAGAGTTCAAGAAGTACGGATACGCGGATTTCGCCGAGCCGGAAATAGGCGGGGTGAACCGGCAGAACTACGGCAAGCCCGGCTACACCAAGAACTGCCCGGCCGCGATGGTGATCCTGGACAACATCCTCAAGGCCCGGTACGAGGACCGGGAGCCGCGATTCACCGAGGCGCCCCCGGCGAAGGACGACCAGCCGACCCCGACCACGTGGCTGGAGGGCGTGATCGGTGCGAGGTACGAGCCGGTGGATGGCGGCTACGACGAAATCCGTGAGCGCATGAAGTGGGAGGCCGTGGGGACCCGCGGCTCGCTGGTGACGTGGTCGGAAAAGGACGGACTGGGCCATCCCATCCTCGTCGTCAACAACCCGGTCACCAAGCGCCTCGACTTCTTCGACGCCCAGCGGGGAATCACGCTGGACCTGCGGGGTTCGGACGAGCAGGTGTGGTTCGCCCTGCACCGGAAACTGCCGGAGGGTGAGGAATTCCCCTTGCCGGCGGAGGAGCACGAGAAGGACGCCCCGGCAGGCACGGAAGGCCCCTGGACACGACCGGAATGGCTCGGCGCCTCGACCGACGTGGTGGGACAGTTCAAGGACTGGCTGCTGGGCTCGGGGGGCTTGAGGGGCTCGGACAAGGCACTGGCCGGCGTTTCCCCGGAAGACCTCGCCAAGTGGCGCGAACTCGATCCGGGGACCCGGCCCGCGCGGGTGCTGGCTCTGGCGTCGAGCCTGGGAGACGAGGACGCCGGAAGGCTGGTGGGCCTGTCGGTGTCGCTGGACCGCACCCCGGCGGCGGTGTCCTCGGACGTGCGGTCGGTCGCCGATTCCCTGGAGTTGCCGAGCGCGGTGCCGGTGTACCGGGTGGCGGACGCGATGAACGAGGCACCGGAGCGGTTGCGGGTCCTGGGTCCGTACCTGACCGAGATCGTGCGCGAAGCCGGTGACGAAGGCGCTCGACTGAGCCGTGACGAACTCGTGGGCAAGTTGCGGGAGCGGTTGCGCCCGCTGGGTGTGCGGACGAAGAGCGATCTGGGTTTGCTGCTGGACATCGCGCACCGGGTGCCGGGGTGGAGCCCGGACCACATGCGGGTGCTGGAGTCCTTCGCCCGGCGACGGGCGGTGTCGCTGGAGTTCCTCGACACGCTGACCGACTACCTTCCCGAAGAGTTCGTGGGCCAGTGGCTCGGCCGCATGGCCGACGCCGAGGCTCACGCGCACAACCTCACCGCGCTGGCGAAGGACGTGGGCCTGCCGGACGGTGACGTGGTGCGCGAGGTGGCGGCCAGGCTGAAACCGCCGCCCCGCGAACGACTGGCCAATCCGCGGCGGCGACCGCCGGAGCCGCGCGACGGGAACGCGGGCGCGTCCGGACAACGGGCTTCGGACGCCACGCCGTCCGGAACCGCCGGTGCGTCCGGGTCACGGGAGGCCGCTCCCGCGGCCGCCACGCCGGTTCCGCGGATTGATGCCGCCGAGCGATGGGAAGAGGAAGCCGCACGCCCGGTACGCCCGGCGGATCTGGTCGCGTTGCGGGACGACTTCGAGCGGATACTGCCGAGCGTCAAGAGAAGCGAGGGCGAAAGCGCCGCCGCCTACGCGGAGCGGATCGTCGTGGCCCTGGCGAAGGATCTGGCCGCCGGCCGGAGTTCCGCGCTGGATCGCCATGTCGAGTTGAGCACCCGGCTGGGCTTCCCGGTGACCCATCTGGTGTCGGAGAAGGATCTGCTCTCTCACGAGAATCCGGAACTCGGGAGCACGCAGCCCTGGCACGGGCCGCTACCGCCGATCCGGATCCTCGAACTGGTCCCGAGTTTCCTGGCGGACACCGAAGACGACAGGACCGCCGAGCTGGCGGTCTCCCACGCGAAACTGGTACGCGAGCGCTGGCATGCGGTCTTGCGCAGGCAAATGTACTTCGGGTCGACGAACTTGAGCGCGCCGCTCGCCGCGGGCCTGGTCGATGCCCGGATAAGGGACCTCGACCAGGTCATCGTGGACCGGGAAAGGAACGGGTTCGCCGGTTTCTACCCGGGGACCGACCGGAAGCGCGCGGCTGCCCTGGCCGGTGAGCTCATCCGTGCCCCCCGGCGGGTGGGCGACCCGCCGCCGGGGTACGCCGAGACGAGTCCGGGCGCGGCGGGCGAGCGAGCGCCGGACGCGGAAGTGCCGGAGCCCCTCCGGCCGGCCGCTCTGTCGCGTGTGGACTATCGGCTGCCCGATCAGGTGGATAAGTGGACTCGCCGGCTGAAGATCTCGGAAGAGCTCTATCTCCAGCACGCCGGCGAAGTCTGGTTCAAGCCGGACCGGGTGGAGGCGGTGGTCGCGAAGACCGGGCGGTCGGTCGGAAAGGTGCTGGCGATGAGTGCCCAGCACGCGCGAGTGCCGATGGAACTGACGAAGCTGCCACGCCGGATGGGAACGACCGCGGGGTACCTGTTCGATGTCGCGGAGAAGGCGGGGATCGAGCCGCGGTATCTGGAGTGGCTGGCACCGGTTTTCCGCACCGGCAAATACGGTGAGGACGCGCTGAGCGCGGAGGCGCTGGTCGGGCATGTCCGCGAGAATCTCGCGAAAATGATTCCCACCCGGGACGTCGGCGGTGTCCGCGAGTTCCCGGGTGACCGGTACTGGTGGGCGTTCTGGATGTTCAGCCAGGCCGCGGGCGAGCAGGACCCCCGTGAGGCCGACCGGTGGCTGGCCCGGTGGTGGGCGGCGCCGGAGCGGGGACTCGGCTTGAATTTCCGCACCGTCGTCGAGGACCTCGCCGCGCCGTACCTGCGTTACGACGATCTGATCGACGTCCTGGCCCAGGCGAAACTGCCGCCGACACGGGAGAATTTCGGCAGGCTGCGCGGGCTCAGTCTCGCACTGGAGCGGATTCCCTACGAGTTGCCGAAGGTCGTGGCCGGGGCCAAAGTGCCGGCCGAGCGCTTCCTCCGGCTGGCCGCCGAGCGCGGTGCCGAACCGGAAGGACTGCTGCCGTTCCAGAAGCTGATCGCCAGCCTGCGGACGTCCAAGACCGACTGGGGCTACGACCTCGGCCTCTCCCGGGAAGCCGAGGACCTCGTTCGCGGTCTCGCCCTGTCGCTGGGGTGGAAGCAGCCGCTGGTCTGGCGGTTCATCGCGGAGCGGAAGGCGGGGCCGGACGTTCTGGCCGACAAGGCCGCGGCGCACGTCGAAGCGCTGCGGTGGAAAGCCGAACGCGGCGGTGTGCGGGGCGAGGACCTCGACAAGCTGGCCACCGAGGTCAAGGCTTCCTACGGCAGGCCGTGGTACCTGCGTACCAAGATCGACGCGCTGGTCGACCGGCTGGGTGCCGACTACGAGGCGCGGCTTCTCGCGGTGAGCCGGAGGGACGACCGGATCCCCGATGAGGTGGTCAAGGACGACTCGATCACCCGCCGCCTGGGTGGCCCGCGAGGCATTCTGGATGCGGCCTTCCGGAGTGGACGGGACCCGAGGGATATCCGGGCTTTCGTCGCCTCGGAATTTCCGGGCACGAGGGCACTCGCCGACCAAGAGTCCGTTGTGGAGGAGGTGGTGCGGAATTACGGCGCGTGGGAAGACGGCTGGCGCGCCAAGCTCCGGATGACCGACACGGACACGATGTGGGGAGTCCAGGAAGCACTTGAGGAATCGCGGCGCACGTTCGCCGACCTCAAGACGCTGACCGACGAAGCGGCGGCCCTCGAGCTGAAACAGATGAAGCTGGCCACCCAGTTCAACGTGCGCCTCGCCGACATCAAGGCCGACATGGCGGAAAGGCCGTGGCTGGACCACGACAAGGTGCCCGCCACACTGACCGAACTCGGTATGACGCAGGCGCCCGTCGATTTCCAGCGGCTGCGCGAATACCTGGTCCATGTCGGCCGGTTCGTGCCGGCCCGCGAATTCGCGGATCTGGCGAGGGACCGCGGGACGACGGTGGAACTCCTGGCAAGGCTGGCGGTGAAGTACAAGACCGGGCCGGCCGCGCTGATGACCTTCGACCGGTTGTTCCAAGACCTGCGTCACCGCACCTTCGACGAAGCCACGGCGAACTTCGACAAGGTCGTCGACCGCCTGGCGAAGCGGTTCCACTGGTCGCCCGGCGAGTTGTTCCGGTTCCTGGATGCCGAACGGCCTTCGGCCCAAGCGGTGGACGAACTGACCGCCCCGCGTCCGGCACTGGGCGAGGTGGGGGAAAACGCGCTGTTCCGGGCCGCCCAGGAGTGGGCCGGAAACAACGGTGTGCGGCGGCCGGACCACCTCGAGATGGCGTTGTTCGCGGACTGGAACCGGTTCAACGACCTGCGCCGGGCACCCCGGCTGGACCCCGTCGAGCTGCGGAAGGCGGTCGAGGCGGCCGGAATCGAGCGGCTGGGCGACATCCTCGATTTGTCCCGCCGGATCGCGGAGGCGCCGGGCTCCCTCGGCGACCTGGCCGGCGAGATCCGGATGGCGCCCGGCGACCTGCTGACCGCGACGGACCGGACGGTCGCGCATCCCGCCGACATCGCCGCGTTCGTGGCTTCGACACCGGACATCGCCCGGGACGCCGACGGACAAGTCGTGCTCGGCGACGTGGTGAAGCGCTACCCGGATTGGGCCAAGGCCAGGCGGGAGACATTCGGGCTGTCGGCCAACGAGTCGCTTGCCCTCGTGTACCGGCATCTCGCCCACAAGTACCGGGAGCGGGACGAGGAGGACCTGCCCTTCGCGGACGTCGAAACGCGGATCGCGAAGCTGTCGCGGCACCAGGTGAGCGAGGCAATCCAGCCGATCCGTGACGACTTGCGCCGTCAGGTCGCGGACCGCTGGGCGGGCTACTGGCTCCCCGCGGACGACGTCAACCGTGACCTGGTCGAGTCTCGATGGCTGGACTACGGCCGCATCGTCCATCTGATGCCCCGGATGGGCCTGCCGCCGGTGCCGAAGTACTTCCGCGAACTGCGCACTTTCAGCATCGCCAGGGAACACGTTCCGGAAGAGATCCCCGCCTTGGGGAAGTTCCTGGGCTTGAACGCTTACGGTCTCTTCGGGCTGGCGCGGAAATTCGACGCGCCACCGTACGCGATGCTGGCGTTCGAGCACTGGTTCAAGGCCGGTGCGATGTGGGACGGCAACGGGCGGCCCACGCGATTGCTGACCGACACGATCGACCGGATCGAGACCACCGTCGCCGAGTTCGCCACGCGGCTGGGGTTCGGGACCGGTGACGTGTACCGGTTCTTCGGCGATCTGCGCGTGACATCCACGAGGATGACGTCGGCGCTCGACACGTTGCGCCGGCACGAACCCTGGGAACCGAGCGGGCAGGACCACCTCGTGCGGGCCGCCAATCAGTGGGCGCGACAGCACGACGTCGAGGTCGACTATGTCGACCTCGCGCGTTCGTACGCGCCGGGGAGGTTCGACTACCTCAAGAATTACGACGAGTTCGAGAAGGTCGACCTCGATCCGGTCTTCCACCGCGAGGAACTGCGGAAGGCGATCACGGCGCTGGGGATCGAGCGCCTGCCGGACCTGCTGGAGCTGACCAGGACGATCGGGCAGACGCCGGGCTATCTGCACGGCTGGGCCCGCGACGTGGAGATGACGGCGCACGAGTTGTTCGACGCCTCGCTGGCGCGGGAGGCCGACCCGGCGGACGTCGCGGCGTTCGTCGGATCCAGCGGTGACAGCGTGCGGGACGACGCCGGGAAGATCGTGCTCTCCAAGGTGATCGACGCCTACCCGGACTGGGCCAAGGCCGTGCGGGAGCACCTGGGACTGTCGCTGAACGAGTCGATCGGCGAGGTCTTCAAGTACCTGCTCCACGAGAAGCACGAGATGTCCTTCGCCGACCTCCTGGCGATGGACTCCGACCGCGCACGCCAGGAGATCAAGCCGGTCCGTAATCGGATGCGCCAGCGGCTCGTGGAGCGGTGGCGGTCCTGGGGCCTGCCGGATCACACCATCGCGCGGGATCTGGAGAGCCGTCCGGGGATCAGCTACGCCCGCATCCTCGACGTGATCACGCGCATGGAGCCGCTGGACCGGCCCGAGCACCGGTTCCTCCAGCTGCACGGCCTCAGCCGCGACCTGGGCCAAGTTCCCGACCTCCCCAAGGAAGCGGAGCGCCTGGGGACGACGACCGCGGTCGTCCACAAGCTGGTCGACAAGTTCATCGCCCCGCCGGAGGCCTTGCGGGCGTTCGCGGACCTGATCCCGGACAGCCGGCAGCTGATCGACGAATACGGGCACGCGCGGGCCCAGCTCCTCCTGACCGAGGACGCGATCCGCGCCCGGGCCCAAGCGGTGGCACGCAGGCTGGGGCCGGGCTGGAGCGACAGGCAGGTGTTCAAGTTCCTCGGCGAGCACCCGCGCTCGCCGGAGGAACTGCGGGCGCTGTCCCCGTCGGACATCACGGTGCGCCGCTGGGCGGCCAGGCACGGCCTGATTCCCGAACTGGTGGCCAAGGCGGGGCCGGACTTCGCTCATGTCTACACCGAGGAGTGGTTCGATCCGGCGGCCCTGGAGCGGGCGGTCACGCAGGTGGGTGCCGAGCATCTGAACACGATCCTCGGCCTGTCGCGGGTGATCCGGTGGGTCCCGGATTTCGAGTACCTGGCCGAGCGCAGCGGCATGCGGACCCACGATCTGTTCGTGGCTTCGGTGCGGCGGGTGGCCGATCCGGCGGACATCGCGACGTTCGTGCTGTCCACGCCCTTCGTCAGCCGGGACAAGGACGGCAAGGTCCTGCTCAACGAGGTCGTGAAGCGGTATCCGAAGTGGGCGCAGGCCGTGCGGAAGCGGCTGGGACTGTCGGAGCACGAGCCGATCGCGAAGGTGTTCGACCACCTGCGCGGCACGGGCCGGACCTTCACCGACCTCCACCCGGAGCGGGACGCCGGGGAGATCGCCGAGATCCGGCGGCAGCTTGCGGGGGATGCGAAGACCCGCGCCGAGGGCGACCCCTACGAAGCCCATTTCCGCGAATACGGGTACGCGGCGCTCGCCTCGCCGGATCTGCCCGCGGTGAACCCGAACTACCACACGGGCGGCCGCGAGCCCGGATACAAGACGAACTGCCCGGCCACGGTTGTGTCGTGGCACAACGCCTACAAGGCGCGGAAGGAAGGCTCGCCGCGGACTTTCGAAGCTCCCCCGGAGACGCGCCGGGCGAAGACCGCATGGCTGGAAGGCGTGATCGGCCGCCGCTACACGCGGCTGCCCGGCGGCTACGACGGCGTGCGGGACTTCATGGAAAAGCAGCCCATCGGCACCGTGGGCTCGCTGATCACGGCGAATTCCGAAGGCAAGATCGTGGGGCACGCGATCATCGCCGTGCACAACCCGGAAACCGGTCTGGCCGACTTCATCGACCCACAGAAGGGCACTGCGCCGTATCTGGAGGGTTCCGACCACGACGTCTGGTTCGCGCTGCACGACGAGCTGCCCGAGGGCGAGTTCTTCCCGGTACCGGGACCGGAGCACGCGGCCTTGGCCCCGAAGCCGGCGCCCGGCGAGCGCGACCCGCGACCGGAGTATGTGGGCTGGTCGCGTCCGTTCGACGACATCATGCGGCTCCGCTCCGGATACGACCCGGAAGTCGCCGGCCTGCTGGCGAAGTCGCTCGGCGTCCCGGACGAGAAGTTCGCGGAACTGACCGCGCTCGGACTGGACACGAGCCCGAAGCAACTCACCGGGCTCGCCCGGCAGCTTGGTGACGAGGACGCCGGGCGGCTGGTCGCCCTGACCGTCTTCCTCAGGCACGTGCCGACGAACGTCTTCGAGGTCGCGCGGGAGATGGGGCTGCCGAGTCCGATCCCGGTGTTCCGGCTGGCGGACGCGCTGGGCGAGGATCCGGAGCGGCTGCGGGTGCTGGGGCCGCACCTGACCGCCGTCGTCCGTGAGGCGGGCGCCGACGGCATGTTGCTGAGCCGCGAGGAACTCCTCTCGAAGCTGCGGGAACGCTTGCGTCCCTACGGTGTGCGGACCACGAGCGACCTCGGGCTGCTGGTGAATCTGGCGAACGAGTTCGACTGGGCCCCCGGCGACTTCCGGCCGCTGGAGTCCTACGCCGGGCCCCGGGGGATCTCCCTCGAATTCCTCGACGAGATGCCGGTGAACCTCTCCAAGTACTTCGCGCGGTTGCGCGACGCCGAGGCGCACGCGGAAGAAGTGGCCGTCCACGCCGCGAACGACGACGCGAATGCCCGCTCGGTCGCCGAGGACGTGCTGGCCGGTGACCTGGGGCTGCCGGACGGCAGGGTCATGGCGGAGGTGGCGCGCGAACTGGGGGTGGCGCGCCCGGCCGATCTGGTGGCGCTGCGGGACGATTTCGACCGGGTGCTGCCGCACGTGGAGCCCATCGAGGAGACCGGCCCGCGGTGGAACAGCGCCCGCGACCACGCGCTGCGGATCGTCGCGAAGCTCAAGGAAGACGTGGAGCAGCGGGACTTCGAGCTCGGCGCCTACGTCAGGGCGAGTACCCGGCTCGGCTTCCCGCTCACCGAACTGACCGCGGCGGCCACCACCGCACGGCTGAGGGACCTGGTCGCGGACTTCCTTTCGTCCGGCCCGCACGACGACATCCGGGGCCGGGCGGTGGAGCTCGCGCGGTTGCTGCGCGAACGCCGGATGCTGGACATCCAGCGGATCCACCGGCGCTCGGAGGACGACGGCCTGGCCCGCGACCCGATCTCGGACCAGTACGAAGAGATCAAGGCCGACATCGCCGAGTTGCGGGCAACCGGTTTCGCCCGGCCGCGACCGGACGAACCGCCGCCGGCGCATACCGAGCACCAACCGGTGGACCCGCGCGCCGGACTGTCGCGTGTGGACTACCGGCGGCCCGAACTGGCCGCGAAATGGTCTGCCCGGCTGGGAATCACCGAGGAAAGCTACCGGGAACTCGCGGGCGAGGAATGGTTCGTCCCGCCTCGGATCGAGGCGGTGCTCAAGAAGACCGGCCTGCCGGTGGGCGACGTGCTGCGGATGAGCGAGCGGCACGAGCGCGTGCCGAAGGAACTGGCGCGGGTGGCGCACCGGATGGGCACCACCGCGGACTACGTGTTCACGGTGGCCGACCGGCTGGAGGTCGAGCCGCGGCGGCTGGAGTGGCTGGCGGGCACCATCCGCACCGGCAGGTTCGGCGCGGACCGGCTCAGCGCGGAGCAACTGGCCGACCACCTTCGCGAGCGGGCCCTCCGCTACTTCGGCGGAGCCAACGCGCCCCGTCGCCCCGCGGCCGCCGGCCTGGGCGACTTCCCGCGGGGCGGCCGGATCAACCTCATCTCGGAGGACACCGGCCTGACCGAGGCCACCGGCGTTTCCCACGAGACCAGCACGTCCGAAGACACGAGCACGTCCGAAGACACGACCGCGTCCGAGAACACGAGCGCGTCCGAGAACACCAGCGTGACCGATGACACGAGCGTGTCCGACGCCAGGAGCGTGACCGGCGACCGCGGGTGGGACGACGCCGACGACCTCTTCTCCGACCTCGGCCGTGAGGTCGTGGATGACGAGGCCGCCGCCGAGATCGCCGAGCCGTTGCCGATGCAGTTCTGGATGTTCAGCGAGGCGGCCCACGAGCAGGACCCGCGTGAGGCGCAGTGGTGGCTGGCCCGGTGGTGGGCCGACCAGGGTCTCGGTCTCACCGTTGCCGACGTCGAGAAGGACCTCGCCACCACGCCCTGGATGGACTACGACCACATCCTCGGTGTGCTGTCCGAACTGGACCTGGAGCCGACGAAGGAGAACTTCGGGCTGCTGCGGGACTACAGCCTCATCCTGGACCGGATCCCCGCCGAGCTGCCGGAGGTGATCGCCGCGGCGGACGTGCCCGCCACGCACTTCATCGGATTGGGCGTTCGCGACAAGGCCGAGCCGCGCGGTCTGCTGCTGTCGGAGGACCTGATCGCCGCGCTCCGGCACGACGACTGGAAGAAGGTGGCGGGCGACGACCTCAGGAAGCTGGTGGACGACCTCGCCGGGAAACTCAAGTGGCAGGCCGGGGAGGTATGGCGGTTCCTTGGCACCACGCGGCCGTCCGCCGAGCAGCTGAAGGATTCCGCGGCGCTGCGGGAACAAGCCGTGCACTGGGGGCTGACCGCGGAACTCGGCCTGCCGGCCGAGCAATACGGCGAGTGGCGCCGGGCGGTCGCCGCGATCGAGTCCAAGGACTGGTTCCACATCGGGGACCTGCTCGGCCTGACCCGTGAACTGGGCGCCGCGCGTGCCACGGCGATCGCCGTGCTGGCCGGGAAGATCGAGCAGCTGCCCACGAGAATCCGCGGGCTCGCCGAGTCGTTCGGCATGCAGGGCCTGACCCCGGGCGAGCTGTTCGACGCGGCGGTGATCGCCGAGGCCAATCCCGAAGATGTCATGGCCTTCGTCGCTTCCTCGATGCTGAAGAGCGCGGAGGCGGGGACCCCCGGCACGCCGGACATGGCCGGTGAAATCGCCGCGCGGTACCGGGATTGGGCGAGCCGCCAGCGACACCGGCTGGACCTGGGCGGTTACCGGGACGCCTCGATCGGCACGGTGTTCTACAAGCTCCGCAACAACGGGCTGACCTACGCCTACCTGGACCGGATCACCGACGACGAGGCCGCCGGCCGGGAGCTGGCGCACCTGAAGCTGGCCGACGAGTACGGCCTGAGCCTCGCCGAAGTCCACGACGACGCGACGAACGCGCGGTGGATGGATTACGCCAGGCTGCGGGATCTGCGCGTCGAGCTGAACCTGGAGCCCACCAGGGACAAGACCGCGGTCGACTTCTTCCGGGACCTGCGGGCCTATGCCCGCACGATCGACCGGATGCCCGATCACCTTCCCCGCTTCGCCAGGGACGAGGCGAAGGTCGATGCCCGTCTGCTTTACGAGTCGGCGTCCCGCCTCGGTGCCGACGCGGCCGGTCTCCTGCCGTTCCCGAAGCTGTTCGCCGCCCTCCGGACCGGGGACGCCATGGCCGTCGAGGCGGCCGAGGCGAACGTCGAGATCGGGGTCAAGGGACTCGCCGAGTGGCTGGGCTGGACCCCCTCCCAGGTATTCGGGTTCTTCGCCGACCACCTCCCTTCACCGGAGAAGGCGGCCGCTTTCGTCCGGCGCCCGGACGAAACGGTGCCGTGGGAGCCCACTGGCGACGAGACGGTCGCCGCGGCCCGGCAATGGGCGCGGGCGAAGGGCATCCGGCCGGACTATCGTGCGGTGGCCGCGGCCGGGAGGCCCGAAGAGTTCGGGGATCTGCGTAACGCGCGGTGGATCGGCGCTAGCCGCGTCGAGAAGGCGATCGAGACGTTCGGCCTCGAGCGCCTCCCGGACATCCTGCGGGTGAGCCGTCCGGCCCGGGAAGTGCCCGACTTTTCCGCGTGGGGCGAGGAAATCGGGATGTCGCCCCACGACGTGCTGGCCACCTCCGTGCGGTTGTGGGCCGATCCCGCCGACCTCGCGGCGTTCGCGCATTCCGTGCCCGACCCCGCGTTGCGTGACGCCGGCGGGAAGCTGCTGCCGGAAAAGGTCGTCGAGCGGTATCCGGAATGGGAGGCCAAGCGGCACCGGCTGCTGGCGCAGTTGAACCTGCCGGCGAACATCTCGATCGCCGACATGTTCCGCGTCCTGCGGGCGGCCGACGCCGATCTCACCTTCGCCGCGTTCGACGATCCGGCGAAGGCGGAGGGCGCCCGCCGGGCCATCACCGGCGCCGAGGAACGCCTCCTGCGCCAGGCGCGGGAACGGTGGGCCGATCAGTTGACCCTGGACGCGGTCCGGGTCCGGGAAGACCAGGAGGACGCCCGCTGGCTGAACTACGGACTCATGCTGCGCCGGCTCACCGATCTGGGCATGGAGCCCGACTGGGCCACCTTCTCGGATCTGCGCGACTTCCTCCGCCACAAGGACCGGACACTCGAGGAGCTCTTCTCGGTGGCGGATGAGTTCGGGTGGGATCGCCGCCTGGCCTATCACCTGGCCACGACGCTGGACCTGCCCCCGCGTGCGCTGGGCTCGTTCAGAAACCTGATCGGCGATCCCCGTGCCTTGATGACCGAAGACGGACACCTCACACCGCGCTTCGACACTCTCGTGTGGGGCCGTCATGGCGGGCTCGAGGGTGGCCTCGATCGTCGTCTCGAGTCGTTGTCCGACCGCCTTGGCTGGGAGGGAAGCCTGGTACGGCGGGCTCTCGCGGACACCCAGTACCCGCTGGAGCTTCTGGAGGGCAAGGGCACTTCGCTCGAGCCGCTTTCCGCCTGGGGAGCCAGGAACGGGGCACCACCGGACTATCTGGCGATGGCGGGCCCGAAGTACCTCGAACTGCGCGACGCGCCGTGGTTCGACGCGAAACAGCTGCGGCAGGCGGTCGAGACGATGGGCGACGAATATCTGATGCCCATTCTCGGGCTCGCCCGGCATGTCCGCCGCCTGCCCAGCGATATCGGTGAGATCGCGAAGCGCACCGGCCTGTCCCGGCGGCGTCTGCTGGGCGTGGCCATCCGGCTGGGGGAGAAGGTCCGGCAGGGCGTGGATCCGGCCGAAATCGAGCTGTTCCTGAACTCACCCGCGGTCGACGTCCAGCGCGGCGAACGGGGCCCGGTTCTTTCCCAGATCGTCGAGTACTTCCCGCACTGGGCGGCCGACCGGCGGCAGCGGTTCGGCCTGCGCGACGACGAATCCCTGGCCGTGCTCGCCGAGAAGCTGCGGGAGGAGGGCCTGACCTTCGAGAGTCTGGAGAGGCTCTGGCCCAGCGATGCCCAGCGATATGTCGAACAGATGCGGGCCAGGGCCGATCTGGCACGACCGCTTTTCGAGCTGTCGGAATTCCAGCGCAACGCCGATCTGTTGTTCCGTCATTACGGCTACACGGACCTGACCGCGCCCGGCGTCACCAAGGTGAACCGGACCAACTACCTGAAGGACCGGGACCCGGGGAGGCCTCGCGGTTTCAGGACGAACTGTATGAACTCGGTCGTCCAGGTCTACAACACCCTCAAGGCCCTCATGGAGGGCAAGCCGCGGACCTTCAGGGCTTCGCCGAGCGCGCCGAAAACAGGGGATTGGCTCGCGGGCCTGTTCGGAGCGCGACTGAAGCCGATGGGGCGCGGGCTCGACGCGGTGACCGCCTTGATGCTCCAGAAGGATCCCGGCGAGCAGGGGGCTGCCTTCGTGGTTCCTCCCAAGGGCTCAGGTCACTTGCTCAGCGTGTGGCATCACCCGGACACAGGAGGGGAAAGGGACACCGACCACGTCCCGGACTCCGAGTTGGTCGAGTACTACGACGGCCAGAAGGGCAAGGTCGTCGATCCGCGCGACTACGCGGGTTTCCAGGTGCATTTCATCCCCCTCGGCCGGCGCGCGGAAGGTGATTTCGCACCGGAGCCCGGACCCGAGCATGCCGCTTCCGTGCCCGAAGGTGCCTCGCACGAGCTTCCGGAGTTCGCGGGCAGGAGCCACCGGTCGGCGCGTGATGAGGCCCGCGAAGAACGCGAGCGGCGCGAAGCCTTCCGGGTGGCGGACCGGTTCGGCTGGGATCGCCAGGCCGCCCACCGCCTGGTCAGGTCGCTGGGCATCGCCCCGGAGGCGCTGGGGTCGTTCAGGAACCTGATCGGTGACACTCGTGGTCTGCTCGACCGGCACGGGCACCGCACCCGGGCCTTCGACGCTCTGGTGTCGGACCTCCAGCGAAACTTCAGGCGGGCGTACGAGCATCTGGGCTGGGACGCCGGACTCGTCCGCCGGTTCCTGGCCGATACGCAGTATCCGGTGGAGCAACTGCGCAGGACGACGGTTTCCCACGAGCCGCTGCTGAGCTGGGGCCGCAACCACGGTGCGCCACGGGACTACCTGGTGAAGGCGGGTGCCGCGTACCTCGAGCTACGGGACCAGCCGTGGTACGACCCGAAGCAGTTGCGGCGCGCGGTCAAGACGATGGGCGACGAGTACCTGCCGACCATCCTCGGTCTTTCCCGGGCGGTCGGGCGGATCCCCGACGACATCGGCGCGATCGCGCGGCGCACCGGGCTGTCCCGGCGCCGGTTGCTGCTCGCGTCGACCAGGTTGAGCGGGAAGCTCGACCGGGGCGTGGACCCGTTGGAAATCGAGCTGTTCCTGGACTCGCGCCCGAGCGGTGTCACGCGCGGACCGAACGGGCCCCGTTTCACCGACATCATCGAGCATTTCCCCGGGTGGTCGCGCGATCTCCGGCACCGGCTGGACCTGCGCCCCGGCGAGTCCCTGGTGGTGCTCGACGAAAAGCTGGCCAAGGACCGCCGTTCCTTGGCGTACCTGGAAGGGCTTTCGCGCAGGGATGCCAGGAAGTATGTCGCGAGTCTGGCGGCTCACGGCGGCCTGAAGCGACCGATGGTGGCGCTGTCGCGGGCACAAGATGATGCCGCCGAAGACTTCCTCCTTCACGGGTACGTCGACCTGATCTTGCCCGGCCTGCGCGCGGTGAACAGCGAAAACTACGAGAAGGCCGTGGACTCGGAGGCGCCTGCGGGGTACCAGACGAACTGCGTCAATGCCGCGACCCAGACTTACAACACGATCAAGGCATATATGGAGGGCATTCGGAGGGTATTCCCGGCGTCGCCCAGTGGATCGAAACCAATCTCCTGGTTCGAAGGCTTGTTCAATACGGACGCCAGGCGTCACCGCCCGGCTGAGATAACCGCTTCGATGCGGAAGAAGCGCCCAGGCGAACAAGGTTACGTAGTTCTGGATACGTCCGATGACGAAGTCCATGTGTTCAACGTGTGGCACTATCCGGACACGGGCTTCAGTAAAGACGACGATCACATCCCTGAGCCTTACGTCGAATACCTCGACGGCCAGCCTGGTCTGGTGGCCGATCCGAGTCGGACGACGGAAAAGTTGTATTTCTCGACGCTACCGAGACGCCCGAGGGGCGATTTCGCCCCGGAACCGGAAGCCCGGCATGCCGGCTCCCGGCCGAGCGGCGTCGCGGGCCTGGCTTCGAAGTGGGCGGGAAAGCCCTGGTGGCACGGAAAGTCCGAGGCTTCCGCCCAAGTGCATGCCGAGCCCCGCCCCCGGGTGCGTGCGGTTGTCCCCGAAGTGCAGGCCGCCGCTTTCCGGGTGGCGGACGAATACGGCTGGGATCACGAACTCGCCTATCAACTGGCCGTGTCGATGGGCCTTCCTCCCCGCGCGCTCGGGTCGTTCCGGCACCTGATCGGCGACACCCGCGGTCTGCTCGACCGGGACGGGAACACCACGCGGGCTTTCGACAGCCTGGTGTCGAGGTTGAAGCGCGACCTCACCCGAGTGTCGCGGTACTGGGACTGGGACGAGAGCCTGGTGCACCGGTTCCTGGCCGACACGCGGTATCCGGTGGAGTCCCTGAAAGGCAAGACGGTTTCGCACGAGCCGTTGCTGAGCTGGGGCAAGAAGAACGGCGCGCCACCGGACCTCCTGGTGGCGGCGGGCGAGAAGGATGGCAAGAATTACCTCGAACTCCGTGACGCGCCTTGGTATGACACGAGGCAGTTGAGGTTCGCCGTCGACACGATGGGCGAGGAGTACCTGCCCGCCCTTCTCGGACTGGCGAGGCGGATCGACCGGATTCCCTACGACATCGGTGACATCGCCAGGCGCACCGGGCTTTCCCGGCGCCGCCTCCTTCTCGCGTCGATCAAATTGAGCGGAACGCTCAAACGAGGTGTGGACCCGGCGGAAATCGAACTGTTCCTGGACTCGCCCACGGGCGGTGTGCGGCACGGGCCGAACGGTCCCCGTTTCGCTGACATCGTGGAGAAGTTCCCGGGATGGTCGCGCGCACTTCGGCGGCGGCTAAACCTGCGCGACGACGAGTCCCTGGTCCTCTTCACCGAAAGGCTGGCGGACGAGCACCGCATGTCCCTCTCACACCTGGAGGGGCTCATGCCCGGCAGGGCCGTGAAGCCGGTCCACCAGATGCGGGCCCAGGGAGGCCTGGTCCGGCCGTCGTTGCGTTGGTCGAAGGCGCAACGGGATGCCATCGAAGACTTCGACCGTTTCGGGTATATCGACCTGATCGCGCCGGGAATCGGAGCGGTGAACCGCGAGAACTTCAAGAAAGGGAAGGGCTACCGAACGAACTGCGTCAACTGCACGGTCCAGGTCTACAACACCCTCAAGGCTTTCATGGAGGGCAAGCCGCGGGATTTCCCGGCTTCGCCGAGTGGTAAGAAACCGAACAGCTGGATCGAAGGTGTCTTCAGGGCGCGACTCAAGACTGTGCGCCGCCCCGACGAGGTGACCGCGTCGATGCGGAACATGGCCCCCGGTGAGCAGGCCGTAGTACGGACAAAGGAGCCCCACCGCGACACCGGTCATGTGATCGCTGCGTGGCATTACCCGGACAAGGGTTTGTCGAAGGACACCGACCACGTCCCCGAAGAAGGCCAGATCGTCTATATCGACGGCCAGAAGGGCGAGGAGGTCGACCCGAGCACGTTGACCGGCGAGGTGTCGTTCATGCCGCTCGCCCGGCGAAGGAAGGGTGATTACGCTCCGGAACCCCAACGCCGGCATGCCGCTTTCTCGCCCACGGAGGCCCTGACCGCGATTCCGGAGGAATCGAGCGGGACAGACCGGCCGAACGGTTCCACGCGGCGGTTGACACAGTGGCTCCGCAACTCGCGTGCCCAGGCGGACGTGCCCGTGCGGGTCGAGACGCCCGCCCACGATCCCGCCACACAGGCGCGGGCGCCCCGCGACGAGGCGCCCGTCTACAAACGCGAGCTCCAGCCGCAGCAGGTGGCCGCCGAGGCCGCTCTGTTGGGTGTCTCGGCGGACCGGGTCGTCGAGTTCCACGAGCTGGGCCTGGACGTCACCGCGAGGCAACTGGCCTCCCTGGCCCAGGAACTGGGTGAGCCGGACGCACGGCGTCTGGTCGAGATGGTTCTGGACTCCCGGGAAGTGCCGCGATTCGGCCAGGTCGCCCGCGCGATCTGGCCGGAAATCGAGGCGCCGAGCCCGGTTCCGGTGTTCCGGCTGGCGGCGGCGCTGGGAACGAGTCCGGAGCGGCTGCCGGTGCTGGGCGAGCACGTGCGGAACGTGGTGGGGGACGACCACTCCAAGGCCGGCGAACAACTCGTGGCCGGACTGCTGCGAAGGACCCGCGACTACGGGGTGCGGACGGAAAGCGACCTGGTCGCGCTGGTGGGGCTGGCCGATCAGCCCGGGTGGGGCCCGGAGATCCTGGAACTGCTGCGGAGCTTCGACCACGACCGCCGGATGGTGCCGCTGGAGTTCCTGCACGCACTACCGCCGCGGGCCATCCCGGGCATCCTGACCCGTCTCCGTGACGCGGAGCGGCACGCGGGCGACCTGCCCGCCCTCGCCCGGATCGCCGGACTGCCCGACGCGCACGACGGCGCGGTGGTGCCGCTGCTGGCCGGGAAACTGAAGATCGGGCGGCCGGAGGATCTGGCCGCCCTTCAGCCGCACTTCGAGTGGATCACCGCCGGCCTGGGTGACCTGGGAGACCTCGACGCGGAGGCGATCGCGTCCCGGGTCGAGAGGGAACTGTATCTGGCTCCGTTCATGGACCATGTGGACCCGGACGTCTATATCAGGGAGAGTGTCCGGCTGGGCTTTCCGGTGGGCGACCTGGGCGGCATCGAGGTGTCCGGGCGGCCCTACCGCCTGCACACGGGGAACTTCCTCGCCGAGCGACCCGGTCAACGGTCGAACGACCGGGCCGCGTCTTCTGTGGACGCTCTGCGACGGTGGGTCGCGGAGACGGGCGAAAGCCGGCGGCGGGCCGAAGGCCCGTTGAGCCAGTGGGACATCCTGCGCCAGGCCGGGACGGAACAACTGCTCGGCCGCGCCACCACGGAAGCCGACCGGATCCTCGACCGGTCGGGCAGGCTGGCCGCGGCTTCCGCCCCGGGCAGGGGGCTCATCGCGCGACCCGCGGGCCGGGACGACCGCTCGCACGAGCCGCCCGCCTACCACGCCACGGATTCCGACCAGCGAGTACGGCCGGAGGAGGTGGAGTCCAACGTCTTCGGCCCCCTGTCCCAGACGATGCGGTCCGCGTTGCCGCGCCGGGACTATTCGGACCACGAAATCAGGACCCTTTCCGAAAAGCTCGGTCTTTCGCCCGCGGAGGCGATGACGGAGTTCTCCCGCCTGACCGGGTTCGCGTGGTTCGACCCGGAGGGGATCATCGGCCTGGCGGCCGACATCAAGGTGCCTCCCGCCAAGGTGCTGAAGGTGAGCGAGTCCCTTGGCCGGGTGCCCTACGACCTCCGCCAGTACGGAATGCGGCTCGGCGGGGTGAGGCCGAAGGATCTGCTCGAGGTCACCGAAAAGACCGAAATCGACTACCACTATTTCGTTTCACTGCGGGACTTCTTCGGCTATCTCGCGGACGGCACGCTCACCGTCTCCGAGGTGGTCCAGGCCATCGACGGACTGGCGAAGGCCTTCGGTGCCCGCACCCCGGAAGAGCGCCAGTGGCGTTTCTGGTTGCTGAGCCGGACCCCGCTGTCCTCGGCCGAGGACTATCGCCGCGAGACCAACTTCTGGCTCGGGGAGGCGTTGGCGCGTCACTTCGGGCTCTACGACTTCTTCGTCACGCACGAACTCCACGACGCCTCATGGTGGGACTTCCGTCGCGTGGCGAAACTGACCGACGGCGTGGGGCTGACGAAATCCGATGGCGAGGCGCTGGTCCGGTACGGCCGCACGCACAACCGGCTACCCGAGGAACTTCCCGCGCACGCGCAGCTGAGGGAACTGCCGCGAGTCGCGGAGCGGATGGGGGTGCCCGAGGACAATCTCCGTCGACTGTGGACGAAGCTGCGGCAGTCGGGTCACGACGTCGAGCCGGGTGTGCTGAGGCGTTTCGCCGACAAGAGCGTGACCAAGATCCTTGCCTCGGCCGCCGACGACAAGCAGCTCCGCAAGGTGCACGACGCTGTGGTGAGCGAGGCAGGCAAGTGGGCGCGTGATTTCGAGAAGCACCCCGGCCGGTGGCCCGCCACCTGGAGCCTGGCCGACGTGTTCGAGTTCGCCGGTGATCCCTCGGCCTCGGAGTTGCTGGACAACAAGCCGCTGCGCGCCCAGGCAGCCGCCGAATGGTACGCCGCGAACCGGCTGGGCCTTTCTCGCGCGGACACCGAGGAAGCGGACGGAATCATCCGGCAGTTCGCCGCGCTGGGCGGTTTCTCGTTCGAAGGCCTGAAAGCCGCGGTGTCCGAACTGGATGGCCGTCGTGGCCTCGACGTGTTGTGGGTGGCACGCGCCGCCGGCCGTGTCCCGGGTGACTTCGGAGCCCTCGTCGAAGCGGTGCGACGGGCGGCCGGAATGACGGCGGACGAGTTGCTCGACGCGGCGCTCCGGACGCAGGTCGATCCACGCGAAATCACCGCGTACGTGACCGGCTCCGGCGAGGTCGGGCGCCACGGCGGAAGGTCGGTCGTCGATCAGGTCGTGGCCGAGTACCCAAACTGGGCGCAGCGGCAGCGGACCAGGCTCCAGCTGGCGGAAAGCGAGTCGCTCTGGGTGGCGGGACAACGACTCGCGAGCATCCGCCGCACGTTCGAAGATGTGGACGACATGTCCGGCGACCACGCGGCCCGGTTGTTGGACAAGTGGTATCCGCAGGGACGGCACCCGGTACTCAGGCTGGTCGATCCCGGGACCAGGGTCATTACGGCGGACAGTTTCCGTGGCGACTACGGCGATCTGTTCTCCGGCCGGTTCTACCGGAACCTGCTCTCGGTGAACCGCAAGAACTTCGAACAGCGCCGGCCCGGAGCCGGCACGGCCTGCGCGCCGGCGGCGGTGCAGGGCATCAACGCGATCGACGCCGAGAACCGCGGCGTGCGCAAGGACTTCGCGCTGCGGAAGGTCACCGGCCCGATCCCGACCGCGCGCCTGGAGCGACTGCTCAAGGCGGATTTCCAGCCGGTGAGCGGCGGCAAAGCCGCGGTGGAGCGGCGCCTGTTCGGGCAACTGCCCGGCACGCAGGGCCTGCTGGTCACGGTGAGCAAGACCGGTCCCGACGGCCGTCGTATCGGCCATGTCCTCACCGTGCACCGGCACATCGAGACGGGCACGGTCAACTACATGGACGCGACGACCGGGTTGCCGGCGGACCCGCCGCGCGACTCGGACCGGATGTGGCTGATGCTGCCGCCGTGGTCTCCGAAGCCGATCGACGTGTCGGACCTGTTCAAGCCGGGCCCCGAGGACGCCCGTGACGCAGTCGCGAGCGGCGACGAGGATCGCAGGCCGGAACTCCTCGGCCTGCTCCCCAAGCCGGCGTGGCCTCCCGCTTTCCGGCGCCAGCCGGGCCGAGCACCCGCTTACCGGTTGACGCTTTCGCCCGGCCAGGTCACGCGCGGGGCCCAGCGCCTGGGGATCGCACCGGCACGGTTCGCGCAGTTGCACGCGATGATCGCCGAACGGCGGCTGGACACGGCCGCGGGGCATCTGGCCGCCCAAGCCCGGGATCTGGGTGAACCGGACGCGCGGCGCCTGGTCGCGATGGTGTCGGCCTTCGAAGAGGTGCCGCGGTTCGACGAGGTCGCCCGCGCGATCTGGCCGGAGCTCGAGGCACCGAGCCAGGTTCCGGTGTTCCGGCTGGCCGCGGCCCTGGGGGAGCACCCGGAGCGGCTGCTGGTGCTGAGCGAGCAGGTGCGGAAGGCCATCGGGGACGACCAGGCCGCGGCCGGTGAGCTGACGAGCGAGCAGTTGCGGGACCGTCTGATCAAACAGCTGGGCGATTACGGCGTGCAGACCGAAGAGGAACTGGCCGCGCTGGTGGAGCTGGCGAACGAGCCCGAGTGGGGTCCGGAGATCCTGCCGGTGTTGCGGGGCTTCAACGACAGCGGGCGGATGGTGTCGTTGGAGTTGCTGCAGGCCTTGCCGCGGAAGGTCGTGGTCGGTCACCTCACTCGCTTGCGTGAGGCACAGGCGCACGCCGGTGATCTGCCCGCGCTGGCCCGGGTGGTGGGATTGCCGGACGTGGCCGACGGTGCCGTGGTGCGGCTGGTGGCCACCCTCTTGCGGGTAGACTCGCCGGAAGACCTGGTGGCGTTGTGGCCCTATTTCGAGGCGCTGACGCCGGGGCTCGGCCCGCTCGATGTTCTCGGGCCGGAGCTGCTCGCGGCCCGCGTCGTGACACGCCTGCACGAGATGTTGCGGGATCACGACGCGGATCCGTCCGCTTTCATCCCGGCGAGCATCAGGCTCGGCTTCCCGGCCGGGGACCTGGGCGGGATCGAGGCGTCCGGACAGTATTTCGCCCGTCTCGCCGGGAATTTCGGTAACGAACGGCCCGCTTTGCGGTCGAACGAGGCGGCCGCGAACCACGTGGTCAGTCTGCGGACGCGGTTCGAGGATGCGATCCGGCAACTGCGGGTTGGCCAGCTCGGGCTGGGTCACCGGGAGGCACTGAGCGCTGCCGCCAGGTCGGTCTGGCAGTCCGATCTCGAGGCGGGAGCGCCGGGCGACGCCATGGTTTCCGGTGTGACGCTGGCACGGACGCTGACGGCCGCGCCGCCGGACTACAAGGTCGCGGTGGGCCGCTCGTCCCTGGTGCCCGATGCCACGATGGCCGCCACCGCGGCCGATGGCCGCCTCATGCCCTACGGCCAGCCCACCCAGGCAATGCGCGAAGCGTTGCCGCCCAAGCACTATTCGGATGACGACGTCGAAAGGCTCGCCGCAACGCTGGGAATCGAGGAGGGCGAGTTCCGCCGGCTGACCAGGTTCGTGTGGTTCGAGCCGGAGAAGGCTGCCCCTCTGGCGCGGAACCTCGGCGTGTCCGCGGCCCGGTTGCTGAAGGTGAGTGAATCGCTGGGCCGGATGCCGTTCGAACTGAAGCGGTACGGGATCCGGCTCGGTGGAGTGTCGAAGGAAGATCTGTTCGAGGTCACCGAAAAGACCGGCGTCGACTTCCGGTACTTCTCCGGTTTCCGGCATCTTTTCGGCTTCCTCGCCGACGGCACGCTCACCGTCTCCCAGGTGGTGGAGGCCATCGACAACCTGGCCGAGGCGTTGGACGCCCGGACACCGGGCGAGCGCCAGTGGCTTTTCTGGCTGCTGAGCCGGACCCCGTTGTCCTCGGCCGACGATTACCGCCGGGAGACCAACTTCTGGTTCGGGGAGGAACTGGCACAGCATTTCGGGCTCCGGGAGTTCTTCGTCAAGCACCAGCTCCACCAGGCCCCGTGGTGGGACTTCCGGACCACCCCGGGCCTGATGCGCGAGCTGGACCTCGACACCGACTCCGACCGCGACGCGCTGGCCCGGTACAGCTGGACCCACGGCGGTCTGCCCGACTTCCGGGATCTGGCCGGCCGGCTGGGCGTACGTCCGGGAACCGTTCTCCGCCTGTGGAACCAATTGCGGCGATCGAGCTTCCGGGTCGACCCGGAGGTGCTGCCGTATTTCGCCGACAAACGCCTGACCAAGCTCCTCTCCGGAAAGCCCGGCCGCAGGGAGATCTCCCGGGCGGCCGACAGGATCGCGTTCCAGGCGCGCGACTGGAGCGACACCATCGGAAACCGGGACGATCTGTGGCGGAACGGGTGGTATTCCAACGATGTCTTCGCGTTCCTGGCCGACCACAAGCCGTCACCGAAGATCCTGCGCGACGACCGCCTGCTGGCCGAGGCGGCCCTGAAATGGCGTGCCGAGAAGCGGATGGGCCTGCCCCCGGAGGACTTCGACGAGGGTGTCGCGATCTACCGGCGGCTCAACGACCGGAGCAGGCTCTGGCCTTCCGAACTCGAGAACGCGGTTTCCGCCCTGGGCGGCCGGCGCGGCCTGGATGTGCTCCGGACGGCGCGAACGAACGACGGACTGCACCCCGATTTCGGCAAGCTGGTCGACCAGTTGGCCGGGCGGGTCGCGATCACGGCGGACGAACTGCTCGACGCGAGCCTGGAACTGCAGGTCGATTCGCGCGATATCGGGGTGTATGTCGGCTCGGCGGCATTCCGGCCGGCGGCCGGCGATGAACGGACGATCGTCGAGCGGATCGTGGCCGGGTATCCGGCGTGGTCGGCCAACGCCCGGCGGAAGCTCCGGCTGACCGAAGCCGACTCCCTGTGGCTGGCGGACTACTACCTCCGCCGCGAGGGATACGACATCAACACGGTGACCGCGTTGAGCGACGCGGAGGCCGCGCGGTTGCTGGAGTACGGCCCGGTCGAGTCGGCCGACGGCCGTGACCTGGTCCCCCTGGTCGCCCCCGGGACCAGGATCATCACCGCGGCGAGCTTCGCCGACCCGGGAGACGCCAGGAAATTCACCAGCCGGTTCTATCCGGACTTCGGGTCGGTGAACCAGAAGAACTTCGAGGCCAAGAAGCCCGGTTTCGACCGGAACTGCGTGCCGTGCGCGGTGCAGGCCTACAACTCGAACGAGACGCTCAATGTCCATGGCCGCCATAAATATCCGGCGCCCGCGACCGGCGGCCCGCTTCCCACCGTTCGCGTGGAGAAGGCGTTCGGGGCGAAGTTCGAGGTCGTCCACGGCGAGGCCGGACGCGACGCCTACGAGGTCGTGGGCAGGCGGATGTTCGAGCAGTTGCCCGGCGCGCAGGGCCTGCTGATGACGTCGTCCGGCGTGGACGACAAGGGCCGCGAGGTCGGCCACATCTTCAACGTGCACCGCCACCTGGAGACCGGCACGGTCAACATCATGGACGCGGTGACCGGGTTGCCGGCGGATCTGCCGGAGAACCCGGGCAAGGTGTGGTTCATGCTGCCCCCCGAGCGGTACGGGCGGCGGGTCGATCTGCAAGAGGTGATGAAGGCCGGTCCGGACGAGGACCCGCTCGCCGGAGCGCATTTCATGGACCGGCGCCCCGACTTCGCGGGCTGGCAGAACTGGCCAAGCTGGCAGAACTGGCTGGGCTGGGGTCCGGGCGAAGCCGCTCCGCCCGTTTACGGGGACGCGCCCGGAGTCGAGGAACTGCGGAATCAGGCCCGGAGCCTGGCGATCTCGGTAACGCGGATGTCCCGGCTCAACGAGTTGGGAGTCGATCCGGCACAGTTGCGGAGGGACGCGAGGCAACTCGGCGACCCCAACCCGCACGATCTGGCCCGGTTGACCACGCACCTCGGCTACTTGCCGACACGGGAAATCACCGCCGTGGCCGATGATCTCGGCCTACCGAGCCCGCGACCGGTGTTCCGCCTGGCGGTCATGCTGGGCGAAAGCCCGGAGCTGCTGCGGGTGCTGGGCGCGCACCTGCGCGAGGCGGTCGGATCCGACCGGACGCGGGCCGAGCGGATGACCGACGACCACCTGGAAGAGAGCCTGCTGCAGAGCCTGCGCCCGCGGTACGGCGTCGAGACGCTTGACGACATCGGCTGGCTGGTGAGCGTGCTCAACCTGCGGCAGCCGGGCGAGACGGCGCCCCCGTCGGCGGCGGTGGCCTCGCTTGCCGCGCGGCGGATGGTGCCGCTCGAGTTGTTGCACGACCTGCCGACCTTCTACACCTTCGATCTGCTGAAGAAGGTGCGCGAAGCCGAAGAAATCGAGGCTTCGGGCGGCTGGGAGGCGCTGGCTCCTCATTTCGGCCTGCCCAGCGGTGCCCTGGTCCGGGAACTTGCCGACAGCCTCGACGCGAGGGGCGCCGATCTGGCCGCTCTCGCGGGTTACTTCCCCGAGGCGCTCCGCCGCGCGGAGCTCAGGGACACGACACCGGCCTTCGACCAGGCGGATCGCCTTCGCACGGCGATCGACGAAATACTGGCCGAAAAGGGGCTCGACGACACCGTGCCTTTCCTGCTGTTGACTCTGCGGCTGGGCTTCCCCGTGACGAACCTGGCGGCCTTGGGGCCGTCACCGCACTTCCATCGCCTTGCCGAGATTTTCGCCAAGGAAGGCCTGCGCTCCCGGGTGGACGCCCGGATCCGGAAGTACCTGTCGCTGAAGTTCCAGCAGGCGAGCGAGGCCCATCCCGGAAGGCGGGCCACGGAGAACTCCCGGCTCACCCAGATGATGCGGGACATTCCCCGTGACTTCGCCTCCCTCGACGAGTCGCTCGCCACGGCGATGCGGCTGGTTCGGGACAACCCGGCGGTCCGTGCCGAAGAGACCCCGGCCTACCGGCGCGGGGGAGAGTCGCTGCGGCCCCCGGCTCCGGCGTCGTCGGACCGGCCTTACGACCCGCGGTTCGCGAACGCGTCGGACGAGGAGTTCCGCGACCATCTACCGCCAAGACACTACGAGCCGCACGAGGTCGCCGACTGGACGTTGAAGCTGGAAATCCCGCCGGAGCGGTTCGAGGCGCTGGCCGCGTACGCGTGGTTCGACCCGGACCGGATCGTGTCTCTGGCCGGCAAGCTCGGTGTTTCCCCGGCGAAGGTGGTGGACTACAGCGAGACGATCGGCTGGGTGCCGTCCGACCTGCTGAAGTACGCCGAGCGGTTCGATGTGGACAATCCAGCGGATCTGTTCGTGGTGGCGTCCGGCCTGGGCGTGAACCACCGGCACCTGGGCTGGGCACGGGCGGCGTTCCGCAACATGGCGGAGCGTGGGCTCACCGCGGAAAAGCTCGTGGAAATCCTGAGGCAACGAGCGCGTGAAAACGGTGCCCGGAGCCGGGCGGAGCGGCAGCACCTCTTCTGGATGTACAGCCGGTACCCGGTCAGTTCGGCCGAGCACCACGCGCTCGGGAACATTTGGCTGAAGCCCTGGTGGCTCGAACGACTGGGGGTGCCACGCGACGGTTTCACGGCCAACCACCTGGGAAAGACCTGGATGGACTTCGACCGGGCCCAGGCTTTGCTGCGCGAACTGGGGCTCACCAAGCCCGAAGACTTCGAGGACCTGATCGAGTACGCCGCCGGGCTCGAGCGGATTCCGGGCGAGCTTGCCGATATGGCATGGCGGATGGGAGTACGGCGCCCGGTCGATCTTTACCGGTTCGCCCGCCGGCTGGAGGGCATCGACCCACGGATCCTCCCGGCGTTCCCCGACGTCGCCACCAAGCTGAACGATGGTGCCGGCGAAGCGACGATGCGGGCCCTCCAGGACGAGATCGTGGGCTGGCTCCGCACCACGACCGGGAAACTGAACCAGACCGAAAGCGAGCTCACCGGGCCGGTCACCGGCAAGCCGGGGGACAAGTGGTCCAGCCGTGACCTCACCGACTTCATGGCCGAGACCAAACCGTCGAGGGAGGTGCTGAACGACCCGGCGACCTTGTTCGGCAGGATCACCGAGTGGCGCGCGGTCACGCGGGGCGGCCTGCGGCCGGAGGAGGTCGCCGAAGGACTCCGGCTCGAGCGGGCCATGCGCGCCGATTGGGGCTTCTCCCCGCGTCGCCTGGAACGAAGGGTCGCGCGGCTCGGTGGTATCCGAGGCCTGGACCTGTTGCGGGTCGCTCAGGCAACCCGCCGGATGCCCAGTGACGTCGTCACCCTGGCGAGCGAACTGCACCCGGTCGTGATCCGGCCGGACGAACTGCTCGACGCGGCCTTGCGCCTGGGGGCCAATCCCGGTGACCTCGCCGCGTTCCTGCGCGACCGCTCCGGGGGCGCCCGCTTCCGCGCGGATCCCGCGGGCTCCGCGGTCGATCGTCTCGTGCGCCACTATCCGGAGTGGGCGGCGAAGCAGCGGCTGCATTTCGGCCTGGCCGACGACGACTCGATCGAGTTGGTCGACCAGTTCCTTCGCGAGAACGGCACGTCCTTGTCACTCCTGCGCGGGATCGGAACCCGCGAGGCGAGGCAGGCACTCCACGCGATCGCCCACCAGTTGAACCCGGAGGGTCCGCGACTCCGGGAAATGCTCCGGTCCGGCACACCGACCGTGTCGGCGGAAACCTTCCATGGCCGCCCGCAGGACGAAATGTCCTTTGTCTACACCTACTACGGCGACCTGCCGTTCGTGAACCGGGCGATCTACAAGGACGGCCCCCAGGGTTACGAGATGGCTTGCGGACCGATGTTGGTCCGGCTCTACAACGCGATGCGTTCGCGCGAGGCGGCTTCGGACGTTTCCCCGGCCATGAAGACCGAGGGACCGGTGCCCACCAAGGCGCTGGAGGACAGGATCGGCTCGACGTTCGAGCTCATGCCGGACGGCGTCGCCGGCCTTGAGCGGTACTTGCGGTCGAAGCCGCGCGGTACCGCGGTCGCGGTGCTGACCGGCTCGGGGATCGGGCACGGCATGATCGCCGAACGCAACCGGAAGACCGGCGGCATCGTCTACCTCGACGGCAGCAGGGGCCCGCTGGGAGAGCGGCCCGCCGACGGCGAACGGGTCTGGATCTTGCCGCTGCCCGAGTTGCGTGACGGCGAGACGCTCGAGGTGGACTGGCAGTCCGTCCCGCGGGACAAGGTTCCGCAGCCGGCCAGGGATGCCGATCCGGACCGGAGACCGGACTTGATGGGTACCTCTCAGTGGTCCGCCGCCGATGCGCGGCGGGTGGCTGACGCCGAACGTCGTGAGGCCGACGCCCGGCGGCTGGTCGATGACTGGGCGAGGGCGCGGCGTGCGGCCGAGCAGCGCGTGGACACCGCCAGGCGGGAGGAGCGCGCCGCGGCGCGGGCCGCGAACAGGTGGGCCGAGGTGCGGCGTCAGAGGGAGCGGGACTTACGGCGCGAGGAGCAGTACTCGGGGAGTTGGTCGCACGCGACGCAAAGGGCGCAACGGCGGCTGGACGAGGCCGAGCGGCATGAGGGGGATGCGGCCGGTCAGGCGAGGGATTGGGGAAGTGAACGTGCTGCGGCCCAAGCGGAGCTGTCCCGCGCCCGGCAGGACGAGGCCGCGGCGGTGCGATCCCGCGACGACGCGCGGCGCGCGGTGGACGCGGCGAGGAGTGCGGCGGATGCGGCGGCTGCGGCGGCTGCGGCGAGCGCGGATGACGCTCCGACCTATGTTCGTCAAGGTAATGGAAACGGGGTGGTCACCAGTCGGAGAGACGCCGTCCTCCGCACCTCCGACCTTGGGCCCTGTGTCGCGGTGTGTGGATACAACGGCTCGCGGACCTTTATGATCCACAGCGATTCCACCACGGATCGAGGGGTCGGCCGCACCGATCTGATGCTGGGTATCAGAAGACTCGTGTCGATCGGCACCGGCGAGGGTTGGGTCATCTCTCTCATCGGAGGTTCCACCCGGGGCTGTGGGCAGTACCTTGTCAGGTACCTTCCCGGCGCCACGATCGAGGATCTCGGCTGGTCGGAAGGCGCCTACATAACGGGGACCGGTCTGGTAGCGAGGTCAAGGCGCGAACTCGCCGCACTTCGCCAGAGCGGTTGAGGTATTACGTCCAAGCGGGAAGGCGGACCGGAGTCAGCGGTGCGGGCGGTAGCGCGCATACGGATCCGGCCGCGCCGTCTTGGCCACCTTCTCCGGCCTGATCGTGTGGCCGGTGAACCGGTAGTACCTGATCGCCTGGACCGAGACGTGGATCTGCTCCGGCGTGGGCGGCAGTTCGCGATTCCACGCGATGGTCATGTCCTTGCGGCGGTCCGTCACGATCTCCACCGGGACGCCGGCGGCCGCGCACAACCGTTCCAGCGTGGCCGTCCAGGTGTCCAGGTCGGCGTTCCCGGGCAGCCACTCGTGAGCGTAGATCGCCCACCTGCCGAGCATGAGCTCGCCGACGAGGCTGCGCTGGTCGTCCACCAGATAGGGCTCTTCGACTCGATCGGGCGTCATGTCGTCGCTCCTCGCGACCTTGACCGGTCCCTGCGCCGGCCTCTGGTGTCCATCGTCACCCCACGGTCTGCCTGCGGCAACGAAGCTTCACACAGGGTTGAGGTCCGGGTGTGCGCTTGGGTCTTTTGGGACAAAGGCCCGGGACCGGAGGGGCAGCATCACGCGCTCGTTCGCGAATTCCGGCGCGTCCAGCCGGTATAGAGACGTGGTGAAGATGGCATGAAGGGCGACGCGTAAAGCTGAGCCGCGTAGCCAGGATCATCAGGGAGCCACGGGGGCCGCCATGAAACCAGTTCGAGTCTTCGTCCAGTCATCGGATCCGATCAAACGCGCCGGGGTCGTCGCACTGCTGAGCGGCACGCGGGAGGTGGAACTCCTGCCCACCGCCGAGCGGGCCGACGCGGACGTCATCGTGCTCGCGGAAAACGCTTTCACGACGCCCACCCTGGCGCCGGTGACGGAGATCCGTGCCGGATCGGCTCATCCCGAGGGGCCGCCGCCCTGCCTGATCGTGACCGACCGGTTCGACGAGAACGACACCCTGGCCGCCGTCCAGTCCGGCGTGGTGGGTGTCCTGCCGAGCGTCTACGCGACCCAGAAGGGGCTCGTCTCGGCGGTCGTCGCGGCCGCGGCCGGTTCCGCCGTGCTGCCCCGGCAGCTCCAGTCGGCGCTGCTGGACCAGCTGCGGAAGCTGCGGAGCGAGGTGCTCGAGCCCAATGGGCTGACCCTGTCCGGGCTCGGGTCGCGCGAACTCGACGCGCTCCGGCTCGTCGCCGAGGGCCTGCGCACCGACGAGATCGCGGTGAAGCTCTCCTACTCCGAGGGCACGGTGAAGAGCGTGCTGTACGGCGCCATCAAACGGCTGGGCCTGGCCAACCGTACGCACGCGGTGGCCTATGCCATCCGGACCGGCGCGCTGGGCTGAACGGACCAATAGTCACGCCGGTCCCGGAAATGGGGCAGACACGATCGGCGTGACGAACTATTTCCGGTAGAGGTCCCGTGTTTCGGGCGGAGGCACGGGGCGGTCCCGGCCGAGAAGAGTTTCGGGAGTCTTCGATGACGATTGGCAGACGCCTGGTCGCGGCGGCGTTGCTCGCGGCGGGCGCGGTGGTTCTCTCCGCGTGTTCCTCCGGAGGAGGTGGCGGGACACCCGCGCCGGCTCCGGCCGCGGACGCCGTCCAATGGCTTTCGGGCAGTGCGGTCGGCAACGGCGCACAGTCCGGCACGGGAGATTTCGCCCATGGCGGCGTGAACGGCTCCGCCGACGCCAAGGCCGCCGCGATGAAATGGGTGCAGCTGTCCGCGGGCCGGGCGGGCGCGCTCAACCCGGTCGTGCTCAACGGCGCCGGGTTCACCCTGTACCGCTTCGACAAGGACACGCCATCCCCGTCGAAATCGAACTGTTCCGGTGACTGCGCGAAGACCTGGCCCCCGGTGCTGGTCGACCAGGGCGGGAAAATCTTCCTCGACGGAGTGGACCGCTCGGCGGTCGGCGTCGTCAAACGGGACGACGGCACCCTCCAGGTGACCATCGGTGGCTGGCCGGTCTACCGCTTCAGCAAGGACCAGCGCGCCGGTGACACGAACGGCCAGGGCGTGGGCGGCACCTGGTTCGGTGTGCGCCCCGACGGCAAGAAGGCCCAGGGGCAGGCCGCGGGGACCGGAAACGGCGGCAACGGCGAGGGTGACGTCGCGGTCGTCTACGCCGGGAAGAACCTGAGCGGCGGGGCCCAGGCGGTCACCGGCCCCGACTGTCAAAACCTTCCGCAGCCAGGAAAGGGACTTTCGCTGCGGCTGGTCGGTGGTCCGGTGACGATCTGGTCCGGTCCGAAGTGCACCGGCGATTCGACGGAGGTCACCGGTGACGTGGCGGACCTGTCGGCCATCGGGTTCGGCAACAAGATCGCCTCGATCAAGTTCGGCGTGGCGGGCAATGCCGCGCCGCAGGCGGGCAGCGGCGACTCGGTGATCGCCTTCGACGACAAGAACTTCTCCGACACCGGCGCCGCGCAGGGCGTTTCCGGCCCGGGCTGCCAGGACCTCGCCCGGCCCGGCGTCACCTCTTCCTTGCGGGTGAACGGCGGAGCCGTCAAGATCTGGTCGGCACCGAAGTGCACCGGTGAGTCCTCGGTGGTCAACGCGGACGTGCCGGACCTTGGCGCGATCGGGTTCGACAACAAGATCGCTTCGATCAGGTTCGGCATCGGAGCACAGTAGGCACCGGGTTTTCCGGCCACGGGCGGGTGCGGTGACGCCGCATCCGCCCGTGCCCATTCGGGCATGGATTGTGGAGCTTAGGGCATTCTCCCCCTCGTGATGTACCACATCGGACAGAATTCGACGCCGTACATCGTTACGAGGTAAGGAGCCTGAATGAAGCGCGCTCGTCGTCGCTCGTTCCCGGCAGTCGCGCTCGCGGTCGCGGCGGCGCTGGTGGCGAGCGGGTGTGGTTCGGCCGGGAATTCCGCGAACCAGATCACCCTGACCGTCGCCACGTTCGGTGACTTCGGGTACGGCCCGCTTCTCCAGCAGTACGAGCGTGATCACCCAGGCGTGCACATCGTCAACCGGGTCGCCGACTTCGACGCGCACAACAAGCAACTGATCACCGAACTGGCCAGCGGGCACGGCGCGGCCGACGTCGAAGCGATCGACGAGCAGTACATCCCGCAGTTCCGGCAGTCCGCCGACAAGTTCGTGAACCTCGCCGACTACGGGGCCGAGGGTCTCAAGTCGCGGTGGGTGGACTGGAAGTGGGAGCAGGGGGTGACCGACGGCGGCAAGCGGATCCTCGGTCTCGGCACCGACATGGGTGGTCTCGCCATGTGTTATCGCCCCGACCTGTTCGGCAAGGCGAACCTGCCCACGAACCGGACCGAGGTGGCCGCCCTCTGGCCGACGTGGGAGGCCTTCGCCGCCGTCGCCGATCGCTTCACCGCCGCGAACACCGGCGCGAAGTTCGCGGACTCGGCAGGCACGATCTACACCGCGATCCTGAACCAGTCGCCGGAGAACTACTTCTCCAAGGTCGACGACTCCTTCATCGCCGACCGCAACCCGAACCTGCGCCGAGCCTTCACCATCGCCGCTTCGGTCGGAGCCAAGGGGCAGACCGCGAAGGTGACCACGTACACGCAGGAGTGGAACGTGGCCATCAAGCAGGGTTCGTTCGCCACCATCGCCTGCCCCGCCTGGCTGCTCCAGCAGATCCGTGAGGCCGGGGGCAGCGAGAACTCGGGCAAGTGGGACGTGACCGCAGTGCCGGGCAACAGTGGCAACAACGGTGGCTCCTTCCTCACCGTGCCCAAGCAGAGCGCGCACCCGAAGGAGGCCTACGACCTCGCCGCCTGGCTGACCGCTCCGGAGCAGGAGAAACAGCTCTTCCTGACCGCCGGCCTGCTGCCGAGCGAGCCGTCGGTCTACCACGACCCGCAGGTACTGAACAAGACCGACCCCTATTTCTCGAACGCGCCGACCGGCCAGCTCTACGCCAGCTCGGCGGACGGCCTCACACCGAACTACCGCGGCTTGAAGGACGCCGTCGTGCGCCCCGAATTCGGTCGCGCACTGGGCCGGGTCGAGGCCGGCCAGCAGAACGCCGACCAAGCGTGGGCGGAGGCCGTGAAGTCGTCGTCGAACGCCCTCAAATAGCCGGCAACGCATGAAAACGCAGGAACTGCCCGTTGTGGCGAAGCGATCGGACCCCGGGGTGCACGTGCAGTCACACCCCGGCGTCCGATCGTCCCGCCGCGTGACGAGGACGGTGCGCGACGGGTGGCTCGACCGCCTCACGCCGGCGCTGTTCACCGGGCCGTTCCTGTTGGTGTTCGCCCTGTTCGGCGCCCTGCCCCTGGTCTACCTCGCGTGGATTTCCCTCCATCACTGGCATCTGGTGAACGGCGATCAGGGATTCGCCGGCCTGGACAACTACGTCACGCTCTTCACCGATCCGCATTTCTACAACGCGCTGGCGAACACGGTCGGGATCTTCCTCGAATCGGCGATCCCGCAGATACTTCTCGCGCTGGGCATCGCCGCGCTGCTCAACCGTCCGGGGCGGGCCGGACGGTTCTGGCGGACCGGCATCCTGCTACCCAACGTCGTTTCAGTCGTCGCCGTCGCTCTCGTCTTCGGCCAGCTCTTCGGCCGGGACTACGGCATAGTCAACTGGATCCTCGGCCGGTTCGGCATCGGCGCGGTGTCCTGGCAGTCGTCGGTCTGGTCCTCCCACCTCGCGGTGGCGGTCATGGTGATCTGGCGCTGGACCGGCTACAACGCGCTGATCTACCTCGCCGCCATGCAAGCGGTGCCACGAGAGCTCTATGACGCCGCCGCTCTCGACGGCGCCTCGCACTGGCGGATGTTCTGGTCGATCACCGTCCCCTCCATCCGGCCGACACTGGTGTTCACGGTGATCGCCGCGACAGTCGGCGGGCTCCAGCTCTTCGCCGAGCCGCAGCTGTTCGACTCCTCCGGCGTGAGCGGCACCGGCGGCGCCGACCGGCAGTTCCAGACGCTCATCATGTACCTCTACGAGAAGGGGATGGGCGACCTCGACGCGGGATACGCGGCCGCGATCTCGTGGGTCGTGTTCGTGCTGTCCGTGATCCTCGCGCTGGTCAACGTGCGCCTGGTCCGACGCATGGTCGGGGCGCCGTGACCGTGGTACGGACCGCTGCCCGGCGCAAGCGGGCCCCGTTGGCCACCGGCGCCCTGATCGCCGTGACCGTCTTCTCGGTCTTCCCGTTGTACTGGTCCTTCATCATGTCCACCCGGGACAGTTCGGCGATCGGCGACGCCACCCCCGTCCTCCTCCCGGGCGGTCACCTGCTGGAGAACCTCCACGAGGTGTTCGGCAAGGTCGACTTCTGGCTGGCGCTGCAGAATTCCCTCATCGTCTCGTGCACGGTCATGGTGTCGAACGTCGTGCTCTCCAGCCTGGCCGGTTTCGCTTTCGCCCGGCTGCGTTTCCCCGGCCGTGACTCGCTGTTCCTCGTCGTCGTAGGCTCGATGATGGTGCCCGCCCAACTGGGCGTCATCCCGCTGTACATCCTGGTCGGCGACCTCGGCTGGGACGGGCGGCTCGAAGCGGTCATCGTGCCGGGCATGGTGAGCGCGTTCAGCGTATTCTGGATGCGGCAGTCCTGTGAGGAATCGGTGCTCGCCGAACTCTTCGACGCTGCCAGGTCGGACGGCTGTTCGCTGCCCCGCGTCTTCTGGCACGTCGCGGTACCCGCGCTGCGGCCACAGGCGGCGGTGTTGGCGATGTTGTCGTTCATGACCGCCTGGAACGACTTCTTCTGGCCACTGGTGGTGCTCGACCCCAACGAGTCGCCGACCGTCCAAGTAGCACTGTCCCATCTGGCCAGTGGGTACTACACGGACTACGCACTGATGCTCACCGGCGCCACGCTGGGAGCGGTCCCGGTGATCGCTCTGTTCTTGCTGCTGTCACGGCAGGTCGTCGACGGACTCATGGGAGGACGATTCCATGTTTGACAAAGCCACGAAGGGGGACCTGCTGGGCTTCCCGCGAGACTTCCTGTGGGGTGCGGCCACCGCTTCCTACCAGGTCGAGGGCGGTGCGGCCGAGGGCGGCCGCGGGCCATCCATCTGGGACATCTTCTCCGGCCAGGAGGGCAAGATCCACGACGGCAAGACCGGCGCGGTCGCCTGCGACCACTTCCACCGCTATTCGGAGGACGTGGCTCTCATGGCTGAGCTCGGTTTGCCCGCTTACCGGTTCTCGGTCGCGTGGCCGCGTGTCATGCCCGACGGCCGGACGGTCTCCCAGGAAGGACTCGACTACTACCGGCGGCTCGTGGACGAGCTGTGTGACAAGAACATCGAGCCGGTGCTCACGCTCTACCACTGGGACCTGCCGCAGGCGCTGGAAGACCAGGGCGGCTGGCGTTCGCGCCGCATCGTCGAGTGCTTCACGAACTACGCGATGGCCGTCCATGACGCACTCGGCGACCGAGTCCGGCAGTGGACCACCATCAACGAGCCGTTCTGCTCGGCCTTTCTCGGCTACGGTGCCGGAATCCATGCCCCCGGTCACACAGACCCGGAGGCGGCGCTGGTCGCCGCGCACCACCACCTGCTCGCCCACGGCACCGCGCTCCGGGCGCTGCGGTCGAGGGCGCGCGAGGGACAGCAGTTCTCGATCGCGCTGAACTTTTCGCCCGCCCTCGCCGACGGGTACGGACCGCGTTACGCGGAGGCGGCCAGGAAATTCGACGGCCTGCACAACCGGTTCTTCCTCGATCCGGTGCTGGGCAAGGGATACCCCAGTGACGTCCTCGAAGACGTCGCGCATGTCGGCGGCCTGGCCGAGGCGATCCAGGACGGAGACCTCGAAACCATCGCCGGCACGATCGACTGGCTCGGCGTGAACTACTACGCGCCGACCCGGGTCAAGCCGCTGGACGACCCGCACGCGCCCAGCAACTGCCCGCTGCCCGGCCTGCGCGGCATGGACGTGCTGCCACCCCGGCCCCCGCTGACCGGTTTCGGGTGGGAGCAGACCCCGTCGTCGCTGACGGAGCTCCTCCGCTGGCTGAACTGGCACACCGGCGGCATTCCCCTGATCGTCGCGGAAAACGGCGCGGCGTTCGAGGACAAGATCGACGCCGAGGGCCGGATCCGGGACGACGAGCGGACCAACTACATCGCCGAGCACCTCCGTGCGGTGCACTCCGCGATCGAGGGCGGGGCCGACGTGCGTGGTTATCTGGTGTGGTCGTTGCTGGACAACTTCGAATGGTCGATGGGATATTCGCAGCGGTTCGGAATCGTGCACGTCGATTTCGAGACGCAGCGGCGCACCGTGAAGGACAGCGCGTTGTTCTACCGGGACGTGATCGCTCGCAACGCCGTTCCGTCCGGGCGCTGACACCTCGCTGGGTGAGCACGGCCGCCGAGGCGGAACAAGGTTGGTCATGCCGCTGTGGTTCCCGCTTCGGGTGGGTGGCTTCGCGGTTCCTGGAGAGGCCGGGGGTCGGTGCTGTATTGACGCCCGGTGGGCGTGGTCACCGTAAACCGACCTGTCTTCTTGTCCAGGTGGTATGTCCATCCGGGAGAATCCTTCAGATGGTGATGTCTGGCGCACAATGCGAGGAGATTGTTGTCGGCCGGGTGTGTCATGAACGTCGTTGGAGGTGTGTCAGGTAGTAGGTGACTGCTTGTGACGGCGGTGCTGTGCTGGTGATGGAGGTGGGCCCTCCGGGGCGTGCTTCGGTGTCGATGCGCACGTAGGCCGCCACCCCCTCTTCCACGGGCAGGTGCCCGGCGACCTTGACCATCCCGTCGTCCAAGGGGATCAACTCGACCTTACGTTGCGCGCGGCGGGCGCGGCAGCGTTCGGCGTGTCCGCCCGGGTCGATGGTGGCGATGACGCGATTGGTGGCCCGGCGCAGGCTGCCGGGATCCTTGCCGGCGAAGCGAGTGGAGATGACCGCGTCGACTTCACGGGCCTGTTCGTCGGTGAGCACCACGGTGGGTTGATGCACCTTCGATGCCCCATAGGCGTCGATCTCCCCGCGCCGCATGGCCTTCAGGGTTTCCGGCAGCCGGGTGGTGACCGCCAAGGCCAGCTCAATCTCACGTTCGGCCGCGTTGCGGCCGATGGACAGGGCGAGCCCCAGCTCCTGCGCCACCGTCGACGGTTCCGCGGCCGCGCGGGCGAACTAGGCGACGGTCTCCAGCTCCTCGGCGTCCAGGCGACTCTTCCACTGGCGTATCTTCTGAATCCAGCGGAGCATTTGTTCCGGCGTCCTCGGCGGGCGTCGCCGGGGCCGGGCGGACGCGAACCGGCCGGGTGGGGACTGGTCGGGAACCGAGTGGCCGGCGTGGTGCGCGGGTCGGGATTGATCGCTCATGGGTTCGATTTTATCGGACAGGCCGGGGGAAAACAGGTGCTCGATAAGGAGTACCGGAAAGAGTTAAAACGGCCGCTTGGCATCACTCGAAAGTGGCATTGCGTTCGGTTCGGTCGCGGTGGTGTAGTCGAAGCCAGTGTGATCCCAGGCAGTACCAGCGGCTCGTGACGCGAAACCCTTGCACCGTACCGGATCAGGCCCGAGGACGTGAGGCCGGAGGCCGGACGGGTGCCGGCGCGGCGAGGTCCGCACATCGAGATTCCCATGGCGCAACGAAAGTTCGTGTGATCGAAGCCGAGAATCTCTCTGTGTCAACAAGATCCGGCGTGCACCAGTACGCCCTTGCGCACCCAGAGCACCCTGACCGAGGAGAACGGAACCACCGTGAGAACACCAGGACGCCCGGACGGCGGCAAGCCACCGGGCCAACGACAACCCGAGGGGCAACGACAGCCCGAGGGACGACGACCTCCCCCGGGACAGCGAAAGAGCCGCCGGGCGACGAAAAGTCCGCCGGAGAAACGAAAACACTCAGCCCTGATGCGACAGCTCGCGCGCGAGGAGGTCGCGCGACGCGGTGTCCAGCTTGCCGAGCAGGCGGGCGACGTGGGCTTGTACGGTGCGCCGGGGGAGACCGAGTTCCGCGGCGATGCTGGGATTCGGATGGCCCGCGGCGACCAGGCGGGCGATGTCGATTTCCACGGGGGACAAGGATTCCCAGCCGCGCTGGGATCGTGGCGGGGTGGCCAGCGCCCGGCGGTGGATGCCGAAGCGGGACAGGCGCGCGTCCGCCTGCTCGAGATTCCAGCGTGCGGACAACTCCGCGTACACGTCGGTCGCCTCGTCGAACGCCGCCTGTGCGGCCTCGATCTCGCCGCGTCCGGCGAGCAGGGCGGCGGCGTCCTCCAAAGCACTGGCGAGTTCGACGACCCGGCCGACGCGGCGGTAGTGATCGGCGGCGGCCAGGACCGGTGCGGGGTTCGCTTCGACGAGACCGCGGCACCATCCCGCCGCGACCGTCGCCCGTGCCGCCACCCGTTCCTTCGCGGCTTCCTCCTCGCAGATGCGCACCGCGCGCCACGCGCGGTCGTCGTCGCCCGCGCTCAACGCGGTGCGCACGATCCACGGCAGCCACTGGTGCCGCAGCATCATGGGAGAGAATCCGGGGTTCAGCATGGGTTCCAGCACACGCAGCGCGTGCTCGGGGTCGCCGCGCTGCGTCAGCGCCAGGGACTGCGCGAACAGCAAGAAGTCGATGTTCTCGCGTTCCGCGCTCGTCGTCGGCGCGTATTCCTCGACCGCCTGAAGGTCGGCGGCGGCGCGGCTGACGTCCCCGCGCTGCCCCGCGATCAGCGCCGCGACACCGTGCAGCAACAGCGCGGTCGCCGGGGGCTCCCGCAGGCCGAAGAAGGTGATCGCGGGGCCGTCCTCGGCCACCGAGTCCAACTCCACGAGCGCTTCGTTCCAACGGCCCGTCCAGTAGTAGTGCACGGCTGCCGGAACCTGGAGGTCATTGGGGAAGGAGTTCTCGGCGGCGGTCCGGCGGGCCAGCCGGAGCGTCTCGTCGGTCTCGACGAGACGGTCGAGATTCTGCAGCGTGAACATGCGGTTGTCGAGCAGGTCGAGTTTCAGGTCGGCGAGGTCGTCGGCACCGTCGATGACGGCGATCGCCTTGTCCAGGTGCTCCAGCGCCGACTCGTGGTCACGGCGCACCGAAGCGACCAGCCACAGGGTTTGCAGCGCATGCGCGGTGAGGTACTCGTCGCCGCCCGCCATGTTCAGTGCGCGGTGCCCCGCGGCCTCGGCGGCCTCGAGGTCGTCCAGACCGCCGCGGCGGAAGTTGGCGAGCAGGTGTTTGTGGCGCCTGCGCCAGATTTCCGGCACCGACGGATCGTCGACGGCACCGGCGAGGATTTCGACGGCGTCTTCGGCGGCACCGTCGCGGAACCGGACCGCGGCGAGCAACTGGCGCATCTCGGCGGCTCGCCCCGGATCGGTGGCGATGTCCAGCGCGAAGCGCGCCTCCTCCGCGGGCTGGCGGTCGAGCCGGAACAACACCTTGACCAGCGCGGCCGCCAGGATCTCCCGCCGGTGGTCGTGCGGTCGGCAGGAATCGAGCGCGTGCGTCAGGAGGTCGGCGGCGATCAGCGGCGCCCGGTTCGACACCGCCTCGTGATGGTCCGCGAGCCACTCCAACACCCACGGGTCGGTGATGTGGATGGCGGCGATCTGCTCGGCGACCCGGCTCACCGGCGCGCCGACCCGGGCCAGCGCTTCGGCGGCCTGGCGGTGCAGGCCGGCCCGCGCGCCGGCCGGGATGCCGTCGTAGAAGGCCTGCCGCAGCAACGGATGCCGGAAGGCGAGGTGCGTGTCCGAGTCGACGAGGACATTCGCGGCGACCGCCTGCTCGAACACGGTCAGCAGGTCGGAGGGCCGCTTGTCCGCCACCGCGGCGATGTCGGTCACGGTGAACTGGGTGCCCAGGAGCGCGGCCCATCGCAGAACCTCGCGGGCGTCGTCGGAAAGGACTTCCAGGTGCCGCCGGATGGTGTCCACGAGCGAGCGCGGCGCGGTGTAGGCGGAGGCGTCCGCGAGGTCGGTGACGCCGATCGTGGTGACCAGCGCGCGTTCGCGCACCAGCGCCTCGGTCAGTTCCGTGATGTAGAGCGGGTTCCCGGTGGTGCGCTCGACCAGGTCCCGCAGCTCGGGCCCGGCCTGCGCGCCGATCAGGGTCTCCTGCAGCGCGATCGCCTGGTCGCGCTCGAGCGGGCTCAGCGTGAGGATGTCCCCGCCACGGTCCTCGATGGTCTGGCGCAGTTTGACCAGCTGCGCGCTGCGCGGCACGGGACGCGCGGAGGCGATGAGCAGCAGCGGGAGCTGCCGGGTCGCGGCGGCGAGCCGGTGCCACAACAGCACGCTGGCCTCGTCGGCCCACTGCATGTCGTCGACGACCAGGACGAGCGGGGCCTGCGCGCAGAGATCGTCCACCAGGGTCAGCATCTTGCCCACCGCCGCCAGAGCCGGGTCCTGCTCGCCCCAGACCGTCGACTTGACCTGCCCGCCGTACAGCTCGGGCGACTTGTCGATGCCCAGGCAACCCGCCATGACCTGGAGCGGGATACGGGTGGACAGCTCGTCGGCGACGGTCCAGCCGATCTGGCAACCGCGTCCGCGCACGTCGAACAGCGCGTTGGTGAGCAGTTCGGACTTGCCGATGCCGAAGTCCCCCTCGATCCAGGCCGCGCCGCCCGTCCCGTCGCACACGGCGTCGATCAGCGCCCGCAGTCGCGCCAGCTCGCCTTCCCGGCCGACGAACGCCGCGCGCACACCGGATTCGAACCGCTTCGCCACCTGGGTCGGGAGTACGAAGAGGCGGTCCGGGGTGGTGGGTCCGCCCGGGGGCGCGGGGAGTGCTTCGGCACGAGTGCCGCCGTCACCCTCGGCTTCGCGAGCTCGGGGCGCGTCCAGGCTCGGGTCCTGGGTGAGGATCTGGGTGTGCAGTCGCCGCAGCGCGGCGCCGGGCTCGATGCCGAGCTCGTCGACGAGCGTCGCGCGGGCGTCGCGGAACACTTCCAGGGCTTCGGTGGGCTGTCCGCTGCGATAGAGCGCGAGCATCAGCAACTCGCGGAGCCGCTCCCGCAGCGGATATTCCTGCGCCAGCGCGGTCAGTTCGGCGGTGATTTCGTGATGCTCGCCGAGGTCCAGCACCGCTTCGGCGCGCATTTCCAGCGCGCTCAGGCGGAGTTCGGCGAGCCGGGCGCGCTCCCGCTCGGCGAACGGGCCCGGAAGCCCCGACAGCGGATCGCCGCGCCACAACGCGAGTGCCTCGTCAAGCGAGCCGAGCGCACCCGGCCGGTGCTGCCGCGCGTGGGTGACCAGCCGTTCGAAGCGCACGGCGTCCACACACTCGGGTTCGATCCGGAGCGTGTAGCTCGCCGAGCCGCTGGCCAGCAATGTGCCGGCCGTCCATCGTTCGCGGTCCGGTTCGAGCGCGCGCCGGAGACCGGAGATGTAGGTGTGGACACTGCCGTCCACGCTGGCCGGTGCCTCGTGGCCCCACACCGCGGACACCAGTTCCGCGCGGGCCACGGTCAGGCCGGCGCGCATCGCGAGCACCGCGAGCACCGCGCGCTGCCGGGCGGGCCCGAGCTTCAGTTCGGTCGCGCCGTTCCAGCCGCGGATGGGGCCGAGGATCTCGATTCGCAGTATGTCGCTATCCGGCATCCGCCACCCCGTTCGCCCCGTGCCGCTCCGTGCCGGCCACCGCGGCGACCGGGTAGCCGAGGAAACGCACCATGTCGTGCATCCTGCGCACGTTCCAGGTCGCGCCGATCTTCCGGTAGCCCTCCACCGCCGTCGTCACCGTCTCCCGGGCCTCTCGGTACCGGCCGTGCCGGGCGAGCAGCCAGCCCGCGTCCTCGAAGGCACGAACGCACATGAGGGTGAAGCCATGAGTGTTGCGGCAGGTGGTGGCGACGCGAAGCAGGTCGTCGGGATCGTCGTCGGTGAGTGCGTGGCAGTAGTCCCGCACGAGTTTGTGCTCGTCCGGGAACCACGCCGGGGCACCGGTTTCGGCGGCGCGCAGAACTCGTGCGACGCACTCGTCATCGCCGAACTCCGTCGCGATCCTGGCGGCGCGGGGCAACCAGCCGTACAGCGAGGACGGAACGTGGGGAAGACCGGTGAGCGGCGAGAGTGCTTCCAGTGCTTCCTCGGGGTTCCCGGAGACATAGGCCAGCACGGACTTCGCGATGAGCAGGACGGCGGTGCCGGGATGCACCTCGCTGTCCGGCATCGCGTGCGTGACCGCGTTGTAGAGATGACGTTGCGCGGCGTCCTGATCGTCGCGGAACGTCGTGATGAGTGCGGCAAGGCTGTGCGCGAGGACGGCGGTGTCGCTCGGCAGGTACGACGCATAACCGGTTTCGTCGACGATGACCGCGTCGAGTTCACTCATGGCGGCCTGCCAGTCGCCGGTCCAGTAGTGGTGCACGGCGCTGGTCACGTGGATCTCGGCGGGCAACGCCCGGTAGGGGGCCAGTTTCCGGGCGCGGCCCGCGACTCGCGAGCCGAACCGGCCCTCGCCGCGGACGGTGCCGAGCGCGGCGTGGGTGTCGTCGTCGAGGTACCGGTGTTCGCCGAGGTCGATCATCTCGGGGAACGTGCCGTCGGGCACGGCGCCGTCCAGCACGGTGCGCAGCAGGTCGTGCCGGGCACGCCAGGTCCCGGTGACCCGCGGATCCGCCAGCACACTGTCCACTTCGGACCGGGCGGCTTCGTCCCTGCCCCGGCGATGGTAGGCATAGGCGAGGATCCAGCGCATTTCGGCGGCGCGGGCGGGGTCGGTAGTGCGCGCGATGACCGATCGCGCCTCCGCCTCCGGCTCCCGGCCCAGCCAGAACAGCAGCCGGGCGAGCATGACCGCGAACTCGTCGCTCTGGGCGGATTCACGAGGACCGGAGCCGATGACCTGGCGCAGCAGTTCGACGGCCAATCGCGGCTTTTCGGCCGCGACGATCCCGATGTGCTCCGACAGCCAGTCGCCGACCCACGGATCGGTCACGGTCGCGCAGGCGGCCAGTTGGCCGGCGACCTGGGCCGCCGGTGCCCCCGCGGCGGCGAGGGTTTCGGCGAACTGCCGGTGGAGTGCCGCCCGCATCGCACTGGGTGTCTTCTCGTACAGCGAGTCCTCGACGATCTTGTGGCGGAACCGCAGGGATTGGCCGTCGGCCACGAGGACGCCCGCGGAAAGCGCCTCCTCGACGGCGCTGATCAGCTCCACCGGCTGGCGGCCGACCGTGGCCGCGAGGTCGGAGAAGGTGAACCGCCGGCCGAGCAGCGTCGCCCACTGCAACATCGACCGGGTCTGGGAAGTGAGGAAGGTGAGATGGTCGTTGATCCGGGCGACCAGGCGGGCGGGCGGCCGGGGGGAGGCGCACAGCCTCGGGTCGGGCTCGTCCGACGCGGTCGCCGGGACCATTTCCTTGACGTAGAGCGGGTTTCCGGAGGCGTCGTCGATCCTGGCGCGCAGTGCGGGGGGAAGTGGTGCACGCAGAAGCTTCTCCGCGAACTCCATCACCTCCACCTCGGAGAGTGGGCGGAGGGAGATCGCCCGGCCCACCCCGAGGAGGCGATGCCGCATGCGTTCGACGGTCTCGCGGCGCGGGATGGGCCGGCTCGCGCTGACCAGCAACAGCGGCAACCGGTCCAGCAACTGGGCGAGCCGCCACCAGATGCCCAGGCTGGCGTCGTCGGCCCACTGGAAGTCGTCCGCGACCAGGATCAGCGGGCCGTCGGCGAGCATGCGCTCCACGACGTCGAGCACATGCGCGATGTCGCACTCGGCCGCGCCGAGGCCGAGACAGTCGCGAATGAGCTGCGCCGGCCTGCCGCTGTCGATCTCCTGTGCGGCGACCCAGCGCACCCGTGCACCGGTGACGGCCGTGCCGGAAAGCGCCTCCGCGAGCAGAGCGGTCTTCCCGATACCCGGTTCGCCTTCGAGCCACACGACGCCGCCCTGCCCGGAGAGGACGTCGTGCACCGCCGCCGCCAGCAGGTTCAGCTCGTCCTCACGGCCGGTGAAGACCTCCGGGCGGTCAGGCTGCCAGGTCGACAGCGTGGCCGAGACCGGCAGGGGGAGCGCGGTCACCGGTGCCGGTCCGGCGGCGGTACCGCTGAGCAGTTTCTGGTGCAGGCGGCGAAGTTCGGGGCCCGGCTCGATGCCCGACGTGTCGACCAGGATCTCGCGTGCTTCGGCGAACACTTCGAGCGCCTCCGCCGTGCGCCCGTCCTGGTGCAGGGCGCGCATCAGCAAGGCGCGAAGCCGTTCGCGCAGCGGATGTTCCTGGCACAGAGCGGTGAGCTCGGCGATGACCTCCGTACGGCGCGAGAGATCAAGCAGGACTTCGGCACGGGTTTCCACTGTCGTCAGCCGGAGTTCACCGAGCTTCGTCCGTTGGGCGGCGGCGAATGGGCCTGGCAATCCGGAAAGCGCGTCACCGTGCCAGAGTCCGAGCGCGGCGTCGAGGTCCTCGAGCGCCTCGGGCAGGTGGCCTTCCTTCATGTGCCGCACGCCGGAGGCCCGCAACGCGTGGAAGCGATGGAGGTCGAGTTGCTCGTCCTCGATCTGCAGCGAGTAGCCGGATCCCACCGAGGCGAGCACGTGCCCACTGGAGCGGGGAGCGCGGCCGGGCTCGAGGACGCGGCGAAGCCCGGAGATGTAGGTGTAGATGCTGCCGCCCGCGCTGGCCGGGGGAAACTCTCCCCACAACGCGTCGATCAGGTCATGCCGGGAGACGGCTTTCCCCGCCGAAATGGCGAGAATGGCCAGCACCGCACGACGGTGCGCGGAACCGAGGTCGACCTGCTCGTCCCCGCGCCAGCCGCGCACGGAACCGAGCACCTCGAACCGCAGTCCGGATCCGCTGTGTCCCGTCATCGCTCTCTCCGTATGCGCGGTAAGCGTCTCATTCCCGCAGAGTCGTGGAGGTGTACAAACGGGCAAATTCTCGGGACCAATTGGGCAATTCCCCATTTTGGCCCGGCAACTCGACGTCAGGGTGGTCTCGTTGTAACGGTCAGGGAAAATGAGATTTCGCGAAGGTTACCGGATGTTGCTCGTCGGGGCGAATTAGCGGAACTCCGGGGCGGTCTGCCCTCCGGTGAGAACGGAAGGTCCCGACCATCTGAGCCTCCGGGACCCTCTGGTACACGTCAGCCTGTTGATGTAACTTTCCACTGCGAGCACCCACCTCCTGCCGTGCCAGGGGCTCTCGATGCGGCTGAGCGAACGCGATGGGAACGCTGCGTGCGTCTCGGCCGCAAGAGTGCTGTCACTTATACCCGTTTAGAGGTTCCTTCCGCAAGATCACCACGTCGATTGTTACTGTGTGTACACGCGCCGGGAACGCCTTCAGGGTGGTGTCAGGCGCCCTCTGGACCCCCCGCGTGGCGCGGCCGGGGGCCGGGACGGAGGCCGCCCGGCACGATCGCCTCGCCTTTCCGCCGTTCAGGTCGTTTGGGCACAGTGTTCTCCCCGAAGTCCCCAATCGCGTCGTGCGCTCTTCCGGCGACGGCGGACCGCGCGTTTGAATCGCTTCCGCGCGGTTCGGCGATTGCCCGGCCTGGCGGGGCCACCAGAAAGGGGGTGCGCGGGCTCGTGTCATTTCGGTCGGGGAATCTTCCGGCCCGGCTTCGCGCGCTGCCGCGGTGGCGGGAATGGAGTATGCCGGTCACGTTCGCCGCGATGCTCGCCGTGCCGGCTGTCCTCGCGTTCGTGGCCGGTACCGTCCTGGTCTGGCAGGGCGTGGGCGCCCGCGATGTGGCGCGGCGCGACGCCACCATTGTCCACAGTGAACATCAGGTGTCGGCCGCGATCACCGCGCTGCGGGCCGAACGCGCGGCCGTCGCGGGTGCCCGACGGCCCGGCCAGGCTCGTGCCGAAGTGGATTCCGCGGTGGGAAGGCTCGGCAGCATTCTCGCCGCTCCGGACGGCCGGGTCGGGGAAGTCGCCAGTGGACAGCTGTCCCGGCTCGCCGAGGTGCGTGCCATGGTGGATCCGGCCGCGATGACAAGCCGGTATTCCGTGATCACCGGGGCGCTCTTGGATCTCGACGCCTCGTTCGTGGCCGAGCTCTCCGACGCTCGTCTGGCCGCGCGTCTCACCGCTGCGCACGCGCTGTCGCGAGCCTGTGAATACCTCGCCCGGCAACAGGACCTGCTGGACCTCGGGTCGGCAAAGGGTGGTCTCGACGGTGCCGAGCTGAGCCAGGCGAGCGAGGCGGCCGTGCTCGCCGCGAACTGGCCCGGCGAGTTCACCGCGGCCGCCCCCGGCGAGGATCCGGCCGGGTACTCGGCCGGCAAGCTCGCGGAGGTCGCGGCCCGGTTCGCCGATTCGGCCGACGCCGCGGCGAGCGCGACCGTCGACGAGGCCACCGCCGCACTACGGAACCTGGTCATTGTGCTGGTGGCCGCCGCGCTTGTGGCCGGTGTGGTGATCACCGTCGTCCTCCGTCACCTCCGGAGGTCAGCCCGGTCGTTGCGGACCGCCGCGCTCGACATCGCCGGGAACGAACTGCCGGAGACGTTGTCGGCGATACGTGCCGGCCGTGCCGCCGACGGGGAAGGGCCGAGGCTGCCCGCGTTCACGAACGCCGAGATGGCGGAGGTGGCGGCGGCTTTCGAGTCGGTGTGCGACCGGGCGGCCGGAGCCGTGGCCGAGCAGGTGCGGTTGCGTGCCCTCCACGCCGAAGTGTTCACCGGCATGGCTCGCCGGGCTCAATCGCTGGTGCGGCACCAGCTTCGCCTGGCCGAGGACTTCGAGCGGGACGGCCTGCCTGTGCCGCAGCCGCGCCGGTTCGGTCGTCTCGCCGCGCGGCTGCGCCGCACCATCGAGAACGTGCTGGTCCTCGCCGGTACCGAGCTGGTCCGCGAGCGTGCCGAGCCGGTTCCGCTCGGGGAGGTGTTCGCCGCGGCGCTGTCGGAAATCGAGCAGTACCAACGGGTCGAGGTGTTCGACCTGCCGGACGCGGCGATCGCCGGTGCCGAAGCGCGCGACCTCATCCGGATTTTGGCGGAACTACTGGACAATGCCACCTCGTTCTCCCCGGCGGAGCACGACGTGCTCGTCCAGGCTCAGATCCTGCGTGACGGCGCCCTTTCCATCGCCCTGATCGACAACGGCATCGGCATGTCGGACGAGGAGGTGCTGGGAATGAACGAACGGCTGATGAATCCCGGCTCGCTCGAACCGGCGCGCTCGGCGCGGGTGGGACTGCTGGTCGTGGGCAGGCTCGCCGAAAGGAACGGCTTCGGCGTCGAACTGCTGGGCGGCGACGCCTCTCCCGGAGTCACCGCGGTGGTGTCGGTGCCCTCCGGACTGGTGCTCGGCTCCCGGGCGGTCCTGGCCGCCGGGGCGGGGAGGCGATGAGCTGTGCTCACGGCGCGGGTATCGCCTGTCATCGCCGCGGTGATCACGGGATCCGTGATGGGAGTAGGGTCTGGCAGCACCCGGCCCGGCATCGTGGCACCCGGAAATCGGACTACGCTAACCGCTAGAGCTTTACGGAGAACGAAGTGAACGAGCTTGCCGGACGAGCAAGGACCTGGCTGGACGCGACCTACGGCGGGCTGGTGACCCTGGACGACGAGCAGCCGCTCGCGCAGAGCGAGCGTTCGGCGTTGTTCGGTTGCCGCTACACCAAGGAGAAGGAGCCGATGCTCGCGGCCACCTTGTGTGTGCCCGTCGACGGCGACGACCCCTTCCCGGTGGCCAACGCCGACCCGCTCGACGAGGACCTCAACCTGTCGAGCCCGTCCGCGGCGGGGTTGTGGCGGTGGCGGGTCAACGCCCGCAACTGCCTTGTCGCGACGGACGCCGCGCTGAGCCACCATCCCGCCACCGCACTGCCGTGGCAGGCGGCCGACGAGGAACCCGGCTGGTGGGACCGGATGATCTCGAGGTACTTCCCCAGCGCCGAAGTGTCGGCGTGCCGGGACTGGGCCGAGGTCAGTCAGGCCATTGTGGACGGTGGCATGGGGACCAAGGGAGCGGTGTGGCTCCAGCGTCAGCTGGACGGCCGCACGCTGACCGGCCATCTGCTCTATGTGGACCTGACCGAAGACGGTGTCGTGGTCATCGACGGCCAGCGGGGGAGCCTCGCTCGCCTGGCCGAGGACGAGGTGGCCGGCCTGGTGCTGGCCCGTTTCCACCGCGACCCCGTCGACGAGGTCCCGGAGATCGACGTGCCGTGGCTGGGCGAAGCCACCCGTTTCGAGCAGGCCGTGGAGAAGGCCGGTCTCTGGCTCAAGTACACCTATGACGACGAAGCCGAACTCGTGTCCCCGGACCCGGAGGACGAGATGGAACGCGGCTGGCTGTTCGCGTGCAACACGCGGCGTTTCGCGGCCTCGGGAGACTGGCAGGACCAGATGCTCGACGCCGCCGTGGTGGTTCCCAAGGCCTCCGGCGAATCGCCGTTCGGACTGCCCAACCGCGACCCCTGGGGCTGGCTGGAGGACTGGGACGACAGCACGCCCGGGCTGCCCGAGCCACCGCCGCCCGGCCAGGCCGCCTGGTACGCCCCGACCATCGCCCAGCTCGGCACGGTGACCAGTGTGAACGCGCACCCGCACTGGGGTTCGGCGTTCGAGGAGATCACCTCCTTCCCGTCCGGCACCCGTGCGCTGATCTGGGTGCGCCGCAAGGACTTCCGCGGCCGGGAGTCCGTCGGCCACCTGCTGTGGGCGATCCACGAGGGCACCGGCATCCAGATCATCGACCCGATGTCCGAGGACGGCCAGCCGGTCATGGACCCGAGCCCGTTCGAACTGCGCGTGATCCGGGTCGCGGCATGACTGAGCCCGCCGGGGAAGAGGGCATGCCCGACGAGCCCGATGTCATCGGCCGGTTCGTGCTTGTGGTGGATCCGGCGTGGGAACCTTCGTCGCCGGACGACGAACCGCCCGCGGAGGCGGTCGTGGGCGGCTGGTACTTCGATGAGGACGGCAACAACCGGCGTTTCCAGGCGAATCCGGCCTACCGGCCCAGCAGGCCGGGCTCGCCGACCGACCCGGTCGACGCGGAGATGCAGCTCGTCGTGCGCGGCGGGACGGACGGCTCCACGCTGATCGAGGTGATGCGTGACGCCGTCTTCGGTGTCGCCGTCGACGAAGAAGGGCTCGTGATCGTGGCGCCCGCGCCGGACGACGTGCCGTCGGTGCTGGTGACCACGGCGGCCGTGCACCGCGAGCGGGTGCAGGCCGCGGGGTGGGTGGAAGCCGGTTTCGCCGACATCGTGAAAGCCTTGCCGGACAGCGGCGTCGACGTGTTGCTCAACCCCGGCGCTCCCGCCTCCATGCGGCTCGAAGGCGCCATCCTGAAACAGGTGCCGCTCGAGGACGACGACGAAGACTGACGTGGCCGGTGCTCAACCGCCGAGACCGGTGAGCACCGACATCGCCAGTTCCACCCGCGACCGGTAGCCGGTCCGGGAGAACAGCCGTGCCAGCCTGCCTTCCACGCTTTTCTCACTGGTCCCCAGCACGGTCGCGATCTGCTTGTTGGCCAGGCCGTCCGCGACCAGGATGGACAGCAGCCGCTCGTTCTCCGCGACGGTCTGCCGCCGGCCCGGAATCGACACCCCGTGCTCCTGCATCAGGTTCCGCAGCCACGCGCGGTTCAGCAGGGCGCCGAGCTCGCCGAGGATTTCATACGCTTCGGCCAGCAGCGCCGGATCACCCTGCTTGTGCGTGACCAGCCGGGCGATCACCTCCGCGAGCTGATACGGGCGCCCGAGTTCGCGGGCCAGCCGGATGGCGTCCTCGCTCGCCTTGGCGTCCCGCTCGACGAGCGCACGGGCCAGCGCCAGGGTCAGGGCCGTGCCCGGGGTACCCGAGCGGGTCGCCACCCGCTCGATGTCGAGCATGTACCGGCGGGCCGCGGCGAGTTCCCCGCGGTCCATCGCCAGTTCCGCGAGCTGGAGCAGCAACGTGTCGGTGCCGATGACCAGATCTCGTTCCCCGGCATAGCCGACGCCGTGCAGTAAGCGTTTTCTCGCCTGGTCCGGCTGGCCCAGCGCGCGGTCGATCAAGGCTTCGGCGCCGTCGAGCAGATAGGGCAGCGGGGTTTCGGCTTCCCGTGCCACCATGAGCAGTTCACGGCCGCCGGTGAGTTTTCCGCGCGAAAGCTGGATGGTCGCGGCGGCTTCGTGCAGGAACGTATGGGTCAGGTCGTGGCCGCGTATGGTGCCGGACGCGATGGCCCGCCGGGCGAGCTCCATGGCCTCGTCGAACCGGCCTTGGTGGGCCGCGAGTACCGCCCGTGCCGAGGCGGGAAGCGCAGGCGTGGACGGGAGATCCTCCACCGCCGCGACGCCGTTGCCGATCAGCTTCATGAGCACGCGCATCCCGGCCACGCGGGCCTGGCGGCGTTCCGCGCTGTCCGAAAGCTGTCGGTAGGCCTCCTCCGCACACCGTTCGGCGAGCAGGTGACTGCCGGAAACGAAATGTGTCAGCGCCTCGACGAGATGACCGGAAGACGCGGAGAGCGGCCCGCTCGTCCACTCTTCCCGCGACCCGGCCACCAGCGTTCCGCATTCGCGCCAGCGGCCCAGAAGCAACAGCGCGGTCGCACGGGCCACCACGCGCCGTGGATCGGGATCCGCCGCCAGATCCTTCAGCGTCGCCTTGTCCCCGACCGCGTGCGAGGCGAGGACGCGAATACGGTCGAGTTCGCCGGATTCGTCGTCGGAGAGCTGACCGTCGAGTTCGCGGCAGATCGTCTCCGCGCACACCAGCGTCTGCCGGTAGTCGCCGTGCGCCAGGCACAGCATGGCTTGAGTCAGCAACGTCCGGGCCCGGTCGGACTGGTCCGTGGACAGCGCCGCCGCCGAGCGGAGCCACCGGTCGTCGTAGGCGCCGGCCTTCGCCGCGTGGCTCAGCAGATCGTTCTTGGCGCGCGCCGGGTCGACCATCTTTCCCGCGATCGCGAGCTGGTCCGCGCGGTAGTCGGGGTCGTCGCAGTCGGCGTTTCCCTGCCACAGCGCGGTGATCGCGCGTTGCGCCAGATGCCGCCTCTCGAACGGCCCCAGCTGGGCGGACAGCGCGGAAGCCAGCAACGGCACGCGGAAACGCCACCGGCGGCCGCGTGCGCTGTGCCGCAGCACACCGGCATCACGCAGTTCGCCGAGGACCTGCCGGGCTTTGGTTTCGGCGACCCCGAGCGCCTCCCCGAGCAGCTTCGGTGCCGCGTCTCCGAGGGGATGCAGCACGGCGACGGCCTTGGCCACTGACCAGGTGAGCGGGCCGTTGCGCCGCACGCTCAGCAGGAGCTGGTGGTTGGCGGGCAGGGTGGGGCGGTTGTGGCGCGGGGCGAGGTGGGCGTAGCCGTCGACGACCCGGATCTCCTCGGCGCGCCGGTAGGCGTCGATCGCCGGGACCAGCGCGGCGGGCAGGCCCCCGGTGAGACGCCGGAGGTGGGTGACGAGTTCGGGATCCGGCCGGGCGTTGAACGCCGCGGCGGCCACCGCGCCGATGTCCGCCTCACCCAGCGGCCGCAGATTCACCTCGTGCAGCAGGTTTTCCGCGCGAAGCGCGTCCAGGGTCGCGCACCCGGCGGCGAACATCGGCCCGGTCACCGGTACGCGGACCGCGCACACGCACAGCACACTCGTCCCGGCGAGCCGGCGGGCCAGATGGTCCACCACGGCAAGGGAATGCGGGTCCATCCACTGCGCGTCGTCGATCAGGATCGCCACGTCGCCCGCCGCGGTCAGCGGCTCCGCGATCGCGGCGGCGGTGTGCCGCGGGGTGGCCGCGGCGTGCGTGCCGGTCAGCGGGTCGACCGGTGACCACCACATCGACGGCTGCCCGCCGCCGTCCCCGGGCGGCCCGTCGATCGACCGGAGTGCGCTGTAGAGCGGGGTCGGGATCGGGTTCGGCGAAAGTCGCAGCAGCAACGGCCGGACGCCCTGGCCGGAAAGGGCCGCGCACAACTGGTCCAGCAGCGTGCTGCGGCCCGAGCCGACCGGCCCGGTCACCGTGACCAACGGGCGGGCGGAGTCGCGGGCCAGGATCGCCGAGATGATCCGCCGGTTGCGGTCGGTGTCGGCGGGCGGGTTCCGCGCGGATTCAGCCAGCGCGTTCGCCTTCACTGGGCGGCCCGGCGGTCCGCGAGCAGTCCACGGAGTGCCTGTTTTCCGTAGTAGGAACGGGACTTCACCGTCCCCGGCGGTATCCCGAGCGTCCTGGCGGTCTCCTCCACGCTCCGGTCGAGGAAGTAGAGTTGTTCGACCACCTCCCGTTGCACGGCGGGCAGATGGTCGAGCGCGCCCGACAACGTCATGGCGTCGACGATATGATCGGCGTGATCATGATGCACATCGGAGGTCGTCTCCGGGTCCGGTGTCTCGGGATGCTTGCCACGCAACCGGATCCGGTCGATGGCGAGGTTGCGCGCCACGGTCAGCAGCCACCACCGTATCGACCCCTGCCGGGCGAGAAGCCGGTCGGCGTTGCGCCACGCCCGCAGCACGGTCTCCTGCACGATGTCCTCGGCCATGCCCCGGTCTCCGGTCAGATGGAAGGCGTGGGCGGCGATCGCGGCGGCGTGCTCGCTGAACAGCGCCCGCACCAGCGCTTCACCCGCCGTTTCCTCCCGCCGCCGGGCTCCGAGAAAAATCATCGCCTCTCCCTGCCGGGTCTTCTCTGCCGGAGGTGAAAATACCGTCCGGTCCCGAATCGAGGAACGCCGCTGCCCATTCTCCTCACGGATGTTGCCCCGCACCGCCCGTACTGTGCCTGAAAAGGTGTGTCTCGGCGTCCGTACGTGCTTTTCGCGGGGTTGCGGGGTGAGTCGTGGTCGGCGCGGGCTATCCTGGTGCGCAGCCGGAAAAGACCAATGGAGCGCCCGGCTCACCGATCACGGTTTTCCGAGCGGACGCCCCGGCCGATGAGACTGGAAGCCGAGTGATGGCGATGACGACGATGACGGGCTCCGCCCCGAAACCCGACATGAGCTGGGAAACCCTGCTGAACGACTACCGCGCCTCCGCGGTGTCGCTGCTGCGCCACCACGGCGTGAACGGGCGGACCTGTACCGAATGCGGGCAGCCGGTGCCCTGCGATGCCCTCCGTGGTGCCGAATTCATTCTGGAGCTGTGAAATACCGTGCCGCGGGTGGGGCCGGGCGTGAATTTCCCGTACGGTAAGCTTTTCCGCGGCGCGGTTTCCCCAGCGGGAAAGAAAAACGGCGCCCGTCTCCGGCCGTGATCAGGTGAGCCGGCGGGCCGGACACGGTGGCCCGCCGCCGGTCCGCCTACCACGGTGTATCCGGGGGCAGAATTCCGGTGCGGGAAGGGAACTTCGCGCCGCCAACCCCGGTGGTGTCGTTAGGATCGACCGCAAAGAGCCGGGAACGAGGCTCGTGGTGGATGCGGTGGTCGCGTGATGAGGGATGCCCGGACAGCCGGGCCGCCGGTGGCGGGACGGCGCGCGGTGCTGCTGGCGGCGGGCCTGGCGTTGCTCGGCGGGTGTGCGACCCGCTTCGACGGGACGCGCCTGAGGATCACGACCGGCAGTGCCGGCGCGGTCTACAACCAGCTCGGCGCGGCGCTTTCCACGGCCTGGGCATCGACTCTCGGGGTCAAGCCGGAGGTACTGACCAGCGCGGGGTCGGGCCAGAACCTCGACCGGCTCCTGGCCGGGCAGGCCGATGTCGGGATCACCGCGGCCGACGCGGCAGCCCTGCGCTCGCTGGGAGACGGCGGGCGTCTTCGGGCGCTGGCCCGCATGCACGACGACTACGTGCAGGTGGTGGTGCCCGCCGGGTCGAAGGTGCAGCGGCTGGCCGATCTCCGGGGCCTGCGCGTCTCGGTGGGGCCGGCCGATTCCGGCGTGCGGCTGCTGACCGACCGTCTGCTCCAGATCGCGGGACTGCCCCGCGAAACCGACATCCAGCAACGTCGTCTCGCCATCGACGACGCGGTCGACGGGCTGGCGCGCGGATGGATCGACGCCTTCTTCTGGTCCGGCGGGCTTCCCACCGAACAGGTCGCTTCGCTGGCACACCGCATCCCGATCCGTCTGGTCGACCTGTCGGACGTGCTGCCCGCGATGTCCCGGACCTACGACGTCTACGAGCCCGCGACCCTGCCCGCCGCGACGTACAACTTGCCCGAGCCGGTCACGACTCTGCTGCTGCCGAACTACCTTCTGGTCACCGACCGGATGGCTGATCCGCTGGCCCAGGCACTCACCGAGGGCGTCTTCGACGCGCAGGCCGCGCTCGCCGCGGCGAACCCGGCGGCCCGCTCGATCGACGTGCGCTCAGGCGTGGAAACGGTTCCGGTTCCCCTGCACGCCGGCGCGATGGCGTATTACCGCGCCGCGCACTACGTCAACGACTGATAGGGCAGGCTCACCGAGATCCGCAGGCCGCCGTCGTCGGGGAGTTCGAGCTTGAGATCGCCGTGCGAGCGGTCCACGATCTGCCGCACGATCGACAGCCCGAGCCCCGAGCCGGACACGTTCTGCTGGGCGGGACTGCGCCAGAACCGGTCGGTCGCCCGGTCCAGTTCGGACGGATCGATCCCGGGTCCGTGGTCACGCACGACGATCGTCACCATGTCACCGGAACGATGGGCCTCGACCTCCACTCTGGACGGTTCATGGCCCGCGGTGAACTTGACCGCGTTGTCCAGAAGGGCGTCCAGGACCCGGTCCACGGCACGGGGCACGGCGTAGACGGAAAGTCCGTCCGGGATGTCGGAGTACAACTCGACGTCCCGCGCGCGAGCCACCGCGCGCCAGGCGGTGACCCGGTCGTTGAGCGCCGCGCTGGCGTCGATCTCGATCGCCACGCCGGAACTCGCCTCGGTCTTCGCCAGCGTGAGCAGTCCGTCGAGTACTTCGTTCAACCGCTGGGCCTCGCTGACCGCCGCCGCGTAGTCCTCGATCCCGTCGCGGGTCACCGATTCGTCGAGGTTGGTGAGCCGGATGTGCAACGCGGTCAACGGGTTGCGCAACTGGTGCGAGGCGTCGGCGACGAAGGCCCGTTGCGCGGCAAGCACTTCGCTCACGCTCATCGCCATGGCGTCGAAGGACCGCGCGAGCTTGCGCAGTTCCGGTGGCCCGGTGCTGGCCGTGGACGGCTGGAAGGTCGCGCCCTCGGCGACCGCCTTGGCCACCTGGCCGGTGGCGTCGTCGAGGCGGCGGATCGGCCGCAGGATCCACTGCACCACCGGCAGGGCCAGCATGATCGCGAGGATCAGCACCACCATTCCGCCCGCCAGGACGAGCCACCACCACCACAGCACCCGCTGCCGCAGCGCGTCGGTCGGGGACACGGTGATGACCGCGCCGCGCACCTCGCCGTCCACCATCACCGGTTCGGCCAGCACCATCGGCCGGTCGCTCCACGGCAGGAACGATCCCGTGCTTTCCGGCTGACGGCCGGCCAGCGCCTCGCCGAGCCCGGCCCGCACGGCGGTGTCGGACAACGGGGGCGATTGGGCACCCTGCGCCACCGGTGTGCCGTCGCGGTCCACCACCAGCGACGTGACGCCGAAAACCTCCTTGTAGCGCCGCAGAACCTTCCCGAGACTGTCGTCCTGTGCGGTCAGCAGCGGACGCTGGGCCAGGGACGCGAGCCGTTCGGTCATGGTGAGCCGGTCGAGGAACATCCGCTGCCGCTCGCTGTCCGACAGGCTGCGCGCGAGCGGGACGCCGAGGCCCAGCAACACCGAAACCACAAGGAAAAGCACAACCGGGAGCAACCGTGAACGCACTCTGCCGCCTCAGTGCCTTTCCCGCGACGCCCCACGGCGCGCCGCGGTCACCGTGATCCCGCCTCGGTGTCGGCCGCGGTGGCCCGGACCACGCGCCCGGCCAGCCGGTACCCCACGCCCCGGACCGTCACGATCAGCCCGGGCCGGTCCAGCTTGGTCCGTAACGTCGCGACGTGGACGTCGAGCGTGCGGTTCGCACCGGGCCACGTCTCGCCCCACACCTCGGCGATCAAGCGCTCGCGCGGGCAGACGTCCCCGTCCGCGGCGGCGATCATCGCCAGAAGCTGGAACTCCTTGCGGGACAACGCGATGGGAGCGCCGTCCACGCACACCTCGTGGCGCGGGAGGTCGATCTCGATGTCCTCGAACCGCACCCGGTCCGGGCGAGGGGCCTGGGTGGCCGTCCGGCGGCGCAGCACGGCGTCGACCCTTGCCACCAGTTCGTCCACGTTGAAGGGCTTGACCAGGTAGTCGTCGGCACCCGAACGCAGACCGAGGATGCGGTCGTCGACCTGTCCCTTGGCGGAAACCACGATGATCGCCGTGTCGCCGCTGTCGCGGATGGCCCGGCACACGTCGAAGCCATTCATGTCGGGTAGCCCGAGATCGAGCAGGACGACGTCGGCCCCGGGGGCCTTGGCCAGCGCCTCCCGGCCGGTCGTGGCCCAGTCGGCGGCTATGCCGCGCCGGGCCAGCGCGGCGCGCATCGCGGCGGCGACGCGGGCATCGTCTTCAACGAGCAGCACACGCACCTACGGTCCTCCGGGTCTTCACCGTTGAAGGGGAATCCTGCTAGTGCTCGGCGCCGACGGCAATGTCCACGGACGGTATGTGCCCTAGGTGGCGGCAATTACTGTCCGTTCTTCCCGAAGGCGGTACCGCGGGGGGTGGTGAGCGGACGCTCACCACCCCCCGCGCGGGATCAGCCGACCATGCTCCGGATCTGGTCGACCGCGACGGTCAGCGCGGGCAGGTCCGCCCGCCCGGACCGGCTCAGCTCGTCGAGCACGAGCCGGGCCCGGGTGAGGCGGGACTTGTTGACCTCTTCCCACACGTCGATGGTGTCTTCGGCGCCGTCTCCGGCATCGCTGCCGAGGAACACGTCGAGGGTGACCGCGCGGAGTGAGTTGTAGAGATCGTCGCGCAGCACGAGCCGGGCGAGCGCGTTCCAGCGATCGTCACGCCGTAGTTCGCTCACCTCGGTCAGCAACGTGTCCGCACCCAGATGATCGGCCAGCGTGTAGTACAGCTCGGCCGCCCTCCGCGAGGCGGATTCGGTGGCGTCGTCGCCTTCGGCGGCCTTCGCGATCTCGACGACATCCAGCAGGGGATAGGTGGCCAGCAGGCACGCGACCCGCCGGGCGAGCGGCTCGGAAACCCCGTCGGCCATCAGGCGCTCGGCCTGGTGCCCGACGGCGCGCTTTTCCTCGCCGCGCACCAGATCCATGGCCTCGGCCTGGAGCCGCCGCACGAGCGGGCGGAACCGTTCGGTCTCGGCGGCCACGTCCAGCGGCTGCGGCCGCTGGGTCAGCATCCACCGCGAGGCGCGGTCGAGCAGGCGGCGGGTCTCCAGGGTCAGCGCGTCGGTGACCGTGGTGGGCAATGCCTCGCCCTCGCGGTCGATCTGGTCCCACAACGAACGCAGGTCGAACACCTCGGTCACCACGGCGAAGGCCCGCACCGCGTCGGCGGGTTCCACGGACAGTTCCTCGGCCAGCCGGAACGCATAGGACAGGCCACCGTTGTCGACGACCTCGTTGACCAGCAGCGTCGCCTCGATCTCCCGGCGCAGCGGGTGCTGCTCGATCGCGGCCGCGTACCGCTTCCGCAGGGGAGCCGGGAAGTAGTCGGCGACGCGGTGGGAGAAAGCGCTTTCTTCGACCAGGCCGCAGCGGAGGACCTCCTCCTTGAGGCCCAGCTTGACGTGTGCCATCAGGGTCGCCAGCTCCGGCGAGGTCAGTCCCTGCCCGGCACGCTCGAGCGCCACCAGTTCCTGCTTGGAGGGCAGGGCTTCGAGGCGGCGGTCCAGTCCGCGGTGCCGTTCCAGGTACTGGATCATCCGCGCGTGCACGAGCACCATCGCGGCCGCGTGCGCCCGGCTCACGCCGAGGACCCGGTTCTGCCGCCAGTTGTTGGCCAGCACCGCTTCCGCGACCTCGCCGGTGAGGGCGGCCAGCCGCTTGTCCCGGTCGGCCCGCGAGAGCCCTCCCTTCGCCACGACCTGGTCGAGCAGGATCTTGATGTTGACCTCGTGGTCGGAGCAGTCCACGCCGGCCGAGTTGTCCAGCGCGTCGGTGTTGATCTTGCCCCCGGCCCGGGCGAACTCGATCCGGCCGAGCTGGGTCAGACCCAGGTTGCCGCCCTCGCCGACCACCTTCACCCGGAGATCGCCGCCGTTGACCCGCACCGCGTCGTTGGCCTTGTCGTGCGCGTCGGTCTGGTGCTCCGCGGCCGACTTCACATACGTGCCGATCCCGCCGTTCCACAACAGATCGGCCGGTGCCCGCAGGATCGCCTGGATCAGTTCGGCGGGGGAGAGCGCTTCGGTGCCGTCGGCGAGCCCCAGCGCGGCGCGCATCGGCGCGCTGACCGGGATCGACTTGGCGGTGCGAGGCCACACGCCACCACCGGCGCTGATCTTGGCCGGGTCGTAGTCCGCCCACGACGAGCGGGGCAGCCCGAACAGCCGCTGCCGCTCGGCGAAGGACACCTTCGGGTCGGGGTCGGGATCGACGAAGACGTGCCGGTGATCGAAGGCCGCCACCAGGCGGATGTGCCGGGACAGCAGCATCCCGTTGCCGAAGACGTCACCGGACATGTCGCCGATGCCGACCACGGTGAAGTCCTGCGACTGGGTGTCCACGCCGAGTTCGCGGAAGTGCCGCTTCACGCTTTCCCACGCGCCCCGGGCCGTGATGCCCATCGCCTTGTGGTCGTAGCCGACCGAACCGCCCGAAGCGAACGCGTCACCGAGCCAGAATCCGTAGGCGGTGGCGACTTCGTTGGCGTAGTCGGAAAAGGTCGCCGTGCCCTTGTCCGCGGCGACCACGAGGTAGGCGTCCTCGTCGTCGTGCCGGACCACCCGCGGTGGCGTCACGACGCGCCCGTCCACCAGGTTGTCGGTCACGTCCAGCAGCCCGGAAATGAACATGCGGTAGCACGAGACGGCCTCGGCGACCAGCGCGTTCCGGTCCTCACCCGGCGGGCGCTTGACCACGAACCCGCCCTTCGCGCCGACCGGCACGATCACCGCGTTCTTCGCCGCCTGCGCCTTGACCAGTCCCAGGATTTCGGTGCGGAAATCCTCGCGCCGGTCCGACCAGCGCAGGCCACCGCGCGCGACCGGGCCGTATCGCAGGTGCACGCCCTCGACACGCGGGGAGTACACGAAGATCTCGCAGTGCGGCCGCGGCTGCGGCATCGTCGGCACCGCGGCCGAGTTCAGCTTGAGCGAGAGGACGTGGTCCTTGCCCGCCGGGTTGGCCTTGCCCACGAAGTAGAAGTAGTTGGTCCGCACCGTGGCGTGGATCAGGCTGTGGTAGCCGCGCAGGATCCGGTCGGCGTCGAGGCTGGTGACCTCGTCGACCAGGCCGGTGATCGTGGCGTCGAGTTCGGCGGTCCGCCGCTCCCGCTCGTCCGCTTCCGAGCACGGCGCGAACCGGGTCTCGAACAGGGACACCAGCGCCGTGGCGACTTCCGGGTGGGCGAGCAGCGTGTCCTGAAGGTAGCTCTCGCTGTAGGTCGTGCCGATCTGGCGCAGGTACTTGGCGTAGGCGCGCAGGAGCGCGGCCTGCCGCCAGTCGAGATCCGCGCACAGCACGAGCGCGTTGAACCGGTCCGCCTCGGCGTCACCGCGCCACACGGCCGCGAACGCCTCGGAGAACCGGTCGCGGGCGGCGGCGTCCCGCCAGACACCGGCCTGCTCGTGGGCGAGGCCGAAGTCGAAGATCCAGCGCTGGGTGCCGTCCCACGAAACCTCGTAGGGATGTTCGTCGACCACTTCGACGCCCATCCGGTCCAGCACCGGCAGCACCGCGGACAACGTGATCCGCCCGCCGCACAGGTAGAGCTTGAAGCGCGCCTCGCCGGCTTCGGCGCCGGAAGGTACGTAGACCGAAAGCGCGAGATCGCCGTCGCCGGAAAGTTTCCGCAGTTTCGTCAGGTCGGCCAGGCCGACCTCCGCGCCGAAGTCTTCCTTGTACGCTTCGGGAAACGCGGCGGCGTAGCGCTGGGCGAGTTCGGCACTGACCTCGATGTCGTTGCCGGCGAGCACCTTCTCGACGAGATGGTCGTCCCATCCGCGCACGGTGGCCGAGATCTTCTCGGTGAGGCGCTGCACATCCGGCTCCGCCACCCGCACCGCGCCGGTGTTGACGATGAACTGCACGGTGGCCAGCGCGGCTTCCCCGGCCCGCACGTAGTGGTCCACCGACGTGCCCCCGAGTTCGGACAGCAGCACCTTTTCCATCGCCAGGCGGGAAGCGGTGGTGAACCGGTCCCGCGGCAGGTAGACCAGGCACGAGTAGAACCGGCCGTGGGGATCGCGGCGCACGAAAAGCGCGATGCGGTGCCGCTCGGCCGGCGCGGGCACGCCCGTGACGACACCGTGCAGGAACTCCCAGTCCGCGGAGAACAGTTCGGTACGCGGGAGATCGTGCAGGATGCCGAGCATCCGCCGGCCGGAATGGGACTCCAGCGGCACACCGGCCTGGTGGATCGCCTGCAGGACCCGCTCGGAGACCACCGGGATCGCGGTGACGTTCTCGTGCTTGGCCGCGCTGGTGAAGGCACCCACGAACCGGTGCACGCCGGTGACGTGGCCGTCCGGGTGGAAGGTGCGGACTCCGATGTGGAACGGCGTGCCCGGACCGTGCACAGTGGACAGTCCACTCGCGGGGGCCAGCTCCAGCAGTGGCGCGCCCTTTTCCGGCGCGGGCGTGTCCAGCCCGGCCACGAGGGAGCTGTCCCCGCGCAACAGGCCGAGTCCCAGTACCGGATCCGCGGTGGGAGTGAAGTCGTCGAACCGGTAGCCGAGGAACATGAAATGGCCGTTCGCCAGCCAGCGCAGGAGCGCGGCGGCGTCGGCATCCTCCACGGCCGCGCCCACGGCCAGGGCGATGTCGCGCATCTCCTCACCGGCCCGGACGACTTCGCGGACGTCGTCCAGCACGGAGGTCAGGCGCTTGCACAGTTCCCCGGCACGGCCCTCGCCCCGCAACTGGTCGACCTCGATGCTCATCCACGACTCGACCAGTGCGCCCGACGGCGGGCGCTCCGGGTCGGCATCGGCGAGGATCTCGGTGAGCGTGCCCTCGGCGTCGCGGCGGACCACGACGATCGGGTGCACCACGCGCCGGACCCGGGTTCCGCTGCGGGCCAGTTCGTCGAGCACGGAGTCGACCAGGCACGGCATGTCGTCGGTGACCACCTGGATCACCGTGGCGGGGGAGGAGCGGCGGCTGCCGCCGGCGGCACGCTCCACCGTGGAAATCACCGGAGTACCCGGCTCGCGGACCTCGGCCAGCTCGCGGTGTGCGCGCACCAGCTCGATTTCCCCGGCAGCGGGATCGCCGGCCGGGACCGCACGGTAGTACAGCCGGCCCAGGTCACCGAGTCCGGCATCGTGGAAAATGGACAGGTCTTCGGTCAGGGTCATGACTCAAATCGCCTCTTCCGCTTTTGCGGAAAAGATGCCACTTCCGCGGGCCGGTCGCCAGAGGCGTTAAGAATGACTTGAGTTATCCGGTCGAATTGCGGTACACCGTTGTTGAGCAGGCCCGAAGGTGTCGCGAAGGCCGTTCGGGGAAGCGTTTCCAGGCGTACTCGCCGTTTTCCGGCCGCCAAACCTAATTCGGCGTCAAGGCAACATCAAGTTTCCCTCAAGGCGCATTGCCGGTGCCGTAACCGCCCTCACACCATGTACCGCTATGGCGCACCGAACCTGTGCGCCACCTCACCCGCTCCGGACCCAGTCCCCGATACGCAGAGGAAACCCCATGTCCCTACCTCCGAGCCCAGTCACCGTTGCCGGGCCACCCAAAGCGGCCGCCAAGGCCTTCGAGGCCGAGGACGCCGGCTATCACAAGGGCCTGAAGAATCGGCAGGTCCAGATGATCGCCATCGGCGGCGCGATCGGGACCGGGCTGTTCCTCGGTGCCGGTTCGCGGCTGCACTCCGCCGGACCGGCGCTGGCCATCGTCTACGCCGTGGCCGGGGTCTTCGCCTTCCTCGTGGTGCGTGCGATGGGCGAACTGGTGATGCACCGCCCGACCACGGGATCGTTCGTCTCCTACTCGCGTGAGTTCATCGGCGAGAAGGCGGCCTTCTTCGCCGGGTGGATGTACTTCCTCCAGTGGGCCACGGCGGGCATCGCGGACGTGACCGCGGTGGCCAAGTACACCCAGTTCTTCTGGCCCAACCTGCAGCAGTGGATTCCGGCGTCGATCGCGCTGGTCGTCATCCTCGCCGTGAACATGGTTTCGGTGAAGCTGTTCGGCGAGATGGAGTTCTGGTTCGCCCTGATCAAGGTGGTCGCGCTGGTCGCGTTCATGATCGCCGGGATCGTGCTGCTGATCGTCCGGACCCCGATCGCCGGGCACGCCACCGGACCGGGCCTGGTGTTCAGCCACGGCGGGATCTTCCCGGCCGGCATCCTGCCCGCGCTGCTGATCCTGCAGGGCGTCGTGTTCGCGTACGCCGGCGTCGAGATGGTCGGCATCACCGCCGGTGAGGCCAGCAACCCGCGGAAGATCATCCCCAAGGCGGTCAACTCGGTGGCCTGGCGGATCGGTGTGTTCTACATCGGTTCGGTCATCCTGCTGTGCATGATGCTGCCGTGGACCGACTTCCGTTCCGGTGAGAGCCCCTTCGTCACCGTGCTGTCCAAGCTCGGCGTGCCCGGCATGGGCGGCATCATGGACCTGATCGTGATGACCGCGGCGCTCTCCAGCGTCAACTCGGGCCTGTACTCCACCGGCCGGATCCTGAAGTCGATGGCGTCGGCCGGTTCCGCGCCGCGATTCCTCGAGAAGATGAGCAAGAGCGGTGTTCCCTTCGGTGGTGTGCTCCTCACCGCGGGCTTCTACCTGGCTGGCATCGTGCTGAACATGGTCGTGCCCAGCGAGGCGTTCGAGATCGCGCTGGAGTTCTCCGCCGTGGGCATCATCGCGATGTGGTCGATGATCCTCATCGCTCACCTCGCTTTCCACCGCAAGGCGAAGCGGGGCGAGGTGGAGCGGCCGTCGTTCCGCCTCCCGGGCGCGCCGTACACCAACTACATCACGCTGGCCTTCCTGATCGGCGTGCTGGCGTTGAGCTACTTCAACGGGGAGAGCGGCCGTATCCTGATCTACGGTCTGCCCGGCCTCGCCGCGCTGCTGGTGATCGGCTGGTTCATGGTGCGCGGGCGGGTGCTTCGTCTCGCCGCGGAACGAGAGCAAGAGGAATCCGCAGCCGGTCCGGTTGGCCTGGCCTGACGGGTTCTGCCCGATAGGTCGCCCTGTTCTGCCCTGATGGCACTCCGGTGACCGATCTTTATCAGGTTACCGGAGTGCCATGTAGACGGCTTAGAGACGCCGTGAAGAGTGTGCCCCGAAACTAGGTTCCACAAGTTCTTGTCGAGCCTTGCTTCGACTGAGCGCTATTCACAAGGTGAGGTTGCCGGTGGTGGTGAGACATGACGCGCCCGCGAAGCTACGAGGGTGGGAAGGCAGGCCGCCTTCCTGCCGGCCGGCGTGCGGCGCGGAAGCCACGGCCTGGCTGCCCGCACTCGTGGGCGCGCCCTGAATAACGCTGACCGTTGGGAAAGTGGAGAAAGCCGAGGAGTCATGGAGAAAACCCGCGTCACAGTGACCGCACTCGACCCGATTACGGTGGCGGGCCTGGCCAACTGCCTGTCGACGCGCTCCGGTGTGTCGGTGGTTTCCCAGCCGCGACCGGACGAGGTCGATGTCGTCGTGGCCGCGTTCGACCGCCTCACGCAGGCCGCGGTGGCCAGACTGCGCGCGCTGGCCGCCGAACTGGCCAAGCCGATCGTGCTGGTCATCAACGAAATCAAGGAGGTCGAGCTGCTCACCGCGGTGGAATGCCGGGTGGTCGCGCTCGTCCCGCGGACCGCGGTGACCGACGACCGGCTGGTCAAGGCGATCGAAGACGCCGCGGCCGTCGGCAGCGAAGTCCCGCCGAACCTGCTGGGGCAACTGCTCGAGCACGCCGAGCTGCTGCATCGCGATGTGCTCGCGCCCAACGGGATGGGAGCCTCCAGCCTGTCGGCCCGGGAGATCGACGTGCTGCGGCTGATGGCGGACGGCTTGGACACCAACGAGATCGCGCGCAGCCTGCGCTATTCGGAGCGGACCGTGAAGAACATCATCTACGCCATCACGAACCGTCTGAGCCTGCGCAACCGCTCGCACGCGGTGGCCTACGCGATGCGCGCCGGTGTCATCTGAACACTCCGCTGCCAGGCACCCTGCCGCCGGCTCGAGCGCGGAAGCGTTGCGGGACAACCGATCGCGCGACGACGCGTGTGACATCCGGAATGAAGTTGTACCACGTCAGATCCCTCACGACCTGAGGGAACCCCGCTCCACCGCTCGCGAACGGCGCCGGCCGTTTCCGCGAGCGTTCGCCGGGAGACATCCTGGCGCCGGTGACCCGGTCCCTGAACACCGATCACCGAGCCGCCCGGAACCCCCGGCCATCTGCGACTTCAGCATTCGGCGAGAGGGTCGCGGCCACGACGCCCGCTTTCGAGGTGCCCCTTCGAAAGCGACCGTCGTGGCCGCGGTAGGATAGGAAGAACGGCACGACACAAGAGCCGGTTGAGTGAGAAGTCCCTGAACGTGAAAAAAGACCGTCCGCAATGGACGGTCGTTTTTTTGTGTCCACTGGGGAGCGTCCGGCGGGCGCGGTCGGGCAGGGGAGCGCCTCGGACGCGGGTCGGCGAAGGCTCTCGGCCTCAGATCAGTCCCTGGCGCAGCGCGTGCGCGACCGCGTGGACACGGTTGCGGAGGCCGAGCCGGGTGAGCAGGCCGTGGAGGATGGTCTTCACCGTCCGCTCGGAATAGCTCAGCCGGGCGGCGATCTCGGCGGTGTCCAGGCCCTCGGAGAGCAGCCGCACCACGTCGGTCTCGCGGTGGGACAGGCCGCTGAGCGTGAGTTCGCGCGGCGCGAGGGTTTCTTCGTGCAGCCGGGACAATCCCCGCAGGAGGCCGCCGAGTTGTTCCGGGGGCAGGTCACCCCGCCCGTGGTGGGCGTCGGAGATGGCGCGCAGCAGCCGCTGCGTGGTCGCCTCGGCGCGGGGCACCATCACCACGAGGCCGTGTTCGATCGCGGTCCACAGTTCGGCCTGACGCGGGTTGTCCGCGACGAGCACCAGCCGGGTCGGCGAGGACAGCAGGTTCCGCAGTCCCGATTCGGCGACCGCCACCACCACGTCGGCACCGGCCGCGTCGTCGGTCAGTTCGACCCCGGCGGCGGTGCGCAGTTCACCGACCACCCCGGCGTGGACGAGCGGATCCGCCGCCCGCACGGCCACGCGGACCAGGGCGCGGCGGGGCTGCCCGGATCTCGCGCGGGGGTCCGGCCAGGCGATTCGTGAAGACATGTACTAACTCAACCGGGTGGGACCAGTGACGAACAAGGAAAACCGGGGGGCAGGTTTTCACCGGCAAGATCCTGCCGGTTGAATAGAGGGCGGTGGACGAGACAGACGCAAGGTCATCGACGTTCGGCAAGCTCCTGCTGGAGCACCGGCGCGCAGCCGGCTTGTCCCAGGCCGACCTGTCCCGCGCTTCCGGGATCAGCGTCCGGGCGCTCCGGGACCTCGAACGCGGCCGGGCGCAGGCGGCCCAGCAGCGTTCCGCCGAGGTACTGGCGGACGCCCTGGAGCTGACCGGCAGCGAACGTGAATTGTTTTTAACAATAGCGAAGGAAGGCCGCCGGCGCACGCCGCGTCCGGCCGGGCCGACCGCGCTCTGCGCGCTGCCGCCGATGGTGCCCGATCTGGTGGGGCGGGAAAGCGAACTGGACCAGGTGCGCCCGCCTGCCGACGAACGCGGCGCGGTGATCGCCATCGTCGGGCAACCGGGGGTGGGCAAGACCGCGCTCGCCATCGCGGCCGCGCATCGCCTCAAGGACGACTATCCCGACGGCTGCTTCGCCGTGGACCTGCGTGGTATGGACGAGCGGCCGCTCAGCGCGCGCGCCACGCTCGACCGGCTCCTGCGCGCGCTCGGCGTCGCCCCCGGTCAGATCCCGCTGGCCGAGGCGGAGCAGTCGAACCTGTTCCGGATGCTGCTGGAGGGGCGCCGGGTGTTGATCCTGCTGGACAACGCCTCCGACGAGAGCCAGGTCCGTCCGCTGCTCGCCACCACGCCGGGCTGTCTCACCCTGATCACCTGCCGCCGCGCGCTCGCCGGACTCGAATCGGCGCGCTGGGTGTGGCTGGAGTCCCTCGCCGACTCCGACGCGGTGAGCCTGCTGGCCACCATCGTCGGCGCCACCCGGGTGGACGCCGAACCGGAGGCCGCCCGCGAACTCGTGGCCCTGTGCGGAAACCTGCCTCTCGCGGTCCGGATCGCGGGCAACCGGCTGGCGACCCGGCCGCACTGGTCGCTGGACTACCTGGTCGCCCTGCTGCGCAACGAGCGCACCCGGCTCAACTCGCTGTCCGCCGGGGACCTGCAGATGCGGTCGGCGTTCGAGATCTCCTACCGGCGGCTCTCCCCGCCCGCGCAGATCCTGTTCCGGCGGCTGGCCGCGCTGCCCGGCGCGGACTTCGGCGCCCGGCTGGCGGGGGTGTGCGCCGGGATGCCCGAGCCGGACCTGACCGCCTGCCTGGACGAACTGGTCGACACCAGCCTCCTCCAGACCGCTTCGCCCGCCGGCCGTTTCCAGTTCCACGACCTGATCCGCCTGTTCGCCGTAGAACGGTGGGAGGCGGAGGAGAAACCCGACGACCGCGAGCGGCGCTACTACGCGGTGCTCGACCACGTGCTCGGCACCGCCACCGCCGCGGGTCGCGTCTTCTTCCCCGACGCCGTGTCCACCGCCCCGTTCGCTTCGCGTGAAGAGGCCGCGGACTGGCTGGAGGAGGAGCGCACGAACTGGCTGGCCGCGCAGCGCGAGGCGGCGCGGCTCGGGCATCACCGCGAGGTGCTCGACCTGGCGAGGGCGATGCACTGGTACTCCGACGGCTACTGGCTGCAAGGTCCGTGGGACGAGGTCTTCCGGCTGGGCGCGGAGGCCGCCCGCGCGCTGGACAGCCGGGACGAACTCGCCGTGATGCTCAACTTCCTCGGCTGGGCCCAGCAGGTCTGCTTGGAGGACAACGAGACCGCACTGGCCACCCACCGCGAAGCGCTGGCCGTCGCCACCGAGGTGGGCGAGTTGCGGGAACAGGCGTGGGCGCACGGTTACCTGGGTTCGGTGCTCCTGCGACTCGGCAGGCCCGAGGAAGCACTCGGCCATGCCCAGCAGTCCTGCGAACTGGGCGAGGAGTTCCCTTTCTGGTCGATGCGGCTCTCCCTCCACAACCGGCTCGGCCGGGTGCAGCAGGCACTCGGGCGGCACGAGGAAGCGCTTTCCACCCATCGCGATCTCCTGGCCGAGACCGCCGAACACGCGGACGAGGCTCCCGTGGAGGTCCGGCGCTGGATGTCCGCCGTGGTCACCCGTGAGATCGGCGGGGCGCTGTCCGGACTGGGGGAGTACCGGCGGGCCGCGGAGACCTTCCGCGAAGCGCGGTTGGTCTTCCGCGAATGTGGCATGCCGGGCATGGAAGGCAGCGCGCTGCTGGCCGAGGCGGCGGCGTGGCGCCAGGCGGGTGAGACCGCGCGGGCACGGGAATGCCTGGACCTCGCGCTCGAACTGCCGAATGTCGTCGCACGGGCCTGGCAGGAACAGGTTCGCGCCGAGATGGCCTTCTTACCTGAGGACTGAACGGGTAAGGTTGCTTGTTCGGTGGGACAATGCTTCACCGATCAAGCTGACGTGGGGGACGTCGCGGTGTTCACTTGACGGTGCTTCCGCGAATGTAACAGGGGGTTTCCCGGTGACTCGGCCCAGCGGCCCGGACTTCGTGTTGTCCACCCATGAGTTCGACATTCTCTGGTGGGCACTGGACTTCGGCCGTATACCGTACCCGCTGGAGGTCCCGCGCATCGGACGTACCCCGGAGCAGCGCGCCGAATTCGCCAACGAGGTGTACCGGGAACTGGGCGACCGCGGACTGATGACCGGCGCGGCCGTCGACGACGGCCTGGTGTCCGCGCTGCGCCTGCTCACCTGCTATCACGTCGCGGTCGACGTGGTGGGTGACATCGGCTATCCGGTGCGGGCACTGGCCGCGGCGGGCTCGGAGTGCGGGGTCCTCGCCGTGCTCGCGGGTGGTGAACTGTGGCTGACCAGGGTCTCCTCCACCGCGCTGGCCGCCGCGATCACCGGTGTCCTGCCCCGGTGCGCACCCGGCACCGGGCCGGAGAAGTCGTTGCCCTGCGCCGCTTTCGGGGAAGCGGGCGACCCGCTCGGGGAGGCGATCGCGGCCGCCGGCCTCGGCGGCGGGCGGCGGAGGAGCGGATTGTTCGGCGCCTCCACCGGTGACCACCGCCGGTCCGTCACCCCGGTGGTCTGGGTGGACACCGAAGAGGGCCGCTATGTCATGGCACGCAACGGTTCGGCGTTGCACGTGGCCCCCGGGGACAAGGCCGCCCTGGAACGGCATGTCGCCACGATCCTGGCCGAAGTGTCGGTGGTTCCGGCCCAGCCGGGCGCGAGCGCCGCGCCGGGGGTCTGGGGGCATGCCCCCAGCGGGGGTGCG
>NZ_JBHUKR010000020.1:81454-101165 GCF_042684065.1 Amycolatopsis pigmentata | reverse complement strand
GGGGTCCGGGGGCGGTGCCCCCGGAGAACACCGAATTCCCGGGTGCGCGGCGGATTCCGCCGCGGTCCGGCCACTCCGCGGTCACGAACACGGCGGAGACCGCCGCGTACTGGTCCTCTTAGGACGTGGATTACCAGGCTGTTCTGGAGCAGGTCGCGGCGGATGTGGCGCCGCTGGTCGGCAGCGGCCGGCCGGCGGAGTACATCCCCGCGCTGGCCGCCGTGGACCCGTACCGGTTCGGCATGGCCGTCGCCGATGTGGACGGTGAAGTCCACGGTGTCGGGGACTGGCAGGAGCCGTTCTCCGTGCAGAGCATCACGAAGGTCTTCACCCTCGCGCTGGTGCTGGCTCTGGGCACCGGTGATCTGTGGAAGTACGTCGGCCGGGAGCCCTCCGGAAATCCGTTCAACTCCCTTGTCCAGCTGGAGTACGAGAACGGCATTCCGCGTAACCCGTTCATCAACGCCGGTGCTCTCGTGGTGACCGACCGGCTACAGGCCCTGACCGGCGACGCCCGCGGCACGCTGCTGGAGTTCCTGCGGGCCGAGAGTGGCAACGACGGCCTCGAGTTCGACCCGGTGGTGGCCGAGTCGGAGTCGGCGCACGGCGACCGCAACTTCGCCCTCGCGTACTTCATGGCCTCCTGCGGCAACATGCGGGGCCCCGTTTCGCGCGTCCTGGAGCACTACTTCTGGCAGTGCTCCGTCGCCATGAACTGCCGCGATCTGGTTCTGGCTGCCCGGTTCCTGGCCCGGCACGGCGTGCGGGCCGACGGTTCGCGGCTGCTGACCCGCAGCGAGGCCAAACAGGTCAACGCGGTGATGCTGACCTGTGGGACGTACGACGCTGCCGGAGACTTCGCGTACCGCGTCGGCCTGCCGGGCAAGAGCGGGGTCGGCGGCGAAATCATCGCCGTCATGCCGGGCCAGTACACGCTTTGCGTCTGGAGCCCCGGGCTGGACGCGCGCGGCAACTCGGTGGCCGGCGTGGCGGCTCTCGACCGCTTCACCACGCTGACCGGTCTGTCCGTCTTCTGAGTCTCCCGGCGGCGTTTCCGGGATTTCAGAGGCGCTGGAGTCCGGTGAGGACCCGCTGCATCAGCATGAACGAGGGCCGGTTGTCCTGGGCCAGCTCGTTTTCGTGAATGATGACCAGGCCCATGTCGACGACATCGCCGATCAGCACCTTCGCCACGCCCAGCGGAATCGCGAGTTCGGCGGAAACCTCCGCGGTGGACCGGGCGACCTCGCAGAGCCGGCAGATCTGTTCGTGGTCACCGGCGAGGTGGCGGTAGTCGAGGCCGGGATCCGGCAGCGTCGACAGGAGGGTCTCCAGGCGGAGATCGTACTTCGACTTGGTCCGCCCGCCGGTGCGGGCGTAGGGGCGCACCATCGGGACTGCGGGCGAACCGAAGACCGGATCGTCGTTCGCGTCCGGCCATTCGAGATAGTCCGTAGTGGCCGTCGAGACGAAGGCGGGGCCGGACGGGACCGGAGGGGCATGGGCCGGTTCTCCCGGCCGTACCGGCAGTCCGGTATGGAGCGGGTCCACGGTGATCTCCGTGGGCGCCTCGGCGTACTGCTCGCTCCAGGCGCCGGCCTGTTGGCCGGTCTCGTCCACCCAGCCGTCACCGAGTTCGCCGTTCGCGTCCTCCCAGGTGTCGCCGGTTTCCCAGGCTTCGTCCTGGCCGTAGCGTTCCGCCTGGTCGTAGCCCGCGGCTTGGTCGTAACCTGCGGCCTGGTCGTAGTCTTCGGCTTGGTCGTAGCCCGCGGTTTGGTCGTAACCACCCGCTTGGTCGTAGCCCGTGGCCTGGACGTAGTCGCCGGTCTGATGGTCGTAGCCCGCGGCCTGGTCGTAGTCGTCCCACGCGCCTTCGGGGCCTTCGTCCTCGATCGCGTGCCTGCCGGCCCCCGCCGGTTCCGCGGGTTCCTCCCCGACGGCCTCGGCGAAGGCGTCGAACGATGCCCGCGGACGGAAATCGTGGTCCGCCCATTGCTGGTAGTCGTGCCAGCCGCCGTACATCGGCATCCGGCTGGCGCGATGCCGTTCCGGTTGGGTTTTCACGATCTGCCGCCTCTCGGCGAATACAAATTCCGCACGGCCGTCCATTTCGGTCACGGTTGGGTTAGTTTACGCGGCGTCAAGTCCGGCGGTAGGGCCCGGACGCCCGGATAGGTCCGAATGGCGCACTCTGGTTGCCTCATCGGGCCAGTGTCCAGGGAAAAGCCCGTGGACGGGATCACCCGGTCTTACCATCTTTTTCACCCTGAAATGAGCTACGTCACCGGAGACGACATGACGAGCACCGCGGAGCAGACCACCCGGGCGAGCCGCGTGCGGCCCGCGATCCAGCGGTTCGGCGGGCAGCTGGCCGCGATGGTGCTGCCGAACGTGGGGGCCTTCATCACCTGGGGCCTGCTCACCGCGCTGTTCGAGCCCTCCGGCTGGTGGCCGAACCCCGGCATCGCGCGCCTGATCACGCCGATGGTCACCTTCCTGCTGCCGATCCTGCTGGGCTACACCGGCGGGAAACTGGTGCACGGCCAGCGCGGCGCGGTCGTCGGGGCGGTGGCGACCGCCGGGATCGCGATCGGTTCGGACATTCCGATGTTCTTCGGCGCGATGATCGTCGGACCGCTCGCCGGCTATCTGCTGAAGACATTCGACGAGATCGTCGGGGTACGGGTCCCGCCCGGTTTCCGCATGCTGGTCGACAATTTCAGCGCCGGAATTCTGGGCGGCCTGGTGGCCGTCGCCGGATTGCTGGGCATCGGGCCCGCGGTCCGTTCGGCGACCACCTGGCTGGCCAACGGCGTGCAGATCCTGCTCGACGCGCACCTGCTGCCGCTGGCGTCGATCATCATCGAGCCGGCGAAGGTGCTGTTCCTCAACAACGCGGTCAACCACGGGATTCTCGCCCCGATCGGGATCGGCGAGGCGGCGCGGCACGGTAAGGCGGTCGAGTTCCTGATGGAGTCCAACCCCGGGCCCGGACTCGGCATCCTGCTCGCCGTGCTGTTGTTCGGACAGCGTTCGCTGCGCGGATCGGTGCCGGGCGCGATCGTGATCCAGTTCTTCGGTGGTATCCACGAAATTTACTTTCCCTATGTGCTCGCGCGGCCCCGGCTGGTGCTCGCCGCCATCGCGGGCGGCGCCGCCGGGGTGCTCACGTTCGTGATCACCGGTGCGGGCACGATCGCCACCCCCTCTCCGGGAAGTATCTTCGCGGTGCTCGCCGTGACGCCGAAAGGTGGGTACCTCGGGGTGATCACCGGCGTCGTGGTAGCGGCGGCCACCTCGTTCTTCGTCGCCTCGCTGCTGCTCGGGTTCGGCTACACCGAGCATCGCCGGGCCAAGAAAACGCTTACCGGGCCGGAGAGCGACCCGGAGTTCCCGAGTGTGGAGGCGTGAAAGGTGAGCACGATCGACGCGGCGGCGATCAAGAGGATCGTCATCGCCTGTGACGCGGGGATGGGCAGCAGCGTGATGCTCGCCGCGCAGCTGTCGAGTGCCCTGCGCAAGTACGAGGTGTCCGTCCGGCACGCGCCGGTGAACAAGATCCCTCCCGACGCCGACCTCGTGATGTGCCAGGAGGCACTGGTCGCGCGGGCCCGCTCGGCCGTCCCGGGCACCGCTGTGCTCGGCTTCCGGATGTTCCTCGGGGACCCGTTGTTCGACCAGCTGGAGAAGGCCATCAAGAACGGCACCCGGATTGAGTATTGACGGCTCCTGCCGGCCCGTACTGCGCCGTGAAGGGATCCGGCTCGGCCGGGTGGCGTCCGGCAGGCACGACGCGATCGGCCAGTGCGGGCGTCTTCTCCTCGAACTGGGCGCGGTCGAGAAGCCGTACCTGGACGCGATGTACGCGCGAGAGGCCGAGACCACCACGTATCTGGGCGAGGGCGTCGCGATCCCGCACGGCATCCAGGCGGGGCGGCCCTACGTCCGGCACACCTCGCTGGTGGTAATCCAGTTCCCCGGCGGTGTCGACTGGGACGGGCACGACGTGCGCCTGTGCGTGGGGATCGCCGCCAAGGACGACCGGCATCTGACGATTCTCGCCCGGCTCGCCCGTCTCCTGGCCGACGGCGGCGCCGCCGCGCGGCTGCGCGACGCGAGCGAGGTGGCCACCGTGGCGAGCCTTCTGCGCGCCGTGGCGGAGGAGGCCGGTTCGCCTGGCCTTTGAAAACGGTTCGATTCTTTGTCATATTGGGCACGGTTCGGGTGAAAGAGGGGCCGAATCGGCGGCAGGTGTCGCCAGGGCGACGCCGAGGCGACTATTTGTGGTGGGGGACCAGTACGGCCAAGTCTGGAAAGGAGTGTGGCGTTGAACAATGAGCCGATGGAAGAGCTCTTCGGAGAGCTCGAGGACATGGTGGCCGAGGGTGTCGCGATGTCCCTGTTCAACGGCGGCCGGGCGCTGGAAATAGCGCGCTGGCTCGACCGCTGTGTGGACGGCCTGGTGCCTGGCGTGCATGTCCAGCCGACGCCGCACGCCCGGGAAATGTATGTGGATCTCATGATGGGGCTGGCCATGATGGCCGAGTCCCTGCGAGCGCGGTCGCAGAGCGATCCGGCCGGGGCCGACCAGGACGAGGCGACCGCGTCACGGTGTTTCGAGCGGGTCCGGTTCGAAGAGCTCGCGTTCGAGGACGATTTCCGGCTCCCGGACGGCGGAGTGTGGTGACGGAACCGCGCCCGGTGAGCACCTCCACGGAAAGCGCATTCTGAAATTTTCACCCCTTGTCCCCGGAATCGGACACTTTTTGCCAACCCAGCCGAAGGCGCCCGGATCGGTAACCGGCACGCTCGATAGCGAGGATGTTTCGACGCGGGGCCCACGGACCACGGACGAAAAACCCCGGGCGGCACGGGCCACCCGGGGTGATGAGGGAAAGCGGTCTCAGCCGGCCAGATCGTCGGCGGTGAGCAGGGTCAGGTCCTCCATCGCCGTGGAGCCGCTCATCGCCAGCCGGGACGCCTGCCGGTCGGCCATGGCCTCGAACACCTTCCGCGCGGTCCGGCCGTTGCCGAACGTGCCGTCCTTCGGGATCGCTTCGAAGTAGGCCAGCAGCGCCTTCTCCGCCTCCGGGTCGAGGCGGTAGTCGTGGCGCCCGCAGTGCGACTTGACGATGGTCACCAGCTCTTCCGGCGTGTAGTTGGTGAACTCGATCGTCCGGCTGAACCGCGATTCCATGCCGGGGTTGGCTTCGAGGAAGCTCCGCATCTCGTTCGAATAGCCCGCCGCGATGACCACCACGTCCTCCCGGTGGTCCTCCATCAGCTTCACCAGCGTGTCGATGGCTTCCCGGCCGAAGTCGGGGCCGGTCCCGCCGCCGCCGGAGCTGAGTGTGTACGCCTCGTCGATGAACAGCACGCCGCCGAGCGCGGAGTTGAACGCCTCGGTGGTCTTGATCGCCGTGCCGCCGATGATGTTCGCGACCAGATCCGCGCGCGCCACCTCCACCAGGTGCCCGGAACGCAGCACCCCGAGCTGGTTCAGGATGGCGCCGTAGAGCCGGGCGACCGTGGTCTTGCCGGTGCCGGGCGAACCGGCGAACACCAGGTGCCGGGACATCGGTGGCGCGGAAAGGCCCGCGTTGCGGCGGAACTGCGCCATCTTGTTGAGGTTCACCAGAGACGTGACCTCACGCTTCACGCCCTCGAGGCCGACAAGTTGGGTCAGCTCCGTCATCGGGTCGCCGGCGGGACGGCGTTCGGCCACCGGCGCCGCGGGCGCGGGCGGCGGGTCCGAAGTCGCGGCCGCCGCCCCGTATGCGTCCGGTGTCCGGTTGTCCACGCTGGTCAGCCCGGTGATCTCCACCGCGCTGCTGGCCTGGAGCTGCCGCAGTCCGCTCCCCTTGTTCTCGCGCACCGTGCAGCCGGTCACGGTCACCGGGTCGGTGGTGGCCACCTGGATGCCGTCGGCGACGTTGCCGACGAACTCGGAGTCGACCACCCGGCCGGAGGCGCCCTGCCCGACCACCAGCCCGCTGCCTTCGCATCGCTGCACCCGGCAGCGCACCAGTTCGAGTTCGGCGCCGTCGCCGGCGAACACGCCGTCCGTGCCCGCGGCCGCGATGTCGCAGTCGGAAAGCTGGAACGACGCACCGGTGATCGTCGCGCCCGCGTCCCGGACACCGCGGACGCTCAGTCCGGTCATCGAGCTTCGCGCGCCGTCTTCGGCCACCACACCCGACCGGCCCGCGCCGTCGATCTCGACGTTTTCGAAGCGGCCGCGCGCTCCTTCGAACAGCCGGATCGCGGCGCCGTCGGAGCCCGCCACGCGCAGCTGGCGGAAGAACGGGTCGGCGCCACCACCGACCTGCACGCCGACCAGCCTGCTGCCGGCGACGGTCATCAGGTCGAACTCGGTGGTGCTCCGGTCGGTCACGTTCACCCCGGCGCCGGTGGCCGAAGACACCTCGCACCCGGACACGCTGCCCGCCGCTCGCCCGGCGAAGTGGTAACCGTGCCCGCCGGCGTCGCTGACCCGGCAGCCACGCAACACCGGGGCGCAGGATTCGGCCACGAAGACGCCTTCGGCGCCGCTGCCCACCACCGAGCATTCGTCGAGGGTCACCCGCTCCTGGCTGGCGAGGTAGAAACCGATCCCGCCGGTGTCCCGGATGGTGATGCGGCTGCCCATGGTCACGGCCTGGTGCTCGACCGCCATCGCCGGCTTGGCCGCGCCGGTGATCGTGGTGTCCTCGATCACGGCCTGGCCGCGCCCGTTGAGGCAGATCCCGTTGCCCGCGGCCCGTTCGATCGTGCACGACCGGACCGTCAGCCCGCCGTTTTCCGCCACGACCACCGCCGAGGTGCCCATCTCGGTGAGCCGGCAGCCGTCGAGGACGTTGTCTCGCGAGGTGACCACCACGCCGGCCCCGGTCTCGTTCCGGATCCGGCATTCCCGCATCAGGACCGCTCCGCGGTCCATCGCGTACACCGCGGCCCATCCCGACGCGCTCACCGTGCACTCGGTGAGGCTCAGCTGGCCCAGCGAGGCGATGATCGCCGGGGTCTCCTTGTCGGTGGTCTCGACCACGAGACCCGACAGCGCCGCGCTTTCGGCGGCCACGATGACCGCGGTGCCCGACGGCGGGGTGAGCCGGACGGTGCCCGGCCCGTCCTCGGCGGCGATCGTGACCGACTTCGTCAACGCCAGGTTCTCCGGATAACGGCCGGCACTGACGACGATCAGCGAACCCTCCGACGCCGCGGCCAGCCCGTCGTTGATGCTCCGGTAAGCACCGGAGGTCTTCTGGCTGACCATGATCACATCGTGGGCCACGTCTTCTCCTGCCTGGACTCGCCGCGTAACGATCGGCACAGTACCCAACTGTTCACGGCCCGCACTCTCTCAGTGCCTGTTGGCAAACGCGCCCAGCCGATCTCGTGGCCAGGGAACTCGCGATGCGCGGACGGTTTCTCATGCGCTGGCCGCCGCGAGCTGTCCGCGCGCGCTGGCCGCGGCGAGATCGATCCGCGACCGGCATCCGGTCTTCACGAACAACCGGGAAAGGTAGTACTCGACGGTCTTTTCGGTGATGCGCAAGGCGACCGCGACCTGGCGGTTGGTGCGCCCGTCCCGGATGAGGTCGACGATCCGCAGTTCCATGTCCGACAGCGCGGTCCGTTCGTCTTCGCTGCGCGGTATCGCGACACCACGGCGGCGCATGAGCGCCTTCGCCTGCGCGCGTGCCGGGCCCGCCCCGGCACGGACCGCGAGTTCGTGTGCCTCGTGCAGCCAGCGTCGCGGCTCGTCGTCCCGCTCGCCGAGCGCCAGGCATGTCATGAGCAGATCCGGCAGATGGCCGCGATCCCGCGCCAGCTCGGCGGATTCGGCAAGGCTTTCCTCGTCGCCGGTGACGACACCGCGGACGAACAGCAGCGCGGCGCGAGTGGCGGGGGTGTGCTCGCGGGCGTCGAGGCCGGCCATCTCGGCGAGCACCGTACGTCCGCGCTCGTCGTGGCCGGTTTCCTTGGCCACCGCGGCGAGCCGGGCGAGCAACCGGTCGCCACCCGCCCTGGTCCATGGGGCGGGGGCACTCCGGTAGGCCCACCAGCCCACGGCGAGTGCCCGTGCTCCGTCGCCGGACGCGGCCAGCAGCCCGCTTTCCACCCAGCCGCGCAACGCGGTGAACCGCTCGTCTTCGCCGGTGGAGTCCAGCCAGGCCGACGCCTGCTTGAGATCGCCTTGCGCGGTACAGATTTCGGCGGCCAGCAGCCCCGCGATGCGATGCGCGGGGCCGTCCTCGGCGGACAGGCTGAGCGCGCGTGCCGCGGACAGCGCGTCCTGCCAGTCGCCGTTCGTATAGCCGGTGAGCACGCGGTGGTAGTGGGCGAGCGGACCGTCGGCGGGGATTCCGTACCCGGCGGGCAGGATGTCGGCCAGGTCCAGGCTCTCCCCGGTGAGCCGTTGTTCGTGCCACGCCAGGGGATCCGCCAGCGCCGCCGCGTCCGAGAGCTGTTCACTGTCGGCGCATTCCGGGTACTCGGCGGCCAGCCCGGCCAACTGGCCGAAGTGTCCGAGACCGATCAGGATGCGTGCCAATGTGGACGTCACGCGGGCGATGTCCGGATCGCCGTCATCGTAGTGCCACAGCGCGGCGCGGTAACACCGGGCGGCGCGTTCCTCGTCGGTCGCGGCGGCGTCGTCGGCGGCCGCCACGAGCAGCCGGGCCACCGAAGGCGAGGGTTCCATCTCCCGTCCGGCTTCGACGACGTGGCTGGCGATCGTCGTCCGGTCGCCGCCCGCGGCGAGCAGGTGCCCGGCGACTTTTCCGTGCAGCCGCGCGGCTTCCCGTCCCGTCGTGGCGAGCACGGTGCCTGCCAGCGCCGGGCAGGTGCAGCCCAGTTCACCCGACTCGGTGCAGACCAGTGCGCCCACCGCGACCAGGATGTCCACGGCGCGACCGTAGCCGGTCACCTCGCGCCCGGTCGCGGCGGCCAGAGTGGGCAGGTCGTCGACGCCGAACGCCGGACCGATCGCGGCCATCGCGAGCAGTTCGTGCCCCTCGGTGCCCAGGCTGTCGATCTGCCCGACGAGGTCGTGCGCGCGGGGCAGCAGAATCGGTGCGTCACCGGACAGGCAGGCCTTCCCGTGCACGGTGACGATCCGGCCCGCGGCCTTCATTTCGTCTACTGTGGACAGAAGGGCGCCGGGGTCGGACACCAGCGGGCCGAGCGCCCGCCCGAGCGCGGCGAGCAGCGAATCGTCCGGTGTGGCACCGGTCCGTTGCGCGACCAGCGGGCCTGCCTGCTCGTCGGGCAGTGGCCCCAGGTCGATCAGAAGGTCGGCGAGCTGCGCCAGCTGCACCGGTGCCGCGGCGAACCGCCCGTCGTCCCGGCAGGCCGCGACGACCAGGCAGCCCGGCAGGCACGCCGGGGTTATCGCCAGCGTCGGGTTCGGCAGCACGTCGACGTCGTCGGCGATGACCGCCATCGGGCCGTTGCGCCGCAACCTGCCGAAGATCTTGGCCAGCCCGATCAGCAGCCCGGACCGCAGTCGCGGTGAAGCATAGCTTTCCGGCGTGCACAGCCGCGCCACGGCACCGACCGCGTCGGCGAGGCTGAAGTCCGCGACCCGCTCGAAGTGCTGTTTCAGCGCGGCGATCGTGGCCTGGACGCCGAAGGCGTCCCACGGCTCGGCCGCGTCGCGGAACGGGATTTCGATGACGGTGACGCCTTCGGAGCGCCACCGGTCCGCGGCGACGGTGAGCAGTGCGGTCTTGCCGATGCCCGGCGTTCCCCGGACCACCGCCAGACTGTGCCGGTGACCGGTGATGGCACTCAACGCACCGTCCAAATCGGACAGCTCGTCGTCTCTTCCGCAGACCAGCGGCCGTTCGCGTGGCATTGTCGAGCTCCCTCACACCTGTGGTGATCACATCATGGGGGAGAGGCCACCCGTTCGGCCCAGCTCAGTGACTACACGACAGCTGATGTTGCCCGAATGCCCCTTATCGGCGCCCGTTTCCTGCGTGAGGGATATCCCGGAACCGGGGTCCGGTCGCACACTGTGCGCTGCGAGGTGCTCCTCGGTAGGGGATATTGCTCTCCTGGAGGAGCTGCGGCCAGGCCCGCGGAGAGCCCACGGGGAGGACCGGAAGATCGGGAGCAGTGACGTGACGGGAGTCGTGACGAAAGCCCCTGCCGACGACTTGATGGTCGAGTGGTGCGGACCGCACGCGCTGGTCCGGTGCCGCCAGGAGAGCGCGGGCGACCGGCTGCTGGCGGCGGTTCCGGCGCGCGCCGGGCATCTCGCGGTGCTGCCCTCGGCGGCCGCGCAGCGGCATCCCGAGCTGGAGAGCACCATCTACGGTCTGCTGCGCTCGGTGCTGCAACCGGAGCGCGGCATCCACACGGTTTGGCTCGCGATTCCCGGGCTCGGCACGGACCAGGGCGCGTGGGCACCCCTCGTACGGCGGTTGATCAGCGAGTTCACCATCGACATCGTGGCACCGGACGGCCCGGTCGCGGGCAGCGCGGGAAGCGGGATCTACGTGGGCCCCGGCATCGGAGCGGCCGGCTGGCGCCGGTTCCATTCCGGATCCCCGAGCGCCGTGGTCTCCACCCGGTTCCCGGTTCCCGCCTGGGAGCGGGCGTTGCCCGCGGTGCCGGTCAGCGAAGCGGGCGTGGTCGTCGAACCGGTGGGCGCAGGCCTGCTCATGCGGGGCGCGCCCGCACCACCGCTCACCCCGGCGCATCCGGCCTTCCGGGTCCCGGTGGACCAGGGGCGGCCGAAGCTCATCATCGAAGGCGGGCGCATCCTGCCCGGACAGGCGGGCGTGCTGCTCGACATGATCCCGCCCGCGGTGCGCGCCACCCTGCTCTACGTTCCGCTCGACCCGGCCCTCGCCGGCCTCGGCTGGGTGTCGTTGCTGGCCGAACGCTGCAAGACCGACATCGTGTTCAGTGCCGGTGCCCAGCTCGTCGACCCCGGCGGGGATCATTCGGTGGTCACCGGAGTGGGCCTGGCCAAGGCATTCCGGCCGTTTCCCACGATTCTCCGCCAGCGGCCGGGAGTGCTGGAACAAGAGGTCCTCGACATCGCGCCGCCGCCGTCGGGCTGGCGGCGGTACGCGGCCCGCGGTTACCGGATCGGCAGCGACGGACCGGTCATCGACGTGGTGCCGGGTGGGCTGGTGCTGCGCGAGGACGCCGCTCCCGTGGGCGGGCTCGCCACGCGGGCGCCGTTCGACCCCTACGGATGGACGCTGACCGTCGGCGTGCCGGGCACGGCCGTGAGCCGCACCCTGGTGGAGGCGTTCGAGCGGTTGCTCGCCGGCGCCGGTGGCGACCGGCTCCGCACCGTCCGCGTGCGGACCGACGGAGAACTCGACGACCAGGGCCGCGAGCGGATCGAAGGGATCGCCCGCCACGCCGGTGTGCCGCTCGAACTGCCCGCGGCCACGGAAAGGCCTTCCGTGGTCACGGTTCCCGCGATACCCCTGTCGATGTCGATGGTGTCGGGTCCGGCGACCGCGCCGCCGACGACCACGGAACCCGAGACGGCGCAAGGGAAATCCCAGGGGTCCGAGGCGAACGGACGCGTCGAGGCGCGGACCGCCGGCCCACGGCCGCCTCAGGAGAAGCGGTCCCCGCGACCCCACCCCCAGGGAACGCCGGAAACACAGCCCCCGGCAGCGCCGGAAGAGCGTCCACTGGAGACGCGGGCACCGGTCAAGAAGGACGTGACCCCCGCGGTCACCACGAAGACGGCGGTACCCCCGGCACCGGTTCCTCCCGCGCGACCGGTCGTGCCGCCCGTTCCTCCCGCGGCCCCGGTCGTGCCGCCCGTTCCTCCCGCGGCCCCGGTCGCGTCGCCCGTTCCTCCCGCGGCCCCGCCGAAACCGGCGGGGCCGGTGCCCGCGGTGTCGGCGCCGCCGCTGCCGGTTTCGATGGTGTCCGGTCCCGCCCCGGTGGCTCCCGTCCCCCCGGGACCCGCTGCCCCGGTGGCTCCCTCCGCCCCGGATCCCGCCGAAGAAACGACCGAACTGCCCAAGATCGAAGACGACGTCGTCGAGGAGCCGGCGCCGGACGACGACGATGTCGTGGTGACCGACGCCGAGCCGTGGCCCGTGCGCGCGAGCACCTCGGCGGAGCAGGGCAAGTTCAGTGCCGCCGCGGGCAACGCCTTCACCGACGGACTGTCCCTGGTGAACTCCGCCCTCGCCACCTGGCCCGCGCTGCGCCGTCGCGAAACCGGGGCCAAGGCCGACTATGTCGCGGTGTGCCTGTATCTCACGCGGGGCCCGTCCGGGGCGGTGAGCGTGAACAGGGCTCTCCGCGCCGGCCGCGAGGTTCCGCTCGACGCCTATACGACGTGCCTGGTGTCGGGCCTCGCGCGGTTGCCGATCCACCGCCGGGCCGTGCTGCGGCAGGCCCGCACCGATCCCCGGTGGCCGGTGGGCACGATCCTCACCGACCCCGGTTTCGTCAGCGCCAGCGTCGGGTACGACGCCCTGATCGCGGAAGCGGAAGCCGATCTGCTGATCTGGCCCGTCTCGGCGCGGCGCACCACCGAACTCGTGCTCAACCGTCCCATCGAAGAAGCGGTCTTCCTGCCGGGACGGCGGTTCAAGGTGCTCGAGACCCGCACCCTCGACGAACCTCGCGAGGACGTCGAGGGACAACCGGTGCCCACCACCACCGTGCTGCTCCGGGAAATCGCTCCCGGAGAGTCCGATGTGGACGCCGCGGACGCCTCCGCGCTCGCCCGTCTCGACCGTGCCTGGCAGTTGCGGCAGCGGAGCGAACTGCGGTTGATCACCGACTCCGACATGGCACTCCGGCTGACCATGCCGATGGTCGTCGCGGACACGGAGACGGCGGGAAACACGCAAGGACACACCGGAGGAGCCACCGCGTGAAGGCACGAAGGATCGCCGCGGCCGTGGCCTGCGCGGTGCTGGCGGTGTTCGTCCTGCCCGCCGCGCCCGCCACCGCGGCCACGCCGCTCCCGTCCGGCCAGCAGTGCCTGCCTCCGCCGCCCACCAGCGACAAAGCCTTGCCGTGGGCGCAGCAGCAGCTCGCCCCGCAGCGCGTCTGGCCGCTGACCACCGGGGCGACGGTCGTCGTCGCCGTGGTCGACACCGGCGTCGACGCGCGCACGCCGCAACTCGCCGGGCGGGTGCTCGCCGGCACGGATGTGCTCAAGGCTGGCGGAGCGGGCAACACCGACTGCTACGGCCACGGCACGTTCGTGGCCGGCATCATCGCCGCCGCCCCGGCGAACGGGACCGGCTTCACCGGCATCGCCCCGGGCGCCACGATCCTGCCCATCCGGGCGGCCACCAGCAGCGAGGACGTCACGGCGGCCTCCATCGCCAGCGGCATCCAGGCCGCGGTGGACGCGGGCGCGCGGGTGATCAACGTCTCCGCCAGCACCACCTCGCCGAACGCCGCGCTCGCGGCCGCGGTGAACTACGCCGAGTCGCGCGACGCGGTCGTGGTCGCCTCCGCGGCGAACAGCGCCAAGAACGGCGACCCGGTGACCTACCCCGCGTCCTACCCCAACGTCATCGCGGTCGGTGCGGTCGATTCGGCCGGTCAGCGTGCCGATTTTTCCCAGACCGGGCCATATCTGAAACTGGTCGCGCCCGGCGTGAACGTGGAAAGCATCGGGCCCGGCGGGCCGGGCCAGTGGCAGGGCAGCGGAACCAGCTACGCCGCGCCGTTCGTTTCGGGCGTGGTGGCGCTGGTGCGCGCCTACCGGCCGGAACTGTCCGCGGCGCAGGTGCGGCACCGGCTCGAAGCCACCGCGGACCATCCCGCGGCGAAGATGCCCGACCTCGAGTTCGGGTTCGGCACCGTGAACCCCCTGGCCGCGGTATCGGCCGTGCTGCCCGAGGAAGCCGGGGGCGGCACGGTGGTCGGGGGCGCCCCGGCGAGCAGCCCCGACGCCGAGGCGCTGGACCAGTTCGGCCCGCTTGCCGTGGTACTCGGCGTGTTCGTGGCCGTGAGCCTGGTGTTCGCGTTGTTCACGTGGCGGCGCGTCGGGCCCGAGGGGCACCGGCGGCACTGGCATCGCGGCCGCGTCATCCGCTTCACGCGGCCTCCGGACCCCGCTCCCGCGCCCGCCGAGAAGGCGGCCTCCGGAGTCCGCACCCCCTGACCGGTACGATTGTCCACAATGGACTTCCGTGGCCGCTTCGCGCCCGCGCCCCTTCTCCGGGAGGGACATCTGGCGCAATACTAGAACGCGTTCTATTATGACTCGCGAGCGGCGGCCACCCGGCTGCCCGTCCGGCCAATGGAGGTGGACCACGATGCGGACCCGTGCCGCCGCGCTGCTCGAGCAGCCCGGCAAGTGGCAGATCGTCGATGTCGAGCTGGACGAGCCCGGGGCCAACGAGGTACTCGTGCGGTTCGCCGCCGCCGGTCTCTGCCATTCCGACGACCACGCGGCGACCGGGGACATGCCGGTCGGGCGGTTGCCCCTGATCGGCGGGCACGAGGGCGCGGGCGTGGTGGAAGCGGTCGGCCCCGGCGTGCGCACGCTGGCCGTCGGTGACCATGTGGTGTCCCAGTTCGTGCCGTCCTGCGGACGGTGCCTGCCGTGTTCCTCCGGTCACGGCAACCTGTGCGACCTGGGCATCCACGCGCTGGCGGGATCCATGGCCGACGGCACCTACCGCGCGCATCTCGACGGCGCCGATGTCGGGCAGATGACCATGGTCGGCACCTTCGCCGAGCATGCCGTGGTTTCGGAGTACTCGCTGACCAAGATCGACGACGACATCCCCTTCAAGGTCGCCGCCCTGCTCTCCTGCGGGGTGCCGACCGGCTGGGGTTCGGCCGAGTACGGCGCGCAGGTCGAGGCCGGGCACACGGTGATCGTGATGGGCGTCGGCGGCGTCGGCATGAACGCGGTGCAGGCGGCCGCGGCCAGGGGAGCGGCCTATGTCATCGCCGTCGACCCGGTGGCCTACAAGCGCGAGGCCGCCTTGAAGTTCGGCGCCACGCACAGCTTCGCCGGCATCGACGAGGCCGCCGATTTCGCCCGGTCGGTCACCGGCGGGCAGGGCGCGAACTCCGCGGTCGTCGCGGTCGGGGTCACCAAGGGCGAGCACGTGGCCCAGGCGGTCAACGCGATCGCCAAGCTCGGCACCGTGGTCGTCACCGGTATCGGCGACATCAAGGACGAGGGACTGCCGATCAACCTGTGGTTGCTGTCCATGATGCAGAAGCGGATCCAGGGCGTGATCTTCGGCATGGGCGCGCCGCCCTTCGAGATCAAGCGGCTGGCGGAGATGTACAAGGCCGGGCGGCTCAAGCTGGACGAACTGGTCACCCGGACCTACCGGCTGGACGAGGTGAACCAGGCCTACGCCGACATGCACGAGGGCCAGACGATCCGGGGGGTCATCCTCCACGACACCTGAGATTCTCCCTGCCCGGTAAGGGTTTTCGGCGGGCGGCGGCCCGGCGGCACTTCCGTCCATCGAGGACGGTGGAACCGCGGGCCGCCGCCCGCCGTCGTATCACCGTCCCCTCTTCTTGTTTCGGGTACGCGACGGTCGAACGCCCGTAGATCGGCCTTCCGATAATTTCCGGAGAATCATATTCGGTTGCGCATGGTCGAATACCGGGTGTTCCTTGTGGACGATTTTTGAGGGAATTCACTCGACACGGTGACCGATAGAGGGTGAATTCACCGGAAAGCCGGACGTAAAGTGCCGCGCGTCAGAATCGATCGAACTCGATGGGGGATGCGTGATCATCACGACCCGGCCCATGACCGTTCTCCGGACCCGCGAAACCGAGTTGTGCGCGGACCGCTTGACCCCGGTGCCCGCGGACACCGAGCACGGAGGCTGGATCTGTGTGGAACTCGAAGGGCACCTGTCCCGGTTGGACCACCGCGCGTGGGACGGTACGCAATGGTGAAGCACACCGGAATCTTCACCTACGTGGTGGCGGAGGCCGATTCCGTCCGCGCGATCGGCCGCAGCCGGGAATTCACCGAGTACAAACCGCCGGTGATGGCCAGCGCGCGGCTGATCGAGGTATGCGAGTGGCTCGCGATGGAGATGCTGCGTGACGATCTCGAGCCGCACGAGTGCTCGCTCGGGGTCTGGCAGCACGTGCGGCACAGCGGCCCGATCGCGATCGGCTCCCGGCTGAGGATCACCGTGGAGTGCACCTCCCGCCGTGGCCGCTACAGCGAATGGGAAGTCTTCGTTCGCGACGAGTTCGAAGAGGTCGGTCACGCGCGGCTCGGCTTCGTCGCCGTGCATCAGGAGGACTTCACCACGCGCCGCGTCCACGCGAAGGTCGGGACCCGGCCGAGGAGCCGGGCCACCGTCACCGCGCCGCCCGGCAGCAGGGCACCCGCGCGCACGCGCTACGCCGGACGCGGCCCGGGCAACTCTTCCCGTCTCCCGCAATCGCCGTCAACGGAGGTGGTCGGCGTGACTGACACCACGGCGAACCCGCCGCTGGCCTGAGCGTGTGGCCAAGCGGTCCCGGAGGCATCCGAGGCTTCCGGGACCGCTTCGTCACGGTCGGCGACGGGGGACCAAAGCGGACCGGTCCCGCACCGTCCCGGCCGGTTTCCGCCGCGACGGTCGAGGTGGAGAATCGAAGCGATGCGATGTGTGGTGTTCGGGGCGACGGGCTACATCGGCGGCCGGCTGGTGCCGGCCCTGCTGCGGGCCGGGCACGAAGTGCGCGCGACGGCGCGCGACCCCGCCAAGCTCGCCGACGTCGGCTGGCGGGACCGGGCCGAGATCGTCACCGCCGACGTCTCGGACCCGGTCAGCGTCGCCGCCGCGCTCACGGACCGCGACGTGGTCTTCTATCTCGTCCACGCCTTGCACCGAAAGGATTTCGCCCGCGTCGACCGCGAGTCGGCCCGGGTCGTCGCCCGCGAGGCGGCGCGCGCGGGCATCCGCCGCATCGTCTACCTGGGCGGGATCACACCGGAGGACGAGCGGCTGTCCGAGCACCTCGCCTCACGCACCGAAGTGGGGCGCGTACTGCTCGAATCCGGTGTCCCGACCGTCGTGCTGCGCGCGGCGATCATCATCGGGTCCGGCTCGGCGAGTTTCGAGATGCTGCGGTACCTGACCGAGCGGCTGCCGGTGATGGTCACGCCGAAGTGGGTGCACAACCGGATCCAGCCGATCGCGGTGCGTGACGTCCTGCACTATCTGGTGCGCGCCGCCGGCCTGCCCGCCGAAGTCAACCGGGGGTTCGACATCGGCGGCCCGGACGTGCTGACCTATCTGGACATGATGCGCCGTTACGCCGTGGTCGCGGGGTTGCCGCGCCGCGTCGTGGTGCCGGTTCCGGTGCTGACTCCGTGGCTGTCGGCCCAGTGGGTCAATCTGGTGACGCCGGTGCCCCGCAGCATCGCCGTACCGCTGATCGAATCCCTGGTGCACGAGGTCGTCCGGCACGAGCACGACATCGACCACCACATCCCGGAACCCGAGGGCGGCCTGACCCACTACGAGCGCGCGATCGAACTCGCGCTGGTGAGCATCCGGAACGCCGAAGTGCCGACACGGTGGTCGGACGCCACGATGTCCCGGGCGCCGTCCGACCCGCTGCCCACCGACCCGGGGTGGTCGGGCGGCAGTCTTTATGAGGACGTGCGCGAACGCCACACCACCGCCGACGCCGGCACCCTGTGGCGGATCGTCGAGTCGATCGGCGGGGAGCACGGCTGGTATTCCTTTCCGCTGGCCTGGGCGGTGCGCGGCTGGATCGACCGGCTCGCCGGCGGGGCCGGGCTGAACCGCGGACGGCGGGACCCGCGACGCCTGCACGCCGGGGAGGCACTGGACTGGTGGCGGGTCGAGGACCTGCGGCGGCCCGGGCTGCTCCGGCTCCGCGCGGAAATGCTGCTGCCCGGCCGGGCCTGGCTCGAACTGTCCGTCGTGCCCGCCGCCGACGGCGGTTCGACCTACCGGCAGCGCGCGATCTTCGCGCCGCGCGGGCTCGCCGGTCATCTCTACTGGAAGGCGATCGCGCCGTTCCACGGCCTGATCTTCGGGGGCATGGTGCGCAACATCACCGGCGCGGCGGAGAAATCCACTTTCGAGCGGGAGAACTCCCGTGCTACACCATGAATCCGGCGGTCATCCACCGTGGACCGGCCGGAGTCGTGAAAACCTTTTGTGCCAAACGGCCCTAGTGAACGGCCGCCGCGGGCGCTGAGAATAACCGACGATCACACCGGCCACAGGTCAACGGAGGTCACGGTGTCGGCGACATTGGTTGAAGTTCTGCGGAAGACGCAGGTCGACGCTCAGATACAACGTATCGAGGCACGTCTCGTGCGCGAGGGAAGCATGGTGCCGCCGGCGGTGGTGCACGAGTGGGTGGAATCCGCCTGGTCCCGTTTCTCCCGTGCCCGGGTGCAGGCCTTCGTTCCGCTCCTGGTGGAGCGCACCGTGCGGTCCTGGCTCGCCGCCTGCCCGGCCGGACGGCTGCGCGACTGGGCCCGCGACACCGCGGAACGGATGCTGGCCACCGAACTGCCCGTCCGCTGGGCGCACACCCAGGGGGTCGCCGGACGGGCCGAGGAGGTCGCGTGGCTGTTCCCGGCCGAGGACCGTGAGATGCTCATCGCCGCCGCGTGGCTGCACGACATCGGCTACGCGTCGCAACTGATGGAGACCGGCCTCCATCAGCTCGACGGCGCGCGTTTCCTGACCCGCCAGGGCCTTCCCGCGCGAGTGTGCGCGCTCGTCGCGCAACACAGCGGCGCCGCGGCGGTGGCCGCACTCGTCGGGTTGTCGGACGAGCTCGCGGCGTTCGAGGACGAGCGAAGCCCGGTGCGGGACGCGTTGTGGTACAGCGACATGACGATCGGCCCGGAGGGCAGGCCGCTGTCGTTCGCCGAGCGGCTCGCCGAGCTCCGGGGACGGCGCGAACCCGGCGACCCGGTGATCCTGGCGCTGCACTACAACGGCGACGAACGCGCCGCGGCCGTGCGGCGCACCGAAGCCCTCCTCGAAGCACGCACGCGGCTCCCGATCGCCGGTCACTGAAGCCGAAGTCATGTCGAGCCCGGCGGTCCTTCTTCGTCCTCCGAATGTCAGGACATTCGATGGCGAGGAAGGAAAGGACCGAATGGACCTCATGGACTCGTACCGGCGCGCCCAGGACGGGCTCGACACGGTACTGGCCGCGGTCCGGCCCGGACAGTGGGACACGGTGTCGGCATGCCCGGAGTGGACGGTGCGGGATGTCGCGGGGCATCTCGTCTGGGCTCAGCACCAGGTTCGCGCGTGGGCGGCGGGCGAGGAATACACGGAGCGGGCGGGCGCCCCCGGAGCGCCGCATCCCGGAGTGCTGGCCGGTGAAGACCCGCTCGGGACCTGGCGATCGGCGCGGGCGGCGTCGGTCTCGTCACTGACGGACGAGACGCTGGCCAGGACGGTTGTCCTGCCAGGGATGGGGGAGGTGCCCCTGCGGGCGCTGCTTCCCCTGATGCTCACCGATCAGCTCGTGCACACGTGGGACATCGGGCATCCGCTGGGCCTCGATGTGCGACTCGATCCGGCTCTCGTGCCGATGGCGTTCGACTGGGCGCGCACGCATGCGTTGCGCCGGCCGGGCTTCTTCGGTCCGGAGCTGCCCGTCGAGGACGAGCGGGCGGATGAGCAGGCACGGATGCTGGCGTTCCTCGGCCGGTCGTCCGCGGCCTGACGAGGGGCCGGTGCGGGAGAATCCAGGGGGTCCTCCCGCA
>NZ_JBHUKR010000020.1:40455-81427 GCF_042684065.1 Amycolatopsis pigmentata | reverse complement strand
GGTCGAGCGAGAAAGCGCTTTCCGGAATTCACCGGGGTTCGTCACGGTCCAACGTGTACAGGCGGCGGGCCAGGAAACGCCGGTCCGCCGCGGTCGTGGCGAGTTCGTGCGCCCGGCGGTAAGCGGCGGCGGCCTCGTCGAGCCGCCCGGTCCGGCGCAGCAGGTCGGCGCGTGCCGAGTGCAGCAGGTGGTAGCGATCGAGGCCGTCGATCCGGTCGATCAAGGCCAGGCCCTCGGCCGGGCCGTTGGCCATCGCCACGGCGACCGCGTGGTTCAACGCCACCACCGGCGACGGCGTCATGCCGAGCAGTTCGCCGTAGAGCGCCGCGATGGCCTGCCAGTCCGTCTCCGCGGCCGTGGCCGCCTGGGCGTGCAGTGCCGCGATCGCCGCCTGAACCTGGTAGGGCCCGGGGCGGGAGCGGCGCAGCGCGCGGTCGAGCAGGCCCACGGCTTCGGCGATCTCGGCGCGGTTCCAGCGGGACCGGTCCTGGTCCTCCAACAGCACCACATCCCCGGTGGCGGTGTAGCGCGCGTCCGCACGGGAATCATGCAGCAACAGCAACGCCACCAGGCCGAGTACCTCCGGCTCGCCGGGAATGAGCGTGGCCACCAGCCGGCCGAGCCGGATCGCCTCCTCCCGCGGCCCGGGGTCGCCGGTCGTGTAGCCCTGGGTGAAGATCAGGTACACCACGGAAAGCACGCCCGAGAGCCGTTCCGGCAGCAGGTGGTCCGCCGGGACCGCCAGCCTGATCCCCGCGTCGCGGATCTTCCGCTTGGCGCGGACCAGCCGTTGCGCCAGGGTCTGCTCGCCGACCAGGAACATCCGCGCGATCTGGCCCGCGGTGAGCCCGGCCACCGCCTGGAGCGTCAGCGCGACCCTCGCCGGTTCCGCCAGCGCGGGATGGCAGCACGCGAAGATCAGGCTCAACCGTTCGTCACCGGCTTCGGCCAGGCTTTCCTGGCTGGGCATGGCGGTCACCACCTCCTGGCGCGCGCCGGCCAGCGCGTGTTTCTCCCGTCCGGTCCTGGCGCGCCGCAGCCGGTCGATGGCGTTGTTCCTGGCCACCGTCAGCAGCCAGGCCACCGGGTCGTCCGGCACGGTGGTGCTCCACCGGCGCAGGGCCAGCGCACACGCTTCCTGGAGACCTTCTTCGGCCAGTTCGAAGTCACCCAGCACGCGGACCAGCGCGGCGAGCATCCGTGCCCGGTGTTCGCGGTAGGTCCGTTCGACCACCGCGGCGGACGAGGTCATCGGTTGTCCGGGGCCGGCACGAGGGAGTTCACTCCCGCCCGGCCGCCACGTCCGACGGGCGGTGGTCGAGGCCCGGCACCCCCGCGACGGGCCGGACCTCCACCGTGCCGTCGGCGGCCATGGGGCACATGGCCGCCAGTTCCAGCGCCTCGTCCAGGTCACGGCAGTCGAGCAGGTAGAACCCGCCCAGGTGCTCGTGCGTCTCGGCGAAGGGACCGTCGGTGATCAGCGTGCGGCCGTCCCGGACGGCGACGGTGGTGGCCGTGCTCTCCGGTCGCAGCGGGTGCCCGGCGACGAACGCGTTCCGGCGGCGGCACTCCTCGGCGAACGCGTTCACGGCGGCCAGTGCCTCGGCGAAGCGGGGATCGTCCGGCTCGGGCCGGTCACAGTTGTAGATCAACAGCAGGTACCGCATGAGGCCTCCGTTTTTTCCTGTTCTTCACCAGGATGACGAATAGCAGGGTCCGATCTCGACCACCGGATGCCCGGATCCGGCAAACCGGCCGGGCCGGTGAAAATCGTGGGGGCTTTTCATGCCGGAAATCCGGTTTTGGGGCGTAATGCCCCATCACACCGGCCTCCTTGTGGAGTAGCCGTGACGGGCCGATGGCACCAATTCGCGGAAAACGGGTACCGCGCGGCGGCTGTTGTTCGTGACCTGGCGACCGGATAAGGGAAGGGTGGGCACCGGCCGTCACGGCCTGAATATCGGAATTCTGGAGACAACCCATGAAGAAGAGAATCTACGCGGCGGTCGCGGCGGGTGCCATCACCGCCGGTGCCGTCGCTGTCGGCCTGGTCCCGACGGCGACGGCCGATTCGCCGCGGTCGGCGATCCGGTCGGCCTACGACAACAAATGCCTGGACGCCGACACCGGCACCGCCGGTTCCAACGGCACCAAGGTACAGCTGTGGGACTGCAACGGGCAGAAGCAGCAGCAGTGGTACAGGGACGGTTCGATCCTTCGCAATGCCCTCAACGACCGTTGCCTGGACGCCGATCTCAACACCTTGGGCGTCAACGGCACGAAGGTGCAGCTGTGGGACTGCAACGGGCAGAAGCAGCAGCGGTGGTACTCGGGCGGGGGCGCGGTCTATTCCCTCAGCGGCCAGTGCCTGGACGCCGACGCGGTCACCGCCGGTGCCAACGGCACGAAGGTGCAGCTGTGGGACTGCAATGGACTCAAGCAGCAGCAGTGGTCCTCATCGATCTTCCACGGCCTGAGCGACACCGGGCCCGGCTTCCTGCCCGGACCGACTGACGGCCCGACGCTGGGTCCGCCGACCGCGGGCCCGCTGGTTCCGGGTGGCAACCCGGGCACGATCAGCGACTGCCGCGACGGTTCGTGCCAGACCATCATCGGGCCGTCGCCGGGCCCGCTGGTTCCGGGTAATGGGCCGACCGACGGGCCGCTGGTTCCGGGCGGTAACCCGGGTTCGGGGCCCGTGCTGGTTCCGGGTGACGGGCTGACCGATGGGCCGCTGGTTCCCGGCGGCAACCCGGGTTCGGGGACCGTGCTGGTCCCCGGTCACTAGGGTTCGCCGGCCCACCGCGCCGATCCCCTCGGCCGACCAGGAGCGCCGGTCTTCGCTTCATCGCGGAACCGTTGTGCCCCAGGGGAAATCCGTCGGACCAGCCGCTGACGGGTTGCCCTTGGGGCATTTTCACGCGTCCGGCCCAGTGCCGGCCGGGGCCAGGGTCACCTCGATGTCGACCACGACTTCGTCGGCCAGTTTCAACGCGCCGAAGAAGGCCGAGTACGGCTTGATGCCCCAACGGCTCTGCACGACCGCGGCCCTGCCGCGGACCGTGCCCTCCGCGCTGACGTTTCCGCGCGCCTGGACGGGCCTGCCGGTACCCAGGATGGTGAGTTCCCCGTCCACAGTGAACGAATCCGGTGAGCCGGCGACCACCGTGGAGCGAAAGGTGATGGCCGGGTGACGATCCGTGGACAGGATCTTTTCGCGCATGGTCGCCTCGATGTCCGCGCGGTCGGAATCGGTGAGCGGCTTGACCCCGCCGGTGCCTTCCACCACGCGCAGGGAGCCGGCCTCGATCTCGAGAGTCACCGACGAGAGGGCGGGATCCTTCGTGTTCACCACGACGCTGCCCGTCCAGGCGCCCGCCTCGATCGTCAGGTCGTGACCGGCCTTGGCGCCCAGGCCCGTCCGGCCGGTGTGCACCACGAGCCGTCCCGAATCCGGTCCTATCCGGTATGTGCCGTCCTGGAGTGCCATGACAGCAAGGCTACGATGCCGGCCGTATCCACCGCCGGTGTGGTCACCCGGCCGTGTCGTCGCGGCGGGGAATCGGTGACGGTGCGGGAAAATCAATTCGTCGAATCGGCGAAAAAGAGAAGCGGGTTCCCCGGGAATTCCGCGTCCGGGTAATCCGATGAGGCGTTGAGGGGAATCCGCCGCCCGCCGATGAACAATACTGTGCGAGGGGCCGTTTCCCCGCAGGTATGTCTCGTCCGACGCGGCTCGATCACCATCGAGGAGGACAAGGAGAGATGATGATCGTAACCAGTGTCCTCAGGCGGCTCGCGGCGGCGTTGGCGGTCCTCATGGTGGTCGCGGGCGTGATGCTCGCTTTCGCCCCGGGGGCGCGGGCCGACGGCCTGCCGACGATGACCGTGGTGAACGGGATTCCCGCGCAACCGCTGGATCTCTACGTCAACGGCGCGCTGCTGCTGGCCCGGTCCGCTCCCGGCGCCGTTTCGCGTCCCCTGATCTTTCCCCCCGGCACCTACGACGTGGCACTGGCTCCCTCCGGTGAGCCGGCCGATTCGGCGATCGTCGAGGACGCGCACGTGGACATCGTGCGCGGAAGGAACATCAGCGTGGTCGCGCATCCGACCGCCGGCGGTCGCCGGGTGCTGTCCACCTATTTCGACGACGCGGGCCCGGCCGGACCGGGTCTGGCCCGGCTGATCGTCCGGCACACCGCGGTCGCTCCGGCGGTCGACGTGCGTGCCGACGGCAAGCCGGTCCTCGCCGGGCTGACCAATCCGCGCGAATTGAAGGCCGAGGTGCCCGCCGGAACGGTGACCGTGGACGCCGTGTTCGCCGGGACCGGCACGGTCGTGCTGGGCCCGGCGCCGGTACGGCTGATCGAGGGCGTCACCACGATCGTGTACGCGATGGGCTCGACGAGCACCGGCACCATGAGCCTGGTGGTGACGACGGCGGGGGAGGTGCCGGCCGGGGTTCCCGCGGGCACCGGCGGACTCGCCCGTACCGGGGTCGGAGTCTGGTGGTACCTCTTCGTCGCCACCGGCCTGGTCCTGACGACAGCAGGCGCCCTGACCCTGATCGCCCGCCGCCGGACGGCGGGATGAGGCCACGGGCGGCGCGGCGCGTGCTTCCCGCGGTGGCGTGCGGTCTCGGCTTGCTGGTGCTCGCGACGGCGGTACCGCTCCGGTACCGGGTTCAGCCCGCTGAGAACGTCGGGTCGGATCTGGTGAGCCGTCTCGCCGCGGGGGTACCGGATATCGCCGCCGCGCCCGGTGACCGGCACGGTCGTGTCGTGCGGCCGGTGAAACTGGCCATCCCTGACATCGGAGTGGCCGCGAGGGTGGTGCCCACGGGACTCGACTCGCGGGGCGAATTCGCCCTTCCGTCCACTGTGGACACCGTCGCCTGGTACCGGCTCGGCCCGGGACTCGGGGAGCTCACCGGTTCGGTCGTCCTCGGCGGACACGTGGACGACTCCGAAAAGGACGAAGGCGCCTTCTTCCGCTTGCGGCTGCTCACTCCCGGGGCCTGGATCATCGTCGGCGCCGACGACGGGCACGGCCGCGCCTACCGCGTGGTCGGCCGGGAAGAGTATCCGAAGTCCGAAATAGACCTCCGCCGCTACTTCTCCACGACCGGCATCCCGCGCCTGACGCTGATCACCTGCGGTGGCTCCTTCGACGACGAGTCGAAGACCTATCAGGACAACGTGGTCGTGACCGCGGTGCCCGTGCCGGGTGCCTCATGAAGCTCCGAGCGCGCGGAGCGCGATCGTCGTCGCCTCGGCCACCGTCTTCCGTCGCGTGGGGGAGGCCGGGTCCGCGGGCGCGGTGTAGATCGCGATGACGAGAGGCGCGCGCCCCGGCGGCCACACCACTGCCAGGTCGTTGACCTCGCCGTGCGTGCCCGACCCGCTCTTGTCCCCGGCCCGCCAGCCCGGAGGCAGGCTCGCGCGCACCAGGTCGGTCCCGGTGCCGGCGGCGGTCAGCCAGCCGTTGAGCAGGTCCCGGCCCGCCGGGTCCAGCGCGTCACCGCACGCGAGCGCGCGCAGGTCCGCCCCCATCGCGGTGGGCGTGGAGGTGTCGCGCTCGTCGCCGGGCGCGCCGGTGTTGAGGTCGGGCTCGAGCCGGTCGAGGCGGGTGACCGGATCGCCGAGCGTGCGCGCGAACGCCGTCACCGCCTGCGGGCCACCCAGGATTCCCACCAGCAGGTTCACCGCGGTGTTGTCGCTCACCGTCAGCGCCGCCTCGCACAGCGCCGAGACGGTCATGCCGTCCGCGACGTGGTGCGAGGTGACCGGGGCGTATTCCAGGACTTGTGAGGAGTCATAGTGAATGACCCGGTCCAGCAGGCCCGGCTGTCGGGTGCGCAGGCGCAGGATCGCCGCCACCGCGAGCACTTTGTGCGTGGAGCACAGGAGAAACCGCTCGCCCGCCCGGTAACCGGCCGTCCTGCCGGTTCCGGTGTCGAGCGCGTACACCCCGATCCTGCCACCGGACCGGCTTTCCAGGGCCGCCAGTTCGGCCGATCCCGGCGGCGCACCGGCCGCGACCGGTGGCGGGCCTGACGGGACCGTTTTCGCGGCACACGCGGCGAGTATCGCGGTCACGCCGCCCGCCATCAGGACCCGGCGGCTCATTCTCGCTCCGGACACCCGGCCCCCCTCGTTCGATCACGCTACTGTGCCGTTCGTTACCAGTCCGACGGCAGCCACGGCGGAAATGGATCTATACAAGCAGGTCGGTTGCGATCGTGTCCGCCTACTTTCGGTCGAATCGGTAACACCGGCAGGACGCGCGGCGCGGGGGAGGCGTTGCCTGGCAAGAAAACAGCTTAGGCAACCGGTTCGAAGACCAGGGGTTCGGCGCGGCGGGGCATCAGCACCAGCGCACCGACACCGAGCACCGCGAGGATCACCATCGCGAGGAAGACGTGGTGCGTGGCGGACTGGAGCGACGAGCGGATGTAGTCCGAAACGGCGGGAGCCCCGGAACCGGCGTTCCCGCCGAGCACGAGGCTGGTCGCGTCGACACTGCCGGGGAGTTGCCCGGCGACCCCGGCGGGCGGATGCGCGAAGCGGGTGGCCAGCGTGCCGTTCGCGATCGCGCCGAACACGGCCGCGCCGACCGCGCTGCCGAGCGACCGGCTGAACATCGTGGTCGCGGTGACCACGCCGCGGCGTTCCCAGCCGACCACCGACTGCGCGGCGACCACGACCGGGCTGGCGCACAGGCCGAACCCGAGGCCGACCACGAACGCCGCGGCCGCCGCCGTCCACACCGACGTGCCCATACCGAGCAGCGTGAGCGCGAGCACGGTCCCGCAGATGACGAGGGCACTGCCGATCAGCGCGGTGTCCCGGAACCCGATCCGCAGGTAGATCCGCCCGGACAGGGAGGCGGCCAGCGGCCACCCCACGGTCAGCGCGGCGAGCGCGAAGCCGGCCACGACCGCGCCCATACCGAGCACGCCTTCCACATAGGCGGGCAGGTACGAGCTGAGCCCGATCATGAGCGCGCCGACCACGAGCGAGGAAAGGTTGACCCCGCACAGGATCCGGCGGCCGAACACCCACAGCGGCAGCACCGGTTCGCTCGCCCGGCGCTCCACGACCAGGAAGGTGACCAGCAGGGCCACCCCGAGCGCGAAGATCACGAACGTCGGCGCCGACACCCAGGGCCAGGCCACGCCGCTTTCCAGCAGGCCGAGAATGATCAGGGAGAACCCGGCGGTGAGCGCCGCGGCGCCGGCGTAGTCCACCCGGTGCGAGCGGCGCTCGACCCGCTCGGAGAAGTGGCGCGCGATCATCCACACCGCGATCGCGCCCAAAGGCAGGTTGACGAAGAAGATCAGCCGCCACGAGGCGTATTCGGAGAACAGCCCGCCCAGTGTGGGCCCGACCACCGACGCCATTCCCCAGACGCTGGCCAGGTAGCCCTGCACGCGGGCGCGTTCCTCGACGGTGTAGAGGTCGCCGGCGATCGTCATGCTCATCGGCTGGACCGCGCCCGCGCCGACGCCCTGCACCGCCCGGGAGAGGATCAGCACGGGCATGCTCCACGCGATCCCGCACAGCACCGAGCCGAGCAGGAACACCGCGATGCCGAAGTACATCACCGGTTTCCGGCCCAGCGAGTCGGCGAACTTGCCGTAGAGCGGCACGGTGGCCGCCTGGGTGAGCAGGTAGATCGAGAACAGCCAGGGGAACTGGGAGAACCCGCCGAGATCACGGACGATCGAGGGCACGGCCGTGGCGATGATGGTCGAGTCCAGTGCGACCAGACCGGTGCTGAGCATGATGGCCGCGAGAACCCGGCCGCGTTCCGAGCGGAAACCCACGCCGGCCGCTGTTGCCGCATGCGTCACCCCAGCTCCTCTCCCTCACCCGACTAGACCCTCTCAACTACTCCGCCTGGCGGAACATTCCCCCGGTTTTGCTGTGACTCAGAGCACTATTGTCAACCGGATCCCTCAGTTGGACAGCACGCCGCCCGCGGACGAGTCTGCGTAAGTACCTGTTCCCCACTTCCGGAGACGACAACCATGCGGACTCGCCGTATTGGCGACGCCGTGGTCAGCGCGATCGGGCTCGGCGGGATGCCGATGTCGATCGAGGGTAGGCCCGGCGAAGAGCGTTCGGGTCGCGACGATCCACGCCGCGCTCGGCGCGGGTGTCACGCTCGTCGACACCGCCGACGCCTACCACCGGGACGCGGGCGAAGTCGGGCACAACGAGACGCTGATCGCCCGGGCGCCGGCCGCCTACCGGGGCGACACCTCCGATGTGCTGGTGGCGACCAAGGGCGGCCATCTGCGGCCCGGCGACGGCTCGTGGACGGTCGGCCGGAGCTGCGGCTGTGCGCCGAACTCGGCATCGCGTTCCTGCCGTGGAGCCCGCTCGGCGGGATCGCCCGCGCGGCGGACCTCGGCTCCCGGTTCGCTCCGTTCGCCGAAATCGCGCGGGCGCGCGGGGTCAGCCCCCAGCAGGTCTGCCTGGCGTGGCTGCTGGCCAAGGACCCGGTCGTGCGGTGTTCTGTGGGGGCACCGCCCCCACACCCCCGACTGGGGGCAAGCCCCCAGACCTCCTTCCATTCCGGGCTCGTCGCGTCCCGAGACGATCCGCGACTCGGCCGCCGCGGTCGGGTTGACGCTGGACGCGGCGGAGCTGAGCCGGTTGGACGCGGCCTGAGTCTGTCCACTGTGGATACGGAGTGCGTGCCCGGGGACACGGCGTGCGGGCCCCGCCGGGGCCCCACGTCACTGCGCGCCGAGCACCGCCGCGATGGTGTCGCGCAGTTCGTCACCGGAGGGCATGCGCCGTTCCTCCTCGGCGCAGATCTCCTGCAGGGAGGTCATCCACACGTCGGGCAGCCCCAGCGCCATGAACCGGCGGAACACGCTCAGGTCCGGGTCGACGTTGAGCGCGAACCCGTGGCTGGTGATGCCGCCCCGGATGCGCATGCCGATGGAGACCAGCCTGCGGTGGTCCGGCGTCCACACCCCGGCGAGGCTCGCGCCGCCCAGGGGCGTGTCGCGGCGCAGCGTCTCGAACCCCAGTTTGCCCAGCGCCTCGACCAGTTTCGTCTCCAGCCAGCGGACCACGTCCACCGGTCCCCGCTCGCGGATGTTCATCACCAGGTAGCCGATCAACTGGCCCGGGCCGTGATAGGTGGCCATGCCGCCGCGGTCCACCCCGATCACCGGGATGTCCGACATCTTGCCGGGCAGGCCGCCCGGCGCGGTCCGGCGGCCGTAGGTGATCACCGGTGGATGGGACAGGAAGAACAGCCGGTCGCCTTCGGTGCCGGCACGGCGCTCTTCGACCCAGTGCCGCATGTCCTCCAGCGTCCGCTCGTACGGTACTTCGCCGAGTTCGACGCGCTTCATCGGCTGAGTCGTCACCGCTGGGCCCGCGCTCTGTCGCATTGCGGAATGATATCGCGAAACCTCGCCGGCTCGTCGATATCCTGGAGCCGCCGGACAAACGCCCCCACCTGAACTTCCTTTCCGTGCCGGAGCAGAACCCTACCTTCCCGTCCGCCGGAACGCCCGGCGGCGCCTGAACGCGCGGGTTGCGGGTGCTCCGCATGGAGGATCTTGTTCCTGATTTCGGTGGTACCGCAACCCCTTCCTGTCCGGGAACCACCGATTGGGGCGGGACGGGACGGATAACCCGGGCGGCACGCACTATCCGGGAAACGTCCAGAATGGAATCGTTCCAGATTCCGGAGTACTGCGGGGTCTTCGCGGGAACCGCGGTCGCGGCGAAGGTCCGCTCCGAGTGTCCATCGCGATGAAGAACTGAGGAATTCAAGAAAAGAAACGGTGATCGGTGCGCGGCGCGGAAATATCAGAGCCGAAGGCGGCGGACGCGGCGAAGGTCAGCCTGTTTGTCCTTTTTGGACCGAACGCCACCGGTGGAAATGACGTCAGGAAGACGGCGGGTGCCCGGCCGTGACCGGGCACCCGGAGGCCGGATCCCTACGATCGCGCCCGGCGTTCGGCGCCGGTCTCGCCGGCGTCGCCGGAATCCTCACCGGCGACCCGGCCGACGAACGTGTCGTTGGCCGAGGGTCCGGTGGTCGAGTGGGCGTCGGCGGAGGTCCCGGGCCGGGACTCGCCGCCGGTGGCCCTGGTCGTGGCCTCCGCCGGATCGTGCTGGACGTCGGCCTCCTGGCCCTGCTCCTGCGCCGGGGTACGGCCGGTGAACAGCCGCTTCAGTTGTCGCCACATGGGCAAAGGAATACCCGGTGCCCCGGCGGCCCAATCGTCGTGCGCGCCGCCGGCCCCAGCCCTCGGCCCGCCGCCGGAGGCACCGGGACCGAGGGCCGGGGGAGCCGCTTCGCCGGGGACGTCCCGGATCAGGAAGCGGTCCCGCCGCAGTTGCAGTCCGTGCAGTGCACCGTCTCACCTCCCGTCATCCCCAGGCCGGCGGCCGCGTTCCTCACTTGCAGTTCTCGCAGCAGCCGCACCCCTTGCCGGTGCAGGCGCCACAGCAACCGTGGTTCATGGTCGTTCCCCTTCCGATGTGCGGTCCTCTGCCGCAAGTCCAGGTCGTCGTTCTCACGCTCCTGGTTCCCCAGGTCACCCGATCGACCCATCAGGAGGACCGGCCGGCCGGGAGACGGCCCGCCCAGGGAAGGTGATCGACCGTCCGGAAACTCTCACCGGACGCTATTGATCACTCGGCGAAGAGGGTCGAATTACCACGCGCTCTGGCCGAGCACACCTGTGTCTTTTCTCGGTGAGATCTACCCGATATCGCCGAAATCGGCGTGTACATTCTTGACGGATTCCACCATCAGTCCGCGAATTGATTTCTTTATTCCATCGGGCCGCCCAGGACATCCCGTTGTCCTCCCTGGAGAAGAACGACCAAGGCGCGGGTAAGGCCGGTAAGCGTTCGGCGGCGGACGCGTCAGCCCCGGGGGGAGCCGCCGCGGGTGCGGGGGCGGGTCTGCTTGCCGTGCGGCGGGTGAGCCCGGCACCGGCGCCGGAGGACCGACCGGAAGGGACGCGGGCAGGCGCACGCGATCTCGGACGCGCGCGGCGGGAATCGCGCCGCTTCGCCCGGCGGCTCGGCCACCCTCTCTTGCCGGGACCGGCCCATCCGGGCTCCGGCGCCGATCAGCAGCGCGCCCAAGGCGGCGGCCAGCCCCGCGCCCGCGACGGTGCGGAACGGACCGGCGAACTGGGTGGCGACACCACCGGCGAGGATCGCCAGCCCTTGTGAGGCGTAGAGACAGGTCGTCATCCGCCCCATCACCCGGCCACGGCGGTGGTCCGGAACGAGTTCGACCACGAGCACCTGGGTTTTGATCAGGTACGCGGTCGACAACAGGCCGGAAGCGGCCCACAGCACCATGGACACCGCGAGCCCCGGCTGGAAGACGCAGGCTATGAGCGGCAGCCCGCCCGCCGCGGCCAGCATCACGATGGCGCTGAGCGAAGCGGGCACCGGTAACCGGGTGGTGAGCCACGCCCCGAGCGCGCTGCCCAGCGGATCCGCGGCCATCAGCAGGCCGAGCCCGGCCGCGGCGACGCCGATTCCCCGCGCGTAGGGCGCCGCGACTCCTTCGGGCACGACGTACAGGCCGACGAGACAGACCAGGGCGTACAGCACGGCGACGCGGCCACCGGCCCCGCCCGGCCGCCCGGCACGCGCGACCGGCGGCGAACCGGCCGTCCCCGCCGAGGGGGCAGGCCGCGCCCGGACGCCGGCGAGCACGAACAGTGCCGAGGCGGCGAAGGTCGCGGCGTCGAGCGCGAGGGCGACGTGTGGTTCGACCACGGCGAGGAGGAAACCACCGCCGGCGAACCCGGCCAGCTGGGCGGCCTGGCCGGTGACCTGACGCAGCGCGAGCCCGGCCGGGTAGGCCTCGCCGGGCAGGATCTGCGGCAGGAGCGCCAGTTGCGCCGCCTTGAACGGCCCGGACGCGATCGAAACCAGGCCGACGCAGGCCCACAGCACCGGCAGTGACAGGCCCGGCAACGCCATCAGGGCGGTCAGCCCGGCGCGGAGGAGATCGGTGATCACCAGCACGGCCCGGCGGGGGTACCGGTCGGCGAGCCCGGAGAGCAGGGCGCCGCCGAGCACCGACGGGACGAAGGTCAGGGCATAGGTCAGTGCGGTGAGCACCGCCGAGGAGGTCCGGCCGTAGACCAGCAGGGCGAGCGCCACCCGCGCGAGCTGGTCACCGGCCACCGAGAGCAGCTCGGCGAACCACAGCGCGCGGAATTCGCGCTCGGCGAGGACGCCGAGGAGACCCGTCCGGTCCGCTCCGGCCATGCCACACCCCCAACACCCACTGGACACGGTATGCGCACACCGTAAAGGCTCAAGCGCGGTGAGTCACCGCAATGCCCGACTTTCACCCGGCTGAGGGAGGGCGACGACCTGCGGTGACGGCCCTGGACCCCAGCGGCCGTCCCAGCCACCGTAACCCGCGCGCCGTGGGTGGGTCACCGCGCGTTCGCCGGACGCGGCTCCAGCCGGGCGGAAACCACGTACGCCACCACCACGGCCACGATGACCAGCGGCATCACCGCGACGCCGGAGGAGAACAGCAGCAGCGTCGCCAGCATCACCGAGGTGAGCGGCAGGCGCAGCATGACCACGCTCATCGCGCCGATCCCGGTGGCCACCCCCGCGACCAGCGGCAGGCCGGGAAGGTGGGACATCGCGATACCGCCGGCCGCGCCGAGGAACATGGCGGGGAAGACCGGCCCGCCGCGGAACGAACTCAGCGAAACCCCATAGGCGACGCCCTTGCACCCCATCAGGGTGAGCAGCGCCGGCACCGAATACGTGGAGTTGGCCGCCAACAGGGTGTCCAGCCCCTGTTCGCCGGAGAACAGCACGTCGGACGCGGTGTGACCGGTGCCCGTGGGGTAGACGATCGCGAGCGCGGCGATCACCAGGCCGGCGACCGCGGTGGCCGGCACGGTCCAGCGCTCGCTGAGAGGCCGCAGGGCCACCGCGAGACGGCGGACGGCCGATCCCGCCACGGCCGCCAGCGCCCCGATGAGCAGGGCCCAGCCGAACTCCGCGAGGGTCGGCCGGTCGAACGGCGGCAGGCCCGGCAGAGCCAGCGAAACCCGGCCGAGTCCGGTCACCTCATCCAGTCCGACGAAGACCAGCGAGCCGATCCCGGCGGACAGCAGGCCGGGCACCAGGACCAGCCCGAGCTCCGGCCCGGCCAGCCCGGACACCTCCATCAGCAGGAACGCGCCGATCAGCGGCGAGCCGAGCAGCGCGCTGATCGAGGCGAAGCTGCCCGCCGCCGCGACCACCGCGCCGAGCCGGCGCGGCGCCTGCCTCCGGGCGAGACGGAGCGAAAGCACGGCCAGTCCGCCGCCGAGGGTGATCAGGGGTGCCTCGGGACCGAGCACGACACCGAGTCCGAGACTGGCCAGCGCGGCACCCAGCACACCGGGCAACTCGACGGGGCGGGGGACAGCCTTGGCGCTGAACCCGTCGACCGGCGAATGCCCGCCCGCGCCGGGCGCGTATTTCACGATCGCACCGGTCAGCAAGCCGGAGAGGAGAAGAACGGGCACCGGCCACCAGACCGGGGTGCCGCCGAAGCCCGCCGTCCGCGGCAGGTCCACGAAGACCCACTGTTGGATCAGGACGACCAGATGGAGGAAGTAGTACGCGCTGGCCGAGATGGGGATGCCGATCAGCGCCGCGAGCAGCAGGAGCGCCAGGTAGCCGCGGGAGGCCAACCGGGCGGTGGCGTCCAGGCCCGCTGCGTCCTCCGGGGACGGGCCGGCCGCCGTCGTTCCCGCCATCCACGCTCCTTGTCGTGCCGTCCGGCCACCGCAGAGCGTCCTACCGCGGCAACCGCGCGGGCATCACCCGGGCCGGATGACCGGGCGGGAAAGCGAACCCGGCCAGGTCGCGGCGGCTCGGGTAGCGTCGGGTCATGACCAAGCGATCGGCAGGCGGGGTGGTCTTCGGCGGGGGGTCGGCGCTGGGTGCGGCCGTGATCGGATCACTGGCCTCGGCCCGGGCACCCAAGGTCTACCGGAATCTCCGCAAGCCGCGCTGGGCACCGCCGGAGGGCGTGTTCGGTCCGGTGTGGACGACGCTGTACGCGGCCATCGGCGTGGCCGGCTGGCGGCTGTGGAACCGGCGGGCCGGTCGCGGCGTGCTCGGCCTGCACGTCGCGCAGCTCGCGTTGAACGCGTTGTGGCCGGTGACGTTCTTCGCCGCGCGCAACCGTCCGGCCGCGCTCGCGGTCGTCGCGGCGCTCGACGGTGCGGTGGCCGCGGAGATCGTGCTCGCGGCGCGCCGCGATCCCCTGGCCGCGGGTCTGCTCGGCCCCTACCTGGCTTGGAGCCTGTTCGCGACGGCGCTCACCGCGTCGGTGGGCGATCCGTCCGAAACCCGCTGAGGCGGCGGCATTCCTCTACAGTCCACAGTGGATTTCCGTTGGCGGTCAGCGGCGTTTGATGCCGCGGACTCCCATCAGGAAGCCGATCAGTATGCCGATCACCAGCATCACCACCAGTGCTATCCATGCCGGGCTGGAAACCGAGGTGGTGAACAGGTAGATGCTGATGAGCTGCCTGTTCTGCACGATGAAGGTCAGCGCGATCGCGAACAACACCATCGCCGCGACCCACTTCATGTACAGCTGAGTGTTCGTGGCGGTGGCGGATTGCCGTTGCGCCATGACGATCTCCTTACGTGGGTGCCCTCTTACCGCACCGTGCCGATCGCGATGGCCGTGCGGATCACCTGCCGGGGGTGAAGTGCGCACGGAGAAGCGTCACTGCGCCAGCAGCGTGACCACGTCTTCCAGGCGTTGCCGTTTCGCGTAGGCGGCGCGCTGGCGCTCGGCGCCGCCGCCGGTCTTGTCCAGTTCGGCGAGCATGTCCGCGACGAACTCCGCGTCGCCGGGCGTCTCGCGGAGTACGGGACGGACGAACTCGGCCAGTTCGCCCAGCAGCCCGGACACGGGCACCACCTCGCCGGTCACCGGATGCGGGCAGTCGCCCGTGATTCCGTCGCGGGCGGCCCGCCACAGGTTCGCGCGCAGGACTTCCTGCGGCGGCTGGTACGGCGACGCGCCGAGGTCGTCGAGCGCCATGCCGACCAGCCCCCGGGTCAGTACGGCGAGAAGCGCCGCCTCCCGGCTGGTCGCCGCCACGTCCGAGACGCGGCACTCCAGGGTCGGCTGCTTGTCGGAGACCCGGATGTCCCAGTAGATCATTCCGCGGTCCAGCATCGCCCCGCTGCGCAACAGGGCTTCGACCGTGCTCTCGTAATGATCGAGGGAAGAGAAGACCGGCGGCGGCCCCGCCGACGGCCACCGCGACCACAGCACGTGCCGCCAGCTGCTGTACCGGGTGTCTTCGCCGTCGTAGTACGGCGAGTTCGCGGTCATCGCCAGCAGGGCCGGAAGCCAGGGACGGACATGGTTGCCGACCAGGACCGCGGTTTCGGAGTCGGGGACGGCCACATGCACGTGGCAGCCGCAGGTGGTCGCGGTGTGCGTGATCGCGCCGAACCGCTCCGCCATCCGGCGGTATCGCCCGGTCGGCGTGATCTCGGGGGTTCCCGGCTCCGCGAGCAGCGAAGTTCCGCTCGCCACCACACGCAGATCCCGGCGCCCGGCCTCCTCGGCGAGCCCGGCGCGGAGCCCGTCGAGCTGCTTGATCAGTTCCTCGGCGCCGCGGCACACGTCGGTCGCGGACTCGACCTGGCAGGTGGCGAGTTCGAGTTGCAGTTCTCCTTCCTGTTCCCGCGCCGCGCCGACCACCTCGGGCCCGGCGAACGACAGGTGCCCGGCCGGATCGGCCAGCAGGAACTCTTCTTCGACACCGACGGTCAGCACGCGCGGATGTTACCAATCCGACCGAAAGTAGGCGGATACGATCCGCAGCGGACCCGCTTGTAGACATCCGTTTCCGCCGTGGCTGCCGTCGGATTGGTAACGGGCGGCACAGTACCCAGGGCGACGCGATTCAAATCCTCGCGACGCGCCGTCAGGGCGGCAGCTCGCGGGTAGCGCTCTGCGCGGGTTGGCCACCTTCTCGGGCGCGCGCCTGTTCGAGCGCCCGCGCCTCGTCGGGCGGGTCGGGACGGAGCAGGCTGCCGGACGACGGGCGCCCGGCAAGGCCGAGTTTGTTGGCCTTCTTCGGCACCGGCGCGCCCTGGTAGTCCAGCGGCTCCGGATGGTCGTCGCGGACCGGTCCGAGCGGCTGATGGATCTCGATGAACTCGCCGTGCGGCAGGCGCTTGATGATGCCGGTCTCGATGCCGTGTTCCAGCACCTCACGGTCGGCGCGCTGGAGGCCGAGGCAGATCCGGTAGGTCACGAAGTAGGCCAGCGGCGGCACCACCAGCACCCCGATCCGGCCGGCCCAGGTGGTCGCGTTGAGCGAGATGTCGAACTGCTCGGCGATGATGTCGTTGAAGCCCGAGGCCTCGATCACCGCGTAGAACCCGAGCGCCATCGCGCCCAGGCTGGTGCGCACGGGCGCGTCACGCGGGCGTTGCAGCAGGTTGTGGTGCGCGGTGTCGCCGGAGAGTTTCCGTTCCACGAACGGATAACTCAGCAACAGGATGAACAACACCGGCATGCCGACGGCACCGGCGAAGAACACGGCCGGCACGGTGTAGGGCCCCAGGTACAGTTCCCAGGCGGGAAAGATGCGGAGCAGGCCGTCGGCCCACGCGAGGTACCAGTCCGGCTGCGAGCCGGCCAGCACCTGGGAGGGCAGGTAGGGGCCGTAGTTCCAGATCGCGTTGATCTGGAAGATCCCGGCCAGCAGGGCCAGTACCGCGGTGACGGTGGCGAAGAACGCGCCGCTCTTGAGCGCGAACACCGGCATGATCCGGATCCCGACGACGTTGGTTTCCTTCCGGCGCACCCCGGGGAACTGGGTGTGCTTCTGGTACCACACCAGCGCCAGGTGTACGCCGATCAGCGCCAGGATGATCCCCGGCAGGATCAGGATGTGCAGCGCGTACATGCGCGGCACGATGATGGTCCCGGGGAACTCGCCGCCGAAGAGCGCCCAGTGCAGCCAGGTGCCGATCACCGGGACCGAGAGCACGATGCCGGACAGGGTGGCGCGGACGCCGGTGCCGGAGAGCAGGTCGTCGGGCAGCGAGTAACCGAAGAAGCCCTCGAACATGCCCAGGATCAGCAGCAGGGAACCGATGATCCAGTTCGCCTCGCGCGGCCGGCGGAACGCTCCGGTGAAGAAGATCCGGAACATGTGCACCATCATCGCCGCCACGAACACCAGCGCGGCCCAGTGGTGCAGCTGCCGGACGAACAACCCGCCGCGCACGTCGAACGAGATGTCCAAAGTGGTCGCGAAGGCCCGCGACATCGACACGCCCTGCAGGTCGGTGTAGCTGCCCCGGTAGGTGACCTCCAGCATCGACGGGTCGAAGAACAACGACAGGTAGATGCCGGTGACGATGAGCACGATGAAGCTGTAGAGCGCGATCTCGCCGAGCAGGAACGACCAGTGGGTGGGGAACACCTTGTTCAACTGGCGCCGCAGGCCTCTGGCCAGGTGGTATCGCTGATCGGCGTCCCTGGCCGCCCGTTCGGCCTGGCGCTGGGCGACGCTCGAACCCTTGGTCGGCGTGGTCAGCGAACTCACCGCGGCTCCTTCACCCTCGTTCGGGCACCGCTAGTGGTGAGTCAGTCTAATCGCGTTCCGCCTCCGGAAGCCACCGCCGGGAACTCAGGTGGATTTCGACCGCCGGTTCTTCGCGGGTTTCTCGGCGACCGCGCCCCAGTTGTAGGGCCGGACCTCTTCGTCCTCCAGGCTCATCCATCGCGGGTTCTCGGAGTGCCAGTCGGTCAGGGCGACCAGTCCCGGATCGATCAGCGGCCAGTCGTTGAAGAGCGCGGCGATTTCCCCGTGGGTGCGCAGCCAGTACGGATTGCTGGTGCTCTTGTAGGCCTCCACGACCTTCAGCGCTTCGGGAAGGTCTTCGGACGGGGCTCCGTCCACGGTGACGTGCGAGATGGCGAGCCTGCTCCCGGGTGCCAGCTTCTGCTGGTAGCGGGCGACCAGTTCGGCCGGCTGGTCGCCCGGTCCGAGAAAGTGCAGGACCGACACCAGCAGCAGGCAGACCGGCTGCTTGAAGTCGATCAGCTCCCGGGTCTCCCGGGCCTTGAGCACCCGGTCGACGTCGCGCAGATCGGACTGCACGAAACCGACCCAGTCGGTCACCTCCTGCTCCTCGAGCATGATGCGCGCGTGCGCGGCGGCGACCTCCTCGTAGTCGACGTAGACCACCGTCGCCTCTTCGCCGGCGGGCAGCGTGTCGCGCACGATCTCGTGGACGTTGCCGACCGTGGGCACCCCCGAGCCCAGGTCCAGGAACTGCCGGAAGCCCGCGCCGACGGCGTCGCGCACGACGCGGCCCAGCCACGCCCGGTTGGAGCGGGCGATCGGCCGGATGAGCGGGAACCCCGCGACCAGCCTCTTGCCGAACTCGCGATCGACGGCGTAGTTGTGGGTGCCGCCGAGGAACCAGTCGTAGATCCGCGCCGCGGACGGCTTCTCGACGTCCACACCGTCCGGTGCGGGCGGCGCCACGGGTTCGTTAGGGGCCATAGGACGAAGTTTTACCCGAGCGGAGTGACCCGGCCAACCCTGGGTGGGCGAAAGCGGCGCGATGTGATCGCTGCCACGGCGCCGCCCGCGGGGAAGCGCTCTCCGCCGGCGGAAGAGAACAGTGTCCGGAAACGGCGGCGCGTGCGTCCTCCGAGCGTATTCTGCCGGGCCGGCGTCACGCCGTTGACACCGTTTTTTCCCAATCCCAGGGGAAAAGTGATCCAGAAAGTTTTCACCGGCTGAGGGTGAAGTCCGCAGTCTCCGGCTGCTGCGACACTTCTCCGGAGTGAGGACAGCGGAGGGGCGCATGCGGATCTTCTCGGCACAAAAACCGGAATCGCCCCGGCAGGCAAGGAAAACCATTCGCGCCGCTCGCTGTCCGGTCCGCCGGTTCGCGTTTCCCCCGGCGCTCCGGGACCGGCCGTGAAGACCGAATACGACTACATCGTGGTCGGTTCGGGCGCCGGTGGCGGCCCGATCGCCGCGCGGCTGGCCGAGGCGGGTTTCGAGGTGCTGCTGCTGGAGGCGGGCGGTCGCGAGGGCGGTCCCGTTTCCGATGTGCCCGCCTTTCACGCCTTCGCCACCGAAGACGAAGACCTGCGGTGGGATTTCCATGTCCGGCACTGGGACGACTACGAGCAACAGCGGCGGGACAGCAAGTTCGTCGCCCGCCGTGACGGCGTCTGGTATCCGAGAACGGGCTCGCTGGGCGGATGCAGCGTGACCGACGCGATGATCGCGTTCTGCCCGCACGAGGCCTACTGGGACATGCTCGCGCGCGTCACCGGCGACCGTTCCTGGCGAGCGTGGCGGATGCGGTACTGGTTCGAGCGGCTCGAGCGGTGTACCTACCTCCCTCGCCCGCGGTGGTTGCCGCGCCACGAACTGCTTTCCGCCGTGCTGGAGCGGCTGCCCTTGCCGTCGAGTCTGATCAACCGGGGCCGCCACGGTTTCGACGGCTGGCTGAGCACGTCACTGGCGGATCCGGAACGGGCCGTCCGGGATCCGCGCCTGGTGCGCCTGGTGCTGGCCGCGGCCGAAGAGGCACTGGCCGCCGACCTCGGGCCCGGCCACGAAATGCCCGGCGGCACGGCCGACCCCAACGACCAGCGGACGGGCAGCGCGACCCGCGAGGGCCTTTGGCGGGTACCACTGTCGACCGTGCACGGCCGGCGGTCCGGGGTGCGGGACCTGCTCGGCCGGGTGGAGACGCTGTTCGCGGACAAGCTGACGGTCCGGACCGGCTGCCTGGTCACCCGCGTGCTGTTCGACGACCCCGGGGCCATCGCGCGAGGGGTGGAGTTCGTCGACGAGCGGCATGTCTACCGCGCCGACCCCCGCGCGCCGGAGGACATCTGGCCCCCGTACACCCAGGAGGCCGAGGCCCGCGGCGAGGTGGTGCTCGCGGCAGGCGCGTTCAACACGCCTCAGGTGCTGATGCTCTCCGGCATCGGTCCGCGGCAGGAACTCGAGCGTCACCGGATCGACGTCCGGGTGGACCTGCCCGGTGTCGGCGCGAACCTGCAGGACCATTACGAAGCCAGTGTCGTGTTCGAACTGAGCCCCGATTTCACGGTGCTGGACGGCTGCACGTTCGCGCCGCCGCGCGAGGGCGGGCGTTACGACCGCTGCCTCGCGGACTGGACGACCGGGAAGGGCCTCTACACCACCAACGGCGTCCTCGCCGCGGTGACCACGCGGTCCCGTCCGGACCTGCCGGTGCCGGACCTGCTCCTGACCGGGCTCCCCGCGAACTTCCGCGGTTACCACCCCGGTTACGCCGGGGAAATGGAGCGCAACGGGCGGCACTTCACCTGGACCGTGCTCAAGGCGCACACGGTGAACCGGGCGGGCCGGGTCGGGCTGGAGGGCGCGGATCCCCGTGTGCCGCCCTGGATTTCGTTCCGGTACTTCGAAGAGGGCGACGACGCCGGCGGGGAGGACCTCGACGCGGTGGTGCACGGGATCCGGCTCGCCCGCGACATCATGCAGCGCGCCCAGGGCGTGACGGGCAAGGAACTCCTGCCCGGCAGCGCGCTGCAGAGCACCGACGAACTCCGCCGCTTCGTCCGCGACGAGGCCTGGGGACACCACGCCTGCGGCACCGCGCGGATGGGCGCCCCCGGCGACCCCGCTACCGTGGTGGACAGCCGTTTCCGTGTCCTGGGCACCCATCGCCTCCGGGTCGCCGACGCTTCGGTGTTCCCGCACCTTCCCGGCTTCTCCCTCGCCACCCCGACCTACATGGTCGCGGAAAAGGCCGCCGCGACGATCATCGACGCCGCCGCGCGTTACCTGTGAGCCTGGTGGCAAATTTCCCACAGTGAAGCCGAGTGTGCCTTCCTTGACAGTCCACTATGGACTCGTTTGGCTACTCACGGTTCGCCGGTTACAGTGACGGCCGCCATTCGACCCTGGCTTTCCGGAGGGATGACCGTGAACCGCCACCGTGCCGCGCGCACCGGCCCCCGACACGGTGTGGCGCCGGTGGCGGAGCCCCGGGACGAGCCGGGCCCGGAAGCTCCGGACGAGGTGCCCGCCGCCTACGGAGCCGAGCCCGGGGAAGCGGTGCGACTCCGAAGACGGATGGTCTGGCGGCGGGTCCGCCGCGGTGCCTATGTCGTGCTGGCCCTGGCGTTCGCCGCGCCGGTGGTCGCGTTCCTCATCGTCTACGCCTCCGTTTCGGTCCCCGACCCGAACGCGCTGGTCGCGAGTCTGAACCAGCCGGTCACGATGTACTACGCCGACGGTTCCCCGCTGTATGCCAAGGAAAGCGCGGACACCCACCGGCTGGTCACCTGGGACAAGATCCCGCCCGCCATGCGGAACGCGCAGATGGCCGCCGAGGACTCCAGTTTCATGACGAACTCCGGCTTCGACGCCGAGGCCATCGTGCGCACGGTCTGGAACCGGCTGGGCGGGGGCACCGGCGGCGGCTCCACGATCGGGCAGGAATACGTCAAGAACGCCACCGGGAACGACGAGTCCACCCTGAAACGCAAGTTCACCGAGATGGTCACCTCGTACAAGATGACCAGGACCTACTCGAAGCAGGACATCCTCACCGCCTACCTCAACACCGTCTACTTCGGACGCGGCGCCTACGGTGTCCAAGCTGCGGCGCAGGCGTATTTCGGGATCGATGTCCGCAACCTGAGCATCGAGCAGGCCGCGTTGCTGGCCGGACTGGTGCAGCTCCCCGGGGAGGCGGACGACCCCGCCTACCAGAACCAGCGGTTCCACTACGTGATGGGACAACTGCTCGCCAACCACTGGATTTCGCAGGCGCAGTACGATTCCGCGCAGTTTCCCACTCCCATCGGCGCCCGTGGCGGGCCGGGCCCCACGAGTCCCACCCGTCAGTACGCGGTGTCCGCGGCGCTGGCCGAGATGGCCGGGAAAGGCTTTTCCGAGCAGGCCCTGTCGAAGTCCGGCGCGAAGATCTACACCACCATCAACCCGCCCGCGCAGGCCGCGGCCGAGGCCGCTGTGACCAAGATCATGGCGGCGGACACGGCCTACCCGGACGAGGCCGCCGCGCTGGTGGCCGTCGACCCGGTCAGCGGGGGCGTGATCGCCTACTACGGCGGAGACGGGTCCACCGCCTACGACCTGGCGAGAACCCCGCAGCAACCGGGGTCGTCGTTCAAGCCCTACGTCCTGGCCGCCGGGCTTCGCGGGGATCCGGCGCACATCGGGCTCGGCACCGTCTACGACGGCAGCGACAACCAGACCATCGCGGGGCGGGTGGTCCACAACTCCGACGGTGAGGGAGCGGACCGGATCACGGTCTCCGACGCCATGACCCGGTCGGTCAACACCGTGTTCTACCGGATGGCGGAGCAGGCCGGAGTGGGCGCGGTCCGGCAGGCCGCCTGGGACGCGGGCATCCCCAAGCGGATCACCACCTCGCTCGGATCCGCCTTCGATTCGCTCCAGCAGACCGATCCCGCCACCGGCAAGGGCACCGGGGTCACCGAGCTGGGCATCGCGCTCGGGCAGTATCCGGTGCGGCCGATCGATCAGGCCCAGGGTTACGCGACGTTCGCCGCCAACGGCATGTACGTGCCCGTCCACTTCGTCACGAAGGTCGTCGACGGCGAGGGGAAGACCCTCTACCAGTTCGCCGCCGCGCCCAAACCGGCGTTCAGTCCCGACCTGGCGACGAACGCCTCGATCGCTCGCACGGTCACGGAGTCGTTGAAGGACGTGGCCACCTCTTCGGGCGACGGTCTGGCCGGGAACCGGCCCACCGCGGCGAAAACCGGCACCGCGCAGTTCAACGACACGAGCCACAACTCCCAGGCGTGGATGGTCGGGTACACGCCCCAGATCGTGACCGCCGTGTGGTTCGGCAACAAGAAACAGCCCGCGCCGATCTATGGCGACTACCACAACGGTCGCGCGCCGGAGAAGGGTTACGACGTCTACGGCCGGGAAGAACCCGGCTACATCTGGCAGGCGTTCATGAACTCCTACCTGGCCGGGCAACCCGTCGCGCGGTTCAGCGACGGGCCCACGATCAACGGCGTTCCTCCCGCACCGGCTCCTGAACCCAAGCCCGAGCCGCCCCGCGGAGAGCCGCCGCGTCCCGGTCCGCCGCCGCGCCCCGGCGGTGGAGGCGGCAGGCACCACGGACAAGGCTGAGGCTGTGTTTCCAAGGCGCGCGATCGGATTTGCGGAGACGGCCGTGGCTCACGAGCCACCATCACCTTCGCAGGCAGGCGGCCCGCCTGGAGAAAATCCGAGGCCTTCGGCACTCGCGCGCACCTGCTCGCCTCGTGCGCCAACACGGACTTATGAGACACGCGCCAGACTGTCACCGGGTCACAGGTGCCAGGGGACGGGAAGCTGGACCCGGCAGGCCGAGCGGATGCTGGTCAGGACCGCGGCGAGACCCGGCAGCCACCGCCGGCTGGTGTCCGGTGCCACGATCCACCGCCTGAGGTTCTCCGGCAGGTTCCCGGCGGGCAGCGGGATCGCGGTGCCCGCGGTGAGCACCCGCACTCCCGGCGGCAGGGTTTCTTCGTCGATGGCGGGGGAGTCGGTCTCGACCAGCAGGATCACGATCGTGCCCTGACGGGTCGGCACGCTGAGCGCGGGGCCGGAACACCCGTGCCGCTCGAGGCCTTCCAGCACCTGTTCGGACAGTGCCTTCGGGATGGCCACCGCGCCGACGCCCGCGCCCGTGACCAGGACCGGACCACCGTTGTGCGGGCGCACCGGCCAGCCGAACACGCCGCGGTAGTCCATGATCTCGGCGGTCCGTACCGCCACTTTCGACTCGGTCTGCACGGAATCCCCCTCGGGTCACGGCGGCGCTGGCACTTCCCCCACCGTAATGGCACTGCGTGCCCTTAGCAAGAGATACTGTTAGGTTCTGCGCATGTCGGAGACTTCCCGGCGATCGCCGAGGCCGCGCGCCGGCCGGACCAGCGCGGGCAGGCGCAGGCTGCGCCACGCGCTGACCGTGGCCGCGATCGAGAAGTTCCTGGAGCAGGGCTACGAAGCCACCACGGTCGACGAGATCACTTCGGCGGCCGGCGTCGGCAGGCGCACCTTCTTCCGGTATTTCCGGTCGAAGGAGGACGCGATCTTCCCCAACCACGACGAGGTGCTGCACGACATCGAGGCGCTGTTCGCCTCCGCCGATGCCGAGCGCAACCCGGTCGAGGTGGCCTGCGCCGCGGTCGGCCTGGTGCTCGACTTCTATCTGGCCGATCCGGAGGTGTCGGTCAAACGGTACGCGCTGACCCGGACCGTGCCTTCGCTGCGGGACCGGGAGGTCGCCAGCGTCGACCGCTACCAGCGGGTGCTGGCACGGTATCTGCGGGCCCGTTTCGAAGCCGGTGGCGACCCGCTGGCCGACCTCCGCGGTTCGGTCGCGGCCGCGGCCGTCGCGGCGGCGCACAACCACGTGCTGCGGCGCTGGCTGCGCAGCGGGGGAACCGGCGATGCCCATGCCCACGCGGAGGAAGCGTTCCGGCTGGTCATCGAGGCCTTCCCGCCGGAAGGGCGGCGCGCGGCGGAAGGGGAAGAGACACTCGTGGCCGTGCTGCGGTGTTCGGCCCCGATGACCGAGGTGGTCCGCAGGATCAGCGCCGAACTCCACGCGACCGAAGGCCGGTGACCGGCCGCCAAGTGGCACGGAGTGTCACGAACGCGCCCGAACGGGTGGACAACGGGCCTTTCCCGCGCAGTTCACGACGGCTCGGGCCACGCGGGGTAGGTCACTTCTCGTTTCGTGACCGACGACACGCCAGGCAGTCCGGCGAAGCCGGATGTCGGGCACACTCGGGTCCGGATGAATGACGCGCCAGTTCAGGCCATCACCCGTGACGTCGCCGCCGCGTGATCGCACTTCGGCCCGGTTCCGCGTCAAGGCCAGAGGAAAACCGGTCTCGTCGTAAAACGGTTCCGGTGAACCTCTGTGCTCATTCCTGATTCTTCCTTTGCGCACCGAAAGCCGGCGCGGGGTCCATCGGCCGGGGTTCGGGAGCGAGTTAGCGTCCCGCGCGAGTGGAGAGCACGCAGTCGAGCAGCGTGAGAAGGGCGCCCTTGACCGAGTCGCGTTGGCGGGCGTCACACTCCACGACCGGGACGTCGTCGCGCACGGCGACGGCCGCGCGGACCTCGTCGATCCCCATCCGGTGGGTGCCCGGGAACCGGTTGACGCCGAGCAGGAACGGTATCGACCGCTTCTCGAAATACTCGATCGTGGGAATGCAGTCCCGGATGCGGCGGGTGTCGATCAGGACGACCGCGCCGATCGCTCCGTGGGTCAGGTCGTCCCAGACGTAGGTGAAGCCGTCGTGATCCGGCATGCCGAACAGGTAGAGCACGAGCGAGGAGTCCAGGGTGACCCGCCCGAAGTCCACGGGGACCGTCGCGTCGAACGTGGTGGGCATGAATCCGGTGTCGGACCCGGCCAGGGACGCCTCGGTGCCCATGGTCTCGATCTCGGAGATCGAACCGATGAAGGTCGTCTTGCCGGTGCCGAAGCCGCCACTGACGACGACCTTGACCGAGGACAGCGCTGCCGAAGGCCTCAACAAGGTCCCTGGTTCCTTTCGATGTCGGGGATCCGGCAACGCCGGTCCGGGCGAGGACCGCGCAGAGGTTACCCGTTCACCGGACGCCGGGCGCGGGAGGCACGCCACTTACCGCCGAAATTCCGCAGGTCGTGTCAGGTGCCCGGACAACGCGAGGGCCGTGGTTGCCGCTCGTCGGCAATATTTTCCAGGCCCTCCTCGCCGAGCAACCCGGTGACCAGACGACGGGCATACGCCGGGTCCCGCGGGGGTGTGGCCCGGTGACGACCGCTGAGGTGGACGGCCCGGTCTCACCCGACCGGGTGATGTCGGCCGGAGCCGGCAGCGGGGCGTAGGCGTCGGAGATCAGGGCGCGTGTCCGCCTCCGGCGAGTCCTACCGGTTCGATCCGGTTCAGCCGGAGCGGAACAGCGAGCGCAAGCGCGCGTAGAGGCGGCCGGGCGACGGCGGGCGGGGAGTGATCACCGGGTCGCCGGGCGGGGGGAAGGGGCGGTGCGGCTCGGTCTGGTACCACAGGGCCGTGGTGGCGATGTCGGCGCCGGTCAGCGGCAGGTAACGGCCGCCCGACTGCCAGCCGAGTGCCTGGATGCTCACCCGGAGGTCCCGATCGAACCGGATCGGGTCAGCGGTGTGCCAGCGGTAGGCGCCGAAACGCTGGTGCGGCTGGTAGATGCGATTCGGGGGAAGCACCTGAGGCAGCCCGAGGCGGGCGGCGGAATAGGGCAGGTAACGTCGCCCCATGTCGAAGTTCCAGGCGCCACCGAAATAGTCCTCGGTTCCCGTTCCGCAGATGGTCGGGAATTCGCCGTCGCCGTCGAGGAAGAATTTCAGCTCGCCCTCGCCCCACCATCCGGGCGCGCCGGGTTCGATCGCCAGATACGTTCCGGCGTAGCAACCTTCGCCTTCTATACCGTCCACAATGGTGTGTTCGGCGGGGCTTCCCAGTGGGTTGCTGCGTCGCCAGGTGGCGTGCAGGTAGGCCGTGCGCGCGGGCAGTTCCCGCTGATTGAAGGTGATCTGGTAATACACCGGGACGGAATGTCCGCACCGGTTTTCCAGGGTGATGCGCGCGCGGGCGCGAAACGGCATCGGCCAGTAACTGTTGAGGCCGCCCGCCGGGGCGACCACGATCATTTCCGAGTCCACCAGGGCGAGTTCGCCCCAGCCGTTGCAGAAGAAGTCGCCGAGCGGAACTTCGACCGACGGATCGGTCTCGGCGTCCCAGTACATCCGCACCATCAACTGCCGCAGGGCCGAGCGGTCGGTGGTCAGCCAGAAGTGGCGCACCACCGCCGGGCCTTCGAGGTCGGCCAGGGTCGCGGTCTCACCGTCGGCGAGGTCGATCGACGGCGAGACCTTCCAGCCGCGGCCCAGCTCACGAGCCGCGCCCGCGCCCGTGCCGGCCTCCGCCATCCCTCCGGCGCCCTTCGCGCCGCCGAAGTTCTCGGGGCTCACCGATCGCGTGGGACCGTCTTCGAGCCGCCAGATTTCTTCCATCGAAGCCCTCCCGCTTTCCTTGGCAAGCCTCACACACCGCCGTGGTCTCCGCCCGGTGCCGTGCCGGTGAAAAGGTCCACGCGAGGACCACGGCACCACGCTTTCGGAGCCTGACCGCGATCGCCGCGGGAGTGGTAAGAAGAATTGGTGATCAGCGATGACGTAACCGACGAACGATCCGCCGATCCCTTCTCCGACTTCGACGCCTACTCCGCGCTCCCGCGGCTCGCGGGCCTGTCGCTTTCGCCGGACGGTACCCGGCTCGTCGTCGGGGTCTCCACGCCGGATCACGAAAAGACCCGGTACACCACGGCTTTGTGGGAAGTGGATCCGGCAGGCACGCGGCCGGCCCGGCGGCTGACCCGCGGCGCGCAGGGCGAGTCGGGGGCCGCCTTCGCTCCTTCCGGAGACCTGCTGTTCGTCTCGGCGCGCCCCGGACCCGGGCGTGATTCGCCGGACTCCGGGGGAGAGGTCCCCGCTTTGTGGCTTCAGCCGGCAGGCGGCGGTGACGCCAGGGTGGTGGCCGCCCCGCCCGGCGGCGTGCGGGACCCGGTCGTCAGCACGAGCGGGACACTGCTCGCCGGCGCGGCCATGATGCCGTCGGCCACCAGCGCGGACACCGACGCGGAAATCCGCGAGCGGCGCAAGAAGTCCGCGGTCACGGCGATCCTCCACGAGGAGTACCCGGTGCGTTTCTGGGACCACGATCTCGGCCCCGCCCGGCTGCGGCTGATGGCCGCCCGCCTCACCGAGGACGTCACGGCCGGCGAGGGCACGCTGGAGTTGCGGGACCTCACCGGCCACGCCGGCCGCTCGCTCGACGACGAGGGCAGCTGGGACATCACGCCGGACGGCCGCACCGTGGTCACCACCTGGACCGTGCCGGAGTCCGGGGCGATGCAACGGCGGACGGTGGTCGCGATCGACACCGAGACCGGTGAGCGCCGGACGCTGGCGTCGGATCCCGATCACGAGTACGAGGCGCCCCGCGTTTCCCCGGACGGCACCAGCGTCGCGATCGTGGTGTACCGGAGGTCGACTCCGCACGATCCGGGCGACTTCTGGCTGGGCGTGGTCGATCTGGCCGGCGGCGAGGTCCGGGACCTGACCGCCTCCTGGGACCGCTGGCCCCACGCCGCGCGCTGGACGCCCGACGGCCGCGCACTGGTGGTCGCGGCCGACGATCACGGCAGTTCCCCGCTGTGGCGGGTCGACGTGACCTCCGGCGAGCCCACCAGGCTGACTCCGGGCCCGGGCGCCTACACCGATGTCCGGATTTCCCCGGACGGGCGCTGGGCCTACGCGCTTCGCTCGGCCTACGACAGCCCGCCCGCGCCAGTGCGGGTCGCGCTCACCGGAGAGCCGGAGGTGACGCCGTTGCCCGGCCCCGCCGAAGCGCTCGGCCGGGTCGCCGCACTGCCCGGCCGTCTCGACGAGATCACCGCCACCGCCAAGGACGGGACAGCCGTGCGCGGCTGGCTCGCGCTGCCGCATCAGGCGGGCCCGGCGGATCCGGCACCCCTGCTGCTGTGGATCCACGGCGGTCCGCTGATGTCGCACAACGCGTGGACCTGGCGGTGGAATCCGTGGCTGGCCGTGGCCGAGGGATACGCGGTGCTGCTGCCCGATCCCGCCCTCTCGAGTGGTTACGGGATCGACTTCATCCGCCGCGGCTGGGGTGCGTGGGGCCAGGCGCCGTTCACCGATCTGATGACGATCACCGATGCCGCCCAGGACCGCGAGGACATCGACGCGGCCCGTACCGCGGCGATGGGCGGCTCCTTCGGCGGTTACATGGCCAACTGGATCGCCGGGCACACCGACCGGTTCTCCGCCATCGTCACGCACGCTTCGCTGTGGGCGCTGGACCAGTTCGGGCCCACCACCGACGACGCCTACTACTGGCACCGCGAGATGACGCCGGAAATGGTCGAGGCCAACTCGCCACACCACTTCGCGGACGCGATCACCACGCCGATGCTGGTCATCCACGGCGACAAGGACTACCGGGTGCCGGTCGGGGAGGCCCTGCGGTTGTGGTGGGACCTGTTGTCGCGGTCGAAGTCGGAGGACGGGACGAGCCCGCACAAGTTCCTCTACTTCCCTGACGAGAACCACTGGATCCTGACCCCGAACCACGCGAAGCTCTGGTACGCCACGGTTTTCGCCTTCCTCGCGCATCACGTGCGCGGCGAGGAATTCAAGCCGCCCGAGATTCTCGGCTAGGAGTTGATCGGACCCTCCGGCACGATGGCATGGATGCCGGCCAAGACGACGTCGACGATCTTCTCCGCCACCTCGCGGGTGAAGGGCCGGCGTCGCCGGTTGATGTAGAGGTACACCGGCCCGGACAGCAGTTCGGTGAGGAAGTAGCTGTCGACAGGAGGGATTTCTCCCTTGTCGACGGCGCTGTCGAATCGCTTCCGGGCGGTGGCAAGCCGTTGGTCGTAGGCAACCCGGACTGCCTCGTCGAGATCCGCGTTCCCGGGAGCCGCGATGGCGGCCTGCGACAGGGCACGGCCGATCGGACTCGACAGACGCTCGGAGAACACCATCAAGAAGTCGACCAGATCGCGGCGAAGATCGCCGGAGTCGTGGAAAGGCGCGGAGTCCTCCGCGTACCGCAGCAGCGCGTCGCTGACGAGTTCGGCGCGGTCCGGCCAGTTGCGGTAGACGCTGTTCTTGTTGACTCCGGCGAGTTCGGCGATCTCTTCGTAGCGCAGGCCGGCCACGCCGTTCCGGGCAACGAGTTCCGTCGTCGCCGCGAGGATCTGCGACCGCACCCGGGCGTTACGGCCGCCCGGCCGCGCTGCCGGTCGTGTGGCGGCGCCGGTCGTCTCCGCGGTCTCCCCGTTCTCTGGCACGCCTCTGATTTTCACACCTCCCTCTCGGTGGACACCGCGGTGGATCGCGACTAGCTTAAAGAGGCAAACAGTCTCTTTAAGGAGGTGATGGGTGTGGAGGCCACCTGTCCGGGCGCGCCTGCCCGGGGAAACCAACGGCCGGCACCGTTCGTCGGCGGGAACTCCGGGGCTCAGGCATGACCACCGCGCTGAACACGGTAAAGGCCGGCGAGATCGAGATCGCCTACGTGGCGTCCGGTGCCGGCGAGCCGGTGATTCTGCCGCACGGCGGCGAAAGCACCCACCCGTCGCGGCCGGCGCGGTGAGAATCCCCGGTTCATCGTCACTGTTGTGGAGAACGCATGAAAATTCTCGTCTCCGGCGCGGGAGTCGCCGGCCTCTCACTCGGACGTGATCTCGGGATGCGAGGTCATCACGTCACGATCGTCGAGCGGGCGGAGCGGCTCCGGGGCAACGGTTCGCCCATCGACGTCCGCGGCGACGCGATCGAGGCCGCCGGGAAAATGGGCATCCTGCCCGCGATCCGCGACGCCCGTATCCGCATGACCGAGCAGGTGCATTTCGTCGACGAGGACGGCGCGCCCGTCGGCCGGTTGCCCGAAGACATCGGCGATTCGCCCGACGACATCGAGATCGCCCGCGAGGACCTGTCCCGGATCCTGGCCGACGCGCTGCCCGATACCGTGGATCTGCGTCTGAGCGAGTCGGTGAACTCGCTCGCCGAGCACGGCGACCGGGTGGACGCCGGTTTCGCTTCCGGCGATGCGGAGCGTTTCGATCTCGTCCTCGGCGCCGACGGTATGCACTCGGCGGTGCGGCGGCTCGTGTTCGGTCCGGAGCAGCGCTGGATCCGGCATCTCGGTCTCTACGTCGCCATCACCGACATGCCCGGCGAGGCCGATGCCGAAGCCGAGCGGATCAATCCCATGTACAGCTATCCCGGGCACCTGGCCGGCATCGCCCGGTTCAAGGACAGGGCGATCGGTCTCCTGATGTTCGCGTCGGATCCCCTCGACTACGACCACCGCGATGTCGGAGCGCAGAAGAAGATCCTGTTCGACCAGTTCGCCGGATGCCGCTCGTGGAAGGTCCAGACGATCCTCGACGCGGTGCGCGCCGATCCAGACCTCTACTTCGATTCGGTCAGCCAGATTCACCTGCCCACCTGGCACCGGGGCCGGATCGCGCTCGTGGGCGATGCCGCCCATTGCGCATCTCCTCTCGCGGGCCGGGGCACGTCCCTGGCGCTGACGGGGGCCCAGTTCCTCGCTGAGGAACTCGAGCGATCGGAGGGAGACCACGTCACGGCGTTTCCCCGCTACGAGGCGCGCCAACGGCCTTATGTCGAATTCGCCCAGGGTACGGTCAAAGGTGGTGGCGCGCTTCTCGTGCCACCCACTCAGGAAGCGATCGTCGCGCGGAACCGGCTGCTCCAGCCTGTCGCGGCCGGTCAGTAGCGCGCCCTCGCCCGCTGCCGGCCGACCGCCACAGCCCAAGGGTGCTCACTCGCTGGGGATGATGATCCAGAGCAGGAGGTAGATCAGGAACTGCGGTCCGGGCAGCAGGCACGACAGGACGAACAGCACCCGCACGGTACCGGGCTTCCAGCCCAGTTTCCTGGCCAGTCCGGAGCAGACGCCGGCGATCACACGGTCATTACGCGGCCTGGTCAGGCGCATCGTCGGTGAAGTCATGACACTCCGTTCTTGCGTTCGCGGTTTTCGAGGTGACCACAGAGCGCGCCGTCTGGGTCCGCTGGCGGGGCGGCAGGGCGCCCTCCATCGCTGCGCGACGTAGCGAGTGGAGGAGCGCCCTGTCGACACGGTCGCGGGGGCGCGCACACTCGCGGGAAAAGGGTCATGGTGAAAGCTTGCCGCAGGCGGCAAGGTGGCGCATCGGTGATGCCCCTGACGGGGCCCCGGATTTCCGGTTCCGGTAAATCCGGGCGTTTCTACGGGTTCTCAAATCTGGCTCCAAGACTTCACACAGAAAACTTGCCGAGACTGGCCAGCGTGAAACCGACCTGGTGGTTGTTCGGATTGCTCGCACTCAACGGTGCCTGGGCGACCGACGTTTTCGTGCTCGGCGGCGGCTTCTCGGGCTTCGACGCCCCTGGTGGCCTGCTGCTCGGGCTCGGCAGGCTCCTCGGACTCTACGGCGCGCTCGCCCTGGTGCTCCAGCTCGTGCTGGTGGCGCGGTTGCCGTGGCTGGAGAGCAGGCTGGGCATGGACCAGCTCACCGCGTGGCACCGGTGGAGCGGGTTCTGGGTGCTCTGGCTGGTGCTGGCGCACGTCGTGTTCATCACGCTCGGCTACGCGGCTCAGGACGGCACGCCTGCCCTGAACGAGCTGGGCACACTCGTCTTCACCATGGGGGACACGCTCAAGGCCGCCATCGCCGTGGTGGTGCTGATCGGCGTCGGCATCACGTCGGCGCGCGCGGCGCGGCGCCGGATGCGGTACGAGAAGTGGCACTTCGTCCACGTCCACGCCTACATGGCGGTGGTACTGGCCTTCTTCCATCAGGTCAGCATCGGGCGCGACTTCACCGGATCGCCGGTCGCGCGGGCCTACTGGTGGACGCTTTACGGCGCCGCGCTGGCCGCGATCCTCGTGACCCGGATCGGGCTCCCGGTGATCCGCAACCTCCGGCACCGGCTGCGCGTGGTGGCCGTGGTGGAGGAAAGCCCCGATGTGGCGACCATCTGGATCGGCGGGCGGCACCTGGACAAACTGCCCGCACGGGCCGGCCAGTTCTTCCTGTGGCGGTTCCTCACCCGCCGCCGGTGGATGGAGGCGCACCCCTACTCGCTTTCGGCCATGCCGGACGGGAAGTACCTGCGCATCACGGTCAAGGCTCTCGGTGACGGAAGCGCCTGGCTGCGCAACGTCCAGCCGGGCACCCGCGTGCTGGCCGAAGGTCCTTACGGTGCCTTCACCGGTCGCAAGCGCACCCTCCGTCATGTGCTGCTGGTCGCGGGTGGTGTCGGGGTCACCCCGATCCGCGCGCTGCTCGAGGAGTTCGCGCGCGACCGGTCCGGCAGCGACACGGTCGTCATCTACCGGGCGAGCACGAAGGAGGACGCGGTGCTGGCCGAGGAGATGTCGCAACTCGCGCAGTGGTGCGGGGCTCGCCTGCATGTCGTGCTCGGGCCGTCCTCCGCCATCGGCCGGCACGGGCCGATGATGGGTCCCCGGCACATCGCGTCCCTGGTTCCCGATGTGCGCCGCCGTGATGTCTACGTGTGCGGTCCGCCCGGGATGACCGACGCGGTGACCAGCGCGCTGAGCCAGCTCGGAGTCCCCGCCACCCAGCTTCACGCCGAACGCTTCGCCTTCGCCGCGTAAGGAGATTCCCGATGCGCAAGGTCTTGTTCATCATCGTGCTGGCTCTCGCCGGCCTGTTTCCCCTGCTGCGTTACCACCCCGCGGCCACCGAGGCGGCCCAGAGCGCGCCCGCTCCCAGCGCGCCCGCCCCGCCCTCGGCGACCGCGCCACCGGACCCCGGTACTCCTTCCTCCAGCGCGCCCTCCTCCGCCGGCGGGCCGCCGAGCGCGCGGATCGTCGACGGGTCCAAAGTGGACACCGACTTCGGGCCGTATCAGGTGCGGGCCACCTTCAGCGCCGGGCGGATCATCGATGTGCAGATGATCACCGAGCCGTCCGACCGGCGCAGCCGCCGGATCGCCGCGATGGCGGCTTCCTCGCTGCGGGCGGAAGCGTTGCGGGCGCAGAGCGCGCACATCGACACCGTCTCCGGGGCGACCCAGACCAGCGAGGCGTATGCCCAGTCCCTCCAGGCCGCGATCGACGCCAAGGGCAACTGATGCGCCGCGTCGAGCACATCATGGGCCTGCCGATCTCGCTGCACACACCGCATGGCGAGGCCGGGGATGTCGTGTTCGACTGGCTCGCCGAAGCCGACCGGCGCTTCAGCCCGTTCCGTCCGGACAGCGAACTGTGCCGGGGGGACCACAGCCCGGAGCTGACGGAGATCCTCGGTCTGTGCGCGGAATACGAGCGGGACTCCGGCGGTGCCTTCCGGGCCCGGCTGCCGGGCCGCGAGCTCGACCCGTGCGGAGTGGTCAAAGGCTGGGCCGTGCAGCGTGCGGCGGACCTCCTGCGCGAAGCGGGTGTCCGGGACTTCTGCCTCAACGCGGGCGGGGACGTGGTGGCGGCGGGGGAGGCCGAACCCGGCCGGCCGTGGTCGGTCGGCATCCGGCATCCCGATCTTCCCCATGAGGTGTGCGCGGTGTTCGAGGTTTCCGACCGCGCGGTCGCGACCTCCGGGTGCTACGAACGCGGCGAGCACATCATCGACGGGCGCACCGGCCTGCCCGCGCGGGAACTGGTCAGCCTCACCGTGATCGCGGACGACCTGACCGTGGCCGACGCGACCTCGACCGCGGCCTTCGCGATGGGGCTCGAAGGCGTCGAATGGGCGGCGGCCCGCCCCGGCTGCACGGTGTTCGCCGTGGACGCCCAACGAAGGGTATACCGCTCACCAGGCACAATCACGGTGTGACCACCCCGCGGGTTCTGGTCGTCGAAGACGACCCGCAGCTACTCAAGATGCTCACCGGCCTGCTCGAGGACGAGGGCTACTCGGTCGACCCCGCCGGTGACGGGCAGCGCGGGCTGCACCTGGGGCTCACGCGCAGCTACGACGTGCTCCTCCTCGACCGTGGACTGCCCGTCCTGGACGGCCTCGACCTCTTGGGCCGCCTTCGCCAGCGAGGTGTCGTGACGCCCACGCTGGTCCTGTCGGCCCTGGGCAACCCCGCCGACCGGGTGGCCGGGCTGGACGCGGGCGCCGAGGACTACCTGCCCAAACCCTTCGACGTGGACGAACTGCTGGCGCGCCTGCGCGCGCTGCGACGGCGTCACCTCGACGTGGCACGCTCGCTGCCGCTGCCGAGCGGGGCGCTGGACCTGGACACGCGCCAGGTGACGCGCGAAACCGGTGACGGCCCCCGGGTGGTCCGGCTGTCGGAGCGCGAGTGCGCGTTGCTCGCCGCGCTGGCGACCCGGCCCCGGAACGTCTTCACGCGGCGCCAGTTGCTCGAGCTGGTGTTCGACGAAGCGGAGAGCGACGTCGTGGTGGACACCTACGTGCACTACCTGCGACGGAAGCTCGGCCGCAAGATCGTCGACACGGTCCGCGGGCGCGGCTACCAGCTGGGCCGTGCGCCATGATCCGGGTGTACCGGTGATGCGATGGGCGTGGCGAGCACCGAAGGGCTCGCCCGACGACCGGCTGCTCCGCCGGACCGCCCTGCGGATGGGCCTGCAGTCGGCGCTCGTGGTGGCCGTGGCGGTGGTGCTCCTGTGCGGGGTCGCGGTGCTGGTGGTCCTCCGCGATCAGCACGCGCAGGAGGCGAACCTCATGGTCACCACCATCGCCAGGGCCGACGACGTCGATGATCCGCCCGACGGGATGTGGCTGGTGCTGCAGCGCGGCTCTCAGCGCGCGGTCAGCCGCGGCGTTCCGCCGGGGCTACCCGAAAGCGGCGACCTGTCGGCCACGGCCGCCGATGGACTCACCCGTGACCGGGACGTCCACCTCGATCGGGCCGAGTACGCCGTCCGGACGCAGAAGCGCGGCGACGCCGTGGTGCAGGCGATCATGGACCTGCGCGCGGCGCACGCCGAGCGGGACCGGCTGGTGGAGGCGCTGGTGGCCACCGGCCTGGTGGGCCTGGTGATCGCCGGGGTCGCCGGGGTCTGGCTCGGCCGCCGGGCGGTGACCCCGCTGGCGGAGGCACTGGCGATGCAGCGCCGGTTCGTCGCCGACGCCGGGCACGAACTGCGGACCCCGTTGACGTTGCTGTCCACCCGTGCGCAACTGTTGCGCAGACGCGCCCGTTCCGTCGATCCGGCCACGCTGGAGTCCGATGTGGACGATCTGGTGGCCGACACCGCGCAGCTGACCGACATTCTCGAGGACCTGCTGCTGGCCGCCGATCCCCGCCAGGAGGTGCCGCGCCAACCGGTCGATCTCGTCGCGCTCGTGCGGCAGGCGGTCACCGCCGCGGAGCCCGCCGCCGCCGAGCGAGGGGTCCGGCTGGTGGTGGACAGCGAGCCGGTCACCGTCTCCGGCTACGAGGCCGGTCTGCGGCGGGCCGTGATCGCCTTGCTGGACAACGGAATCCGGCACGCGCGAAGCACACTGAGGATCGTCGTGGAGCCGGCGGGCAAGCAGGCGAGGGTGGATTTCGCCGATGACGGGCCAGGAATCGACCCGGCGATCATGCCGACCATGTTCCGCCGGTTCGCTTCGGGCGCCCAGGAACTTTCCCCGGGGCAGCGGCGTCGTTACGGGCTGGGCCTGTCACTGGTCAGTGACATCGCCACAAGGCACGGCGGTTCCGTCTCGGCGAGCAACGGTGAGGACGGCGGCGCCATCCTCCGTCTGCTGCTGCCGCGCGGGGAGCGCTGACGCGCCGCAGCGGCGTTCAGGATGCGCGGGCGACCTTGAGCTCCTCGGCCAGTGCCTCCATCGCGGGCAGCGCCCCCAGCAGTTGCCGCGCGGTCTCCTCGGGGAGTCGTTCGACACATTCGGACACCGCACGCGTGCGCAGTTCGCGGACGCGCTCGTGGACCACGGCGCCTTCGGCGGTGACCTCCACGTGGGCGGCGCGAAGGTCGGAGGGATCGGGAACCCTCCGGATGAGGCCGTCCTCGTCGAGTTTGCGGACCACGCGCGACACCATCGTCGGGTTGAGGCCCTCCAGTTCGGCCAGTTCCGCGAGCCCCAGCGGCCCCCGGAAGGTGATCATCCCGAGCACCGACGCCTGGGTCGGGGTCAGTCCTTCCCCGGCCGACGTCGCGTTCAGCTGCCGGGCGAGCCGGGAGATGACTATCCGCAGCCGTGCCACATCCTCGGCGTCCATCGCGCTCCCACCATCCAGTGGATTGATTGCCTGTCGGCAAGCAACTAAATTGTCCTTCATGGAATCGACCGGCGTCAGCCCGCCCCCTGTCGCAACCGTGGCGGAACCTCTTCCTCGTCGCCGTCTTATTTTCGCCATCGTCTCGATCGCGCTGTTCATGGCCTCCATCGACGCGACGATCGTGGCCAGCGCGCTGCCCTCGATCCAGGCCGACCTCGGCGCCCGGGTCACCTGGAGCGGCTGGACCATCACCATCTACATGCTCGGCCAGGTCCTGACCATGCCGGTGGCCGGGCGGATCAGCGAGTTGTACGGGCGCAAGAAGGTCCTGCTGATCGCCGTCGCCCTGTTCACCGTGGCGTCGCTGGCCTGCGGTTTCGCCGACGACATCGGCATGCTCGTGGTGCTGCGCGCGGTGCAGTCGGTCGGCGGCGGGGCGTTCATGCCTTCGGCGACCGGCATCGTCGCCGAACACTTCGGCGAGGGCCGCGACCGCGCACTGGGCATGTTCACCAGCATCCTGCCCGTCGGCGGGCTGATCGGGCCCGTCACCGGTGGCCTGTTCGCGGAATACTGGTCCTGGCGCGGGATCTTCCTGGTGAACGTGCCGATCGGGATCGCGCTGATCCTGCTCGGGGCTCGTTTCCTGCCCGCGAGCGAGCCGCGCCCCGGCCGGAAGATCGACCTGCTCGGCGTCCTCCTGCTGGGCGTGATGGTGCTCGCCGGCATGTTCGGCATCACCTACCTCGGCAACGGCAGCGTTTCCCTGGCCGATCCGGTGTTCCTGGCCTGCGAGGGGACCGCGATCGTAGTGGGCGTGCTCTTCGTGCGGCACGCCAAACGTCACGAGGCCCCCTTCATTCCCCTCGAACTCGTGCGCGGGCGCGGTTTCGGTGTGATGAACCTGTTCAACGTCGTCTTCGGTGCCTGCGCCGTGGGGTTCGGTGCCCTCGTGCCGCTCTATGCCGAGCACCGGTTCGGCATCCACGCCGCCGCGGCCGGCACCCTGCTCACCGCGCGGGCGGTGGGCTCGGTCTGTGTCGCCGGTCTCGCCGTGCTGGCCCTGCGGCGGACCGGCCATCGGCTGCCGATGCTCGTCGGCTACCTCTGCACCGCCACCGGGCTGGTCTGCCTGAGCTTCGCCCCGCACGGCGTGACCCCGTACCTGTGGCTGTCGATCGCGGCCGGCATCACCGGTATAGGGATGGGCATGTCGATGCCCGCGTCGAACAACGCGAGCCTGCAACTCGCGCCCGACCAGGCCGCCGCGATCGCCGGGTTGCGCGGCATGTTCCGGCTGAGCGGGTCCATCACCGCGGTCTCGGTCGCCACCGCGATCATCGCGCGCAGTTCGGACCCGGGCATGGCACAGGCCTACGTGTTCGTCGTCTTCGCCGGGGTGATGGTCGCGGTGCTGCCCCTGCTCCGCCTCGTCCCGGACCACCGCGGGAGCTGGTGAGCTCTCAGAAGTCGTCGCGGCCGGTGAACATCTCCTCCAGGTCGTCGGCCGCGCCGGTGACCATCACCAGCGGGTCGACGAACTCGTTGATGTCGAGATTGAGCAGCGGCAGCGAGTGCCGGAGCACCAGATACGGGCCCATCAGCACGATCCCGCCGACAACCGTGGTGGCGCCGACTTCGGTCAGGACCCGGACCAGGTCGACCTGCTCCAGCCGTGCGAACGGGCAGGCGATCTGGATCCAGTCCTCGCGGCCGTCGAGGACCTCCCGCGCCACCACCACCATCTGGGTCCGCTGTTCGCGATCCTCCGGCTCACCGTAGTGGAGACGGATCCGGATCTCGTCCGGTTCGTCCCGCATGATCTCGTACTCTCGCCTGATGAACGTCACCAGATCGTTCCACGTCGCCACAGGGAGGATCCAAGCACAGAACGCGGGCGCGTGGGACGAGGTTGGGCGGACGAGGAGCCGGCACGGTGTGGCCGGCCTGAAGGGGGAGTGGAAAGGGTGGAGGAGATCGAGGTCCGTCCCGCGCGGGACGGGGAACTGGCCGCCGTCGCCGGGCTGCGGTGGCAATGGTTCCTGGAAAACCAGCGGCACCAGGAAAAACCGCGCACACCGGAGGTGGGCCGCGACGAGTTCGAGCACCATTTCGTGCGCTGGGCACGGGAACACGCGTCCGCCCATCGCTGCCTGGTGCTGCTCCGTCGTGGTGAGGTGATCGGCATGGCCTGGCTGGCGATCGTGCCCCGGGTACCGGCCGCGGGCGCGCTGGAGCGCCTGTCGGGGGACCTGCAGTGTGTCTATGTCCTGCCGCACGAGCGGAACCACGGTCTCGGCGGCCGCCTCATCGACGCGATCGAGGAGCTCGCGCGGGAGCTGGGGATGGAGCGGGTGACCGTGCATTCCAGTCCCCGGGCGGTTCCGGCCTACGTGCGCCAGGGGTTCGAGAATTCGCCGCGCCTTCTCCACGTCCTGCTGGGTTCCTGAGCACGTCGTGAAACTTTTCAGCGCCGGGGTCTGGCATCCCGAGAGCCGTTTTCGGCGCGGAGCGGCACCGGAAATTCCGCGGGCATTTCCGGAAAACGCGCCCGGTAACCGGAAAGCGCATGGTCCACCGTGTCGGGGTCGCTTTCCAGCGCGCCGATGATTTCAGCCGCGCGTTCGGGCAACCGGGATTGGGCGCGCCGGAGGGTGATCAGCACGGTGGCCGATATTTCGTGGCCCGGCGCTCGCGTGTCCTCGTCGTCGAGACGAAGATCGGTCAGTACGCCACCGGCGTCGACCGTGAGGGTGACGCGCCCGTCGGGCGAGGTCTCGGTAACCGACATCTCCGCCAGGCCTTCTCGCATTTCCTGGTAACGCTGGGTTTTTCGCGCCACCTCCGCGGCATGGTGCCGTAGCGCGGCGTTGGATTCGGCGAAGGGGTCGGTCATGGCTGCCTGTTCCTCGTCGGTCGATTCACGAACGGAGTATTCGGGCATGGACTCCGGTGCGGAAGACCCGCGCCCGGATAGGGGTCGCCGGCACCCGTGATGGCGTTACGCATTTCGGTTTCCGGCCCAACCGCCGCGGTGATTATTTCCCTTTCGGGCCATACCGGCGGGGAGCGGGTGATCCGAAAGCCAACGGCTCGTCCGTTCGAACAGAACCGAAAGGATTTCCGCGCGAGCGGGCACGGCGGTGATCCGGTCCCCCTCGCCGAGCGCGTGGAAGAACCAGTTCCCCTGACGGGTCTCGGCGTAGCCGATCGCGTGGGGCGACCGCAGGCGCCGTCCGCGCCCGGCGACCGACACGAAGAACTGTGCCCTCGTGCCCAGTCGTCCCGGCGCGAGAAGGTCGCGCAGGCGCGGGTCGTCGGCGCCCACCGCGAAAGCTTCGCCGGCGGTAGGACCTTCGAGGGGAAGTTCCCGGCACAGCGCGCCCGCGATGTCGTGTGCGGCCACCGGAACCAGGTGCACGAATCCGTCCGCGAGCGCGGCCAGGACGGCGCGACGGCCGTCGGTGACCGCGGTCAGGCCGATCGTGTCGCCACCCGGTGGTACGAGCCAGCCGTAGTACTCGGCCGGCGGCTCCGCGAGCAGCCGTAACGCGTTTTCGGCGGCACCGGTGAGCCCGCCGCCGGCACCGATCCCCACCCGCTCCAGGGTGGCGGTCGCCCGGTGTTCCACCTCCGCCCGTTCCTCGTCCGTGGCACCCGGCGACGGGATGAACAGGGCCCTCGGCAGATCGCCGAGCCCCAGCCGTTCCCACAGGACGACGAAGGCGCTCTCAGGCAGGACGATCGGTGCCGTCCACGGCCGGTTACTCGTCTTCATAGCCGTCCGGCCCGCAGTCGATGACGGACGGGACATGCGGCGGCAGGTTGCCGACCAGGTCGTCTTCCCAGTCATGCTTCACCAGCCCCCGGCCGCGATGCTCGGTGTCCTCGCCGCCGCCCCGGCCCTGCCCGCCCATCCCGGGCATGCCGGGCGACGAGGCGGCGCGTCCCGCGGCGGCACCCCCGAGGGCACCGCCCGGGCGTGCCCCGGCCGCCCCCGGGCCGGAGCCTGTCCGCGCCCCGGCGTCCAGGCGTGCCGAACCGCCTCCTGGAACCGACGACCCCCAGGCGCCGGTTCCAGG
>NZ_JBHUKR010000020.1:0-40426 GCF_042684065.1 Amycolatopsis pigmentata | reverse complement strand
CCGCCCCCACCCCCGAAAGCGCTTTCCGGCGGCGGGGAGGGGAGCAGGTCGGACGCGGGCCCGAAACTCGACGAGACGGTGTTGTCGTGCGTACCGGGGAGCGTGCCCGGCTGTGACGTGGCCCCGGATTGCCCCGGGGTGGCCGGGGGGACGGTCTGGTGGTTCGCCGGTGGCTGGTGCGCGGCGGGCGGGCCGCTGCCCGGGGGCGGCTGGCTGCCCGGGGGGTGGGTGCCCGACGGCGGTTGCCCGCCCGGTGGCTGCCCGCCCGGTGGTGGCTGCCCGCCCGGTGGTGGCTGGCCGCCTGGGGGAGGCTGGCCGCCTGGCGGGGGATTGCCCTCCGGCGGCGGGTCACCCCCGGGTTTCGGGCGTTTGGTGGGTGGTGGGGGACCGTCGACGGGCAAGCCCGAGCCGTGGTGCGAGGTCTGGCTCTGGTAGGAGCCGTAGGCGTCCTGGTTGTTGTGCGTGCCCAACTGGTAGGCCGCCACCGCCGCGTCCGCGGTGTAGTTGTCCGGAGCGAGCGGGTTGACGAACTGGTTCATCCCCGGCCCCTTCGGGGGCGTGGCCGCGACACTGATCACGCGGTTCTTCGTGTCCGCGAACGAGGTGACCTGTTCGGTCAGCGCCTTGTCCGCGCGGCCGGCGTGCCGGGCGAGCTGGTCCGCGGCCTTGACCGCCGGGTCGAACGAGGAGACCGCCGCCTGGGCGCTCGCGCCCGTCCATCCCGCGGCGAGCTCGCGCTGGGCGCCCCTGAGCTGCTCGCCGTAGTCCGGATAGGACGTTGCGAGCGCCGAAAGATCCGCCCCCGCGGTGGAATAGGAGCCGGTGCCGGGTCCATTGTGGAACCACGCGTAGATCTGCGCGGGATCGGTGCCCGCCGGTCGGGACCCGTCCGCGAAGACGACGTTCTCGGCGGTCTGGACCACATCTCCGACCGCCTGGCTGAGCCATTCAGGAGCGGTCATTGCGCATCCCTGAGCTTCGTGATGGCGGCGTTGTCACTGGCGGCGTACCGGCGCTTTGCCTGGCGCAGCGTTTCGATCTGTGCCTCGATGGTCTTGGCGAGCGCGAGATGCTGCTCCTGCAGCCGTCGCATCGACGTGGTCAGCTTCGCGTGGAAGGTCCTGGTGGCGGGCGAATCCCCGGGGCGGGTCACGTGCTGGAGGCGGCGGACCCGGTCGGTGTCGGCGTTGACGTGCTGGAGGATCGTGGTGAGCCGGCCGATCGCCCGGTCCACCGGCGCGGGGTCGAAGTGGAATTCCCCGGCCATATCACGAATCCGACCGGAAGTAGGCGGACACGCTTCGCGACCGCCGTGCTCTTGTGCGGAACCGTTTCCGCCGTGGCTGCCGTCGGATTGGTCATTGTCGGCGCAGTACCGCTCCTGATCGAGGAACACCGAAAGCGTCTCGGCGATGGTGGCCTCGGTCGCGGTGTAGCGCCCGGCGGCGAGCGCCAGTTTGTCGCTGGTGTCGTGCAGTGCCTGGGCCGCCCTGGTCAGTTCCATCTCCCAGGCGTCCGAGCACTGCCCGAGCGCCTGACTGGCCGCCCACCGGGTGGGTGCGCCACTGTCGATCAGGCGCGGCGCGTTCGCGCGCACAGCGGTGTGGAGGCCGGCGCCGATCCGGCCGGTGTTCCCGGCCGCGGCGTGCAAGGCCGCCGAGTCGACCTGGATGTGGTCCGTCATGGCCGCCAGGATGGCCCTTACCGGTCCAAATACCGCTCCAAACGCGGTACAAGCGCAGCTAGGAGGTCCGGGGCAAGGCCGCGAGGAGGGCGGCCACGGCGTGCGCGTGCGGATCGGAAATGTCTTCGTAGATCTGCAGCGCCTGCTCGAACAGGCCCCGCGCGGGCCCGGGTTCACCGGCCGCCACGCGCGTCTCGCCCAGCAACCGCAGGACGACCGCCTCTCGTTTCCGGTCCCCGATCGCCCGGTGCATGTCGAGCGCCCGCCCGAGACAATCCAGCGCCTCGGTGGTGCGGCCGAGGTTCCGGTAGGCGTTGCCGGCATCGGTCAGCGCGACCGCCTGCCCCCACACGTCGCTGTCGTGTTCGAACATCTTCACCGCGCGTTCGAGGTGGACGACCGCCTCGTCGTATCGCTTGTCTCCCAGGAAGCCGGCGCCGACACCGGTCAGCGCGAACCCTTCGCCGTGGCGGTCGCCCAGGGCGTGGAAGATCTCGACGGCGCGCTCGCAGCACGCGTTGGCTTCGCCGAACCGCCCCTGGGCCCGGTAACAGATGCCGAGCGCGATGAACGCCGCACCCTGTCCACGGGAAGGACCGCCCGCCTCCCACAGTTCCCGGGCTTCCAGCAGGAATGGGATCGCTTCGTCGGGATGCCGCAACGCCCACGGCAGGTATCCGAGGCTGGTCAGCACCCAGGCCTGCGCGTGCGTGTCACCGATCTCCCGGGCGGCGTCGAGCCCGAGCCGGTGCAGTTCGGGCAGGTCCGGTGCCCAGGGACGGCGAAGATAGTAGAAATCCCAGGCCGCCAGCGGAACCTTCCACGCCACCGACGGCAGTGCCCGCACCGTTTCGCGAATCAGCGCGGCCAGATTCGCCTCCTCCGCGTCGAACCAGGAAAGGGCTTCCCGATGGGTGCGCGGGGTGAGCGGCTCGCAGCCTTCGGGGACGGTCAGTTCGGGACGAACCCGCGCGGGGATCAGCAGCCGCCCGGCGTTGTCGACGGTGTGCAGGTACCACTCGGCGACCCGTTGGCGCGCGGCGGCACGTTCGGCCTCCGAGTCGGTGGACGCGCTCAGTTCGGCGGCGTGCAACCGGATCAGGTCGTGGAAGCGGACCCGGTCCAGCGCGGCGTATTCCAGCAGGTGCGCGCCCGCCAGGACATCGAGCAGCCGCCGTACGCGGGCGACCGGCATGCCGCCCAGCGCGGCGGCCGCGCCTTCGCCGATGCCCTCGCCCGGATGCAGCGACAGCAACCGGAAAAGCCGGGCCGCCTCGTCGTCGAGGGCCCGGTAGGACAGGGAAAAGGCCGATCGGACCGCGGTGGTGTCGTCGCCGGGAACGGCGAGCAGGTCCAGACGTTCGCGCTCGGCGGCCAGCCGTGCCGCCAGGCTCGTCAGCGGCGCGCCGGGCACCATGCCCGCCCGGTCTGCGGCGATGCGCAGCGCGAGCGGAAGACCGTCGCACAGCCGGGCGATCTCGGCCGCGGCGACGGGCTCGGCCCGCACCCGTTCCGCCCCCACGACATGGGCGAGCACCTCGGTCGCCTCGGTCTCGCCCAGGACGTCCAGGGTGAGCCGTGCCGCGCCCTCCCGGGTGACCAGTCCGCCGAGCCGGTGCCGGCTGGTGACCACGACCCGGCAGTGCGGCTCGCCCGGAAGCAGGGGCCGTACCTGCTCGGCGCTCGCCGCGTTGTCCAGCAGGATCAGCAGTTTCCGGCCCGCGCACCGGCTGCGGAACAGGCGCGCCAGGTCGGCCGCCTCCGACGGGAGGGAGCGCGGGTCGGCGCCCAGCCCGCGCAGCAAGGACCGCAAAGCCTCTTCGGGCTCGACCGGCGGCTGCCCGGGGTCGAAGCCGCGCAGGTTCACCGCGAGCTGGCCGTCGGCGAACCCGCCGGCGATCCGGTGCGCGAACCGGACCGCCAGCGCCGTCTTGCCGACCCCGCCGACGCCCTCGATCACCACGACGGTGGCCTTCCGCGTGATCTCCTCCAAGCGCTCCAGCTCGGCTTCTCGTCCGGCGAAACCCGTTATGGTGTGCGGAAGTTCGGCCGGGACGACGGCGCGCGGGATCTCCCCGCGCAGGTCCAGGCCGTTGTCCGCGGCGAGGATCCGCTGGTGCAGCTCCCGCAGCTCGCGGCCGGGTTCCACGCCGAGTTCGCCGACCAGATACCGGCGGGCTTCGGCGAAGGTGGCCAGCGCGTCGGCTTGGCGCCCGCATCGGTAGAGCGCGAGCATCAGCAGCCGGCGGAGTCGTTCGCGCGCCGGATGTTCGGCGACCGAAGCGGCCAGTTCGGGTACGAGTTCCGCGTGCCGGCCCAGCGCGAGATCGGCTTCGAAGCGTGCCTCCAGCACCGTCCGGTGCTGCTCGGCGAGCCTGCTCGCCTCGATCTCCAGTTCGGGCACGTGGAAGTCCATCAGCGCGGGCCCCCGCCACAGCGCCAGCGCGGCCCGCAGTTTCGCCGACGCCTGTGCGGGATCAGTGGCGAGCAGCCGGCGCCCTTCGCCGGCGAGCGTGGCGAAGACGGTCAGGTCGAGTTCGCCGGGACCGGGCGTGATCACGTATCCGCCCGACCGCGCCACGATCCGCGGGTCATCGTCGGCCTGGGCGAACGCGCGGCGCAATGACCAGATATAGGTCTGCAGGTTCTTGGCCGCCGAGGAGGGCGCACGGTCCGGCCACATCGCGGCGATGAGCCGTTCCGCGGGCACCACCGTGCCGGCGTGCGCGAGCAGCAACGCCAGCGCCACCCGGGGCTTGGGCCCGCCGAGCTCGACGCGGCCCTCGGCGGAGACCACCTCGAGCGGCCCCAGAATCCGGAATTCCACCACACCCCCGATTCCTCGTGCGGAGAAGCCCCCGATCCGATCCTGCACCGCCCCGCCCCCGCGGGAAACCCATTCTGGCGGAAAGGCTCAGCTTTCGAACCGCGTGGGGTCACCGGCCCCGTGGCGCACGATCTGTGGTTCCCCCTCGGAGAAGTCGACAACGGTGGTCGGTTCGGTTCCGCAGTCCCCGGAATCGAGTACGGCGTCGACCACGTGGTCCAGTTCCTCCTTGATTTCCCAGCCCTGGGTGAGTGGTTCCGCCTGGCCGGGCAGGAGCAGCGTGCTCGACACCAGCGGTTCTCCCAGCGCGTCGAGCAGGGCCTGGGTCACGACGTGGTCGGGAATGCGCACCCCCACCGTCTTCTTCTTGGGGTTGAGCAGACGGCGCGGTACCTCCTTGGTGGCCGGGAGGATGAAGGTGTACCGGCCCGGCGTGGCGGCCTTGAGGGCACGGAAAACGGTGTTGTCGAGATAGACGAACTGCCCGAGCTGGGAGAAATCGCGGCAGACCAGGGTGAAATGGTGACGATCGTCGAGGTGCCGGATCGTGCGGATCCGTTCCAGCCCGGCGGCGCTGCCCAGCTGGCACCCCAGCGCGAAACAGGAGTCCGTCGGGTAGGCGATCAGGCCGTCGGCCCGGAGCAGGTCGACCACCTGGCCGATCGCGCGGCGCTGCGGATTCTCGGGATGGATGTCGAAGTACCTGGCCATGGGACCGGAGCCTAGTCGGCGGCCATGCCGTGGTGTTCGTGCTCCCGGCGGAGCCGGATGCGATGGCCGCGTCCACATTGGCCACGGAGGCGCGAGTCGCGAAGGTTCATCGGAAGATCTCACCGCCACCGCGGTTCCGGAGAAGACCGGCGACGGAGCCGGAGAAAGGCGAAGCCGAGAAGCGCAGCGGTGTAGCCACCCAGCACCGCGAACCCGGCCCATCCGGGTAACGGGAAATAGCCCACCGACGGTGTGTAGTGGCCGATCACCTGGGCGAACTCCGGCCTGCTTTGTTCGACCGCGAAGCCGGCGGCCGGGGTCAGGCGCAGCAGCCAGGCTGCCACGGTGTCGGGCAGCAGAGGTGAAGTCGCCAGGACGGCCGGAACGACGATCGCCGCGTTCGCGATGAGGCTCGCCGGCCAAGCCCGCCGGAACAGCGCACCCAGGGCCGCGGCGAGCACGGCGGCTACGGCGATCACCCCGGCGAGGCAGACGATGATCCGTATCTCCGTCAAAGTGGACACCGGCCGGACGTAACTGCCAAAGGCGCGCAGGGCCGCCGCTCCGGCCGGTAACGCCACGCCCACGGTGACGAGCCCGGTCGAGAAGGTCGCGCCGCCGAGGACGACGATCTTCGCCGCCAGGGCCCGGCCGTCCAGCGGCGCCGTAGCCGGACGGGCCACGAACCGCGCGGCCACGATGAGCACGATGATCAGGGCGATGGCGAGGCCGATCAGCGTGTCCTCGATGTCGTAGCCGTGCTGGGTGCCCATCGGGCCGACGTCACCGGACCCGGTCACCGTGAACAAGCCGTTCGCCGTGACGAGTCCGGGCGCCTGGTGGTCGCGCTCCCATTCGGTCCGGTCCCCTCCGCCGACCACGTCGCCGCGCCACGCTTCGCCGGCCGCGCCGGTCAGGGTGACGTTGTCGAAGGTGGCGGTGGCTTGCGTGAAGCGCACCTTCGACCGGCTCGCGCCGAGACCGGTGGGTTCGAGGGTGAGATCTCCGGGAGAGGTGGCGAAGAGTCCTATTTGGACGGTCTTGGGCAGTCCGGTGAGGCCGGCGGTGGCGACCTGCGTCCAGTGGGTGCCGTCGGCCGACTCGAAGCCGGTGATGCTGTCGCCGGAGCGGGCCAGGCGTAGCCAGCGCGGCGCCTGGGCGGACACGCCGCCGGGGCTGCCCGGGGTGTCGTGGACATAGTCGGACTGCATCCGCACGCCGTTGTGGCCGGTGACCATGATCGCGGCGTACCGGGAACCCGGCGTGAGCCCGTCCTTGATCATGATGCCCGCCTTGGCCCATGGCACCAGCCCGGGGACGATCTTGTCGTGGCGCGGTGGCGGGTAGGTGATGATGCCGGTCATCGAGGTCATCCGGACCGTGAGGACGCCATCGCCGGTGAGCGACCGATGGCCGAAGGAAAAATGGTCGGTCACCGCTTCCCCCTGCGGCCCCACCGGGTCACTGGCGCAGGTCACCACGACGTTCCCCTCGCTACAGGTCGAGCGGTTGACGAAGGCGTATACGAGTCCTAAAAGGACAGTGAGGGTCACCACGGCCGCCAGGGCGACGAACCGCCCCCGGCTGCGGAAGGAGATCCACTCCTGGCGTACGGACGCGGTGAACGATCGGTCGTTTCGCATTCGCCCGGTCTATCGGCCCGGGCCTCACACGACCCGAACCGCCGTTGTCATACCGCTGTTAGGGGCGGCACGGCATCCTGGAGGCCGGCACGGACGGGGAGAACACATGGAGAAGGCGCGAGGCCCGAAGAGGCCACGGCGAAGTGTGCGGCTGCGTTTCACCATCCTGTACGCCGGTGTCTTTCTCGCTTCCGGCATCGTCCTGCTGGTGCTGACCAATCTGCTGGCCGGCGGCAAGGTGAGCGCGCCCGGGCCACCCACGCAGGCTCAGCGGACCGATCTCCCGGCCGCGCAGGAACTGATTCACGGACTGCGGGCGCAACTGGCGCAGGCCCAGACCGCGCAGTCCCGCCGGCTGCTGGCCGGTTCGCTGATCGCCCTCGCCGTGATGGCGGTGATCTCGGTGGTGCTGGGCAGGCTCGTCGCCGGACGGGTCCTGCGCCCGTTGCGGACCATCACCGGCCTCACGCGGCGGATCTCCGCCGAGAATCTCCACCAGCGGCTGGCCGTGCCGGGACCGGCCGATGAGGTCAAGGACCTCGCCGACACCATCGACGGCCTGTTGGAGCGCCTGGAATCCTCGTTCGCCGCCCAGCGCCGGTTCGTGGCCGATGCCTCGCACGAACTGCGCACCCCCTTGGCGACCATGCGGGCGTCGTTGGACGTGGCGGTCGCGAAACCGCGGCCCTCGGCGCAAACGGTCGCGTTGGCCGACCGCCTTGGTGCCGAACTCGACCGGGCCGACCGCCTCCTGGAAGGACTTCTCGTCCTCGCCCGCGCGCAGCACGGCGCGCTGGAGGACGAAGCTCCGGTCCCGGTGCGGGAGCTGGTATCCGCGGCTCTGACCGCGCGCATCGACCGGATCGCGGCCAAGGCCCTGACCGTCGACGACCGCGGCCTGCGGGATGCCACCCCGGCTTGGGGCAACCCGACGCTGCTCGCCCACATGGTGGACAACCTCATCGAAAACGCGATCACGCACAACAGCGAGGGAGGCTGGATCCGGGTCGCGACGAACGACGAGCACGGCACCGCGGCACTCGTCGTCGAGACGGGTGGCGCGGTGTTCGACCAGGACAACGTCGACCGTCTCACCAAGCCGTTCCAGCGACTCGCCGCCGACCGGACCGGCTCGGAACACGGCTCCGGTCTCGGCCTCTCGATCGTCTCGGCGATTTCGCGGGCTCATGGCGGCAGACTGGGCCTGTACGCGCGACCGGAAGGCGGGCTTCGCGTCGTCGTTTCGCTGCCCCTGACCTCGGAACGGGTGCCGGTATGAGAATCCTGGTGGTCGAAGACGCGCGAGCGCTGGCCGACGTCGTGGCCGAGGGACTCCGGGACCAGGGCATGGCCGTCGATGTCGCCCACGACGGTCTCGCCGCCGCGGCCAAACTCGACCTCAACGCCTACGAGGTCGTCGTTCTCGACCGCGACCTGCCCGGCATCCACGGCGACACGCTCTGCCGGATGATCACCGACCGCGACGATCGCGCCATGGTCCTGATGCTGACCGCGGCGGCCTCACCCGGCGACCGGGTCAGCGGCCTGACCCTGGGCGCCGACGACTACCTCCCCAAGCCCTTCCACTTCCCCGAACTCGTCCTTCGCGTCCGGGCACTGGCGCGACGGCGCCCGGCCGCCCGCGCACGGACCCTCCGTGGCGCCGGCATCGAACTCGACCCGGTCCCTCGCACGGCCACCCGCGACGGCCGGGGACTCGACCTCTCGGTGAAGGAGTTCGCGCTCCTGGAGGCCCTGCTGCTGGCCGACGGCGCCTACCTCAGCACCGAGGAACTGCTCGAACGGGTCTGGGACGAGAACGCCAATCCGTTCACCAACACGGTCACCGTGACCATCGGCCGGTTGCGCCGCAAACTGGGCGACCCGCCCGTCATCGCCACCATGCCGGGCGTGGGCTATCGCCTCACCGATCCGGGATCCGGCGACCGGCGGTCTTCGTCCGAGGGTCCATGAGCAGGTCGCCGCGTCCTCGGCGACGCGTCAGTACTGCAGTCTCGGATCGTCGTAGTTCTTGAATTCGATGACGTTGTTCGACGGGTCGGCCAGGAAGATCGTGCGATGCTGTTCCGCGGTGCCTTCGAACCGCACCGCGGGGCCGGAAAGCGTCCGCAGTTTCCGGTTCTCCACCAACCGCACCAGGCGGTCGAAATCCTCGCTTCGCGCGAAGCTCACCCCGAAATGACGTGGATAGGCGACCGCTTCCTCCGGGACCTCCTCACAGAGGTGGCAGACGAGCTGGTCACCGAAGAAGTCGAAGGTGACGCGGTCGTCGTAGCGGCGGGCGAGTTTCGCGCCCAGGCCGAAGACATAGAAATCCACCGCCTCGTCGAGATCCCGGGCCGGGACCGCGATGTGGCAGGCGTCGTGCGTGTCACGCAATGTCCTTCTTTCCCTTCTCCCAGCTATGCGACGGAAGCGACGCGGGGCGCGAACTGCAGGAGGGTGTCCCCGCGCAGACCCAGCCGGAGCGTGGCCACGCCGATCACGTCCGCCGCGGCGATGTTGCCCAGGTTGGCTCCCGGGCCGATCGCCCGCAGCAGTTCGACCTGCAGATCCTTGGTGGGCGCTTCGAACAGCAGCCGGCCGGCGTCGACGGCGGCCAGCACCGCGCGCAGCACTTCGTCGCGGAGGTGGCCGTCAGGACGGGCCATGCCGCTGCGGCCGCTTTCCCGTGTCTCGGTGATCACCATGTCCGCGCCCGCGTCGAGGTCTTCGGTGACGGCGTTCACCCAGTCGTCGGGAGAAAGCCGGGCGGAACGGTCCGCGTCCTTGTACCCCACCTCGGAGAGCACCGGCCGGTACCGCGCCATGCGGCGCACGTGGCCTGCCTTGGCGTGCTGGTCGAGCGGGATCGTGCCGTTGGAGACCTCGATGTGGGTGGCGCCGGTCCGCTCCACCAGATCGAGGTATTCGCCGAGCCGGTTGCCGAACAGGTGGTGCTCGAACAGGGTTCCGCCGAAGAAGAACCCAATGCCGCTCTCCCTCAGGACGGCCACTTTCCGGTCCAGGTCGCGGGTGACCAGGGCGGTGCCCCAGCCGAACTTGACCAGGCCGATGTGGTCGCCGTGGCTGGTCACCAGATCGGTGAAGGCACCGGTGGGCAGGCCGGGGTCGATCACCATGGTGAGACCGTGCGCGGTCATCGCATGCCTCCTGTGGTCGCGAGTGCGGGATCCAGGCGCTTTCGGCTGTTCGCGGGCGTGCGGCGGCGGGCCCGCCCGGCCAGCGCGAGACTGGCCGGGGTGTGACGCAGGGCGGCCGCGGTCAGTCCGGAGAGGAGATAGACCAGCGGCACCAGCACCGCCACCATGAGCACCAGGACGAGGGCGGGCGGCAGGGTGCCGGCGAGCGTGATCAGCCCGATCGCCGCGGCCCCGGTGAGGAGGTACTGGAGGATCAGGGGGTGGATCAGGTAAACGCCGAAGGAAGCGTCCGAAGTGGACTGGATGAGCCGCTTTCCCGGCAAACCCCGGTCCTGCCAGCGCAACCCGAGTGCCAGGAACGCCCAAGCGATCCCGGCGCTTTCCACGACGACCGCGGGCTGCCACACGCCACTGGCGGCGAGCGGTGTTTCTCCGCCGATGAAGACCTGTCCTGCGTAGATACCCACGCCGACGAAGATCGTGCTCCAGCATCCGGCCAGGACCAGCCGGAAGTTGGCCCGTGTCCACGCGACGAGTTCTTCGCGGTGCTCACCGGCGATCGCGCCGGCCACGACATAGCCGAGATAACTCGGCAACAGGGCGTCGGGAAAGTGCAGCCAGCCCGTGAGAACACCGGCCGTCCATCCTTTTTGGACAAACAAGCTGAACAGCACCTGGAAGGCCGCGCACGCGGCCAGCACCGCGCCGTGCCGCCCGCGGGTAGCGCGCAGCAGTTCGCGGATCAGGGGGAACACCAGGTAGATCTGCATCGACACCAGCAGGAAGTACAGGTGGTACCGGGCCGTACCGGTGAGCAGGTCCTGCCAGAACACGTCGGCGCGTAACGGGGGCCCGTCGGCGAGGAAATAGAGCACCGTCCACGTCAGATAGGGCACGGCCACGAACAGAAAGCGCTTTCGCCAGAACGAAGGCCAGTGCGGTTTCCGGCGCGTGGTGCTGTAGGTCAGCACGAAGGCGGTGAGGAGGAAGAACACCTCACGGCTGACATGGAAGACGATGGTCACCGCACCGAGGCCGATGGTCGGCGCGATCGGCTCCAGCGCCAGCACGTGCGTGCCGATGACGAGTCCGATGGTGAGGACCCGGATCATGTCGACGTAGTGCAGGTGCTCCCTCGCCAGTGCCTGGCTCACCGGGTGACCGCCAGCATCCGGCGAAGGACTTTTCCGGTCGGCCCGAGCGGCAGGGAGTCGGTCACCTCGATCACCGCCGGGCGTTTGTACCGGGTGAGACGGTCGGCGCACCACGCGCGCAGCGATTCCCGGAGTTCGCCGAGGTCGTCACCGGTACCGGGCCGCGCGGTCACGAACGCGGCGGGAACCTGGCCCAGCCGGTCGTGCGGGGTGGCCGCCACCGCCGCCGAGGCCACCGCCGGATGGCCGAGCAGCACGTTCTCGATTTCCTGCGGATAGATCTTCTCGCCGCCCCGGTTGATCACGTCATCGGCCCGGCCGGCCAGGCGAACGAAGCCCGCGTCGTCCAGCGAACCGATATCACCCGTGCGCAGCCAGCCGGACGGCGTGCGGGCGGGGCGCGCCCGCTCCGGCCCGTCCTCGGCGAGGTCGAGGTAGTGGCTGACGATCTGCCTGCCCCGCAACAGGATCTCGCCGTCGTCGCCGATACCGAGTTCAACGCCGACCGGCGTGCCCACGGATCCCCTCCGGCGCTCGGCGGGCTCGAGCGGGTTGGCGGTGATCTGCCCGGCGGCCTCGGACATGCCGTAGGTCTCCAGGACCCCGATGCCGGTCCGCCCGGTGAACGCCTCAGCGGTCGCGGGTGGCAGCGGCGCCGACGCCGAGCGCGCGAACCGGATTCCGGACAGCGTCGGCGCGGGCAGGCCGGCGAGGGAGGCGAGGATCGCGGGAACGGTGTTGAGCCACGTCGGTTTCCACTCTTCGACCCGGGCCCAGTACCCGGCCGGGTCGAAACGGCGGTCGATGACCAGGGATGCGCCGCTGACGACCGTGGCCAGCAGGCCCATCACCTGTGCGTTGACGTGGAACAGCGGCAGCGTCGTGTAGCCGCGCTCGTGGCGTCCGAACCGGTGGTGGCGGGCGACGCGGCCGGCGGCGTGAAGCAGTTGCCACTCCGACAGCGGGATGCCCTTCGGCCGCCCCGTGGTGCCGGAGCTGGTCAGTAGTACCGCGGGCCGCAGGGCCACCGTCCGGGCCGGGCGGGTAGTGGAGCAGACCTTCACCGGGCCGTCGAGAGTGATGCGCCACGTGCCCGGTCCGGAACCGGTGCGGGCGACATCGTCCGTGGCGACGACATCGGCCCGGAGCCGGGCCAGGGCCGAGGTCAGTTCGGTGGGCGTCAGCCGGGGGTCGACCGGCGCGGCGGTCAGGCCCGCCGCGACGCAGCCGAGGTAGGCGGCGGTGAACTCCAGCGGCCCGGCGGCCACCAGGCCCACTCGCGCGTGGGGGGTGATTTCGCCGGAACGTACGGCCGCCTGCCAGCGCCCGGCGTGCGCGGCCAACGCCCGCCAGGTGAGGACGCGGCCGTCGTCACCGTCACGGAACGCGACGGCTTCCGGCCGTTCGTCCGCGCGAATCGACAATAAAAGGGACAACCGCGACTTCGCGGACATATGTTTTTCTCCCACCACCCGGCCGAGTTTGCTCATCTTTTCTGGGAACGGGCTGGCAGGCCAATGAAACAGACCTAAGAGGTTTTTCAGTCACACTATGTCGCTTCACACGTTCAGGTCATGGGTCCGGTTCACGCCGGCTTCGCGGTACTCCGGTGCAGACTTGGGGTGTGGTGAGGTCTCCATCCGGTCGAAAGGGACGGTTCGCCGCCCTGTGGGCGGTCCTGGTGTCGTTGGTGGTGCTGGGCATCGCGGCGTGCTCGCCCGGCACGAGCCCCTCGGTCCCGCCCGCGGTGGTCACGCAGGCTTCCCGGGCCGCGGTGTCCGGCGGCGCGCCGAGCACCGAACGCGATCTCACCGTGGGCGGCATCCGGCGCACCTATCTCGCGATCGGCGCGGCGGGCAAACCCGGCCGCCCGTTGCTGATCGTGTTGCACGGCCGGGGATACACCGCGCGGCAGGAGTCGATACGCACCGGCTTTCTTCCCTATGCCGAGCGCGGCCTGGCCGACCTTGTCTATCCACAAGGGACAGCCAACTCGTGGAACGCGGGCCACGGTTGCTGTGGCCGGGCCTCGGCGGCCAATGTGGACGACGTGGGCTTCGTCACCGGCGTCGCCGATGACGCGATCCGGTACTTCGGCAGTGATCCCAAGCGCGTGTACCTGGTCGGCTACAGCAATGGCGCACGCCTCACCTTCGAGGAGATGTGCCGGCATCCGGCGCTTTTCGCCGGTTTCGCCACCTACGGCGCGCTCCCGCCCGCGATGTGCGAAGGGCCGCCGAAACCGGTGCTGATCGCGGCAGGCGCGGCCGACACGCTGGTGCGCGGCGAGGGCTCTTTCACCGGCACCGTCGCGCAATGGCGTTCGCGGGACGGTTGTCCCTCGGCGGATTCGGTCACCCACAGCGGACCTTTGACACTGACCACCTGGGCGGGCTGCCACGACGGGACGGCGGTCGCTTCCGCCCTGTACCACGGGATCGGACATCCCTGGCCGGCCGTCAAGGCCGGCGAGGTGCCGTTCACCGCGGGGGTGGGCGCACAGGCCGCGGCGGCCACGGTGATGTGGAACTTCCTCACCGCGCATCCCGCGTGAGCGTTCCCCGTCGGCGGGTGGTGCCGGTGAGGGTGATGGTGGCGGTGCCGACGTCTTCGCACCTACTGCGGAGGTCGCGGGCGAGATGTTCGGGGGTGTCCTGCTCGACACCGCCGCGGACGCCGTGCTCGCGGCGGCCCGCACCCGTGGGACCGACATCGTGATCAGCGATGCCTACGACACGGTGGGGCCCTTCGTGGCGAGTGCGCTCACTGTTCCGCATTACACCGTTGGGCTCCTCTCGGGAGTGCCCGATGGGGTCGGCCGGGAGATCGCCCGCGTCGCCGAGGCCCGGTACCGGGAGCACGGGGTGACCCAGGCACGTTCCGCCGGCTACCTCGATCCGTGCCCTCGGATGCTCGCCGACCCCGATCGCGAAGGCAGGGTCCGCACCGTCGAGTTCGCTCCGCTCGACGAGCTTCTCGATGGTGCCTCGCTCGTCATCGGCAGTGGCGGCTCCGGTACCGTGCCGGCGGCCCTGGCCCACGGTGTCCCGATGGTGCTCTGGCCGCAGGGGGGCCGACCAGCCTCGCAACGCCGCCCGTGCGGCCGCGGCGGGGGTCGCGACAACGATCTCGGCCGTGGAACAGCTCGGCCCCGCCGTGGCCCGGGTGCTCGGCGATCCGTCGTTCACCCGGCGCGCTCGTGACGCCGCCGCCCAGATCGCGTCCGCTCCCGATCCCCGTGACGTACTCCGCAAGGTGATTCTCCCCGGCGCCTGACCGCGTCCGCCCCGGAAACTCAGGTGTCGAACAGGGCGCTGACCGACTCGCCGTTGTGGATGCGCCGGATGGCCTCGGCCAGCGCGGGCGCCACCGACAGGACGGTCAGCTTGGCGTGGCGGTGCCCGGGCGGGATCGGCACGGTGTCGGTGCACACGATCTCCAGCACGTCGTCCTGGTCACCGATCCGGGTGAGCGCGTCACCGGCGAACAACCCGTGAGTGCAGGCGACCCGGATCGAGGCCGCGCCGCGTTCGCGCAGCCTGGCCAGCAGTTCGAGCACCGTGCTGCCTTTGGCGATTTCGTCGTCGAGCACGATCACGTCGCGCCCGCTGACGTCGCCGATCACCGAACTGATCACCACCCGGTCGTCGGGGAAGCGTTCCTTCGCCCCGGCGGCCACCGGCACGCCGAGCAGGCGCGCGAACCGGGCGGCCTCCTTGGCGTAGCCGAGATCCGGGGCGACGACCGTGGTGTTGGTCAGGTCGCCATGGCGGAAATGGGCGGCCAGCTCGCGCAGCGCGTGCAGGTGGTCCACGGGGACGCTGAAGAATCCGTGCACCTGCGGAGAATGCAGGGCCATCGCCAGCACCCGGTCCGCACCGGCGGTGACCAGCAGGTCGGCGACCAGGCGGGCGGCGATGGAGATCCGGGGCGCGTCCTTCTTGTCGGAGCGCGCGTAGGCGAAGTGGGGGAGCACCACCGTCGTCCGTGCCGCTGACGCCCCACGGGCGGCGTCGCACATCAGCAGCAACTCGACGAGGTTTTCCTGCACCGGAGCCACGATCGGCTGAATCAGGAAGACGTCGCGCTCGCGGCAGTTCGCCGGCAGCCGCACCTCCAGGCAGTCGTTGGCGAACCGCGAGACCCGTGCGGACCGCGGTTCGAGCCCCAGCTGAGCGCAGATCGCGGCCGCCAGGCCGGGGTGGGCGCTCCCACTGAACACGGCGATCTCCCGCACTCTTCGGACGGTAGCGCTCCGCGGCCGGGCAACGCATTTCGGTGAAGAGGCCGGCTGTACTCCGTCTGGGCGTATTTCGGTCCCAGCCGTTGCTGAGCGCGACGCGGTAACGTCTCACAGTCGTGGATGGGATGGAGAGCCTGCGGCATGCGATCGAGACGGTACCGATTCCCGGTGCGCCGCCACGACTTTCCCGTCAGGGGGCCGCCGTCGGCCTCGCCCTGCTCGACACGTCGCTGCGGTTAAACCATGTGCGCCGGCTGACCGAACGGCTCACCGTGGTCGAACACGGCACCGCGCGCCGCACGACCGAAGTGGACGTCAGCCTGAGACTGCTCGACGAGGGCCAGCGCCAGGCGACCGCGGCGCTGGGTGACCTGATCGGCCGCGACCAGGGCGAGCGGGACAAGGCGCGGACCCACCAGCTGTGGGTGCCGCTGACGCGGCTGCCCCGGCGCGACGCGTCACCGGTCGACGTCCTCGACAGCCGGGGCCGCAAGCTTCCGCGGCTGACCCAGCACGAGGCGTCCCGGCTGATCGCTTCGGGCCTTTACCGGCTGCTGCGCGGAATCCTGGCCGGGGACGAGCACGCGCAGTCGGCGAAGCACGAACTGAACACGTTCCTGTTCCAGGTCCACGAACCGCGCTGGCTGGTCCAGCAGGCGCTGTTGACCCTGCTCACCGAACGAACCCATCCGGCGGAGGAGTTCGTCCTGGAGTCCGCGGACGGCACCGTGCCCGGCTACGGCCGTCAATGCCGGGAAATGGCGCTGCGCGTGCTCGACGACTACGCGCACCTGTTGGTCGAGTACGCGCAACTGCTCACCATCGCGGTCCGTGAGTACCTGCTCGTGGTCGCACTCGACGACTCCGTGGACGAACAGCGGCTCACCTACGAAACGCCGCTGCACGTCGACGCGAAGGCGCGTCCGTGGTTCAAGGAACAGTGGCGGCGGCTGACGTCGGGCCATCACGGCTACTTCGTCGGCTACGAGACCACCATTCCCGCCACGCTGAAGTCCTACCACCTGGTCGCCCGCACCGCGCCGGAAGCCGAGATCGCCCGCATGTACCTGTCGACCGACGCCGACCGCGAACTCGTCGACAGCCTGGCCGCGGACCTGCGTTCGCTGGCCGGGCGCCGGGAAGCCGCGGCGCTGACCGGAGGTGGCGACCACAAGATCCTCGAACTCCAGGCCCAGACCACGCTGCGCCGCCTGGCGGATCTGGTGCGCCGCCGGAGATGGGAGGCCGGCCAGCCGGGACCCGGCCTGTCCGCGCAGAGCATCCCCGCCTGTCACCGGCTCGCCGCGGCCGCGACCACCGGCGACGCGGTGCGGACACCCGCCAACGAGCTGGACAACTCGCTGCTGCGCCACCCGCAGTTCACCGCACCGAACCTGCGGGCCGCGGCCTGGGAACTGGCCGACCGCCAGTTCGGGCACGACCTGGTGCTGGTCAACGCCGTGACCGACAACGAGGCGCGGGCGTACTGGCGGCCTGCCGGCTCGCGCCAGCACGGCGAGCAGGTCCGTGTGCGAGCGGGGCTGGTCCTCAAGGACTCCACCAAATCCGGGCCGTTCAGCGTGATGCTCTACGCGCTGGGCGTCGGCGCGGTGTCGTTCATCCTGGGCTGGCTGCTGGTGGGCAGCCCGTGGCCGTACGGCCGTAAGGCCACCGACGCGCTCACGCAGGTAGGGGACGGCCAGTCGGTGATCACCATGCTGCTGCTGGTCCCGGGCTTCCTCTACACCCGGCTCTCGCTGCCGCCGCGCCGGACCGTGGTCGGCTACCTCGGTACCCTGCCTCGCGCGCTCGGCCAGCTGAGCATCGGCGTCGCCGCCGGCCTGGCCGCCACCATCGCCACGAAGAGCCCGGGTGAGGTGGTGCAGGTTTCCTTGACGCTCGCGGTCGGGGTGCCCTTGCTTACCGCGTTACTGTTGTTGAGACAACGTTCGTGGCACGAGTCCGCCGTTCCGCTGTCGCGCATCGGCGTGCCGCGGTGGGCCGGTGAAGGCGCCCGGGAACGCCGGGAACCGATGGCCTTCAACGTCCGCTTCGACTCATCCGGGGGTGGTGGTGATGACGTCGCTGCACCGGCGAACCTCGATCCGCACGATGGCCGATCTGGCCAGGGCCGGGTTCGAGATCACCCGGCAGCCGGTGACCAAGGTCGACTTCGAGGTGCGCCACGTACGCGCCCTCCCGGATTACCTTCGCGAGCTCATGGAGCCCGATCCCGCGAACGCGACCTTCTTGGAGACTCTGTGTTCGTCGGCGAACGGCGCCGGAGTGGTGATCGGCACGCGGACCCGGAATCGCGCGGGCGGCGCCGAAGGCATCGAGCGTCCTGACGCCCAGCAGCACGCCGAGCCGCCCGAGGTGAGTGAGGAGGGCTGGAGCTTCCGGCGGACCGCCTGGCCGAATCCGGCGTTCATCTACGAGTCGGCGGAGACCTTCGACGGGCTGATCGCGGTGGATCCGGCCGCGCGCGAACTGGGGGAGTGGCACGGTCTGGCCGTCCGCGACCTGGTGAAGGAGATCACCGAAATCGCGACGAACGTCGCCGGGGCGCCGTTGCTGACCCTGCAGTGCCCGGCCCAGTTGCCGATCGTGGTGAAGACCCGCAACCACGATCTGTCCACCCGCAAGGAAATCCCCTCGCCGCCCGCGTCGCTGGCGGTCCGGTTCGCCATCGCGCTGCGCGACGTCTCGGCCGCGATGCGGTTCGAACTCGCCGACCGCTTCCGGGAGTTGAGCGAGAAGCACGGTTTCGGGCTCTGGATCGCCGACACCCGGCCAGGGCACCGGCCGGGGAACTGGTTCGAGATCTGTCACGCCGGTGACGGGCGTTCCCCGCTCTACAACGGGGATCTGGCCTCCCGTGCCCGGATCGGCACCTGCCTTCCGGTGACCTGCGCGGGTCCGGCCCGGGTCGGTTCGGCGCACGCGATCGTCTCGTTCCTGCAGCGCTATCCGCGGGTGGGAGTGGTGTCCTGCGCGGAAACGACACTGGCCGACGTGGCCTTCTGCCATCTGGTGCTCTCGATCCAGGGAGTCGGTGTCGACCGGCTGAACCGGATCCTGGGCAAACTGCTCGAAGAAGGCACCGCGCCCGCCCGTCCGCGCAAGCTCCTGCGGGAATTGTTCGACCGCCTGGGTGTGCGGCCGGAACCGGCCGGTCCGGGGCCGGCCGATCCCGATCTCGCGAGTGACTACCAGACCTTCGCCGGACCCGCCTTCGCGCACCGGCCGGCTTCGGCGGCGGAGGTGGCGGACATGCTGGCGGTCTGGGTGTCCTGGCGCATCCCGCGGCACGACGACGCGCTGGGCGTGCCGTTGAGGTGCCTCTACGAGGCGCTGGACCAGGTACTCCCGCCACCCCCCTCGACGGATGCCCTCCGGGCGGCCCGCCACGAGGCGGCCACGGTCGAGTACCTGCTGTGCCGCGCCACCGAGCGATCCGTGGTGCGGGGCAAGGCGAAGCTCGCGGTGCCCAAGGCGGCGCTGCGGCGATTTTCCGGCGACGGGGCGCAGCCTCCCACGGCGAAGCTGTGTTCGGCGCTGGAGGAAGCCTGGAAGGCGCGGCTGGATCAGTCCGATGTGGACGGTCTGGGGGAACTGACCGTCGCGTGGCGGGAATCCTGGCTCGGTCACTGGACCTATTCCTGACCGGCGTCACCCGGGTTCCATCCAGACGACCTCCCACTGGTGTCCCTCGAGGTCGTCGAAGCTGCGCTGGTACATGAAGCCGTGGTCCATCGGCTCCCGAGGCTCGGTCGCGCCGGCCGCGAGCGCGCCGTCGACCAGGGCATCGACCTCCTCCCGGGTTTCGGCCGAGAGAGCGAAGATCGCCTCGACCGCCCGGCTGGCATCGACGATCTCCTTGCCTGGCGCGAAGTTTCCGAAGAACTCGGTGGTCAGCAGCATCACGTAGATCGAGTCGCTGATGACCAGGCAGGCCGCGTTCTCGTCGGTGAACTGCGGGTCGAAGACGTAGCCGAGGCCGGACCAGAAGACCTTGGCCCTGGTCAGGTCCCGCACCGGCAGGTTCACGAAGATGCGCTGGTTGGGCATGCCGAGAGCCTAAAGACCGGCGGGGCGTCTGCAAACTCCGAACGGTGGCGGCCCGCGCGGGCGAGCGGCACCTCCCCCTCCCGTCACCCACCGCCACCCTCAAAGGACGCCCTTCGGGCGGCTGTCTCACCCGCGCGGGTGCTCTTATGAAGCCTGTGCGGCGCGCCTTAGACGGAGGTGGCGACGATGTCCTGGGACAGGGGAGCGATCGCGCCGATGATCTCGTCGACGGTGCCGGCGGGGACACCCGCGTCCGCAAGGGAATCGGCGAGCAGCTTGGCCACCTTGCCGAAGTCTTCCTGGGTGATGCCACGGCCGCGGTGGGCGTCCTTCATCGACAGCCCGTCGTAGTGGTCGGGGCCACCGAGCGCGGCGGCGAAGAACTCCACCTGCTTGCCCTTCAGCCGGTTCATCGGGGACCCGGCGAAGTACCGCGCGAGATCCGGTTCGGCCATGACCCGCTCGTAGAAGTCATCGACCACCGCGATGAGGGCCTCCTGGCCGCCGATCCGCTCATAAACGCTCATGCTGTCCCTTTCTTGGATTTTCGGGCATGCGGGTGAGCTTGTCGATCTCACCCGAGAAGGCGTCGGAGGCCGCCTTCAACTGAACCTGCACCGCATGGCAGAACGCCTGGAGCCAGGCCATGCGGCGCTCCATCTCCTCCAGCTCGGCGGCGTAGCCGGGGCCCGCCTGCTGGCGGTAGGTCTGGGCCGCTTCCTGGGCGGCCACTTCGGCGCGCCGCTGGGCGTCGCCCAGGATGGCCGCCGCCTGCTCCCGTGCTTCCACGGTGACCCGCCGGCAGTGCGCTTCCGCCTGCGCGATGTAGGCCTCGGCCTGAAGCTGCGCTTCGGAAAGCAGGTTGATCGCCTGCACGTCGACCTGCGGCGGGACGGCTCTGCTGGGTTCGATCGCTTCACCGTTGTTGCGGTACCAGTCGCGCAGCCGCTCGACCTCGGCGCGCAGGCGTTCGGCCTCGGCGCGCTGGCGTGAGTTCTCCGCTTCCGAGGCGGCGAGTTCCTCGGCGAGCCTGCGCTGGAACAGTTCCACTTCGCCGGGATCCACTCCGCGGCGGCCGATCGGCGACTTGCTGAAAGTGATGCTGCGGATACGCTCAGGCGTGAACACCCGCCGGAACGGCCGGTCTGCCTCAAGTGTCATAGTCCAAGGTCTTTCTGGGACGAAGCGATCGTGTGAAACGCCGGACCGACCTGGCTGGTGAAGTCCTCGACGTGAATCCGGTGCTCGCCGATCCCGGCGGTGCGCAGCAGATCCATGCCGTCCTTCACCATGGTGGGCGAGCCACAGAGGTAGAACTCCTGGTCGTGCCATTGGCCGTACCGGAGCGCGACCTCGGTGGGGTGGCCTCTGGGGCCGCGGAAGCGCGCGTCGTCGAGCACTGTCGGTACCACGGTCAGATGGGGCAGCGCGCGGTCGAACGCCTTCACCGCCAGATGGTCGTAGAACTCGACGCCGCTCCGTGCGCCGAGGAAGAGGTGCGTCCGGCGCTGGAACCCTTCCTGCGCGATCTGCCCGAGCAGGGCCTTGAACGGCGCCAGCCCGGTGCCGGCGCACATCAGCACCACGTCCTGTTTGTGGTCCAGCGTCAATCCGGTGCCGACCGGTGCGCCGAGTTTCAGCACGTCACCGACACCGGCCGCCTGCACGAGTGCCGTGCTGACCGCACCGCCGTCGATCAACCGGACGTGCAGCTCGATGAGCCCGTCGTCACGGGGCGGGTTGGCGGGGGTGAAGTACCGCCACACCCGCGGCCGGATCTGCGTTTCGAGGGAGAAACTCTGTCCGGGCAGGTAGTGCATCGGCCGGTCGAGGCGCACGGTGAGGACCGCGACCCCGATCGAGCGGCGTTCGTGCCGCACGATCTCGGCCTCCCACCAGGGAGGCGTGTTCTCGGCGGTCTCGTTCGCCGCGGTCAGCATCACCTCGGAGACCAGGCCGTACGCGGCCGTCCAGTCGGCGGCCAGTTCCGGTGTCCAGTCCTCGCCGAGGAAGTGTTCCAGTGTCTTCAGGAGAGCCCCGCCCACTGCCGGGTAGTGCTCGGCCTGGACGGAGAACTTCCGGTGATCACGGCCCAGCTGCTGGAGGAACGGGACCGCGGAGTCGAGGTCGTCCACATTCGACACGACGTGACCGAGCGCGCCGAAGAGCTTGTCCCGCTGCCCGGCCATCGATACCGGAAACATCTCGCGCGTGCCGGGGTTGGCCAGGAACAACGAGGAATAAAAGAATAGCGTGACCTGGCCGCCGAACCCGGCGACCTTGTGCCAGCTCGCCCGCAGGGCCGCCGTATCCATGGGGCGGAAGCATATGGCGAGCATATTTCGCAAGCAAGTACCCACAACGAATCGAAAGACTTTCCCGAACGAACTCGGCACGGTGAGGGGAACTTGCCGACTTCCCGCAACGTTCGACTTACAGTCGCGTAATGTGACCGAAGCGTACTGCTCCGAATGTCGTAGTGGACCGTGGGCGTTTCGGCTCATCACGGGCCATCGAAGGGGCCCTGTGCTCTTGAACTCGCCGCGCCGGAGCGGAAATCCGGCCGAGTTTCGGCGGAAGTATCTCCGGACCGGCCGGTCCGGCGTTACCTTAATCACACACGCGTGGTCACGGACTGCCACTCGTCATTGACTTGTCGTCAGGTTTTGTTCTTGTGAAGCGAGAATGCGTCAGCGGATCGCCATCACGAAAACGCACCCGGTGGTCGCGTTCGGCGGACACGACCACCGGTTCGCCGCCGGCCGGGGATCCGGATCAGCCGGTGATCGTGAGCGGGGCCGGGCCGGTGAGGTGGTAGTCCGCTTCGACGGTGATCGTGTCCGTCGTCTTGATGACCCCGAAGCAACCCTTGACGTTCTCCACCGCCAGTGGCGCCATGCCGCGGGGCAGCGGCACGCTCGAGGTGAACGACAGCACGCCGGTGGTGTTGTCGTACCGCGCCGGCATGTTCCCGGTCACGTCGAACTCACAGCCCGAGGTCGCGGCGTGCACCCGCACCACCCCGGCGTAGCCGGTGCTGAGGCCAGGTGACACCGACCCCGACGGTGTGATCGGTGAGCGTCACCGAGTCGGCGTACCCGGTGATGTGGTTGTCCGGGTTGCCGTTCTTGACTACCAGGCCACCGGCGGCGACGGCCGGGAGGGCGGTCAGCGCCATCGCGGCGCCGGTCGTGGCGGCGGCCACCAGCGCCGCGTTGCGTCCGTGCATGAGATCCCCTGTCCTGGAAATTCTTTTCACGCGCTCCGTCGTTTGAAACGCGAGATTCCCCCTGGGGAACGGTGATTCCCCGGAAACGTGATTATTCACCGGGTTCGAGTGAGCCCGCCGGCGGCGAGCCTAACGCGCTCGCCGGAATCGGTGCGAGGATTTCGTTTTCCGGGTGAAAACGAGGTGCGCCGGTGTCGATTACGGAAAAAGGGAAAGTGAATGTGTCCGGCGGACGGCGAGCGCACGCTCACGCTTCGCGTTCCTACTGTCGAGTAGTCACCGAAATCGTCCTGTGACCGCCCGTTATGTCCTGTTGCTCCGCCTGGAGTGGCTCCAGGGGGAGCAAGGCCCGGCGTTCGTTCGCCGGTTCCGGAAACGGTTTCTTCGCCCGATCCGGCAAAGGCGCGGCCGCGCGGGCGGTCACGCGCGTGATTCGCGGCGGCGGTGCACGGGAAAACGGGCGGGAAATGGCGGGCGATGACCGCCATTTCCCGAGTGGATTCAGCGGCCCGCGGCGTAGCCCTGCATTCCCCGGGGGTTGGCTCCCGCGGACAGCAGGCCGGTCTCCGGGTCACGGGCGACCGCGCACAGCCGGCCTTCGGACCACGGCGCCCCGGTCACCACGCGATGGCCGCGGCGGCGCAACTCGCCGATCGTGTCCTCGCCGATCCTGGACTCGATCACCAGCCGGCCGGGGTGCATCGGCCGCGGATAGAACGAGGAGGGGAAGCCGTCCTGATGCCAGTTCGGCGCGTCGATGGCGCCCTGGAGGTCGAGACCGCCCAGCGCCACCGCGAGGAAGAAGTGCACCTGCCACTGGTCCTGCTGGTCGCCGCCAGGGGTGCCGAAGGCCATGACCGCCTCGCCTCCGCGCAGCGCCAGCGACGGGGAAAGGGTGGTGCGCGGCCGTTTCCCGGGGGCCAGCGAGTTCGGCAGGCCCGGTTGGAGCCAGACCATCTGCAGCCGGGTGCCGAGCGGGAACCCGAGCGCGGGGATCACGGGATTGGACTGGAGCCATCCGCCGCTCGGCGTCGCGGAGATCATGTTGCCCCAGCGGTCGGCCACGTCGACATGGCAGGTGTCGCCCCGGGTCACGCCGTTCATCGCGACGTCCATCGCGACCGTGGGTTCCCCGGCGCCGGGCGGTACGTCGGGACTCGCGCCGGAGAGCACCCGGCGAGTGTGCTCACTCAACCGGGGTTCGCGGCCGTCGGGAGAGCCGGGCCGCAGTTCGAGCGAGGCTTCTTCGCCGACGAGGGTGCGGCGGTGTTCGTTGTAGTCAGGGGAAAGCAGGGTGTCCAGGGACACGTCGGCACTGTCGCCGTACCACGCCTCCCGGTCCGCCATGGCGAGTTTCGAGTTCTCCACAAGGGTGTGCAGGTAGGCGGGGGAGCCGTACTCCAGGCCGTCGGGCAGGAGTGCGAGCTGCTGCAGGAAAGCCGGCCCCTGGCTCCACAGGCCCGCCTTCGCGACGGTCCATCCGTTCCATTCGTAGGTGGCGGGCTGCTCGTAGTGCGCGGAAAACGCGGCGAGGTCGGCTCCGGTGAGCGTGCCGGCGTGCCGTTCGCCGGAACTGTCCATTGTGGACTCTGCAGCCGCCGTGGCCAGTTCTTCCGCGATGAAGCCCTCTCGCCACACCCGGCGAGCGGCATCGATCTGGGTTTCGCGTCCGGGGCCCGCCGCCTCGGCCTCGGCGATCAGCCGCTTCCACGTGGCGGCGAGGGCGGGGTTGCGCAGCAGCCGTCCCGCCTCCGGCGCCTTTCCGTCGCGCAGGTACACCTCGGCGGAGGTGGTCCATTCCGTTTCGAAGAGGTGGCGCACGGTCTCCACGGTCTCGCCGATCCGCCCCACGGCCGGACAGCCTTGCTCGGCGTAGCCGATCGCGTAGGTGAGGACCTCGGACAGCCGCTTCGTGCCGTGGTCCCGCAACAACAGCATCCAGGCGTCGAACGCCCCTGGCACGGCGGAGGCGAGCGGGCCCGTGGCGGGCACGAGATCGAGGCCGAGCGAGGTGTAGTGCTCGATCGTGGCGCCTGCCGGTGCCGGCCCCTGCCCGCACAGGACCCGCGGGTTCGTCCCGGCCGGGGCAAGGATGATCGGGACCTCTCCGGCAGGGCCGTTCAGGTGCGGTTCCGCCACGTGGAGCACGAAGCCCGCGGCGACCGCCGCGTCGAAGGCGTTGCCGCCGTCCTCCAGTACCGCCATCGCGGTGGCCGAGGCGAGCCAGTGGGTCGAGGATGCCATGCCGAAGGTGCCGCGCAGGGTCGGGCGCGTGGTGAACATGACTGGCAGTAAAGCATCTGGTACTCGGCCCGCGGCCGGCGTTTGTCTCACAGCGGAAGCCTTTTCCGGCCGGTCTCGAACCGTGCCCGAGTGATCACCGAGCGGAGCCGTCCGGCGAGGTGAGGGCCCGCGTGTTACCGGAACGTGAACTTCAGGGGCTTCCCGTTGGCGCGGGAGGGTCGTATGTTGTCGTCCACAACATTCGTATGTTGCCGACCACAACATTTCCCAAGGGGACGCAATGAAGCGAACGAAGACCCTTGCCCTGCTGGCCGCGGGCACCAGCCTTGTGCTGGGCCTGTCCGCCTGCGGGGCGAACAGTTCCAGCGGGAACGCCGGCAGTGGCCAGGGTTCGGGTTCCAGCAACAACGGCCCCAAGGTCGGGGTCATCCTGCCGGAGACCGCCACCTCGGCCCGGTGGGCCGGATTCGACGCACCGATGCTGCAGTCCGCGCTGACCAAGGCCGGGCTGAACCCGATCATCGAGAACGCCCAGGGTGACAACCAGAAGTTCTCCCAGTTCGCGGACAACATGCTGACCCAGGGCGTGAAGGTCCTGATCATCGCCGCGCCGAACGGGGATGTCGGCGCGACGGTCGAGGCCAAGGCCAAGAAGCAGGGCGTGCCGGTGATCGACTACGACCGGCTCAACCTCGGTGGCAGCGCCGACTACTACGTCAGCTTCGACAACGTGCGGGTCGGCGAGCTTCAGGGGCAGGCGCTCAAGGACGCGATGGCGAACAAGCCGGGCGGCCAGATCATCGAGATCGAAGGCTCGCCCACCGACAACAACGCCACCCTGTTCCACAACGGGCAGGAAAAGGTGGTCAAGCCGCTGTACGACAGCGGTGCCCTCAAGCTGGTCGCCAGCCAGCAGATCGACGGCTGGGACAACCAGAAGGGCGGCCTGACCTTCGAGCAGCTGTTGTCCGGCAACGGCGGCAAGGTCGACGGCGTGCTCGCGGCCAACGACGGCCTCGCCGGCGCGATCATCACGGTCCTGGCCAAGAACCACCTCGCCGGCCAGGTGCCGGTGACCGGGCAGGACGCGAGCGCCGCCGGGCTCAAGGCGATCCTGCAGGGAAGCCAGTACTCCACGGTGTTCAAGCCGATCCAGGAGGAGGCCGACGCCACCGCGCAGATCGCCGCCGCCCTGGTCAAGGGTGACACCGCGGGCGCCGACGCGATCGCGAAGGACCCCTCGCAGGACCCGAAGGGCAACCGCACGGTCAAGTCGGTGCTCCGGACGCCGCAGTCCATCACGAAGAACAACGTCAAGGTGGTCGTGGACGCCGGTTACATCAAGGCGAGCGAAATCTGCGACACCGACACCGCCGCCGTCTGCAAGCAGCTCGGCATCCAGTAACACCCCAGGGCCACCCGGGCGGCGCGGCCCGGGTGGCCCGCCGGGGCGGGGCCGGAAGGCCCCGCCCCGGGACCGTCCACTGTGGAGGTTCTAGCAAGTGAACGAGCCGGTCCTCGCGTTGCGAGGCGTGAACAAGAGTTTCGGCCCGGTCCACGTCCTGCACGACGTGGACTTTTCGGTGCGGCCGGGCGAGGTGACGGCGCTCGTGGGTGACAACGGCGCCGGCAAGACGACGCTGGTGAAGTGCATCGCGGGGATCTATCCGGCCGACTCCGGGCAGATCCTGTTCAACGGCGAAGAGGTGCAGATCCACAACCCGCGGGACGCGGCCGCGCTCGGCATCGAGGTGGTCTACCAGGATCTCGCGCTGGCGGACAACCTCGACATCGTGCAGAACATGTTCCTGGGCCGGGAACGCCGCAAGCACGGCATGCTCGACGAGGCGTCGATGGAACTCGCCGCGCGCAAGACCCTGGCTTCGCTGTCGGTCCGCACCGTCAAGTCGGTGCGCACGCCGGTGTCGTCGCTCTCCGGTGGTCAGCGGCAGACCGTGGCGATCGCCAAGGCCGTGTTGTGGGACAGCAAGGTGGTGCTGCTCGACGAGCCGACCGCCGCGCTCGGCGTGGCCCAGACCCGGCAGGTGCTCGACCTCGTGCGCCGCCTGGCCGAGCAGGGCCTCGGCGTGGTGCTGATCAGCCACAACATGAACGACGTCTTCGAGGTCGCCGACCGGATCGCGACGCTCTACCTCGGCAGGCTGGCCGCGGACGTGGCCACCAAGGACGTCACCAACAGCCAGATCGTCGAACTCATCACCGCGGGCCGCTCGGGTGATCTCGGTTTGGCGCGGCCCGAAACCGTCGCGGTCTGAGGAGGACCCATGATCGTCTCAATTCGCGGCTGTCGAAGCGACCACGGAGCGCGCCATGGCGGAGCCCCGCTATCGGGTCGGCAGGGTGCCCCTCAACGCCGCGTGACCGGCATTCGCCCGCAGCACCCTGGCGGCTCGATCGCGGTCGCGCGCAAACTCGCGGAGAAATGAGGACCAAGAGATGACCGAGACTCCGCTCAAGGTGCCCTCCGGCGCCGTCTCCGACTTCGGTATCGACACCACCTCCCGGTCCGCCAAGGAAGCGATCGGCGACTACTTCAGCCGCGTCCGGGCCGGCCAACTCGGCGCGCTGCCCGCGCTGCTGGGCCTCCTCGTGCTGGTGGTCGTGTTCACCGCGCTTTCGGAGTACTTCCTCACCCTCGCCAACATCGGGAACCTGTTCGCGCAGGGCGCGGGGCAGACGATCATCGCGATGGGCATCGTGCCGGTGCTGTTGCTGGGTGAGATCGACCTGTCCGCCGGTACCGCCTCCGGCGTCGCGGCGTCGGTGATGGCCCTGCATCTCAAGCTGAACGGCAACCTGCTCAGCGCGATGGGACCGGTGGTGTTCTACGGGTTCATCGTCGGCGCGGTGGTCGCCGCGGGCCTGTGTGCGCTGCTGCGGATCTGGCCGGGCGTGGTGATGTCCCTGGTGGCCGCGGTGATCCTGTTCGCCGGGTTCCCCGCCAACGCCTGGGTGGAAATCGTGCTCGCGGTCTGTGTCGGCACGGTCATCGGCGGCCTGACCGGGGCGCTGGTGTCGAAGATCGGCATCCCGGCGTTCGTGGTGACCCTGGCCCTGTTCATCGCCTGGTACGGCATCATCCTGCAGCTCATCGGCGGCGACGGCACCGTCCCGGTGCGGGACAACCAGGTGCTGTCCGATGTCGCCAACGGCAACCTCAGCGTGGCCGGCAGCTGGGTGATGTTCGTGCTCTTCGGCGGCGGCTACGCGGCGGTCGTGCTGTACCGGCACTTCGCGCGGTTGCGCCACGGCCTGGTCGCCCAGCCGACGGTGCTGGTCGGGGTCAAGGCGGGCGGGGTGCTCGTGGTCGGCGCGATCGCGACCTACCTGTTCACGCTCAACCGTGCGGCGAACCCGGCGCTGGTCACGCTCCGCGGCATCCCCTACGTGGTGCCGATCATCCTGGTCCTGCTCGTGGCGGGCACGTTCGCGCTCGACCGCACCCGCTACGGCCGCCACGTCTACGCGGTCGGCGGCAACCGGGAAGCGGCGCGGCGCGCGGGTGTCAAGGTGGACAAGATCCGGATGAGCGTGTTCGTGATCTGTTCGTCGGTCGCGGCGCTCGGCGGGGTCGTCTACACCTCGAAGGTCGGTGCCGTGGACGGCAACTCGGGTGGCGGCAACACGCTGCTGTTCGCGGTCGGCGCGGCGGTGATCGGCGGCACCTCCCTCTTCGGCGGGCGGGGACGGCTGCGTGACGCGGTGATCGGTGGTCTCGTCCTGGCGACTGTCCAGAATGGTCTGGGGCTCTTGGGATACCAAGCGGCTACAGTGAACATCGTCACCGGCCTGGTCCTGTTGGTCGCGGCCACTGTGGACGCGCTGTCCCGCAAGCGCGCCTCAGCCACAACCTGAACGCGCGGGAGAACAGCAGGGAAGAGCGCAGGTTGTCCAGCCCCTCCACCGCCGGAACGCGGCCGGACGACGTCCGCCGGCACAACCGCGCGGCCCTGCTGCGCCGGTTGCATGTGGACGGACCGGCGACTCGTGCCAAGCTCGCCACCATGCTCGGGCTCAACCGCAGCACGATCAAGGCATTGGTGGACTCACTCGCCGAAGACGGTGTGGTGGAGGAGCGGGTGCCTGCCCAGCGCAGCGGGGCGGGCAGGCCCTCGCTGCTCGTCCTGCCACAGCCACAGGCGGCGGTGGTGCTCGCGGTGGACATCCGGGTCGAGCGCACGGCCATGGCCCTGGTCGGGATCGGCGGGGAGATCCTCGGCCGGGGCAGCTGGAACGTCCGCGAGGGCACCCGGGAGCCGGCCGAGGTGTTCACCAAGATCGTCGACACCGCGGTGCCGCTGATCGAGGAGTTCGCGGTGCGCCCGGTCGCGGTCGGAGTGTCCGTGCCCGGCGTGGTCCGGCACGCCGACGGCTACGTGCACGAGGCGCCGAACCTGCACTGGAGTGACGTTCCGCTGGGCGCCTGGCTTTCCCGGGCGCTCGAGGTGACCGTCCACATGGGAAACGACGCCGAACTCGGCGCGATCGCCGAACAGTTGCGCGGCGCGGCGCGGGGCGCGGACGACATCGTCTACGTCGGCGCCGACGTGGGCGTCGGCGGGGGAGTGATCTCCAACGGCGTCTCGCTGCGCGGCGCGGGCGGGCACCACATCGGCGAGATCGGGCACATGGTCGTGCGGCCCGGTGGCCTGCCGTGCCTGTGCGGCTCCTTCGGCTGCTGGGAGACCGAGGTCGGGGAGCGCGCGCTGTGCCGGGCGCTCGGCATGGACGAGAACTCGCCGGTGGGTGCGATCGTCGCGGAACTGAAGGACATGCCCGCCGCGGCGGTGACGGACCGGCTGGGCGAGTTCACCGAGTGGCTGGCCATCGGGCTGGGCAACGTGGTGAACCTGCTGTGCCCGCAACTGGTCGTGCTCGGGGACCTGTTCGCCGCCCTGCCGCCCGCACTGGTGGCCCAGGTCGAACGGATCGTGCGCGACCGGAGCCTGGTGAGCCGGGCACTCGGCGGTGCCCGGGTGGTGACCTCCTCGCTCGGCTCGGACGCCAAGCTGCTCGGGGCGGCCGAACTGGCCTTCGAATCGGTGCTCGCGGCCTGGTAGACGAACGAGCACAACGGCGCGCCGGGCTGGTGCCACCCCCAAGCACTTCCCCGGTGGACACCAGTCCGGCGCGCCGTCGCGGCACCCCCGGTTCAGCCCCCCGCCATCGCGCCCACGACCAGGAACGGCTCCTTGCCGAGGCGGACTTCTTCGGGCAGCGGGGAATCCGGCTCCTCGTGGGAAAGATCCTCTTCGCAGGCGAAGAACCGGACGAAGGCGCGGCGTTTGCCGGTGACCTGATCACGGATCGTGCCCCGCAGCACCGGATAGCGCGCTTCGAGCGCGTCGAGCACCGCGCGCTGGGTGACCGGCTCCCCGACGGGGAGCGTCACCTCTCCCTCGATGCGCGCGAGGGTCCTCAGGTGGGCGGGCAGGTGGACGTGGATCATGGGAGCGTCTGGACCTCCACCGACAGCACGGCCGGCAGGTCGCGCACGATCGGAGCCCAGCTCTCGCCGGCGTCGGCCGAGGCGTAGACCTGGCCGCCCGTGGTACCGAAGTAGATCCCGCAGTCGTCGAGCGAGTCCACGGCCATCGCGTCGCGCAGCACGTTGACGTAGCAGTTCCGCTCCGGGAGCCCCTTGGTCAGCGGCTCCCACTCGTCGCCGCCGGTGCGGCTGCGGTAGACGCGAAGTGCTCCGTCGAGCGGGAAATGGTGGGAGTCGCTCTTGATCGGCACCACGTAGACGGTGTCGGGCTCGTGGGCGTGAACGTCGATGGCGAAACCGAAGTCGGTGGGCAGGTCACCGCTCACCTCCCGCCACGTCTCGCCGGCGTCGTCGGTGCGCATCACGTCCCAGTGCTTCTGCATGAACAGCACGTCCGGCCGGGAGGGATGCATCGCGAGCCGGTGGACGCAGTGACCGACCTCGGCGTCCGGATCCGGAATGCCCTGCGATTTCAGGCCGTGGTTGATCGGGCGCCAGCTCTCGCCCGCGTCGTCGGTACGGAACGCGCCGGCCGCGGAGATGGCCACGAACATCCGCCCGGGATTCGCGGGATCGAGCACGATGGTGTGCAGGCACATCCCGCCCGCGCCCGGCTGCCACGACGGTGCCGAGGGATGCGTGCGCAGACCCGGGAGCTCGTGCCAGTTCTGGCCGCCGTCACGGGAGCGGAAGAGCGCCGCGTCTTCGACCCCGGCGTAGACGGTGTCGGGATCGTCCGGCGCCGGCTCCAGATGCCACACCCGCGCGAATTCCCAGGGATGGGGTGTGCCGTCGTACCACTGGTGGGTGCCCGGCGTGCCCTCGTAGAGGAACTCCTTGCCGACCGGCTCCCAGTTCTGCCCGCCGTCGTCCGAGCGCTGGATCAGCTGGCCGAACCACGACGTCGACTGCGAGGCGTAGAGCCGGTCGGGCTCCGCGGGCGACCCCGCGATGTGGTAGACCTCCCAGCCCGCGAAATGCGGTCCGCTGATGTCCCAGTGCTCGCGCTTGCCGTCCGCGGTCAGCACGAACGCGCCCTTGCGCGTCCCGACCAGCACCCGTACCCGGCTCATCCTCGCTCCTCGGTGAAGTCGTCCGTGCCTGGACTGCGCCGTTGGTTGTCAATCCGACGGCAGCCACGGCGGAAACGAGTGTCTGCAAGCGCTTCGGTTGCGGACCGCCTCCGCCTACTTTCGGTCGGATTGCCAACTTAGGTCGCCACGCCGCCGGATGTCTTCTCCAATCTTGCGCAGTGCGCGCCACGGAGCCGTTTTATCCGACCGGGCCTTCGGCCAGCGTCGTGGTGACGCTCTGGCTGCTGCCAGCCTGGTCGACCCAGGTGATCGTGATCCGGTCCCCGGGGTGGTGGGTGTCCATCACGTTCGTCAGCGAGGTGGCGGAGTCGACGGACTGGCGGTCGATGCCGGTGATCACGTCACCGGGGGACAGCCCGGCCCCCTCGGCCGGACCACCGCGGACGAGCTGACGGACGGCCGCGCCCTGTCCCTGGCCTTGCCCTTGGCCCTGGGCCTGCCCCGTGTCGGTCACCGTGACGCCGAGGAACGCCGACCGGCCGATGTGCACGGTGTCCGACGCGCTGCCGCTCTCGATCTGGTGGGCGATCGCCAGCGCCTGGTTGACCGGGATCGCGTACCCGGTCCCGCCCGCGGTGCCCCTGCTGCCCTGGCCGCCGCGCGGGCCGAGCTGGTAGCCGGTGGAGGCGGCGGTGTCCATGCCGATCACCTCGCCGGAGCTGTTCACCAGCGGCCCGCCCGAATCACCGGACTCGATGTCGGCCTTCACCTGGATCAGCCCGGTCAGCTGTTCGGAGCTGCCGCTGGATTCGTCGGACGCGGTGATCGACTGGCCGAGCGCGGTGACGGTGCCGGCCGCCACGCTCGGCGTGCCCCCGGTGCCGCCGGCGTTGCCGATGCCGGCCGCGGCGTCCCCGACGGCGACCTTCGAGGAGTCGCCCGTGGTGACGGTCTGCAGCCCCGAGGCGCCCTGGAGTTTGATGACGGCGACGTCTTCGGAGCGGTCGTAGCCGATGACCGTGGCGGAGTAGGTGCGGCCGTTGCCGATGTCGGTCGCCTGGATCCGGGTCGCGCCTTCGACCACGTGGTTGTTGGTCAGCACTTCGCCGTCGCCGGTGAGCACCATGCCCGTCCCGGCGGCCTCGCCACCGGCGTAGCCGAGTGTGGTGTTGATGTCCACCAGGCCCGGACTGACCTTGCCCGCGACGGACTGGGTGTCCAGCGACTGCGGGGCGCTCTGCCCGCTGCCCGGCCTGTTGAACGGCGACCACGCCCGCGACTGGCTCGGCCCGCCGTGACCGGGTCCCACGAAGAAGACGACGGTCGCGACCAGCGCGGTCAGGGTGATCGTGCCCAGCACGAAGTACATCAGGCGCACCGCGATGCTCCGCCGTCGTGGTGGTGGCGGGGGCGGGTAGTAGGGAGACTCGTACGGCCACGGGTACGGCCGGTTCTCGGGCGGCGGGAACTGGTGGCTCATGTCTTCCAGTAGACCCCTTCGGGCTGAGAACCGCCTGCAGCGGAACCGTGAATCACCTGAGAGACCGTGAGATTTGCACACGGCGAGAAACCCGCGGTCGTTACGGCCGGCGCGGTGACCAGGGCGAAGCCACAGCGTGGCAGCGGTCCGCGGGCGTCGGTGACGGACGGGCACGCCGTGGTGACGGAACGGAACAGCCGGTTTCTTGACGCGTCCGCCACCGTCGGAATACGTTCGGTGAGATCTTTTCGCCGAAGTAGTTCTGTGGGGAACTACCAAAGGTTGGGAGCGACAATGACGTCCGCTCGTGCCGAGCTCCAGGACCTTTCCGATCGCGCGGTGGCCCACGTGCTCCGCACGCACGGCACCGGCGCGGGCCGCCGGTCCGGCTGGCTGATGATCTCCACCATCCTCATCGAAGCCTGGGACCTTTACTCGATCTCGTTCATCCTGGTGTTCCTCAAGGCGCAGTACAACCCCGGCTGGCTGCTGCTCGGCCTGACGTCGGCCGCGGTGCAGGCGGGCGCCGTGGTGGGCGCGCTGTCCGGCGGCTGGCTCGCGGACAAGTTCGGGCGGCGGCCGGTGTTCCTCACCACCATGGCCGCGTTCGTGGTGCTCGCGCTCGCCCAGTCGTTCGTGCCGAACCTGTGGTGGCTGGTGGGGGTCCGTTTCCTGCTGGGCATCCCGCTCGGCAGTGACATCGCCACCGCCTACACCTACATCATGGAGTCGATGCCCCGGAGCAAACGCGAGGTGATGGGCAGCCGGTGGCAGGGCATGTTCGGCATCGGCGAGGTGCTCGCCATCATCGTCGTCACCATCATGTACGTCTCCGGTATGGACCACGAGTTGCTGTGGCGGATCGCGCTCGGCCTGGGCGCGCTGCCCGCGCTGGCCCTGCTGCTGGGACGGCTGGGCATTCCCGACACTCCGCTTTCGCTGATCCAGCGAGGCCGGTTCGCGCAGGCCAAGAAGGTGTCGATGGAGATGTTCGGCGACCCGCTGGACATGCTGCCCGGCACCGACCACGACCTGCCCCGCCCGCGGACCCGGGACTTCCTGGCCGACCTGTGGTCCGACCACACCCGCCGCCGCGCCACGATCTTCGCCTGGATCTCCAACGCCATGCAGGGCGCGGAGTTCGCCACCTTCGCCTTCTACCTTCCGGTGATCTTCGTGGTGGCCGGGGTGTCCGGTATCCGGGACACGAACTTCCTCTCCGCCGCGATCTACACCGTGGCCACGATCAGCGGTTTCGTCGGGCCCGCGATCCTGCCCCGCATCGGCCACAAACGGCTGTCGATGTGGGGGTTCGGCACCGCCTTCGCCGGCCTGTGCGCCGCCGCGCTGTTCCTCGGCGTCGGCTGGAACGCCGTGGTCCCGCTCGCGGCGGCGGTCCTGCTGTGGGGGCACTACTGGGCGGCGTCCAACGGGATGACGGTGGCCTCGATGATGGCGCCGACCCGGTACAAGGCGACCGCGTCGGGATTCGCGTACCTCTTCGTGAAGATTCCGTTGTTCTTCACGATCTTCTTGTTCCCGTCGCTGTTCGACGCCTGGGGCGTCCCGCTGGCCACGCTGTTCGCGGCGGTGTTCTCGCTGATCGGCTGGCTCGGCGCCCGGTTCGTGCTGCCCGAAGTCCACGGTTACGTGGAAAGCGCAGCCGCGACGGAATGACTCCTGTCGAGCCTCTGGTGTAGTCGGCCGCGTGTTTCGGGAATTTCCCGTTCTTGTTCGGTGTGTGTGGTCGCCGCTCACGACAAGGACGGGTTCGCTTGCCCGATGTCATCCTTGAAGTATGGCGGCAATACGGCCGTCCATCTATTCGGAGGTGAATTGACGGCCTGAGGATCTGTGTACGGATTGCAGCCGACGTGATTTTCTCACGATTGCCCCCACCGATCCGTTGAATCGTCAGAGGCTATTTGCCTGCGGTCGAGCTCTGCCTCGGCGAAAGACGCCGAGGTGATCTTGAGGATCTCGTCCGCCTGCCGCGATTCAGGCACCTCGCGTTCCCGTTCGGCGATCCGCGGTATCGTCACTGTCCCGGGGCGCATCGGTTCCAGGTTCGCTCCACGATACTGTCGGGTGCGGTCCAAAGGACGCCACCAGATCGTCCCCGGAGACACGACAGGTTTCCTGGCAACCGGCAAGGCCGCGGATCCGAGACTTCATTCCGCTGCGCCACGAACAGCGGCGGCATCACCGAGCGCCGCGGCCTTGCCCGGCCCATTGCGCCTGGCCGCCGATTCTGACCCACAACGAGCCGCCACATCGGCACGGCGCGGATCACAACCGATACTTCTAAACGGCATTGGTTACGTCGCGGTGATTATGCGAGCGGGCGCGATGAACGGTTCATCCGGCTCGCCGTCACAGTCGCCAAATACACGTTCGGTTATCATCCGAAAGGTAAACGTGGCTTGCCAGGCCACACGGACGCGTGCGATCCTTGGCGAAACTGCGGACGGGACTCGATCGTCGGCTGTTCACCATCCAGGAGAAAACACTCGAATCAAAGGCGGAGGGCGCTCGCGGTCATGAACGAGGAAGCGGAAACAGCCCCGGATTCCGCCTCGCAGCCTGATCCGGACGCTCACCCCGTACCGAGCGGGCCGTCCACGCCACCTGGTGGCTACAGCCTCGAAACGGTCGACGTCACACGGCTTTCCGAAATCCTCACCCGGACCGGGGGTGAAGAACCCACCACCAGAGTCCTCGGTGAGGCCATCATCAAGGCTCTCATCACCGATATTCTGAGAGCGAAACTGGGATTTACGGCAGCATATTGGCAGGACGGCTGGGGGCGAGAAACGAGCTGGGGCCGGGGATGGGACAGAAACACTCCCACCAGGCCCCTTCCTGAGGTGAGCAAAGTCGTGAACCGGCTGATCGCCAACGTGAGCCTTTCAGCCGACGAACTGGAGGTCATCAAGCAACTGGACATCAACCTGGAGGAATGACGCCTGACGTCGCGTGGCGGCAGAAAAGTTGTCGTCTTCTGCCAGCGCGTCTTCCCCTGTTCGTCACCAGCGAAGCAGGCACTGGAACCGCACGGGAGGTGCGCAGAAGATGAATGAAGAAAGGGCCCCGCGGCACGGTCCGGATCCTCCCTCCGTACCGAGTCTGCCGTCTACGCCACCTGGTGGCTACAGCCTCGAAACGGTCGACGTCACACGGCTTTCCGAAATCCTCACCCGGACCGGGGGTGAAGAACCCACCACCAGAGTCCTCGGTGAGGCCATCATCAAGGCTCTGATCACCGATATTCTGAGAGCGAAACTAGGGTACAGTGATTCGGGACTACAGGTGTTCGGCCACGAATGGCGCCAGTCCTGGGACCGCATCAATCACTGGGAAAGGGTTGTCGTCACGGCACTTCCCGAGGTGAGCAGGGTTATCCGACGCCTGGTCGCCAAGGTAAGCCTTTCCGCGGACGAACTCGAAGTCGTCAAGCGGCTGGACATAGACCTCAGGGAATGATGGTGGTCCCGCGGATCAGGCGAAAATAACGGCGAGGGCACAGAAAGATAGGGCAGATTATTGCGGCAGCCATCACTTACCCTGATCGTCAAGACCAGCAGCGCCTGCAACATGGCCTGTTCCTATTGCGACGCGGACATTTACTCGCGTCGGCGGATGCCCTTCGAAGTGCTGGCCAGCCTGACCGCCAAAGCTCTGGGAACCGGACGGCCCGCGCAATTTATCTGGCACGGCGGCGAACCTCTCTTGCTCGGGCAGGAATTTTACCGGAAGGCCCTCTGGTTGCAGGAGCACTACCGGCGGGAGAACCAGTTCGTCTCCAACTCGATCCAGACCAACGCCACCCTGCTGAACGACGAATGGATCGACATTTTCGATGATGGGAACTTTTCGGTCGGGGTGAGCCTCGATGGTCCGGCGGAGCTCCACGACAGCAACCGGGTGCTCCGCAATGGGACCGGCACGTTCCACAAAGCCATGCGCGGTATTTCGCTGCTGAAAGCCCGGAACCAGCGGTTCGGTGTCCTGGCCGTGGTGACCGAAGAAACGATAAAGCTGGGCGCGCGTAAATTCTTCGATTTCTATCTTGACAATGGACTGACAGACATCGCCCTGCTCTCCCTCAAGCCGGTATTGATAAAAGGTGGTAAGGGTCACCTGCCGCGAGAGAGTAGCAGTCATTCCGAATTCGTCAATGACATTTTTGATATATGGTACGAGATGGACGACCCAGGGGTCCACATTCGGGATTTCGAGTCCATCATGCGCGTCCTCCTCGGCGGCGAACATTCGATCTGCCTGCTGGCCGGCCAGTGCATTGGGCAGGATTTCGCGATCAACTTCAACGGCGACTTCTACCACTGTGATGAATTTATGACGGACTCGGATTACCGCTTGGGCAACATAGTCGAACACGACATGAAGACCTTGCTGGAGGGGTCACGGATAAAGGCGCTGATCAAGTCCGAAGAAGCGAACCTGCGCAACCTGACGTGCAACTGGAAGTCGGTGTGCAATGGTGGCTGCCCGAAGGATAGGTACGTGGCCGCACGGCTGGGCGGCGGTGGCCCGGTGCTGTGCTGCGGATATGCCAACCTTATCGAGCACATCTCCGCGAGGATCATTGAGAACCCTCAGGTAGCCAGGTTGAAACTAGGACACCCGGCCGGGCTCGGAACTGGTCGCGCGTGAGACGACTTCTTCTTATAGCGCAGAACAGCAGCGAACTCGGTACGATCTGCCGGAATTACCCGGTGGAGACCATCGACTGGCCCGAATCGGGGGTGTACGGTCGCGAGTCGCCGACGGCCATCGCGTCGGCGTGCTCGGGCGTCGGGGAGCTTTCGGAGGTCGACTGCGTCATCTGCGAAAACCTCTCATCGGCCCCGGTGATGTTCCAGCTCAGGCGGCAAGGTTATTCGGGGCCAGTAGTCGTGATCCCGCACGTGAACCCCTACCCGACCAGGAATTTCGTGCACGCGTTGCTCTGGTCTGGCTTGTGGGGTCCTCGTGATGTTGTGGTTGCCGGTTCGCCGGTGACCGCACGGCGGTACGAGTCACTGTTCGGTATGCGGTCGGAGCCGATGCCGACTTACGGTGTGGACGAATCGGTCTATCTACGTCGGGACAAGGATGCCGCACGTAGCAGGTTCGGACTTTCCGGCGCGCCTTTGATGCTTTACACGGGGAGATTGGCGCCGGACAAGAACATCGGCGCGCTCATCGCGACGTACCGCTCGGTGCGACGATACATTCCCGAGGTTGAGCTGGTCATGGCCGTCCGTTTCGTGGACGTTCATTACAAGAGCCGCCTGGGTGCACTTGCCGACGTGAAGATCCTGGATAATCTCTCCCCGCCGGAGTTGGCGGATCTGTACTGCGCGGCGGATGTCTTCCTCTCCTGCGCCACGAGTTATCATGAGACATTCGGAATGTCGCCGCTGGAGGCGATGACGTGCGGCTGTCCTGTGGTTCTGCCCGACTGGGACGGATTCCGTTCCTATGCGCGGGGTGACGGCCACCGTCTGGTGCCGGTGAACTTCCTGACCGAGCCGGTGTACGACCGTTGGTCGTACGCGATGGCCGATCTTTCCGCGACGGTGCGAGCGTGCGTAGATGTTCTCATCACCCAGCCACGTGCGGACCCAGCCCCGAAACAGTGCACGCGGACATGGTTCGAATCTCGCTTCAACGGACTCCTGCTGGAAACACTGGATGGCACCGGCTCGGCGCGGCGCGGACAAGAACGCAAGTCCGGGCGACTCGATCCCTTACTCCGGGAAGCAGCCGAGCACCTATCGCTCAACGGCATCGAAGAAATTTTCAGACTGGCCACCTGCAGCGAGGCGGAGTTGCCCATGCTGACCGGCGAAATATGCAGGAATTTGTATATCGCGCTGTACGGGTAGCATTCACCGGCACGGCCGATGGCACTGAAAACTGCCTGACAGAGTTTGATGTTGGTCAGTCGGCGATGGCGCACCAGCGACGGAGGAATGCTTCGTGGATGTCGTGTCGATGTGACGCCGGCCGAGTGGACCTGTTTGCCGGTAGGTGTCGTGGTCGTAGGCACGGTCGGCAAGCACACCGTGTCCGGTCGTCGTCGTGGACGGCCGCGGCGGCCGCGCACGGTCGACCAGGTTCGGCCGGGTTGTGGGCTAGCTTTCATCGGCCGGACACCCGAGCCGTCGATCACCACCCTCGGCCAGGCGGCTGGCACGCGGCCGTTCAACCGGCCAGCAGGTTTCATGCAACCGCCTCCAGACCCGGCCCGTCCCGTGGATTCCTTCGCTAAGAGGAGAAATCTTTGCCAGGTCGGCGGAAAAGCGATTCAGGACGATGAGGCGGCCGGGGCCGGTGCGGCTCCGGCGCCGGCCAGGAAGGCGCGTGCCTTTTCCGGCTCGTAGAGCCAGTCCGCGAGTGACGGCGGATGGTTGAAACCCTCGACGAAGGCCTTGGCCACCTTTTCGTTGGTCTGGGCCGCGCACAGGACTTCGAGACCGTGCGGCGGCAGTTGTGACGCGATGGTGGTCGTGAGCTTCGCGACGTGCCGCGCGTAGTCCCAGAACCGTTCGAAGGTGGCCTGCATCCAACCCGGATCGAACGGGCGGCTCCCGCGTTCGAGGATACTGTCCAAATAATACTGTGCGCATTTGGCGGCGCTGTTGGAACCCTGACCGGCCGCGGGGTCGTTGATCGTGACGACGTCGGCCATGCCGAGTACGTAGGCGCCGGAGGGCAGGCGGCCGACGGGTTTGCGCACCGTGGGCGTCACGGCGCCGGCGAGGGTGCCACGGGAGTCGGTCAGTTCGGCGTCGCGGCAACGCTCGTATTCCCACGGAAGGTACTGCCGCAGGAGATCCAGTTGCCGGCACAGTTGCTCGGCGGGGGAGGGCCGGTCGCGGAACGCGTCGAAGGGGCCGCCTTGGACAGCGGAGAGATAGAGGATGTCGCAGGCGCCGGACCTGGTGTAGGCGGGAATGTTGAGCAAGGTGCCCACCCCCGGCACGATGTTGATCCAGATGTCGGTGGCGCCCGGGCGTTCGGTGCGTGATTTCACGCCGTGCACATAGGTGGCGGACGACATCCGTAAGGGTTTCGAGTGCACCGACCGCTGCGGATCGCGGTCGAAGAGCTGGGCGATTTCGCCTTTGCCCGCGGCGACGATCACCAGGTCGTACAGTGCCGCGAGAGCATTGAGATCGGCCGTGGTCGCACCGTGGATGACGACCTTCCCGCCGCATTTCTCGAAGCGTTCCAGCCAGAGCGCCATTTTCACCCGCTGGTCGACCGATTGTGCCGGGCCGTCGTCCCACGAAGCGATCCAGTTCAGGGCGCGGTTGCCTTCGGGGCCTGCTATCGAGACGCCAAGGCCGCCTATTTCGGGTGCGACGTGGTCGAAGAAGTTGAGGCCGTGGTTGCGTTCGAGGGTGAGGGCGTTGTGGAACATG
>NZ_JBHUKR010000019.1:0-155250 GCF_042684065.1 Amycolatopsis pigmentata | reverse complement strand
TTCTCCGCCACCGACCCCGCCACCTCACGCACCGACAACGACGCGATCTTCTGCAACAACTCCCGCAACAACACCCGCAACCCCACCTGCGCCGCCGCCTCCACCGCCGGCACCAAAAACGACCCGAACAACGACGCCAACAACTCCACCACCGTCGCCAACGCAAAAGCCGCCATCGCAATCATCATGATCTTCGACTTCTGCACATCAGCCGCAGTATTCTTCGCCGACTTCGCAAAATCCTCAGCCTGACCCACCAACTCAGCCAAACCCGACGCGAAATCACCCCGCAACACCGACACCACCGCCGACCCAAAAGCCCCCTCCAACGCCCGCTCCACCCCCGACGCACCCACCCCCACATCCCCCTCAAAACCCTTCAACGCCTGCGCAAAACCAGCCCACGCACCACCAATCGCCCGCAACCCACCCTCAGAAGCCTCCGGCCACTCCATCCCCAACGTAACCTTGAAAAACTTCTGCAAATGCGCAGGCAAATGAGTCGACTCACCCTCACCCCCACCACTCATCTACCCACACCCCCTGCGAAGCCCTGCGTTTCGGCCATGCGCGGACCACGGCCGTCGCGAGCCGCCGCGCGATACCGTGTCTGCCGTTCCATGCCCTCGTCTGTGCTCATGTCCGTCGGGTGCCAGGCGCCTCTCCCCCAGGCGAGACCCGTGACCGGGCCGAAGCTACCGGCGCGCGACCCGGCCACGGCGTTACGCGGGCGCCCGAACACCAAAAGGGGGAGGTCCACTCACCGAGGGGAGTCCGGACGACGCCGTACAGGGATCGACCGGGGGGTCTCCCCGAGCCTTGTCCGGAAGATCTGCCCCAAAGTCCCGCCCTCCCGGAAGTTCGGGCATTTCGGAAGGTGGTCTAGACATTTCGGGGAGTGATGTGCTCTGATCACAGGAGGTTCTGTGAAACTTTCGTGATATCCAGGCTCGGGCCGCCCAGGCCCCTCCAAGGACGGAGACCGCCTTGAGGACGCGTACGAAGAGAACCTTCCGGCGGGCCTGCGCCTTGGCCCTCGCGGGTTGCGTGGTCACCGCGGGCCTGGTGCCGGCTCCGGCCGTCGCCCGGCCGAGGGCGCAGACGGTCACCGCGGGAAACGCGCGGTTCCAGGTGCTGTCCCCGACGCTGATCCGCACGGAGTATTCCGGCGACGGAACCTTCGATGACAGCCCGACCTTCAACGCCATCGGCCGCGGCTCTTTCCAGGCCACTCCGTTCACGTCCACGACCTCCGGCGGCGTCCTCACGATCCGGACCAGCGCCACGACCTTGAGCTACCGGCTCGGATCCGGCCCGTTCAACGCCGGAAACCTTGCCGTGCGGCTCACTTCGGGACAGACACCCGTGCAGGCTTCGCCCTGGCACCACCTGACCTGTCCCGTCGGTTCCTTGTGCGAGGCCGAAGACCTCACGCTCACCGGCCTGGGCACGGCCTCGGACCATTCCGGCTACACCGGTGAAGGCTTCGCGGCCGGGTTCGAGGCCAACGGCTCCGGCGTCTCCGCGGACGTCCTGGCTCCCGCCGCCGGGACGTACACGCTGACCGTCCGCTACGCCAACGGTGTCGCGGGAGACGGTCAGCACATCCCGCGCTCGCTGAGCCTCTCCGTCGACGGTGGAGGAAGCAGCACGCTCGCGCTGCCCACGACGGCCGACTGGAACACCTGGGCTCTGGCGTCCGTGCCCGTCACTCTCGGCACGGGACACCACACCGTCGGCATCGGCCGTGCCAAGGCCGACACCGGGGACGTCAACATCGACAGTCTCGCGGTCGTCAACCCAGGCGCGTCCTACCCCCCGACGTCGGCGCGAGCCTTCGAGGACTGCGAGTACGGCACGAGTTGTGAGGCGGAATCCGGCCTGGCCACGGGTTCCGCGCGCCGGGCGACGGACCACACCGGCTACTCCGGTCCCGGTTTCGTCGCCGAACTCAACCAGGGTTCTTCTCTCACCCACCGGGTCGTGGACGTTCCAGCCGACGGTACCTACAACCTGAACATCCGCTACGCCAACGGAGTCGGGGGTGACGGCCTCCACCAGACCCGGACAGCGACCGTCACCGTCGGCGGTGTGTCCAACCCGATGACCTTCCCAGCCACCAACGACTGGGACACCTGGAGCACCGCCTCGACGCCGGTCGGCCTCAAGGCCGGGGCCAACGACGTGGTGCTCGGCTGCCCCGACGTGGTGAGTTGCCACATCAATGCCGACACGATCGCGGTGACCCCCACGGGAGCGCCCGCGCCGGCGCCGCATCTGGCACTCGGCGGCTATCGCCGGGCACTCGACGGCGTCAATGGCGACAACGGCAACCCGCCGACCACCGAAGGCCTGCTGCATCAAGACGGCTGGTACCTCCTCGACGACACGCCTTCGGCGTTCTACGACGCCCGCGCCGGTCAGGTGACACAGCGACCCTCCCGTCCGGGAGGCTCCTATCAGGACGGTTACGTCTTCGGCTACGGCCACGACTACAAGGCCGGGCTCCGCGACCTCGCGACCCTGACCGGGCCGCCCGAGCTTCTTCCGCGCTGGGCCTACGGAGTGTGGTACTCGGAGTACATCGACCGCACCGCGGCCGACTACCAGAACACGATTCTGCCGCGGTTCCGCTCCGAAGGCGTGCCGTTGGACGTGCTCGTCACCGACACCGACTTCAAGTCCCCCTCCACCTGGAACGGGTGGGAAATCGACCGGTCCAAGTTCCCGGACCCCAAGGCCTTCTTCGACTGGGTCCACGCGCAGGGCCTGCACGAAACCCTCAACATCCATCCGAGCATCCTCGGCTCCGACCCCAAGTTCCCCCGGGCCAACGCGATCGCGAAGGGCAAGCTCGCCCAGTCCTGCGGCACGGACTGTTACGTGTTCGACTGGGCGGACCCGGACCAGCTCGCCGCCTACCTCGATCTGCACGCCGAAATGACCAGCCAGGGCAACGACTTCTGGTGGCTCGACTGGTGCTGCGACGGTTCACTGTCCACTTTGGCCGGTGTGACGCCGGATGCCTGGATCAACCAGCAGTACGCGGCCGCCATGGCGAAGTCGTCCGGGGGGCGCGGTTTCGTGATCTCCCGCGCGTACGGTTCGCTGCAGTCCGGCGGTTACAGCAACCCGACCGGCCTGCCGACCGGCCCCTGGGCGGACAAGCGCAGCACGATCCACTTCACCGGTGACACGTCCTCGACGTGGGGGACCCTCCGGATGGAGGTCGGCGCGACCCCGGGCGAGTCGGCCGCCACCGGCATGTCGGCGATCAGCCACGACATCGGCGGCCACAACGACACCACCGGCCTTCCCGGCAGCGAAACCTATGTTTCCGACGGACAACTCCACCAGACTCACAAACTGCCCGACGACCTGTATGCCCGCTGGGTGCAGTTCGCCGCCTTCCAGCCGATCGAGCGGCTGCACAGCAACCACAGTGACCGTCTGCCCTGGCAGTACGGCGCGGATGCCAAGGACTCGGCCACGCGATTTTTGAACCTCCGGGAAAATCTCGTGCCCTACACCTACACCCTGGCCCACGAAGCCGCGACAACCGGAATTCCCGTGGTGCGCCCGACCTACCTGGAATACCCGGACGAACCGGCCGCCTACTCCGCCGCGGCGAGTGAGTACCTGTACGGCCCCGATGTCCTCGTCGCCCCGGTGACGACCCCGGGCACCCAGGCCACCACGACGGTCTGGTTCCCGCCAGGACAGTGGACCGACTATTTCACCGGCAAGACCTACGCCGGCGGCACCACGCAGCAGGTCACCACGGACCTCGGCACGATGCCGGTGTTCCTGCGGGCCGGGGGAATCGTCACCACCCGGAGCGACAACGTGACCAACGACGTCCAGAACCCGATGACCAAACTGACGGTCACCGTCGCCCCCGGCGCGTCGGGAACGTTCTCGCTCTACGAGGACGACGGCACGACCACCAATCCCGCCCTGGCCGCGACGACCAGGATCACCTATACCGAACAGGACGGCCATCACTCGGTGGCGATCGACCCGGCGCAGGGGCATTTCCCGGGTCAGGTCACCGATCGGGAATGGACCGTGAAATTCCTCGGTGTGCAGGCCGCGCCGAGGATGGTGACCGCGGACCACGCCCCCGTCACCGCGGACCGCTGGACCTGGGACAGCGCCACGCACACCCTCACGGTGCGCGTTCCCGCGCGACACACCGCCAAACCGATCCGGGTGTCCTTTTAGGACATAAAGAACCAGGGGCGGTGTGCGGGCTCTCAGCCGCACACCGCCCCTTACCAACGAAGAAGCTCAGGCGCTGATGTGCATGTCGCTGACGTACCAGACGCCGTCCTTCTTCTGCGTCTTCAGATCCAGCTTGAACGACGACGTGTTGCCCGACGAACCGATCAGTTCCAGGTCGCGCAGGGTTTTGCCGTCCACCTTGACCGCCGTGTCCGGCACCGTCGCGCTGTCGCCCTTCGCGTCGATCTTCGCGACCTCGACCTTCCCCTTGGGCGGAAGAGTGACACCCGGCTTCGCCCACGCCTCGTGCAAGTGCTTGAACGCGGAGATCACGTCGTTGTTGCCGTCGTCCGTACACGAGGTCGAGGGAGCCACGATCGCGACGCTCGTCTTGCACGCGTCGACGTATTTCTCCTGCAGGACCTGCGTGACCCACGCGGACACCGCATCACCCGGCGTGGCGGCCTGGGACGACGCCTTGCTGCTCGGTGCGGCGGCAGAAGTATTCGCACTCGATGACGCCGCGACCGGATTGGCCGCTCCTTCCGTGTGCTGCTGACAGGCGGAAAGCCCCAGCGTCAGCATGGTCGCCATCGCGGCGAGCCCACCCGTGGCCTTGATCCCCTTGATTTCCATGAAAACTTCAAGAACCTTTCCTTCGCATCCGCGATCCACGGTGGACCGGGATTCGTCCGTGCAGACGATCTTGTCAGTTACACGTTTCCAAGCCGGAATCGGATCACGCGCCGATCGCGTCACGCCGGCGCCCGAGATCGGAAATCGCCAGCGCGTGCCTCGTGCGGCAACCCGCCTTGGCGTAGAGCCGGGTGAGGTATTTTTCCACGGTCTTCTCACTGATCCGAACGGCACGCGCGATCTGGCGGTTCGTCCGTCCCTGCCGGATCTCCTCGATGATGGCCAGTTCGGTGTCGGACAGGTGCTGGCGCCGCGCGCGAGTAACGGGAACGGCGATCCCGTGACCCTCCATCGCCCGTTTCGCCTGACCGATCAACCGGGTCGCTCCGACGGACTGAGCGATTTCGTAAGCCTCGCGCAGACGGCGCTGCGGTGCGCCGGCGACCTGGGCCGAAGCCTGGCAGACCAGCACGAGATCGAGCGCCTCGCCACGGCGGCGGACCAGCTTTTCGGCCGCGCGGATCCCGGTTTCGTCCGCTTCCAGCAGACCGCGAACCAGGACCACCGTTTCCGACGAACGCTGGGAACCCGATCGAGAATGCCACAGTTGGGCCATCCCGAGCACGGAGGCGCTCCAGTCCGGTCGCGCGGCCCGCGCGGCGAGCCAGGCAAGTCGCGGGAGCAGGCGCGAAGCACCGAACTCGTCGGCTTCCCCCGCGTCGGCGTGACAAGCACGCCAGCCGACCTTGAAAGCCTCGACGGGGTCGCCGCCGTGATACCGCGATCCCGCCTCCACCCAGGTCTTGAGCAGGGGAAAACGACCGGCCTCGCCCACCGCGGCCAGCCATTCCGCGGCACGGCGGTCCTCACCACGCCAGCCGCACATTTCGGCCGCCAGCAGCCGGGCGTGCTCACGGGCCGCCTCGTCCACGTCGTCCCGGATTTCCAGCTCGCGCGCGGCGGACAGCGCGTCGTCCCAGCGCCCGTCGGCGTGACCTGCGCACACCCGGTGATAGGCCGCCAGGGGCCCGCCCGAAGGGGTCCGGTAGTCCGGGCCCAGCACCGAGCCGAACACGGGCACGAGGTCCCGGGTGGCGCACGCGTCCGCGATCCGGCCGTCGAGCCGCCTGGGCCGGGGAAAGCGGCCGCCCGGGTCCGCCTGCCGCCAAGCGGGGTTGAAACACGCGGCGATCTGGTCCGGCCAGACCGGCTCCCCGGCGAACCAGCGGTCGGCGAACTCCACCGGGGCGGGCACCGCTGTCCGTCCGGTCAGCCCTTCCCGCACGGACGCGGCAACGGGACGGCCGAGGTGCAGGGCCGCGAGCGCCGCGACGACCGCGAGTTCGGCTCGTTCGGCGGAGCCCGGGTCGCCTTCGAGCGCCTGGGGGACAAACCGGGCGAGCGCCGGGTAGTCGGCCGCGCGAACGAGGTGCCGGATGAGGCTGGTCTGCAGACCGGCCCGCGCGGCCGATCCTCCGGCGTGCCACCAAGCCGCGTAGCGGTAGTCGGTGCGCACCCGGTGGTCGGTGTCCCCCAGCATTTCTTCGGCCTCGCGCAGGATCTCGACCAGTTCCGGGCGTCGGGGCAGGGTCTGCCCGGCGCCGGCGACATGGGATGCCAGCACAGGCGTCTGGTGGCTTTCCGGCGGGCCGTCCACCAGCATCCGCTCGGCCATTTCCCGGTGCAGCCGTTGCCGGCTCCCGGCCCGCTCGGCGATCGCGGCGCCGAGTCCGGGGAAGCGGCACCGAAGCAGCCCCGACGCGGTGCAGTCGAGTACCCCCGCCAGCACGAGCTGATCGACGGCGCGGCCATGGTCGAGTGCCGGGCCGGCCGCGGCGGAGAGGAGCGGGACTTCCTCGACCCGCAGGCCCTCCGGACTCGCGGCGAGCAGCACGACCTGATCAGCGGCCTCGCCGAAGGGAGCGAGCACCTCGAAGAGGTGATGTCCGGCTGGCAGAGAAACGGGTTTTTCCGGCTCCCGCAAGCAAATCAGGCCGTTGACGAGGGCAAGCCTGCCGCGGTGGCGGAGTTCGGCCATCGTCGACAGCAGGGTGCCCGGGTTTCCCCACAACGGCCCGAGGGCTTTCCGGACGGCTTTCTCGGCGGCGGCGTCCACGGGGGCGTTCATGGTGCGCCGCAGCAGGGTCGCCGTTTCGTCCTCGGACAACGGCTCCAGTTCGAGCATCCGGTCGGCCAGCCCGGCGGACAGGCCCGGCTCACCGTCCGGCCCGAGCCGGCAGGTGGCGACGATCGGATGGCCGGCGCGATGGATCGACGCCAGCGCCAGGACGGGATCAGCCAGGCTGTCGGCGTCGTCCAGCAGGATCGTCATGGGCCCGGTCGCGCTGAGCCGGGCGAACAGGTTGCTGACCGCGCGAAGCAGCCGGAACCTGGCCCAGGAGGAGCCATAGGTTTCCTCGCTCCACAGCCTGCTCACGGCTTCGAGAGCCTCCAGCAGGCGGGCGTCGGTGGCGAGTAGTTCGAACTGGTCCCGCACCGCCGTGAGGACGGCCGAGACACCGAACGAATCCCATTCGGGCCGGTCTCCGCGGAACGAAACCTCCAGCACGGTGGCGCCCAGTTCGAACAGCTCCCGGCGTACTTCTTCGAGCAAGGCGGACTTGCCACTTCCCGGAAGACCGCACACCACGGTCAAGCCCGCTCGCTGCCGGTCGTGCAGCAGGACGTCCAGCACCGCTCGCCGTCCCACGAGTCCTCCACGCTGGCGCGCCATTACTTCAGTCCTCCTAGCTCGCATCGAGGCTCCCCCGCCCCGGGCCGGCCGCTCTCCCACCGGCCTGACATATCAGACCAAGGGGGACTCAAGGAAACCTCTATCGCGCCGGAACCCGGGAAATCCGCTGGTGAGCCGTCAGATGACACCCGCGCGCACGGCATAGGCCACGGCGTGCGGACGGTTCCGCAACTTCAACCGGGTCGTCATCGAATAGATCACGTTCTTCACCGTGCGCTCGGAGTAGCACAACTTGTCCGCGATCTTGGCGGTGTCCCAGCCCTCGGCCACCAGCCGTAGCACGTCGACCTCCCGCGCGGTCAGCCCCGCGGAGCCGATCCCCCGCGGCAACAGCACCTCTTCGTGCAGGCGGCGCACGCTGTCGACCAGCCGGCCCAGCACGTCGGAGGGCATGAGTCCCCGGCCGGAGGCCGCGGCGACGATCGCCTCCACCAGCCGGTCCCCCGAGGTCCGGCTCCGCGGCAGCACCGCGACCACCCGGGACTCGGCCACGTGAACGATCTCGTTGTCCCGCAGCTCACCCGCCAGCAGCACCTTCGGCACCACGGCCCGGCCGTCGCCGCTCTGCAGTTCGGCCACCACCTCACGGGTCAACCGATCCGCCTGAACCACCATCACGTCACGCTCACCCAGTTCGGTCCGGTCGGCCACCCTGAGTTCGGGGCGCGTCCGCAGAAAACTCGTCAGCCCCTCCTGCATCAACGAATCCGCCGCGAACACACCCACTCTGACCCGGTCCATCTCGATCCTCCGCTGCATCGGCACACAATCCCCGCAGTCCGATTCCGTGCCGGAAAAGCGGGCGGCCTTCCCCACGGCAACAACCTCCGGGGTCTGGGGACAAGCCTGCTGCGCGCTACTTCATAAACCCTCTATTACGCTTCGCGACCCGGCTGACCCGCTCAGATGGTGTCGAGCCGCCGGTTGTTGGTACGTGGTCCGAGGAAGCGGACCAGGACGGCCAGCGCCACGAGCAGCGCGGCGCAGCCGGCGTACATCCCACCGGCGCCGATCCTGGCCAGCAGGCCGACCGCGACCAACGGAAGCAGGGCGCTGACCAGTCGCGATGCCGAGTAGGGCAGTGCGATCGACGTGCTGCGTTTGCCGCTGTGGAACAGTTCGGCCTGGTAGATGTGGCTGACATTGGACTGCACCACCGAGCTGAGCGTGCTCGCGGTACCGGCGACGAGAATGAGGCCGATGGAGGTCGCGCTGCCGAACACCGTGCCGAACACGCCTATCGCGAGCGTGCTCCCGATCAGCAGGTTACGGCGCTCGACACGCTCGCACAGGTGGACCGACACCAAGGAACCCAGCGGATAACCGATCGCGGTCAGAGCCGAGAACATCAGCGAGTGCTGGAGATCGAATCCCTTGGCCAGCAACACGATCGGCGCGATCGAAGCGAACCCGTAGAACCCGATCGGCCCGAGGATCCACATCGCCCACAGCAGCAGCGAGCGCCGCCGGGTCGAGTCGGCGCCAGGCTTTCCCGTCGCGGCGGTCGTTTCGGGCGCTTTCCTCTCCGGGGTCGCGATCACACGCTCGGGGTCGGCACCGGCCGCGCGCTCGATCTGCCGCACCACCGCTTCCGCTTCGGCCTCCCGTCCGGTGGCCGCCAGCCAACGAGGCGACTCCGGCAACCGGCGGCGCGACAGCCAGACGGCGACGCCGCCGAGCGCCGCCAATCCCAGCAGCCAGCGCCATCCCGCGATGCCGAAGACGGTGCCGGTCGCCGACTTGGCCAGGCCCCCGGCCACCGGCACCGCCAGGAGCCCCAACGTGTAGCTCCACGCCGTGCAACGCCCACGTTTCGCGGCGGGCAGCATTTCGGACAGGTAGGTGTCGACCAGGGTCAGTTCGGCGCCCAGCCCTATCCCGGTGAGCACCCGCAGGACGAGGAAAACCCCGAGGCCGGGCGAAAACGCGCCGGCCAGGGACAGCACGGCGTAACTGATCAGGTTGACCTGGAAGAGCAGACGCCGGCCGAAGCGGTCCGCCAACGGCGCGAGGGTCAGCGAGCCGATCATCTCGCCGATGAACGCCACACCGACCACCAGCGCCTGCTGGGTGGGCGACAGGTGCCATTGCGGAGTGAGCAGCACACCGAAAAAGCTGCCCAGCGCGACTTCGTAGAAGTTGAAGAACGATCCGAGCCCGATCAGCAGGACCATCCGGCGATGCCAGCGCGACAGCGGTAGCCGGTCCAGCCGCTCACCAGCGCTGACCCGGCTCACCGTGGCCGAAGCGGTGTCGTCACCCATGTGATCACTCCCCTCGATTGCTAGATGCTCTAGCATAGAGCACGTACGCTAGACTAAGCTGGCGAACCAAGGAAGGGAGGCGAGCGAAATGACAGCGGAACTCTCGGCACTCGACCGGCCCGAGTCGCTCGGGCAACGCGCCTACCGGGCATTACGCGAGCAGATCGCGGTCGGTGGACTGGCGCCGGGCGAGCGAGTGACCGAGCGCGGCCTGGCACTCCGGCTGGGGGTGAGTCACACCATCGTCCGGGAAGCGCTTTCCCGCTTGGAGCAGGAACGCCTAATCGAACGGGTCGGGCCGCGCCACCTGCGCGTCGCCGCGCACTCCGAGGAGACCCTGCGCGAGGTGCTCTACACCGAAGCCGTGGTACGCGCCGCCGCGGCCCGCTTCGCGGTCCCGAAGCTCACTGGAGAAACGCTCGACGAGATGACCCGGCTGGTCGACGAGTTGGAGCGGGACCCCGCCGGCGGCGACCCGGAACACCAGCTCGGCCTGGCTCGCCGGTTCGACGAACTACTCCTGACCGCGACCGGCAACGACGTGCTCATCGGGTTGGTCGGCACCCTGTCCGTGTTCGGCTGGACCGCGCGGAAGAAAGCGGTCGAGGCGATGCACGAGAAGGACCATGACGTCGGACTGGACCGGATCCGCGCCCACCGTGAACTCCTTGCCGCGCTGCGCGGCCGCGACGCCGATCTGGTGGAAACCACGCTACGGCGGCAACTGCTCATTGCCGCCGACTACATCCTCGAACACGCCCGCTGACCGGGCGCGGCCACAAGAAGAGGCACTATGACCACCCCACACAAACGGATCCGGGTCCTCGTCCCGGCCGGCATGCTCGGCGGCGGCTTCCCGCCGGAGACGGTCGCCTACGGCATCGACAATGGCGCCGAGGCCATCGTGGTCGACGGGGGGTCGACCGACTCCGGTCCCTACTACCTGGGCACCGCGACGGCCAAGACCAGCGCCGCCGCGGTCCGGCGGGACCTCGAAATCCTGCTCACCGCCGCCCGCGCGGCGGACATCCCGCTGATCGTGTCGTCCTGCGGCACCAGCGGCACCGACGCCGGGGTCGACTGGGTCGCCGACCTGGTGACCTCCATCGCGCGGGAGCGCCGATTGTCCTTCCGCCTGGCGCGGATCTACAGCGAGCAGACCATCGACGCACTGGTCTCGGCGTTGAACGCCGGACGCGTCAACCCGCTCGCCCCCCTGGGGCCGCTGTCCGCCGATATCCTTGGCTCGTGCGAACACGTCGTCGGCGTGCTGGGCAGTGAGCCGATCGCGGACGCGATCCGCGCCGGGGCGCAGGTCGTGCTCACCGGCCGCGCCACCGACACCGCTCCCCTGGCCGCGCTGGCCGCCTTACGCGACATTGAGCCCGGCCCTGCCTGGCATGCCGCGAAGACCGCCGAGTGCGGCGGTCACTGCACCACCGATCCCCTGGCCGGGGTCCTGATCGAGGTCGACGACAAGGGTTTCACCGTCGAGTCGCTCGATCCCGGGTCCAGCGCCACCCCCACCTCGGTGGCGGCACACATGATCTACGAAAACGCCGACCCGTTCCGGATGCGCGAGCCCTCCGGCACCCTCGACACCAGCGGCGCCACCTACCGTGCGCTCGACGATCGGCGAGTTCGGGTGGAGGGCTCGGCCTTCGAACCCGCCGCGCAGTACACGATCAAGCTCGAAGGCAGCGCACGCACCGGCTACGAGACCATCTCCCTGGTGGGCATCCGTGACCCGCACATCCTGTCCGATATGGACACTTGGGTCGCCCGGCTCGAGTCGGTTCTGGCCGACCGCGTGAAGAGTCTGCTCGACCTTGAGCCGGGCGACTACGACATCGCCGTGATCCGCTACGGCGACAACGGGATTCTCGGCGACCTGGAACCCGAGCGCGGCACGCCTCGTGAGATCGGCGTGCTGTTCAAGGTGCGGGCGAGCACCCAGGAAGTGGCGACCGGCATCGCGAAGGTGGCCAATCCGCTGCTGCTGCACCTGCCGCTGCCTGGTATGGACCACCTGCCCAGCTTCGCGTTCGTGACCTCACCCGCCGAAATCGAGCGCGGCGCCGTCTACGAGTTCGTACTGCACCACTCCGTGGACGTCACCACGCCCGACGAACTGTTCCGTACCAAGCACAGTGAGGTCAGCCATGACTGAGACGACCGCCCGGACCGTGGGAGATCTGGCGCAATTGGTCCGGACCAAAAACGCCGGACCGTTCTGGATGACCATCGATGTCTTCTTCGCCACCGACGCCGACTACCAGCGGGCCGCCGCGCCCGGCGTGATCTCCGAGGACATCGTCGCCGCGCTGTACGGGGTCTCGCCGTCCGACGTCACCGTCTTCCGGTTACCGCACATCCGCGTCGTCAAGATCTCCTTCCCACGACGCGTCGTGCAGGGCAGCTTCGCCGACCGCGACATGCACTCCGGGCAACAGCACGTCCCGCTGGCGAACCTCTCCCTTCCGTGACCCTCAGCGCCAGCCGAGTCCCGGCGCCACGTGGGTGAGGATGCTTTCCAGCAGGTGTGCGTTGTAGTCGACGCCGAGCTGGTTCGGGATGGTCAGCAGCAGGGTGTCCGCGGCCTCGATCGCCTCGTCCTCCTTGAGCTGCCGGACCAGCACGTCCGGCTCGGCCGCGTACGAGCGGCCGAAGATCGCCCTGGTCTGCTCGTCGAGCATGCCGACCTGGTCCCGTGAATCGCTGTCATTACCGAAGTACGCACGGTCCCGGTCGTCGGTGAGAGCGAAGATGCTGCGGCTGACCGACACTCGCGGCTCCCGCGCGTGGCCCGCCTCTCGCCAGGCCTCACGGTATGCCTCGATTTGCTTACGCTGCTGGACGTGCAGGGGCTCGCCCGTTTCGTCGTTCTTCAGCGTCGAGCTCTGCAGGTTCATGCCCAGCTTGGCGGCCCAGACGCCGGTCGCGTTCGAGCCGGAGCCCCACCAGATGCGGTCGCGCAGCCCCTCGGAGTACGGTTCGAGCCGCAGCAGGCCCGGCGGGTTGGCGAACATCGGCCGCGGGTTCGGCCGGGCGAAGCCCTCGCCTTCGATCACCTTGAGGAAGACTTCGGTGTGCCGGCGCGCCATGTCCGCGTCGGTCTCGCCGTCCTCGGGGGCGAAACCGAAGTAGCGCCAGCCGTCGATCACCTGTTCCGGGGAGCCACGGCTGATGCCGAGCTGGAGCCTGCCCTCGGAGATCAGATCGGCCGCACCGGCGGTCTCGGCCATGTACATCGGGTTCTCGTAGCGCATGTCGATCACGCCGGTGCCGATCTCGATCTTCGACGTGCGCGCGCCGATCGCCGAAAGCAGCGGGAACGGACTGGCCGCCTGCCGGGCGAAGTGGTGCACGCGGAAGTACGCGCCGTCCACCCCGAGCTCCTCGGCGGCCACCGCCAAGTCGATGGACTGACGCAGGAAATCCGACGCCGACCGGGTCTGCGAATAGGCGGTCGACGACCAGTGACCGAACGACAGGAAGCCAATCTTCTTCACGGTCCGTATCAGCGTCCAGCGGCCACGATTGATTCCCTCACAAGGTCTGATGTGACCAGGTCGACCCGGTCACGGAGGGTTTCGGCGCCCCGACGGGGGGATCACGCCAGGCGCGTCCAAATGCTCTTCACCTCGGTGAAGGCCTCGGGCCGAAGCCCCACCGGTGAGCAACCGCGCCCCTTCCGCCCGGCCGATGCCGACGTAGGAGTCGATCCGCTCCAGGTGTTCGATGTTTCGGGCGGTGGCACGCTCCAGTGCCGCTGTGATGTCGCCGGGCGCGGGATGGTCGAGGACCGCCGCGACATGAGCGTCGGGGCGGACGAGCCACACTTCGCCGGGCCGGGAGCCGAGGGCCGCGGTCAGCGCGCCATCGGGATCGATCTCGCCGAGCGTACGCACCCGCACCGGCCCGGGTAAGGTCGCCGCGGCGGCCGTGTTGCTTTCCCCGTGGCACAACACCAGAAAACCGTCGCGGGCCAGTCCCCTGCTCCTCCCTCCGGCCACGGGCGCGTCGGGCAGCAGCACGCCCGGGCCCGCGGGCGGCACCTGACCGCGCGGAGGGCGCCCCGCGAAGGGGCGCCGGGGATCGGGCGTGGTCAACGGCGAGTCGGCATACCAGAACGGTTCGGCGAGCCGGCCCGAGTCCACCATCCCGCGCGCGGCGCAGTCGGTGGCGGCCCTGGCGAGGATGTCGGCACGCCGGCGTGCGCGTTCCTCGTCGGGGGGAACGAGAAAGTCCATTGTGGACGTGGTGACCGCGAGGTTCTCGCGGGCCGCGGCATGCCGCTCGACATGGTAGGTGCCGAGCAGGGCCTCCGGCGCCCAGCCACGCCCCACGTAGGCGATCTTCCACGCGGCGTTCTCCGCGTCCGCGACACCGGAGTTCAGGCCACGGGCGCCGAACGGTGAGACGAGGTGCGCGGCGTCGCCCGCCAGCAGGACCCGGCCAAGGCGCAGGCGATCGGCCACCCGGGAGTGGAAGCGGTAGACCGACTTCCACACGATCTCGTAGTCCCGCTCGCCGATGATCGCGCGGATCCGTGCGTCCAGCGCCCCGGAGGCGGCTTCCGCGTCGAGGTCGTAATCCGCCGGGACCTGCCAGTCGATCCGGAAGGTCGAGTCCGGGCAGGGGTGGATCAGCACCTGGCGGCCGGGGTTCCACGACGGGTCGAAGTAGAAGCGCCGCTCGGTCGCCCAGCCCGGCAGGTCGGTCCGGATGTCACAGATCAGGAACCGGTCGTCGAAGGAGTGGCCTTCGAAACGCACCCCGAGCAGACGGCGCAGTTCGTCGCAGCGCGCTCCCGCGCACACCACGACGTAGGAGCCACGGACCTCGCGACCGTCGGCCAGCCGCATCCTCACCCCTTCGGCGTCCTGGTCGATCGCGACCGCCTCGTGGTCCCAGCGCAGGTCCACCAGTGGCTCTGCGGCGATCCGCTCGTCGAGGATTTGCTCGGTGCGGGCCTGGGAAATGTTGACGAAGGGCGGAAACGCGGGCCGGCCGGGCTCGGCGAAGGTATAGCTGAACAACTCGGCGTCCCGATGGAAGGTCCGCGCGGTGGTCCAGGTGACGCCCTCGTCCGCGATCCGCCTGCCCGCTCCGACCGTCTCCCAGACGTCGAGCACGTCCCGCTGCTGGCAGATCGCCTTGGAGCCGACGAGATCGCGCCGGGGGCGCCGGTCGAGCACGATCGTGGGCACCCCCCAGTGCGCCAGCAACAGCGCCGTGGTCTGCCCGACCGGGCCCGCGCCCAGGACGAGGACCGGCTCACCCGGCCAGGGTTCGATGGACATCGGAGATGCTCCTGTCGTCGCGAATGACCTCAGCCCTGCAGCTGCGCCCAGACCTCACGGTCGCGTTCGGCGGTCCAGATCACCGGACGCTCCACACCGGACAGTTCGTCCCACAACCGGGAAACGTCGAACGGCAGGCAGTGCTCGAAAATCGGCCAGTGCCCGTACCGCGGCGCCAGCGCGGTGTGGGTGGCTTCGAAGGCCTCCTTGAGCGTGCCTCCGCGCTCCCGCACGGCGCCCACCTCCCGGATCATCACCCGCAGGAAGTTCCTGGTCTGCTCGATCGCGGCGTCGGCAGCCTCCCGCCCCCGGCTCACCCCGCCACGGCCGCCGACGAGCTGCTCCGCGCCGAGTGCCTTCAAACTGTCCAAAGTGGATTCCGCCCACTCGCGGTGGAAGGCGTCGCCGGTGTAGAGCGCGGCTTCGGCCTCCACCAGGTCACCGGCGAACAGGATCTTCTCGCGGGGCAGCCACGCGGTGATGTCCCCTTCGGTGTGCCCGCGCCCATGCCACCGCAACACCAGTTCCCCGCGATCCCCGCCGAGGTCGATGGTGAGCCGGTCGGCGAAGGTCAGCGTCGGCCAGGTCAGTCCCGGCACGGAGCCCGCACCCTCGGCCAGCCGTGGCATGCGGGCGAACTCGCTTTCCCAGTCCTCTTTCCCTCGCTCGGCCACCAGCGCCTTGGTGTTCTCGTGCGCGACGATGGTCTCGGCGTCGAACGCGCTGGCCCCGAGCACACGGACGGCGTGATAGTGGCTCAATACCAGATACCGCACGGGCTTGTCGGTGTGCTCACGCAGTTTCGCCAGCCATTTCCTCGCGGCGACCGGAGTGGCCAGCGCTTCGAAGCAGACGAGGAAGTCTTCGCCCTCGATGGCGCCGATGTTCGGGTCGCCCTCGGCGGTGAGGGCGTAGACGCCGTCGGCGAGCACCTCCAGCTTCTGTTCCTTGGCGGCTGTGTCGGCGGAGGAAGCGAACGGCTTGGCCATGCGGATTCCTTTCGGTGTCAGGAGAAGAGGTCAGGAGAAGAAGACGTCTTCGGTGAGACCGGCACGCAACGCGCGGTAGGCGCCCGTGGAGAACAACAACGGCGTCCCGTCGCGATATTCGACATGCTCGACCTCACCGATGAACAGGACGTGGTCGCCCCGCCGGAGAATTCGAAGCTGTAACGCATCGCCCGCAGTCCCGGGAGTTTCCCCGCGAGGGGCAGATGGTGGATTCGTAGTACTCGCGGAAGTGGGCCGGATCCCGGCACCCACGACACCGATCGACACCATCACCGGCCCGTCTCTATTATCGGAACAGTCGTTCGATTTCCGAGATGCAGTCTAGGCTGTGTTGCCAAGGCGCGCGATCGGATTTGCGGAGACGGGCCGTGACTCTCCGCGGTCGGCCTGCCCTGAGCAGGCGGGCAGCCCGCCTCCGAAAATCCGAAGCCTTCGGCCCCCGCGCGCACCTACTCACCTCATGCGGAAACACGTGCCAGACCTGACACAGCCTCAAGGGGAGACATGACCGCGAGCAAACCTCCCGCCGGCCTCCAGACCTTGGAACGCGGGCTCACGGTGCTGGAGGTCGTCGCCGCAGCCGGCGCGTGCACCGCCGCCGATGTCATGGCGCGCACGGGTCTCCATCGCTCGATCGCCTACCGGCTGCTGTCCACTCTCGAAGCACGGGGCTACCTCCGGCGTGGCGGCAACGGGCGTTACGAAATCGGGGCGTCGGTGCTGCCGGTGGCCGCCGCCGTGCGAACCGAACTCCAGACCGCGGCCCGTGCGGCGCTGGCCCAGGTCGCCGAAGCCACCGGCGCCACGGCGTTTCTCGCGATACCGCAGGGCGATGACGCGGTCACCCTGGTGACCGCCGAACCCCCGGCGACCTCCACCCCGTTCGCCTACCGGCCAGGCGCCCGCCATCCCCTGACCCGCGGCGCGCCCGGCTTGGCGATCCTCGCCGCGGGGCCGCCGCGCCCGGGCGAACGCGCGGAAGTGACCCTCGCACGCGAACTCGGTCACGTCCGCACGACCGGCGAAGTCCTTCCCGGGGTCAGTTCGGTGGCGGTCCCCGTGCACCTCCGCGACGGCCGGGTCGCCGCGGCGTGCGTGCTCTACGCACCGGGGTGGACCAACGAGCAGGAAGCGATTTCCCTCCTGACGGCCGTAGCCGAGCGCCTGACGGCGAGTTGACCAGCGGCCTCGGTTCTGCCGCTACGGCGCTGGTCGTACCCGGATTGCCGCCCCGGTGCGGACGCCGTGACGCCCTCGTGAGCCGACCATGGTCCGGGTGAGGGCGAAACGAAGAAGAATCGGTGAAACGTTGTGGTTGAGCCTGTTGGTGATCGCGCTGGCGAGTTGCGCACCGGCGGCGGACGCGGCCGCGCGGACGGTGAGCGTGTCGGGACCAAGCCCGTTCGCCGGCTGCCCGCCACGGGCATTGGACGGGAAGTTGCCCACGGGCGCGGTGGAGCCGTCGGTGGCGGTGAACCCACGCGACTCCCGCGCGGTGGTCGCCGCCTGGACTCAGGACCGCTTTCGCGGCGTGATCGTCGGCGCGAGCGCTGACGGCGGGCGGAGCTGGCAACGGGCGCCGGTGCCTGGCCTGACCCGGTGCACGGGCGGCGCCTTCGATTACGTGGACAACGTGTGGTTGTCCGCGGGCTCGGACGGTGTCTTCCACCTGTCCGCGCATGTCTTCGGCGACGGCCCGGCATCCGGCCGCGTCGCGTCGCGGTCGGTGGACGGCGGTCGCACCTGGAGTGTGCCGGTGCTGGTCGTGTCGGAGGACCGGCCGGGAAACGGGCGATTCTCCGGTGGCGCGATCACCGCTGAGCCGGCCGACCCTCGATCCGTCTACAGCGTCGCCCCGAAGTTCTCCGAGCCATTCCTCGACGGCGTGCCGTATCGCGGACGCGTCTACGTCAGTCGCAGCCGGGACGCGGGCCGTGACTGGGATCCGCCCGTGCTCGCCTACGACACCGGCGATGGCGCACTGGCCACCGGGCATCAACTCCTGGCGTTGCCGGACCGGACATTGCTGGACGTGTTCACCCTGGTCCGGCAGCCCGGTTCGGCCGGGCAGAGCAAAGAAATCGCGGTGATGCGGTCGACCGACCATGGAGCCCACTGGTCCGCGCCGGCGACGGTCGCCGGCCTGTCCTCTCGGGGAACCTACGATCCGCGGGACCACCATCCGGTGAACACCGGCAGCAGCCTGGTCGCCGCCGCGGCGGTCGACCCGGAAACCGGCCGCGTCTACGTGGCCTGGCAGGACGCGCGCTTCACCAACGGCATCGCCGACGCGATCGCGGCGTCCGTCTCGGCCGACGGTGGGCACACCTGGTCGCCCCCGGTCCGGGTCAACGCGACGCCGGCCACCATCCCGGTCGCCGGCCGGCAGGCGTTCGCGCCCACGGTCGCCGTCGCCAGGGACGGCACGGTGGGGGTTGCCAGCTACGACTTCCGGCACGACGACGACAACACTCCACTGTGGACCGACCGCTGGCTGGTGCGCTGCCGGCCGGACCTCGCCGAGTGCGCCGAAGAGCGGCTGACCGGCACCTCGTTCGACACCCGGGCGGCCACCGACATCGGCGTCGGACCACCGGGATTCTTCCTGGGCAGCACACAGGGTCTGGCGGCCGCCGGGCGGGATTTCCTCGCCGTCTTCGCCGGCACGGACGGCACCGGCGACGCCGTCGTCATGGGTCGAGGTGACGGAGGAAAGCGGCGGGGTCGGCCAGGTAGCGACGCCACAGGGTGACCAGCGCCAACTGGTCCCATTTGGTGCGGTGGGTGCCGTGTTCGCCGATCTCGATGATGTCGGCCCCGGGTGTCGAGGTGAGCACCGGTGAATGGGTGGCGCAGATGATCTGGGCGCCGGACTTGCCCAGATCCTGCATAAGGGCGACCAGTCGCAGGCTGGAGGTGAACGAGAGCGCGGCTTCGGGTTCGTCCATCAGGTAGAGGCCGGGTTCGCGGAACATCTCGGTGAACACGGTCAGGAAGCCTTCGCCGTGGCTCATCGCCTTCGTGTCGGCCTCCCAATAGCCGTGCATCCCGGAGACGGCGTTCATGAGTCCGAACGCGGTTTCGGCCCGCAGGAAGAATCCCTTGCGTTTGCCGCGCGGACCGGCGCGCATTCGCGCTCCCGCGGCGGTGGTTTCCAACCTCAGGGTCTCGCCGAGGGGCGTTTTGGGCCGGCCGCCGGCGTACTTACGACCGGCCCGCCCGCCGTAGGCGTCGAGTTTGAAGGCCTCCGCGATCGCCTCGATCACGGTCGATTTGCCGGAACCGTTCTCCCCGACCAGAAAGGTCACCGGCGCGGTGAACTCCAGCCCATGCTCGATCAATTCCCGCACGCACGGCACCGTGTACGGCCACGAGTCCATCGACTCCGGCCGCAGGCCATCGGGAACGTGGGCGCGGCGAACGAGCATGGCTCTCCCTCCTCAACCTGTTCGGTACCAGGGTATGCGGCCGCCCGCGGACCGGCAGGCAGGCCGCACGCCATGGACGATCAGGCGGATCGGTGAGGTCGCCGCCGCCGATCTCGGCGACCCGCCAGAGCCGGTAACGGCCACGACGACCGGATCCGGGTCGCGCCCGGCGAAACCGCCGGGCGCGATTCCCTGGTCCGCGACCGCCCTCCGTGCCGTCGTCGACCTTGGTCAACTGGTCACGATCGGCACCGTATCCTCGTCACGCTCCCGTGATCACGATCCATCGTCCTGATGGATCTCGTTTACTGCCGTCGTCGCGCGGACCAGGCTCTTCGGACGCATGTCCGTCCAGTTCTCTTCGACATATTCCAGAGCGGCGGCCCGGCCGCACTCGCCACGCGCGACCTGCCATCCCTCGGGCACGGCGCAAAACGCCGGCCAGAGAGAATGCTGCCCCTCCTCGTTGACCAGCACCAGGAAAGTGCCATCGGGATCGTCGAACGGGTTCGTATTCATCATCGGTCCTTTCCCACAATGTGTCGCCGACGGAACAGACGTCCTTCGACCTGTCCATAAGTTATTTCGCCGGTTTTCCCGTCACGAAGAAGCCGGCCGACCACGCCGCCCTTATCCGCGCGGAGCAGGAGGCCGTCGCACAGGGCGACCTCATCCCGCGCGCCCGTTTCGTCGGTCAAAATCAGGCCGGCACCCTGCCGGGTCAGTGTCCAGAAGAGTTCACCGTTGCGGTATTCCCCCAGGCAGTCCACTGACCCGGCAGGGATCGACGAGGACGGCCTTCGCGGGGAATACGATCCGACATCCAGGCCACGCTCGCGCAGGACGGGCACGATGTCGTCCCAGAGCATCTGTCCCGAGGTGGCGTTGGTCGTCAGTACCACGGCCATGTCGCTCGCCGGCTCGACGCGAAGATTACAGGTCGATCCTCCGGTGGTGCCTTCGTGGCCGATCCAGCGCGAGGAACCGGAATCGAACAGGGCGAAGCCCAGACCCCAGCCGTCGGCGAAACCGAAGGGTTCCGCGCCATCGACCGCGTTGTGCATCTCGGCTGTTTCGGACGGACCGAGCAACCCATGACGTGATGTACGGTAATGTCCTCTCGCCAGTTCGACCACGTCCTCCGCGCTGAGCGCCAAGGCACCGGCCGGCGCCCACACGGCCGGTATTCGAACGTCGACCGGCCGCACCTCGTCCCGGCCGGAGCCGACGGTGTGCCCGCTGACGATGCCTGGCGCCGGCCGGCCCGCGCGAGGATCCACCACCCAAGCCGGATCGACACCGAGCGGACCGAGGGTGAATTCCTCGATCAGGTCCCACCAGTTTTCCCGCGATGTCTTCTCGATCAGGCAGCCGATCAGTCCGTAACCGATGTTGGAGTAGGAGAAGAACCGGCCCGGCGGGTGCAGGGGTTCGAGTTCTCGGCAGGCGGCCGCCAAACCGCGCAGCGATCGTGAACCGCGAACGGACTGTTCGTGGTCGCAGACGATTCCCGCGGTATGGCTCAGCAACCGGCGCAACGTCACACCGGCGAAATTGTCGTGCCCGGAACCCGTCAACTCAGGTAAGTACTCGGTCAGGGGAAGGTCGAGTGCGAGTTCGCCGTCCGCGACCAGCTGCATGGCCAGTGTCGCGGTGAACGCCTTGGTCACCGACCCGACCGGAAACCTCGACTCACCGGTCACCTCCCGGCCCGTGCCGTACTCGGCCGTCCCCACCGCGATCGACACCGTCTCACCGGGCCGGTCGATAACGAGCTGGGCGCCCGGGACCAGATATTTCCGGGCACGCTGTTCGACTTCTTCACGAAGATCACTGAAATCCATGGCCACACCTCGGTCGGCTCGGTGCTGCGGCGATGCGATGACGTACGGCCGTCAGGTCACGATGCGAGAACGTGCACCGGTCCGGATGAAAGCCCGGCGCAGATCGCGGGAAAGATTCGTCCGCTTGAGCCACCGGTCGAGGCCATCGTAACGGGGCACGTAACTGTCTCGCCCGTGCACGACCCGGTAGTTGTCGACGAAGACCAGCTCACCCGGTGCGAGGACGAACCTTTCGCACTGGCCGTGCAGGAGTTCGGTGAGCTTGTGCACGGCGGCATCGGCCTCCTCGTCCATCACGGCGACCGGTGCGATCATGTCGAGGTCGATGCGGAGATAAGGCCGGTCCTCCGGTCCGAAAAGGATCGCGCCCGACTCGGCCGAATCGGGGGACGAGTCGAGCCGGACATGCGAATGGTCGGGATCGAAGCGGTATCTGTCCGCGCTCAGGACCAGCCGTTCCTTGTCCGGAATGGACAGTGATCGGGCCCGGACGAACGTCGTGGACACGGCGTCGGGATTGCGCAGGCACAGCAACGCCACATAGTCGCCTCGGCAGCTGTGATGGGCGTCCTCGGTGTGCAGGGAAAGCGCGCCGGTACTGCTCGCGCTGGTGGCGGATTGTTCCATGCCCGGGGACGGGCACACGTCATGGACGAGTCGCCCGTCCTGCTGGTCGCTCCAGGCGAACGGCTCGCCCAGCGCCGAGCCGCACAGGAGCAGCAGCAGTTCCTCACGCTGCGCCGCACCGGTCTTCGCCGCAAGCTCCCACCCGATCGGTGTCGGCACCAGTTCCGGATCCATCGGCAGGCCCGACACCACGGCCACTTCCTCTTCGTTGGCGCGCACCTCGGCGAGGAACTGCCTGAGCCGGACCGGCAGCTCCTGGGCAAGCAGCACGGCCCGATCGGCGAACCGTACCGGATCCCACGGCTCGTCGGCCCGTATCAGGTCGCTGACCAACGTTTCGATCAGCTGGGATTCCCTTTCGTCCAGCAAAAGCCTGCTCATGAGATAGCCCTTCTCCCGCTGTGTACCGATTGACCTGCCGTCGCGGCTGTCATCACGACGTGAAGGTGTTCCGGGCAATTTCGCGCAACGTGTCGGCGAACTGTCCGGCCAGTCGTTCGACGGTTTCCGCGTCGTACGTGTTCTGGGAATAGATCCAGGTGAATTCCAACTTTCCGTCGACGACCCCGCCGGTCACGTCGATGAGGTGCACACGCCGGTGTTCGCCGGCGCTTTCCCGGCCGGCGCCGTCGAGAAGCCGGCCGAACAATCCGTCATTCTTCGTGGCCGCCCCCCGCCGGCCGAGGTAGTTGAACGAAATACCCGGTACCGGATGTTCGGCGAAGGTGCTCGCGGGCCCGTCCAAGCCACGGAGATACCGTAGTGCGCCGTAGCTCAGCCCATGCGCCGGAACGGCTCGCAACTGTGTGCTCACCGTTCTGACCGCGCCCCGCCAGTCGCCTTCCGGCACATTCAGGGCGACGGGGAATATCGTGGTGAACCACCCCACCGTGCGCGAGAGGTCCACGTCGTCGAACAGGTCCTCCCTGCCGTGACCCTCGAGGTTGACGAGGACGCGCTCGCCACCGGTCCACTGTTGCAACACTCGGCCCAGTGCCGCGAGGAGCACGTGGTTGACCCGGGCGCGATAGCGACCCGGCACCCCGCGCACGAACGCTTCCGTGGCCTCGTTGTCCAACGCCACGGTCACCGTGCGGATGGAGGCGACCGTGTTGGCGCCGGCACGGTCGACCGGCAACGGCGTGGCCGGGCTGCCGGCCACTTCGCGCCAGTGGCCGACGTGGTCGTCGAGTCCGCCTGCCTCGGTGTGCGCGTGCAGCTTACTGGCCCACTGTTGGAAGGAGGTCGTCTTCCGGCCGAGATCGATCGGCTCGCCGGCGCGGATCCGCCGGTACGCGGTGTCGAGGTCCTCCACGAGGATCGACCAGGACACGACGTCGACCACCAGGTGGTGGATGGTGACGAACAAACGCGGCCGGTGGCCGTCCGGCATCCGGACCAGCACGGCACGAATCAGCGGCCCGTGACGCAGGTCGAGACTCGACTGCGCGGCAAGAGCGATGCGGTCGATCCTGTGCGTGATCTCTCCGGGTGACGCGGCGGAAAGATCTTCGACGGTCAGGACATCGTGCGGCTCGGCAGGCGCCACGTACTGGCGCCACTCTCCTTCGGAGAACGCGAACCTGGTCCGCAACCCGTCGTGGTGGTCCGTCACCGCGGCCAGGGCCTTTCGCAACACCGGCTCGTCGACGTCTCGGGCGATCTCGTACTGGACGGACATGGTGAAGTGGTCCGGCCGTTCGCCGTGGGCGGCGAAGAACCAGCGTTGGATCGGTGTCAGCGGTACGGCACCGGTGACCCGGCCTTGCTCGGCCTCGGCGATCGAGCGGACCTCCGGCAGCTGTGCCTGCTCGGCGATCGTCTGGCAGGCGAGCATGTCCCCCGCCGACAGCGCGATGCCGTTTTCCCGAGCGCGCGACACGACCTGGATACTCAGGATGGAGTCACCGCCGAGTTCGAAGAAGTTGTCCTCGACGCCGACGCGGTCCACACCGAGGACCTCGGTCCAAATCCGGACCAGCGTGGACTCGACCGGGCTTCGTGGCGCCACATACGCCGCACGATCCGGCGCGTCCGGCTCGCGGGCGGCGAGCACCGAGCGTGCGATCTTGCCGTTGGGATCGAGCGGCAACTCGGGCAGTGCCACCAGCGTCGGCGGGACCATGTAGGCGGGAAGGCACGCGGCGAGGTGCGTGCGCACCGCCGCGATGTCCCCGGTCACGCCGTCCGCGAACACGACGTAGCCGACGAGCCGCCGACCGCCGCCGACCCGTTCCGGCGCGACGACGACCGCCTCCGCCACCGACTCGTGGCGCAGCAACGCGGCTTCGATTTCGCCGAGTTCGATCCGGAAACCCCGGATCTTCACCTGGTCGTCGGCACGGCCGACGAATTCCAGCGTGCCGTCCGACCGCCAGCGCCCGAGGTCACCGGTGCGGTAAGCGCGTTCGCCACCGCCGAAGGGCAACCGGACGAACCGCTCTTCGGTGAGATCCGGCCGGCCGAGGTAACCACGGGCAAGTCCGGTTCCGCTGAGGTACAACTCGCCCGGCACACCGATCGGTACCGGATTGCGGTGCGCGTCGAGGACGTGGCAGCGCATGTTGTCCACGGGCCTGCCGATCGACGGCAACCGCTGGTCCTCCGGCCCGCCCGCCGGTTCCACCTCCCCCGAGGTGGCCAGCACGGTCGCCTCACTCGGTCCGTAGTTGTTGATGACCCGGAACCTCATGTCCGCGGAAGGCCGTCTGCGCAGGACGTCACCACCGATCAGGATCAATCGCAGACTCGTCCGCGCCAACGCCGGTTCGTCCAGCACGGTGTCCACCCGCGGAGTGGGCAGCACGCAGGCCGTGGTTCCGGCGGTGACGAACCAGTCGACCAGCGCGCGGGCGTCGAGCAGGTCCCGTGGACCCGGCAGGTCGATGCGCGCCCCGGCGACCAGGTATGGCCACAGTTCCAGCACCGTCGCGTCGAAGCCGAGCGCGGCGACCTGACCGGCCCGGTCGTCCGGCCCTATCCGGTACACCTCGTTGTGCCGCAAGCACAGTTCGGTCAACGAGCGGTGCTCGATGAGCACGCCCTTGGGCTGCCCCGTGGAGCCAGAGGTGTAGACCACATACGCCACGTCGCGGGGGTCGACCTCCACCTCCGGCGGGGCGGCCGGGAAGCGCTCGATCGACGGCCATTCGGTGTCCAGGCACAGAGTCGCCGTATGGGGTGCCCGGATCCGGTCGGCCAACCGGTGCTGGATGAGGACGAACGGTGCCGCGGCGTCGCCGAGGATGAACGCGATCCGGTCCGGCGGATAGTCGGGATCAAGCGGGAGGTAGGCCGCGCCCGTCTTGACCACGGCCAGCATGCCGACGATCATCTCCGGACTCCGCTCGAGGCAGACACCGACCACGGCGTCCGATCCCACCCCGTGGTCGATGAGGTAGTTCGCCAGCTGGTTGGCCCGGGCGTCGAGTTCGGCGTACGTGATCGCCGAACCCTGGCACGTCACGGCGACCCGGTCGGGGGCGCTCACCGCGTGTGCCGCGACGCGTTCGTGCACGATGACTCGCCCGGGCCGCTCGACCGCGGTGTCGTTCCACTCATCGAACAGCCGCAGTTCCGGCTCGGTGAGCAGCGGCAGCAGAGAGACCGGCCGCTCCGGGTCGTCGGCGACCGCCGCGAGTAGCACGCCGAGGTGTCCGACCAGCCGTTCGATCGTGTCCGCGTCGAACAGGTCCGTGTTGTACATGGCCTCGCCGACCAAACGGTCGTCGAAATCGGTGAAGGACAGTGCCAAATCGAACAGCGCCGGTGTGACGGGCACCCGCGCGGGTGCGACCCGTAGTCCGGGCAGCGTCGCCCGATCGTGCGCGGGGTTGAGCATGACCATGGCCTGGATCAACGGCGTGCGACTGGCGTCGCGGTCCGGCTGCAGTTGCTCGACCAGACGGTCGAAAGGCAACTCTGCGTTGGCGAAGGCGTTCAGCAGAGTGTCGCGAACGTCAGCGAGAAAGTCGGCGAACGTGCGGTCGGGGTCCACATCGGATCGGATGACCAACGTGTTGACGAAGAACCCCACGACGCGCTCCAGTTCGGCCCGTTCGCGGCCCGACGTGACCGTGCCGACCGCGACGTCACGCTGCCGGCTGTAGCGGGCGAAGAGAACCTGGGCGGCGGCCATCAGGACCATGAACAGGGTCGCGTCGTTGGCCAGTCCCAGTCCCCTGAGCCGGTCGCGCACCGGAGCCGGTACCTCGAACTCGCACACCGCCCCGGCAGTGGTCCGCACCGGCGGCCTCGGGCGGTCGGTCGGCAGTTCGAGCGGCGTCAGCCCCGCGAGTTGTTCCCGCCAGTAAGCCGACTGCTCGATGGTCGAATCCGAGCCCGATGAGGCCCGCTGCCACACGGCGTAATCCGCGTACCGCACCGCCGGCTCCGGCAACGCCACCGGTGTTCCCTCCGTGGCGGACCGGTAGTAGGCGCCGAGCTCGGCCGTGAGGATTTCCATGGACCAGCCGTCGGTGACGATGTGATGCATGCAGAGCATGAAGATGTGCTCTGCCGCCCCGAGCCGTACCAACGACGCGCGGACCAGTGGAGCCACGCTCAGGTCGAACGGGCGCTCGGCTTCGGCCCGCAACAGCCGCCCCAGTTCCGCTTCCTGGTCCGCACCGGTCAGCCCGCTGAGGTCGGTGACGGGGACGGGAAGTTCCTGGGGAGGACCGACGACCTGAACCCCTTCCCCGCCGACGGTCATGAAGCTGGTCCGCATGGACTCGTGCCGGGTGACCAGCCGGCCGACGGCGGTGCGCAGTGCCGCGACTTCGAGATCGCCTTCGATCCGCAGCGCGACGTAGCTGTTGTACTCGGTGCTCGCCGGGTCGACCTGGTGCAGGAACCACAGACGCTGCTGGGCGAAGGACAACGGCACGGGTTCGTCTCGCGGTGCCGCCTCGAGAAGAGCGTGCCCCCTGGGCGTCCCACCGTCAGGGAGCAGACCGGCGATGCCGGCTATGGTCGGCGTGTCGAACAGCGCACGGGGTGAGAGCTTGACCCCGTACTCCGCGTGGATCCGCGACGTCACCCGCATCGCCAGGATGGAATCGCCGCCGAGTTCGAAGAAGTTGTCCCGCACGCCGGCGTGTTCGGTCCCGAGCACGTCGGCCCAGATGCGGACGAGCCGTTCCTCCGTGGCGTTGCGCGGTGCGCCGGAATCCACCCGCTCGGGCAACTGAGTGTTCCATGCCGGCAAGGCGTCGCTGTCGAGCTTGCCGTTCGCCGTCAGTGGTAACCGGTCCAGCGTCACGAACGCCGGAGGGATCAGATACTCCGGTAGTCGTGTCCCCAGGTAGTCCCGAAGGGCGGCCGGGTCCGGTCCCGGCTCGGCCGGAGAGAGGACCACATACGCGACGAGCCGTTGATGTCCGCCGGCCGCCCGCGCCACCACGGCCGCCTGGGCGACGCCCGGATGGCGGACCAACGCCGCCTCGACTTCACGGGGTTCGACGCGATATCCCCGGATCTTCACCTGGTCGTCGGTACGGCCGACGAACTCCAGTTCCCCGTCGGGACGCCTTCGCACCAGATCACCGGTGCGGTACAACCGTTTGCCGGGCTCGAACGGGTTGGCCACGAACCGTTGCGCGGTCAGATCCGGACTGTTGGCGTATCCCCTGGCCAGTCCGTCTCCGGCGAGGTAGACCTCGCCGGCCACCCCGGTGGGTACCTCGGTCAGCCACCGGTCCAGAAGGAACACGCGGGTGCCGCCGACCGGCCGGCCGACCGGCGGCGAATGCGAACCGTCGGCGCAACTCGCCGCGGTGATGCGGTGCGTGGTGGCGAACACCGTGTTTTCCACCGGTCCGTACACGTTGACCAGGCGGAGATCCGGAAACTGTTCGAGCACCTTCAGCGCATGCGGGCCCGATACGATCTCGCCTCCGGTCAGCACCTGACGGGGGAACGCGAAGAACCCGGGATTGTCCTCGACCATGAAGTTGAAGAGGCTGGAGGACAACCACACGCTGGTGATCCCGTGCCGGGGCACGAGTTCGCTGATCACGTCGGGATCCGGAACCTGCCCGGGCGCCAGCACGCAGACGCCGCCGTGCGCCAGCGCGCTGAACAGTTCCAGCAGGAAGCCGTCCCAGGACACCGGTGCGCTCTGCAGCCAGACCTCGTCCGGTCCGAAGCGGAGGTCACTGTCACCGAAAAAGACCCGGCTGACGGCGCGATGGGTGGATTCCGCGCCCTTCGGACGGCCACTCGATCCGGAGGTGAACAGTACGCACGCCACGTCGTCGGGCGTCACGGGCGCCCGGAATTCGGTGGCCGGCAACGAACTTATCACCGGCCAGTCGTCGTCCAGGCACACCGGCCGGGGATCGGCGCCGGTCAGTCCGGCGCTCACCGGCCGCCAAATCTCTCCTCGGGTCACCACTACCGGCGCCGCGACTTCCGCGATGATCGCCGCCAGCCGTTCCACCGGATAGTCCGGATCGAGCGGCACGTAGGCGCCGCCGGCCTTGAGGATGCCCAGCACACCCACCACGAGGGGAAAGCCGCGTTCGACGCACAGACCGACTCGGGTGCCCCGGCCGACACCGAGCGAAGCGAGGTGCCTGGCGAGTTGGTTCGCCCGGGCGTCGAGTTCCGCGTAGGTCATCCGGTCGTCACCGAACACCAGCGCCACGGCATCGCCCCGGGTAACCGCGTGCTCGGCCAAACACTCATGCACGTACCGGGTGGCCGTGGACTCGGCCGCCGTACGGCGGCGGTCCACTGTGCTCTGCCGCGCCATCTCGTTCGTCGCCCGCAGCGCTGCCAAGGGCCGCTCGATTCCGTACGCGAACTGGGCCAGCGACGCGGTCAACTGGTCGGCGACACGGGCGGCGGTGCGCGCATCGATGAGGTCGCTGTCGTGCAGCACCGACAGCGACAGGGTTTCTCGCGTCTCGACGACGATGTTGAGCGGGAAGTTGGAGCTGTTCCTCAGTTCGAGGTCATGGAACAGCACACCCTGTCCGGCCATGCCGGCCTCGTCCACCGGGTAGTTTTCGAACACCACCAGACTTTCGAAGAGCGGCACCCCCGGTGGCAGGTCGGCATAGGACTGGATCTGGTTCAGGGGGACATAGCCGAACTGGCGCGCCTCGGCCTGTGCCGCCTGTAGTTCCCGCAGCCAGTCGACCGCCCGGCGGCTGCCGTCGACCCGTACCCGGACCGGCAGGGTGTTGAGCATCATGCCGAGCATGGAGTCCACATCGGACACGTCAGCGGGCCGCCCGGACACCGTCGCCCCGAAGACCACCTCTTCGTCGTTGCTGTAACGCGAAAGCAGCAGCGCCCAGGCTCCCTGCACCAGGGTGTTCATAGTCAGCCGGTGGTGCTTCGCCACGGCGAGCAGCTCATCGGTCAGCTCGGCGGTGAGCCGAGTGTTCAGCCAGGACTCTGCCCTGGCCTGATGCGCCCGTGCCCCCGGCCGGTCGTGGGGCAGCCTCGTGGGTGCGGTGATCCCGGCCAGGGTGCGCCGCCAGTACGCCGCGGCCGCGGTCATGTCCTGGCGGGACAACCATTCCAGATAGTTCCGGAACGGTGGCCGGCCGGGGATATCCGGTTCGGCGCCGTCCGCCAGCGCGCGGTAGCACGCGAACACGTCGGCGAACACCTGATAGAAACTCCAGCCGTCCAGCAGCAGATGGTTGGTCGTGAGCACCATGCCGACCCGGTCGGCGGACAGCCGCATGACGGTCAACCGCAGGAGTGGCGGGGTGGCCAGGTCGAGTCCGAGCGCGTAGTCGGCGGCGAGCAGCCGGGCCAGTGCGGCGGGATACTCCCCGTCCGCCATTGTCGACCAGTCGTGATAGGTGACCGGGACGGTCGCGGCGCGCCAGACGACCTGCATCGGCTCGTCGAGTCCTTCGTGGACTATCCCGCTGCGGAGGATCGGGTGACGATCCACTACCCGCTGCCACGCCTGTCCGAACAGCCGCGGGTCGCTCACCCCGGACAGCACGGACGTGGTCTGGTCGAAGTACGCGCCGCCGTCGGTGTCGAGCACGCTGTGGAACAGCATGCCCGCCTGCATCGGCGAGAGCGGGTAGATGTCCTCGACCAGGCTCCCATCGCCGGCCAGCCGGTCCACCGCGGCCTGATCCAGCCGGGCCAGCGGGAAGTCGGCGGGGGTCCGGCCACCCGCGTCCGGGCTGGTGCAGTGCCGGATGATCTCGCGGAGCCCGGCGACGATGTCCTCGCCCAGCTTGCGGATCGTCTCCGCCCGGTGCAGACCGGACGAGTAGAACAGTTCGAGACCGAGCCGGTCGTTCTCGACCATGGCCACCACGTCGATCAGCGACATGCGGCCGTGGCCGGGATGCTGGTCCTGGGCGGCGACTTCGCGCCGCCGCCGGAAGATCCCGTCGGCAGGGGCGGGCGCGTCGAATCTGCCGAGGTAGTTGAAGGAGATTTCGGGTTGCGGCCCCTCACCGAGCCAGTCCGGTGGGCCGAGGTAGCGCAAGGCGTCGTAGCCGAGGCCCTTGCCGGGGACCGAACGCAGGCGCTCCTTCACCGACTTGATCGTGGCCGCCCAGGTCCCGGACTCGGGAATGTCCACGGTGATCGGGAAGTTGGTGGTGAACCAGCCGACCGTTCCGGACAGGTCGATGTCGTCGAAGAGGTCTTCGCGGCCGTGGCCCTCCATGCGAACGCACACCCGGTGCCCACCGGTCCAGCGGCACAACGCCCTCGCCAGCGCGGCGAGAAGCACATCGTTGATCTGCGTCCGGTAAGCGCGGGGCACGGCACGAAGCAGGAGCCCCGTACTTTCCGCGTCCAGGCTCATGGTCACCGACTGTTCCAGGGCGACGGTGTTGGCCCCGGCGGCGTCGGCCGGCACAGCGGCGACGCCCTCCGGCCGTGCCGCGCGCCAGTAGTCCAGGTCAGCGTCGAACCCGCCGGTGACGGCATGCTCGACCAGCCGGGAGGCCCACTGCCGGACCGAGGTGGTCTTGGTGCCGAGATCGGCCGTCTCCCCCCGGTGGATCCGGCGGTAGGCACGATCCAGGTCCGCGAGCAGGATCCGCCACGACACCCCGTCGACCACCAGATGGTGCGCGACGAGGGACAGCAGCGGCCGGTTTTCCGAGCCGGACTCGAACAGGGTGCACCGGATCAGCGGGCCGCTCGACAGATCGAAGCCACTCTGCGTCGCCCGCACCCTGTCGCGCACGAAATCCTCGATCGCCGGGCCTGCCACGTCCCAGAGGTGCACGACCTCGAACACCGTGCCCTCTTCGTGCTCGGCGACGCGCTGCCGCCATTCGCCGTGCACCTGGTGGAAGCGGGCCCGGAGGCCGTCGTGGTGCCGCACCACCGCGTCCACGGCACGCCGCAGCGACTCGGTTGAGACGTCCTCATCCAGTTCGTACAGCAATGACATGGTGAAGTGCTGGGGCTCGGTCGGATGGTTCGCGAAGAACCATCGCTGGATCGGAGTCAGCGCCATCGGACCGGTCGCGGGCGGCAGGCCCGGTGCCGTCGCGCTCACCCCGGACCCGGCCACCTCGGCGAGTTCGGCGATCGTCTGCCGGAGAAAGATGTCCTTCGTGGTAATGCCCAGTCCGGCCGCGCGAGCCCGGGAAGCCACCTGAATGCTCAGGATCGAGTCGCCACCGAGTTCGAAAAAGTTGTCCGTGACACCGACCGGACTCACCTGGAGCACTTCCGACCACACCGTGGCAAGGGCGTGTTCCGTCGCGTTGCGAGGCTGGACGCGGTCCGCCGCCGGTTGCGGGGCCGTCCGAGGATCCGGCAACGCCCGGCGATCGACCTTTCCGTTGGCGGTGACGGGCAGTTCGTCGAGTACCACGAACGCCGCCGGAATCATGTAGGACGCCAGCCGTTCCGCCAGGAAGGTGCGAAGCTCCGCCGGGTCCGGCCGGGCGCCGTCCCCCGGGACGACATAACCGACCAGACGGTTTTGCCCGCCGATCTCTTTGACGAGCGTGACGACGGACGCGACCGCCGGGTGAGCGGCCAGTGCCGCCTCGATCTCGCCGAGTTCGACGCGGAACCCGCGGATCTTCACCTGGCCGTCGTCCCGCCCGATGAACTCGAGGACACCGGATGCCTTCCACCGCACCACATCCCCGGTCCGGTACATGCGGTCGCCGGGCCCGCCGAACGGGTTCGCGACGAACCGGCCCGCGGTCTGTCCCGGCTGGTTCAGATATCCCCTGGCCACACCTTCGCCGGCGATGAACAGCTCACCGGCGACCCCGATCGGCACCGGCCTCAGCGCGGTGTCCAGCACGTAGGTCCGCACGTTGTCGATCGGCGTGCCGATCGGCACCACGTCGGGAACCTCGCCGGGCGCCCGCATCGGATAAGAGGTCGCGAAGGTGGTGGTCTCCGTGGGGCCGTAGCCGTCGACCACACACAATCCCGGGCATGCCTCGAGCACTCGCCGCACCGCCGCGGAAGGCACCACGTCGCCACCGGTCCATATCTCTCGCAGTCCGGTGAAACTGCCCGGCGCCTCCTGGGCGATCAGCCGGAACAAGCCGGCGGTGAGCCACATGGCACTCACCCGGTGCTCGCCGATCACCTTGCGCAACAGGTCGGCGTCCGTGTCCCCGGGCGGCGCCACGACGGTCGTACCCCCGATGAGCAAAGGCACCCATACCTCGTAGGTAACCGCGTCGAAGGCAGGCGGGGAATGCAGCAGTATCCGGTCGTGGCCACTGAGCCGCTGGTCGGATGCCAGTGCCACCACGTCCCGATGCCGCAGTGCGACGCCCTTCGGTGTTCCCGTCGAGCCGGACGTGTACAGCACGGAGAGAAGGCTCTCCGGATGCGGTGGCGGCCCGGGCGGCACGGAGGCGGTACCGGGGACCACCTCCAGCGTGTGTCCACTGTGGATTTCTCGGGCCATGCCCTGGTACGCGCGGTCGGTGACCAGGATCGTGACACCGGCCGCCGCCAGCTGCGTCCGCATCCGCCCGGCCGGTGCTCGCACGTCCAGCGGAAGGCAGGCGCCGCCTGCCTTGGCGATCGCCACCACGGCGACCACGAGTTCGGCCGAACGTTCCAGCAACACGCCGACCGGCTGGTCCGGCCGTACGCCGAGATCGGCCAGCCGGTGGGCCAGCGCGTTGGCCCACGCGTCCAATCCGGCGTAGGTCAGCTCCTCGTCACCGGCCACGACGGCGACCGCGTCCGGTGCCCGGCCGACGTGCCCGGCCAAGATCGTGAGCACCGACCCGGACGGGACCGGCCGGCTGGTTTCGTTCCACCGCACCAGCACCTGATCCCGCTCGTCGTCCGACATCCACGGCAGCAGGGCCGACGGCCGGGACGGATCCTCGACGATGGCGTCCAGGAGGCGGATCAGGTGCGCGGCCAGCCGCTCGATGGTGTCCGGATCGAACAGGTCCCGGTTGTAGGTGATCGAGGTGACGAGTCCGCTCGGCCTCGGCTCGAACTCGACGATCAGTTCGTGGTCGGTGACGCCGGTCGTGACATCGAGTTCCTCGACGCGCATCCCGGTCATGCTCAGCTCGGTGGCCGGCGCGTTCTGCAGGACCACCATCGCCTGGACCAGCGGGTGCCTGCTCGGGTCACGAGCCGGCTGGAGCGCTTCGACCACCCGCTCGAACGGCACCTCGGCGTTGGCGAAGGCATCCAGGGTGGTGTCACGGACGGACGCGAGGAAGTCCGTGAACGGTGCCGCGATGTCCACATCGGACCGGAGGACCACCGTGTTGACGAAACAGCCGATGAGCCGCTCGATGTCCGTTCGGTCACGGCCCGAGGTGACCGTGCCGACCGCGATGTCGCGCTGCCGCGACCACCGGGCGAGCAGGACCTCGACCGCCGCGGTGAGGACCATGAAAAGGCTTGCCCCGTGCCCGCGGCCAAGCTCCTCCAGCCGGCCGGCCAGCCGCGACGCGATGGTGAACCGGTGCACGGCGCCCGCCGAGGTCCGTACCGCGGGCCGCGGCCGGTCGGTCGGCAGTTCCAGCGGCGAGATGCCGTCGAGTTGCCGTCGCCAGAACGACAACTGCCCCGCCAGCACAGCGTCGGACAGCCGGTTTCTTTGCCACACGGCGAAATCCACGTACTGCACCGGCAGCGGCGGCAACGCGGGCGAAGCCGATGCGGACCCGGTCCCCTCGGACAGCGCGGCATCGTACAACGTCCCTGTTTCCGAGGCGAGCAGGCTCATCGACCAGCCGTCGGTCACGATGTGGTGCGCCGAAATCACCAGCACGTGTTCGCCAGGCGCCGTCCGCACCAGCAGGACACGCATCGGCGGACCCTCTCGCAGGTCGAACGGCGTGCGAAGCTCATCGAGGAGAACCTCGCTCAGCCGGTCGTCGCGCTGGTCCACCGGCACGTCGGACAGATCCGCGACCGGGACATCGACCCCTTGCGCCGCCATCACCAGTTGGACGCCCCGGCCGTCGACCGCGTCGAAGCGCGTGCGCAGGGTCTCGTGCCGGGCGACCACGCCGGTCAGCGCGGCCCGGAGGGCGCCGAGATCCAGATCGCCCTGGAGCCGGAAGACGAGGTAGCTGTTGTGGTCGATGTGGTTCGGTTCGAACTCGTCGAAGAACCACAGTCGCTGCTGGGCGAACGACATCGGCGGCGGACTTCCGTCACGGGGCGCCTTCGGGATGCCGGTCTCGTCGGTGGACGTGTCCTTCCCTTCGACCAGCGCGGCGAGTTCGCCCACGGTCGGGCAGTCGAACAGCGCCCGCGGGGTCAGTTCGACCCCGTGCTCGGCCAGGATCCGGGACACGACACGGATGCTGAGGATCGAATCGCCACCGAGGTCGAAGAAGTTGTCGGTGACGCCGACCCGGTCGATGCCGAGGACCTCGGCCACCACGTCGGCCAGTGCCGCCTCGGTACGCGTGCGGGCGGGGACGAACTGGTTGCGTAGGTCCGGCCGGTCCGGCCGCACCGGTAGCGCTTGCTTGTCGACCTTCCCGTTGGGTGTGCGGGGCAACTCCGCCAGTACGAAGAAGGCCGAGGGAACCATGTAGTCGGGCAGGGACTTGCCCAGGAACTCGCGGAGGTCCGACGTGTCCGGTGCCGCTTGGTCCGCCGCCGTGACATAGGCGACCAGCCGGGCCGAGCCGTTGCCGTCGTCCTTCCGTACCACCACCGTCTCGGCGACCCCGGGGTGCCGCAGCAGGGCCGCCTCCACCTCTCCCAGCTCGATCCGGAAGCCACGGACCTTCACCTGGTCATCGACCCGGCCGAGGAACTCCAGATCACCGGTGGGCAACCACCGGACCCGGTCACCGGTGCGGTAAAGCCGTTCGCCCGTGCCGAAGGACGCGACCACGAATCGCCGCGCGGTCAACTCGGCGCGGTTGTGATAGCCCCGGGCCACCCCGTTTCCGCCGATGTACAGCTCTCCAGGAACACCGGGCGGCAACGGCTGACCCCACTGGTCCAGCACGTACACCCGGGTGTTGGCCATCGGTGCTCCGATGGGCACGAACGTGAAGTCCGCGAGTTCGTGCTCGGCGGGACAGAAGACCGTTGCGTCCACTGTGCACTCAGTGGCGCCGTAGGCGTTCGCCACCAAGGTATTCCGGCCCGTCACGGCGAGCAGCGCACGGCAGTCCGGTACCCGCCAGCCCTCCGAGCCGAGGGTGAACAGCCGCAACGATTCCAGGCCGTGGCCGCGGCGGCTCGCCTCGCGCGCCACCAAGGTGGCCAGTGTCGGCACCAGTTCGATCGCCGTCGCACCGGTGCTGTCGATGAGGTCGAGCAGTCCCGCGGGATCGTTTCTGGTCCTCGTCGGGCACACGAAGAGTTCACCACCGAACAGCAGTGACCGGACGATGTCGGTGAAGAACATGTCCACCGAAATGCCGGCCACCGACACGATCTTCGGCCGCAGTTCGGTCAGTCCGTACCGCACGTCCCAGGAATGCCAGATGTGGAACAGATTGCCGTGCTCGATTTCCACGCCCTTGGGTTCGCCGGTGGAGCCGGAGGTGTAGATGATGTACGCCAGCCGCTCGGGAGGGATTTCCACGCTCACGTCCCGAACCGGTTGCCTGGCCAGGTCCGGGTCGTCGTCGAGGCACACGAACGCCACACCGTCCGGCAGCCGGTCGACCAGGTGGGATCGCGTGAGAACGATCCGCGTGCCACTGTCGGAGGCCATGAACGCCAGCCGGTTCGGCGGGTACTCCGGGTCCAGCGGGACATAGGTGGCCCCCGCCTTGAGGATGCCGAGAATCCCGGTCACCATCGCCAACCCGCGATCCACACAGATACCGATCGGGTCCTCCGGTCCGGTCCCCCGCTCCCTCAACAGGTTCGCCACCTGGTTGGCGCGCGAGTTCAGCTCCGTGTAGGACAACCGCTCGTCCTCGAAGGTCACCGCGGTCGCGTGGGGATGAGCCGCGACCTGCTCGGCGAACAGTTCGACCACCGATCGCCACGCCGGAGGCGGTACGTCGGTGTCGTTCCATTCCACGAGCACCCGCTGCCGCTCGGCGACGGTCAGCATCGGCAGTTCTCCCACCTTCCGGTCCAAGTCGGTGGCGACCTGCTCGAGCAGCGCCGTGAGATGTCCGGCGATCGAGCGCACCGTGCTCTCGTCGAACAGGGTGGGGTCGTAGGACAACACGAACGACAAGCACAACTGGTGGTACACCGTGAGGTCGACCGGGGTGTTCGTGGTTTCGTCGGCCGAGACGTCACGGATGGCGAGACCATGACGCGCCACGGTCCGTTCGTCGGTCGGATAGTTCTCGAACACCACCGCGCTGTCGAACAGGCTGGTCCCGGCGGGCAGTCCGCTTTCCGCTTGGATCCGCGCCAGCGACAGGTGCTCGAAACGGCGTGCCTCCGCCTGCTCGTCCTGGAGACGCCGCAACCATTCGGCAACCGGCATGCCGGGCTCGACCGTCACGCGCACCGGCAAGGTGTTGACGAACACACCGAGCATGGACTCGATCCCGTCGAGATCGGCCGAGCGACCGGAAACCGTGGCGCCGAACACGACCTCCGCCCCGCCGCTGTACCTGGCCAGCATCAGCGCCCACATGCCCTGGACGACGGTGTTGAGAGTGAGCCTGTTGGCTCTGGCCACCGCCTCGAGCCGGCGGGTCGAGTCGTGCGGCAGTTCGAAGCGGATCTTCTCCGTCGCGAGTGTGTGCCGCGAGTCCCCAGGCGACCGGTCGTAGGGAAGCATCGCCGTGGTGTTCAGACCGGTCAGTGTTTCCCGCCAGTGGCGAGCCACGGCCTCGAGATCCTGGCGGTCCAGCCAGCGCAGGTAGTCGGCGTACGGACGCCTCCTGACCGGCGCGGCCACCGGGTGTGTCCCGGTGAGCCGGGCATAGGCCGCGCAGACCTCGGACAGCACCTGCCACGTGCTCCAGCCGTCCAGCAGAGCCATGTGGGAGGTCCACACGACACGCACCGCGGCCGGGGAGATCCGCGCCAGCACGAGCCGCGTCAGCGGCGGTACGGCCAGATCGAATCCCGTGATCCGGTCACTGGCCAGCAGGTCCTTCAGCCGCTCATCCTGCTCGGTGGCGGAGAGGCCGGTCCAGTCATCGTGGCGAACCGGTATCGGAACGGCGTCGTAGACGACCTGGACGGGCTCGGCCGTGTCCTTCCATCGCAGTGCCGTGCGGAGTGCGGGCACCGCGTCGGCCACCTGCTGCCAAGCCTGAGCCAGCAGGTGAGGATCGGTGACGCCGTCGAGAACGAAGGTGATCTGAGCCTGGTAGACGTTCTCGTCCTCCTGGAAGAGGCTGTGGAACAGCATTCCCTGCTGGGTGGGGCCCAGCGGGCAGGTGTCGACGACCACCGGGGCGGTCTCACCGTGGCTGTCGGGGACGACGCGCTCGCTGGCCACAGCCTCGGCACAGTGCGCCACCACGTCGAGCAACGCGGTCCTGAAGTCCTCGGCGAGGCGGCTGATGGTCGCCTCGTGGTGGAGATGCGCGGAGTATGTCCAGGTCAGTTCCAGTTCCCCGGCATAGACGCCCCCCACGACCTCCACCTCGTGGGTTCGGAGCCGGCCGGGATGTCCCGACAGGCCGATCCGGAAGCCACGGCCGCCCAACCGGGAAGTGCCCGCCGCATCGGTGTCCCAACGCCCGAGATAGTTGAACGAGACCGGCGGCGCTGCCGCCCCGCTCAGCCGGTCGTGTCCCGCGAGGTAGCGCAGGGCGCCGTATCCGACGCCACGGCTGGGTATCTCGCCCAGTCGCCGCTGGACCGACGTGATCGCCTCTTCCCATTCGCCGCCCACCGCGACGTCCAGGCAGACCGGGAAGATCGTGGTGAACCAGCCCACCGTTCGATCCAGGTGAACCGAGTCGAGGATTTCCTCCCTGCCGTGCCCCTCCAGATCGACCAGCACGCTTTCCGAGCCGCACCAACCGGCCAGCACCCGGGACAGGGCCGTGAGCAACAGGTCGTTGATCCGGGTCCGGTACGCACTTGGTGCCACGGACAGGAGGCGTTCCGTATCCGCCCGGCCCAACCGGACCGTGACGGCCCGCTCCGAGGCAGCGTCGTTGGGTCCTGTCCCGTCCCGCGGGAGGGTGAACGCCCTTTCCCCACACACCTCGGCCCAGTAGTCGACCTCGCCGTCGAACCCGCCGGCGAGCGTGTGGACCGCCAGCCGGGATGCCCACTCCTGATACGAGGTGGTCTTCACACCCAGGTCGACCGGCGCGCCGTCCAGCAGGCTCCGGTAGGCCGTGTCCAAATCCGCCAGGATGACGCGCCAGGACACGGCGTCGACGACGAGATGGTGGGCGACCAGCACGAGCCGGGTGGGCCTGCCGGGGCCGCGTTCGATGACCAGGGCCCGCAGCAATGGGCCGGTGGACAGGTTGAACGCCATCCGCGCGGCTTCGGCGACCTTGTCCTCGGCGGCCTCATCCCGGGTCCGGACATCGTGGTAGGCGACCAGTTCACCCCGCTCGGTGGCGGCGTCGTACTGCTCCCACTGCCCATCGACCTGGTCGTAGCGCATCCGCAGTGCGTCGTGATGGGTCACCAGCGCACGCAGCGCCGCGCCGAACTCCTCGCGGTGGATCGGGTCGGGCACGTCCATGACGACGAACTGGTTGTGGTGTTCCGGGGCGGTTCTCTGGTGGTCGAAGAACCAGTGCTGGATCGGCGTCAGGAGGACCGGTCCGCTGACCGTGCCCTGCTGCGCGGTCGCCGCGGTCCCGGCGCCCTCGGTCATGACTGCCGCCACCTCGGCGATGGTCTGCGCCCGGAGCATGTGCTGCGCGGTGAGCGGAAGGCCCACCTGCCTGGCACGGGAAACCACCTGCAACGAGACGATCGAGTCGCCGCCCAGTTCGAAGAAGTTGTCGGTGGTGCCCACCTCGTCGACACCGAGCACCTCGCCCCAGATGCGTGCCAGGGCCTTCTCCACCGCGGTGCCTGGTGCGACGTGGCCGGGACGGGCCTCACGAGACCGGTCGGGCGCCGGGAGCGCGGCCCGGTCCACCTTGCCGTTCGGGGTGAGCGGAATCTGGTCCACGACGACGAATGCGGAGGGCACCAGGTATCCCGGGAGTCTCGCCGAAGCGAAGGCATGCAGTTCGTGTGCAGGCAGCCCTCCCACGCCGGTGACGACGACGTAGGCCACCAGTGAGGTGTGTTCGCCCTCGCCCCGCGGCAGCACGACGGCATCGGACACGGCCGGGTGGTCCAGCATGGCGGCCGCCACCTCACCGGGCTCGACCCGGTACCCGCGAATCTTGACCTGGTCGTCGGCACGGCCGAGGTATTCCAGCCTGCTGTCGATCCGCCGGGCCAGATCGCCGGTTCGGTACATCCGCGAACCCGGCGGACCGAACGGGTTCGCGACGAAGCGGCTCGCCGTGGTCCCGGTCCGGCCGAGATACCCACGGGCGACTCCCGGGCCCGCCACGTACATCTCGCCCTCGGTGCCGTCCGGAACCGGGCGCAACAGGGAGTCCAGCAGGTGAACGTGTGTACCGGGAATCGCGGTCCCGATCACACTGGCCGTGGCCGAACCTACGAGGCCGCTGTCCAGTTCCTGGTGGGTGACGTGCACGGTGGTCTCGGTGATGCCGTACATGTTCACCAACCGTGGCGCTCCGGCCGGGTGCCGGCTCAGCCATCCGGTCAACCGGGAAAAGTCCAGTTTCTCGCCGCCGAAAATCACCACGCGCAGAGCGAACTCGCCTTCCGGTTCGAGGTCGTCGCTGACGCGGGCGAGCTGGTTGAAGGCGGACGGGGTCTGGTTGAGCACGGTCACCCGTTGCCGGTACAGCAGCCGGAGGAGGTCCTCCGGTGACCGTGCCACCTCCGTCGGCACCATGACGAGGCGGCCGCCGTGCAGCAGTGCGCCCCACATCTCCCAGACGGAAAAGTCGAACGCGTAGGAGTGGAACAGCGTCCAGACGTCGGCCGGACCGAAACCGAAGAGCTGCCGGGTTTCTGCGAACAGCCGAACGACGTTCCGATGCGAGACGACAACCCCCTTGGGGCCGCCGGTCGAACCCGATGTGTAGATGACGTACGCCGCGTTGTCCTCGGAATGCGGTGCCACCCGCTCGGCGTCCGTCAGGTCGGCGGAGGCCGCGTTTCCCTCACGCCGCAACGCGTCGGCTGCCCGTGTCGCGTCACCTTCCCGGACCACTGTCGCAGGCTGAGTATCCCGCAGGATCAGATCGATGCGGGCGTCCGGATAGGCCGGATCGATGGGGACGAACGCGGCGCCTGCCTTGAGCACCCCCAGGATCGCGACGACCATCTCCGGCGTCCGCGGCAACAGCAGGGCCACGAGGTCTTCCGGCCCGACACCGGCGCGCACGAGCACGCGCGCGAACCGGTTCGCCGCCGCGTTGAGTTCGGCATAGGAAAGCTCGTCCACGCCGCGCCCCACCGCGATCCGGTCTCCGTGCGTTCGTGCCTGGGCCTCGAACAATCGCGCGAGAGTCGGTACCGCCGGCCGCGTCTCCAGGCGAGTTCCCTCCTTCTCGGGCAGCGGATCCAGCCGCGTGATCGGTGTCGTGGGTTCGGCGGCCACCGACGTCAGCACCTGGCCCAGCAAGGCCGCCATCCGCTCGACCGTGGCGGAACCGAACAGATCCGTGCTGTACCTGAGGACGCCGTGGAGCCCGTCCTCGTCCTCGGCGAACTCGATCACCAGGTCGAACATCACCGAGCGGGTGCGCAACGGGTGAACGGTGGTGCGCAGGCCGGCGAATTCCGGCGGTCGCATCGGCGCGTTCTGCTGGACCACCACCACCTGCACCAGCGGGTTGTGGCCCGGAGCGCGTTCGGGCCGCAGCGCTTGCACCACCCGGTCGAACGGCGTGTCACTGTGCGCCAAGGCGCCGCGCACCGTGGCGGTCACCTCGCTGAGGAAACCGGAGAAGGGCAATGACGGGTCGACCCGCGATCGCAGGATGACGGTGTTGGCGAAGAAGCCGACGAGGCGTTGCAGGTCAGGCCGGTCACGGCCGGCGACGACCGTCCCTACCGCCACGTCGTCCTGCCCGGAGAGCCTTGCCAGCACCACGTCGGCGGCGGCGACCAGAACGGCGAACAGGGTGCTTTCCTGCGTGCGGGCGAGTTCCCGCAGCGCATCGGTGAGGTCCGGGGGGATCGTGAACCGGTGTTCTGCGCCTGCCGAGGTCCAGACCGCCGGGCGCGCCCGGTCGGTCGGCAGCGCCAGGGGCGTCAGGCCGGCCAGTTTCCGCCGCCAGTACTCGAGCTGGGTGTCCCGTGCCGGATCGGCCAGCCGGTCCCGCTGCCACATCGCGAAGTCCTTGTACCGCACCGGCAGTTCCGGCAGCACCGGCGCTGGGCCGGTGAGGTCACGGGCGGCGGCGTTGTACAGCGTGCCGAGCTCTTCGGCGAGCACACCCATCGACCAGCCGTCGGTGATGATGTGGTGCATCGTCAGCAGCAACAACCATGTTCGCGGCGCCTGGCGGACGAGCAACGCCCGCACCAACGGCCCGCCGCGGAGGTCGAATGGCTGGTCGATCTCGGCGTGCAGTACCTCGTCGAGCCCCTCCTGCCCGGACAACTCGACCTTTCGGATCGGGACCTCGAACGGCGCCCCGACCACCTGCACTCCGCGGCCCTTGATGCCGTCGAACGTGGTGCGCAGAGACTCGTGCCGCGCCACCAACCGAGTCAAAGCCGCGCCCAGGGCGGCCTGGTGCACGTCGCCATCGAGCCGCAGGGCGAGTGGGACGTGGTAGGTGACATCACCGGGATGCAGTTCGGCGAGGTACCACAGACGTTGCTGGGCGAAGGACATCGGTGCCGGTTCGTCTTCGCCGGATGGCAGGCGCGGTGCCGCACCGGCCAGATCCCAGTCCGCCTTTCGCTCGGCGTTGCCGCGCGCCGTCGCCGCCAGACCGGCGACGGTGGGCGCGGAAAAGAAGTCTTGAAAGGACACTCGGATATCCGACGTGCGCTGCAACCTCGCGTTCGCCAGCATCGCGGTGATGGAGTCACCGCCCAGTTCGAAGAAGTTGTCGTGGACACCAACCCGTTCCACGTCAAGGATCTCCGCGAGAACACGCGCAAGGACCCGCTCTGTCGGCGTGCGCGGGGCGAGATAGTCGGCCGAAACCTGAGTGCCGACATCGACGGCGGGCAGTGCCGCCCGGTCCAGCTTTCCCGTCGGCGTCAGGGGAAGCCGGTCCACCGTGACGATCGCCGAGGGGATCATGTAGTCCGGCAGGCTTTCGCCGAGGAAGGCCCGCAACTGCCCGGCATCGAGGTCCGTCTTCGCGGCGCTCGGCACCACATAGGCCACCAATCGCCGGTGACCGCCGTCCCGTCTGGGCACGACCGCGACCCTGGCCACCGCGGCGTGGCGGGTCAGCGCGGCCTCGACCTCGCCCGGTTCGACCCGGAATCCGCGGATCTTCACCTGGTCGTCCACGCGGCCGGCGACGACCAGCACACCGTCAGCGCGCGACAACGCCAGATCTCCTGTGCGGTAAAGACGTTCGCCCGGATGGAAGGGACTGGCGACAAAACGCTCGGCTGTAGCCTCTGGCCGGCCGCAGTAACCCATGGCCAACCCGTCGCCACCGATGAACAGCTCACCCGTGGTCCCAGGGGGAACAGGCTCCAGCAGATCGTTCAGCACATGCAGCCGGGTGTTCGCGATCGCCCTGCCGATGGGGACCTGATCACCATCGAGATCGTCCTCGCCGATTTCCTGCGTGGCAGCGAAGATCATGCTCTCCACCGGCCCGTAAGCGTTCACCATGCGCAGGCGGGGAAACGTGGCCAGCGCCTTGCGCAGATGCTCGCCCGACGCGACCTCTCCGCCGAAGACGACCCGCCTCAGCCGGGCGAAGACCGACGAATACTCGTCGATCATCAGGTTGAACAAACTCGTCGACAGGAACACCGCCGTCACCCGGTGCTCGTCGACCAGTTCGACGATCCGGTCCGGGTCCGGACGCTGGCCCTGCTGGAGCACACAGACTCCGCCGTTGGCCAGCGCGGCCCACAGCTCGAAAACGGCGGCGTCCCAGGAAATCGGCGCCGCCTGCAGCCAGGTGTGCCAGGCCCCGAAGTCGACGAAATCGCTGCCCTTCACAACGCGCGTGGTCGCCCGATGTGTCGTTTGCACCCCTTTCGGGGTGCCCGTCGATCCCGAGGTGTACAGCACGCAAGCCAAACTGTCCGCTGTCACCGCCGATTCCGGTTGGGTCGCGGGCAATTCCGCGATGTCTGTCCAGTCGGAGTCCAGCCGGACCAGCGTCATGGTGCCAAGGGGCAGCCGCCCCTCCAGCGACGCCATCGTCACCACGACCGAGGGCGCGGCGTCGGCGAGCACCACCGCCAGGCGCCCGGCGGGATAGGCGGGATCCAGCGGAACATAAGCGGCACCGGCCTTGAGAATGCCCAAGAGACCCACCACGAACTCGATCCCGCGCTCCACGCACAGCCCGACCAGGGAATGCGGGCCGACCTCGTGCCGCCGAAGGCGCTGGGCCACCTGGTTCGCTCGTGCGTCGAGTTCGGCATAGGTCAGCCGGTCGGCTCCGAAAACCAACGCGACCGCGTTCGGTGTCCTGACCGCCCACTCGGCGAACAGTTCGTGCAGACAGCGGTCGTCGGACCAGGTGGTGCCCTTGGAAGTGGAAAGCGGCTCGCTCGTCACTGAAATCAACAACCTCTTCGCATCGTCATCGCAAGCAGCGAGAATCAGGAACCAAGAACGGAGGAAAAGCGTCATCGAACCGCTGTCGCGACGCCCGGGAATTTCCTCACTTCGGTCTCGCGGCATGGCACGAAACCGGCAGCGTCAACTGGGACACAGAACCGAGCGAGTGGCTGACGTCGGGCTTCGGCTACCGGCCAGGACCGGTGAGCTGGTGCCGCCAGCCATGCCGGTCGGGCACCCGACCCCGCTGGATGTCCGCCAGAGCCACCCCCAGCCGGTTCGCGACGGGCCCGCTCGTTTCGCCCACAGGGATTTCACCGGACTCGGTGACCACCCGTCCGATCGAGGTGATGAGTGCGGCGGTGCCGCAGGCGAACGCCTCGGTCATCGCGCCACTGCGGCAGTCGGCCTGCCACTGCGCGAGCGTAACCTGTCTCTCCTCGACGGTCAGGCCCAGTTCCGGGGCGAGTGCCAGAACCGAAGCCCGGGTCACTCCCGGCAGGATCGTTCCCGACAGCGGTGGGGTGACCAAGCGATCCCCGTAGACGAAAAAGATGTTCATGCCCCCCATCTCCTCCACCCATCGATGCTCGGCAGCGTCCAGCCACACGACCTGACGGCAGCCGTGTGCCCCGGCCTCCACCTGGGCGGCAAGTCCTGCCGCGTAGTTGCCGGCACACTTGGCCTCACCGGTGCCACCGGTGGCCGCGCGCACCCACCGGGTGCCGGCCCAGACCGATACGGGCGGTGCACCTTCACCGAAGAACGCCTCGGTGACCATCGCGAGTGCCAGGAACCGGTACTCGGTGGCGGGCCGCAGGGCGAGAGTTGTTTCTGTCGCGTACAGGATCGGCCGGAGGTAAAGGCTTTGCGACTCCACCGAAGGCGCCCAGCGCCGGTCCGCCGCGGCCAGTTCGGCGAGCGCGTCGAGGAACAGTTCCACCGGCGGTTCGGGCATGGCGAGCCGAGCCGCAGAGCGCTGTAACCTGCGGGCGTGGTCCGCCGCGCGGAACGCGGCGATCGAACCATCCGGCTGCCGGTAGGCTTTCAGACCCTCGAACACGATCTGGCCGTAGTGCAGGCCGACCATCGCCGGGTCCATCGTCAACGGCGCGTAGGGCACCACCTCGGCGTCATGCCAGCCACGGGTGGCCGACCACCGCACCGACACCATGTGTTCGGTGAGCACCTCACCGAACACCGGCAGCGTGGTCCTCGCGGCCAGCTCCGCATCGGGGATCCGGTGCGAAGCCGGCAGCAGCTTCCTGGTCCAGGGAATCGTCTTCGAGGCAACAGCCATCGTCACGCCATCGACACGAGCGTGCGCGCGCCCGAAAAGACGGACCAGGTGTCGCGACCGGCTTTCGTCGCGACGTGGTCCTTCGTCGACGGATAACAGGGCGGGGTGTCCACGCGTTCCATGCGAATCCTTCCCTTTTGTCATTGCGAGTTCGTCGTGGCCGGCCCTCCGGTGGAGGAAGGGGTGTCCGTCCACTGGTTCCGGTCAGCCGATGGTCGTGGCCGCCGGAGCGCGTTCCTCACCGAGGACGGTTCCGCCCGGCGGGCGATGGCTCACCAGCATGGCGGCCGCGGCCACAGCTCCCACGGACGCGCAAATGATCCAGAACGATCGCCCGGCCGCTTCGTACGCGGCGATCCCGAGCACCGGCGAGACCACCAGTGACAACGACCAGGCGCTTTCGAGTGCGGACATGTATCGTGCCCGCATCTCGACCGGCGCGATTTCCGCCACATAGGCGGCACCACGCGGAATGAAGATCACCTCGCCCATGGTCGCCACGACGACCGCGACGACCACCAGGAGTACGTCCGTCGCGAACAGATTCAGACCGAAACCGACTCCCGTCAGCAGGAAGCCCAGGGCGATCGCGATTCCCGAACGGAGCGTCGCGGTCACCGCGGAGGCCGGGAGACTCAGTATGACCACCAACATGCCGTTCAGTCCGACCAGTATTCCGAATTCACGCTGGGAGAGTCCTATTCTGTCGGTGAAGAGCGCGAACGTGGACTGGTACTGCATCAGCACCAACATCACCAGGAAATAGGCGGCCAGGAAGGTCAGGAACCGCCTGTCGCGGGTTACCGTCGACAGGGCGCTCCGCCGCCCGGCGCGCGCTCGGCCGCGCACCGGTGAGGCGGGCCCGCGGACGCCGAACAGCACGAGTGCCGCGTAGCACAGGCAACACGCGGCGGCGATTCCGAACACGTACCCGGTGCCCTCCCGGCTCAGCAGGCCGCCGATCATCGGTCCCACCGCGAATCCGGCATTGGTGAAAAGCCGGTAACCCGCGAACGCGGTAACCCGTTTCCCGGGAGGGACCAGGTCGGCCACGAGCGCGTTGGCCGCAGGCCGGTACATCTCGGCCATGAGTCCCGTGCAGACGGACACCAGGACCAGTACCCGATAGCCGTGCACCTGGCCGAGTGCGAGAAACCCGACGCAGGCGAAGACCGCGGACCCGGAGATGACCCGCTGCCGGGAGATCTTGTCCGCGAGGTGCCCGCCGACCACGCTCGAACCGAGCCCGCCGAGGCCGTAGGCGGTGAGTACGAACCCCGCCTGCCCCGCGGACAGCCCGATCGCCCGCAGATGGAACACCAGGAACACGATGGCGGAGTTTCCGAATCGGTTGATCAGCGCCGCAAGATAGAGCAGCCAGACCGCCGCGGGCATCGAGCGCAGACTGGTCCAGGTCGATTCCGTCTCGATCGTCCCCAAGTTCGGCCACCTGTACTTTCGGCCGTTCCTCCGGCTCACCCCCTACGCCGACTGGTACTCGGCGACATACTCGCCGATCGAGCACGCGAAGGCGGCCAGCGCGTGGAGCCTGGTGGTGGGGAACAAGGGCACGGAAACCAAGTGCCCCACTTCGTCGGGCGGGACGAGAAGCTCTATTTCCGTACAGCCGAGGATCACCCCCTGCGCGCCACGGTCGACGAGATTTTCGATGATTTCGAGGTACCTGCGGCGGGATTCACTCCGGAACGCCCCCCTCACCAGTTCGCCGAAGATGACGCCTTCGATGTCCGCCCGCTCGGACTTGGCCGGGGTCACCACACTCACACCGTGCCGCTCAAGCAGCCGATCACGATAGAAGCCCTGTTCCATGGTGAGCTCGGTCCCGATCAAACCCACCTTGTCGATGCCCGCGCTCTTCACCGCCGCAGCCGCGACGTCGACGATGTTGAGGACCGGCATGTCGACCGATGCGGCGATCTTCTCGGCCCAGAAATGACTGGTATTGCTGCAGATCACCATGAACTCGGCGCCGGCCCGCTCCAGCGTGCGGGCACCGGCGATCATCAGCTCGGCTATATCGTCGTACCGTTCGGCATGAAAGAGGTCTTCGATCTCGCCGAAATTCAACGATTGCAGGACACAGTAGGCGGACTCGCTTCCGCCGAATCTGGCACGCGCTGCCCGGTTGAGTACCCGATAATATTCGAGAGACGACTCCCAGCTCAGGCCGCCGAGAAGTCCGATTGTTTTCACGAGGTATTACTCCTGGATGGGCGATGGTCAGGTGATCCGCTCGATGACCTCGGTAGTCACGACTTCGGCACTGGTTCCGCGCTCATGTCCTGGCAGTGGACCCCCAGAGTGCGGATTCGAAAGGAACCATCAGCAACGTATCGTCGCCGGAGATGATCGGCAAGGCCCGAACCGGTGGCACGCCGCCGGGCTTGCTCCCGGCCGCCCAGGAGAGACCTTCGGCCGGCCCGAAGCCGATGTTCGACTGCACAATTTGCGCAGTCGAACATCTTGGCCCGACCCACCGGAAACTCGCCGGGATCGGCTCATTAAGCCGAACACCGACCTTCCGTAATCCACCCCTACGAGGCATCATGATATTTCTGGCGGATTGCCCGCCGGACACGACGGCCGAACCGAAGACCCTGGTACCCGGAGGCCCCGTTCGACATACCGGCGGTCGATGCGCCCCGACCGTGTCCATCGATCTAATTGACGTTACGCCAACAATCGCATGCGGACGGGGATCGCCGAAGGATCCTCCGCGAGTCCCCTTCCCGCCGGGCGTTCGTGCGGCCCGCTGACCACCCCTACCAGCGGAAACCGCGGCCAAGACGGCGTGAGCAGGGTCGTCTGAGCGGTTAACCATAAGGGCTGGCAACCCGTGAGCAATTGGCGTTAGTATCACGTTGCACGGGACGAAGGGCTCGGTACCACACTCCCCGGAAACGGGTCGCGCGCTCGATACGCGCCCTATACCGCGGCTCCATTCACCTCGTGCTGGGACGACGGCGCCCGGCCATGCACGGGGGTCGATGGGACGACCATGGGGGACACATGAGCACGCCCAAAAGTGGAGACCTAGCCGACTCGGAGGAAGCTGTCACGCAGGTCGCGATCGCATTGCTTAATCCGGGTGACTCGCCCCGCCTCGATGGCGAGAACATCGAACACGTCCGACTGCTGGCCGAATCAGGCAATGAGCTGCCGCCTATCCTCGTGCACCGCCCGACAATGCGCGTCATCGACGGTATGCACCGGTTACAGGCCAGCCAGCTCCGCGGCGATACCACCATCAACGTACGATTTTTCCATGGCGAAGACCGCGACGCATTCGTCCTCGCGGTGCGCTCCAACGTCACCCATGGACTGCCACTTTCGCTCGGTGAACGCACGGCCGCCGCACGACGCATCATCGTTTCCCACCCGCACTGGTCGGACCGTGCGATCGCGTCCATCTCCGGTATCGCACCGAACACCGTCGCGTCGCTCCGCCGCCGAGTGGCCCGCGACACTCCCGGCGGCACCACCATCGCCGGCCGGATCGGCCTCGACGGGCGAGTCCGCCCACTCGACCGCGAGCGCCGGCGTCAACACGCGGAAGAGCTCATGCGCGCCAACCCGCACTCCACCCTGCGTGAAATCGCCCGCCGAGCCGACATTTCACTCGGCACCGCGCAAGACGTACGACGGCGGCTGGGCCGGCGTGAAAATCCCGAACTGGGAAACCCGCACCGGACGACGACCCTCTCCGAGGAAACCGGATCCGAGCACAGACCGGCTGTCCCCGAACCCCGCACACGGTCCGATTCGGTCGAGTCCGCTCCCGCCGCGAACGACCCTCACCGAGAGGACATCCTGGATTCCTTGCGCAGCGACCCTTCCCTACGCTTCACCGAAGCCGGACGCAGTCTGCTGCGGCTGCTCCAACTCCACGCTCTCACCGCCGAACAATGGGACCAAATGGTAAACAAACTCCCCGCGCACTGCACGGAACTGGTCGCGACGATGGCCGCCGAGTGCGCCAATACCTGGTCGGAGTTCTCCGAACGAGTCCGCCGACGTGGCCCCATGTCGGCGTGAAACACTCGGGCGCTCCTATTCGTGCGCCGGCGCCTCGAACGACCGCGGGTGCGCGCGAACGGGACGCGACTCGGGTCACCTCGACCCGGAGGGCGGAGACCGTCAGATCAAGGGTGCGAAGAAGAAGGTGTCTCGCCGGGAAAAGGTTCCGTCACGGCTGACGGTGAAGAAGTCGGCGAACCGGGCGTCCACGATCTTGCCGTCGCGGAGCACGCCGTGGAAGGAACCTTGGACCGCCACCTGGGGGCCGGACACGATGACCGCGTCCAGGGTGTGTTTGCCTTCGCGGATCACGCGCTGTTCGAGGTAGAAGCGCTTCAACTGGTCCCGGCCGCGCAGCGGATCGTAGCCGGGACGGTGGTAGACGGCCTCCGTCCCGAACAGAACGACCAGGTTGTCCACGTCCCGGTTGTCGACCAGTTCGTAGTAGCGTCGGACCAGGTCTTCGCCGGATATGGTGTGCTGGGTCATTTTCTCGTCTCCCTCAAGGGCCGAGGCGGGGCTGCGCGGACCGAACGGCCAGGCGCGGCGGCGCGCGATAGCGAACCCCGTCCCGAATTCGGCAAAACCGGATCGCCCGTCGTTATTCGGAAAAGAACACCGCAGCGCGCGTTCGAAGAACAGTTTTCAGACTGATTGGTGGCCTGTCGGTCCGTCAACGCATCGAGCCAGGACAGGATCGAAGAAACCACGGCGGGACGCGTTCCCGCGAACTCTGTGACGCCCGGGGACGCCACACCACAACACGGGCAAAAAAGCCCAGGCGGCCGGTTTTCCAGCCACCATCAGGGCAACAGCGTGGCGGCCGCATATTGTCCATGAAAAGACAAAATCGTCGTCGCCATATACGACCGGCCCCCAGATCTTTTCTCGTTAGCGGATCGACGTGAGAAGTACACCAGCCATCGAAGCAATCGGTCAACCTTGGTCACCCGATCGGCGCATAATTCGCAATCAACGAACCCGGAATTCGGTAATTTCACCCGACTGATCCTTATGACATCACCGAGCGGCACAATCATCGCTACCGAACGAACGGCCGAGCACAGGCTTGAACCCGAAATTGGTCACCGGCAACTCGGCGGCCCGGACCTGGTCGGGCCCGACAGCCTCCGCTCAGGGACGGACCACGGCGGCGGCGCTGCCCCCGCGCCGGGTCGGCTCACCCGCGGCGAGAACCTTGCCGTGGCCCAGGAACTCGAGGCCGGAGGCGACCCCGATGGTGGGCGGGATCTTGATCGTCGGATCCAGCGCCGAGGTGTCGTTGACCGTGAAGCTTTGACCGAGCGCCCGCAACCCGGTGGTGGTCGGCTGATCGAGGAAGGCGGGTTCCGCCGTCGTGGTCGCCGTGTTGCGTTGCGAGGCTCGCGGCGCGGCGATCGCGTCTTCCAGGTTCATGCCGAAGTCGAGCCGGTTCAGCAAGATCTGCAGCACCGTGGTGACGATGGTGGAACCGCCGGGGGACCCGAGAGCCAGGAACGGTTTGCCGTGCGAGAGCACGATGGTGGGCGACATGCTCGACCGTGGCCGTTTGCCCGGAGCGGGCAGGTTCGGGTCCGGCGCGCTGCCCTGGGTCGGGGCGAAGTTGAAGTCGGTCAGCTCGTTGTTGAGCAGGAAACCACGGCCGGGCACCACGATGCCGCTGCCACCCAGTTGCTCGATGGTGTTGGTGTAGGAGGCCACGTTGCCGTAGGCGTCGGAGACCACGAAGTGGTTGGTGTGGTTCTCCTGGCCCGAAGCCGAGGCCGCCGACGCGGTGGCGCAGCCGCCCGGGGCCGCCGGGTCGCCCGGGCTCACCGGGCTGGTGGCGGCCTTCGCCGGGTCGATCAGACAGGCCCTGCTCGCACCGAAGGACGCCGACAGCAGTTGCCGCTGCGGGACCTTCACGTAGCGCGAGTCGCCGATGTAGCGGTTGCGGTCGGCGAACGCCAGCCGGCTGGCCTCCAGGTAGTGGTGCAGCGCCTGCACCCGGTCCATCCGCGCCAGGTCGAAGTTCGACAGGATGTTCAGCGCCTCACCGACGGTGATGCCACCGCTGGAGGACGGGGCCATGCCGTAAACGTCGTAACCGCGGTAGTTCACCTGCGCCGGTTCGGTATCCAGCGCACGGTAGGCGCGGAGGTCGGACAGGCGCATCGGGCCGCTGATCGGCTTCAAGGTGGCCCCCGGGGCCAGCGGCGGGTTCCCCACGGCGTCGACGACATCGCGACCGATCTCGCCGCCGTAGAACGCGCCGGCGCCCTCGCGTCCGATCTCCCGGTAGGTGGCGGCCAGGTCGGGGTTGCGCATCGTGGAACCGACCACCGGCAGCTGACCGCCCGGCAGGAACTGCTGGGCGGTCGAAGAGAACCGCGCGAACCGGCCGGCGTTCTCCCTCGTCTGCTCCTGGAAGGTCGCGTCGACGGTGAATCCCCGGTCGGCGACCTGCTCGGCCGGCCGCAGGTCCTCGGCCAGGCCGAACCGGCCCCAGCGGTGCAGCGCGCGCTGCCAGGTGGCCAGGTTTCCGGGCACACCGACGGAAAGTCCGCTGGTGACCGCCGTCGGGAACGCGTACGGCTTGCCGGTGGCCGGGTCGACGAACATGTTCTCGCCATCGGCCGCCGGCGCCGTCTCACGTCCGTCTATTGTGGACACACGATGGGCTCGGGCGTCGTAGTAGACCAGGTAACCGCCGCCTCCCAGGCCGGCGACGTACGGGTCGGTCACCCCCAGCGTCGCGGCCACCGCGACCGCCGCGTCCGCCGCCGTACCGCCCCGGCGGAGCACGTCGATACCGGCCTGCGTCGACTCCGCGGTATCCGAAACCACCGCGCCGAAATACCCTTCCGCGACCGGCTGCTTGGCTGCCACCGGCGCCGCCGCGCTCGGTAGGGCCCCCGCCACCAGGGTGGAAGCAGCCAGCAGTACAACCGAGACGGCCGAACCGGCACCGCGCGGCAGTCGCATGATCATCCCTCTCCGCCGGAGGACCGGCAGGCACTTCGGCGATGTGACCCCACGAACCGACGGTAGCTCCGAAATCACCCCGTGCGCGACTCGATACGCCGTCTGGCGGGAAGGTCCTGGGCGAGACGGTCGTGCAGGCGGGCGTGGCGGAACTGGTAGAGCGCGCCGGCCTGGCGCAGCACGCCGCGCCGGTGTGCGTCCTCGAGGAACCGGTTCAACCGCAGGGGTGTCTGCCCGCGAAGCGCCAGCCAGGCGCGGCTGATCAGATAGACACCCCACGATCGGGACAGTGCCGTGGTGAGTCCGATGGCGAGCCCGAAAACCGCTCCCGCCGCGAGACCGAGGCTCAACGGGATGTGGTGGGCCATCGCTTCGCCGCCGAGGACGAAGCCGGCGATCCCATAACTCACGGCGCCGACGTACCGGAACGCGAACCAGCCGAACAAGGCCGAGACGAGTCCGGCCGGCAGCGCCCGGGTGAAGTGAAAGGGGTCCGCGACCGCGCCGAGATTGGAGTGCGGCTGGCTGGCGGCGATCGCGAACGCGTAGAACAGCCCGATCGACAGGGCCACCGACAGCGCGAAGGCGAGCGTTGCCACTCGGTCCTGCGCATAGGTCGTCGCCGGACTGGAAGCGTGGTTCGCCTCGGTCGGCACTTCCAGCCAGGCATGGAGTCCCATCCCCGATCCGAAAGCCGATACGAGCACGACCACCGGCCCGATCGGAAGTGACCAGACCACACCGATCACGACGCCGATGGCCGCTCCGACCGCGAATCGGCCGAGAAAGGGCAATGCTGTGCCCCGGAAGCGAACCTCGACCCGCAGCGGTCCTGACCGTGTTCCCCAGCCCTGCGCGGCACAACCGCCTACCGCGGTGGAGAGCCCGTAGACCCAGGCCAGGTCGGGGCCTCTGGCCAGGAGGCCGGCGATGGCGAACAGGCAGGCCGCCGGCAGGCTGAAGACAAGTCCTCTCACGGGCCGGGGTATCGCGCGGACCAGGTGCCACCAGGCGAAGTCACGGGTCTGCAGGTGCCGTAGGTGGCGGGCGAGGAACGACAGCCATCGTTGGGCTTGATCCGGACCGTAGGTCGGCACCGCCGCGGGCGGCAATCCCGGTGGCCGGGGACGTTCGGCGTAAGCGGCGGGGAGGAACGCGTCGAGCAGATGCTCCTCGATCGTGGCCCGGTCCGGGAACCGTCGCGGATCAAGGAGTTCCGTCGGGTCACTTCCGGAGTCGCGGTAGGCCGTCCGGGCGAGTTCGACCATCAACGGGGTCGACAGCGCCTGTGCGAGTGGACCGTCGCGGTGGCGGCGCAGGTGCGCGACGACGGACTGCCAGCGGGTGTCGCCGGGGTGATGGCGCGCGGTGAGAAAGGTGATGGCGTCGTCGAGTTCGACGGGTTCGATTTCCACCACCATCGCGCCGGCGAGGATGCCGCCGTGGCGGACCGCGTCCTCGTACTCGGTGGCGCGGCAGGTCACGACGACCGGACGGCCGCCTGCTATCGCTTGGTCGAGGGCGTCGATCGCGTCGGCGTGCAGACCCGGTGGTATCTCGTCGAAGCCGTCGAGCACCGGTATCACCCGCTCATCGGTCACCAGGCGGGTCGCGGCATCGGGTCCGTACGCCTTGGTGTTGCCCAAGCCGGGGTACTCCTCCGACAGCCTGCGCGCCAACCAGGTGTGCAGGTGGTCCCGGCGGGGATTCCAGGACGTCATCGACAGCAATACCGGCGTCGGATCGCCCGGCGCGCGGTCGGCCAGCAGCCCGAGCGTCAGCAGGATCGCCAGCACGGTCTTGCCCGACCCCGGCTCGCCGAGCACCACCAGCTGCCGTACCGGAAGTGCGCGGAACTTCCCGGCCACGTCGGAGATGTCACCGCGGAGAACCTCGCCGGCGCCTGTCACCGGCCTGCCCGTGGTCGACCACCGTAGGCGTACCGGCGCCGGCCGGTGTAAGGAGCGGATCTCGGCTTCCGCCGTCCACTGCCGGGTCACCGCGGTAGCCAGCTCCCGGGCCGCGCGATCGAGTTGAGTCTCCGGAGTGGGTTCTTCGGCGACGGCGGGGGCGGCGCGCGGCCCCGGGGTGGCCAGGCTCGGGTCCGAGGTCAGGATCCGCCGGTGCAGCTGCCGGAGGGCGGGACCGGGGTCGAGGCCGAGTTCCTCGGCCAACCGCGTCCGAGTCTGTTCGTAGTGGGCAAGGGCGTCGGCCTGCCGGCCGGACCGGTAGAGGGCGAGCATCAGCTGCGCGGCCAGCCGTTCGTCCCACTGATGTTCGCCGGCCCGGCTGACCAGTTCGGGTACCAGCTCCGTGTGCCGGCCGTGCGCCAGCCGCAGGTCGGTGAAGTCGAGTTCGGCCGCGAACCGCTCCTTCTCCAGGACGTCGCGGACACCGTCCAGCCAGGGCGTGTCCACGCCCGAGAACGGTTCGCCCCGCCACAACGTCAACGCTTCGTCGAACGACGCCATCGCGGTCGAGTCGTCGTCCGCCGCGCGGGCTTGCCGTACCAGCTCACGGAACCGGTACACATCGATCAGGGCCTCATCGGCCGAGAGCAGGTAACCACCGGGTTTTCGGAGGATGTCCACCCCCGCCATGACGGCCAAAGCCTTGCGCAGTCTGTGCACATAGCCGTAGAGCGTGTCCCGTGCGCGTTGCGGCGGCCGCCCCGCCCAGACCCGCTCGAGCAGTTGGTCGACAGGCACGATCCGATTGGCCTCGACCAGCAGGGTGATCAGCACCAACCGCTGCCTGAGATGTCCCAGATCGACCGGCCGGCCATCGACACGGGCTTCGACCTCCCCGAGCAGACGGAACTCGACCGTCATCGTCACCCCTCACCGGTCACTCCCGGAAATCGTTCACCTCGCCCCCCAGCGCCGGACAACGCTCAACTTCCCACAACCTTGGATACCGCGCCCCAGCAGGGGATACAAGGTTGATTCAAGGTTCGTTCCAGGGATGCCGCCCACAATGGTCCGTGTGGTCACCGGGATCCGGCCCGATTGGAAAGGCCTGGCATCGACCAGGCGGCGACCACCTCGCTGGGGGTGGGGTGGTCGCTCAGCGTTTGCGGCCGACTCCGGCGATGGCCAGGGTGCTCGCGGGATCACCGTCGAAGGGCGGCTCGTGGGCGGCGGCGAGTTCCGGACGCCATTGCGGGGTCCAGACCACACCCGGCTCGACCAGTTCGAAGTCACCGAAGAACGCCCGCACCTCGCTCCGGCCACGGAGGTGGGCGTTGCTGGTCGTGACCATGTAGCGGGCGGCGACCTCCTGCAGGGCCGGCGTGGTGTCTTCGTCCGTGCAGTGACTGAGCACGAGCAGCGACCCAGGGGGCAACAGGTCGCGGTACAAGGCCAACATCTCTTCGGGCCGCTGCTCGGGCACGATGAAGTGCAGCAGGGCGGAAACCAGCAGGCAGATCGGCTGGTCAGGGTCCAGCCCGCCCAGTTCGATGACCCGTTCCCACAACTCGGCCCCGTCGAGGAAGTCGGCATCGATGGCGAAATGCCGCTGGGGGTCGGCGGTGTCGGAGAGCAGGATCTGGGCGTGCGCCCGCGCCACCGGGTCATTGTCGACATACACCACGCGGGCGTCACGACCGCTTTCATCGGCGATCTCGTGCACGTTGCCCTGCGTGGGCAGACCCGACCCGATGTCGACGAACTGCGTGATCCCGTGTTCGGTCCGGGCGTACCGCACGGCCCGGCGCACGAACCCCCGGTTCTCGCGGGCGAAGATCCGGGCTTCGGGCATCAGGTCGACCATCCGCTGCCCGAAGTCGCGGTCGATCGCGTAGTTGTGGTCGCCGCCCAGGTAGAAGTCGTACACCCGTCCCGTGCTGGGCCGGTCAAGGCTCGACGCCAATGTCTCGCGCGCGCGGCCGAGATCCTCGGACACTCCCCGTCTCCCCTCGCCGAAACCACCGGGTGCCGAGGAGGATCCTATCCAGGACCGGTTCTCATTCCGGATCTTGCCTCCGCTTCAGGCAGGACCTGATCAGGCCACCGCCACGGCGTGCTCCGTGGCGTGCCGGACAAATCTCGCCACGTCGGGCGATGTCATCGAGGCCGCCCAGGCGATTCGCAGCTGACTTGCCGACAGGCCTTCCACCGGGACCACGCTGATCCCGGCAGGCAGCGGGGCGGGCACGTGCGAAAGCGCGATGAACCCGATGCCGTCGCCGAGCCTGATGCTGCCGACGAGTTGGGCGGCGTCCCGCACGAGCGGGCCGGGCTTCCAATCGTGGTCGGCGAGGTCGACGCCGAGCCAGTAGTCCTTCTCGGCCGGGGTGAGGTCCGGCCATAGCGGGAAGGCTTCGCCGGCGAGTTCACGACGGTGGATCGACTCGCGCCCGGCCAGGGGGTGGCTTTCGGGCAGCATCACGACCCGAGGGTCGGCGCGGATCAGGTCGCTGTCCAGGCCGCGGGATTCGAACGGCGCGCGCAGCAGCGTCACGTCGGCCTCGCCTGTGCGCACCTGCCCGGCCTGAACCCGCCAGTCCACCATCATGCCGCGCGCGGGCAGCTCACCCGGGAACCGCTCGTTGTAGGACGCCACCAACTTCTGCAGCACGTCGATGTCGCACCCCCGTGCCGTGACCCGTAACCGCGGCCCCTCCCTGCCGAGCCTCGCCACCCGCGCCAGCGCGGCGTTGGCGGTCTCGAGCAGGGTGCGCGCCTCCTGCGTGAGCATCCGGCCGGCCTCGGTCAGTTCGAGACGGTGCTGGGCGCGAACGAACAACGGCGTCCCCAGCGCCTCCTCCAAAGCCTTGATGGCCCGGGAAAGCGCGGGCTGCGTCATGCCCAGCGCCTCGGCGCCCCGAGTGAAGGAGCCCTCGTCGGCCACCGCGACCAGGTAGCGCAAATGCTTGAGATCGATATCGAACCCCACCACTCCAGAGTGCCATGCCTTCGGCATATGCCGGCACGGCATACCCCGATGCCGCCGGTGGGACAAAAGGGATTACGCCTCCGAAACCCACCGGAGGCCGCGTGAGCCTCACGACATCCGAAGTCCCCGGCCATCTCCCGGCCATCCGGCGTTTCCTTTGTCCACTTAGAACGGTGTGCGAAGACCGGTGTGGTACCGGCCTGGAGAGGAGTCGGGTGATGCGCACCCGGACATTTCGGAGAGCCTGGCCTTTGGCCGCCGCGGGAATCACCGGTCTGATCGGCGTGATGACCGGTCCCGCCGCGGCCTCCGACGGAACTGTCCACACGCGACACGTCCTGCTGTTGTCCGTGGACGGCATGCACCAGGCCGATCTGGCGGCCTACGTCCGGACCCATCCGCGGTCCGCGCTCGCCGGACTGGCTTCCGGCGGCACTCAGTTCACCGCCGCGAGCACACCGTTTCCTTCCGATTCCTTCCCCGGCATGGTCGGCCAGGTGACCGGCGGTGACCCGAAGACCACCGGCATCTACTACGACGTCACCTACAACCACGCCCTCATCGACCCGAGTGCGAGTGCCGCCGTGGTTCCGGAACAGGCGGTGTGCGGCCAAACCGCGCCCGGAGCGAACGTGGCCTACGACGAAAGCATCGACCGCGACAACACCAGGCTGGACGCCGGCCAGGGACTGCCGAATCTGCCGGGCGACATCCTGGAAATGACCGGCGACCCCCGGACCGTGATCAACCCGGCGGCGCTGCCGATCGACCCCCGCACCTGCTCGCGCGTGTATCCGCACTCCTACCTCAAGGTGAACACCGTCTTCGAGGTCGCCAAGGCCCACGGCCTGCGCACCGCGTGGTCGGACAAGCACCCCGCCTACGAGATCCTCTCCGGCCCCTCGGGCGACGGCCTGGACGATCTGTTCACGCCCGAGATCAACAGCACCGCCGACGCCGCGGGTCATGACTGGACCAGCGTGAACGCGCTGACCCAGGCCTACGACCACGACAAGGTCCAAGCGGTGCTCCACGAGATCGACGGCTACGACCACAGCGGCCGCGACCGGAGGAGCACCCCGGCGATCTTCGGCATGAACTTCCAGTCGGTGTCCACCGCCCAGAAACTGCCGGTCTCCTCGGGTGAGCCGGGCGGCTACGACAGCACCGGGACCACGCCCGGACCCGTGGTGAGCAAGGCGCTCGACTACGTCGACGGTGAACTCGGCGCGATGATCGCGGAACTGAAGAAGTCCGGTCGCTACGGGGACACGACGATCATCCTGTCGGCCAAGCACGGCCAGTCGCCCATGGACAGCCGCTCGCTGAAGCGGATCGACGACGGCGCCGTGATCGATGCCCTCAACGCGGCCTGGCAGAAGCGGTATCCGGCCGCGCCGCAACCGCTGGTCGCGGCTTCCGCCGACGACGATGGCATGTTGCTGTGGTTCACCGACGGCGACCGCACCCCGATCGCCGACGCCTTCGCCGAGAACTTCCTCCGCGCCTACGCGGGGAACGGGACGGGCAAGGACGGTCAGGCCAAGGCCACCGCGTTCGACACCACCCCGGTCGCCTACACCGCGGCCGGACTGAGCGGCACCCACGCCGGCCCCGACGCCGCCGCGTTCATCGGCACCACGCCGGACGACCCGAGGGTGCCCGACCTCATCGGCATCGCCCAGCACGGCGTGGTCTACACCGGTAAGACCAAGAAGATCGCCGAACACGGTGGCGACGACCCGCAGGACCGTAACGTGCCCTTGGTGGTCAGCGGCCCTGGGATCCACCACGGCGTGGCACGCGGGCCGGTGGAAACCACCAGCATCGCGCCGACCATCCTCACCCTGCTCGGCCTCGACCCCGAGGCCCTGCAAGCTGTTCGCGCCCAGCACACGCCCGCTCTCGACGTGCGCTCCTGACAGACCTGTGGAAGGGCTTCTCACGGCCGTATGCGCCGCGAGAAGCCCTTCCAGGGCCTGCTCTGACCAACTACGGTGATCCCCGATCACCGCGCAGGAACATCGATAGTTCGTTGCCCTCTTCGGCGACGGCGGTGTGCTCGACTCGGGAGAAGCGGCGCAGCGGGGTGACGGTTACGGCCTCCCCCTCGACGGTCCAGGTGGCGGCGACGCGACCGTCGACGAGGACGACACGCTCGCCGGCGACCGAGAGGCCACGGTGGGCGTCGTCGATGATTCTGCCGCGATCGTGGTAACCGAGGATCGCGTTGTCGAACGCGGGCAGGAACCGCACCGGGGCCGGTGTGCCGGCGTCCGGACGCGGCGCCTCGGGGAGGTCGACCAGTTCCCGGCCACGCTCGTCGCGAAAACTGACCAGTTCCTCGCGAATCGCGGTCACCGCACCGGGAAGTCCCGCGAGGCCGCACCACGCCCGCAGATCGGCCACGGCCGCGGGACCGAACGCGGCCAGGTAGCGCCGGGCCAGCGCTTGACCGACGGGGTCGGAACCATCCGGGGCCGGTGGGTCGATTTCCCGCCCCAGCCACGAGGAGAGCGGCAGATTGCGTACTCGCCCTTTGGCGCGCCACAGTCCGCGCGGCGGCAGTTGGGCGACCGGGACGAGGGCGGCGACCAGCATTTCACCCAGCGCCCTCGGACCGGGTTCCGGCCACCGTCCGCCGAGCGCCCGGGCGAGATCGGTCATCGAGCGCGGTTCACCGTCGGCCAGCACCGCGCGGCCCGCCGCGGCGAGTTCGTCGAGATCCACGCCCGCGAGTTCGCGGCGATAGACGCCCAGAACTCGCTGGCGCAACATGGCGTCGTGGCGGGCTCGCCAGGCCAGGGCGTCGTGGGCGGTGACCAGGTGGACGGTGCGGCGCATGAGATGGGTCCGCACCACGTGCCGTCCGGTCAGCAGGTCGTCGAGCATGGCCGGTTCGAAGGCGTGAAGACGTGACCAGAGCCCGACGAACGGTTCCTGTGGTTGCTGCGCCTGCAAGCCGCAGAGGTGCGCCACAGCGTCGAGTACCGGTATGTCCGCGCGATCGAGCAGCAACTGCCGGGCGAGCGTCGCGCGGTTGAGTGCCCGTGAGTCCAGGACGGTCATTTGTTTCCTCTGGTCGTTGACGCGATCCAACGATCGCAGAGGAAGTGGCCAGAATGTGTCCTCTTCTTCCCCGTGATCGCGACCGTGCACGGTTGATCCGTGGTCACGTCCTCGCCGGCGGCCGGCAGCTTGATAACTGACCGAATGGACGGTAAATAAGGGTGACCCGGCCGGTGCGGACCGGGGCCGGACGATCCGGCCCCTGGAAACGGAGGAAGCGTGAACGCCACCCAGCAGGTGCCCGCCACGGTCGCCGTCATCGGCGGCGGCCGGATGGGCGCGGGGATCGCGCAGGTCTTCGCCGTCCAGGGCACGCACGTGTCGATCGCCGAAAGCGACAGTGCCGCGGCCGAGGCCGCCCGCAGCCGGCTGACCGACACCCTGCGCAAGGCCGCCGAACGCGGGAAACTGGCTGCCGACCTTGACGTCGTGCTGGACCGGATCGTCGTGGTCGACGAAATCGGCAAGCTCCCGGCAGACGCCGGCCTCGTCGTCGAGGCCGTCCCGGAACGCGCCGATCTGAAGATCGCCGTGCTCACCAAGGCCGAAGCGGTGGTCGGTGAAGACGCCGTGCTCGCCAGCAACACCAGTTCGTTGTCAATCGGCGAACTCGGCGCCGCGCTGGACGCACCGTCCCGATTCCTCGGAATGCACTTCTTCAACCCCGTCCCGGCTTCGAAGCTGGTGGAGGTGGTCTACGGCCCCGACACCGCCGAACCGGTGGTGCACCGCGCCCAGGAATGGGTTCGCGCGCTGGGCAAGACCGATGTCGTCGTCCGCGACTCCCCCGGTTTCGCCACCAGCAGGCTCGGCGTTCTGCTCGGCCTGGAAGCAATCCGCATGCTCGAGGAGGACGTCGCGGACGCCAAAGCGATCGACACCGCGATGGAACTGGGTTATCGCCACCCGATGGGACCGCTGCGCTCCACCGACCTCGTCGGGCTCGATGTCCGGCTGGCCGTCGCCGAGTACCTGCAGACAACACTGGGAGACCGGTTCGCGCCGCCACAACTGTTGCGGGACAAGGTCGCGGCGGGCGAACTCGGCCGCAAGACCGGTCGCGGTTTCCACGACTGGAAGTGAGACGGCCGCCCCGTCACGACGCCGTCCCGGAAGCACTCGTGGACCGGGACGGACGGCGAGTCATGCCTGCCGTGACGCGAGCCGCCGGTAGGCTCAGAGGGTGACCACAGGGGCGCAGAAGGATGTCCGGGTCGCCATTCCGCTCTACACGATGGCGGAGACGGCCCGCTAACTCGGCGTGCCCGCCACCACCTTCGCCACCTGGGTCACGGGCTACCGCCGCGAGTTTCCCGATCGACCACCGGTCGTCGGAAACCCCTTGATCACCGCGGTACGGCCGGATGCCCGTGGGGGAGCATCCATCCCCTTCATCGGCCTCGCCGAAGGCATGTTTCTGTCCGCTCTGCGGCGCGCTGGTATACCGCTGCAGCAGATCCGCCCCGCGCTCGAGGTCGTCCGGACCAAGATCGGTATAGAACACGCCCTCGCGTCCAAGCGGTTGTACGTGGCCGGGGCACAACTGCTGTGGGAAGTCAGCAAGGAGGGCGGGGTCGACGACGAGGCCCGCTCCGGCGCCCGTGACCTGATCGTTCTGCGCAGCGGGCAGTATGTCTTCCGCGAAGTGATCGAGCGGTACCTGCGGCGCATCGAGTACGACGAGATGTACGCGCGCCGGGTCCATCTGCCGCGCTACGAGGTCGCGGACATCGCGGCCGATCCCGAAATGAACTTCGGCCGTCCCTACTTCACGCATGGCGGCACCCCGCTCCACGTCGTCCGCGGCATGATCAAAGCCGGCGAATCCATCGAGGAGGTCGCCGCCGATTTCGACCTCCGCGTCGACGAGGTGACCGAGGTCGCCCAACGCGAGGGCTTCTCGCGGCGTGAGCACGAGCAACCCGCCCCTGCGACTATTTCTGGACCGCAGCACGCAGGGCAAGCGTTTCGTCGCAGCCGTTCGGGAACTCGTCGACGACGTGGAGACGATCAACGACCGTTACGGAGTCAAGCCCGCGGAATCCTCGTGCGGAGTTACACAGCCATGACCTCGACCATGTCTCCCAAGCCTTTGAAGTCGTTCTCGTTGCGCGTGTAGAGAGGCAGGCCCCGGGATGACGCGATGGCCGCGATCATCAGGTCGATCCGGCGCGGCTTCGGATCACGGTTCGCCTCCAGAACGAGCGCGACCAAGGTGCCATACCGTGTCGCAGCCTCGGCGTCGAAAGGCAGCGGATCGAACTCGACGATGGCCGCACCGAGCATTTCGGTCCGCGCTGCCCGCGTCGCGGTGTCCTTGGCCGTCGCGACCCCTTGGTGCAGCTCGGCCATCGTGATCGCGGTGAGCTCAGGAATCTTCGGCAGCATTACCGGGTCGAGCACCTCAAGGTCGATGTAGGCGCAGGTGTCCAGCACACCGGACTCGTGACGCTCAGCCATCGTTCCGCGCCCACACATCATCGTCACCGAGCCGATCCTCGGTACCGAACAACTCATCCGCCTCCTGGCGCAGGCGCACGTAGTCGACCCGGGGCAGCTTGCGATGCCGCTCGACCAACTCTTCAGCGGACAGACGCCGCCTGTGGCCGAGGGGACGCAACTCCGCGACTTCAACGCCGTTGCGGGTGACGTGATACGTCTCGCCCGCCTCTACCGCGTCCATGACGGCAGCGGAGTTGTTGCGGAGTTCCCGCTGAGTGATCACCTTCACGCACGCCAGTGTAGCCCAGCGTAGCACGCTGAGCTACAGGGGTCCAGGGTCAACTGGCAGGCCTTGCGCGGCACTACCTCACCGCCAACGCCCCACGACCGTTCGATGATCCGGCCGATGCCGAGAATGGCGGCCTCGGGGTGGTTGATGATCGCGGGCGAACTCGGCCGCAAGACCAGTCGCGGCTTCCACGACTGGAAGTGAGACGGCCGCCCGGTCACGCAGGCGAGCCCTGCGGGGACCCTCGGCGCACTACCCGGGTTTCAGTCGTGCGCCGGCGGAGTGCCGGCCGCACGAGAGCCGGTGGGGCGTAAGCGATGTCGACCGGCCCGACGTCGGTTCCCGGCGGCACGATCTCGTCGATACGGTCGAGGAGGTCGTCCTCGAGGAGGGTGCCGACTCCCGCGAGCAGATCGTCGAGTTGTTCCGGCGTGCGCGGGCCGATGATCGCCGAGGTGACCGCCGGATGGGCGGTCACGAACGCCAGAGCGAGGTGGGGCAGCGACAGACCGGCCTGCCCGGCGATCCGGGCAAGTGCTTCGACGGCATCGAGCTTGCGCTCGTCGGTCATGTGCCCCGGCGCCCAACGCAGACGCCCGGCCGACGCCTTTTCCGCGCTGCCCTTGCGAAGGCGACCGGCGAGCAGGCCCATCGCCAGCGGGCTCCACACCAGGACACCCAGCCCGTAACGCTCGCAGACCGGCAGGATCTCGCGTTCGATCCCGCGATTGAGGATCGAGTAGTGCGGCTGTTCGGAGCGGAAGCGTGCCAGCCCGCGCCGTTCGGCCACCCACTGGGCTTCGACGATGTCCGACGCGGGCAGGTTGGAATGGCCGATCGCGCGGATCTTGCCCGCGCGCAGCAGATCGGTCAGCGCGCCAAGGGTTTCCTCGATGTCGGTGCCGGGTTCGGGGTGGTGAGCCTGGTAAAGATCGATGTGGTCGACGCCCAGGCGGCGCAGCGACCCTTCGACAGCGGAAACGATCCACCGGCGGGAATTGCCGCGCTGGTTGGGGCCGGATCCCATCGGGCCGTTGAACTTCGTGGCCAGCACGACGTCGTCGCGGCGGCCGCGCAGCGCCTTCCCGACGATCTTCTCGGATTCGCCGTCACCGCCGTAGACGTCGGCCGTGTCGATGACGTTGATGCCGCCGTCGAGGGCGCGGTGGACGATGCGCGCGCAGTCGCCGGGGTCGGGGTTGCCGTACGGCCCGAACATCATCGTGCCCAGGGTGTAGGGGCTGACCTGGATGCCGGTCCGGCCCAGTGGGCGGGTTTCCATGGATTTCTCCTCCAGGACAAAGGGAGTGCGGCCGGGACCGGCCGCACTCCGCGTGGGAACGGTCAGGCCGTGACGTTGATGATCCAAGTGACACCGAAGCGGTCGGCGAGCATCCCGAAGGCGGGCGCCCACTGGGCGGGACCGAACTCCTCGATCACGGTGGCGCCCTTGGCGAGGCCTTCCCACACCGGGGTGACTTCGTCGACGCTCTCGCCACCGACGGAGAGGAAGAACGGCTCCTTGGTGATCGTGGTGCCGTTTTCGCGACGCGTGGTGGGCACGTCCGGGGCGGACGGTGTGTGCTCGCCGGGCACGTCGTAGGCCATGACCCGGAAGCCGTTGTCGGCGACGACCTGTCCGAACACGACGTGGGCGGCTCCGGGCAGTTCGGCGGGCATCCCGAAGTCGGCGTAGGTGTTGACGGTGAGCTGCCCGCCGAAAACCGACTGATAGAACTCCAGGGCTTCGCGAGCCTGGCCGTGGAAGTTCAGGTGGGCGACAGCGTTGAGCGACATGGTGTTTGGGGTCCTTCGCGAGTGGTTTCCGATGCCGGAGGCTTCCGGCGACAGGAACGACGATGTCAGCAGCATCGGTCAGGGAATGTCCGCTATTTGTGGCAGGGTCGAACCCATGCCGAGCGCCTCATCGACGACGACCTCCAGTCGGCTGTTGTCCCTGCTGTCACTGCTGCAGGCCCGCCGGGACTGGCCAGGCAGCCTGCTCGCCGAGCGGTTGCGCGTCAGCGAGCGGACCGTGCGCCGTGACGTCGACCGGCTGCGCGAACTGGGTTATCCCGTCCAGGCGGTCAAGGGCCCCGACGGCGGCTATCGGCTCGAAGCGGGCAGTCAGATGCCGCCACTGCTGTTCGACGAGGAGCAGGCGGTCGCGCTGGCCGTGGCGCTGCGGATCGCCGTCGGGACGGGCGCGGGCATCGAGGAAGCCGCCGCGCGGGCCCTGACCACGGTGCGGCAGGTGCTGCCGTCGCGGTTGCGGCAACGCGTCGACGCTCTCGAAATCAGCGCGGCCGGACACGGCGCCGATCCCCAGGTCGACACCGGGATCCTGCTCACGCTGAGCGCCGCGGTCCGAGCGGGCGAGGAGCTGCGGTTCGACTACCGCTCGCCGGGACAGCCCGAGGACGACGAGCCGCGTCCGCCCCGCCGGGTGCGGCCCCAGCATCTGGTGGTGCGGGCAGGGCGCTGGTACGTCGTCGGCTGGGACCCCGACCGCGGCGACTGGCGGACCTTCCGCGCCGACCGGATGACACCACGGGTCCCGAACGGCCCGCGGTTCGCGCCCCGGGAAGTGCCGGGCGGTGACGTCGCCGCGTTCCTCTCGGCCCGGTTCAAGGGCTCCGACAGCACGGACGCCTGGCCCTGCCGCGGCGAAGTGATCCTCGGCCTGCCCGCGGCCGAGGTGGCCCCGTTCGCCGGCGACGGCATCGTCGAGGAACTCGGCGCCGCCCGGACCAGGCTCACGACGGGATCCTGGTCCTGGACCGCCCTCGCGGCCACGTTGGCCCGCTTCGACACCGAGATCGAGGTGATCGGACCGCCGGAGCTGCGTACGGCGTTCGCCGAGCTGTCCCGTCGCGCCGCGCGCGCCGCCGGCTGATCACGCGACCACGCGACGAAAGTCCACAATGGACTTTCACAGCTCTCCGAGTGCGGACAGGGGTGATTCGGCGCAGTCCGCGACGAACCTCAGGAAACCACCGGCCGTGCCGCCGTCGCAGACGCGATGGTCGAAGGCCAGGGTCAGCTGACAGACCTTGCGCGGAACCACCTCTCCGCCGACGACCCAGGGCCGCTCGATGATCCGGCCGATGCCGAGGATGGCGGCCTCGGGGTGGTTGATGATCGCGGCGGAACCGTCCACACCGAACACTCCGTAGTTGTTCACGGTGAAGGTTCCCCCGGTGAGGTCGCCGGGTCCGAGCTTCCCGTCCCGTGCCGCGGCGGTGCGCGCGCCGATCCGCTCCGCGAGCCCGCGCGTGCTGAGCCTGTCGGCGTCGTGCACCACCGGCACCACGAGGCCGCGTTCGGTCTGGGCCGCGAAGCCCAGGTGAATCGCCCCGAGCACGACGATCTCGTCGCCCTCGACCCGGGAGTTCAATTCCGGGTAGCGGCGGAGCCCGGCGACGGTGAACCGGGCGAACAGGGACAGCAGACTGACCGGGCGCTCCGGGTCCCGCTCGTTGATCTCCGCGCGGGCCGCGAGCAGTCCGGTGACGTCGGCGTCCACCCACACCGTGGCTTCCGGGATCTCCCGGCGTGACGTGGCGAGCTTCTCGGCGACCGTCTTTCGCAGGCCCTGCAAGGGAATGCGCCTGTCCCGGTCCCCTTCCCGCGGTGCCGGGACAACGGCTGTCACGGCACCCAAGGCCGCTTCCACGTCCGCGCGGCGGATGATCCCGCCCGGGCCGCTGCCGGTCACCGCCGCCAGGTCCACACCGTTGTCCCGGGCGAATTTCCGTACCAGCGGCGAGATCACCCCCGGCCTCGCGCCTTCCGGAACCGCGACCGGACGGTCCAGAACCGCCGTCCCGGCGCTGCCTCGACGGCCGCGACGCCGGTGGTTCCGCCGCTCGGGTGTGCCATAACCGATAAGGACGTTTCCACTTCCGGCACTGACCACGCCTGGCTCGCGGAAGCCGGATTCGGCGACGGTGATCAACGGCGCTCCCACCGCCAGCGTCTGCCCCGCTTCGCCGTGGCGTGCGCTGACCGTCCCGGCGAACGGCGAGGGCACCTCGACCGCGGCCTTGGCCGTCTCCACCTCGACCACGGGCTGGTCGACGGTGATCTCCTCACCGACTTCCACCAGCCACCGGACGATCTCCGCCTCGGTCAGGCCCTCACCGAGGTCGGGCAACAGGAACTCAGGCACCGCGCACGCTCCCCGCGACCGCCACCTGGTCGTCCCACTGCAACGCCTCGATCGCGTCGAGGATCCGGTCTCCAGACGGCAGATGGTGTGTCTCGAGTTTCGGGGCGGGGTAAGGAATGTCGAATCCCGTGACCCGCAGGATCGGGGCGTGCAGGTAGTGGAAGCACCGCTCGGTCAGTCGTGCGGCGATCTCCGCGCCGTAACCGCAGAACCCGGCGGCCTCGTGCACGACGACCGCCCGCCCGGTCCGCCGCACGGACGCGGCGACGGTGTCGTCGTCGAACGGGGACAGCGTGCGAAGGTCGACAACCTCGACGTCCCAGCCTTCCGCCTGCGCGGCCTCCGCGGTTTCCAGCGCGGTCGCGACCATCGGGCCGTAGGCGATCAGCGTGACGTCCTTGCCCGGCCGGCGAACGACGGCACGATCGAAAGGCGCACCGTCCCGGCGGAACGAGACCGGTTCCTTGCTCCAGTACCGGCATTTCGGTTCCAGGAAGACCACCGGATCCGGGGAATCGATCGCGTCCCGCATCAGGTCGTAGGCGTCCTGAGCGGTTCCGGGCGTCACGACGCGCAAGCCCGGCGTGTGGGTGTAGTAGACCTCGCTCGAATCACAGTGGTGTTCGACCCCGCCGATCCCGCCCGCGTAGGGGACGCGGATGACCATCGGCAGTTCGACCCGGCCGCGCGTGCGGTTGCGCAACTTCGCCACGTGCGAGGTGATCTGCTCGAACGCCGGGTAGGCGAACGCGTCGAACTGGATTTCCACCACCGGCCGGAACCCGCCCATGGCCAGCCCGATCGCGTGCCCCACGATGCCCGACTCCGCCAGAGGCGTGTCGAAACACCGGTCCTCGCCGAAGTCCCGGGTGAGCCCGTCGGTCACCCGGAACACGCCGCCCAGGGTGCCGACGTCCTCACCGAACACCAGGACCCGGTCGTCTTCCTTCAGCGCGTCACGCAATCCGGCGTTGAGCGCCTGCGCCATCGTGATCGGTTCCATCTCAAACCCCCTCCCCCGCGAGTTCGGTGCGCAGCGCCTCGCGCTGCGCCATCAGGTGAGCCGTCGGCTCGGCGTAGACGTGCGTGAACAACTGGAGCGGATCCAACTCGGGTTCGGCGTTCATCCGCCCACGGAACGACGCGGCGAACTCCTCCGCCGCGGCCTTGTCCGCGTGGATGTCCGCGTCGGTGAGCACTTCCCGGTCGCGCAGGTATCGCTCCAAACGCGACACCGGATCCGCCGCGCGCCACCGCTCGACTTCGGCCGCGTCGCGATAGCGGGTCGCGTCGTCGGCGTTGGTGTGCGCGTCCATCCGGTAGGTGTGGGCCTCCACCAGGAACGGCCCACGACCATCCCTTGCGTGGGTCACCGCCTTGCCCAGCACCGAGAGGACCGCGACCACGTCGTTGCCGTCGACCTGCTCGGAGGGGATGCCGTAGCCGATGCCCTTGTATGCCAAGGAAGGCGCCGCGGTCTGCTTCTCCAGCGGTACCGAAATCGCGAACCTGTTGTTCTGCACGAAGAACACGACCGGCGCGCGGAACACGGCCGCGAAGTTGAGCGCCTCGTGGAAGTCGCCCTCGCTCGTGCCGCCGTCCCCGATGAGCGCCATGACAACCCGGTCCTCACCACGACGCCGGAGTGCGTCGGCCATTCCCACCGCGTGCGGCGCCTGGGTGGCCAGCGGTGTGCACTGCGGCGCCGTGCAGGTGGCCTCCGGGTCGTAGCCGCAGTGCCCCGTGCCACGCAGGAGTTCCATCAGGGCAACGGGTTCGAGGCCACGGGCGACCAGCGCCATCGAATCCCGGTAGGTCGGGAACAGCCAGTCGTCCTCGCGCAGCGACAGCACCGCGCCGATCTGGCACGCCTCCTGGCCCAGCGCCGACGGGTACACCGCGAGCCTGCCTTGTTTCGTCAACGCCGTCGCCTGGGCGTCGAACCGGCGGCCCAGCACCATCCGCCGGTAGGCCTCCCGCAGCAACTCCGCCGAGGGTGCGGTGAAGCCCCGCGGCGCCGCACACGCGGTCCCGTCCTCGGCCACGAAACGGATCGGTTCGACAGCCGGCAGCATCCCGGCCGGGGCACGTCTTTGCGCAGCCATCACCAACCGCCCTTCGGCATCAATTTGTCGGTGATGTTCCCTCGTGCCATACTCGCTGCTCCACACTTTTCCGAAATCAGCGACAAATGGCCACGAAGAAGGGCTGTGGGAGACGATATGTCCAGCGGTGACCACGGCTCGGGCTCGCCGGATGGACATCCGGCCCAGCCTCTCGACGACATCGATCGCGCGATACTGGGCGAACTCACCGCGGACGCGCGGGTGTCGATCCGAGCGCTCGCCGAGCGGGTCGCCATCTCCCGCGCCAACGCCTACAACCGCCTCGAACGCCTGACTCGCGACGGCGTGATCACCGGGTTCACCGCCCGCATCGATCCGCCCCGGGCGGGGCTGGGCACCAGCGCGTACATCATGATCACCGTCGAGCAGACGGCCTGGCGCCCGATGGAAGCCGGGCTGAAGAAGATCCCCTACGTGGAACACATCGCCCTCGTCGGCGGCGACTTCGATGTGCTCCTTCTCGTCCGGACCCCGGACAACACCGCCCTCCGCGAGGTCGTCCTCGAACAGATCCAGGCCGTCGAAGGGGTCCGCGCGACCCGGACCTGGTTGATCTTCGAGGAGAGTACCGGCCTCGGCGCGCCCTGGACCCGGCACCAGCCCGGGCGATGAATCAGCCCGAAACCGCTGGTAGCGCGAGGAGAACCTCGGCGAGCTTCCCGGGCTGGGACGCGAACGGGGCGTGACCGGTGTCGAGTGTCGCCAGGCGAAACGGGTTGCGCGGAGTCAGCGCGTCGGCATCGGAGATGAAGACGTCCTGGAGCGCCAACGGTATTGCCCGGTCCGCGGCGCACCGGAGGTAGGTGCGCGGAATACCGCCCCATCGCGCCGCGGTCGCGCCGGCTCGCGACGTCACGAAAGACATCGGCTGGTCCGGCGTGAGCGCGTTCAGGTAGGGAAGAAAGTCCGTTGTGGACACATCGGTGTAGTAGGCGGCCCGCAACTGTTCGAGGTAGGCGGTGTCGGCGGAGCGGGGGTTGATCCGCACCGCTCCGGTGACCGTGGGATCGCCGAGGTGCAGACCACCGCCGAGGCGCGTCTTGGCCTCGTCGAGGGTGAGGTAGGCGGCCGCGGTGGGCAGCCGGGTCGGCACGAACGCGGCCACATAGACCAGGTGATCGACGAGTTCCGGCGCGAGTTCGGCGGCCAGGGTGGCGACCGCACCGCCCATGCTGTGCGCGACCAGGACGACCGGTGCCGTTTGCCCGAACGACCGCAGTGCGTCGATCACGGCGTGGGCGGCCACCTCCAGCGTCACGTCCTTGATCGGCGACGGCTCACCGGACAAACCCGGCTGGCCGGGTACGAAGTAGCCGCTGGGAAACCGGGCGTTCATGCCGTGCCCGGGCAGATCAAGGGCGACGACGCGATCCCCGCGCGCGGACAGCGCGGCGATCAGCTTCGCCCAGTGCGCACTGTTGTGATAGGCGCCGTGCACCAGCAAGTAGTCGAATGGCATGAGAGTCCCGGGGTCGTGTTATCGGCGCTGGACGGCCGAAAGAGGTACCGCCGCCAGATAGGCCCGCTCGATCCGGTGGGCGGTTTCGGTCAGGGCCGGTCGCGCCGCCTCGGCAAGCGTCGCTTGACTGAGCCGATCGGCGTGGCTGGAGATACCGATGGCCGCGATCGTGACCCCTGCGCTGTCCCGAACGGGCACCGCCAGGGCGCGGATCCCGGCTTCGAGGTTCTCTTCGTCCGCCGTGAACCATCCATCGCGCCGGACTGACGCGATCTCGGCTCGAAGCGCGGCCGGGTCCGGGTGGCCGCCGGATCGTCCTGCCGCCAGATATCCCTCCAGCCACTCGTCGGGTTTACCGGCGAGCAGCACTCGTCCCAGTGCGGTCCGGTGCGCGGGAAATCGGCTGCCGACGGTGAGGTGCGCCGTCATCAGCCGCCGGCTCGGCACATACGCGACACAGACCGCCTGGTCTCCCTGGAGCACGGCCATGGAGGCCGACTCGTTGAGCCGGCCGACGAAATCGGAGAGGTACGGGAGGGCGATCCGCGGCAGTCGCGAAGCCGCCAGATAGGCATTGCCCAGTTCGAGCACCGCCGGGTGGAGCCGGAACAGCTGCCCGTCGGCGCGCAGATACCCCCGGGCGAGGAGGGTGTGCAGGAAGCGCCGGGCCGAGGCCCGGTCGAGATCGCTCGCCTTGGCCACCTCGCTGAGGGTCATGGCGGGCCGGTCGGGGTGGAACGCCGCCAGCACGGCGAGGCCACGCTCGACGGAGGTGACCAACTCGGTTTCGGTTTCCGCCACGATGTTCCTTTCCTCGTCCCTCTCCGGTGACGGTAGCACGTCAGAGCACTGTGCGCGCATCTGTGCGGAAACACCTCACCGACCGCTGCTGGATCGAGAAAATCTCGATACAGCTTGCCTTTTCTCTGTCGACCTCTTCATACTCGGTCACTATGCGAACTTTCGTACGCAGGGAGCCCAGCCGATGAAAGCAGCCGTGACGGTGGGCCCGAACAGAGTCGGGATAGTCGAACGTCCGGCGTGCGCCGCGGGCGAAGGTCAGCTGCTGGTGACCGTCGAGCAGGTGGGCGTATGCGGTACGGACGCCCACATCTGGGCCGGTGAATACCCGGCCACGCGCCTGCCTCTCGTGCAGGGGCACGAGGTCGCCGGCCGGGTCGGCGACGACCGGGTCGTGGTCGAACCGGCGTTCTCCTGTGGTGACTGCCATGCCTGCCGGATCGGGAGGAGAAACGCCTGTGCGCACAGCGCTGTCCTCGGCGTTCACCTCGACGGCGCGCTGAGCGAGCTGATCGCGGTACCGGCCGGACGGGTGCATTTCGCGCCCCGCCTGTCGACGACGGCCGCGGCCATGGTCGAGCCGGCCGCCATCGCCCTGCAGGCCGTCGAACGGTCACAGGCCGGCGCGGGTACCCGCGCGCTCGTCCTGGGATGCGGGCCTATCGGGCTTCTCGCGACACGGGCGCTGGCCGACCGTGGTGTCCGGGTGGCCGCGGTCGATCGCGAACCGGCCCGGGCGGACCGGGCTCAGCGGTTCGGTGCCACGTTCACGACGGTGACCAGCAGTAGGCTGGAACCCGATCAGCGAGCGGCGATCGTCGAGTGGGCCGATCACGAGGGACCTTCGGTCGTCATCGAGGCGACGGGTGCGCCGAGCGCACTGGCCGCCGCCCTCGATCTGGTCGTCTCCGCGGGACGGGTGGTCGCCGTCGGGATCTCCGCCGCCGAAGCCCGGTTGCCCATGAACACGGTGCCCTACAAGGAACTCGACCTGGTCGGCAGCCGCAACAGCCGGGCTCTGTTCCCCACGGCCATCGGGTTCGCCGAGCGGCACCACGCCATCATCGAAGAGCTGGTCACCCATCGGTTCCCGCTAGCGCGGACGCAGGAAGCGTTCGCGCTCGCGCATCACGGTGACCCGGCCGTCGGCAAGATCCTCATCGAGGTGGCCGGAAGTGAGTGAATCGCCGGTCGCGGCCCCGCTCCGGCTCGGGCCCGTCGAACTGCGCAACCGTGTGGTCGCGGCGCCGATGGAACGCAACTATTGCCGCCCCGACGGCGCACCGACCGACCACTATGTACGGCGGATCGCCGCGGTGGCCGAGGGAGGGACGGCACTCGTGTATGCCGAGGCCTCCTTCGTGCGTGCCGACGGCAAGGCACGTCCGCGTCAGCTCGCGGCGGACGAGGACTCCGCCATCCCGGGCCTGCGCAGGCTGGCCGACGCCGCACACGAGGCCGGCGCCCTGTTCGGCATGCAACTGGTACACGGCGGACGGCTGGCCAAGGCCACGATCAGCGGCTACACCCCGGTGGCCCCCTCGCCCGTGATCGCGACGGTGGTGGACGGTGACCTGCCACTCGAACTCGATCACGACGATATCGCCGATCTCGTGGTCCGCTTCGCCGAAGCGGCCCGCCGCAGCGCCGACGCCGGAGCCGACGTGATTTCGCTCCACGCGGCCCACGGCTATCTCCTGTCGCAATTCTTGTCCCCCAGGACGAATCGGCGCGCCGACTCCTACGGCGACCCGGCGCGCTTCCTCGGGGAAGTCATCGCGGCCGTCCGCGAAGCAGTACCAGAGCTTGCCCTCGGTATCCGTGTATCGGCGTATGAAGGCCTGCCGGACGGGCTCCGAATCGAGGACACGGTGGACATCCTCGACCGGGCCGGAGTGTCCGAATTGGACTTCATCGATGTCTCCGCGGGCTGCTACGAGGCAGGCCAATGGATCACGCCACCCGGCGAACTGCCACGCGGCCTGCACGCGGAAGCGGCGGCGCGTTTCCGCGTGCTGGGCCCGCCGGTGGGGGTCGCGGGCCGGATCGTCGACGGGGAAACGGCGAACAAGATCCTTTCTCGTGGGCAGGCGGATTTCGTCACGGTCGGCCGCGCGCTGCACGCCGACCCGGCCTGGACACGGAAGGTTCTCGACGGAACGCGACCCCGTCCCTGTATCTCCTGCAACTACTGCACCGACCGGTTGCGTACCGGGGAACCCGTCGGATGCGCGGTCTGGCCCGAGGCCGCAGGTTCGCTTCCGGCCGTGCCGACCCCGGCCAAGCGCCCCGACGTCCTTGTCGTCGGGGCGGGACCGGCGGGGATCGAGGCAGCCCTGACAGCGGCACGCAACGGACACCGCACCAGGCTCGTCGAGCGCCGTCCGGTCCTGGGCGGAGCCTTCGGACTGGCCGCCCGGCTGGCCGAATACCCGGAATACCACCGCATCCTCGACTGGCAGGCCACACAGCTGGCCGAGGCGAAGGTGACCGTCGAACTCGACACCGAACTCTCACCGGCGGACATCGCCGGTCAGCCCGAGGACATCGTCGTCCTCGCCACCGGAACGGCCCGGTCGGTACCGGATCTGCCCGGCGCGTTGTCCGCGCGAGTGCACGACCTTCTCGCCTGGCTCGCCGACGGACTCGACCGGGAACTCGAAGACGACTACGTGGTGTGGGGCGCGGACCGCGACGGCACCGCGGTCGCCGACCACCTCGCGGCCGCGGGCGCGGCCGTCACCCTCATCGGCACCGAACCGGAACCCGCCCACGACGTCGGCGCCAGGGCGAAGATCCTTCCCCTGGCCAGACTCGCCACCAATCCCCGGGTTCGCCTCGTGCTCAACGCCGTCGTGACGGCGATCGAGCCTGGCCTGATCCACGTTCGCGACGCCGCCGGGGAACGAACCGTCCTGCGCGCCTCCGGTCCGGTTCTGGTGTCCGTGAACGCCGCCGACGCGGTCAACCCGGTGACCGGGGTACGGGCCGCCGCCCCGGGCAAGACGGTCGTCGCCGTCGGCGATGCGGCAGGCCAGGGCGGATGGTCGGCACTGGCCATCCGGCACGCCGCGGAAACGATGCACCGATTCGCCGGAGGAACCATCGCATGACTTCGCTGCCGCAGCTTTCGACCGGGAACACGGTCAGCGTGCCGTCCGTCGACCTCCCCATCGCGACTCGCGCCGACGTCGTGGTCGCCGGCGGGGGACCGGCGGGGTTCTGCGCCGCGATCGCGGCCGCCCGCACCGGTGCACGCACGCTGCTCGTGGAACGTGCCCCTTTCTTCGGTGGGACCGCGACCGGCGCGATGGTCGCCAGCTTCATGGGCTTCTACTGGCGCGACCTGCCGGTAGGTGGTGGTATCGGCCACGAGATCACCCAACGGCTGATCGACGCGGGCGGCGCGAGCGGCTTCACCCCCTACCTGCTCGCCGAGGCGAGCGAGAAACCGCTTCGCGTGCGCACCTTCCCTTTCGATCCGGAAATCCTGAAACTGGTCATGGACGACATGGCCGCGGAAGCCGGGGTCGAAATCCGGCTGCACGCACAAGCCGTCACCCCCGTGACAGCTCAAGGGTCGGTCCGCGGGCTGATCGCGCAAAACCTCGACGGGCCCGAAGCGATAGGTTCCTCCGTCGTCGTCGACGCGACCGGCAACGCGGTCATCAGCCGCAAGTCGGGCTGTCACACGGAAAACTCCGCGGAAGGCCGTCGCGACCGGCAGCCGATGACCATGATGGCCAGACTGTCCGATGTGGACATAAAGCGGTTTCGTGGTCTGGCGCGCGACGAGAAGCGGCGGCTCGCCAGGCTGGGCGTCGAGACGGGCGAACTCGCCCAGCAACTCCTTTCCCTGGTCAGCTCTCCCTCCGGTAACGACGCGTTCATCCTGATGACCCGGGTGTCCGGTTTGGACGGTTCGGACAGTCGCGACCTCACCCGAGCCGAAACCCTGGGACGAGACCAGGTGCGCTCGGTGCTCGCCTTCCTGCGCCGCGCCGTTCCTGGCTTCGAAAACGCCCACCTCTCCGCGATCGCGCCCTGGATCGGGGTACGGGAGACCTGGCGGATCACCGGTGACTACCTGCTGACCGAGTCCGACGTCCTGGCGGGCCGGCAGTTCCCGGACGCCGTCGCCCAAGCGGGCGGACCGCTCGACGTGCACGACAACGCGAGCGGGCTCACGCTCGTCGAGCCTCCCGCGCCGTTCGCGATTCCTTACCGCAGTCTCCTGCCGAAGGACGTCGACGGCCTGCTCGTCGCCGGCCGGTGCCTTTCCGCGACCCAGTCCGCGATGGGCGCGGTGCGGCACATGGGCACGGCCATGGCCACCGGCCACGCGGCGGGTGCCGCCGCCGCGCTCGCCGCGGATCTCGGCGTACTCCCCCGCCAAGTGCCGGCCGGCCGGGTCCGGGCCGTACTCCGTGCCCAGGACGCGATCGTCGACCCGCCACACCTCGAACAGCCCGCATCGGCCGTGGCCACCCCGATCTGACACCTCGCCCGCAATTGGAGGTCAACGATGACCAGTTCCACCTCGTCCCCAGCGCGTCGGCCCGTCCGAGGGCGGACCCGCGCGATCGCCTCGAACCTGATCGGCACCGTCCTGGAGTGGTACGACTTCTACATCTACGGGACCGCCACCTCCCTCGCGTTCGGCTCACTGTTCTTTCCTTCCTCCAACGCACTCGCCGGGACACTGGCCGCGTTCGCCACCTACGCGATCGGCTTCGCGCTCCGCCCCGTCGCCGGTGTCGTGCTCGCCCGCTGGGGCGACACCATCGGCCGCAAGAACGTGATGGTGATCTGCCTGGTCCTGATGGGACTGGCCACCGGCTGCATCGGCCTGCTGCCCACCTATTCCCGGGTGGGCGCGCTCGCGCCGATCCTGCTGGTGCTCCTGCGGCTGCTCCAGAGCATCGGCGCCGGGGCGGAGTACGGCACCGCGATCACGATGAGCGCCGAATACTCCACCGAGCGCCGGCGCGGGCTGCTGGCGAGCACGCCCGCCTTCGGCGTCTCCCTCGGGATCATGCTCGGCACCGGCGTCTTCACCGCACTGTCCGGTCTGCCGAAACAGGCGTTCCTCGCGTGGGGCTGGCGGATCCCGTTCCTCGTCGGATTCGTACTGGTTCTCGTCGGTCTCTACATCCGCCTGCGGGTCGACGAGTCACCAGAGTTCACCAGGCTCAAAAAGGCAGGCACGGTAACGCGCAGCCCGATCCGCGAACTGCTCAAGAGCCACCGCAAGCACACCGTGCTCGCCGCGCTGGCGCGCTCGACCGACGCGGTCGGCGGCCAGATCTTGAACGTCTTCGTCATCTCCTACTGCACGAGCAAACTCGGGATGCCCGCGGTCACCGCGCTGACCGGCGTCACGGTCGCCCATCTGGTCGGCCTGGTCGTCATCCCGCTCGCCGGCCGCGCCGCGGACCGCTGGGGCCGACGACCCGCCTTCCTGACCGGCCTGCTCTTCGTCGCGGCGTTCGGATTTCCCTTCTTCTGGCTGCTCCAGACCCGCAACCCGGCGCTGGTCGTCTCCGCGGTGGTGCTCTTCGGCGTCGGAGTGGAGATCGCCCTGTCGGTGTCCGGCGCCTACCTCGCCGAGATGTTCGACCCTCGGGTCCGCAACAGCGGGGTGAGCCTTGCTCGATCGGCCTCCGACCCGCTCGCCGGATTCACCCCGCTCATCGCCACCGCCCTGCTGGCGCTGACCGGTTCTTACTGGGGAGTCGGCGTCTTCATCGTCGCGACCGCTCTGGTCTCCGCCACGGCCGTTTTCGCCAGTCCGGAGACCGGTGACCGGACCCCGGTGGCGACCGGAGCCGGGCGGTCCGGCAAGTCGGCAGGTGCCCTACCGTGATGAAATGAGCCCGGACTCGCTGAGTGAAGGGAGCAGGACATGGCCGAGCGTCTCGGTCCCTTCGTGCGCACCTTCGACCGCGGACTCGACGTCTTGACGTGTTTCTCCGCGGAGCGGCCCGACCTCTCGGTCACGGAGGTCGCGTCCGAATGCGGATTCGACCGGGCCACCGCTCGCCGCCTGCTGCGCACGCTGGAGTCGCTCGGCTACGTCGACTGCGTCGGCTCGCGCTACCGGCTCACCGCGAAAGTCCTCGAACTCGGCTACGAAACGATCGGGTCCGAGAGCTTTCCCGAGATGGTGCAGCCCTACCTCGAGGACGTGGCTCACACGGTCGACCATTCGTGTTCGCTTGCCGTGCTCGACGGCGACACCGCGGTCTTTCTGGCCCGCGCCGCGGTCCGGCGCGTGATGTCGATCAGGCTGGCACCCGGAGCCCGGGTGCCGGCCGCCGCCTCGGCGGTGGGGCGCGCGCTCCTGTCCGGGCACACACCCGACCAGCTCGCCGCCTATTTCGAACGTTTCCCACCGCTCCCCTACACCGAGGCGACCATCACCGACACCACGGAGCTGGCACGCAGGATCGCCGACGCCCGCGAACGGGGCTGGGCGCTGATCGACCAGGAGCTCGAACGAGGTGTCCGCAGCGTCGCGGTGCCGCTCCACGATGCCGCGGGCGCGGTCGTCGCCGCCCTCACGATCGGCACCCACACCGGGCAGGTCGACGACGACACCCTGTTCACCGTGATCCTCCCGCGCCTGAAGGACTGCGCGGCGGCGATCGAGCGCACCATCACCACCCGGTCGAACTCGTTCAGCGCAGCACGAAGCCCGATGGTCGTCGCCGCGCCGGAATCGCCCCCGCCTTTGGGGTCCTGACCCTCGCGAGCCGAAGAGGCAGCACGCAGGCCGGAACTCCCGGTCGCCCGCGCGAGGAACGGCCTTCGTGAGGGCTTGTCCCCCTTTGGCCGCGTTGCGCCCCGAATTCGCCATACCACCCTCGATCGAGCCTTTACTTCGTCTCAACGGGAGCGACGAACGGAGGGGGCTCAAGTGGACGGACGCGGAAAAGGGATTGCTTGGGCAGAAAGGATGTCCCGATCATGACCGACCTCGAAGTCCGTCCACAGCGGATCGCGGATGACCGCACAAGGCAGGAACGTTCGTTGCCGCGCGGCCCCCGGCTTCCGGTGCTCGTCAGACCCTGCTGACGCTCCGGCACCAGGAAAAACTGTTTCCGCACTGGACGGCGAGATATGGCGGCATGTTCACTTTGACCTTGTCGCCCGGCAAATGTCGCACGGTGGTCGTCTCGGATCCCGAAATCCTCCGGAAGATCTTCGCCGGAGAGGGCAAGGTGTTCCCTCTCCATGACGCGGCCTTGACTCACTATGTGGACGTCATCAGCGCGCTGACCGCCAAGGAGGTCCGGCGCTGGCCCCTCGGGGAACCCTTCGCGCTGTATCCGCGCCTGAAAGCCTTGAGCCTGGAGGTCATTCTCCGGGTCATAGTCGGGATCGCCGCCGGACGACGCCGCGCCAGGCTCCGGACCCTGCTGTCCGAAATGCTTGCCGTCGACAGCCTGACACTGCTCTGCGGGGCGTACCCCAGCCTGCGGGGGCTTGCCCGGTATCGGCGGTTCGAAGCGTTGATGAACGCCACCGACGCGTTGCTCTACGCCGAGATCGCGGACCGTCGCGCCGAACGCGGCCTCTCGGATCGGCACGACATCCTCTCCAGGATGCTCGCCGACAACCCGGCGGCCACCGACGTCGATCTCCGGGACCAACTCGTCACGCTCTTCTTGGCCGGGTACGACAGCACCGGCACGGCTGTCGCCTGGGCGCTCTACGAGATCGCCCGTCGGCCTTCCGTGCTGAAGGCGGCGCAGAAGGCCAGTGACGACGGGGACAACGCCTACCTTGCCGCCGTGTTCCACGAGAGCATCCGGTTGCATCCGGTCTTCCCTCCGACGGCTCGCACGTTGACCACCGCCGTCGACGTCGGCGGCCGGTGGTTGCCCGCAGGCACCCCGGTCCTGGCCGCCATCGGCGTGGCGCATTCCGACCCTGGGATCTATCACCTTCCGAAGGAGTTCCGGCCCGAACGTTTCCTGGGACGGCAGCCGTCACAAACTCCCTTCGGGGGTGGCGCGCGGCATTGCCTGGGGGCGCATTTCGCCCAAGCCGCGGCTGTCGTGGTGCTGCGCGAGATTCTCCGGCGGTTCGGTCTGCGGCCAGGTTCATGGCGCCCTGAACGGGCACGAACCCACACCATCACGCTGCCGCCGCACCGGGGCGCTTTGGTCCTGCTCGCGCCACGGTCGGCGCGCTGACGCCTGAACGGAATCACTCGGCGACGCGGCGGATTCCGTCGACAAGCTCGGCAAACACCGCTGGGTGATCGAGAGGTCGATCGCCTGGCTGTTCGGGCACCGCCGCCTGACCATCCGCTACGAACGCAAAGCCACCCACTTCCTCGCCTTCCTCACCCTCGGCGCCGCCACCACCTGCTTCAAGAACCTCCAGAAACTGGCCACATGAGACACCATCTAAAGCCGTGGACCGTTCAAAGCCTTCGCCCTTCGTCGATCACCAGGCCCGCAGGGGTCAAGACGATGAAACGCGGCCTAGTTGTACTGCCTCGGGAGGTTGTGGACGTGGGGGACACGTAGTCGGATGATCTTGGCATGAGGGAGGACCTCCGGGTTTGGTGTGGATCACCACAATCTGCACCAGCCATGGGCCTACACCCGCCCCTACCACTCCGAAACCGAACGACGCGAAGCCCTCCCACAATGGCTACAAACCTACAATCACCACCGCGGCCACACCGCACTCGACGGCCACCCACCCGCCACCCGCGTTCCCAACCTCACAAGTCAGTACACCTAGTTCTTTCCGGCGAACGCCGCCGCGAAGAACCGCTGCGTGCCTGGAGGCAACTGCCCTGCCTGCCGCGCCGGCGAGAGGACGCCCGCCCACCACGCGAGGTCGTCCAGGGTGATGGAAAGTGCGGTGTCGGTGAGGCTGTTGACGGGGTTGCCCTCGGCGTCCATCGCCTTCCCCACCTCAGCGATCAGCACGGAGTTGCGCAGCGGCACCATCTCGGCCTCGATCGCCGTGTGGGCAAGGTGCTCCACCGCACGCGCACCACCGGTCAGCGAAGCGCTGTACCCCACGAACGCCGCCGGCTTGTTCCTCATCGCGTAACTGACGAAAACGTTGTCGATCGCGTTCTTGAGCACACCCGGAACGCTGTGGTTGTACTCGGTCGTGACGAACAGGTACGCCTCGGCTTCGGCGAGCTTGCGGTTCCATTCCCGGACGATCGGCTCGGAATAGGTGGGATCGGCGAAATCGCCGACGCTCTCCATGGTCTCCTGGAACATCGGAAGCGGCCAGTCACGCAGGTCGATCAACTCGACCTCGAACCGCCCGTGCTCGCTCGCCCGCCGGACCACCCACGGGAAGACCTGGTCCGCGGCCCGGCCGGGCCGCGTGCTACCGACGATTACCTGCAAACGGTGGGGAACGGTCATGGTCACTCCTTGATCAGCGAATCAGTGAATCAGCGAATCGATGAATCGGTGAATCGGCCCGCCGGCGATTCCGACGGGTACGGACTTCAGCAGATACCGTTGTCCGGTTTCGGGTTGGTCAGACCGAACAACGGGCGTAGCCGCACGCCGAGCCAGGTCCCGCCGAGCGCGCAGACGCCCCACACCCAGCCGCTCACGCTGCCCATCGAAACCCCGCCCAGGTAGGCACCGATGTTGCAGCCTTCGGCCATCCGCGATCCCACTCCCATGAGGAAACCGCCGATCACCGCGGCCAGCAGGGTGCGACGGGGCAGCCGGGTGTGCAGGGTCCAGGCACCGGCCGCCGCGGCGGCGACGGCCGCGCCGATCATGATGCCGAAGTCGGTGAGGCTGGTCCGGTCCGTGAGCACCGGGGATGCCAGGGCCGGTGCCTGCGCGCTGACCCGCCAGTACTCCCAGGTTTCCGGATGCAAGCCGACAAGCTGCAGAAACTTGGCTCCCCACAAGGAAAAGGCGTTCATGACGCCCCAGACGCCTCCCGAGACGAGGAACACTCCCCCGGCCAGCGCGCCGATCACGATCGCGCCCGCGAACATCGGCCAGGAGCCCCGGTACAGCCGGGCGAAGCCGTGCGCGGTCGGCGCCGGTGCTATCGGAGGCGGATTGCGGCGCCGTTGCACGAACCAGGTGACGACGACGATGCCGAGCAGAAGCGTGATCGTGACCGCCCACGAGCCGAGCCAGCCGACCTGGTCGGCGAGCAGAATGCCGTTCGCCCGCGGCAGCTTGCCGAGCACCGGATAGGCCCAGGTATAGAACACGGCCCCGGCGATGAAGGAGGCCAGGGTCGGGAGGATCGTGGACTGGCCGGTCCCGACCGCGAACAAGGTTCCCGACGCGCAGGATCCCGCGAGTTGCATGCCGACGGCGAACAGCACCGCGCCGGCGACCAGAGCCAGCCCGAGCGGAGCGGGCGCGGGGCGCGGGGTGGCACCGAACAAGCCCACCCCGGTCGAGGAAACCAGGGCGATCACCGTCGCGGCCGTGCCGAACATGACCGACTGCGCACGGATGTTCTGGCCGTTGCCCACCGCCACCAGTTGCCGCCAGCCGGTCGTGAATCCGAACCTCGAGTGGTACAAGGCCAGCCCCAGCAGGAGTCCCAGCGTCAGGTACACACCGAATCGCGCGCCGTGGAGCGTCCAGACGACGGCGGTCAGCGTTACCGCGAGCGCGCCGGAGGCCAGGAGTGCCGTGGTCTTGACCGGCGCCTGCGGATCGGGCTCCGGAGGCGCGCACGAGGTCTGCGCGGTGAGGAGTTTCGGGTTGATCGTGATGCCCGTTTCGACCACGGGGACACGCACGCCGACAGCCATGTTCACCTCATCGTTGAGCGGCCGCCGCTTGCCGGACGGCCTTGATGTCGAGCGCGCGCACCTGGCGGAGGACGTCCTCCAGCGCTTCGTCGCTCAGGGAACCCTCGTGGGAGAACACGAGGGCACCGGCGCACAACACCGCGATGGTCGGGACGGACCGCACCGCGAAGGCCGCGCCGAGCTCCGGCTGTTCCTCCACGTCGACGACGGCGAAGGCGACATCGAAGTTTTCGCCCGCGGCGTCGGTGAAGACCCGGTTGAACACCCGGCAGGGCCCGCACCACCGCGCACCGAAATTGATGATCAGGAAGTCGTGTTCGGCGATGACCTCCGCGAACTGCTCCGTGGAGAGGATCATCAGGTCTTGACTGCTGTCCGGCATATCCGCTGACCAATCTTTTCGGTGGTGTGGCCCGGAACGCGAGGTTCAGACCAGGGACGGCTGGTCCTGTTCGACCTGGGCCATCACGTACTCGAGCAGGCGGAGCAGGACATCCTTCACCTCGGGCCGTACCCGGGCGTCACAGCTGTAGATCGGTACGGCCGGGTCGAGTGTCATCGCCTTCCGGACGCTCTCCAACGAGTGGTGCAGGATTCCGTCGAAGGTGTTCACCGCGACGATGTAGGGAATCTGCCGGTTCTCGAAGAAGTCGATCGAGGTGAAGGCGTCCGCCAGCCGCCGGGTGTCGGCGAGCACGACGGCGCCGATCGCGCCGCGCACCAGGTTGTCCCACATGAACCAGAACCGTTCCTGTCCCGGTGTGCCGAACAGGTACAGCAGCAGGTCGTCTTCGAGTTCGACGCGGCCGAAGTCCATCGCGACCGTCGTGGTGGACTTCAACGGCACCCGCGCGGTGTTGTCGTGGCCGGTGCTGGCCGTGGTCATGACGGCTTCGGTCGACAGCGGTTTGATGTCGGAAACCGCCCCTACGAACGTCGTCTTGCCGACCCCGAAACCACCGGCGACCACGATCTTCACCGACGTGACCGACTTGCCTGCCTTGTGGCGCCGGCGATCACCGGTCGGGTTCATAGCAGCTCCCTTTTCCGCCGTGGACGTGTTCATCGTCGTCAAGCTCCGTTTCTCTCCGGCGCCCTCACGCCCGGGCGCCCTGGTCGGCCGCGACCTTCGCCCGGATGTCGTGGTCGTCGCGCGCGTTCGGCGTCAGCATCCGGCCGAACCGGTCGACGAGCAGGGCCATCTCGTAGGCGATCTGCCCGATGTCGTGCGAAGAATCGGCGAGAATCGCCAGGCACGAGCCGTCGCTGATGGACATCAGCAACATCGTTCCCTCGTCCATCTCCACAATGGTCTCGTTGACGTTGCCCGCTTCGAAGCACTGCGCGGCGCCGTCGGTCAGGCTCACCAGCCCGCACGCGACCGCGGCCAGTTGGTCCGCCCGGTCCTCCGGCAGGCTGTCCGACGCGGCGATGAGCAACCCGTCGGACGACACCGCGACGCCGTGCGCGACGCCGGGCACCCGCTCGGTGAAGTCGTTGATGAGCCAGCCGTAGTCGTTCTCGTTCGACGGCGTGGATTCCATGGTTCCTCCATTTTTTCGGTTCTCGCGAGACGCCCTCGCCGCGATTTCCGCGGGCTTCCCGCGCGCTGATCGGTGGTTTCGGGCCGGAACGACCCGCGGGCGGTCACTGCTTCCTGCTCAGTGACCTCCAGGCACCCGGCTTCCTCGGGGGCGCGCTTCCGTCCGAGTCCTTCGCCTTCCGCACCCCTTGCTGGAAGCTGGAAATCCGGCTCCGGGTGTTGGCGGGGTCGCGCTCGATGGGTGCGCGCTTGCCGCTCCCGCCGGACCGGGCACTGCCGGGCAACAGGTGCGCTCCCTTTTCCCGGATGGGAAGACCGTCTTCGGTATAGGTGTAGCGAGCGGTCTGGGAAACGGTTTCTACGATGCTCCATCCCTCGTCCGCGGCCGACAACCAGTTCTTCGGCGGCGCCTCGCCCTCCAGTTCGGGGGCCACTGAAACCTCGCGCGGCCGGCTCGCGGTGTCGCGCGCGCGGAACCAGGCCGACGCGGCGCGTTCCGCCGCGCTTTTGCCGTCCGCACCGGCCTTGCCGATGCGCCGGTTCGGAACCCGCACCGGAAGGTCCTCCGGCACGTTCGCGTGTGCCTGTTCCACCAACCGTTCCCGGGTGCGCTCGTCCACGACGGTGTCCGGCGTGCCCACCGGGGCCCCGGTGGGCACGCCGCTTTCCACCGCCGGGGTGGCGCCGGGGTTCGAGACCGAAACCAACCGCCTCGAACCCCGGCCGTTCCCGCCCACCGTGGCGAGTTGTTCGGCCTTCGTCGCCTCCGCTCCGCGTTGTGAAGCGGCCTTCATCGCCATCCGGCGATCCGCCCAGCCGGGCCGCTCCGCCTCGATCACCAGTTCGGAAGGCACCGAGATCAGTGCCGTGACGCCGGGCGAGGCGTCTCCGCCGAGCAGTTCGACGCCGAAGCCGTGCTTGCCCGCCAGCCGCCCGACGACCAGCAACCCGACCCGCCTCGACCGGGCCAGGTCCATGGAACCGACCTGGGTGAGGCGCTCGTTGACCCGCTGGACCTCCTCGTCCGACATGCCACTGCCGTTGTCGACGACGGCGATCGAAAGGCTTCCGTCGCGCAGGACCTGTCCCTGGATCGTCACGGTCTTCTCCGGCGGGGAGAACGACGTCGCGTTGTCGAGCAGTTCGGCCAGCATCCGGATCAGGTCGGTCGCCGCGTTGCCGATGATCTTCGCCGACGGCGGGTCCAGCACCTCCACGCGCTGGTAGGCCTCGATCTCCGAAAGCGCGGCCTGGAACACGCTCGACAAGGGAATCGGTTTGGCCGCCTTGCGGACGAGTTCCGTTCCGGAAATGACCAGGACGTTCTCGTTGTTGCGGCGCATCCGGGTGACCAGATGGTCGAGCTGGAACAACATCGACAACTGTTCGGCGGAACTCTCCTTCTCCTCCAGCTGTTCGAGCACCCGGAGTTGCCGCTGCACGAGCGACTGAGTCCGCCGGAACATGTTGACGAAGACCTCGGCATAACCCGAACGCATCTTCGCCTGCTCGCCCACCGCGGTGATGGCCTCGCCGCACACGGAGTCGAAGGCCAGCGCCAGCGCCCCGAAGTCGTCGTCCGCGAAGACCGGCAGCCGTGGCCGGTCCACGCCGCCATCACGCCCGTCGCGCACCGCGAGCAACGTCTCCGGCAGTTTCCGCTGGGCGATGTCGAGCGCCGCGACCCGCAGCGACCGCACTGTTGCCCGCAGGTAACGCAGGATGACAATGATCAGCGTGCTTGCCGCGAGGGCCGCGGCCACCAGTGCGATGGCCAGGTTTCGCTGGGCGGAAACGGCTTCGGTGACCTTCGCCGACGCCGTGGCGGAGACGGAATCGGAAAGCCTCGACACCGCCGCGCCGAGTTTGTCGGCCACCGGCTGCCCGACGGCTCGCCATTGCTGGACGCTGACCGACGGTTTGAAGCCACCGTCATCACCGAGCATCGCGGTGACGAGCTTGTTCCGTTCGCCGATGGCGTCGGCGGGCACGGCCGCCGAATACGCGGCCAGGTCCTCGCCCGGAGCCGATGCGGTGAACCGGGCGAGCCGGTTCGCCGCGAGCGCCGTCGCGTCGCGCGCATCGCCGAGCCCGGCGTGGCCGAGTCCGCCGGTGGTGAGCCCGATCTCGAGCAAGGACTGTTGCCGGGCAACGTATTCCCGTGCCTCGGACAGCGTGTGAGCGGCGGTGAGATGCGCCGCCGTCGCGCCGTCGGTGATCTTGCCCGCGAGCGTGGCGTCGAGGTCGATCAGCGCATCGACGATCGCGGAATACCGCGCGTTCATCGCGACCGGGTCGACGTTGTTCCGCGCGTCGTCGAGCCGCGCCAACTGTCCGGCCGCGACTTCCGCGGCCCGGTCGCCGGAAACCTCGCCGAGGAGACTGCCGAGCTGCGCCATCGCGGAGTTCACCTCGGCACGCGCGTCCTCCAGCGGACCGGAGACGCCCCCCTGCCGCATCGCCCCGGTCGTCGCCGCGCGCTCGGCCTCCACCGCGGCGACGGTCGTGACGAGCTGGTGTCCGATGTGGACGATCTGCTCGTCCCGCCGGGCGGCGGCGCGCGTGTCCGCGCTGCGCCAGAGGAGTCCGGCACCCGCCACGAGCGCGATGACGACCGGCACCACGAGCATGGCGGCGAACTTCACCGTCATGTTCCATTCACGCCATCTCGGCAGTGCGCGGAAGAACGCGGGTGCGTTCCCGGCAAAGCCGCTGACCTTGGCCGTGACTTCCCGTCTCACGTTCGGCATAACCTTCATCAACTCGATTGCTGTTCGTCCCGCTCGCGCTAGGCGAGCTTCGCGATACCGGCGTGGACCCGCTTGAGCAACGCGAGCGGCGGCCGTCCCTGGAAGACCGGCGCGGTCTCGTGCAACACCAGCAGCCCCCGGTCGATCGCGTCACCGATGAGCACCTGGGCCACCCCGATCGGCGCGTTGATCGCCGCGGCGATTTCGGCGACCGACCGTGGGGAGTCGCAGTGCTCGCAGATGAGCAGCTGATCCTCGCTGAGCTCGCGTTCCCCCGGCCAGGATTCGTGCAGTCCGGTCGAGCTCACCACGGTTTCGAACTCGAGCTGGTGTTTCGCTTCGGCCCGTCCGCCGGCGCGGACATAGGGCCGGACCAGCATCGGCTCCACGTCGTCGTCGAGAATGACCGCCAGATGTTCGCCGAGGTGCGCGGCGCCGGGATCCCTGCCCGCTTCGGCGTCGCGCGGGGAAGGCATCAGTGTGCACGAGGTACGGGAACCGGTCCCGGACGGATCTTCCGGCTCCCGCACCGTGATGGGCGCGAGGTCGGTCAGGACTTCCACGACCGGAACGGACGAGGCACCCGCGGTGCCCTCCTCGGCCGCCGTCCGCGGACGGAAGTCGTGCTCGGCCCATTCCCCGTAGTCGGACCACCCGCCGAACCGGGTTCCGCCTCGTCCTTCCGGATGCCGAGTCGTCTTGTGATTGTCGGATGGGCTCACGTGGGCTCCCTCGCGGGGGTCGGCTCTCATTTTTGTTCGACCTCGGTCAGCGTGCAGGGCAACCGGCTGCCATCCGGTTGAGCGGTCAGCAGCCGGCCGTCCTTCGAAAGCGGTGGCAGGGAACCGCTGCCGCCGTAGCTCCGTAATTCCCAGGCGGCGAAATCGCCCGGGGAGCCCGCCGCGCACTGAAAGCCCAGCGGCTTGCCGGCCACGGTGGTGTCCCTGAACAACCGCGTGGCACCCGCGTTCTCCGCGGTGACCAGATAGAGCTTTCCACCGACCGTGGTGAAACCCACCGCGACCCGGTCCCCGTCGTTCTGGCTCCCACTGTCCGAAGTGGACGATCCAGATCCGGCGGCGGTCTTGCCGTTCGCGGCAGTGGGCGGAGCCTGCACGATGCGGGCCGCTGTGGCCGCGTTACCGTCCGGAGACTGTTCGAGGGCGAAAAGACCCGCGACCCCCAGACCGCCGAGCAGCGGCAAAACCACTCTCAATTTCATGCCCACATCCTTTCCCGCGCCCCTTGTCCGGCCGGTTTCTAATGGCTCCGGACCGCTTCCAGGAACGACACGCGACGGTGTCGTGCCTGCCGGGCCGGTGGATCGCGGTGGTCCACCGGCCGGCGGTGGAACAGTTCGTCCGCGTAGGAGAGCACCGCGGAGGACGAGTCGAACCCGACTATCCCCATCATCTGTTGCCCCCGGACATAACCGGTCACCGAACGATCGCCCGACCGGGGTTCGAGCATCACCCGTTCCTTGCCGAGCGCCGGCACGCCGGCCGCCTGGATGCGCAGACCGTGCTGTTCGGACCAGAACCGTGGGATCGGCATGAACGGCACCGCCGACTCGCGCCCGGCGAGCAGGCTCTCCGCCGCCGCCCGGCCCATTTCGATCGCGTTGGTCCAGTGCTCGGTCCGCCGCGGCCGGTCGTCGAACCGCAGGTTCGGCCACTGCGCCACGTCACCCGCGGCCACCACGTCGTCCAGCCCCACCACGTGACAGCTCGGTTCACAGACCAGGCCGTCGTCGATCTCCACCCCGGCGTCACGCAACCACGAGACCGACGGCACCGAGCCGACCGCGACGACGACGGCCGCGGCGTCGATGACCGTCCCGTTGGACAACTTGATTCCCACGCTCCGGCTACTGTCCAGTGCCCAGTCCTCGATCGTGACGCCGAGTTGGAGATCGACGTCATGATGCCGGTGCAGATCGGCCAGCTGAGCGCCCAGATCGGGGCCGAGCAGGTTCGCCATGAGACTCTTCGAGCGGCCGATGATTGTCACTTCCCGCGCCATCGACCGAAGGCTCGAGGCGATCTCGCAACCGGTGAATCCGCTGCCGAGGATCACCACGGGAAGGCGGTTCCCGGACAGCGCGCGCTGCAGCCGCTTGGCGTCGCCGATGGTGCGCATCGTGACGACACGAGGATGCCCGTGCGGCCCGCCGTTGACCCGCCGTGCTTCGACGCCCGTCGCGATGACGAGACCGTCGTAGGCGAGTTCCTCCCCACCGGGGAGATCCAGGACGCGACGGCCGGTGTCCAAACGCGATACCGGAGTGCCGAGGCGCCAGACGGCGTCCAGTTCGTCGAGCGGCTCGATCTCGAGGTCGGGCGCGCCCAGCGTGCCGGTGAGGAACTGCTTCGACAGCGCGGGCCGGTGGTAGGGCATGGCGTTTTCCGCACCCAGGATCACGATTTCTTCGGTGTAGCCGAGTTCGCGGAAACGCTCCGCCGCGCGCATGCCCGCCAGGCCCGCGCCGACGATGACGATCCGGTTCATCTTTGCGCCCCCTGCAACTGAATGGCGCGCATCGGGCACGCGCGAGCGGCCGACCGGACATCGGCGTTCCGGTCGACGTCCGGATGCTGCCGGTAGGCCAGCCTGCCGTCCTCACGCAGCTGGAACACGTCCGGCGCTTCGGTTTGACAGAATCCGTAACGGTGGCAACGCTGATTGTCCACACTCACGCGCATCGGCGCGGTCTTGTCGAGACGTTTGGCCGGCCCCGTTTCACCGTCGATGAGTCCCATGCTCACCAGCAGCCTCGGCGGGCTGACGCGCAGGAAGGTCAAGACCAGCGGCGGCACGCCGACGGTGATTCCGGCCAGCCACAGCAGGTCGATGTCCGAGTTGGCCCAGGCGCCGAGCCACGAGTGGACGATGCCCAGCCCGATCGCCGGGTAGGCGAACTGGTGGAACCGCAACCAGTTGCGGTACCGGAAGAACCGGTGCATCCCCGCCGTCACGGTGATCGCGACCATCAGGTCGAACGCGATGATGCCCAGCCCGTGGCGGAACGCGCCGCCCAGGAACGGAACGACGATCTGGAAGCCGCTGAGCACCCGCTCGTCCAGGAACAGGAAAGCCAGCGCGTGCGTGCCCGCGGCGGCGAGAGTGAACGCCGCGAGCATCATGTGGCCGCCCCGCAATGCCTGGTGCCCGCTGACCCGGCGAACCCATCCGGTCGCGGTCAGCACACCCCAGCACAGCGTCAGGCACATGAACAGGTAGGCGAAACGGGCCGACATCGCCGTCATCTGACGCACCCCGGCGTCGTGCGCGTCGATGGCGGCGGCCAACACAAACGTACTCATTCGGCAACAGTCCTCGGTGTGTACCGGGCACATACGCGGACGACCGCGACTGTGCCGATGAGGGCGAAACATCCGACGACGATGCCGAGCAGCACCCTGCTCCAGGTGGGGAAAACCTGATACGGCGCACTGTCGGTGGACCCGACGACCAGCGAGGTCGACCGGACCAGGCCGGTGCTTTCGAGCAGGGTCATATGGCGCATCACGATTTCGTTGGCGCTCTGGGCGAAGGCACGCATGACGTCGTTGCGTGTCTGGGCCCGCACCTGGGAGATCAGCATGAAGATCGTCCCGTGCGCTTCCCGCGTGAGGTTGGCGAAAGCGTTGTCGGCGTCGGCGCCGGTCTTCGAAAGGATCTCCTTCATCCACGCCTGCTGGAGCGGCGTGGGCGAACCCGGCAGCGGGACGTTCAGGCGAGCGGCGGTTTCGTCGGTCACCGCGTCGAGTTCGTGGTGCTCCCGCGAGAGCTGGGCGGCCACCGCGCGCACCTTCGCGTTCGGAGAACGCGTGGCGACCTGGCCGCTGGTGGGCCCCTCCCAGAGATTCGCCCAGCGGACATTGATGATCAGGTTCCGGTCGATCTGGGACAGCGGACCGTAGGGCGTGTCCTGGTCAGCCGGGTTCTGGTCGCCGTGTTCGTTGCCGGTGCTCACCTGGGCCGGATTCATCCCCGGCATCGCCCCAGAGTCCATTGTGGAGTCCGCCTCCGCGGCGACGGCCTGCGTGCCGAAGCCGAGCAGCACGAACGCGACCGCTGCCGTGGTGAGCGCACGAGCGCAACGGCGACCGCAAGAGGAATGGAATGACATGAGCCGGGTTCGACCTTTCTGGATATTACCGCCCAACCGGAGTCAATCCAGTCTTCGCGTCCCCGGCAAGGGACCGAAGCCCAACAAGGGAACTTTTTCGGCACGGTTGCCCGAAGGACTGGCACCGCCGCCAAGCCGGGGCGGCACCGTTCGCCAGGCCGCCCAGCCGAGCGCCGGCCTGCGGAAATGCCGGAATGGGCAACGCGCTTGCCCGCCCGGTGACCAGGCGATCACCTTCCTGGGAGTATTTGGGCCAGGCTGGGGACGGGCTTCCCGGTTAAGGTCGGGGTGTGTCGGAAAACAAGGGGCTGGGCTCGGTGCTCCGCCTGTGGCGGGATCGCATCACCCCGGAGACCGCGGGAATCAGCCATGGCGGACGACGGCGAGTTCCGGGACTGAGGCGGGAAGAACTGGGCCTGCTGGCGGGGGTGTCCGCGGACTACATCAGGCGCCTCGAACAGGGGCACGGGCGCCCGTCGCGTGAGGTGCTGGAAGCGCTCGCCCGCGCGCTGCGGCTGAGCCGTGAGGACTACGAGTATTTCTGTGTCCTCGCGGGATATTCACCGGTGGCCGACGGATCCGTACCACAGCACGTCGGTCCCGGCGCACAGCGTCTGCTCAGCCGCCTGACCGACATACCGGTGTGCGTCTGCGACGCCGCGTGGACGGTCATCCTGTGGAACGAAGCCTGGGCTTCGGTGATGGGCTGTGGTCCGGCACCCGGCCCGGGACGAGACCGCAACGTGGCCTGGCGCCTCTTCGCCGGCGTGCCCGGCGCGTTGTTCCGTTCCTCCGGGCAAACGGAGCGGTTCGAGGCCACGGTCGTCGCCGACCTGCGGAAGGCGGTCGCGAAGTATCCGGCGGACGTCGGTTTGAGCAGCCTCGTGGCCGATCTGACCTCGTGCAGCAGGCGTTTCCGTGCCCTCTGGATGAAGGGCGACGGCACGAGTATCCGCGCGGAACAGGTCGTCGTGCGGCATCATGATGTCGGCGAAATCGACGTCGACCTCGACACGATGGCTTTCGACGACGGTGATCTGCGGTTCATCTTCTTCACCGCGGCCCCGGGAACGGTTGACGCTGTTCGCCTCGCCGCCGCGGGCACCCGTCGACCACCGGTCTGAACCAGCGTCGACCCCTACGTGGCAACCGATCCTCGGCCACGTCCGGTGACCTGTTCGCGGGTGACTACGCGCCCTCTCAAACCACCTACCGGCGGCTCACGGACTCGCCGTTGGCCCGGCACCGTTATGGACAGGCCACCCACCTCGTCGACACCGCCGTCGGACGGATCCTCGACGTCGCCGGGGAACTCGACGCCATGGTCCCCACCGACTCCGTGTCCGTGCGTGAACGTTCACGGCTGCGCATGCACCTGGTGTCCGCCGCCCGGGAATGCCGCCAGGCGATCGAACACCTGCTCGACGCGCACGGCGCGAGCGGCTTTGCCGACGACAACCCGCTGCAACGTTTCTGGCGGGACCTGTCGGTCGGCACCCGGTATCAGGGCCTCAACTCCTACGTCACCGAAGAGGACTACGACCGAGTCCTGCTCGGACTCGAACCTCCGGTTTCCCTGGCGTTGTGACCGACAGCGTCAGTTCACCGACACGTCGTCCGCCTTCACCCACACATAGCGGTGGTTGTAGTCGAGCAGCAGGTATTCCGTTTTTCCGGAAACCAGGGTGTGGTTGCCGGGAACGTTGACCGGATCGAAGCGCGCGTAGTAGTTGCTCGCCTGGAACCTGCCGACGACCACATAGGACTGGCCGGCGGGGAAGCTCCAGGTGTCCAGCGGGGTCGGTGCCCAGGCCGGGTCGACGGTGATGTTCGACGGGTAGGCCGACATGTCCGGAAACGCCCGCCCGTACAGCGCGACCGCACCGGCTCGCGGCCGTGCCAGGCGACCGTCGGCCGGCACGGCGTTACGCCCGCCGGGGTTGAAGAACCAGGCCTTCTGCCCGCCGTACCAGATCGCCGTCCAGTCACCGTCGTGGCCGGCCACCGCGTACTGATGCCCGGCCACCGCCTTGTCCGTCCACTCACTGGCATCCGTGCTCCCGGCCGAGCGGTCCGGGTAGACCAGGCGATCGGTGATCAGGGAAGCGTTCTCGTTCGGTGCGGTGCGGAGGTAGACGAAGTTGGCGCCCTGCGCCGGCAAGGGGGCGCACGAGCCGTCGGCCTGGCACGAGGTCACCGGCGGCTGGTTGCCCGCGAAGTCCGGGCTGATGGTGACGATGCCGGACGCCGGTGAACCGGTCGGCGCGATCGGTGCGCCGAGCAGCTTCATGTAGGTCTGCCAGTCCCAGTACGGACCCGGGTCCCAGTGCTGCCCGGCCTGCTTGGCGGTCAGCTCACCGGCCACGTCCTCGTGCGCGATGATGTGCTGCCGGTCGATCGGGACGTGGTACTTCGCGGCCAGGTAGCGCACCAGCGCGGCCGATGAGCGGTACTGCGCCGAGGTGTACCAGTTCGCGCCCTGAGTGGCGTAGCCCTCGTGCTCGATGCTGATCGAGTGCTGGTTCATCGTCCAGTTCGCGACGTCCCAGCCGACGTCCCCGTTGGGCACCATCTGGGTCACCTGGCCGTCCGAGGACCGGATCACGTAGTGGGACGCGGCCTGGTGCGCCGCGCTCTGGAACGCCCCGATCGCCGCGTCGTAGGAGGACTCGGTGTCGTGGATGATGATGTAGCGGATGTCGTCGCCGTCCGCCGGGCGATCGGCCGGATCGTAGTTCCCGTAGTTGTTCGGGTCGCTGTGGTCGGCGGAGGACCAGTCGTAGGCGGCGGGCACGAAGCGGCAGTCCAGCGTGCTCGGGCAGTCCGGCGCCTGCGCGGTGGGACTGGCGGCCCTGAACGTGCCGGCCGTGTGCGCGCGCACCGGCACCGTCGGGTCGGCCGGCACGGTCAGCGTTTCACCGTCGCTGGCGCGCGCCGTGGCACCCTTGTGGAGCGTGCCCAGCACGTCTTCCGCGAAGGCCTGGCCGCCGGCCGCCGAAGGCGATCCGGAGTATTTGGCGAGGCTCGCGGCCCACTCGCCGGTCGTGCCGGGCAGCTTCCCGGACGCGTCCTTGGCGTCGGAGGCCAGCAGCGCGGCGGCGGCCCGGACGTTCTGCGCCGAGTCGGTGCGCACCGACTCGGTCGGCACACCCAGTGCCCGCGCGGCCAGCGCCAGCTGCGAGTTGGCCTCGACCTCCTCGGCGGGACGGGACTTGCCGCTCTTGTCAGCGGTGTCGCCGGCGGGCCCACCGCCGAGCAGGCCCATCGGGCCATAGCCGCCCATCGCGTTCGGGGCGGACCCGTTGAACTGCCAGTTCGTCATGTTGTAGGAAACCGCGAGCAGGACGTTTTCCGGAACGTGGAATTCACTGGCCGCCGCGGTGAAATGGGCTCGCAGATCAGCGCCCGCCGATTCGCCCGAACCCGAACACGCGGTCAGCGCGACGGCGAGCATCGCGGTTACGGGCAGGATCAGGCGCGATGACCGGCCTGAGCCGTTTTCCGGCATAAGATTGGCTCCTCGTCATGTTCAGGTACGGCGACGAGCACCTTAGCGCCCCACCGCGGGCGGCCCATAGCCACTCGGCCCACCATGACCACGAGGGCAAACAATCTGTCCGAAAGCGCACAACTGGCTCCGGTCACGATTCCCAATGCCGGTAATACCGGGCGCGCCGGAACCGAACCACCGCCGGAAACTCCACAAGCATGCCACGTGAAACAAGGTCGTGGCGCGTTTCGGCCGGCGCGGGGGCGCATCCTTCTCCCCAGCACCGACCGAAACGAGTCAACGATTGGTCACGAGTTCCACCGTGCCGGTCTGCGGGTTGGCGATGCGGTAGCGGCAGCCGTCCCAGGCACCGGCCGCGACAAATTGAGCCATGGGGCCACCTGCGCCCCTCGTACCCAGAGGAAGATCGCAGGTTATGCCGGCGTCCGAGGACGAATTCACCCACGGATCGATCAGGGAGGAGTTCCCCTCACCACGGCCGGCCTTCGAAGTCAGGAGAGGCTTCAAGTGGAGCCACGGGGTCCCCCAGTTCCGCGCGAACCGCACGTTTTGTCGCTGATCCCGGCTCCACCGTGGTGGGGTCGGTCGGACACGCCGCAACCCGCGAGTTCTCGATCCACCCGGGAAAGCGCTATCGTGCCCATAGCACCGGCTTGAGTGGATCAACCTGGGCAGACAGGCTGAGCATGTGCTACCAGAACCGACCGGGAGAACAGGTGGTGGACCACCCACGCGAAAGTGCCCCCGTTGCCTGGGATCCGGACTCGACCCAGGCGACCCGGAGCGAAAACGAGCCTGTCCGACCTGCGGCGGCATCGGTGACATCCCTGCCTGATGGCAAATGCGACCTGTGCGAGGGCAGCGGGGTGATCCAATGGATGCAGCCCGACGAGAACGGTGTGCTGCGCGAACAGGAACATCCGTGTATCCGTGGCTGTAGCGGATGGTGGAAACAACCGGACGCGGAGCGGTCGCAAGTGGTCGACGTGCTCGACCCCACCGAACTCGGTGACCGGTAGAGGAGCGGCAACGCCACCGTGCCGATATGGACTCCACGGCTCTTCGCGAATCCCCACGAATTCGAACGGTTTATCAAACTTATGTTCGCACATTTGGGCACGAACGAATGGCCGTTCAGTGACGCGTCACAGTGCGCTCTCGAGTTCTGGAACCATAGCGTGTAGCCATCGCAAGGCGCCGGCGTGGTGTTCAAGGAAGTCGGCCGCCCCCTCGGCGGTAACCGGGGAAGTACTTGATGCGTTCGGCCGCCAGCAACGTGCAGCGGTGCAGGGCCAGCAGGATGGCACGCCGGTCGCTGAGGCCGTAGGCGTCCACGAACAGTCGCAGCCGGGCCGGGACATCAGGGACAGGGTGAAATCCTGTCTCGCGAAGCTGCTCGGGCGGGGCTAGAGGCACGAATGCCCATGCCGCCGCGGCGAGGTCGAGCAGGGGATCGACCGGTCCGGCGGCATCCCAGTCGATGAACGCCACCGGCAGGCCGTTCCGGTAGACGGTGTTCCACGGGCCGAGGTCACCGTGCGACACGATCTCCCCGCGCGTGGCGGATGCGGGTGGAAACGGTACTCGGTGTTGGCGGGCACGTAGTCACGGGAGGCCTCGTGAAGCTGCCGCACCAGGCCGCCGACAGCGGTCAAGGCGGCCGCGGTACGGGCGACGGCAGGCGGTGCCCACGCCCAGGCTGCCAGTCCGGGTCATGACTCGCCCGGTCAGTATCGGGCATCCCTTCGGATCCGCAGCTTAGGCGGGCCCACGTCTCGTTCCTGGCGCCCGGTTACCGAAGCTAGTGGACCGCGCGGCTCGGGATTCCGCGCCAGCGGGTCGCCGCGGGCAGGTGCTCGCCCTTCATCACCAGGGACAGCGGGTCGATCGTGGCGCCGGAGCCCACCGTCGTGTCGTAGAGCACGACGGTGCGCGCGCCGATGCTCACCCCGGACTCGATGTCGATGGTCGACATCTTCATCACCCGGTCCTCGAACAGGTGCGTTTGCAGGGAGGTGGCCGGGCCGACCGCGACGTCGTCGCCGATGTGCACGAGGTCGAACTCGCTCAGGAACGTCGTGCCGAGCCACGTCCGCTTCCCGATCCGGACCCCGAACAGGCGCAGCAGCGGCGCGATCCACGGAGTACCGGCGAGGGGGCCGATCATGGCCGGTACGGCGGCGGCCTCGTACAGGGCGGTGATGAACTCCGAGCGCCGGACGAACCGGCTCCACAACGGCTCCACCCGGGGCCGGTACCGGCCGACCACCAACCACTTCAGCGCCGCGACGGTGAGTACGACGACGAGTCCGCTGGCACTGGCCAGCACCGGCACCAGGAACACCTCCGCGGTCACACCGAACCGCCCGGCGACCATCTCGGCCGAGAGCAGGAACAGGTAGGCCGCCAACCCCAGAATCGTTCCCGGGAGCACGATCCGGAAGAACTCGATCACCAGCCGCTCGGCCACGCGCCCCCGTGACGGCCGGTAGGTGAGCTCGTCGCCGAAGGACTCGCTCTCCTCCCGCCGGGGCAACCGGATCGCCGGTGACCCCAGCCAGTCGGTGCCGTGCGGGAGACCGTCCACCGGTGCCGTGCTGTGCACGCCGAGCAGTGCCGACCGGCCGATCACGGTGCCCGAACGCAGGAGCGCGGCGTTGCCGACGAACGAGCGGTCGCCGACCACCGTGCGGCCCGTGGCCAGGTGACCGTTGTGATAGGTCGCACTGCCCACGCTGGCCATGTCGGCGATGAAGCTCTCGGTGCCGAGGGTGAGCAGATCCGGGTCGAGGTGCGCGGCGGTGGACACCTCCGACCGCTTGCCGACCCTGGCCCCCAGCAGACGCAGCCAGGGCGCCGCGTAGAGCGTCGAGTACAGCGAGTTCGTCGTGGTCAGGCTGGTCTGGAACAGTTTGTCCGCGAACCACTTGCGGAGCCCGGCGCCGGAGGCGATCGGGTGGACCCCGGTGGGCGTGCGGGGCAGCACGATCTTCTTGCCTGCCGCGACGACCAGGCAGGTCATGACCACATAGACCGGCCCGGTCAGCGCCACGGCGGCCGTGGCGGTCAGGGGGCCGTAGGCCAGCAGTGCCCAGCCGCCGAACACCAGCCCCGGCGCGAGCAGGACGAAGGTGAGCACCTCCAGAGCCGACAGGCCGATCGCGAAGCCGATCCGGTGACCGAGCGACCAGCCGCGCTCCGGCCGGGGACGGCGGCCGAGCTCTTCGAGTAACGGGTCGGCCCGCGGGGCCCGCGCGGCCGGCGAACCGGACCACTGCTCACCGGCCGGGATGATCTGGTCCTCGGCGGCGAGCGAAAGATCGGCGAGCGCGGCACCATGGCCGAGTTCGGCGCCCGCCTGGACCACCGCGTTCGCACCGATGAAGGCGTTGTCGCGCACGGTGACCGGCTTGACGGTCACCCAGCCATGCTCCACATAGGACGATGGCAGCTGGGCGTTGTAGCCGATGCTCACGCCGTCGCCGAGGTAGAGCATCGCCGGCAACAACGTGGGCAGCGCCGCGGTGGCGATGTGGCAGTCCTTGCCGACTCTCGCACCCAGCAGCCGCAGGTAGGGCGCCATCATCGGCGACCCGCTGAGCGTCGAAAACGGCGCGACGGCCATCAGCGCCTGAATGGTCCATACCCGTAGGTGGGTCCGGCTCCACAGTGGATAACGCCCCGGGCGCAGTCCGATGGACAGCAGGCGGACGCCGACGACCGGCAACGCCCACCGGCCCACCACCACGCTCGCGGCCACCACCACGCCCAGGTCCCACAGCTGGGACGCGGTGACCGTTCCGCCGCCCGCCCCGATCACCGCCGCGCCCGGCGTGCCGACGACCAACAGGAGCAGGTAGCCGATCAGCAACTGCATCACCCCGGTCGGCAGGACCCGGCGCCGGTGGGGGCGGCGCCGGTGCCGCGGTCCCGGCCAGCGCAGGTGCGTCTTGGCCAGCCGGACCGTCTTGACGTCGGCGTTGTCGATCAACTTCGCGAGTTCGCGCACGCTCGGGTACGCATAGAGATCGGCCACCGACAGCGATCCGGCGAAATCGGTCTGCCGCAACGCGGACGCGGCCCGCGCGGCGAGCAGGGAATGGCCACCGAGGTCGGTGAAGAAGTCCGCCGTCACCGACAGTTCGGCGATGTCGACGCCGAAGACCCGCGCCCACACCTCGGCGATCTTGCGCTCCCCCTCGGTCTCCGGGACGGCGTGCGAGGCCGACGCCCGGACCAGCCGCTTGCTTTGGGGCGGTGGAAGGACCTTGCGGTCTACCTTGCCGCTGGGCATCAACGGCAAGGCCGGCAGGATCTCCAGGAACGCCGGAACCATGTAGTGCGGCAGCCGCTCGTGCAGTCGTTCGGCCAGCCGGTCGCGCAGCGCGGTGACGTCGGCCGAGCCGCTTGGGCAGGTCACGTACGCGACAAGGGCGGCGTCCGCGCCGGGTTCCGATCGCAGGGCCACCGCGGCACCGCCGACCTCGTCATCGGTGAGCAGCACGCTCTCGATCTCGCCGAGGTCGATCCGGTGCCCGCGCACCTTGACCTCGCTGTCCGCCCGGCCGTGGTATTCGATCTCACCGTCCGGGGTCAGCCGGCCGAGATCTCCGGTGCGATACAGGCGGCCGCCCGGAACCGAGTCGTCGGCGAGGAAACGCTCGGCGGTCAGTTCGGGCCGGTTGACGTAACCGCGCGCGACGCCGACGCCACCGACGCAGATCTCGCCGATCTGTCCCACTGGGACGGCCTGCTGGTTTTCGTCCAGCAGACGGACATGGTAGGTGGGCAGGGGGCGGCCGATGGTGACCGGACGACCCGGCCGCAATTCGACCCAGGTCGCGGTGATGGTCGTCTCGGTGGGCCCGTAGGTGTTGAACATCCGGCGGGACGGCTTCGACCAGCGCTCGACCAGTTCGGGCGGACAGGTCTCGCCGCCGACCACCAGCGCGCGCACCAGGGGCAGTTCGCGGTCGATCGTGGCGAGCACGGTCGGTACGCAGTACAGGACGGTGATTCCGTTGCTGGTCAGGAAGGTCGCGAGCCCCGGGCCGATACGCCGGGAGTCACGCGGCCCGGCGACGACGGTGGCGCCGCTCGCCCAGGTCAGCCAGATCTCCTCGATGGAGAAGTCGAAGGCGACCGTCATGCCCTGGTAGACCCGGTCCGACGGGCGGATGCCGTAGATTTCCGGCACCACTTCGAGGTAATTGCAGATGCTCGACTGCGCGACCTCCACCCCCTTCGGCCGCCCGGTCGAGCCCGACGTGTAGATGATGTAGCAGCTCGGGTCCGTCCCGCCGCCGGGCGCCGGACGGGTCGCCGGGGCCGTCGCCAGTGCCGGGCCGAGGACGTCCAAGGCGACCACGGGGCAGGACGCCGCACCGTGGATTTCGCACAGGTCCGAAGAGGACAGAATCAGCGCCAGATCGGAGTCCTCGGCGATGAAGGACACGCGGTCCGCCGGTGAGGCAGGGTCGATCGGGACGAGGGTGGCATTGGCCTTCTGCACCGCGAGCAGCGCGACATACAGGTTCACCGAGCGATTGAGCAGCACACCGGCCCGCGCGCCCGTCCACAGGCCGGTGGCGCGCAGCCCGTTCGCCAGCCGGTTGGCCCGGTTGTCGAGCTCACCATAGGTGATTCGCTCGCCGTCGCATTCCAGCGCGATCGCGTCCGGGGTCGCGTCACAAGCCGACTCGAAAAAATGGTGGAGACGCCCAGACCCGTGCCCTGCCAAGGGTTTCACGCCTCGCGTGATCACTGTCGGCTCGTCCGCCGAGCGATGCGTCTCCAGGCCGGTGGCCGGGTGACGGATCACCCTGACATCGTGAGCCGGCGATGTCGGACGGATATGAACGGTGTCACTCACGCCGTGCACCTCTCCCATGTTCTTCTCCAGTCGCCGCCTGGCGGCGTGACCGGATCGGAATATTTCATGGGCAACCGGCAAAGGTTGACTGTCTTGTTATTGATTTCCGCTTGACGCGCGTGGGCACGACCCGATGTGTCGCTCTCGGGCACATTGCCAGCGGATTCCGCCCGTTCCGCGACGCCCGAATCGCGCGCAACGCGAAGAACGATGGTGAAATTCCTGAACCTTACATTTCCGGGAACTGCCTGGCGGAGGCCAGAACCTGCCGTGCGTGTGCCGCCAAGCCGGGGACCCGCGACGGAGCGATCGCGGCGAGGTGTTCCTCCCTCTCGCGGACCACGTGCGCGGCGCCGGAGTCGTCGCCCCTCGTGGTCAGCCAGGAAGCCAGAGCCAGATGGGCGTTGGCCCATTTGTCGAGGTGCCCGGTTCTGTGTCGTCCGAGCACGAGGATGCGCCCGTGGCCGACGGCCAGGTGAAAGCCGCGCTGAGCGGCACCGCCGCGGTCGGAGGCCATCGAGGTGCTGCCCAGCGACACCGCTGTCTCGGCGCAGGCCTCGCGCACCGCGTCCTGCGGAGAGGGTCACCGGAGTGCAGGAATTCGTCGCGGCGGTCCTGCGCCCTCGGTCTTCTTCTGATCAACATTGTCGGCCCCGAAGTCCTGCAGAGCGCCGTGACCGCGCCGGGACTGGTCCAGTCCTGGCGCGCGGGCCTCGTACAACACCGCGGTTACGGCAAGCAGATGCGCGTGCCGCAAATGGGGTGCGCGGGCGGGTATTACTCGGAGGCGGCGCCGGTGCCGACGGAGAGACTCCCGATGACGATACCGGCGGTGATGGTGGCCAAGATGATCTTCCGGGCGATCCGCATGACGTCTACCTCCGTGAAATGAATAACCGGTTTGATAGGTCGGATTGCGGTCAGAGAATAACGGTGCCTCATGCGCGCCGATATCCGGTGAAAGGCGCAACGGCACGCCCCGAAACGCACGATCATGGTGCCGTCGGCCGGCAATTGTCCCGGCAAGGAAAAATTCGTCGTGTCGATTGTCCCGGAATGGAGATGGACGGCGCTTCGCGCGGCTGGTCGCGCATCAGAGAACCGTCGTGATCTCGGACACGCCGGTGACACGCCGCAGTCGCCGCACGCCAGGAGAAGCCAGCGCGGCCGCGGTGGACACCGCGACCAGAACCGCGCATCCCACCAGCACGGGAGAAGGGCCGAACGCGGTGCTCAGCGGAGCCGCGACCAGCACACCCACCGGCGCGAGCACCATGGTGCCCAGCCAGTCGTAGGACGCCACCCTGGCCAGCACCTCTTCGGGGACTTCGCGCTGCATCGCCGTGTTCCACAACACGCCGAACACGTCGTTGGCCAGCCCGGCACAGAACATCGCGGGCATCACCGCCCACGGTGGCACGTTGGCGGCCAGCAGCAGCGGGGGCACCGCGAGGAGCGACATCATGAGGAGCCCGGCCACCACGGGGCGCTGTGGCCGCAACCGCGCCGAAACACCGGCACCGCACAGCATGCCCAGCGTGCTCGCCCCGGCGACCAGTGACCAGGCTTGCGGACCGCCCCAACTGCGCAGCGCCACGATCGGCCCCAGCACCCCGATGCCGGCCGTGAGCGACGCGGCGGTCAGCGACAGCGCGGCCACCGTCACCCACAACCACTGACGGCCGGCGAACTCCCGCCACCCCAGCCGTAAGTCGCCGAGCAGAGACGTCGCTTCGGCCCGCGCCCGGGAGGGTAGCCGCAACAGGGCGATGAGCACCGCGCTGGCCGCGAAGCTCACCGCGTCCAGCAACAACGTCGACGGCGCGCCCAGCCACGCGACCACCGAGCCGCCCAGTACCGTGCCCAGCAGGTCGGCGCCCCGCGTCGCCGCCATCAGGAGACTGTTCGTCCGCTGGATCCGTTCTGCCGCGGCGACTTCGGGCACCAGCCCGCTGCTCGCCGGCAGGGACAGGGCGGACGCGGTGCCCGCCACCGCGGCGCATCCGGCCAGCGCCGGGATCGGGGCGTGCCGGCACACTCCGGCGGCGAGCCCGGAGTAGGCCAGCGCGGACAGGACGTCGGAGAACGCCAGCAGGCGGAACCGGCTCACCCGGTCGGCGATCACCCCGCCGAACAGAACGAACAGGATCTGCGGCACCATCAGGCATACCAGGACGAAGGACAATCCCTTCGCGGTCACCCCCGGCAGCCCCAGCACCCCGAACGTCACCGCGATCCGGCCGAATCCGTTGCCCAGGGCGGAAATCGCGGTCGCCGAGGCCAGCAGGACGACCCGCGCCGATGTGCTCACGCCAGCAACAGGGCGGCGCTCCACGGCAGGCGCGCGGCCGACGAGGACGGGTTCAGATGGTCGTGCAGCGCCAGCAGAGTCCCGGCCGTCCCGTCGAGAAAACCAGGCCGGTTCGGTGGCACGGTGACCACGGTGTGCCCGTCGCGTTGGGACAACAGGTGATCGCACAGCATCGGCAGCACGTCCGCCTCCCTCCCCAGGACGAGCGTCGTGGCGTGCAGGACACCCGCGGATCCGTGGCACAGCGAGGCGTCCCGGATCCCCAATCGCTCCCACGGCCGCGAAAACGCCGCCCGCAACGTGCTTGCGGCCTCCTCGGCCCACGCGGGCTCCCCCAGCGCCGTCGCGGTCAACTGCACGGCGCGGGCCACTCCTGGTGCCCCGTAGCACCAGGCGACCCGGCTCGGCGGCAACCAGTTCACCGCACCGGTCAATTCCTGCTCCAGCGGTACCAACGCGGGCCAGTACCGGCCGTAGGAATCGGTGCCCCGCCGGGACAACAGCCAGGTGGCGATCCGGCGCATCGCCTCCTCCTGACCGTCGACCACGACGCCCTGCCCGTGGCTCAACGCCAGCAGGGCCAGCGGGCCGGAGACGCCGTGTGCCATGCCCAGGTTGAAGTGCCCGTCGGGGTGCGCCATCGGATCGGCCAGCATCGACGGGTCGGACGTCCACCATCCCGGCACCCGGTGGCCGCGCACCCACACCGGTTCGGTCAGCCGCACCAGGTAACACAGCACCCGTTCCAGCACGGCACGGGCTCCCGCACCACAGGCGAGCAGGTACCTGCCCAGCCCGGCCAGCCCGGAGGTGACGTCGTAGCACGCCATCTTGGCGCCGGGTTCGCCCTCACGCAGGCGCGTTTCCTCGGCGGTGAGCAGGTTTTCGGCCAGCCGCAGCACGTGGGGGTCGATCGCGGCGAGCAAGCCCCCGTAGTCGCCGTCGGCCCTGGCGATGTTTCGCGCGGCGAACCCCAGCGACGGCAATCCGTCGAACAGGCTTTCCGCGCCGGGCCGCGGTGCGCGTGCGGAGGCGGAAAGGTGCTCGTGGGCTGTCTTGCGCAACTCCGGCGAATCGTCGCTGAGCCGGGCGAACAGCATGGCCAGCCCACTGTGCCCGTCGGCCAGCGACATCGGGTGGTTCGGCCAATCACCGTTGCCCAGTTTCACTTCGGCGGGACGGCTGAGCCTTCCGGCGGAGTCCGCCAGCCACGCCTGGGCGCTCACCGGGTCGCTCGCCTCCGGTCCACGTGCGCCTGCACCGCGCCCCGGGCCATGGCATACACCTCGGCTTCCGCCTGGAGATCCGCACCCAGCCTGCGGTTGCAGTGCATGTGCAGTAGAGCGCGCAGGATGTCGTCCGGTGAAACCCAGTCCCGCGTCGCGGCCAGTGCGCGGGCTTCATTTCCGTACTGGGTCAGGAGTTCGGCCCACTCCTGGTCGGCGGGAATGGGGTCGAGGGTGATCGCCGCGAGCGCGTCGCGGCGTCGCCGGACGAACGCCTTGTGCGTGGCCTCCTTTTTGGGAACGGCCGACAGCAGCCACGACGGCCACCGGTCGCCGTGGAACCGGCTCACCAGGGCCACCACGTCCGCGGCGACGGTGATGGTGTCCTGAGCGGTACTGATCTTGTGCAGCGCCAGCCGGCTGTCGGCGGCGAAGAACCGCTCGGCCAGGCCGATCAACCGCTCGCCACCGTAGCGCTCCACCTCGGGACGGTAGGTGTGCAGAGAAAAGTCGCCGGCCAGCCTGGCGTCCGCCAGCACCGCGGCCTGGTCGCGCAACTCGGGGAGTACGTCACCGCGCAGACGCAGGCGAAGATGCGGTCGCTGGCCTTCGGCCTCGTAGCGAAGGAAGAACCAACTGTCCACTTTGGATTCCACTGTGGTCAGCCAGGGACGCAGGTGCTCGGCGAGCACCTCGCGCTGCCGGTGCGGCGAGCACTGGAGGTGCGCCGACACCCACTCGCCGCCGGGCGGATGATCCGCGGACCTCACGCGCGGCGGTGCGAGCGGCTTGGCCGGGCGAGCCACCGGATCGACGGCGATCAGTGGCACGACCAGTTCTGCCTCGTGGACGCCCTCAGGCCCGCGCAACCAGCCCTGGTCGAGTCCTGGCGCGCGGTCCTCGTACAACACCGCGATACCCGGCTTGCGCAACTCGCCGCGCAACAGTGCACGATGCTCCTCCGCACTCAGGTCCAGGCACAGCTGCTGGTCCATGTCCGTCAGCCGCACCCGGTCGGGCATCCGCCACCGCGCCTGCCACGCCGCCAGCGCGTCATCGGTGCCCACGTCGTCGGCGGTGACCTGCCAGCGCGCGGGCGAAAGCACGGTGCGCCCGTACCGGATCGCGGGCAGGAACGGCGCGTCCCGCAGCGCCGCCCAACCCCACGGTTTCAGGGTGCGCACGCCCATCAGGGACACGTCCCACAGGAACCGCACCACTTCCGGTACCGCCACGCTGAGGTCCAGCACGTGCAGGAGGCGTGGGGCGATCTCGCGGCCCAGCGACACCGAGTACAGCCGTAGCCGGTGTGCGTCGGCGGCCACCACGATGTCGGCCAACCGCAGTCCGCCCGCCTGGTCACCCTCGCCGGGCAGACCGACGGCCAGCGAATGGGTCAGCACCTGAGGATCCCGCACCAGATTCGCGTCTCTGGGCCGCGTGGTGATGTGCGTGAGTTGCACCGGTATCCGGTCGTCGCCGCGCACCGGGGCCAGGTCGGCGAGCAGGTCGCGCACCTCGGGCAGGTAGCCGAACCGGCCGAGGGAGGCCCCCGCCTGCTGAGTCCCGGTCAGGGGGCCGACGACCAATTCGAAGTCGCCGCGCTCCAACGCACCGGCCGAGACGGCGTGCAGGGTGACGAACAGTTCGGCGGTGGCAGGCGGGCTGCCACCGGGCGGGGAGAGCCGGGCGATCCGGTCGTCGTCGAGCACCACTTCGCGGACGCCATCGGCCATGGCCTGAGCCAGCAGGCGATTGAGCATCGGCTGACGGCCGTCATCCGGGCCGGTCGCTGCCGTCCATGGTCGGTCGTAACCCGTGGGCGGTCCGATGCCCACATCCGGGTCGAGCAGGTCCAGCACGGGGACCGACTCGCCCATCCCGTACCGCTCAAGGAATCTGCCGTGGTACGCGATCAGGTTGCCAGAGCGGGTATTGTCCTGTGTGGACAGTCGCCACACGGCACCGGCGGCCCGCTCCAGTTCGCGCGCCACACCGTGCGGCAGCCGCACCCGCGCGTCCAGCGCCAGGTCGACGTGAACAGGAGTGCCCGCTCCGGTGGCGCGACGGATGGCCGCCAGTTCCGCGGCGCCCGCGCCGATCGGGCTGCGCTGGTAGGCGTCGATCAACGCGGCGATCGACGCGGTCCGTTTCCGGTGCGGTGAGTCCGCGGGCAGCACCTTGGTCACCTCGCCGAACGGATCCTCGGCATGCCGCAAAGTGCTTTGCAGGAAACGTAACCGCACCAACCGCGCCACCATGGTGGCGATATCGCCGCGCCGCAGGCCCGGAAATTCTCCGGCGATGGTGTCGACCAGATCGGCGACCAGGATCGGACAGGCCGCGGCGCGCAGCGCGTGGTCGACGGCAGCCGTCCCGCGCACGCTGGACCGCCGCGTGCCGTGGGGCACCGTGACCCGGTCGCCGTGCCGCGAGCACAGGTTGTTGGTGGTGACCTCCAAGCGGGCCAGCACCTCGGTGTCGGCCTCCAGCTCATCGGCCCAGTCGGCCAGCCAGGCGCGGTCCGGGTGCACATGCCTGCGGTGCGCGCTGCCCAGCGCGGCCTCCGCGTGGTCGGCGAACCGACCGACGGCCACCCCGGCGAGCAGGCCGAAAGGGGTGGGACGTCCGGCCATGCGCAGTTGGTAGCGAGCCAGCGCACCGCGCAGGCGCCGCGATGCCGACTCGTGTCCGGCCGGCGCCTTGTCGATGGCCGCGCTCAACGCCGGGCTCGCGATGGCGACGGCCTCCCGCAGCAGCGCGGACTCCATACGCCCGCGCATCCCCTCCTCCGGCGTCGAGGCGGCGCGAAGCCGCGATTTCGGCAACAGGGGCGCACGCAGCAGAAATCTCTCTGAACAACGGTAGCAGGGGTCCACGGTGAGCTTTCTGAGGACGCTTGCACGGCGGGGCGGACCCAGCGGCGGCGATGGGCCCGCCCGTCACTCGATGGAGCTCTGCGCGGTCGTAATCGGCGTTTTCAGCAGGCCGCGCAGGTGGTGATCGTGCGCGCAGCGGCCGACTGGGTGGGCGCCTGGTCGGCCGGACCCACCAGGTCGAGCTCTCGCACGTCCAGGTCGAGCAGTTCCTGCGTGTCATCGGAAAGCATGGAATGTCCTCCTTTGATCGGTAAAACGCGAATGGAACTGTGAATTCTCAACGGTAGGGTGCCGTATCGCGTCGATCAAGAAAGTGATTATCGACTTGTCCCGGACCGGAAAAATCGTCGTATCGGTTGTCCCGGAAGGGACACTATGCGCGCGGCAACCGAGGCCAGGCCGCGCCGGCCAACGCGGTCGCGACCGCACACGGGTCCTTGATGCCACTGGGATCGACCATGTACAGGAGGGCGATCTCGACTCCTCCGCCCGACCCCGGCGAGGAGGGCGCGACCGTTGTGGTCACCCCGCAGTCGGTCGGAATCTTCGCGGCGACGACAGAGGGACGGCCGCCGATGATGTCCGTCGCCGGCGGGATCGGGCCACTCACGTCGAAGTCGAGGTCCACCCACATCGCTCCGCTCTTCCAGACACAGCGGTGCCCGGTGGAGATCGGCTGGCGTCTGGCCGGTTTCCCGAGTTCGGCGGACACGGCAGCGTCGGACAGCACCGAACAGGCATCCGTGGTACCCAGCGAGCCCGGCGCGAACGTGAAATGAGCGACCTTCTTGGCCAGCGCGTCCGCGGTGAGCCCGTCGAACAGCGCGCTCGTCACCGCGCACATCCGAGTGAGCACCGCCAGATCGTAGGTATCCGCGGCCGGGTCGAAGACGTCCACTTCCAAGCTCGGCCCGTCCGGGAAGCCGAGATACCGGACGCAACGATGCGGTGTCGCGCCCGGAGGCATCTGCGCCATCAGCCCGCGGTCGAGCTTCCGCGACAGGTCGGTAACCCTCGGCTCCTCGGACCCGTCGACGAGCAAGCCCACGATCAATGCCGCGTCCCGCCCACCGACCTTCGCCGCGGCCGCGCACTGATTCCACATCGACTTGGGAGGCCCCACCTCGGCGGCACCGGCCTGTTGTGCGCGAGCGAGGTCCAGCACGCTGCAGTAGTCCACCGTGGTGAGATCACCGAGAGCATCACGCACGTTCAACGGCCCGCGCGCCGCCTGATACCGCTTGAGTTCGGTGTCATTCACCGACGCCGTTCCCGGCACCGGACTCGAACAACCGGCCAGCACCAACACCACACCAACGATCGAAACCAGCCAGGTCCGAGGCACGAACACATCCTCCCCCAGTCCCGCCCGGGATGATCCAGTGGGCATTCGAAACCGTGCCTGCACATTTCCGTTGGAAACCCACTACCCAGGACCGGTCTCTTTCCCGGCAGCACCTCACCGATAGCGCTTTCGATTCGTTACCACGACCGAATTCCGGCCATGCCCGGAATCCGGTTCGAATTGAGGCCTTCCGGCCCGCGGGGTGGGACTTCGGTCTCTGCGTGAGCGGCCGGCTCCCGGACAGGCTGGGGGCCGAGGTGATGCCGCCATGACCGTCAGGACCGAACCATCTCCGCCTACCCGGCCACGAGGACATCGTCTGCGCTGGATCACCGTGATCGGCGCGGTGGTGCTCGTCGTCACGGGAATCCTTGTCGCCTCGTGGTGGCGTTCCGACCGGCCTCCGCAAGGATCACCGGGCGTCCCGCCACCAAGTTCGTCGCCGGGCCAGACGTCGCCGGCCCAAACGTCGCCGGCCCAGACCCCTGCCGCGTTTCCCTACCAGCCGCTGTGGCCGTTTCCGGACGCCGACGCGGCAGCGGCGTGGCAACAAAGTTTCCGCGAGGGAGGCCACCAGCCGTGGCACCTCGACCCGGCGCTGACCGCCGAGTCGTTCACGCAGGGCTACCTCAGGTATGCGGCCGTCAACCTGACGACCAGCCGTCGCACGGCGGGAAACGAAGCCTGGATCGGCGTCGGCTACGCGTTGCCCAACGGCGGCACCGCGACCGCGGCCGTAGTGCACCTGGCGAAACTCGGCTCGGGAGCTGACGCGCCGTGGGAGGTCGTCGGCACCGAGGACAGCACGCTCACCGTGCCCCAGCCCGCCTACGGTTCGGTGGTCGGCTCTCCGGTGACCGCCGGAGGCCGTATCACCGGTGTCGACGAGAACATCCACGTGCGGATCTTCGAACTCCGTCGCGGGCAGGTCGGCGAAACCGGCGGTATCCCGGCAGGTGGCCAGAACACGCCGTGGTCGGCGCGCGTGCCGTTCAGCGCCCCGGCGGGCAGTGTGCTGACCATCGCCGTGTCGACCGGCGGGCACCTCACCGATGTCGAGCGTTTCGCGATCACCGGTGTCCAAGCCGGAGGCAGTGGCGCTCCCTCGACCAAGTCCGGGTGAACCGGGAGTTCGGCTGAGCAGGTGACCCAGAGGCCCCAGTCGAGTGCGCTTTCGGGACATCGGGGAACCAATGGCTTGCCCGTGGCGTCCCATGTGCCGAGAACGTCGTCGGCGGGCAGGGTGGTGGGTCGCGTATGCCGGACTCGAAGAGGTGCTTGTCGTGAGCAATCCTCTGGTGGCGTCGAAGCAGGACTCCACCACGTGGCATTCCGGGATCAGCGTGCTCGACGACGCGGCCGGTGTCTACGACGGGGTGCAGTCCGGGTCGTGGATCGAGGGCGGGCTTGCCGCCTTCGGCACGGGTATGGATCTGCTGACCATGGCGATGAACCCGGTCGGCACGCTGATCTCCTACGGCCTGAACTGGCTCATCGAACACGTCCAACCCTTGCAGGACGCCCTCAACCACCTCGCGGGTGATGCCGATCAGATCGCCGCCTACTCCCAGACCTGGAAGAACGTCGCCGAGTCGGTCAAGAAGGCCGCGCAGGACCTGGCGAGCACGGTCGAGAAGGACACCGCCAACTGGACCGGTCAGGCCGCCGACACCTACCGGGCCAACCTCAAGAACAAGATCGACCACATCAACGCGGCCTCCACCTGCGCCGAAACCATCTCCACGGTGGTGCAGATCGTCGGCGTCATCACCGGCGCGGTCCGCGGCCTGGTCCGCGACATGGTCACCCAGGCCGTCGGCGACTTCATCCAGGACGCCCTCGAAGAGGTCTGCTCGCTGGGCCTGGGAACCCCCGTGGTGGTGGCTCAGGTCGTCGAACAGGTCTCCGCCTGGATCGAAAAGATCACCGGTGTCATCAAGAAGCTCATCAACTCGGTCGAGAAGCTCCGGCCGATGATGAGCAAACTCGAAGAAATCTTCGCCGCCATCAAAAAGGTCATGGCCGAACTCCACGGCCGCCCCGGCGAAGAACCCCACCTCGCAGGCGACGGCAGCACCCACGCCTCCTCCGCCATCGACGAACCGCATCTCAACGGCGATCCGGGCACCTCGGGAACCAGCACGCACGCGTCAGACGCGGCCGACGCACCCGACGCCGGTACCGCGACAGGCACGGATGCCGCGGGCAGGCCCACTTCGTCGGACTCCGGCAATTCGCTTCGGCAGGACGCGGAAAACCCGAAGGACCGGGCGAACGAGCCGGTCGGCCGGTGCGGGCGGAAGGAACCGATCGACGCCGCCACCGGGGAGATGTTCCTGGTGCAAACGGATGCCGACCTGCCGGGCGTGCTGCCGCTGGTGCTGGAACGAGTGCACGTGTCGTCCTACCGCTCCGGGCGGCTGTTCGGCCCGTCCTGGGCGTCGACGCTCGACCAGCGGCTGGAGTTCGACGAGCGCGGCGCCTGTTACGCGGGGCCGTCCGGCGTCATCCTGGTCTATCCCCTGCCACCGTCCGGAGGAGGCGAGGTTCATGCCGAGGAGGGGGCACGCTGGCCGCTGTCGCGCACACCGGACGGTGGTTACGCCATCCGGCAACCGGAAACCGGGCGGACCCTGTACTTCCCGCCGGAAGACCGGAACGTGGCCAGGATCGCGACGATCGGCGATCGCAACGGCAACCGGATCGACTTCGAGTACGACACCACCGGCGTCGTCACGGAAGTCCGCCATTCCGGTGGTTACCGCCTGGGAGTGGACAGTGAAAACGGCTTGGTCACCGGCCTGCGCATGCGCCAGGAAAACGGGGACGACATCACGCTGGCCCAGTACGTCTATTCCGGCGACCGGCGGCTCGTCGCCGTTCTGAATTCCTCGAACAGGCCGTTGACCTTCGAATACGACGATTCCGGGCGTATCGTCCGCTGGGTCGACCGCACGGGACAGTGGTACGGCTACGGCTACGACGGATCGGGCCGCTGTGTCCGGACCGAGGGATCGGGAAACGCCCTCACCGGCACCTTCGAATACGATGCGGAAAACCGGATCACCGTGGAGACGGATTCACTCGGTCACGTCACCACACACCAGTTCAACGAACTCCACCAGCTGGTGCGCCAGGTCGACCCGCTCGGCGGTGAGACGACGCAGGAATGGGACGGTCACGACCGGTTGATCTCACGCACCGACCAGCTCGGGCGGGTCACCCGCTATCGCTATGACGAGGCCGGCAACCTGACCACCCTCACCAGACCGGACGGGACGCAGGAACTGGCGGAATACAACGAGTTCCGGCTGCCGATCGTGCGAGTGGAGCCCGACGGCGCCGTCTGGCGATACGGCTATGACGACCGGGGGAACCTCATCTCGGTCACGGATCCGGGCGGCGCCGAAACCCGTTACGGGCGCGACGACCGAGGAGCCCTGGAATCGGTCGTGGATCCGCTCGGCAATGTGCGGCGCATCGAAACCGACGCGGCGGGGCTGCCGGTGCGGTTGACCGAACCACTCGGCGGTGTGACGACCTTCGACCGGGACCAGTTCGGCCGGATCACGGCGATCACGGATCCCGTCGGCGGAGTGACCGGATTCGGCTGGACCGTCGAGGGCAGGCTCCTTCACCGAAGCGCACCGGACGGCACCACCGAGCGGTGGCGGTATGACGCCGAGGGAAACCAGACCGAATACGTCGACGCGCTCGGCCAGGTGACCCGCACCGAGACCACCCATTTCGAGTTGCCCAGCGCGGAGATCAAGCCGGACGGCGCCCGGCTCGAATTCGATTACGACACGGAGTTGCGGCTGATCTCCGTGCGCGACCCGCGTGGCCTGGTCTGGCGATACGAATACGACGCCGCCGGCCGCCTGGTGCGCGAGGTGGACTTCAACGGCAGACCGACCAGTTACACCCACGATGGGGCCGGTCAACTGATCCAGCGGACGAACGGCGCCGGGGAATCGGTCGTGTTCGTTCGTGACGCACTCGGAAACGTGGTCGAGCGGCGATCGGCCGATGAGGTCGTGACCTTCGAATTCGACGCGGCGGAGCGCATGGTTCGCGCGGGGAGCCCCGACGCGGAAATGCTCGTCGAGCGCGACGTGCTGGGCCGGGTGATCGCCGAGACCGTCAACGGCCGGAGGATGATCTCGCGCTACGACGCCGCGGGCAACCGGATCTACCGGCGCACGCCGACGGGAGCGGAAAGCCGCTGGGAATACGACGCCGACGGACGCCCGGTGAACCTGCGCACGGCGGGCCACACCGTGTTCTTCGGATACGACCACGCGGGCCGCGAGGTCGAGCGACTGCTGGACACCGGGACGATCCTGACGCACGCCTGGGACATGAACCACCGGCTGACTTCGCAAACGGTCAGCACGGTGACCGGCCGGACCGGGGCGCGGCGAGCGGACCTCGTCCAGCAGCGCCGCTACCACTACCGGCCGGACGGGGCGGTTTCCGCGATCGACGACCGGCTGCTCGGTTCGCGGAGGTTCGATCTCGACCTGGCCGGCCGGGTGACCGCGGTCCGCGGGGCCGGCTGGGAAGAGCGGTACGCCTACGACAACGCCGGAAATGTCGTCACCGCTTCCTGGCCGCAATACTCCGCCGAGCCGGAGGCCCAGGGAACGCGCGTCTACGGCGGAACTCTGATCCGCCAGGCGGGCAACGTGCTGTATCAGCACGACGCGCAGGGCCGTCTGGTGCTACGGCAGCGGAAACGCCTGTCCCGCAAGCCGGACACCTGGCACTATCGCTGGAACCACGACGACAGGCTGGTCGCGGTGATCACCCCGGACGGGAGCCACTGGCGGTACCGTTACGACCCGCTGGGCAGGCGCATCGCGAAGGAGCGGCTGACCCCCGACGGCTCGGTCGCGGAGCGAGTCGACTTCAGCTGGGACGACATGGTGCTCGCCGAGCAGATCCATTCGGCCGGGCAGGCGACGACGTGGGAGTGGACGCCCGGCACGTTCCGGCCCTTGGCGCAACTCGAGCGCATGCCGTCGCGCGAGGCTTCGCAAGAATGGGTGGACCGTCAGTTCTATTCGATCGTGACCGACCTGGTGGGCGCCCCGGCCGAACTCCTCGATTCGTCCGGGAACGTGGCCTGGCAGGCTCGCACGACGCTGTGGGGCGAGACGACGAGCCTCCGGAACGCGGCGTACACGCCGCTGCGCCAGCCCGGTCAGTACCATGATTTCGAAACGGGCCTGAATTACAACTACTACCGCTACTACGACGCGAGCGTCGCCCGGTACGCCAGCGGCGACCCGCTCGGACTGGCCGCCGGTCCGGCACCCCACAGTTATGTCGACAACCCTACACTGTGGACGGACCCGCTCGGGCTCACCGCTACCCCCGCGAGCGGCTGCGGTCCTGGTGGGAGCAGCGGGTCCTCCTCGTCGCAGTCCAATCCGCCGCCGGTCTCCCGGCAGAAGCAGGACCAGCACGTCTACGGGACCTCGGAGTACAACAAGCGCATCGCGAACAACACGCCGACCTCGTATTTCAACAGCCGTGCCGAAGCCGACGCGTACGCCCAGCATGCCTGGCAGCACGGCACACCGGTGCCGGGCCGTCCCGGTGTCCGCGATTACGATCACGGTGTTCCGGTCGGCCGGGGCCCCAATGGCGGATGGCAGACCACGGTGCGGGTACACATGGATTCCTCGGGCCGGGTGCACGCCCACCCGAAGGGCCGCGAGTACCCCTGACGAAAGGGATCGGCGAGGAGCATGGGCGAACTCAGTGCCTTCCGCGAATGTATCGTGCGCGCGTACGGTTCCCCCGACGAACCGGACTGGGGATTCGTCCGCGGTGTCGTCGACAGAAATCCTTACCGTCCGCTGTTCGACGAACTGGCTCTTCGATTCCCGGTGGAGGACGACACCGATGTCAACTGTGACGTGTCGTTCACCTTTCTGATCACCGGCAAACGGGTGCTGTCGCTCAAATTGTCGATGGTCGGCCCGTACGCGACGTTGCTCGCCGTCACAGGCTCCGATCCGGACGCACCGCTCCAGGTCGTTTCACGCCTCGAGGACTGCGCGAACGATGACGAACGAGCGGTTTTCCAGCTCGTCACCAGGCATGGCTTCAGAATCCTCACCACGGAGGAGTTGGAGACGAGCACCCGGTTCAGGCTGGAGGACACCGATATCGTCCCGCTGTACCGGGCGCTGTTCGCCTTCGAAGGCCTGCTCCCGTGGAGGTGACAGCTCGGGCGAGAAGTAGAGACGTCCCTGTGGACCGGTTGATCCCGGTGCGAGAGCCACCGGAACGGGAACTCGGCTTCGTTCCTTACCACGTTCCGGACTCGTTCTCCGAGCCGCTTCCCGAGGCCGAACTCGCGGCGTGAGAAGGGGGACACCGCGTCGGCTGATGCTCGATACGCATCTCGGGGTAAATCCGGCAGCAGTCTTTCGATCAAGAACATGGGCAGCCTCTGTCCCACTTTTGGGTGAACTTTTCGGCATGGCCGGCCGCGAAATCGGCGACGGACACAGGCTGTCGTGTGCGGTGACGCGCGCGTGGTCTAGCCTTCCGCGCCAGAAGTACGAAATGCGATGGGGTGAGGTAATGCCGGAGACAGAGCGGCGGCCGAAGCTGACCGAGCTCAGCTGGCAACATCGTGCGCTGCTGGCCGTCGATATCGAGTCGTCGAGCGACCCGCGGCGGCACGACGTCGATCGCGTCGAAATGAAGAAGGCGCTGTCGGCGTGCTTGGAAAGCGCTTTCCTCGCCAGCGGGATCGACTGGTCTTCGTGCGCGAAACAGGACACCGGCGACGGGATGGCCGTGATCACGCCGCCCTTCTGCCCCAAGCGATCCTTGCTGAACCCGCTACTCGCCACGCTCGCCCGGGAGCTGCGCGCGCACAACGACAGCACGGACGAGGGTGCCCGTTTCCGGCTGCGAGTGGCGATTCACGCGGGTGACGTTCCCGTGGACGGTGACGAGGTTCTCACCAGTCTGCCGTTCACCGTGCTCAAAAGGTTGCTCGACGCCAAATCACTCCGCAAGGCCCTCGCCGAATCGCCGCGTGACATCACCGTCGCGGCCTTGATCTCCGACGACGTCTACCAGGCCGTGCGCACGCAGGGGCCCTTCGCGGTAGAGGGAGACCGGCTGAGCCGCGTCGCGGTTCGTGAGAAGGAGACCAGAACCCGCGCCTGGGTGTACGTCCCTGGTCATGTCCGGCCATGGTTGACCCGCAGGCGCACCGCCTGGATCGCCGTCGCCGCGGCGGTCGTGTCGGTCGCGGTGTGCGCGACGGTCGCTCTGTGGCCCGCTGATCCCGTCAGCGTGATCGGGGACCCCCGAGAGGCCGACCCGTGTGCCCTCACCGATGCCCCATCACTCACCAGGTTCGGCGAGGCCGAGCGCGACGCGGCCTACGGTGGCTTCGGCAGATGCGACGTGATCGTGCGATCCGGGTCCGACAGCAAAGTCGACCTCAAGGTGGAACTGGCGAACCCCGTCCCCCGCGAGGTTCCCCTGCCGGAAACCGTGGGTGCCGTGGGTATCCAGCGAGAACCCTTGGACGGCGGCGAATGCGTCCGGACCCTCACCCTGGCCGACGGTTACCGCGTCCGGCTCACCGCGCACCAAACGGACAACGGCCAGGCGGACCTGTGCGCGATCGCCGACACGGCCACCAAGAGCGCGGTCGACCGGCTCTCCGGCGGACAGAAGATCCCGCGACGCCCCGCACCGGACCCCTCCTCGCTGATCCATTCCGACGCCTGCGCCCTGCTGGACACCAACGCGCTGGCCCGGTATCCCGGCGTCGACGCGGTGCACCCCGATGCCGGTTTCGGCCGGTGGTCGTGCCGCTGGCACAGCACCACCACACCCGGTTCCCTGCTGGTCCGGTTCGACCGCAACCAGCCTTTGAACGCCGACAACGGCACACCGGTACGGATCGCGGGACGCCAGGCGTTCGTCGACGCGGCCGCCGACCAGGACACGTGCGAAGTCGACGTCGTCTACCGCCAGTATTCCGATACCGGCTCGCCGATCGTCGAACTCCTGGTCGTCGCCTTCGACGCGCCTTGGCGTTCCGATCAGCGGTGTGACCTGGCCACCAGCACCGCCGAGGCCGCCGCCGCCAACCTGCCCCGGTAACGGGGAAGCAGGGTCACTGGGCCGTCCAGCCGCCGTCGACAGCCAGGAGCGCGCCGGTGACGAAGCCGGCGGCCGGTGCCGCGAGGAAGGCCACGGCTTCGGCGACCTCGTCCGCGCGGCCGATGCGGCCGATGGGGTGGGCCGGGCCGAAACTCGCGAGCATCTCGCGCCCGTTGTCCACGACACCTTCCATGATGTCGGTGTCGATGACACCGGGAATGACGGCATTGCTGCGAATATTGTGCTTACCGCCTTCGATCGCGAGCACTCGCGTCATCTGGACCAGCGCTCCCTTGGAGGCGGCGTAAGCGGTCTGGGTTTCGAACGCGACAAGCGACGACACGGACGCGACCGAAATGATCGAGCCGCCGCCCGTGTCCCGCATGACGCGGAACGCCTCACGGGCATGAACGAAATTGCCCTGCGCGTTGACCTTCAGGATGCGATCGAACTCCTCGACGCTGGTATCGGTGATGAGCTTGTTGAGCGTCTGTCCCGCGTTGTTCACCAGGATGTCCAGCCCGCCGAAACGCTCGACCGCGACGGCCATCGTGTCCCGCGCGACGGCCTCGTCCGACACGTCACCGACCAGCGTGGCGACATCGTCGGTCTCCTGCCGCCGCACAGACTCCGACCGGTCGCTGACGACGACCTTCGCGCCGCGGGACTGGAGGAGCCGCGCGCAGGCGAGGCCGATGCCGCGGGCCGCGCCCGTGACGACGGCGACCTTCCCGGTGAGATCCAGCGAGGCGAAAGCAGAACTCGGGGTCGACACGAAAAGTGTCCTCTCGATAGTGCTGTTCAGGCTTGCGGTGACAACGATGCCGACGATCCGGCGGGACATTCAGGGCGCGGCCACCCTGGGTGCACCGCACCCACCCGCACCGCCGTCATCGCGACCTACACTCGAAACATGAGTTCGATGGCGTTCGGCGAGTTCCTGCGGGCCCGCCGTAACCAGGTCACTCCGGACCAGGTCGGCCTGCCCACCAGCAGCCGGCGACGGGTCACCGGACTCCGCCGTGAGGAAGTCGCCACCCTCGCCGGCCTGAGTGTCGACTACTACATCCGGCTCGAACAGGGACGGGAAAGGCACCCTTCGACGCAGGTGCTCAGCGCCATCGCCGACGCGCTCCACCTCGACGACGACGCCTACCAGCATCTGTTCCGCATCGCCGGATTCACCCCCCGGCTGCGCACCGCGGCCCGCCCGGAGCGGATCGACCCCGATCTGCTCCAGCTCATGGACGGCTGGCCCAGCAACCCGACGCTGCTGCTCGGCCGAACCTACGACGTCCTCGCCCGCAACCGCCTCGGCGCGGCATTGTGGCGGCCGTTCACCTACTCGGACAACCTGCTGCTCAACATCTTCCTCGACGACGCCGCCCCGGCCTTCTACAAGGACTGGCGCACCGCGGCGGTCAACACCGTCGCCGGATTCCGTGCCGCCGCGGGCGCGGCGCCCGACGACCCGCGAGTCGCCGACATCGTGCGCCAACTCCGCGCCGCCGGCCCGGAATTCGCCGAACTCTGGGACCGCAACGACGCCCGCGGCAAGAACGCCGAGGTCAAGACGTTCATCCACCCCGACGTCGGCGAACTGACCCTGCGCATGCAGACCTTCGACGTCCGCTCGGCGCCTGGGCAGCAGCTGGTGGTCTACCACGCCGAACCCGGCACCGCCTCAGCCGAAGCGCTCTCGCTCCTCGGCAGCCTGATCGCGACCGAAGACGCCGACGCGGACGCGTGAGGGACATCGCGAACGTCACTCTGTGACAGGGCAGACAAAGCGCCCGGCTCGGGCGGACGGTGCCGTATCGTCGGGCCATGAGCGACGATGTCGCCACGAGCCGCGCGACGGTGATCGGCGCTTGATTCCCGAAGCGGTCACCCAGCTGTCGCCGAGGCCGGTGCGCCGCGCGACCCTTCTCCAGAACTGGAACGACGTCACGTTCCTGCACTGGCCGGTGGATCCGGCCCGCGTCACGAAGTTCTTCCCCGACGGCACCTGGCCCGACACCGCCGACGGCGTGACCTACGTCGGACTCGTATTGTTCAAAATGGAGCGGGTCCGGCTTCCCGGCGAACCAGGGCTGCCCTACCTGCGCACCTTCTGCGAGACCAACGTCCGGCTCTATTCGGTCGACAAATCGGGCCGTCGCGGCGTCGTGTTCCGGTCCCTGGACGCGGAACGTCTTCCGCCGGTACTCGTGGGCCGGTTCGGTGCCCGCCTGCCCTACAGTTGGTCGAAGATGAGGCTGAGCCGGCGCCGCGACAACGTGGCCTACACCTCGCAAAGGCGGTGGTTCGGAGCGCGGTCCGCGTCGGCGCGGGCACTGGTCTCCGTGCGAGAACGCCTCGGGGACCCCAGCCCACTCGAACACTTCCTCACCGCGCGATGGGGTCTGCACGTGCGATGGCGCGGGCGCACGGTGTATCTGCCGAACGAGCACGGGGAATGGCCGCTGCACCGGGCAAAGCTGCTCGCGCTCGACGAAAACCTGGTCGAGGCAGCGGGAATCGCGCGCCCGGCGGGGCCTCCCGTCAGCGTCCTGTACTCACCCGGCGTGACCGTGCGGTTCGGCTTTCCCGCGGTCGAAGTGGCGGAAACCTTTTCCGGCCTGACCGCGAAATGCCTGCGGTGACACCGCCTTTGAAACACTGCCTAACGGAGTACGACGAGTGGCTGATCGCGGCGGGTATGGCGCCGCCACCGACACCGCACGGCCGGGATGGGGCTCGACCGCCGCGCCTCCGGTCGTGAACAGCAGCGTGCCCTTTCCCATCGACGTCGCCCAGGATCTGCCCGGAACCGCGGTGACGCGAACAGCGCTCATCGATCTCGTGCTGGTCCACGCCTTACGACACGGCCGGAGCCGGATCCGCACCGGCACCTGGCCCGAAGTCACCGACCCGGGTATCGACGCGGTGTTGGGTCAGATACACGCCAACCCGCAGCTGCCCTGGACAGTGCGGGAACTCAGCCGAACCGCGGGTATGTCCCAAACCGCTTTCAAGCGGCAGTTCACCACTCTGGTGGGCAAGCCGCCGATGACCTACCTGATCGACTGGCGTCTCACCTACAGCGCGCGGCTCCTCCGCGAAACCGCCGCGCCGTTGACGGCGGTAGCGCGCCGGGTGGGTTACTCCAGCGAATACACCTTCGCGAACGCGTTCCGCCGCAAATTCGGCGTCGCGCCCGGGCGGTTTCGCAAGCAGGTGACATTCGAGCAGATCTCACCGCACCGGGTGGCAACGCCGAGTGCGTACATTTCCTGATACCGCGACGACACCGTCCAAGCCCGTCACGCTCGAGTCCTCGGGCGTTGCCGGGATATCCGGCCCGGCAACGCCCGAGGATCGGCGAGGGTCAGTGGCGCCCCAGCATTTCCGCGGTCAGGATGTGCCCGCCGATGCTCCAGCCTCCGTCCGGCACCTCGTCGATGACGACAAGGGTGCCGGAGCGGGCCTCTTCGCCGTAGATCCCGGCATAGGCATCGGTCACGATGTCGATCAGCTTCTTCTTGGACTCGGGAGTCAAAGTGTCCGCGGGCACCTTCAGGTTGGCGAACGGCATGGTTCCTCTTTCCTTCTCTTCGTTGTTTCGATTTTTCCTACAGCGCCGCGTTGCGCGGCAGCAGGTCTGGGATGCCGATCCGGTGGAAGAAATCGTGCCGGATCCGGTCGGCCACGACGGAGACGACTTCGCTGCCGTCCCGGCTGGGGTCCACATGGGTGCGGAACGGCCGGTCTCCTTGGGGCAGGCCGACAATGCGAACGACCTCGTCGGCGACCGACCAGACATCGGCCTCCGGCGGGATGAGCGCCGCGAGGCGGTCGCCGATCTGGTCGCGCAATTCACCGTAGAGTGCGTTGTAAGCGCTTTCCCGGTGCGGGTCGCCGGGTTTCCCGGCGTTGGTGAAATGGTTGGTGCCCGAGGTGAAGGCGCCGGGCACGACGATCGAGGTGTCGATTCCGAAACGACATCGAAAACGGAGTCGATCTGCTCCGGCGTGAACGCCTCGGCGGGACCGAGCACCATGTGCCCCGCGTTGTGGACGACACCGTCGATCCGGCCGTGCCGGGCGAGCACCGACTCGATCGCGGCGTCCACGGATTCCTGTGCCTGGACGTCCAGATCCACCACGGACAACGCCGACTCTTCCTGCTCACCCAGTTGCCGGAGCGCTGCGGCGGAAGACTTGTTGCGCCCGGAGGTATCGCGCATCCCCGCCACGACCCGGTGACCGGCGCGCGCCAGGGAGATCGCGATCAGCCTGCCGAAACCGCTCGACGCGCCCGTCACCACCATGACCTTTTCCGTGGCCGGGTCCGGCGTGGCCATCAGACGATTCCCCCGTTCGCGCGGATCACCTGACCGTTGACCCAGCGACCGGTGGGGCCGGCGAGGAACGCCACCACCTCCGCGATGTCCTGCGGGGTGCCGAGGCGCTCCAGCGGCGGCTGCTTGGCCAGCCGCTGGACGGTCTCCTCGTCCTTGCCCTCGAAGAACAGTTCGGTCGCGGTGGGCCCGGGCGCCACCGCGTTGACCGTGATGTCGCGTCCGCGCAACTCGCGGGCCAGGACCATGGTCATGGCTTCGACCGCGCCCTTGCTCGCCACGTAGGCGCCGTAGGTGGGAAACCCGAGCCCCACCACGGACGTCGACAGGTTCACGATCGCGCCGCCGGACCGGACCCGCCGTGCCGCCTCGCGGGCCATCACGAAGGTGCCCCGGATGTTCGTGCGGTGCAACCGGTCGAGGTCGTCGAGGTCGAGTTCGGCGATCGGGGACAACGTCATCCGGCCCGCCGAGTTGACGACCACGTCCACACCCCCGAAGGTGTCTTGCGCCGTGCCGAACATCGCCTCGACCGCCTCCGCTTCGGCGACGTCGACCTGGGCGGTGACCGCGGCACCGTCGGCGGCGACGATCTCGCCGACTACGTCCTTCGCGGCTCCCGCGTCTCGCGTGTAACCGACGACGACCGCGAAGCCCCGTGCGGCCAGCGTCGTCGCGATCGCGCGCCCGATGCCTCGTGAGCCGCCGGTCACGACGGCCACTCGTTGAGCATTCATGAACAGACTCCGAATCATCGATATTGCTTCGTCGTATCACCGATACGACACGCTAGCACGACCAAATCATCGCTAGCAACGTCCGCTATCATTGATTCGTGACCGTGACCGACTCGACGGACCTCCGTAGCGCGATGATCACCGCGGCGGAACGGCAACTCGCCGCCTCCGCCGGCAACGACATCTCCACCCGGGCGGTGTGCGACGCCGCCGGGGTCACCCAGCCGGTGCTCTACCGCCTGTTCGGGGACAAGGAAGGTCTCCTCGACGCGGTCGCCGAACACGGCTTCGAGCGGTATGCGGCGAGCAAGGCGGCCCAGCCGCGGACCACGGACCCGGTGGCCGACTTGCTGGCGGGCTGGGACAACCACATGGACTTCGCCCGCCGGAACCCCGCGCTCTACCAGCTGATGTTCGCGCCCCGCCCGCGATCGAACTCGGCGGCGAGGCGGCGCGTGTTCGAACTACTGGAAGACGGACTCGTCCGCTGCGCGGCCGTAGGCGCGCTGACAGTGGAACCGAAGGTCGCGGCGCAGCTGATCCTGTCGGCCAACGTGGGCGTGGCGCTCAACCTGATCGCGCAACCGGACCTCTTCGACGCGAAGCTGTCCCACCGGATGCGGGACGCGGTATTCGGCACGGTCCTCACCGAATCCGGGCCGCCGGTGCGGACCGATCCGGTCGGCGCCGCGGCTGTCCGTCTCCGCGCCCAGCTCTCCCTCACCGGCACCGCCACCCTTGAGCCCGCCGAGACCGCACTGCTCGATCGCTGGCTCGAACGCATCGCCGGTGCCACCGCGCCCGAAGAGCACTAGCACCGGCGACGACCGGTGTGCTCGTGCTAGCACAAGCGGCGATTGCCCGCCGAAGACCCGGCTGGCTACGCTTGCGCCCAGACGGCCGGGAGGAAACCGTTTCTACTTCGGGTTGCGCCGCCGGGCGGCGCCCGTGGTGGCCGCCGACGCGCGGGGCGTCCGCTTGTCGCCGGAAGCCGTCTTCGCTGGGGGCTTCCTGCGTTGCCCGGGGGAACTCGCGGAAGCTTTCCGGGGGACGGCGAACGTCGCCAGTCCGGCATCGATCAGGCGAGCCGCCTTCCGGACGTCGGCGCTGACCGCGCGTTCGACCTGACTCGGTGTGCGCCTGCCGTCCAGATGGGTGCGCAGACTGGCGAACTGGACCTGCCAGAGCCCCACCAGTGCGGTCGCGGCGATCTGCGCTTCGGGATCCTCGGCGCTCGTCCCCGCCCGCTCGGCCAGCACCTCGGCGGCGACGGCCACCAGCCGCACGGACATCTCGTGCTGATACGCCCGCAGCGCGGGGGTGGTCTGGATCATGGCGGTGAACCGGCCGATCTGCACACTGGCCTCGGCGGGATCGTCGTGGGTGGCCAGCCAGGACGTCATGGCGTTCAACTCCGTGCCCAGGATCCGCACGGCCGCCTCCACGGGGCCGATGTCGCGGTCGGCCAGCCCGGTACGCAGCGCGGCCATCGTGGTCTCGGACTGGTCCAGAACCAGCGACTCCTTGGTGGGAAAGTAGTTGAAGACCGTCTTTTCGGACACGTCGCAGGCCCTGGCGATCTCCGCGACGGGAACCGCCTCGAAACCACGCTCGAGGAACATCGCGGTGGCGGTGTCGGTCAACCGCTGCCGCAACTGGCGCTTCTTGCGCTCACGCAGCCCCTCGGTTTCGGCCTCGCCGGCCCCGGACGCCCAGTCCACAGTCTTCACTCGCACGGCTTCAGTGTAAGCCAGCCCGGCCCCGGATTCAGCAACAAAAAATTTTCAGTGACAGGATTTTTCGTGGCACAGGACACACTTGCGCCAGAACATTCAGTCGCAGTAAAGTTACTGCCACGGCGAGTTCAGGGAACGCCGGAGAGGGATCACCACAGCCGCACAAGATCTTCCGGTCATCCGGGGAAGGTCACGGCATACCCGTTCACCTTGTGTCCACGCTATTCGAGAGGGAGCCATCATGACCGTGCAGGACGAGCCACTCGTGCTGATCAACCTGTTCTCCATGCCCGCCGAGATGGTCGACAAGTTCGTGGCCGACTGGGAGCGCAGCACCATGGCGTCCCGGGACGCGAAGGGCTTCCGCGGCACCCGGCTGCACCGTTCCCTCGACCCCGATGCCGAATACCCCGTGGTCAACATCGCCCGCTGGGACTCGGTCGAGGACTGGCAGGCCGCGATCGAGAAGTTCTTCTCGGAACCCCGCGAGGACCACGTAGGAGGAGGGTGGTCCTCCCTCACTCCCCACCCCAACCTCTACACCGTCGTGCACGTGACCGAAGACCCGCAGGCGAAGGCCTGATCCCCCGCACGACTTCACGACAACCAAGGGAAAGGCACGACAATGGCCGTAGACGGCGCGTGGACCATCAAGTTCAAGACCCCCGGCGGGGAACGACAGGCCGACCTGGTGTTCAAGACCGACGGCGAGTCGCTGACCGGAACATTCGACAACGCCGAACTTCAGGAAGGGCACACCGATGGGAAGGATCTCAGCTTCAAGGCCCATCTCACTTCGCCGTTCAAAGTGAAGATCAAGGCCACGGCCACAATCGAAGGCGACACGATCACCGGCAAGGCCAAGGCGGGAATCATGACGATCGCCTTCGCCGGCGCGCGCAAGACGGCGTGACATCGATCGCAGGCCAAGCCGCTGGGGCGCGCTATTCCTAGGGCACCGGCCTCGGCACGGGGGGAAGGACGGTCCGGTCAGCACGAGACCCGCTGGCTGGACCGTCCCCTCGCCGCCTTCGCTCGGAAACGGACGGCGAACCGTCAGCGTCGGATGCCCGCGACGATCGTTTCCCAGTTACGGAAAGCAAAACTCTCGCGTTCGGTGATGCCGGCCGGCGCTTCCTCGACGAAACGCCGCGCGGAGCCGTCACGCTCCCGGTTGAACGGATAGTCGGAGGCGTACATGACGCGTTCCGCCCCCACGGTCTCCACACTCCACCGCAGATACTTGTGGCTGGAGATGCCACCGGGCGTGATGTGGACGTTCGAACGGAAGTACTCCGCGAACGGGCGCTGAAGGTGCGTGACCGCGTCCAGCACACCGATGCGGTCGAGGTAGAACAGGACGACCTCGCCCCAGTGCCCGAGAATCAGCTGGAGATCGGGAAAACGGTCGAACAGCCCCGAGGTGATCATCCGCACCAGGGTCAGCCCCGCGTCGTAGTGCCAGCCGATCGCTCCGGTCGCCAGCAAATCGTTCACGGAGCCGCCGAACCCGCCGTAGTACGCCTGGTTGATCACCGGCAGCGGAGCACGCGGGTGGAGATAGATCGGTGCGCGCAAATCCGCGGCCGCCTCGTAGATATCCCAGAATTCGCTCGCGTCCACACCACGATCGCCCGAACGCGCGTTGACCATCGCCCCGTTGAGCCCCAATTCGGCGACCGCGCGCCGCAGTTCGGCGGCGGCCTCCGCCGGAGCGGGCGTCGCGAGCGTGGCGAAGCCCTGAAGGCGCTCGGGGTGGCGCGCCACGGCAGCGGCGATGGCGTCGTTCGTGGGCGCCTGCAAGGCCACGGCCTCGGCCGCGGACAAGTTCTGCAAGCCTGGCGTCGACAGGGACAGGACCGCGACATCGATCCCGGCGTCGTCCATGGCGGCCAGGCGGCCCTCGTCGAGATCCACCAGCGCCGGAGTGATGTCACTCGCGACGGCCCACTGCATCATCGGCTCGCCGAACCCCGGATCCTGCCGCTTCCACGCCTCCATCACCTCAGTGGTCGCCATGTGCTCTTCCAGAGCGTAGATCCTCGTCAATGGACCTCATTTCCCGAGATGGCTCGGCTCAAGCGACTTGGAAGGACCGCTTGGACAGCCCGAAACGGTAGCCTTCGATCGTTGTCCGGACAGGCACTTCGGCGTCGGTGGCGACCCCGAGGGTGATGAAAGGGCTCGCGCACGAACCGGTCGTAGGCGACCGCGGGATCGGCGGGAGCATTCATTTCGACCCCAAGGGTTCGTGGTGTCGGTGCCGGGCCGGGGTCAGAGCGCGATCACGATCTTGCCCCGGGCACCGCCCGTGGCGAGGGTGGCGAGTCCTTCGGCGGCATGGTCGAGATCGAGGACCTCGGCGACGCTGACCCGCATGGAGCCGTCCGCCACCTTCGCCGCGATCGGGGCGGTGACCTCGCGGGTGGCGCGGGCCATCACCTTGCGGCCGACCAGGCCGGCGCCGGCGAGGGTTTCCTCGTCGGGCCCCATGGTGGTGAAGGAGACCACGCCGCCCTTCTTGACCGCGCCGAGCGGGATCTGCTCGGCGGTGTTGCCCGCGAGGTTGACCAGGGCGTCGACGCCGTCGGTGTAGTGGGCGAGGATCTGGTCGGCCACCGGCCCGGCGGTGAAGTCGACGGTCTTGGCGGCACCCAGTTCGCGGAGCCGCTCGGCATCGGCAGCGGTACCGGTGGCCACGACCTCGACCCGCTGGGCGGCAAGGAGTTGCACCACATAGGAACCGACCCCGCCGGACGCACCGTTGACCAGGACCACGCTCCCGGCACCGACGGTGTCGCTGAGGGCGTCGACGGCCGCCGAGGCCGCGGCGGAGGCGAGCGGAAGCGCCGCGGCGGTGACGAAGTCCAAGCCCTCGGGCAGAACCTCGACACTGGCGGCCGGCAGCACGGCGTACTCGGCGACCGTACCGGCCTGGATCGGCGGGGCCAGGAGCACGTGACCGTAGACCTGGTCACCGACGCGCACGTGGTCGACTCCGGCGCCGACGGCCTCGACGATGCCGGAAGCGTCGCGCCCCACGACGAGCGGGTATTCGTGCGGAATCGTGCCGGACATCGCGCCGGCCGCGAGGATGTTGTCGAGCGGGTTGAGCCCCGCCGCCTTGACGCGGATCAGGACGGTGCCCTCGCCGGCTTCCGGGACCGGGAGGTCGCCGAGAGTGGGCTGGTCTCCGGGGGCGGGAACGTGCAGAGCGCGCATGGTGATCTCCAGTTGCCGAGTGGCGCCAAAACTTCACGCCTGAACTAAAAGCTAGCCATCCGATAGTTCATGGCGCAAGTAATTTCGCAGAGTTTTGGTTCACACGTGAAGCACGTCGGGTAGGCTGACGCCATGGTGGGCACCGAACCGAACTGGCTGAACCAGCAGGAGAAGGAGGCGTGGACGGCCCTGACGAGCGTGCTGACACGCCTGTTACCCGCCCTGAACTCGCAGATCCTGCGCGACTCCGGCATCACGCACTTCGAGTACATCGTGCTGTCGGGCCTCTCCGATGCCCCGGACCGCACGATGCGGATGAGTGACCTCGCCGCCGCCGCGGGAGCGGCGCTCCCCCGGCTCTCCCAGGTGGTCGGCCGGCTGGAGAAGCGAGGTTGGGTGAACCGCCACACCGACCCCGGGGACGGCCGGTGCGTCCTGGTGACCCTGACCGAGTCGGGACGGGACAAGGTGGTGGCGAGCGCGCCCGGACACGTCAACGAAGTACGACGTCTGGTGTTCGACCGGATCACCAAGGCACAGGTCGCGCAGCTGGCCGCGATCGGAAACCGGATCGGCGACACCGGCGACCGCGCGCGATAAGTCGCGTCGGTGCGCGTCGGTGGCGTCAGGTCCGCGCCGCCTCCACACGGCCGATGAAGCCGAGCACGGCGCGGTTGAACTCCTCCGGCTGTTCCCATTGCGCGCAATGGCCGGCATCGGGCATCACCACCAGCTGGGCACCGGGAATGCGGGCGGCGGCCTCCCGCATCACCGGTGGCGGCACGTACAGGTCGGCGCCGCCGACGATCAGCAGCACCGGCGGCGCGAGCCCTCCCAGGCTTGCCCAGGTGATCTCGTTCGAAATGTCCTGGACGACCATCTCGCCGCCGTTGTAGGCCAGCTCGTGGATCCGGCGCCACTCCGCGAGCCCGTCCGGGTTCTCCGCCCGGTAGGTCGGCCCCAGTTCGAGAAAGTCATGCGGCAGGTCCCTGAACCCGGGAAACCGCAACGCCCCCAGGCGTGCCTGCCAGTCCGCATCGGCTATTCCCATGACGCTGCCCGCGATGACCAGGCTGCGCAGGGCGGCCGGGTGCCCGAGGGCGAAGTCGGCCGCGAAGATGCCGCCGGCCGCGACGGCGACCGCGTGGAACGGCCCGAGGTCCAGCACGCTCGCGAGCGCGGCGAGGTCGTCGGCGCCACTGCCCGGCGCCTCCGGCGACGCCGCCGATGAGCGGTAGTGGCCTCGCCGCGAGTAGCCGACCACGCGATAACCGGCCTCGGCGAAGGCCGCCCGCTGGTCCGGCCAGCTGAGCGCCGACCCGGTCCCGGCATGGAGCAGGACAACCGGCGGCCCGTCACCTCCGGTGTCCCAGTACCACAGCTCCCCGCCCGGTATCGCGGCCTTGCCCTCACGGACTTCCGTCATGGGGAAACGCTCCTTCAGCTGTTGTCCGTTCCCGGGCGGCGGGCTGAGCGAGTGTGGTGGTGACCGGTCACGCCGACCGGAGGACGTAGTCGTAGGTGAGGGTGCGGTAGGGCTGGTCGAGGCCGCGGGCGCGGAAGTCGTCCGGGTCCTCGTGCAGGGTGGTGGTCTTGACCGCGGCGGCCGGGATGGAGCCTTCGATCACGCCGTGGACGAGTGGATCGCCGTCGAAGTAGATCTGGGTGGTCAGGGGCAGAAATCCCTCGGCGGAAACGATGGAGTGAATGTGCAAGGGCCGGTCGCCGGGTAGCCGCAGCACCTCGGTGAGGGCGGTGAGCGGGCTGTCCGGCTTGAAGCCGAAGGCTTCCAGGCCGGGCATGACGGTGCGGAACTCGTAGTGCCCGTCGCCGTCGGCGACGACCCTGGCCCGGAGGTTGTACTGGGCCGCCGCCCGCGCTGACCCCGAACACGCCGACGCGGGCCGGGTCGATCCCGAATTCGGCCGACCGTTCACGCATCCAGCGCAGCCCGCGGTAGCAGTCGTTCAGCGGCCCCGGATAGGGCGTCTCCGGGGCGAGCCGGTAGTCGACCGAGACCCCGACACAGTCGAATTTCCGGCACCAGTTCTCGAACAGCGCGTCGTCCACGGCGGCGTTTCCCAGCACGAAGCCGCCCCCGTGGATGGAGAGGATGCACGGCAACGACCCCGTGGCGTCCCGGCGGCGATGAATCCTCAGCCGGACGGCGGGGTCGCCGGGAATCGTCAGATCCGAGTGCCCGACCTCGCCCGAGAACGCGGGGCACGGCGGACTCGCCGCACGAGCCGCCGGAAGCGTCTCCGCGGTCAGGTTCACCACGGCCGGTATCGCCTCCAAGTCCTCCCGCACTCCCGGATCCACCGCTGGAGCACGCATTGGTCCAGTCCTCCCATGTTCGCCTCCGGATCGGGGCGTCGGCGCCGCGCCGCCGGATCGGCCGGCCTCGGGCACCGTCGCTTCGAGACTTTCTTCACTGCGAACCATTCATCGTCAGTGCCGCGAAAGTCAACGAAACGGCTCGGGCGCGGCCGTCACGCTTGTTCTAGCACGAGCAATGGTTGCCCACCGAAGACCCGGATGCCTAACCTCATGCCGGGCACCATTCCGCCGAATTGGTGCCGGAATATTGGCGGCGACGATTCTTTATCCAGCAACACCTCGATATGACTCGCGTCATTGCGGAGCAGCACCTGGGTCAGGACAGCAGCGGGAGCTTGCCGACGATCTTGTCGACCCGGTTGCGGGGTCCCACGATGCTCACGGCGTAGTACTCGACGTCATCAGCCGCCGTTTCCTTGACCGTGCCGAGGTAATCGGCGTAGACGCGCGTGTGCTGGGCGGCCGCGGGCATGTCGGCCACGAAGGTGCCGAGCGAGGAAGCCGCCTTGGCACGGATTTTCGAAAGGGTGGCGGTGTCCGCGGCCAGAATCGTGCAGCCCGCCCAGGGCAGTCCGGGATGGGTGCCCCCATCCGCGTCCACGGCGTCGTCACCGAGAAGCCCGGTCACCTCGCGCGAAGTCGCCGCCGCCACGCAGACCGCGGCGTTGACGGCACGACCGGCCGGAAGGTCCCGGTCGACGACGACCACCCACTTCAGCCGGGCGGCACGGGTCGGGGCGGACTGATCGATCTCTTCCGGCGCGAAGCCGATACCTTCGGGCATTGCCTTGTCCTCTGTTGGTTAATACGGTTCTCGCCCAGCAGAGTAGACGAACGTATGGCCAAGCAGCGGATCATCCGAACTTATGAACAGTCCACCCGGCCGTCGGCGACGGGAACCGAACTTTGTGCGGGAAGACCCGTCGATCAGTGCCCGGATGTCCGGACGGCAGCGGGCGTCAGCGGGCCCGCCGTACCGGTCGGCGGGGCCCGGCGTCGACGGGATCGATCCGGCGGGACTGGACGTGCTCGTAGACCATCGTGGTCTGCACATCGGCCACTTCGCGGCGTTCGGTGAGACGGTCGATGACGAACGCGTAGACACCGTCGAGGTCCGGAACGGCGATGTGGAGGAGGAAGTCGTGGGCGCCGGACGTGACGAACAGCCCGATCGTCTCCGGCAGCCGTGCCGCCCATTCCCGGAACCCCTCGATGATCGCGCGCGCGGGGGGACGGATGCGGACCGCGATGAGAGCCTGGACCGGCCGCCCGATGGCGTTGAGGTCCACCGCCGCGTGATAGCCGGTGATCACGCCGTGCTCGCGCAGCAACCGCACCCGCTCCAGCGAGGTGGACGGCGAAACGCCGACCTTGGCGGCGAGGTCACGGTTGGTCTGCCGGGCATCGTTCTGCAACTCGCGCAACAACACCTGGTCGACCGCATCAACGTCCATGGGTCGCACTATAGACCGTAGAAAATGCGGCGGAACGCCGTGACCGGGAAACTTCCGGCCACGTTACCAATCCGACCGAAAGTAGGCGGACACCTGCTTGGATAGATCCATTTCCGCCGTGGCCTCCGTCGGATTGGTAACGAACGGCACAGTGAAGCATTCACCGCATGCCGGTAGGGGGTGCGGCGCACCCAGGAAGACCACGTCCTGACCGCCGATCGGGGACGCGCGCACGATGGCGTCATGGCTGATCTTTCCTTGGACCACTACCGGCTTCTCGGCCGGTCCGGGCTACGGGTGTCACCGCTGTCGCTGGGAACGATGACCTTCGGCGCGGACTGGGGTTGGGGCGCCGACGACGGCGAGTCCCGGCGGATTTTCGACACCTACGTCGATCGCGGCGGGAACTTCGTCGACACCTCCGTCAACTACACGGACGGTTCGGCGGAGCGGCTGCTGGGCTCCTTCCTGAAGGACAAACGCGACCGGATCGTCGTAGCGACGAAGTTCACCATGGCGCGAGACCCGGAAAACCCGAACTCCGGAGGCAACCACCGGCTCAATCTCCTCCGTTCCGTCGAGACAAGTCTCCGGCAGCTCGACACCGACCGCATCGACCTGCTGTATCTCCACGGCTGGGACTTCACCACCGCACCGGAGGAGGTGATGCGCGGCCTCGACGACCTGGTGCGCGCCGGCAAGGTCGTCTATCTGGGCATCTCCAACACCCCGGCCTGGCGAGTGGCGCAGATGCAGACACTGGCCGACCTGCGCGGCTGGTCACCGCTGGTGGCGCTGGAAATCGAGTACAGCCTCGTCGAGCGAACCGTGGAGCACGAGCTGATTCCGATGGCCGCCGGGCTCGGCCTCGGTGTGGTGCCGTGGTCTCCGCTGGGCGGGGGCATTTTGACCGGCAAATACGGGACGACCGATCTGGCCGCGGCGGCGGGCGGCGGGGTGCCGGGGTCCCGCAAGGGTGTCATCGCCTCGTCGGGCCACCTCAACGAACGGGCACTGGCGGTCGCCGGAGCGGTCCGCGAGGTGGCGGACGAGATCGGGGTTCCGGCGTCACAGGTCGCGATCGCGTGGACCCTGCTCAATCCGGCCGTCGCGTCGACCATCATCGGTGCCCGCACCCTGCGGCAGGCCGAGGACAACCTGGACGCGCTCGCGGTGCGCCTGAGCGAGGAACAGCGGGCCCGGCTCGACCAGGCCAGCGCCCCGAACCTGATCTTCCCTCACCGGTTCCTGGCCAGGCCGATGGTGCACCAGCTCATCTTCGGCAAGACAACCGTCCACAAAGGACACCAGTGAGCAGGTAGGTGATGTCGCTACCTGGTCGCGCGCTGCCGGAGTTCGGCCAGGTAGTGTCTATGACGTGCGCGCCGCCGCGGCCAAGATGGCCGCGCAAGCGCCCTGGTGGCGGCCAGGCTAGGTGTCCGGCTACCACGTGCTCAACTACGGCCATCTCATCGGCGAACTGGTGTACCGCGTGACCGGCCCGTCGCTGCGGGAATTCGTCCACCGGCACCTCGCCGCGCCGCTGGGCGCCGATTTCCAGATCGGGCTGCGCACCAGCGACCACGGCCGCGTGGCCGACGTCATCACGCCGACGCTCGACTTCGATCCCTCGGCACTCGATCACGACACCGTCGCCTACAAGACCTTCACCGGCCCCTCCTTCAGCGCGGACGTGGCCGACACCCCGGCCTGGCGCGCGGCCGAACTGGGTGCCGCCAACGGGCACGGGAACGCCCAGTCGGTGGCCGAAATCCTCTCCCCCATCGCCCGCGCGGGCGCCGCCGCGCACGGCCGGCTCCTCAAACCCGGCACCATCGACCTCATCTTCGACGAGCAGTCCAACGGCACCGACCTTGTCAACGGACTCCATCTGAGGTGGGGCAACGGATTCGCGCTGCCCCACCCCCGTACCGCCGCCTGGATCCCCGAGGGCCGCATCGCGTTCTGGGGTGGGTGGGGCGGCTCGATGGCGATCATGGACCTCGACCGGCGCGTCACGATCAGCTACGTCATGAACAACATGGGAGCCGACATCCTGGGCTCACCACGGGCCGCGGCCTACCTCACCGCCATCTACCACGCCCTCGACGGCGAAAAGCGTGCCTGAGTAGCCGCGGGCTTCACGGCCGTTGCCTTTTGTTCTTTTCAGACGGCGATGGCGAGGCGTTCGGCGGCTCGCTTGGCGACTTGCGAGAGCGGTTCGGTCAGCGCCATGGCGTGCGCGCGTGCCAAGGAGGTGAGCTCGGGCCCCGCCTTTTCCGGCGTCCCGACGTCGAACAGCGGTTCGGGGGAATACTCGGCCTGCAGAATGGCTTCGCGCGCCATGTCGTCCCCGTAGATGTCCTGAATGAGCCGGAAAGCGATCTCGAAACCCCCGGTGGCGGGGCCGGCGGTGATACGGTTCCGATCTTCGACGACATTCCCGGGCACATAGGTGGCGCCGAAGTACGGAAGCAGGTCCACCCCCAGGAAGTTGGTGGTGGCGCGGTAACCGCGCAACAGGCCCGCGGCGCCCAGGAGCAGCGAACCGGCGCAGGACCCGGCCACCCAGCGGGCGCGGCTGCCGCGGTCGGCCAGGAATTCCAGGGTTTCGGTGTCTTCGAACACCTCGGCGGGGACCGCTCCGGCGTAAAGGATGTCGAGATCACGGGGGCAGTCGTCGAACGTGGTGGTCGGCCGGGTGGGAAAGGTCGGAAAACCCATGACCTCGTCGAGGTTCTTCCACACCAGGTGCAGGCGCACACCGGGAATGATGCCGAGTGCGGTGTGCGGGCCGATGATGTCGACCGGGTTGTAACCGGGAGCCACCAGAATGGCCATCTCGACGGGCTTCAAATCGCCGTCCAAATCGAGTTTCATCGTGCCGGGTTCGGACATGCTGTCTTCCTTACTGGGAGGTGGAGCACCGACGCTATCGGCGGTGCTCCACCCGAGGAATTTCCTGGATTGCCAGGTTCCAACGGATTCTCGCCAGCAGGTCGGCCGATGCGAACCGGCGATGGACAAAATGGTCCCGGCATCATCGGAGCTGGCCGATCCGACACCTCCATCACCGCGATGTGTCATCGGAGGGCCTGGTCGACCAGATCGTCGATCAGGCTCTCCGGAACCGGCGCCGTCCGCAGCACGGCGAGGTAGATCAGCGGGCCGATCAGTGCCGCCGCCGCGGCGCGTGGATCGCGCGGTCCGGAGATCTCCCCGGCGTCCGCGGCGAGGGTGAACGCGGCATCGAGCCGCTGCTCGAGTTCGGCAAGGAACCCGTCGCGGTGGCCGGCAAGGTCCTCGTCCCACTGGGACCGCTGCATCAGGGTCAGCGTTGTCGCCCGCACGGCGGGCTCGGTCAGGTCGTCGGCGAGCGCACGCAGGCTGGTCCGAAGCCAATCCCGGACCGGACTGGTCGGATCACGGAAGAAGGGAAGTTCGGTCGCGAGCACCGCGTCGAGTAACAGTTGCTCGACACGCGGCCAGTGGCGGTACACGGTGGCACGCGCGACCTGCGCCTCGGCCGCGACTCGTTGGTGCGTCACGGCACCGGGCCCCTCGCGGCTCAACAGTGCCGCGGCCGCCTCCCGGATCGCCACCTGGCTGCGGACGAAGCGCGGGTCAGGATCCGATCGGGACTGTGAGACATCTTGCCGCATAGATGTCAGTATGACACTCTCGGAAACTACGAGACAAAACGTCTCTTAGCGAGGAGTGCACGTTGTCGGACCGAAGCACCAGCGGGCGCCGAGTCCTCGTGCTGGGTGCCACCGGGGGAACCGGCCGGGAGGTCGTGGCTCAGGCACTGGCGGCCGACCACCAGGTCACCGCGTTCGTGCGGCGGACATCGGCCCTTCCGGCGCATCCGTTGCTCGAGACCGTGGTGGGGGATCCCATCGGGGATGTCGCGGCCCTGGCGGCGGCAGCGAAAGGACACGATGCCGTGATTTCCGCGCTGGGCAACGCGTTGTCGATCAGAGACGGGCGGCAGCCGAAGATCCTCGGCCGGGCGACCCGGACCCTGACCGCGGTTCTGGACAAGGCCGGCGTGTCGCGCGTGGTCATCATGCTCAGCTATGGCAGCGGTGCGACCGCACCCATGGCGCCGCTGCCGATCCGGCTGCTGGGCGCGACGCTGCTGCGCACCGATTTCGCCGACCTCGGCCGGGCCTCGGACGCACTGACATCGTCCGGTTTGGACTGGACGGTGTGTCATTTCGGTGCCCTCACGGTGGGTCCGCGCACCGGGCAGGCCACCGTGTCCGCGGCGCTGACCCGGCCCGCCACCTACCGGGTCCGCCGCGCGGACCTGGCCGGCATCCTGCTGGAACTGGCGCTCACCGGCGCCTACTCGAAACAGGCCGTCGTGGTCAGCGGCCCCACATCCGCACCCGGTGCCCGATCATGACCGGGGACCTTGCCGGGCGCACGATCGTGGTGACCGGATCGAGCTCCGGCACCGGTGCCGCGGCCGCCCGCATCTTCGCCGCCCGTGGCGCCACGGTCGCGGTGGTAGGCCGATCCCCGCGACGAACCCACGCGGTGGCCGAGGAAATCGGCGCGTCGGCGCACGTGGCCGACTTCGCACGACTGGCCGACGTGCGCCGCCTCGCCTCCGAACTACGCGAGGCCCATCCGGTCATCCACGTGCTGGCCGGCAATGCGGGCGGGGCCATCCCCGCCACCACCGCGACCGAAGACGGCGTCGAACCCAACTACCAGGTCAACGCACTGGCTCCGATTCTGCTGATCACCTTGCTCACTCCCGCTCTGCAAGCCGGAAACGGGCGCATCGTCTCCACGTCGTCGCGCTCGCACAAAGGCGCGACACTCGACGCGGCACGCGTCGGCGCACAACTCGACGACGTCCGGGGACTCACCCCGCACCGGCGTTACGCCCGTGCCAAACTCGCCGCGCTGCTGCTGCACCGCGCCTACGCCACCCGTCGGCCCGATGTGCCGATCGCCGACTTCCACCCCGGCATAGTCGCCACCGACTTCGGCCGCTACCTCGGCACCCTCGGTGCGGTCGCCAAGGTGGTCTCCGCACCGTTCCTGGCCTCCCCCCACACGGCCGCGGAAAGGCTGGTGCACCTGGCCACCACCACCGACCCCATCGCCGGCGGCTATTTCCACCACACGATTCCCGCGGCACCCAACCCGCTCGCCCTCGACCCGCGGCTCGCCGACGCCGTGTGGGCGGACGCGAACGCACGGCTCGGCCACGCCCTCGATCGCTCGTGACGGGAACTGGCTTCACCACGGCATTCCGCTGACGAAGCAGGCCACCCCGCGCGAGGCGAGGTGGCCTGTGAGTGGGACGAACCCCTCAGCGACGGGCGGGCAGGATTTCCCAGGTCACGTTGTCTCCGTGCTGCTGGGTCCAGAACAACCGCCAGCCGTCCGCCAGCGGGGTGGGCGTCAGCGCGCCGAGGATGCCCCGGGGCGTCGGGTCACCGTTGGACATGTGGATTCCCGTGATCTCGTTGTCGCCGTCGTTCTGGAAACCGCTGTAGGCGGACAAGGCGGAATCGAGAGTGGCCGACGGGTCCCGTCCTTCAGCGAGGAACCGCACCGGCTGGGCACCGTGGGAATAGTCCGTGCGAAGATCGAACGCGTACGCGGAGTCCAGCGCGGACCGCTGGGTGTGCAGGGTGTCGCCGGCGTCTTCCACGAAGGCGATGTGGTCCGCGTCGAGGAAGGTGACGTTGTCCAGACCAGTATGGGCCTTGTCTCCGTTGTAGACCAGGGACAGGGTGCCGGTGTCCGCCTTCGGGTCGGTCTGGGCCAGCTTGAGGACGCTGCCCCAGCCGCCGAAGCCGTTGTTGGCGGTGCTGTCGGCGTTGGTGTCACCGGTCTCGTCGAAGTAGAACTCACGGAAGCCGGTGCCCGGCCGGAACTGGCCGTTTTCCGGACGCTTGAACGGTGTCGCCTTCGCCGCCTTGGCCAGCGCGTTGGCATCGAAGGCCTGGCCGGAGGCGTCCGTCGCGGTGTCATGGATGGTCACCCACCGGGTGTCGAACGACAGACCGTAGGTGTGCAGGTCCTTCATGTCGTCGGAGAACGCCCCGCCGCTGGGGTGCGCGGCGTCGATCGGCTGGAACCCGATCGGCTGACCGCTGCGGCGCGAGACCACCTGCAGCGCCTGCAACTTGCCGTGCTTGAGGTCGCCCTTGTCGGCCGGCACGAACCGGTACACGAAGCTGTTCGGCAGCTTCGCCTTGTCGCCGGGCACCGTCGCCCCGCCGGAGTCCTCGACCACCCAGACGTTGCCCGCCGAGTCGTTCTGGATGCCTTCGTACCCGCCACGGCCCAGCGCCGCCGAGATGTCTTCGACCTGCGAGTCCGGGCCGGCCGTGGCCTGCCACACCCCGCCCTGGTTGCCGTTTTCGGCGGTGAACAGCAAGCGCTGCGCCCACGGGTCCCAGGTCGAACCGTCGAACACGGGCAGCGGGGTGCCGTTGGTGGTCTTCGTGGCCAGCAGGGTCACGCGGTGCGCCGCGTCCGCGTCGAGGTTGATGCGGGTGATGTAGCCGGTCTTTCCGGCCTCGTGGCCCTGGAACACGAAGTGCGTCCCGTAGTCGTAGTGCGGGTCCGCGCCGCGCTGCCCGTGCAGCACCAGGTAGGTGTTCTTGTCCGGCTCGGTCTTCGATGCCTCGACCGTGTGACCGGCGGCCGGAAGATCTCCCGGCGCGGGCAGCAGCGGGCCGTCCCCGCGGTAGCCGTAGTACGGCACGTCCGCGGTCGGGTTCTCGAGCTTCATCGAGCCCTGGGCCATCGCCTGCTCGACCAGTTCCGGTGACAGCACGTTGGGGCTGGTGAGTCCCACGGCCTTGGGATTGGCGGGCACGTCGGTCAGCCGGAGGCCGGCCGCCCCCGGGCGATCATGCGCATCGTGCCCGTCCGCGCCCTGCGCCCACGCGCCCACAGCCACCACGCCGGCCAGGGTCACGGACCCGACCGCACCGGCGACCGCGACTCTGGCCACCAGCCGTCTGCTCGACCTCATGATCTCAAAGCCTCCAAGAATTGAATGACGAAGTCAGGGAGAGTCAAGGCCGGGAAGGACACCGGGAACGGACGCCCCGGTGAAGCGTCCGGGTACAGAAGCCCAACAATCGGGACTTTCCGTGTGAAAGCACGGCAAACCGGGCGCAGTAGGAAAGCGCCTCACAGGAGCGCGTTGGAGCGCGGTGTCGTGCGTGCTCCAGGGCCGATCTCACGCTGGTTCACTATCCTGGGCTTTACCTCTTTGCGGAGGAATGCCCCCAGCTCATCACCGGGGCAACGCGAAGAGACCGACTTGGCGAATGAGGCACCGATGACCGCAACCTTCGGGACGATGCTTCGGCAATTCCGCCAGGACGCCGGACTATCCCAACCCGTTCTTGCCCGGCACGCCCACATCTCCCAGTCGACACTCTCGCGCTACGAAACCGGCCTCCAAGCTGTCGAGCCCGACATCGCCGCCCGGCTCGACGAGTTGCTGCACGCCAACGGCGCGCTGCTGGCACTGCTCCCCAGTGTCGACCCGGAGGACACCGCGATCGGGCACGAGCAGACCGCCCTGCTGCGCGAGACGGCCGCGTTCATCTATGACACGACGCCTGACCTGGCCGCGACGATCGCCGAGCACACCCACCAGTTTCAGCGGCTGGACGACTACGTAGGAGGTCGCGAGCTGTATGCGGCAATCCGTCGCATCCTCGATGCCGCCGATCACGCCTGCCGCGACGAGCCGGTGGCACTGCCGAACTTGTCCGAACTGGGTCAGATCGGTGGATGGATCGCTTCGGACGCGGGCAAGCGCGACACCGCGACGCGGCATTATCTCGACGCTGCCAAAGCCGCACACGAGGCTGACCGGCGCGACCTCGGCGCGTCCGCGCTGTCCAGCCTTTCCTACCAGATGGCGAACGCAGACAACATGGCCGACCGGGCCGAGGCGGTCTTGCTGGCCTCCTCGGTGGCGACACGCGCCGAAGGGATCGGACGTGCGCTCCTGCTCGATCGGCTCGCGTGGGCACACGCGCGGGTCGGCGACGCCGAGGGCGCCCTCCGGATACTGGACCAGGTCGACGAGGTGTTCACCGGCGCGACCGAGCCCGCCCCGTCGTGGGCATATTGGCTCGATCAGGACGAGATCACGGTTATGCGTGGTCGCTGCATGGTCGAGTTGAATCAGCCGGGCGCCGCGATCGACCTGCTGGGTGCGGCCCTGGACCGGTACGACCCGAACCGTGCCCGCGAACGCGGTCTCTACACCACCTACCTGGCGGAAGCACTGGTCAAAGCCGGTGACACCACGGAAGCGAGGCGCCTGCTCGAAAGCACACCGGACGCCAAGAGTGCACGGCTTGACGAACGCCTCCACATCCTGAGCTGAGCCGCGCCTATGCGTCTTCCTATCCGCATAGCTCGCCTCCTTCACCCGATGTGATCGGCGGTCGATCCTCGGAGCATCGGCAGAGCGGCAGAGCGGCCCGGATCTGGCCCCGTTCGACCGGATCATCTCGACCGCGTCCGTCCAGATGGGACACCTGCCGTATGCGTGGGTGGAGCAGACCCGTCCGGGCGGAGCGATCGTGGCACCGATGCGCGCCGCGTTGTCCTCGGGCCCGCTGGTGGTGTTCGAAGTGAACGCGGACGGCACCGCGATCGGCCACGCGGCGCCGATGGGTGTGGGGTTCATGGAACTCCGTGCGCAGCGGACACCGTCGGCCGCCGGTGTGGACTGGGCCGATGACCGCGGCGAGACGCGGCTCAGCGACATCGACCCGGTCGAGGCGCTCGCGGATCCGCATGCGCGGTGGGCGTTGTCGGTGGCGTTGCCCTCGTGCCGTTACGACATCGACCACGACGACGGGGATGCCCGGGCATGGCTCAAGGACCCGCTGTCGGGGTCGTGGGCGACGATCCTGTCCGGCCCCGCGTCGACCGTGCGTCAATTCGGTCCGCGTCGTCTGTGGGACGAAGCCGAGGCCGCCTTCGAATGGTGGCTGGCCAACGGACGCCCGTCCCGATCGGACTGGGTCTGGACCATCACCCCGGAACGGCAATCAGTCACCCCACCGACGGCTCCCGATGTCCGGCGCCGCGATAAGCCCCGGGTGACTGCCCCGTCCAGCGCCGGAACGCGCGACGGAAAGCGCTGGCTTCGGAAAACCCCAGGCGCCGGGCAAGAACCGTGATCGTCTCCTCGCCGCGGGCCAGGCTCGCGATGGCGGCATCGCGGAGGAGGTCCTCCTTGATCTGCCCGATCGAGGTGTGCTCGCCCCGTAACAGCCTGCGGAGGTGCTGGGTGCTCACGTTGAGTTGTGCGGCGATGGTGTCCGGGGAGGGCCAGTGCCCCCGAAGCCCTCGCTCGAGGATTCTGCGGACGCGGTCACCCGTCGACGACCCGTAGTCGCGGGTCGTGAACCAGACGTTCGGCTGATCCCGGAGGTAGTCCGCGAGTTCGTCTTCGTCCCGGACCAGGGGCGAGGTCAGAAGGCGCTCGTCGAAAGCCAGGCTGAGCCGTTCGGCGTCGAAACCCGGGTGACGGCCGAAAACGCGCTCGTAGTCCGCGGCGTACGACGGCGCGGGCCACGGCAGCCGCAAGTCCCGCAAGGCGATCCGGCGCCCGACAAGCCAGCCCAGCATGCGATGCACGAGCGCGGCAAGGAGTTCGGCACCGAGGTGGTCGGGGTCATCGAGCCGGCTGATGTCGATTTCGACGTGAACGAGCCCGTCATCGACGGACACCCCGAGGCCGGGCATGCCGGGGTGCACCTGGCCGGCTTCGGCCAACCGCTGGAGCGCGGCCTGAAGGTCGGGCGCGTGGACCACCGAGCGCATCACGAGCTGGAACAGACCCAGCGGCGCGGCCGGGCCAAGGCCGAACAGCTCGTCCCCGGTCAGGATCCACAGTTCCTGCGTCAGTTCGGCCACTTGCGCCGACGTGGTTCGCGTGGTGAGCGGACGACCTGCCCCGTCGACGGGGATACCTGTCCGGCGCAGCAACGAGGCGACGTCCAACCCCCGTCGCTCGCCGACACGCGCCAACCGGCGGACGATGTCGCCCGGCAGCACCGTAGCGCTCACTCCCGCAATATAGCCCCAGGTCGGCCAGCGCAGCGGGTGAGTACGGATCGCCCCTTGCTCGCGGCGGTCTTCATATGCGCTCGGTACGGTTCTCGGAAAGACCGCGAGCCGTCCCTAGCGTTCACGGCATGCTCAACACGAACCTTCCTGGTTCTGTCCTTGGGGCCGACGACAAACCAGCGCTCAGGCTCTCGCCTCACCGGCGATATCTTTGGCTTGTCCTCGGGTTGGTCCTGCATCTGTTCGCCGTGGGCGGCCGATGGGATGTCGCCCTGGCCGTCTGGGTCTTCCCGGTTTTCCTGCTGAGGTTCCTCCGGGTCAGCCGGCCCCTTCGTGGCCTGACGCCGGTGTTGCTGGTGCTCATCGCCGGCGGCATGTTCTGGACCGTGCAACTCGCGGTTCCGGTGACGCCCTTGGTGGCCGCCGGCATCGTGCTTGTCAGCGCCGTGGTCGTGTTGCCCTATCTCACGGACCGGGTCGTGTCGCCACGGCTGGGATGGATCGGCAGGCTGCTGACCTTTCCCGTCGCGCTGACCACGGTCGCGTATCTGCTCGGCCGCTTCAACCCGTTCGGTACGGCCTATGGGTTGCTGGCGGTCACCCAGCACGAGAACTTGGCTCTGCTCCAGATAATCTCCGTCTTCGGCCCCTACGTGATCACGTTCCTCGTCGGTCTTGTCGCCACCGCCGTCAACCATTTCTGGGAGCACGGAAGGTCGTGGCCCAGTGCCAAGCCGGCCACCATCGTCGCCGCCGTACTCGCCACCGTCATCGTTCTCGGACAGGCGTGGCTTTCCTTCGCTCCCGCGCCGGCCTCGCCGACCGTGCGCATCGCGGGCATCAACCCGAGTTCCGCTACCTTGTCATCGGCTCAACGGATCCTCGGCACCGCTCCGACCGATCTCGAAGGTGTGTCCAAACTGGACGTGGGGAAGGTGCGCGCGGCCTCTGACGCGATCAACGGCCAACTCTTCGCCGACACCCGGAAAGCAGCTCGGTCAGGCGCGAAAATCGTGTTCTGGTCGGAGAACTCGGCAAGAATGCGCGCCGAGGACGAACCGGCTTTCCTCGCTCAGGCGGGAGCGCTCGCTCAGCAGGAAGGCATCTACCTTGACGTCGCGGCGAACGTCTACACCCCTGACGCGCCGGCCTACGGGCGCGATCAGACGGTTCTGCTCGGCCCAGACGGCAAAGTGTTGTGGACTTATCAGAAGCACCGTCCGATTCCCGGTCTCGAGCGATACGTCCCCGGAACCGGGCCGGTTCCGGTGGTGGACACTCCCTACGGCCGACTGTCGAACATCATCTGCTACGACGCCGACTTTCCCGCCTCGGTGCGGGTCGCGACGGACATCATGCTCGTCCCTGGTGGTGACTGGCCCGAGATGGGCCGTATCCACACCCAGATGGCGAGCCTGCGCGCGATCGAAAACGGCTATGCGCTGGTCCGGTCGGACCTGAACGGCTCCTCGCAGGCCTTCGACCGTCAAGGGCACGTGTTGTCGCAACAGGACACCACGACCGGAGACAACGCGCCGTGGATAACGGATGTGCCGACCAGGGGCGCGACAACGGTGTACCGGGCCATCGGTGACGTCTTCTCCTGGCTGTGCGCGGCGCTGACCCTGGTGGCGATCGGATTGGCCATCCGGCGGCGTGACCACTAGGAGTCCGCGTCGACGCCCTTCAGGAAATCGAGGATCGCGGCCGCGAGACGCTCCGGCGCTTCCAGAGCCGCGTAGTGGCCCACTCCGTCGAGTTGCACCGAGGTGACTTCGCCCGCGGCGACCTGGGCTATGGTCGTCGCGGTGAAGGGACCGCCGCCCGCGCCGACCGCGAGGACCGGCACGGTCAACGGCCGGGACTTCGCGAGTGCCTTGATTTCTTCGCCTTCCGAGAGCATCGACTGGTAGAGACCCACCGCTCCGCGCCAGCCGTGCGGGCGCGCATAGGTGCGGGCGAACTCGTCGATGTCCTCGTCGGTGATCGATCCCCGCACGGCGGTCATCGCCGGGAACGCCCACTCACCGAGCAGTTCGCGTTCGCGGCCGGTGAGCAGCAGTTCGGGAATGCCCGCCGTGGCGAGAACGCCGATGTGCCAGGACCCACCATGAGTGACATCAGCGAGCGCTTCGAGGCCGAAGCCGGCCAGTCCCATCTCGATCGCCGTGAAGCTGCGGACGTCTTCCGGGTGGGTGGCGGCGAGCCGGAAAACCGTCCCGCCGCTGATGTCCTGGCCGGTGAGATGGACCGGACCGACATCGAGGTGGGCGATGAGGTGATGGAGGTCCTCCGCCGACGTGGCGCTGCCGTAGTCGCCTTCGGCGTTGTCCGAGTCACCGAAACCCCGCAGATCGACGGCGAAGACGCGATGGCGCCCGGCAAGAAGCGGAATGAGCTTGTGGAACGCCCACCAGGTCTCCGGAAACCCGTGGACCAGCAGGACCGGTGATCCCGTCGCGCCCGCGGACACGTAGTGAAGCTCGGTCCCGTTGACGGCGGCGGTGTGATGCGTGATCCCCTCGACGGCGGGGCTCGCGGTAGTGATGTCCACGACGTTCTCCAGAGTTAGACAACCAGGTTGTCCAAGCATAGACAACCTGGTTGTCTATGTCCAGTGGCGCCCCCGTAGCCTGGACGCATGTCTCGTTCCGGTGCCGAACTCGCGCTGCTGTTTCTCGGGAGTTACCGCAAACTCGTGGACGCCGCGATCCGCGAACTGGCCGCCCGCGGCTACGACGACGTGCGGCCGGTCCACGATTTCGCCATGCGGGCCATCGATTCCGGAGCCGACAACGCCTCCGAACTCGGCCGCCGGATGTCGGTCTCGAAACAGGCCGCGGCCAAGACGATCGCGACCCTCCTCGAGCGCGGCTACGTCGCCCGCGACACGGACCCGGCCGACGCGCGCCGGAAGCGGATCAAGGTGACGCCACTCGGCTTCGCCGTCATGCGCGAAGGCGAGGCGATCTTCGACAACCTGCGCGCTGAGTGTGAATCACAGCTCGGCAAGGAGGAACTGGCCGTCCTCGAAGCGCAACTGACCGCTCTCGTCGGAGACTCACCGGTCCGGCTCGAAGCACCCGGCTGGGTCGCGCAGGACCTCGGCTAGGAACTCCTGGCGAAGTCCGAGTTCCCGATCCAATCGCAATGCCGGCCGGTTGCCTTCACCGGCACTCGCTCGGACAGACCGAGGGCACGGCCCGCCCGCTGTCTTCGGTGAGCCGGCGTGAGATCGCGAGGGCTGTCGCCCGGATCGCCGGCCCGTAGGCGGTATCGGGATGGTTCGCGCTGGGTACGACGACCGAGAGCGCCGCGACCACTTGGTCGGCGTTCCGGATCGGCGCGGCCACCGTACACACCGGCCAGGGGTGGCTTTGGCGACCGATGGCGCAATCACCACGCCGGACCTCGGCAAGCATGCGGCGGAGGTCGCTTCCGTCGCGGATGTGGTCGTCGCCCTGGCCGGGCCGGTAGGTGTCGATGGCCTGCGTCTGGACAGCGGTCGGCGCGAAGGCGAGCAGTACCAGTCCAACACCGGTGCAGGTCAGCGGAAGCCGTCCGCCCACGCGGTAACGAACCGGATCCGCGTCCAGCGCTGAAAGCCGCTCGACCAGTAATGCCTCCCCCTGGTCGCGCACGGCGAGCAGGACGTGCTGACGGGTCACGTGGAAGAGGTCTTCCATGTAGGGCATGGCCACGGCGCGCAACCCGTGGCCCCGTGGAGCCAGCGACGCCGTCTCCAGCAGCCGCAATCCGACAACGTAGCGACCGTCCTCGAGGCGTTCCAGCGCACCCACCCGCACCAAGGACCCGGCAAGCCGCAGGGCGCTGCTGCGGGGAATACCGCTTCGCTGGGCGAGTTCGGCGAGAGTCAACGCGCGGTGGTCACTGTCGAAAGCGCTGAGCAGCGCGAAGGCCCGGTCGATCACTGGCCGGCCCTCGGCCGGTTTCCCTCCACGCCTCTTTCCACCGCCGCCGGACCTCTGTGTTTCATTGATCGAAATCACCGATGCCAGTGTACGGGCGGCACTTCTACGGTGGGCTGTGCCGACCGCAGACGCCACGCGAGGGAGCACCATGAGCAGGTACGTCGAACCGTCCTCGGTCCACGGCCGGGTGGTGATCAGCGACGTCACCGTCATCGACCCGATGGACGGAAGCCGAACCCCCAGGCAGGACGTCCTGGTCGAAGGAAATCACCTGAGCGCGGTGACGGCGACCGGTGTCCCGACTGCGGGTGTGCATGTGGTCGAGGGACATGGCCGGTTCGTCATTCCGGCGTTCAGGGACATGCACCTGCATGCCCTCAACACACCCGAGGATGTCGACGGTGCCTACGCACTGATGCTTGCCAACGGCGTCGTCGGCTTCCGTCAGATGTCGGGCAGTAGGGCGCTGCTGAAGGCGCGCCGCGAAGGCGAACTGCCTGAGCCGACGGGTGCGCCGGCTCTGCTGGCGACGGCCGGTGACTTGCTCACTCCCCTGAACGCAAGCACGGTCGACGGTGCGATACAGACCGTCCGGGAACAGCATCGCGATGGCGCTGACTTCGTCAAAGCCGGAGTCACGACCGGCGCCACCTTCATGGCCGCTTTACGGGAGGCAAACCGGCTCGGCATCAGGCTGGGCGGCCATCTGCCGGCCGACCTGGACCCCCGAGAGGCCGCCCGCGGCGGGGTGTGGTCGATCGAGCACCTCGGGCCGGGGGTCACGATGTTCGCGGCGGCGTCCTCTCGTGAAGCCGACGTGCGTGCCGAGAACGTCAGCCGCAAGCTTCCGCCCATCCCCAGGATCAAGATTCCTGGTTCCGGCACGGTGCAGAACCGGCTCCTCAAAGGAATGGTGCTCAACCCCGCGACGGCCACCTCCGAACGGGAAGCGCACGCCTACGACCTCGCCGACGACTCCTACAACCAGGAGAAGGCCGAAGAACTCGCGGCCGTGTTCGCCGAGCACACCGTCTGGCAGTGCCCGACCCTGATCCGGATGCATACCCAGCAGTTCGCCGACTCACCCGAACACACTGAAGACCCCCGGCGCCGCTACATGGCCTCCGACGAACTACGCGCCTGGGACAAGTCGGCAACGGAGTTCGCCAAGCTGCCCGACCTCACCCGCCACATCCTGCGTCGCCACTGGGATGTGCAACTGCGGATGACCAAGACCTTCGCCGACGCCGGGGTTCCGATGATCGCAGGTACCGACTCGTGCGGGGCCGCGGCAGTCATCCCCGGATTCGCCCTGCACGACGAATTCGACTACCTCGCCCAAGCCGGACTCGGCCCCCTGACCATCCTACGGATGGCCACGACCGAACCGGCCCGGTTCCTGGGCGCCGAAGACGCCTTCGGCCGAGTCGCCGCCGGCATGGCGGCCGACCTGGTTCTCCTCGATGAGGACCCGCTGCGCGACCACACCGCACTGCACCAGATCGCCGGCGTCATGCGGAACGGCGCCTGGTGGTCCCGCGCCGAACTCGACACCGTCCTCGACCGCATCGCCGCCCAGCCCGGCGCCCACTAGAGCTGTCCGGGCTTATTACCACTCACCGGACCGGCGCCGTTATAGATCGTTGCCGGCGTAGGACAGGTTGAAGCTCTTGTTGGTGAGGGGGAAGTCGGGAACGATGGTGTCGGCCAGCGCGACGGGCAGGGCGGGCCAGTTGAAGAAGCTGGGGTCGACGATCTTGACGCGGGTCAGGATGCCGTCGGGCGCGAGTTCGACGCGGTGGACGATGGTGCCGCGCCACCCCTCGGCGATACCGACCCCGGAGGCGGATACCGGAGCGGCGAGTTCGCGCGCCGCGGTGACGTCGAATTCCCGCACCTGGGCGGCGAGGTGGGCGATGAGGGCGATGCCGTGCTGGATTTCTTCGGCGCGGACGAGGAAGCGAGAGAGCACGTCGCCGTCGGTGCGCGCGTGGACGACCGGGCCGAATCCAGAGTCGAGGAAGGCGTGGTCGTTGCGAGAGTCGAGGGTGAGGCCGCTGGCGCGGGCCACATAGCCGAGGGTGCCGAGGTCGGTCGCCTGCTGCCGGGTGAGCACGGCGGTGCCGGTGAACCGGTCGCGCACCACGCTGTTGGACAGCGCCAACCCGGCGATCTCGGCGACATCGCCGCCGATCCGACGGAGGTGCTCCAGATCGGGCCGGTGCCGGAGGCGTGCGCCGCCAGGGTGGATGGCGCCGCGAAGCAACCGGTGACCGGTGACGTGGTCGTTGTGGCGCAGGAGTTGTTCACGCACTCGCTGGGCGTGGGCGTTGAGGATGCCGTAACCGACGTCGTTGCACAGCGCGCCCAGGTCGGTGATGTGGTTGTAGAGGCGTTCCAGCTCCAGCAGGATCGCCCGGATCCGTTGCGCGTCCTCGGGTACGGCCAGCCCGTGCGCGTCCTCGACGGCGAGACAGAAGGCGAGCGTGTGGCCGACGGCGGTGTCCCCGCTGATTCGTTCGGCCAACTCGACGGCGTCGGCGGGGCGGCGACCGGGGAACAGCTTCTCGATTCCTTTGTGGACGAACCACAGGCGGGCCTTGAGGTTGAGGATCGTCTCGCCGACCACCGAGAACCGGAAATGCCCCGGTTCGATCATGCCCGCGTGCACGGGGCCGACCGGGATCTCGTACACCCCGTCGCCCTCCACGGTGCGAAACGGGTACGGGCCGTCGACATCGCCGAGGGCAGGCGGCTCCCCGGTGTCGTCGAGCATGGGGTACCAGCCTTTGGGCCAGTGGAAGTGCCGCACCAGCCGCCGTGGCAGCGGGTGGTTCTCGGGCACGATGCCGTACAGGTCGCGCATCTCGCGTTCGAACCGGCCGGCCGGAAAGGACAGGCCGGCCAGGCTGGGCACGCGCGGCTCCGCTTTGGGCAACGGAACGTGGAGTTCGACGCGCCGGTCGGGGTGGGCAGCGGTGAACAGGTAGACCGGGCGGAGCCGGTCGCCGTCGTCGTGACCGGCGACGAGCGCGACCCGGAATCCCTGTGCCAGCAAGGATTTCGCGCGTTCGGGGAGTTCTTCGGGGGCGAGCGTGAAGGCGACGCGATCGGCTTCGATGGTGTCGGTCATGGCGCTCCCGTGAGGAGGTTGGCGGCGTCTTGCAACAAAGTGTTCAGTGGTCCCGCCGCGATGCCGAGCGCGGCGCAGGCGACCAACCCGCTGATCAGGGTCAGCGCGAGCACGGTGGTCACGCGGACCGGGGCGGTGGCGGCCCCGGGGCCCTCGGGCGAGCGGCCGAGCAGCATGCGGCTGGAGTGGCCGATCAGCGCGGCGGCGATCACCAGCACCAGCAGCAGCGCGGCGGCCGTGACCCAGCCGAGGCCGGCGCCGAAGCCCGCGCGGACGAGGCCGAGTTCGCTGGCGAACAGGCTGAACGGGGGCAGCCCGATCAGCGCCAGCACGCCGAGTCCGACACAGCCTGCCAGCAGCGGCCCGCGTGTGGCGAGACCGCGGACATCGGAGATCCTGCTGGTGCCGGTGGACTGGAGGATGCGGCCCGCCCCCAGGAACAGGACGGCCTTGGTGAGCCCGTGGCCGAGCACGTGCAAGAGCGCGGCCATGATGGCGAGGGGGCTGCCGATCGCGACGCCCAGGGCGGCCAGGCCGAGGTGTTCGATGCTGGAATAGGCCAGCATCCGCTTGTAGTCGCGTTGCGCGAGCATCAGTGACGCGGCCAGTGCCAGGGACGCCAACGCCATCACGGCGAGCAGGGCGCGGACGAATCCGTGGCCCAGCACGGGATCGGCGATGACCTTGACCCGCATGATCGCGTAGAGCGCGACCGAGAGCAGCACTCCGGACATCAGCGCCGACACCGGTGCGGGCGCCTGGGAGTGCGCGTCGGGCAGCCAGGCGTGCAGCGGCGCGAGGCCGGCTTTGGTGCCGAAGCCGAGAATGAGCAGGGCGACCGCGATCCGCGCCACCCCGGGGTCCAGACCGTGGGCGTTCTCCGTGAGCGCGGCCAGGTTCAGGCCGGTGCCGTGCGCGGCGTAGTTGAGCAGCAGGGTGCCCAGCAACGCCAGGGCGATGCCGGTGGAGCAGACCACCACGTATTTCCACGCGGCCTCGACGGCGGCCTTGGTGCGGCGTTGCCCGACCAGGAACGCGGTGATCAGGGTGGTGGCCTCGATCGCCACCCACAGCACCCCGAGGTCGGCGGCCAGCACCGCCAGGCTCATCGCCGCGAGGAACAGTTGCACCAGCACGCTGTGCCGCGCCGCCGTGCGTGCCGTCGCGCGGCGCGCCCCGATCTCGCCCCGGAAGTAGGCGGGGGTGGCCGCGGTGGCGAGCAGGGCGACCGCGCCGATGACGATCAGCATGAACGCCGACAACGCGTCCACCCGCAGCACCCCACCCGCCACGGCCGACGCTCCGGCCTGTCCACTGTGGACGGCGAGGGTGATCGCCGCGGCCAGCATCGTGGCGGCGCCGGTGGCGCTGATCCACGCGGTCGCCCGCCCCCAGCCGAAAGCGGCGTAGGCGAGCGCGGCCAGCACGGGTACCGCCACGGGTATCAGGGTCAGGAGCGTCATCAGTCGTGCAACTCCCGCAACTCGTCCAGGTCGGTGTCGCCGAAGGTTTCCCGGATCCGGGTGGTCAGGATCTGCAGCACCAGAACCGCCAGCAGCACGTCCAGCGACACCCCGGCCTCTACGACCAGCCCGGCACTCGTGGTGGTGAGGAACCCGACCGCGGTGATCCCGTTGTCCAGCAACAGGAACCCCACCAGCTGGGACAGTGCCCGGCGGCGGGTGACCAGCACGAGGAAGCCGATCAGCACCACCGTCACCCCGACCGGGATCGCCTGCGTCGCCGGGGACGGGGCCAGTTCGACCAGCGGCCGGGACACCGCATAGGCCAGCAGCGTCAGCGCCGCGGCCGTGAGCAGCGACGTGGCGACGTTGACCAGTGGGCGGGTCTCGCGCCCGGCATCGCCGGAACCGGCGAGCGCCCTGCGCAGCAGCCAGGGCAGCACCCCCGCGCGCAGCACGAGAATCCCGGCCGCGACCGCCCACAGATCGGCCGTCCCCTCCCGCGCGGCCAGCACGGCGACGAGGGTCGCGAGCGCGAGACCCTGCAGGGCGAACACCCGGATGATGACGGCCAGTTCCCGCCGCCACAGGATCAGCACCGCGGTCAGGAGCAACGCTCCGCACGCCAGGTCCAGCAACTGCACATACGCGGTTTCGTTCACGAAGTTCTCCTTCAGGCCAGGAAGAACGAGGCCGCGACGGCGAGCAACGACAACAGGAACGACCCGGCCAGCAGTTCGGGCACCCGGAACAGCCGGAGTTTCGCCAGGAACACCTCACTCCCGGCCAGCACCACGCCCAGCACCCCGACCTTGACCACCAGCGCGACCACCCCGGCCAGCAACGCGACCGGGGCCGCCGTGGTGGCGACACCCCATGGTGCGAACAGGTTCGCCAGCAGGCCGAGAAACACCGACAGCCGCATCGCCGAGGCGAGTTCGACCAGCGCCAGATCCGGCCCGGCGTACTCGAGGACCATTGCCTCGTGCACCATGGTCAGTTCCAGGTGGGTCGAGGGATTGTCCACCGGCAACCGCCCGGTCTCGGCGACGATCACCACGATGAGCGCGACCGCCGCCAGCAGGCTGACCGGGGAGATCACCCGCACCGGATCACGCAGCGTGGACGACACGATCGCGGCCAGGTTGGTCGAGCCGGCTCGCACCGACAGCGCGAAGATCGCGACCAGCAGGGTGGGTTCGACCAGCGCGAGAATCGTGGTCTCCCGGCTGGCGCCCATCCCCCCGAACGCGGTGCCGGTGTCCAGCCCCGCCAGCGCGAGCGCCACCGCCCCGAGAGCCAGCAGGGCGACCACCGCGAACAGGTCGGCCACCGGGTCCACGGCCGAGGCGGTCGTCACGAACGGGACGACCACGGCGACCACCAGGGTGGTCGCCATCAGCACCAGCGGCGCGTACCGGAACACCTCGCTCGTGCCGCGCGGGGTCATGGATTCCTTGTGCAGCAACAGTTTGCGCAGATCACGCCAGGGCTGGAGGACACCGGCGCCGGCGCGGCCCTCGAGTTTCGCCCGCGTCTGCCGCATCACCCCGACCAGCAGCGGCGACCCGCCCACCAGCAGCAGCGGCTGAACGATCCCGCCGGCTATGCCGAGCGCGCTCACCGGGTCACCGCCAGCAGGATCAGCACGGCGCACACCGTCGAGAAACCGTAGCCGAGGTAGCGGTGCACGCTCCCGTTCGCCAGCCGGCGTCCCGCCTCGCCCCAGGCGCGGGCCGCGGCCAGCACCGGCGTATACAGGCGCCGCTCGATCCGGTCGGGTACCCGGCGGCGATACTCCACGGCCGCCACCAAATAGCGCGACTCCTCGTGATGGTCCACGTCCACGTCGGTCTCCGGCCGCACCACGTTGTCGAACACCCGCTGCAACGGTTCGGCGAACGAGGTCGCGGTGTATTCCATCCGCGCCGACATCGGACCGGCCCCGCAGTCCCACACTCGCGCCACGCGCCGGGCCCTGCGCGCCACCAGTGCCCGCGTCACGCCGAGCACCGCCACGGTCGCGACCAGCAGCCCGGCCGCCAGCAGCAAGGGCGAGACCGACCCCGCGACTCCCGCCAGGCGCAGAGTGACCGCGTCGCGAACGGCCGGGTCACCGAATCCCGCCGCGGCCCCCACCGCCGGCAACACCGCTGTGGGCAGTACCGCCAGGACCAGACAGGCCACCGCCGCCACGCCCATCCCGGCCAGCATGCTCGCCGGACTCTCATGAGCCCGTTCGGCGCCCACACTGCGTGGTTTGGCGAGGAACCCGACACCGAACGCCTTCACGAACGTGGCCACCGCGAGGCCGGCGGTCAACGCCACCGCCGCCACCGCGACCGGCATCGCGATCGCGGTCGGCACCCCGGAGGCGGGCAGGCCGTGGACCAATGCCTGCAGCAGCAACCATTCCGACACGAACGCCGTGCCCGGCGGCAAGGCCGACGCGGCCAGCGCACCCAGCCCGAAAAGCGCTGTGGTCACCGGCATTCGCCACCTCAGCCCACCCAGGCCGTCGAGATCGCGGGTGGCGGTGGCGTGCACCACCGACCCGGCCGCCAGGAACAGCAACGTTTTGAACGCGGCATGGTTCACCACGTGCAGCAGTGCCGCCGCCAGCGCCACCCCGGCCAGCACGCGCTGGCCGGACGAGGCGAACAACCCGGCCGCTCCCACACCCACCAGGACCAGGCCGAGGTTTTCGGTGGTGGAATAACCGAGCAGGCGTTTGAGGTCGGTGTTCATCGCCGCCTGCAGGATCCCGTACACGGCCGACACGACACCCAGGGCGAGCACCAGGAGCCACCACCAGCGGGGTCCGCCACCGAGCAGATCGAACCCGACCCGCACGATGCCGTACACCCCGAGGTTCACCATCGCCGCCGACATCAACGCCGACACTGGACTGGGCGCCTCCGGATGCGCCCGCGGCAACCACGCGTGCAACGGTGCGATCCCCGCCTTCGAGGAGAAGCCCGCCAACGTCAGCGCGAACACGATGCCACTCGTGGCCGGTGACAGATGTGCCTGGCGCAGCGCCGTGAACGCGTCACCGCGCGCGTGCGCCGTGAACACCAGCAACCCGACCAGGACGGTCACGAACCCGAGGTGGGTCATCACCGCGTACCAACGGCCTGCCGACGCCACCTCGGGACGCCGCGCCTGTTCGGCCAGCACCAGCAGCAGCGACGCCAGTGCCATCAGTTCCCAGCACACCAGGAACGTGCCCACGCTCGCCGCCGCGGGCACGGCCATCATCGCCGCCACGAACAGCGGGAACACCGCCTGCACGGGCCGGGAATCCAGACCGTGCCGGGCATAACCGATCCCGTAGATCCCGGCGGCGACCGCCACCCCGCCGGTCACCGCGACGAAAAGCCCACCCAGCGCGTCGAGCGTGAACGACACTCCCGACAGCGGCAAAACCCCTGTCCAGGTAACGGAAAACGACGCACCGGCCAGCGCCGCGATTCCGGCGACGAGTCCGGCCACACCGGCCAGCGCGGTCCCGGCACCGGCCACCGCCGAGCGTGTCCGGCGCGGGACCGCCACGCTCACCAGCGCGCTCGCCACCCCGATCGCCCCGGCCGCGCCGAGGGCCGTCGCCGCCAGGTTCATCGCCCGGTCAGCTTCCGCAATCCCTCGACGATCGCCTCGGGTCTCGGCGGGCATCCGGCGATCTCCACGTCGACCGGCACCACCTCCGACACCGGCCCGGCCAGCCCGTAGGCCCCGGCGAACGCCCCGCAGTCGCGGGCGCAGTCGCCGACGGCGACCACCACTTTGGGGCCGGGCACCGCGTCGTAGGTGCGCCGCAACGGCTCAGCCATGTTCCGGGTCACCGGCCCGGTCACCAGCAGCGCGTCGGCATGCCGCGGCGAGGCGACCAACCGGGCACCGTACCGCTCGGCGTCGTACACCGGCCCGAACGCCGAACCGATCTCCACCTCACACCCGTTGCACGAGCCGGCATCGACATGCCGCACCTGCACCGACCCGCCCAGCGTCACGGCGGCCTCCGGCCGGTCGCCGGCCGGCCGCTCCGGCGCGGGTTCGGCCACCCGCCCGGTGCGGCGGATCTTTCGCCACAAAACCGACCACCACCTACTCCAGCAATTCCGACATGACAGGGCGATGTCGCCCCACCGGGCGACGAGAAGGAATCAGCGCGCGGCCGCGGCCCTAGGTCCCCCGGGCATCAGAGCCTTTGCGGCCCCGTGCCGCGGGCACCGGCGTGCGCAGGTCGTCCAGCAACTCCACCTGTCCGGACAGCACCCCGGTGAGGATCTTGCGCGCCACCGCCAGAAGCTCCGCCACATACGGGCTGGTCAGCGAGTAATACACGCTGGAGCCCTCCTTGCGGGTGGTGACGAGGCCGGTACGGCGCAGCACCGCCAGCTGCTGAGACAGGTTCGCCGGCTCCACGCCCACCTCCGGCAGCATTTCGGCCACCGCGTGCTCCCGCTCGGACAGCAGCTCCAGGACCCGGATCCGGGCGGGGTGGCCCAGCGTCTTGAAGAACTCCGCCTTCAGCTGATACAGGGGCCTGCTCACCGACACTCCTCCGGGACCGCGCCTGGGCGACGATTCAACAGTTGCCAACTTTAGCAAGTCCGAAAGATCGCGACCGCGTAACCCGGGTGACATCGCCCACGTCTTCACGGCCGGATCGGACGGCGGCGCGGACGCGTGACGTCCGATCACACCGAAAGTGACCTTCTACCCTTTGCCTCCCCGTTCGCACTCCACCACGATTGCGTGCGTGACTTATAAATTTCGAAACTATGCAAGTACTGGGGTGGAGGGACGAGCGCGGCGGCTCCGGACATTGCCGTGCAGACCGTGGGAGAGGTGCTCGATGGCGCACGCGAGTACGTGCAGCGGCGAATAGCGTCCTTCACGCGGCGCCTGACCGGCGAGATCGACTCGGTGCGGGTGCGGCTGACCACCTTCCGGCAGACCAGCGCGGCCAGGCCCGCGCTCGCCCAGGCCAACATGACCTTCGATGGACAGGCCATCCGGGCGCAGGCGGCCGCGGCGTTCTTCCGTGAAGCCGCCGTGCTCCTGCGCGCCCGGCTGGGTGACCAGCTGACAAGACTGGCCCACCCGGCGACGCCACGCCCGTGGCCGGATGGCCGCCGTCCTCACGACCACCCGCTCGCGGTGTCGGTCCCGCCCGCGCGGCGCAAGATCGTGCGCCACAAGCGCTACCCGCTGAGCCGCTGCCGTCCCGACGAGGCCGCGCTGACCATGGACGTGATGGACTACGCCTTCCACCTCTTCGTCGACACCGACACGGGGCAGGACAGCCTCGTCTACCGGATCGGGCCCACCGGCTACCGGCTCGCCCGGCTGTCCGGCCTGCGACCACCGGCACCGCCGGTGTCGATGCCGTGGACGGTCGACGTGCACGGCGTACCCCGGCTGACCCCCGGGCAGGCCGCCGGGCGCTTGGACACCACCGAGATGCCCTATCGGTTCTTCCACGACATCGAAACCGGACGGGGCAGCGTGCTCTACCTCCGCTACGACGGCCACTACGGCCTGCTTACGGCCGCGGATAGGACATCCACCGACTGATGAACACTCGGCACCTGACACAACTGGACCGCGACGACGCCCTGAAACTCCTCGCCGGGGTCGGCTTCGGGCGCATCGTGTTCACCGAACACGCACTGCCCGCCATCCGCCCCATCAACCACGTCATCGACGACGGCGACGTCATCATCCGCAGTCACGCCGGTGCGGCGCTGAACTCCAGCGTCAACACCGTCGTCGCCTACGAGGCGGACGACATCGACCCTCTCACTCACACCGGCTGGAGTGTGATCGTCACCGGCATCGCGCGCGCCGTGACCGATCCCGACGCGATCACCCGCTACGAACGGATCTTGCGCCCGTGGGTCGATCACGCCATGGACCGCGTCCTGCGTATCCATCCGGAATTCGTCACCGGTTTCACCCTCACCGACGGCACCGAGGGCCGGTTACCCGCTGAGTAGTTGGCCGTCCTGGCAAACATCTGCCGTTGTTTGCCGACAGTGCTCGCCGTCTGACCAGAGAGCGAACGCAAACGCTGACCGCGTCCGGGTGGACACTTCACGGTCGGACGTGGTCCGCCGTGGAGCACCGGGGCATAGTGCCTGTTCCACCGGACTACTCCTCAGGCGCGGCGACTGCCGGGCCTGCCTGACCTCCGCCGCGACCTCGACCCTGCTGCTGGTCGACGCCTGGTTCGACACCATGACGGCTGCCCCGGGTCCGGACTTCAAGCTGGCGGTGTTGATGGCCGTCTTCGCCGAGTTGCCGCTGGCAGTGGCCTGCGCGGTTCTCGCGACCCGGACCTTCCCTCGGCCGGGCCGCTGAGTGGAAGAGCTCGTGACGTGATCGGCGCTTGCGGTCCGGTCCGTTTCGGGAAGTCCCCGGCCTGCCGCAACGGCGGTCCACGGGCGGTTCAAGTCGCCTAGTACTGCAACGGCACTCGCTTGCTCCGTAGTGGATCATGGCGTCGTGGTGGT
>NZ_JBHUKR010000018.1:0-83844 GCF_042684065.1 Amycolatopsis pigmentata | reverse complement strand
ACCAGCGCCGATGGTACTGCACCCGACAGGGTGTGGGAGAGTAGGACACCGCCGAACACCAACCCCACAGGGGCCCGCTGACCACGCCACACCGGCGACCAGCGGGCCCCTTTTGTGTGTGCTTCCCACCCCGACCCGAACCAGAATCACCTCCCACCGCCACCACCACCCGACTCAAACGTGAGCAAGGTGGCTTTACTACGGATAGTCCGTAGTAAAGCCACCTTCCTCACGCTCAAGACCGTCCCGCGAGGCCCGACTGCTAGGAACAACTCCGCGGCTATCGCTCCTAGCCTCGGCCTGGCCGGCAGCGTGAAGCCGTCCGCGGTGCCCGCTCGACCGTCAATGTGGTCGTATCCTGGCTTGGTGAGTGCACCACGTCTGCTGATCATCCAACCTGATGAGTCCGGTCCGCTGGGGCCGCTAGGTGACTGGCTTACTGACTCGGGGGCGGAGCTCGAAGTCCGGCTACCCCCTGAGGACCCGGTTCCTGACGACCTCGGCGAGTATGCCGGTGTGGTTTGCCTCGGGGGTGGAATGAACACTGACGAAGAAGGCTCGCACCCCTGGATTCCGGCTGTTCGTGACCTGCTGGCCAAAGCGGCCCGCGGCGGCCTGCCCACACTGGGGATCTGTCTCGGTGCGCAGTTCCTCGCCGTCGCGACTGGTGGACGTGTCACGCCGGGCGAAAACGGACCCGAGGTCGGCGCCGGCTTGGTTTCGAAGAAGGACGCTGCCTGGACGGACCCGCTGTTCGCGGAGTTGCCGCTCATGCCGGACGTCATGCAATTCCATGGTGACGGTATAAGCGTGCTTCCCCCTGGTGCCGTGCTGCTGGCGTCGTCGCCCCGGTACCCGCACCAAGCGTTTCGGCTGCACCGGGCCGCCTATGGTGTCCAGTTCCACATCGAGACGACGCCGGAAATTGTCCAGGCTTGGGCCCGCGACGCGCCGACTATGTCCGCCGTCGCGAGGCCAGGAGCGTTCGACACCGAAACGCTCACGGCCGTGCACGCGGACATTGCCCAGACCTGGAGCCCATTCGCCGCTCGCTTCGTCAACCTTTGCGCCGGCACTCTCGACCCGTCGTCCCCGCGCCCTACCCTCCCGCTCGCCTAGCCAACCTTTGTGGAGGAAGGGGTGTTTACTACGGATCATCCGTAGTAAACACCCCTTCCTCCACCTGGGAGGCTACGGTGGAGGCTGATGCCAGAGCAGTCACGAGGTGCAGGGTCTCCCGCGCGGTACGGGCTGACCGACAGCCGAGCCGAAGAGTACTTGCGCGCCGCGGGATGGTGGGGCGCGACCGGTCCTGAGGGTTCGAGTCTCGATGTACTCACCGCGTTGTCGCGCTCGCCCGATCCGGACCTCGCCCTGCGAAGCTTCGACCGTCTCCGGGAATCAGAACCCACCGCTTGGCCACAGTTGGCTGACGCCCTCCGCATCAACCCGATCCTGAGGGGTCGCCTGTGCGGTGTCCTCGGCACTTCGACCGCGCTAGCCGATTTCCTTGTCAGCAACCCGGGCGAGTGGCGACGGCTGGCGAACGAGAAGAACACAGACGCTGAGTCCTACTCGACGGTGCTCCGTGCCGCGGTAATCGATGACGACGGTCCTGGAAAGGCGCGGACGAAGGGCGACGCGGAGTCAGCCCTGAAGACGGCCTATCGCGGCCTGCTGCTGGAGATAGCCGCCGACGACCTGGGACACGTCGTCGAAAGGCAACTTGACCAGCCCTCCTATATGGAAGTCACGCGGCACCTCACGACCCTTGCCGAGGCAGCGCTCGTCGCGGCATTGGACATCGCCCGTGCGGAGTTGCGGACAGACGACCCCTCCGAGACCAGGCTCGCCGTGATCGCCATGGGAAAGTGTGGCGGCCGAGAGTTGAACTACGTGAGTGACGTCGACGTCATCTTCGTGGCAGAAGGTGATCTCCAGGTCGCTACGAGACTTGCCAGAGCGATGATGCGGATCGTCGGCAATGCCTGTTTCGAAGTCGACGCGGCACTCCGGCCGGAAGGTAAGGCCGGAGCGCTCGTGCGAACTCTCGAAGGACACACCGCCTATTACGAAAAATGGGCGCGCACCTGGGAGTTCCAGGCACTCTTGAAAGCGCGGCCGGTCGCGGGCGACGCTGAACTCGGACGTCAGTACATCGACGTGGTGAAGTCGATGGTCTGGTCGGCCGCGGAGCGGGAAAACTTCGTCGCCGATGTGCAGCAAATGCGTCGGCGGGTCGAGAAACACGTACCGTCCGAACTGGTCGACCGTGAGCTCAAGCTGGGGCGCGGAGGACTCAGGGATGTCGAGTTCGCCGTGCAGTTGTTGCAGTTGGTCCATGGCCGAGCGGACGCGGAGATACGATCTTCTTCCACTGTCGATGCTCTTGCCGCATTGGGGGCCTGCGGCTATGTGGGGCGCGCGGACGCGGCAGAGTTGGAGACGTCGTATGAATTTCTGCGCATTGTCGAACATCGACTACAGCTCCGGCGATTACGGCGGACTCATCTGTTCCCTGAGACGTCGGATAAGGCCGAACTCCGTGTGCTGGCGCGTTCCATCGGAATCAAGGCAGGAGCCGACCGGAGTGCGGGCGATGTGCTGGTGGCTGAATTCCGGAAGCATGCCCAGCGTATTCGCCGGTTGCACGAAAAGCTGTTCTACCGGCCACTGCTGCAGGCCGTGGCGAGTGTACCGACTGAGGCTTTGCGCCTAACCACGAAGCAAGCGGCCAACCGGCTCGCCGCGCTCGGTTACGCGGCTCCGGACGGCGCGTTACGGCACATCAAAGCTCTGACTGCCGGCGTTTCGCGGCGTGCTTCCATCCAGCACGCCTTGCTTCCCGTCCTGTTGGACCTGTTGGCCGACACGCCGGATCCGGACGGCGGTCTGCTGTCGTACCGCAAGGTCTCGGAAGCGCTCGAGGAAACTCCTTGGTACTTGCGGGTTCTGCGTGACGAGGGCGCGGTTGTCGAACGTCTCGCGTTTCTGCTTGGCACGTCCAGACTTGTGCCTGAACTGCTGGCGCGCGCACCCGAAGTACTTCAGCTTCTCGGTGACCCGGCTCGGCTGGCGGGGCGTGATCCCGCCGAGGTCTCGAAGTCGCTGCGGGCCGCGGTTCGACGGCAGCCAGGCCTGAACGCGGCAGTGGCCGCGGCGCGTTCCTTGCGCCGGCACGAGATGTTGCGCGTGGCCGCGGCGGATCTGCTGGGGCTCATGGAGGTGCGAGCGGTTTGCGAGGCGCTGTCGAGTGTATGGGTAGCGGTGTTGCAGGGCACGCTTGCGACAGTCGTGGCGAGACGAAAAGCCGAACTCGACCGGGAACTCGCACGTATCTCGGTCATCGGAATGGGCAGGCTCGGCGGTGCGGAACTCGGGTACGGCTCCGACGCCGACATCCTGTTCGTGTGCGAGCCCTGCGAAGGGGTGGATGACAAGGACGCGGTCAAGTTCGCGTCGGGTGTGGCGGAAACAGTCCGAAAGTTGCTCGGCACGCCGAGTGCGGACCCGCCGCTTCAGGTCGACACGGATCTTCGGCCGGAGGGACGCGGGGGGCCGCTGGTTCGCACTTTGGACTCGTACCGTGCGTATTACGCACGGTGGGGCGAGGTCTGGGAGTCTCAGGCGTTGCTCCGCGCCCGTTTCATCGCCGGTGATATCGACCTGGGCGAACGGTTCATCGCCACGATCGACCCAATCCGCTATCCGGCTGGTGGCCTCGACGCCGTGCGGGCCCGTGAGGTGCGCCGGATGAAAGCCAGGGTGCAAACCGAGCGGATGCCGAAGGGGGCCGACCCTACTTTGCACACCAAGCTGGGCAGGGGCGGCTTGGCCGATGTCGAGTGGACGGTCCAACTGTTCCAGTTGCTCCACGCGCACGAGTTGCCTGCACTGCGGACGACATCGACACCGGGCGCGTTGACCGCGCTCGCGGACGCCGGCCTTGTGGATGCCGCGGATACGACGGCGCTCGCGGAAGCTTGGCTGCTCGCCACCCGCGTCCGTAACGCCACGATACTCGTGCGGGGCAAGGCCGCCGACCAGGTGCCGGGGACGGGCCGGGACCTCGCTGCGGTCGCGCGGGTGCTCGGCTACAGCGCGGATGACGATCCGGGGGAGTTTCTGGACGCATACCGGCGCACGACTCGCCGTGCCAACGCTGTTGTTGAGCGCATCTTCTACGACTCCTGACCTCCGCATCGGCGGCTTTGTGGAGGAAGGAGCGTTTGCTACGGATCATCCGTAGCAAACGCTCCTTCCTGCGACGGGGGTGCGGGAGGCGCGGCGGGCCTATCTACAGTGAGAGGGTGGCCAAGCGCGAACCGTTTCACGTCCAGATCAAGGTGCGGCACTACGAGTTGGACTCCCTCGGACATTTGAACCACGCGGTGTACCACTCATACGGGGAAGTCGCGCGGCTCGAAGCGATGGAGAAGGCTTCCGGCGGTCGAGACGGCTTGCGGGCCGAGAACCTGGCACCGGTGCTCCTCGAGTCGCACATCGTGTTCCGGCGCGAACTACGCCAGGGTGACGTGGTGGAAGTCACCTGCGAAATGAAGTTCGGAGAGGGAAAGACCTTCCACATCGCGAACAACATCTACAAACTTGACGGAACCCCGTCGGCCGAGATCACCTGTACAGCGGGGCTGATGGACCTTGAGCGGCGGCGCCTGGTCGAGGATCCCCGCGGTCGCTTCGAACGAGCTGGCATCGATCTGAAGGTGCTCACCACCGCAGACTGAGCGGGGGCCTTGCACAGCAGTGCACCGGAGAGATCTGGGCGCTTTCCTTCGTTTCTCACCGCACGAACCACACGAGTCGTCGGTATCGATGTGCCGATGACGATCTTGCGGCGGTCACCGAATGGGGTCGTGTTGGTGTGCTCTCTGGACCGGAGGCGCCGAACGATCCCTGTGAGAGCTTGGCCGAGCGGTCCGTATGTCCATTACGAGACCAAGGAGGCGCTTCTTTACGTGATCTGGCGCGAGGGTCACGAGGCGACGTTGAAACGGGTCCGCGATGCCTTCGCGCGTTCGGGACGGCCGGCTGTCCAACTTGCGGCTTATGGTGCGCGGTTTTGTGTTCGACCACGCCGAAGGTCATGTCCGCGCCAGAGTCGACAACAACGAGCGCGAGATCGAGGATCGGTTTCGCCAGGTCGTGGAGGCAGGACTGGGGGGCACGGGTTTTTCGACGAGCGACGTGCGCATGGCGGTGCGAGCGCCGGTGTCGATCGGCATCGACTGCGCAATGGTTCCGCGAGGGTGGGACCTCGGCAGCCGTGGTGGCAGCGCACTACGGCACTCTCGTGCCCCGGATGGTCGGCGCGCTAGCAGACCCGCGGACTCCCAACATGGTCCGGACGTGAGGCAGTGAAACACGCCAGGGTTCGCGCCATTGACATCGCGTGTGCCGACCCAGCATTGTAAGCGCGTGCCCAGAAACCTAAGCGCTCGCTTATTTTTCCCTGTCACCTTCACGCTGGGTTCCCGGACGGCGACCGTGGGACGTACTCGATGACGGAAATCACTTTCGGTTTCGCCGGCCGGACCGTCATCGTGACCGGCGCGGCGCGTGGGATCGGTCTCGCGGTGGCGCAGCGATTTCGGCAGGCCGACGCCCAGGTGGTGATGGTCGACCTTGATGGGGCCGAGGTCGAGGCCGCGGCTGATCGGATTGGCGCGATCGGCATCGGTGCCGACGTCAGTGACACGACGTCGGTCGACGGCGTTGTCACCGCCGCAGTGGAGCGCACCGGCCGCGTGGACGTGCTGGTGAACAATGCCGGGTTACTGCGTGACCGCGTGCTGTGGAAGCTGACTGACGACGATTGGCAACACGTGCTCGACGTGCACACCGGCGGCACGTTCCGCTTCACGCGCGCCTGTGTCCCCCACTTCCGTCAACAGCAGTACGGACGCATCGTCAACGTGACTTCCTACACGGGGCTTCGAGGTAACCGCGGGCAGGCCAACTACGCCACCGCCAAAGCTGGGATCATCGGCTTCACCAAGACAGCGGCCAAGGAACTCGCCGGATTCGGGGTGACGGTCAACGCGGTCTCGCCCAACGCCGCGACGCGCATGACTGCCACCATCCCCGAAGAAAAGATTCCCGATGTACTCGGGCCGATCGCGCGCTTCGCCGAACCGAGCGAGATCGCGACCGCCGTGTGCTTTCTCGCTTCGGAAGAGGCCGGCTACATCACGGGCACCGTGCTGCCGGTCGACGGCGGTCTTTCGATCTGACGAAGGACGTCATGCCTGGCCGGCGTGGCTGATGGACGCTACCGGCTTGATGTCGGCCTTGAGGTTCTCTCGCGACGCAGATCGCCGCAGTGGTGTCGGGTTGGGTGTGCGCTTCGACAGCGTCGGCGGCGAGCACCTCGATGCTGCGATGTGGGCAAGCTGATCTCGTCGGCCGCCACATCGTGGCTGGGATATCTGGGGCACAGGTCTGGCAGCGAGGCAGTGAATTGGAGGAAGGGGCGTTTGCTACGGATCATCCGTAGCAAACGCCCCTTCCTCCAACAATCACTAGCCGACGAACGGTTACACGTCGTAGTAGAGCGCAAACTCGTACGGGTGCGGGCGCAGACGAAGCGGGTCGATCTCGTTCTCGCGCTTCAACGAGATCCACGTCTCGATAACGTCGGGGGTGAACACGCCGCCTTCGGTCAGGAAGTCGTGGTCGGCCTCAAGGTTGTCCAGCACCGCGCCCAGGTCGGCAGGTACGAGCTTGACGTCCTTGGCCTCCTCGGGAGGCAGCTCGTAGAGGTCCTTGTCGATCGGATCCGCCGGCTCGATCTTGTTCTTGATGCCGTCGAGTCCCGCCATCACCATCGCCGCGAAGGCCAGGTACGGGTTTCCTGACGAGTCAGGGCAACGGAATTCGATCCGCTTGGCCTTGGCGTTGCTTCCCGTGATCGGGATGCGCACACACGCCGAACGGTTCCGCTGCGAGTACACCAGGCTGACCGGAGCCTCGAAGCCCGGCACCAGGCGGTGGTACGAGTTCACAGTCGGGTTCGTGAAGGCGAGCAGGCTCGGCGCGTGGGCAAGGATGCCGCCGATGTAGTGGCGGGCGGTGTCGGACAAGCCGGCGTAACCCGACTCGTCGTAGAACAGCGGCGAGCCGTCTTTCCACAGCGACTGGTGACAGTGCATGCCAGAGCCGTTGTCACCGTACAGCGGCTTGGGCATGAAGGTAGCCGTCTTCCCGGCGTTCCACGCGGTGTTCTTGACGATGTACTTGAACAGCTGAAGGTCGTCAGCAGCGTGCAGGAGCGTGTTGAACTTGTAGTTGATCTCGGCCTGCCCGGCAGTGCCCACCTCGTGGTGCGCCCGCTCGATCACGAAGCCGGAGCCCTGCAGCTTTTGCGTGATCTCGTCGCGAAGATCCGCGTAGTGGTCGACCGGCGGGACAGGGAAGTAACCGCCCTTGTACTTGGTCTTGTAACCGCGGTTGCCGCCTTCCTCATCCCTGCCGGTGTTCCACCAACCCTCGACGGAGTCGATCTCGTGGAAGGTGCCGTTCTCAGAGGAGTCGAAGCGGATCGAGTCGAAGATGTAGAACTCGGCCTCCGGCCCGAAGTACGCGGTGTCGGCGACGCCTGACTCGGCGATGTACTGCTCGGCCTTACGCGCGATGTTGCGGGGGTCCCGGCTGTACGCCTCACGCGTGAACGGGTCGTGCACGAAGAAGTTGATCGCGAGCGTCTTCTCCTTGCGGAACGGGTCGATCCGGGCGGTCGCCGGGTCGGGCAGGAGGAGCATGTCCGACTCGTGGATCGACTGGAAGCCGCGGACGGACGAGCCGTCGAAGGCAAGGCCTTCCTCGAACGCTTCGCTGTCAAAAGCCTTGGCGGGGACCGTGAAGTGCTGCATGACGCCCGGCAGGTCACAGAACCTGACATCGACAAACTGCACGTTCTCATCAGTGATGAGACGTTGGACATCGTCTGGAGTAGTGGACACCCTCTGTAACTCCTTCGTGGTCTTCGCCGGGGGCAGTACTCTCTTCGGCTCACGCTAAGAGGGCGGTGTTGCCCGACCGTCACCCGAATGTTTCGCGGACGTTAACGGGCGCGGAGGTCCCCTCTAGTGGACCAGAGCAGAACGGCTCTCCGCTACCCGCATACCCTGGACAGGTGGCGAAATGGACCGGTGAGTGGCTGTCCGGCGCCTTGGCAGGCCCAAGGGAGCACGACGATCCGCCCCCGCGGTGGCGAGGCGAACGCTGGGGGCTGCCGGAAAGCGGCAGTGGCTCGGTCGCCGGCGGTGGCGCGCGTGTACTCGCGCTCATCATTGATCTGGTGCTGGCGTCGTTGGTGACCTCCCTCTTCCTTCGTCCTGATTTCCAGAACCCGGCCTTGATGGAGTCCTACAACCTGTGGGCTGTCTGTGCATGGGTGGTGATCACGGTCGTGCCGGTCTCCTTCTTCGGCTTCACGCCCGGTATGGCCATCACCGGCATTCGGGTCGCCAGACTCGACGGCGCATCGATGGTCGGGGTGTGGCGTGCCCTCGTACGTGCCGCGATGACCTTTTTGATCATTCCTGCACTCATCCGCAACATCGACGGGCGCAGTTGGCACGATCGGCTGACCCGCACTGTAGTGGTGCGATTGCGCTGAGCCGGGACGCTTACCCGTCAAGCGGCCGGACGGGTGATCACCACGTCTACCTGCGGTGGAGGCCTGCCCACAGCCTGGTGGTACGCGCGGCGCAGATCATGAACGACCGTGAGTGGGCTGTCCCGCAGGTGCGACGGCAACACATGCACAACGACCACGCCTGCGGCTGTCAGCCTCGTGTGTTTCCGTACTGTCCGTTCGTAGTCCGCAGGGCCGAGATGGAACTCGAAGGAGTCGACCTCCATCGCCAGGCCCACTTCTTCCCAATAGGCGTCGGGAACGCCGAGCAGTTCTCCGTCGGAGGAGTAAACACCTGCGTTCCACTTGGGGTCCGGTAGTTGACTGCGTCTCACCACGGTCCGAGCCCAGGCCTCGGCGGCCGATCGGATACCCGCCTCCATCTCATACGTCACGCGTCGGGACAGCCCCGAACCGATCGTGCTTCCCTCGGCGATTTCTCGCTTGAGGTCACGGGGATCACACAGCCCTCGTTGGACAGCGTCAGCGATCATGGCACGCACCTCGTCCAGGTCAGTCATACGCCGAGCCGCGTCGAACAGAGCCCGGGCCAAAGGAACGACGGGCAGGCCGTCGATCTCGATGGGCTCCGGGAGATGCACGGTCCGCTCAACTGTGGCGAAACCCCAGGACGAGACACCTCTCTTGTGGGCAACCAGGACATGCACCCTCCGGTCGGCGGGAAGTCGTTTCACCCCATACATGCGTGCCGCTTCGATTCCGGTGAGCATCGCGCCGGGGCCGGCGTGCACCAATGCCGCGCGCCGGAGCTCCTGCCGGGTCAGGGTGCCGTTGCTGAAGACGATGACCCCGGGGATCGGCCGCTGCCAGGGTTTCCCAGGGCGACAACGAGCAGAAATGGTCGAATGGGACATGCCGAGCTCGACCAGCGCCTCGCGGGGAGCGACCCCGCCTGGGAACTGGTGGATGAGCGTTGCGTCCTCTACCGCGCATCTCCGTGGCATACGGTCATCATGCCGCTACCCACCGACAATTTTGGTGCTCGACCGAGGCGATGCATCTCGGAAAGCGATGAAGGGGTGTTTGCTACGGATCATCCGTAGCAAACACCCCTTCATGCCCTAAAAGCCAAGCTAGCGGCGGCGGAGGGTTCGCTGGACGTTGCGCATCTTCGCGCCTTGGGGCATGGGGCCCTTCGGCAGTGCCGCGCCCCGGTTGCCGAGCGCCGCGAGCTTGGCCTCGAGAGCGTCGACCTGGGCGGGCTTGAGGTTGCGAGGAAGCTTCATCAGATGCGGTTGGAGACGACGAAGGGGAATCTGCCCCTCGCTGTTGCCGACCACGATGTCGTAGATCGGGGTTTCGCCGACCAGTCGGGCCACGCGCTTCTTCTCCTGGGTCAGGAGATTCTTGACCCTGTGCGGCGCACCCTCGCCGACCAGGACGACTCCCGGTGCCCCGAGAACCCGGTGCACGGCGTCGAGTTGCGTGGTGGCCGCGACCGTCTGGGTCACTCGCCAGCGCCCACGCATGTTGTCCAACGCCCAAGCAGCGGCACCCGGCTGGCCATCCGCCTTCGTGAACACCGTCCGCTGCACACGCCGGCCGAACACCACGACGGCGAGAAGCACGCCGAGGATGATGCCGAGCGGGAGCAGAACCCACTGCATGTGGAAGATGAACCCGACTCCGAACACCACGCCCGCGACGACAAGGATCGAACCGAGCATCCACGGAATGAGCGCCTTGTCGTCGCGGCGCTGCATCTTGAACGCCTCGAAGATCTGGGCACGCCGAGCCTTGCCGGCCTGGCGCTTCTCCAGCTTGGCCTGCTTGGCAGCTTCTTTGTCCTGCTTTCCCGCCATATCCACCAGGATACGGGCGGGTGGCCACCCTCGAACCTGTCGGTCCCCTCTGCGAGGATGCGACGGTGGTGAGTGCATCCCCGGTCGGGGCCGAGCCGGACCTGCTGGACGGTCTCGATCCTGAGCAGCGTGCGGCGGCCGGAGCGCCCCGTGGGCCGGTCTGCGTCCTGGCGGGCGCGGGCACCGGAAAGACCCGGACCATCACCCACCGCATCGCCCACCTGGTCAGATCAGGGCACGTTTCCGCTGGTCAAGTGCTTGCGGTGACGTTCACGGCGCGCGCGGCCGGCGAACTGCGCACGCGGTTGCGGGCGCTCGGGGTCGAAGGTGCGCAGGCGCTCACATTCCACGCGGCTGCGAGGCGGCAACTGCGATATTTCTGGCCGCGGGTCGTCGGCGACCGGCCGTGGGATCTCCTGGAAGGCAAGCTCCGGTTCATCGGTCAAGCCACGCATCGGGCCGGGCTCGCCACCGACCCCGAGTTGTTGCGTGACGTGGCCACCGAGATCGAATGGGCGAAGGCGTCACTGATCGCCCCCGACGACTACCCGACCATGGCCGTACGGGCACAGCGAGACACACCGGCGGTGCCTTCGCAGATCGCTGAGGTCTACCGCGCATATGAAGAGATCAAGAATTCGGCGCGGGTTCTCGACTTCGACGACCTCCTTCTGCACACGACCGCCGCACTGGAAGAACACGGTGAAGTCGCCCGAGAGTTTCGTGACCGGTACCGCTGCTTCGTCGTCGATGAATACCAGGACGTGACTCCCCTCCAGCAACGCCTGCTCGACTCGTGGCTGGGTGGGCGTGACGACCTCACCGTGGTCGGCGACGCGAACCAGACGATCTACTCGTTCGGGGGAGCGTCGCCCAGGCCACTGCTGGAATTCACCCGGCGGTTTCCCAGCGCGACCGTCGTCCGGCTCGAGCGTGACTACCGATCCACACCTCAGGTGGTCGAACTTGCCAACCAGGTGATCGGTGCCGCGCGCAACAGGCCGGCGGGCTCGCGGTTGCGCCTCGTTGGCCACCGCAAGGATGGTCCGGAACCACGGTTTACCGAGTTCGACGACGAACCCGCGGAGGCGGCGGCAGTGGCGGCAAGGGTCTGTTCCTTGCTCGATGCGGGTGTCGCGGCAAGCGAGATCGCGATCCTGTACCGCGTCAACGCCCAGTCGGAGACGTTTGAACGGGCATTGGCCGAAGTCGATGTTCCTTACCTCGTGCGCGGCGGGGAGCGCTTCTTCGAACGACGCGAAGTGCGGCAGGCGATGAGCGCACTGCGGACTGCCTCGCCGGAGATGGGTTCCACCGACCTGGTGACGATCGTGCGACACGTGCTGGCAAGGGTCGGCTTGACCGCGCAGCCCCCCAGCGGCGGAGCGGCCAAGGAGCGATGGGACGCCTTGCTGTCCTTGGTGGAAGTGGCCGAGGAACTGGCGCACACGGTCGAGGGTGCCGATCTGCCGCGCTATGTGGCCGAACTCGAGCAGCGGGCGGCCGCGCAGCACCCACCGACCGTCGAAGGTGTGACGCTGGCGTCGTTTCACGCTGCGAAGGGATTGGAGTGGGACGCCGTTTTTCTGGTGGGGCTCGCCGAGGGCACGCTACCGATCCAGCACGCTGACGGTGACGAAGGCGCGATAGAGGAGGAGCGGCGGCTCCTTTATGTCGGTGTCACGCGCGCCAGGGAGCACCTGTGGCTTTCGTGGTCCCTTTCGCGACATCCCGGGGGCAGACGCCACCGCAGGAGAAGCCGGTTCCTGTACGGGCTGCTCCCTGACGACCACCCCGCCGCGAGGGCCGCCCGAACACGGTCGGTGAAGGACGGCAATGCGAAGCCACGTTGCCGCGTCTGCGGTGGCCCCCTGCTGGAGACCATCGAGATCAAACTCGCCCGGTGCGCGCGGTGCCCATCGAACGTGGACGAAGAACTGCTCGCACGGCTGAAGGAATGGCGAACCCATCGAGCGCGAGAGCTCAAGATCCCGCCGTTCGTCGTGTTCACCGACGCCACACTTGTCGCGATCGCGGAGCAGCGCCCGACCGATCAGCGAGGGCTGGTCGCCATCTCGGGGATAGGCCCGACCAAGGTCGAGCGGTTCGGGGCCGACGTCTTGGCCGTGGTCCGCAGCGAGCAAGGTCAGCCGCGCGGCTGAAGTCCCTCGCGCGGCGAAGCCGCTGCTCAGCGGCGATCTGCGGTGCTTTGGAAAGTCTTGCGAAAAATAAGTTGCCCCCGCCAGGGGTCGGGTCATAGCCTGCAAGGGCCGGGTAGTCACGCCCGCTGGGGAATCGGCCCGTCATGCGCAGCGACGGGCTTGGATAGCGAAAGGAGGTGCTGGGCTGTGAAGCCATACATCACGATCGACGAGCCTGGCACCCTGCTGTCCTATCGGACCTTGCCGTTCGGAAGTGCTTGCTGGGGAAGCGCCATGGCCGGGAGCGCCGAAGCCGCGCTTCTCCGTCGTCGTGTCGACGGGAACGTTGTACTGGGCCACCGCGCGCGCCTGATCGTCGATCTGTCCTCCGTCAAGCAGCCTCCGATCGAAGTTCCGCACCCGCCACGAGAGCGAAATCCCTGACCCTATTCAGGCGACTGGCTCACGAAGGCCGCGGAACCGTACACGGATCCGCGGCCTTCGTGTTTTTGCAGTACATCTCCATAACCGAACACCGTTACTACACAAAGGAGACGGGAATGTCATCGGCAATCGCCTTCGCGTCAGAGAGGGCGTTACCCGACGAACTCACCGACCTGTCAGGGATCGGAGTCGGCGAGTTGCTCGATACCGCTGCCTCGCCCGACCTGGGCTTGCCCTGCCGTTCCGGGAACGCGGACCTCTGGTTCGCGGAATCGCCGGCCGACCTGGAGAGGGCAAAGCGCTTCTGTGCGGATTGCCCCGTCCGGGAGGCATGCCTGGCGGGCGCGCTCGCCCGCCGGGAGCCGTGGGGCGTCTGGGGCGGTGAGATCTTCGAACGTGGAGTCGTGGTCGCGCGCAAGCGCCCCAGGGGACGTCCGCGCAAGAACCCGGTCGAGCGACCCATTGCGGAACAGCGTGATGGGCGACCGGCCGGACGTGAGCAGGGGAGCGCAGCCGCATGACCACCGCACGAGCAGCTATCGCGATCAAGAAGCATGAAGTCGTGCTCCCACGCCCGAGTGCGACGCCTCTCGTGACCAAGGAGATCAGTGAAATGTTGATGTATGAAGAACTGTCCAGAGCGCGAATACGGGAACTGAGGGCAGTCGCGCAAGCGCGTCGGATCGGCGGTCGGGGCCGTGCGGCCGTCCGATTGAGCCGCGCTATCCGGCGGGTACGCTGGCTCCGTCCTCGGGGGTAGGGGAGCAAGGGGTGTTTCCTACGGATCCTCCGTAGGAAACACCCCTTCCTCACGTCGTTGATGCGGTGGGTCGTGTTAGATGATGGGGTGGCCGGACATACGCACGACGGAATCGACTGGGCTTCGCGGATTCCTTCTATGCGCAAGGTCGACGAACTGCACGCGGTGACGCTGGCTGGGATCGCCGAGCGCTTGACGAGCGGCTTGCCGAAGAACGCCGTCGTGGTGGATGTGGGTTCCGGTACTGGCGGCATGAGTGCCGCGTTTGCTTCCGCCCTCGATCGCCGGGGAGGCGGGAAGCTTCTCCTCGTCGATGCGGTACCGGAGCTGCTGGCGGTCGCCGCTGAGGCGGCAGGACGCCAAGCGGGAAGCAGCAGTGTCTCCATCGATACAGTGCGTGCTGATATCGCCGAAGCCAAGCTTCATGAGATGGTTCCGTCGGCGCAGTTGGTCTGGGCTGCCGGAATGGTGCACCATTTGCCCGATCAGCAGTCGGGTGTGGAGAGCCTGGTCCGCGCCCTCTCGGGCGGCGGTGTGCTCGCCCTCGCGGAGGGCGGACTGGAGAACCATTGCCTGCCGTGGGACCTCGGCGTCGGCGAACCGGGCTTCGAGCGGCGCTTGCTGGCCGCACGCGACATCTGGTTCCGCGAGATGCGTGCTGCGATGCCGGGAGTCGTCCGCATGCCCTATGGCTGGAACGTTGCGCTCAGCCGAGCGGGCTTGGTGGACGTCGGGTCGTTCAGCGTACCTTTCGACCATCCGGCTCCGCCTACGCAAGCTGTCCGCGCGTATGTACTGAACCGGATTCAGCATCTGGTCGAGACCGTGGGCGACCGCCTCACGGCCGAGGACGTCGGGGTCGCTGAGCGGCTCCTCGATCCGAACGATTCCGAATACATCGGACAACGCGAGGATCTCTACCTCCTGGGAACCTATACGGTCCATTTTGGTCGCCTTCCATGAGTGAGAAGCATTGTTCTCGTTGCGGTGCGGAAAGTGATCAGCGACCTGACCCGGTAGCCGCTTTGACCTGGGTACGTGAGTGCGAGCGGGGAACAGTGCGGTGGCTTTGTCCGCAGTGCGCCAGGCGCCACGTGCGGGATATCGAGGCCAAGCTCGCACCGGAGCACTGGTAGGGCTTCTGCTTATTCCTGTGTGTGGCGCTCAGGCGGTCAGGTTTCTGTGACTGATTGGGCGATGCCTTGTGGCGAAGGGGGCGATGTTGCTATAAGCGAGAATGTTGGGCCGGCGCCGTTTCGCTGCGCTGGCAAACGCGCTCGTCAGTTCTCGCGCGATATTCCTGTCGCTATCGCGCAAACGTTCCGGATCGGTCCGAACGATGATCACGCCGGCCGCGGTGAGTGCCAGCGGGTTGATGGCCGCGGTGGACTTCGCGGTGCGTGCAGTCTCGAATTGCCATCCGAGTGCCACTTCGTCCCACCAGGCATCGGCTCGCCCGATCTCGCGATCCTGTAGGTCGCAGATCGTCACATTCCACGCTGGTGGGGGTAGCGGTACAGCGGCAAGGACCTCGCGTGCGAGCCGATGCCGGTAGGTTTCGCCTGTTGAGTCGACACGACGCAGCATCTCACGGACCGCCGCCGAACCACGTTGGTTTCCGGATTCGAGTTCGACGTGGAGGTCATGGGCTGTGCAAAGGCCGTGATAGATCGGAAGCGTCAGCAGTTGGCGTAGCCGGTCGGCGTCCGTTTCCCGGCGTGCCGCGTCGATAGCTGCCCGGGCCGGCGGTGCGAGGGGAAGTCCATCGTCGAGCTCCGGCGCCGGTACCCGTGAAGTGCGTTCGATGGTGAAGAAGTCCCGTGGCAGCGTTCGCCGGCCGGGCGTGACGAGCATTTGTATGTCCCGAGAAGGCATCAAGGGGACGCCGCGTGCCCGGAGCGCGTCGACGCCGCTGACCACCGAGCCCGGGCTGGTGTAGTAGACGGCCGCGCGCATCTGCTGGCGTCTTGTCGGCTCACCACTGCTGAGAAGAATGATTCCCGGCAGCAACCGCCGCCAGGGGCCGCCCGGTCGGCACCGTGTCGCGATAGCGCTCGCCGATACGCCAAGGTCGCGCAGCCTTGTGCACGTCGTGACGCCATCGGAGGCGGCAGCGCGGAGTATCGCGAGTGAGGCGGATTTTGGTCGGGCCATGGGCCCAGCGTGCCGTCTGAGCGGTGGCTTGCGCATCAGAGGGCGGACAGTGTGGACAACTTGGTCGTACGACTGGTCTTTTCGTGCGGAACCGACGATCGCTGTGGACAACTGCGCCAAAATTCGGCTCAGTCGGCGAAACCCGGCTGCCATCGGTGCACAATGGCCCGTGCGGGGATCTCCGCGTCGAGCTGGCACAAGATGCCGGTCGACCCCGCCGTCACACGATGAATAAGCAGGTATTCCGGCGGAAGGTTCAACGACCTCCCGGTCCGGAAATCCTGGCCGCGGGCGTCGGCGACACGCATCGCCTGACGTTGCATCCATGCTCGGGTGAAGTGGAACCTTTCAGTCGCCAGAGGCTCGGTGAAAGGAGCCAGATATGCCAATACGTCATCAGCTCGAAGATCGTTGTCGGGACGGACGAAACCCGCTTCGCGCAACAAGTCCATCAGCTCCCGGGAGCGTCCCTCGAGTGCGAGCCTGGTCATCCTGCCGAGCTGAGGCGGAATACCGTGCGGTAACCGCGCGACCGCACCGAAGTCGATCACGCCCAGCCTGCCGTCGTCGAGGAGGAGGAAATTGCCGGGATGCGGATCGGAATGCAGTAGATGGACCCGAGCCGGCGAAGAGTAGTGGAACTCGGCGAGCAGCCTGCCGGCTTCGTTGCGTGTGGAGGTGTCACCGCCTGAAATGATCTTGGTCAGCGGGGTGCCTGTCACCCACTCCGTTACCAGGACCTTCGGCGCGCTCGCGATCACCTTCGGGACATGCACCTCGCCGTCGCCTTCGAAGGCCTTGGCGAACGCGCGTTGAGAGTCGGCTTCCGCCCGATAGTCGAGTTCTTCGTCCATCCGTGCGGCCAGTTCGGCCAGCAAGGGCTTGACCTCGGTTCCCGGCACCAGAGCCTGGAAGAGCCTGCTGAAACGCTGCAATTGGCGCAGGTCACTACGAAGGCCTTCGTCGGCTCCCGGGTACTGCACCTTGACGGCCACGTCACGTCCGTCATGCCACACGGCTCGGTGAACTTGGCCGATGCTCGCGGCCGCGGTCGGCGAGTCGTCGAAGTCGCGGAACCGCTGCCGCCATGAGCGGCCGAGCTGCTGGGCGAGCACACGCTCGGCAGCCCGGCCGGACATGGGTGGAGCCGCTGCCTGCAACTTCGTCAGAGCGTCTCGGTAGGGAGCCGCCATATCGTCGGGCACGGCTGCCTCGAACACACTGAGGATCTGACCGAACTTCATGGCACCGCCCTTGAGCGTGCCCAGGACCTCGAACAACTGTTCGGCAGTTTTGGCGGACAGTGCGGCGTTGACCTCGTCAGCGCTTGTGCCGGTCAGCCGCCGACCCCAGCCGCCGACCATCCTTCCGGCGATGCCGAGTGGCAGGCCGACCAGCTTCGCGGTCCTGGCCGCGGTCGTGCGTGGGATCTCGGGAGTGGCCCAGTCGTCGATGCGGTCGCGGAAGTCAGTCACGTGAGCGATTGTGCCTAACTGTTATGGGCTTTGGCAGCCACCGGTCGAACGAGCCGGTCAGAGGCGCCCGGGCAGTGCGCCGCACGAGCAGGCGGGGTTCGGCGGCCACGGCCGATGATCGACCGTTCCTTCGTAGGCGTCGATCTCGATCGTGGTGTTCCAGGCCGGTGGGCGGCTGGTGGGCGGGCACAGCGCACGGAGGACCTGCCCCACGGCCATCGAGGCCGTGACCTGCACGATCCCGAGATCCGCGTGCTGGCTTCTCCCGGCTAGCTGACCCGCGACCATGGGCCACCTCGCGTCCAGTGCCTTACGGTGCAGGTCGGCACAACCCAGGCAACTGCTGCGGCCTGGGTGAACCAGCGGACCGACAATGCCGAGCCCGTCACGCACACGAACCTGCAGGTGCGGCACGCCCTCTTGCATGAGCAGGCGGACGAGTTCGGGAGCTGGGACGATCGCGTCGGCGAGGACGACCAGCTCAGGCTGTCGGTCGCCGCTTGGTTTGCGGGTCTTGGTCGCCGGATTCACCCGGTTGATGACTGCCGCAGCGGCGGCGTGACGGAGCAGGCCGATGTCCGAATCGAGATACCCGCTGCCCGTGTCCTGCTCCGTGACGGTGCCGTTCGCCTCGACGTGAACCTGACCGACACCCAAGGCGGCGAGGAGCGCCGCGATGGCGATCGTCACCCTGCCGTTGCCGTGCAGGACGACGCAGCTGTGGGCCCACTGATCGACGGTTTCCTGATGACGTGTGCCAGCCCGGAGTGACCAGAGTCCGACCTCGCCGGCCACGCGGCCGTGCCCCGGCCACGCCTCGACAACGAGTCCGAGGCGGGTCAGTTCGGTCAGCAGGTCGCGCAGTTGCTCACGGTGTTCGCTTCGGGCCAGACCGATCAGTTCCTTGCTCCGGAGAGCGCCGTCGAGCCGGTGCAGGGCGGCCACGAGGTCGGACGGCAGACCACTCGCGACCATGGCATGCCGGGGATCGAGGCCGATCTGGACTTCGCCGGGAGCGCGGTCGAAAAGTTCCAACCCGGGCCTCAGCCGAGGTCGTTCGGGCAGGTAGACGGTTTGTTGACCGGTGACGTGATGCTTCATGACGATAGCGTGACAAGGGATCGCTAACTGTGACGGCAGTTATCCACAAATGCATTTGGTCTGTGGATAACTGCCTCGGTGTTCATGCGAACTCTCCCGGGTTGTCGGTGCCTGGCCTTACCGTGGACGGGTGGCGAATGGACGGGTGCCCCCTCTGCGGAGCCGGGACAACATCGAGCAGGCTGACAGCTCGCGGCAGAAGGTCGAAGTACGTCGGAGCGCACGCCGGCGAAGCACGGTCACCGCATACCGTGACGGTGAGACCCTCGTAGTGCTCATCCCGGCGGGAATGAGCCGTGCCGAGGAACGACATTGGGTCGCGGAGATGGAGCGCAAGCTCCAACGGACCGAGACCAGACGCGCGTCCCCTTCCCGCCAGTCAGACGGGGCGCTGCTGGCGCGATGTGCGCAGCTTTCGGCCCGCTACCTCGACCGGACAGCCCTCCCGGTCAGCGTCCGCTGGGTACCGCCGATGCGGACTCGCTGGGCGTCGTGCACACCGTCCGACGCGACCATCCGCGTGAGCGAGCGGTTACGCGATGTGCCGTCCTGGGTCCTGGACTACGTGTTGGTCCACGAGCTCGCTCATCTGCGCGAAGCAGGGCACAACGCCAGGTTCTGGGAGCTTGTGCGCCGCTACCCCAAGACGGAGAGAGCCATCGGATACCTCGAGGGTCTGTCGGCCGCCGCCGGCTGGGGTATCAGCGAACTCGACGAGGACTGATCGCGCTCAGTCGGTCGGCAGGAAGGGGCGTTTACTACGGATAGTCCGTAGCAAACGCCCCTTCCTGCCGAATGGGAGAGAAAGGTGTGTCACGAGGGAGGGGTGTCGCCGTCGGCTTCGTCACCCTGCTCGCGCGTGCGCTCCAGCTCGGCAATCGGATCCAGGTCGTCGAGGTCGGTGCGGGTGCCCAGTCGCTCGCTGAACTCCATCGGGTCATCGAGGTCCTCAGCGGTCGGGATCAGATCGGGATGCGACCACAGTCCGTCACGCTTGTCCATCCCGTGCTGGTCGCCCACGAGCTTCCAGAGGGCCGAAGCGGCACGCATCCGCCGAGGTCGCAGCTCGAGGCCTACCAACGTGGCGAAGGTCTGCTCGGCGGGGCCACCTGTCGCGCGGCGGCGGCGCAGCGTCTCCCGGAGCGCCTCCGCGCCGGGCAGACGGTCGCCGACGGCATCCGCGACCACGATGTCGACCCAGCCTTCGACCAGGGCAAGGAGCGTTTCCAAGCGGGTCAGCGCCGCTTCCTGCTCAGGTGTCGTCTTCGGCTCGAGCAAACCGGAGGACATCGCTTCTTCGATGCTTGCGGGGTTGCTCGGGTCCACCTGGCCTGCCAGTTGCTCCAGCGCCGAGGTATCGACCTGGATGCCATGCGCGAACTCTTCGACCGTCGCGAGCAGCCGTTGCCTGAGCCATGGCACGTGCGTGAACAAGCGCTGGTGCGCCGCTTCGCGCGCGGCGAGATACACGAGTACCTCGCTACTCGGCAGTTCAAGGCCGTCGGTGAACTTTTCGATGTTCGCCGGAAGCAAAGCGGAGGTCGCGTCCGGACCCAGCGGAAGACCCACCTCGGTGGACGTCAGCACCTCGGACGCCAGCTGTGCCAGGGCGTTCCCCAGCTGCGAACCGAAGGCCATGCCGCCCATCTGGCTCACCATGGACAGCAATGGTCCGGCGGCGTGCTTGGCTTCTTCGGGCAACGCTTCCACCCAGGCGCTCGACACCTGGCGGGCGACCGGATCGCACAGACGCTGCCAGGTCGGCAGGGTTCGCTGCACCCAGTCGCGGGCCGACCACGCGACTGTGGTCCTCGCGCCCGCGGGAAGGATAGTCGCCGCGTCCAGCCACAGTTCAGCCAGGTGGGCGGCGTCGCGCACGGCGTTTTCGGAGTCACCACTCGAGTTGAAACCGATGTTGCCCCCACCGCCCCCGGCAAGCTTCTGCAACGCGATCTGCTTGGCGAGGTCGTAATTCACCGGGCCGCTGGAACTGCCTGCCTGGCTGAGCATCTGGCCCAGCTGGCTGAGCATCTGGCCGAGCTGGTTGAACGCATCACCGCCGGCGCCCTGTCCGCCGCCCTCCGGCTCGTTTTCACCGCGTTTGTCGGGATCGGAAGATCCGAAGCCGAACGGGAGATTGCTCATAACACCACCGTACGCGGACGTAGCCCATCACACCGCGCCAGCCGGGGCTGGTGATCCGAAGCGTATACGGACCACCGTACGCTGTCTCGGGTGAGCGAGTCCCGCGAAGAAACCACAGCTCGGAGTGCGGACGCAACGGACGGGGAGGCCGATCCGGACATGCCCGGCGAGGGCTCCGCGAACCGGAGGCCGTGGCCCGCTGCGACCATGCGCCTTACCCGGCGGGGTTGGACAGTGCTACTGAGCGGGCTTCTGGTCGTGGTGTTCGGTTTGACCGGAGCTTTCGTCCGAGTGCCTTACGTGGCGATCGGCCCTGGCCCCACCTACGACACGCTCGGCAACGTCAACGGGGCGCCGGTCATCGAGATCAAGGGACATCAGACTTTCCCGACCGGAGGAGAACTCCGGATGACCACGGTGTCCCTCAACGACGAGATCACCCTCTTCGGTGCCCTGGGATTGTGGGCCAGTGGTCGTTACGCGCTCGCGCCGCGTGAGGAGTACTTCAAGCCGGGCGAGAGCGACGAGCAGGTGCAGCGCGAGAACGTCCAGGAGTTCCAGGACTCGCAGAGCAACGCCGAGGTCGCGGCGCTACGGCACCTCGGGTTCCCGATCAAGGTCCTGGTCAAGGAGGTCGTCTCCGGCAGTCCCGTCGACCGTGTTCTTGCCGCAGGTGACCGGTTGCTGACTGTGAACGGGAAGACGGTCACCCGTGAGGACGACGTCCGTGCGGCGGTTGCGGGGACGTCGCCGGGGCAGACGATCTCAATCACCTTCCAGCACGGCAGCGAGGCGCCACGGTCCGTGCCGATCACGCTTGCCGCGAGCCCCGACTCCAGCCAGAAGCAGGGTTTCATGGGTCTGCAGCCCATCGATCGGTCGGACGTGCCGTTCGATGTGAAGGTCTCTCTACAGGATGTCGGCGGCCCCTCGGCGGGGCTGATGTTCGCGCTGGCGATCGTGGACCGGCTCGCCCCTGGCGACATGGTCGCGAACGAACACGTCGCGGGCACTGGTGAGATCGACGAAAACGGAACTGTCGGTCCGATCGGGGGCATTTCTTTCAAGTTGGTCGGGGCACGCGAAGCCGGTGCGACGGTGTTCCTGACACCGGAACAGAACTGCGCGGAGGCGGTCGCCGCGGTGCCGTCCGGGCTCAAGCTGATCAAGGTCACGAACCTCGACAGCGCGCTCGCCGCGCTCGATGAGCTGAAGGCGGGACGGCCGACGCCGTCTTGCTGACGCGCTTCTTTGCGGAGGAAGGGGCGTTTGCTACGGATGATCCGTAGCAAACGCCCCTTCCTCCATTTCCCGGCCTACGGGTTGAGCGTGGTGCGGAGGGCGTCGATCAGGTTCGGGGCGAGCTCGGGGTGCTCCACGATCTCGTCGGCGGGCTGCGTGTCGGCGGGGCTGCCGGCGGGAGCCGGGCGGCCGCGCAGCCGTAAGACGCAAGCGGCCGGGCCTTCCCGGAGGACGGCCGCCACGAGGCGAGCCTCCGTGCGGTCCGGGTGGTCGGCGGCCGCCTGGCGAAGCCGTCCGCTGTCGGCGGTGTCTTCGCCGGGGAGTTCGGCCTCGGCCGCCGTAGGGAGCACGATGATCTCCTGGGCCAGCGCGCAGCCGGCGACCACCTCGGGCCAACCGATGTGGCCCAGTGCTTCGGCGAGGTCACCCTCGGGCAGCTCCTCCTGCGCGACCGGCGTGAGCGGGTTGGCCGCGTCGAGCCGGTCGGCCAGTTCGGGCTGTTCGCGCAACAGCGCCGCGGTCGGCACCAGCGCGAAGAGCTGGGGCGGCTGGTCCCAGCCGCCCGCGGCCACGAACTCCTCGACTTCGCGCGCCAGCGCGGCCACGACCTGCGCCGAATTGTCAGGTGATCCCATCGGACAATCCTGACATGTCCGTTTCGGGCCGGGAGGGGAACCAGGGATGCCACCCGTAGAGTTAGGTAACCAGGGGTGACGTGCGCCCCCCGGGAACGAACCGTGACGAACAGGAGCGTGTCCAGTGGCCAACCGGCCCCCTGTGAGCTTGCCGAAGCTGTCCCGCCGCAGCCGCATCCTGCTCATCATCGCCGGCCTCATCGTGCTGGCACTTCTCCTCGGCGCGAGACTGCTGGACACCTACGTCGAATGGCTTTGGTACGGCGAGGTGAGCGCGCGCCAGGTCTTCAACACCATGGTGCTGACCCGGATCGTGCTGTTCTTCGGCGTCGGGCTTCTGGTCGGTGGCACGCTCGCGCTGAGCCTGTGGATCGCCTACCGCACCCGGCCGGTTTTCGTTCCGGTCTCCGGAGCGGACGATCCGCTGTCCCGCTATCGCTCGGCGGTGGTCGGCCGGATCCGCCTGTTCGGAATCGGTATTCCACTCGTCACGGGCCTTATCGCGGGCGCGACGGGGGAGGGTGACTGGCAGCGGGTCCAGCTGTTCCTGCACGGCACGAGCTTCAACCAGACCGATCCCGTCTTCGGCAACGACATCGGTTTCTACGTGTTCAGCCTGCCCTTCTACGAATGGCTGCTCGGCTGGTTGTTCGTGGCGACGACGATCGCCTTCATCGGGGCGTTGATCGCGCATTACCTGTTCGGCGGGATCCGCCTCGCCGGGCGCGGGGGGCAACTGGCGGCCCCGGCGAGGGTGCAACTCGCCGTGACGGCGGGCATCTTTGTCCTGCTCAAAGCGATCGACTACTTCTTCGACCGGTACAACCTGCTGCTGTCGTCCCGGAACCCGTTGTTCTCGGGTGCGACCTACACCGACCTCAACGCGATGTTGCCGGCGAAACTGATCTTGTTGTGCATTTCCGCGATCTGCGCGCTCGCCTTCTTCGCCGGCGCCTTCCTGCGCAATATCCAGTTGCCCGCCATCGCGCTGGTGCTGCTCATCCTCTCCGGCATCATCGTCGGCGCCGCCTGGCCGACGGTGCTGGAGCAGTTCTCGGTGAAGCCGAACGCCAACCAGAAGGAAGCGCTTTCCATCAGCCGCAACATGACGGCCACGAAGACCGCTTTCGGACTCAACAATGTGCAGTATCAGGACTACTCAGGCACCGGCCAGGCGACCGCCGCGCAGATCAGTGCGGACACCACGACGGTGCCGAACATCCGCTTGCTGGATCCGAACGTGCTGGCCCCGACGTTCACCCAGCGCGTCGGACGAGAGAACTTCTACGCGTTCCCGACCAAATTGGACATCGACCGGTACTTGGTCAATGGCAAGACGCAGGACTACATCGTCTCCGCCCGTGAGATCAACACCGCGAACCTGACCGGGAACCAGACGAGCTGGATCAACAAGCACATGGTCTATACCCATGGGAACGGGTTCGTGGCCGCGCAGGCGAACACGATCGACCGGGCCGTGAGCAGTGCCAACAGCGACGGGGGCTACCCGATCGCGGCCATCAGCGACACTCAGAACCCCAGCGGCGCGGGGCTCGATCCGGCCAACCCGGCCGCGCCGGGCATCCCGGTCTCCCAGCCACGTGTGTACTACGGAGAGCTCACCAACGACTACGCGATCGTCGGCGGCCAGCAGGGCAAGGCGCCGGGGGAGTACGACAGCGCGGGCCAGAGCTACCGCTATGACGGCGGGGGAGGCGTGCCGATCGACAACTGGTTCAACAGGCTCGCCTTCGCCGCGAAGTACGGCGAACGGAACATCCTGTTCTCCGACGCGATCAGCACCGGCTCGAAGATCATGTACAACCGGGATCCGCGCGACCGCGTGCAGAAGGTGGCGCCCTGGCTCACCGCGGACGGAGATCCGTATCCGGCGGTGGTGAACGGCAAGATCGTGTGGATCGTCGACGGGTACACGACGCTCAACAACTATCCCTACTCACAGCAGACGCAGTTGGGCGAGGCGACCGCGGACACCCTGAGCGGAACCGCGAAGCAGTCCAACAACAACATCAACTACATCCGCAACTCGGTCAAGGCGACGGTCGACGCCTTCACCGGCGAGGTCACCCTGTACTCGGTCGACGACAAGGATCCCGTTCTGAAGGCCTGGGAACAGGTCTTTCCCGGCATGGTGAAGCCCAGTTCGGACATTTCGCCGGATCTCAGGTCGCACTTCCGCTACCCGGAGGACCTGTTCAAGGTGCAGCGCGATCTGCTGGCGAGGTACCACGTCAGCGATCCTCAGGAGTTCTACACCACCAACACCTTCTGGAACGTGCCACAGGACCCGACCCAGGAGGGCGGCACCAATGTCGATGCTTCGGGCCTGCAACCGCAACCCGGCTACTACGTGCTCGCCGCCGCCGGGTCACAGAGCCGCCCCGAGTTCCAACTCACAAGCCCGCTGACCGGGCTGCAACGGCAGTACCTGGCGGCCTGGATGTCGGTCTCCTCGGATCCGGCCGACTACGGCACCATCAGGGTGCTGCGGCTTCCGACTTCCGCAGGCGGCAGCAGCCAGGTCGATGGACCTGTGCAGGTGCAGAACAAGTTCCAGAGTGACCAGAGGTTCGTCACCCAGCGGACCTTGTTCAGCAACCAGAGCGTCGCGCCGATCTTCGGCAATCTGATCACGCTTCCGGTCGCGGGTGGCTTCCTGTATGTGGAGCCCGTCTATATCCAGCAACGAAACCAGAACAGCTATCCGCAACTCGCGAACGTTCTGGTCGCCTTCGGCTCGAAGGTCGGTTTCGCGCCCACGCTGGGCGAGGCGCTCAAGCAGGTCTTCGGGGACAGCGCGGGGCAGGCGGCGACCCCGCCCACGGAGCCATCCGGGCCGACATCGAACCCCACGACGCCGACTTCGCCGAGTTCGCCGCCGGCGCAGGGCAGCAACCCCGCGCTCGACAAGGCCGTCTCGGAGATTCAGGCCGCGCTCGACCAGTTGAGTCAGGGACAGCAGCGCGGTGACTTCGCGGCCCAGGGACAAGCTCTGGCGGCGCTTCAGCGTGCGACTCAGGACTATCAGGCCGCCAGGACGAGCACGAGCGCCCCGGCTTCGGCCCCGCCGCCGGGAGGTTGATCGGGCAACGTCGCCACCCCCGTTAACCGCCCCCACCGGGGTGGCGTACAGTAGGTAGCACGACGCGGGGTGGAGCAGCTCGGTAGCTCGCTGGGCTCATAACCCAGAGGTCGCAGGTTCAAATCCTGTCCCCGCTACTGGACGGCCGGAGGCCCGTTTCGCGGATAACCGCGGAGCGGGCCTCCGTCGCGTCTGCCCGGGTATCCGTTTCGGCTGCCGAGCTTCCTCGCACGTCGGCGGCCCGGCGAGCGCCGATGTGGCGCCGGTCTCGTGTCCTGTGTGGACGGTAGGGGTGCCGGTGGACGGACGCGGCGACCGTGTATAGTGGGATCCACAACGCGGGGTGGAGCAGCTCGGTAGCTCGCTGGGCTCATAACCCAGAGGTCGCAGGTTCAAATCCTGTCCCCGCTACCGCAGAGGCCCGGTCGATCGCCGACCGGGCCTCTTTTCGTACTTGTGGCGGATCCCGGTTGGGCCGTATGGGGTAGTTCGAATGGCCATTGTGGACGGACCGGTGTGGCCACTGTGGACAGATCGCCGGAAAAGTGGGACCGTGTGTGGGTGTCTGAACTGAATGCGACAGCAGCGGCATTGCTTGGTCTGCTCCAGGACGGTCCGGCGACGGGTGGTCAACTCGTCGCCAGCGCTGAGGAACGGTTCGGGACCTTCTTCAGCGTCACGCGCAGCCAGGTTTACCGGGAATTGCCCGCCCTCGCCAAGGAAGGGCTGGTACGACTCGGCAAACAGGGACCGCGATCCAGCCAGCAGTACGCAATCACGGCGGCCGGAAAGAAGGCATTCAAGGCCTGGCTCACCAGTGACTCCGGTCCGGACCACTTGCGGAGCCCCTTGATCCTGCGGCTCGTGAACGCGGGTTCGCTCACGGCGAAACAGCGGTCGGCGCTGATCGATACCGCGCGTGCGACCTACAGCCAGGAGCTCGACGAGGCCAGGGCCGCGGTCAAGGCCGCCGACGACCCGTATGTCAAGGCCGTGGCGGAGTTCGGCCAGGCGCACGCGAGGGCTGCGCTCAAACTGGTGGACGCCATCCCCCAGTCCTGAACAGGAGCTGACGACTCGGTGCCGTAACCTTGATGGTTGTGAGTGCTGAGTTCGAAGCAGACCTGAAGGACCTCGCCGGCAAGCTGACGCAGGTCGAGGCCGTGATGGATCTGGACGGCCTGCGCGCCCAGGTCGCCGACCTGGAGCAGCAGGCCTCCCAGCCCAACCTCTGGGACGATCCGGAGGCGGCGCAGAAGGTCACCAGCCAGCTCTCGCACCGGCAGAGTGAACTGCGCCGGGTCACCGACCTGCGTCAGCGCGTCGACGACCTCGGAGTGCTCTACGAGCTCGCCGAGGCCGAGGGCGACACGGCCAGCCGGACCGAAGCCGAGTCCGAGCTGGCCCAGCTGGCGAAGGACATCGACGCGCTCGAGGTCCGTACGCTCCTTTCGGGCGAGTACGACGACCGCAACGCCGTCGTCACCATCCGGTCCGAGGCCGGCGGTGTGGACGCCGCCGACTGGGCCGAGATGCTCATGCGCATGTACCTGCGGTGGGCCGAGCGGCACGGATACCCGACCGACGTCTACGACATCTCCTACGCCGAAGAGGCCGGCATCAAGTCGGCGACGTTCAAGGTGACGGCGCCGTACGTGTACGGCACGCTGTCGGTCGAGCAGGGTACACACCGGCTGGTACGGATCTCGCCGTTCGACAACCAGAGCCGTCGTCAGACGTCGTTCGCGCACGTCGAGGTGCTGCCCGAGGTGGAGGAGGTCGACCACGTCGACATCCCGGAGAAGGACATCCGTGTCGACGTGTACCGTTCGTCGGGGCCCGGTGGACAGAGCGTGAACACGACCGACTCGGCCGTGCGCATCACGCACCTGCCGAGTGGCATCGTCGTCTCCTGTCAGAACGAGAAGTCGCAGCTGCAGAACAAGGCGGCCGCGATGAAGGTGCTGCAGGCAAAGCTGTTGCAGCGCAAGAAGGAGGAGGAGCGCGCCGAACTGGACGCGCTCAAGGACGGCGGGTCGAGCTGGGGCAACCAGATGCGCTCGTACGTGTTGCACCCGTATCAGATGGTCAAGGACCTGCGGACCGAGTTCGAGGTGGGCAACCCTTCGGCGGTTCTCGACGGCGAGATCGACGGGTTCCTCGAAGCCGGTATCCGATGGCGCAAGCAGGCGAGCGCGGCTTAGGGCGTTCGGCCTGGTAGGGGAGGAAGGTGGGTTTGCTACGGACTATCCGTAGTAAACATTCCTTCCTTCCGAACAGCGCAAGGTGCGACGGTGCCCACCTGGCTTTCACGGTCGCCATGAGTAGGATGGCCCACCGTGATCCGGCTCGATAATGTCTTCAAGGTCTACAAGACTTCGGCACGCCCCGCGCTCGAGGGCGTGTCCGTCGAAGTGGACAAGGGCGAGTTCGTGTTCCTCATCGGTCCCTCGGGGTCGGGGAAGTCCACGTTCCTCCGGTTGCTCCTGCGGGAGGAAACGCCCACCAAGGGCCGGGTGTTCGTCTCCAACTTCGACGTCGCGAAGATGGCACGGCGCAGGATCCCCCGCCTCCGCCAGACCATCGGCTGCGTCTTCCAGGACTTCCGGCTGCTCGGCAACAAGACGGTGGCCGAGAACGTCGCGTTCGCCCTGGAAGTGATCGGCAAGCCCAAGCACATCATCCGCAAAGTCGTGCCCGAGGTGCTGGAACTTGTCGGCCTCGACGGCAAGGCCAACCGGATGCCCAACGAGCTCTCGGGTGGCGAGCAGCAGCGTGTCGCCATCGCGCGCGCGTTCGTCAACCGGCCGCTGGTACTGCTGGCCGACGAACCCACCGGGAACCTCGACCCGGACACCAGCCAGGACATCATGCTGTTGCTGGAGCGGATCAACCGCACCGGCACCACCGTGCTGATGGCCACGCACGACCATTCCATCGTGGACTCCATGCGCAGGCGAGTGGTCGAGTTGCAGTACGGCAGGGTGATCCGGGACGACGCCCGAGGTGTCTACGGCGTGGGCCGCTAGCGTCCCGGCCCGCTCCCCGCCCACCCCCGACCCAAAGGTAAGTGCCCTCCGATGCGTGCAAGCTTTGTGTTCAGCGAGGTCTTCACCGGCCTGCGCCGGAACGTCACGATGACCATCGCCATGATCATCACCACCGCTGTGTCACTCGGCATGCTCGGTGGCGGCCTGCTGATCGTGCGGACGATCGACAAGATGAGCGCGGCCTATCGCGCCGATGTCGAGGTGTCGATCTTCCTGACCCAGGACGTGAGCACCAACGACAAGGACTGCTCGCAGGACCCGTGCCGCGGCCTGTTCCAGGAGCTGCGGAGCAACGCCGCCGTCCAGACGGTCGTGTTCGAAAACCGCGAACAGGCCTACGAGCGGTTCAAGAAGATCTTCCAGGACAACCCCATCCTGTTGCAGTCCGCGAGGCCCGAAGCGCTGCCCGCCTCGCTCCAGATCAAGCTGCACGACCCGTCGCGCAGCCCGATCATCAACCAGGAGTACGGCAAGCGCCCCGGGGTGGACCGCATCGAGGACCAGCAGCAGTTCCTCAACCGTTTCTTCGGCTTGCTGGGTGCGGTCCGCGACAGTACGTTCGTCATCGCGCTGATCCAGGCGCTCGCCGCGTTGCTGCTCATCTCGAACACGGTGCAGATCTCGGCCTTCACCCGTCGCACCGAGGTCGGCATCATGCGGCTGGTCGGCGCGACGCGGTGGTACACCCAGCTGCCGTTCCTGCTCGAAGCCGTGATGACCGGCATCGTCGGCTGGGTGTGCGCGGTGGGCGGCTTGGTCGCGCTCAAGTACCTGTTCATCGACAAGATCCTGTCGGTGGCGGGCGGCATCATCCCGCCGATCGAGGTGCTCGACGTGATCGTCACGTCGCCGTGGCTGCTGCTGGCGTCGATCGTGATCTCGGCGACGACGGGGTACCTCACGCTGCGGATGTACGTCCGGCACTGAGGCGCACACGGTCGGATAGCCTGGATACATGCCCAAGGAACGTGGCCACAAGGTGATCGTGTCGAACCGCAAGGCGCGGCACGACTATTCGATCATGGACACCTACGAAGCGGGTCTCGTTCTGGTGGGCACCGAGGTGAAGAGCCTGCGCGCGGGGCGCGCGTCTCTGGCCGACGCGTTCGCCACTGTCGACGACGGCGAGGTTTGGCTGCGTAACCTGCACATTCCCGAGTACGAACACGGCACGTGGACCAACCACGAGGCTCGTCGGCACCGCAAGCTGCTGCTCCACCGCGGCGAGATCGAGAAGCTGATCGGCAAGACCAAGGAGAGCGGGCTCAGCCTGGTGCCACTGTCGCTGTACTTCAAGGATGGCAAGGTCAAGGTCGAACTCGCGCTGGCGAAGGGTAAGAAGGCCTACGACAAGCGGCAGGACCTGGCCAAGCGGGACGCGCAGCGTGAAATGAGCCGCGCGATGGGCCGGGCCTTGAAGGGCCGCCGCTGACGTGGCGTCCGGGCCGGACCGCGACGAAGACATCGCTCCGTGGGTACGTGGGCTCGGCTTGGACGGGCTCGTCGACCTGCATGTGCATTTTCTTCCCGAGCGCATGCTGAACAAGGTGTGGGCCTACTTCGACGGCATGGCCGAGCGCCTCGGCTATTCGTGGCCGGTGTGGTACCGGAAGCCGGAACGTGAGCGGGTCGAGACGCTGCGTTCGTTCGGTGTCCTCGACTTCGCTCCACTGGTCTACCCGCACAAACCGGGAATGGCCGAGTGGCTCAACGGGTGGACCCGGGAGTTCGCCGACCGGGTGCCCGGTGCCGTGCCCACCGCGACGCTGTATCCGGAACCGTCCGCTGTGTCCTATGTGGACGCCGCAGTGCGGGCGGGTGTCCGGTGCTTCAAGGCGCACATCCAGGTCGGCGCCTACGATCCACGGGACCGTGAGCTGGATCCGGCGTGGGGCATCCTCGCCGAGGCGGGTGTCCCGGTCGTCGTCCATGCCGGACACGGCCCCGAGCGCGGTCCGTTCACCGGGCTCGATGTGTTCGGCGAGGTACTCGCCCGCCATCCGCAACTGGTCACGGTGCTGGCGCACGCCGGCATGCCCGAATACGAAACGGCGCTCGCGCTGGTGAAGCGGTTTCCCAGGGTGTATCTGGACACCACGATGGTCGGGGTCCCGTTCACCGAGAAGCTGATGCCGTTGCCCCCGGACTGGACGGACCAGCTGGTCACCATCGCCGACCGGGTCGCGCTGGGCACCGATTTCCCGAACATTCCCTATCCCTACGCGACTCAGTTGCGGGCGATCGCCGGCTGGGCCGACGACGACCGTCTCGGCGACGAGTTCCTGCGGGCGGTGCTGCACGACACACCGGCGAAGCTGCTCAACCTTTGAGCCTCGTAGTCACGGTGCTGCCCGCCAGCACCACGCTCCCGATGACCAGCGCGCACCACGGCAGTGGACTGGCCAGCGGTTCGGCGTTCAAGGGCCACGCGAATCCCCGTGCGGCGAGGCCCACCATGCCCGTCGCGCCGATGAGCGCGGCGACAGCCAGTACAGGCAGGGGTATGGCGACGCCCGTGGCCTGCGGTCGCCTCTCGAATCGGCCGAAAGCCCGCAACAGGACGGCAAGGACGGTTCCCGCCGCGGCCAGCCACAACGGTGCCATCGCGAGCCAGCGGAGAGTGCCCGGTTCCGGAGTGGCATAACCCAACCCGACGACGAAGACGCCGGAGACCACGACCAGTGCCGGCATGTGCCACAGGTAGACGCTCATGAACCGGGCCCCGAGCCAGCGCAACCCGGCGGCGGCGGTGGGACGGGCAGCGAGGCGGGCAAACTGGGGGCGCAACGCGAGCATGAGACCGATCTGGCCGATCGCCAGGCTCACCAGCACCGCGCTGGGCGGGCTCATGTTGGACACCGGCGCGCCCGGCATTCCGATCATGCTCGCGGGATAAGGGCCGAAGGCGACGAGCAACGCGGTGACGCCGAAGCCGGCGGCGGACATGACCAGGGCGCGGCGCGGCCTGAGTGTGCCGAGTTTTCCCTCGGTGTAGAGGAAACCGAGTTGGTGCACGGCGGCCCAGACGAACACGGCGTTGAGATAGCCCGCGAGTCCGAAGCCGTGGAACCTCAGGACATCGACGATCAGCGCGAAACCGGTCAGGACCACGGGTACCGCCACTCCCCACCGGCGGTGGGCAACCGCCATGACCGGAGTCGTCAGCACTACGAGCAGGTAGACGGCGAGGAACCACAGCAACTGCCCGGCGATCGCGCTCGCGACCGCCAACGGTTGTTCGGGCACCCCGAAGTCGCGGAGCAGATGCGGGACAACCAGCCACACGCCGATCAGGGGCAGCGTCGGGAGCAGGAGGCGGCCGATTCGGCCGGCCAGCCACTCGCGCGGTGACGGAGCGCGGCGCAAAGACATCAGGTTCGCCGCTCCGCCCGCGAAGAACACGAGGGGCATGACCTGGGAAAGCCAGGTGAAGGCCCACCAGCCCGGCGTGGTGAGGGCGTTGCCCGTGGCGAGACGACCATGCGAGTAGCTCAGCACCGGCATCAGCCAGTGCTGGCCGATCACGGCCAGGATCGAGCCTGCGCGAATGACGTCGAGGAAGGTGTCACGGTGCAGGACAGAGGGCGGCGGCGCGCTGGTTGACATGGCATAAAGCCTCGTCGCGAGCGCTGTCCCGCACAGCGGTGTGGACTACCGTCCTGGATTCCGGTTTCCGGAGGACGGAGGGTAGGGCGTGCCCTACTCCAGAAGCTCGTCGACCTCCGGCGCCTTCAACTCGCACATGCGGTACTCCCAGCCACCTTTGTCGGTGTAGCCGAGCTGGTAGTGGGTTTCGATCTTGGGTCCGTCGTGGAGGTGGACGTGGCGCATCACCGTCCCGCTGACCGGCCCTTCGAGGGTCTGGACCCGGCCGTCCAAGGGGCCGCCGAAGAAGCGGACGCTCACCTCGGTCATGCTGCCCCTTTCCGTTACGGGCTCGATGGCGACGCCCGCCATGCTATGTGAGCGTCGGTGTGCTCGCCGCCGCCGAATCGGGTGACAAAGCTCCCGTCACCGCTGTGTTTAATTCAACGGGTGTAGGGCAGGAAGGTGGCTTTACTACGGATCATCCGTAGTAAAGCCACCTTCCTGCCCAAAAACCCCGGGTCAGGAGCGGCCCAGGTAGGTGAGGACGGCGCGTACACGGCGATGTTCCTCCGTGCTGGCCTCCAGGCCGAGTTTGGCGAAGATGTTGCCGATGTGCTTCTCGACCGCTCCGTGCGAGACGACGAGTGTGTTCGCGATCGCGGTGTTCGAGAGGCCCTGCGCCATGAGGCCGAGCACCTCCGACTCACGCGGCGTCAGGGCGTCGAGCGGGTTCTTACGGCCGCGGGCCATCAGTTGCGCGATGACCTCGGGGTCGATCGCCGTGCCGCCGCGGGCGACTCGCCGTACGGCGTCGAGGAAGTCCGACACGTCGGCGACGCGCTCCTTGAGCAGATAGCCCACTCCGCCGGCGCCTCCAGAGAGCAACTCGACAGCGTAGGTCTCTTCCACGTATTGCGAGAGCACCAGCACAGGCAAGCCCGGCACCGCACGGCGCGCGTCGAGCGCCGCCCGGAGGCCCTCATCGGTGAATGTCGGAGGCATCCGGACGTCCACGATGGCCAGATCGGGCCGATGGCGGACGACCGCTTCGACCAGAGCTTCGCCGTTGTCCACGGCGGCGGTGGTCTCGATGCCCTCGTCGGCTAGGAGCCGTTCCACGCCCGCGCGTAGCAACACCGCGTCCTCCGCGATGACCACGCGCATACGTTCCTCCCCAGGCCGCGGGATCACCGTACCAGGACGGTCACCAAGTGCACGGGAGGTCGGCGCGGACCACGGTCGGGCCGCCCGGCGGGCTGACCACGGTGATCACGCCGTCGATCGTGGCGGCCCGGTCGGCGAGGCCGGCGAGGCCGCCACCAGGTCGTAGTTCCGCCCCGCCCTGTCCGTCGTCGGTGATTTCGACGACGACCTTCTCGTCGCTCCGCCACACCTTGACTCCGGCCTGGTTGGCACGGGAGTGCTTGGCGATGTTCGTCAGGGTCTCGCCGACGATGAAGTACGCCGTCGTCTCCACCGCGGCGGGCGGACGCGGCTCCACGTCCACTTGGACGTCCACCGGAACCGGGCACTTGACGGCCTGCGCCGAGAGAGCCGCGTCGAGACCGCGGTCGGCGAGTACGGCCGGATAAATGCCCCGCGCGAGGTCGCGTAGTTCGGACACGGCGAGTTTGGCGTCGTTGTGCGCTTCGTCGATCAATTCCCGGGCCGCGGCTGGATCGTCACTCAGCTTGTTCTTGGCGCGCCCAAGGCTCATCGCGACCGACACGAGTCGTTGCTGCGCGCCGTCATGCAGATCGCGCTCGATCCGTCGGCGCTCCGCTTCGGTGGCGTCCACACCGCGCGCTCGTGAGGCCTGGAGATGTTGTGCCTTGACCGCGAGACGTTCCGCGCGATTGGGGCCGAGCAGGGCCAGCGCCAGCGACCCGCTCACCCAGGCAATCCACGGCGCTACCCAGAGGGCCAGCGGCAGGAGCACCACCGAGGCGAGACCGGTGGCGAGTTCGGCGATGCTGAGAGGCACCTTGAGGAGCAGGTAACCGAGGTCTCTCCAGGTGGTCGGGTCGATGAGACGCCGTCGCCAGCGGGTGAGCACGCGGCCTTCGGCAGGAAGCCGTTCGATCTTCACCAACGGTGTGCCCAGCATGGCACGGACCCAACGTCGTTCGAGGTCGCCGAAGCCACGCACGAGTGTCGTCGTCGCGATGAGAATCGGGATGCCGACCCAGACCATGATCGTGGCGATCCCCACCGCGGCCAGGACGATGACCACGATGAATTCGAGCAGGGTCAGCAGCGATCCGAACACCAGGAAGATAATCGCCCGGACCGGTTTCGGGCGCGGATGTTCTCCGGGTACCCGACTGTCGGCCATGTCGGTCATCATGCCGCCGTGACGAACGGTTGTGTACCGGAATCGTCCGCTTCGGCGAAACGGCGCGCGAATGGCCCGGGACCGAGCAGGGCACGGGCGAAGTGCGCGTGGAGCACGCCCAGCACGCGAGTGAGGGCGATGGCCGCGCCAAGACACAGGATGCCGAGCATCGCCCAGGGCAGGGCCGCGACCGGGGAGTCCACCACGAACCAGCGGGCGCCGTCCCACTCGAAGGCGAACGCACCGTCGGGTAGATACCGCACGTAGACCGGTAGCGCCGTCAGCGCCAGTGCCAGTGACCACAAGGTGACGACCAGCACGAACTCGGCGGTGCCGAACGGGAACAACAGCACCAGGTAGGCGAAGTCACGCCAGGTCGCGCCCTCGGCGAGGCGAGCCTTCCAGCGGGCCGGCCACCCGCCCTCGGGGAGGGGGCGGTAGGGCTTCGCTATGTAGGTGCCGAGCAGGGTGTGAACCCGGGCGCGCTCGGCGCTCGCCGCGCCCCGCACAACCACCACGGTCAGCACCAGGACCGGCAGGCCGACCCAGACGAGCACGGTGGCGATACCGACGGTGGTCAGCGTGACCAGGAGCGTGAACGAGACGATGCCCAGGGGCAGGTTCGTCACCAGGTAGACCAGGGATCCGCCCGTCGACGGGCGCGGCCGCCTGCCGTCCCGCTCGGAATATGCCGACGTCATGGGGTGGTTCCTCTCTGATGCGCGACACACCCGAGCATCGCGCCTGGAGCATCCGCTGACCATGCGGTGAGCGGGCATACCGAGGTAGGGCCAGCCCTACTTCTCCGGCGGGGAACAAACCCGCTTGCCTGAGGCGTTATTGTGTAGTGGTTACAGACCACCATCAAGGGGGTGAACGGTTTCGACTCTGGACGTCGAGTCAAGGGAAGCGTGCCGGTGCAGGCGAGAGACCACCGTAAGCGTCATCGCAACAAAATAAGCGCCAAGACTGAACAGAGTCAGGCGAACTACGCCCTCGCCGCCTGAGCGAGCGCGTAGCCTGTCGGTCCGGGAACGCCTCCGTCCCGGGTACCGGCATCAGCTAGGAGGCTCACCGTCCGGACCCGGCCACGGGGTCTGGATGGGACACCCACAGTGGCTGGGCCCGTCACATCGGCTTGTTCGCGTGACCGATGGGGCCGAGTAGAGACGTAGCGAACTGCGCACGGAGAAGCCTTGGTAAGGCGCCGGAGGACCCGGGTTCAATTCCCGGCACCTCCACCCCACGGACGGCGGGTGCTCACGGAGAGCACCCGCCGCTTCTTGTCTCGGTCGCCTTGTCCGTCAAGTCGATCTTGCTGCTCGGCGTGGGCTGTCGGCCGTGGTCTGTGTTGTGGAGGAAGGGCTGTTTACTACGGAACATCCGTAGTAAACAGCCCTTCCTCCACAACCGCCGCACGCGAGCGAACAGCTGGGCGAAAGTCGGCGCTGGTCCCCCGGGGACTGGACTATCCGTCTCGCACCTGGGATGCTGTGCCCCGTCACACGACGGGTTCGCCGCCGTGGGCGCGAAGCCGGAAGAAGGTGCCAGATGGCCCGGGAAAGCCGTGCAAGTACCGCCCCTGAACGAGGTTGGCTCGCGGAGGTCCGTGCGGAGGAGAGAGTCCTCCGTGACGTTCAGGAGCGTAAGGCGATGCGGACCGTCGCCGGTCACTCGACCGACGCGACCGAGTGCGCACAGCTGCTGGAGATGCTCGGTCTGCACCCGGACCAGGCCAGAGAGGTCTGAGTCACCGCCCTCGGCACGCTGAGCTGGACCGCCGGTTCGACGGCGGCTCATACCCTCGCGCTTTTCTTTCGCCAAGTACGCAAATATAAGCGGTGGGCGCGCGGATCCCGGCGCTACTGTTCGACCGCCAATGCCCTGGCACGTGCACTCATCGGGTGACCGCGTCGTGCCGACCGCCCACCTCCGTATAGTCTCCCGAGCTACCGTGACGATGATTCCGTCAAGATCGGATGAGGCCCGCTTTCTCCTGACGCGAGCGACGGCGTTTGCCGTGGAAGTCGCACGCCAGGCTTTTCCGGCCGGATTCCGGTATCCTCGACATGCGCGATCCGGTTTTCTGGCATTTCGGCGATGTTTACCGTCGGCCTGCGGCGGGAAGCCTATGGTGTCTCCCGGCGAGTGAGTACAGACCTGAGGTAAACCTGAGGTTCCGTTGGTACTCAAGGGTGCTTCCGTTCACCGGATGTTCAACCGACGTGGCTACGTTCCGTGGTGTGAACCTTTCTCTGATCGTCATCGTGGTCATCGTGGCCGCGCTGGCCTTCGATTTCACCAATGGTTTCCACGACACGGCCAATGCGATGGCCACGTCGATAGCCACCGGCGCATTGAAACCGAAGGTCGCCGTCGCCATTTCCGCGGTGCTCAACCTGGTAGGCGCGTTTCTCTCGATAGAGGTCGCTAAAACGATATCCGGTGGAATCGTGGATGAGACCAAAATAACTCCGGCGGTGATATTCGCGGGACTGGCCGGAGCCATAATCTGGAACTTGTTGACCTGGCTGTTCGGACTGCCGTCGAGTTCGTCCCACGCGCTCTTCGGCGGGCTGATCGGCGCGACCTGGATCGCCTCCGGTGGAGGTGCCGTGCACTTCGCCCAGGTCGTGCAGAAGGTACTGATCCCGGCCGTGGCCTCTCCGGTGGTCGCCGGAGTCGTCGCGATGGCCGGCACCTTCATCGTGTACAAGATCACCGCGTCGGCACGGCAGGATGTGGTGTCCAAGTCGTTCAAGACCGCCCAGGCGCTTTCGGCGTCACTGGTCTCGCTCGCGCACGGCACGAACGACGCCCAGAAGACCATGGGCGTGATCACTTTGACGCTGGTGTCGTCGGGCGCGCTCGCGGCCGGATCGGCGCCGCCGGTGTGGGTGATCCTCGCCGCGGGCCTCGCCATCGCGGCGGGCACCTACTTCGGTGGCTGGCGGATCATTCACACGATGGGCAAGCGGATCACCGAGATCCAGACCCCGCAGGGGTTTGCCGCGGAGACCTCGGCCGCGGTCACGATCCTGGCGTCGTCGCACCTCGGGTTCGCGTTGTCGACCACGCATGTGTGCTCGGGCGGCATCATCGGTTCGGGTGTCGGCCGGAAACTGGCCGAGGTGCGGTGGGGCGTCGCCGGCCGGATGGTGATCGCCTGGCTGCTGACCCTGCCCGCTGCCGCCGTGGTCGGTGCGCTGGCGTCGAAGGTGTCCGCCGAGGGCACGTTCGGCACGGCGCTCGTCGCCGTGTTCCTGATCGCCGTCGCGGGCGGCATCTTCGGGTGGTCGCGACGGAATCCGGTCACCCCGGACAACGTGACCGAGCCGGCGCCGGTTCCGGTAGCGGCCTGAACGCGAGGGAGTTTTCGTGCATGTCAACTGGGGCGCTCTCGCCAGCGTCTTCTTCATCGCTCTCGTCGCGGTTGTGGTCGTGACCGGCATGTTCGCGATCGGTGTCCGTGGCCTGTCGGCCCGCGTCGCCGCCCGGGACACCGGCGAGTCCGGCTCGGCGGGTCTGACGACCGCCATGCTCTGCTTCGGCGTTTGCGTCGTCGTGGTCGGCTACGGCATCTACCTCATCGTCGCGGCCTAGGGCGGCGGTGTAGGGGAGGAAGGAGTGTTTACTACGGAACATCCGTAGTAAACACTCCTTCCTGCACCAAAACCCTTAGCCGGCCAGGTCGCCGGGGATGGTGTCGAGGCGGTCTTCGGGGAGCAGAGAGACGACATGAGCGATCCGGGCCTGGTCGTCGAGGAGCGGGGCGATACGGACAAGCGCGTCGTCGGTGATGAACCCGAAGCTCGCGACGATCACGGTGTCGGGCAGATGCTCCACGAAGCGGGCCACGGTAAGCCAGTCCTCGCGTCGCGCGAGTTCCTTGGCGACCGCGATCACCAGCTTTTCCGGCAGGCCGACGATGATGCCGGACGCGCGACGCGGATCCAGTTCGGCCGCGACGTCGGCGAGAAACCCGGGGGACAGGCGCCGCGCGATCTCGACCCCGCGTCCCGGGTCGACCAGCCCGGCGATCCGCGCGGACAGCAACGGCCCGAAAACGACCTCGGCCATCTTCGCCAGCAACGGTGCCGGCAACAACCGGCTGGCGGCCGCCATGCGCTGCAGCACGCCGAGATGGGCGTCGAACAACACGTCGGTGACCTGTTCGCGGAACCGCCGGAGGTCCTCCAACGGCACTTGCCGCAGATAGCCGAAGCGTTCGGCGGGAGCGCCGAGCACCCGCGCGAGCTTGAGGATCTCGCCCTCGTGGGGAGTCACAGTCCTACGACCTTGCGGATCGCGGGCCGGAGCAACGCCGGAACATAGCGCAACGATTCGTCACCGGCCCTGGCCAGTGCCGCGGACTGCCGGCGCCGGGCCTCGTGCACGGCTCTACCGAGGTCTCGCTTGTGCTCGTCGGCAAGCGCCTCGATTCCACCGGGCACGCTCCCCAGCTGATCGGCCAGCGTCCGTTCGCTCATCAGCAGCCCTCCATCAGACGATGATCGCATCTGACTACGGTCCGGTGCATGACAATTGAGACGCGGAGCCTCACCGTCGACGGCCTCAACGCCTACCTCGCCCGCCCCACCGGGGGTTCATCGGCGGGAATGCTGCTCATCCCGATGATCACCGGCATCGGCGAACAGGTGCGCGAGTTCGCCGCCGCGATCGCCGAGACCGGCGTGACCACGCTTTCCTGGGACCCGTGGCGGGGACGCGGGACCAGCGAAGACACGCCGATGGAGACGCTGTTCACCTGGATGGGCGAACTGGACGACGATGCCTGTCTGGCCGAGCAGAAGCGCCTGCTCGACTACCTGCTCGATGATCTCGGTTGCACCAGGGCCGGTGTCATCGGATGGTGCCTGGGCGGCCGCTTCGCGCTGATCCTCGGCGGCCAGGACAGCCGGGTCGCCGGCGTTGTGGCCTACCACCCGACGGTGCCCGGCACCCCGGCTCCCAACCACACCGTCGACGTCGTCGACCACACCGCCCGCATTCAGGCGCCGGTGATGATGCTGTATCCGGGTGCCGACGATCTCGTGCCGGTCGAGAGTTTCCACCGGCTGCAAACCGCGTTGAACTCGCGGAACAGCGGCCCGAGCATCGTGCACGTCTATCCCGGTGCGGAGCACGGCTTCAGCGCACGGCACCGGCACGGAAACCCGGTCAACGCGGAGGCATTCGCGATCTCGTGGCCCCAGGTGCTCGAGTTCGTGAAGGTGACCACTCACGCACCCGGTGGCCGCTCCGGCCAGGCATGACGGGGGTAGCGTCCGCGGAGCTCCGCTCGCACGGCCGCGTACCCGTTGTGCCAGAAGGACTTCAGGTCCTGGGTGACTGCCGCGGGCCGGCCGGCCGGTGACAGCAGGTGCAGCACCACTCTTACGCCCGCCACCCGCGGCGTTTCCTGCCAGCCGAAAGCGTCCTGCAGCTTTACCGCCACAACTGGGTCATCGGCGCTGTAGTCGATCTTCACGCGCGGGCCGGAGGGCAGACGAAGCCGTTCGGGAGCGAGTTCGTCGAGCTGGACGGCTTCGGGCCAGGGCAACAGACGGCGCAGCGCGTTCGCCGTGTCCACGTGGAGGAGGTCGGCGCGGCGCCGGGCGGCAGACAACTCCGGTAGCCATTCGTCGACTCTCGAGAGCAGCGATTCGGCGTCGGCCGGGGGCCACGGCGACCCGACAGTCCGGTGAAGAAAGGCAAGCCGCTGCCGTAATCGTTCTGCTTCGGAAGGCCACGGTAGGAGAGACAACCCCTCTTTTCGGAACCCGTCGAGAAACGCGTCACGAACCAGCGAAGGGTCCGGCTCGGCGAGTAGCCGCTCGCCGAGCACGATCGCGCCCAGCCTGCGCACGGAGCGGGCAACGACGTCACCGTCCCACCGCACCTCCTCCACAGTGGACATCAGGCCCGGTGCGGCGGTCAGCGCCAGTCGTTCGTCGGCCCGTGCCGCCAGCCGAATGACCCCGTGAGCGCGACCCGGATCGCGCGTCGCCTCGGCTACGGCCAGCCATTCGGATTCGCCGAGGCCGCTACCTGGCGGCAGTTCCGCGGCGGTTCCTCCGGCCATCAGGTAGACGGCCGAACCTGGTCGTCTCCGTCGTGCGAGCCGCTCGGGATGGGCAAGGGCGATCACCAGGGCGGGGTCGGGAGATCCGGTTCCAGCGACGAGCCGTTCGAGCCGTCGTACCTCGGTACGCCAATGGCGTGCCCGCTCGTCGTGACTGTCGCGAAGCCGGCGGAGTTCGGCCTCGGCGTCGGCGCCGTTCGCTCCCGCGTCGAGCAGCGCCACCACTTCGGCGGCGCACCGGGCTCCCGTTTCCTCTGCGCCGTCGAGCAAGGCACGCGCCAGCCGTGGATGCAATCCGAGCGTCGCCATCCGGCGGCCGCGATCGGTGACCGTTCCGTCCTCGCCGGTGGCACCCAGCGTGCGCAGGAGCATGCGGCCGGCGGCAAGCGGTCCCTCCCCGGGCGGGTCCCACCAGGTCAGCGCGGTTCCGTCCGGTGTGGACCAACAGGCGAGTTCGAGAGCGAGCCGTGAGAGGTCCGCGGCACGGATCTCCGGCTCGGGATAGGCCGGCAGCGGGTCGTGCCGGGCCCAGCACCGGTAGGCGCGGCCGGGCCCTTCGCGGCCTGCCCGTCCGGCGCGTTGCTCGGCGACGGCAGCCGAGACACGGACCGTGGTCAGTCCGGGCAGGCCGCGTCGGTGGTCCATGCGGGGCACCCGTGCCTGGCCCGAATCCACCACCGCGCGGACACCGGGCACCGTCAGGCTCGACTCGGCGACCGCGGTCGCCAGGACCACACGCCGACGTGGTCCTGGGCGTAGTGCCGCGTCCTGCCTCGACGTGGTGAGCCTGCCGTGTAACGGTAGAACGTCTACTTCGGACAGATTGGCGAGTAGTCCCGACACCCTGGAAATCTCGGCGACGCCAGGGAGAAATACCAGAATGTCACCGTCTACTTCAGACAGTGCCAACCGGATGGTACGCGCCACGCAAGCTTCGACCCGTTCGTTTCGGCCTGGGGGCGCGTAGGTCACGTCGACCGGGAAGGTCCGTGCCCGCGCGGTGATCACCGGCGCCGAGCCCAGCAGCCCCGCCAGCCGCTCGGCCGCGACGGTCGCCGAAGTCGCCAGCAGGCGGAGCTCGGCGCGCAGCCCGGCACGGACATCGAGCAGCAAGGCCAGAAGGAGGTCGGCGTCCAGATGCCGTTCGTGGCATTCGTCGAGCAGAACCGTTCCTACCCCGCTCAATTCCGGGTCGCTCTGCAGGCGCCGTACCAGCAATCCGGAGGTGACCACCTCGACCCGTGTGCGTGCCGAGACCTTGCGGTCGCCGCGCACCGAATAGCCGACGGTCTCGCCGACTCGCTCACCGAGCAGACTCGCCATCCGGCTCGCCGCCGCTCGTGCGGCCAGCCTGCGTGGCTCGGCCACGAGAATCCGGTCGTCACTGCGCTCCGAGAGCGCGAGCGGGACGAGAGTCGTCTTTCCGGTGCCAGGCGGCGCGACCAGTACCGCGGCACCATGGGCGTCGAGCGCGGCGTCGAGTTCGCCGAGAACCGCACGGACAGGCAGATCGGGAAGGTTCATCGTTCCGTCACGGCGGGCGGTTCGGGCAACGGATAGCCGGTAGAGGTGAGGTTCCGGCGCACCGAATCGAGCCACGCGCCGCTGCTGATCATCTGTTGAATCGCGTCGTCGATCGCCACCTGGTCGGCCCCGTCACCCTTGCGCAGGCCGATTCCGTAACGTTCCGTGGTGAATGGTTTGCCGGCCAGTTTCAGCAGTTCCGGGTTTTGCTTGACATAGCCGGCCAGGATCGCCGCGTCAGTGGTGACGGCGTCGACCTGCCCGGCCAGCAGGGCGGTGACGCAGTCGGAATACCGCGGATATTCGATGAGCTGGACGGCCTGGGCGAAATCGTCGCGTACCTTCTGCGCCGATGTCGACCCGGTGACCGAGCAGAGCTGGTGGCCGTCGAGACTGGCGGGTCCGGTGATCGTCGTGTCGAATTTGCGGACCAGCAGATCCTGACCGGTGACGAAATATGGTCCGGCGAATGCGACGAGTCGCTTGCGCTGGTCGGTAATCGAGTAGGTGGCGACGACCAGATCGACCGCGCCGGAGGTGAGGTCGGTCTCGCGGCTGCTCGACGTGGTTTCCTTCCACGTGATCCCCGCGGGTTTCACGCCGAGGCGAGCGGCGACATACTTCGCCACGTCGACGTCGAAGCCGACGAACCGGCCGTCGACCGTGCGCTCGGCGAGGCCGGGCTGGTCGAAACGGATGCCGATGGTCAGCCTGCCGCCCTGAGCGCGGCCCACGACCGTCGACGGGTCGGCCTTCGCGCAGCCGCCCGCCAGAGTGGCGGCCAGCAGGACAACTGCTGCCGCTCGCACGAGCCGCATTACAGACTCCTCCCGCCCAGCGGCAGGACCTCACGGTTCTCTCAGGTCTCGCCGATAGCCTAGGCGTGTGATCCGAGGCTCCAACGCCGTGCTCGACGTGATCGGCACCTTGGCCAGGCTAGGGCTCGCGGCCGTGTGGTTGATCTCTGGATCGATTAAGATCATGGATCCTGGCCAGACTTTCCTCGCGGTCCGGGCTTACGACGTCCTTCCGGACGGCATGGTGCACCCGGTGGCGCTCGCACTGCCGCTGCTGGAACTGGTGCTCGGCGTGTTCCTGCTGGCGGGTCTGGGCACCCGGATCGCCGCGGTGCTCTCGGGGATAGTGTTACTGCTGCTCATCGCGGCCATCACCCAATCGTGGGCACGCGGCTTGACGATCGACTGTGGTTGTTTCGGCGGCGGGGGCCAAGTGGCGGCGGGACAGACCCGCTATCCGCAGGAGATCGCACGTGACGTCGGGTTCCTCGTCCTGGCGTCGTGGCTCGTCGTCCGGCCGCGGACGAGGGTGGCGTTCGACGGTTGGTTGCGCTCCGGACGCGTTGAGCAGGTGGAAGACGAGAAAGAACTGGAAAGGACCTGATCGGAGTGGGTGGAGCGGAACGGTCCGCGCGCAAGCGTCGTCAGCAGGCCGCTGGCGCACGAGCGGTGGCGCAGGCACGCGGCACCGGCCCGAACAAGCGCGTCATCGCCGCGGTCGTGGCCGTGGTACTGCTGGCCGGCGTCGTGATCGGCGGCGTACTGTGGACCAACGCGTCCAAGAACAGCACCGCCGGGCAGACGATCACGCCGCAAACCGCCGGCGCCTCTCTCGATGCTCCCGGTGAACGTCAGGGCGCGACCGTGGTGTCCGGGAAGCCCGACGCGAAGGTCAAACTCGACATCTACGCCGACTTCCTGTGTCCGTACTGCGGCCAGTTGCAGCAAAGCTACGGTGACCAGATCGAGCAACAGATCCAAGCCGGAAAGCTGCAGGTCACCTACCACATGATTCCACTGTTGGCCAGCCGCTCCGACCCGCCCGGCTACTCGCTGGACTCGGCGAACGCCTCCCTGTGCGCCGCCGATGAGGGCAAGTTCACCGCCTACCACGACAGCCTGTTCAAGAATCAGCCGAAAGAGGGCGCCCGTGGCTACGACAAGGCGCAGCTGACCAAACTCGGCCAGGACCTCGGAATCACGTCGCCGCAGTTCGCCAGTTGCGTGAACAGCGGCACGTACGACCAGCAACTCAACGCGGCGCTCCAGCAGATCAGCCAGAACCCGAACTTCCAGGGGACGCCCGGCGTTTTCCACAACGGGGCGCCGGTCGACTGGACCCGCCCCGACTGGCTGAACACCCTGGTCAACCAGGCCTGACCACCGCGAACCCGGTGAACACCGCCCCGGTGCCAGAGCCGATCAAGGGGTCAGGTAACGTATACGTCGAAGCGATGCGGAGTCCACTCCGCACTCGGGGCTATGGCGCAGCTGGTAGCGCACCTCACTGGCAGTGAGGGGGTCAGGGGTTCGAGTCCCCTTAGCTCCACAGTTTTCAAGATCGCCCGGCACTGCGGTTTCCGCAGGTCGGGCGTTGTTTTTTGGTACGCCGAATTTTAGTCCATTGTGGACTGATGTCAAGTTACCGGCCGGTAGGTGGAGCAATTCTGGAGCAGTGCGTGACCCCGTTTCAAATGGGGTCACGCAAAACTGCTCCAGACGGGTCCGCCATCTGGGTGGTTTCGATGCGATTTTTTCGGTGCTTCGCACTGCCCATTCGAGACGGCGCTGTCTGTCCGGGGACGTTCAGGCTGCGGGGTCGCTACAGGACGATCTTGGCGTGGCGGTGTCTTGCTCGGAGCCGTCGGATACTGGTGTGATGGGGACGGCCCAAGGTTCAGAGATCGTTTCGGACCTGCTTGAACGCGCACGCGAAAAAGATCTCCGCCATAGGATGGAGCATCAGCGACCGATCTCGGCGGAGACCCTTCGTCGACGGCTGCGCATCGGCGTGGTGCGGTCGCGGCAGTTGGTTGCTCAGGTTCGGCTGGAGACGCGGTCTTTGTCAGCACCTGCCGCGTTGTCGATGTCCGGCCGGTCGTAGGCGGAGAGCACCCGATTGGGCAACCCGATGGAACTGGGCACGGAAACGCCAGTATTCCGCGCGAGCATTAGCTTGTCAGGCCGAGGTTGATCAGGCGGAATCCCAGGGCGGAAACGCTGACCTTGAAGACCTTGGCAAGCGCGGCGGCGGTGGTGTCGGGGTCCCGTCGGGTGGTGGCCGTGAGCCGGTCCAGGTGATCACGGATCATTGGTTCGGGCATGAGCAACGCTGCGGCGAAGGCGTTGGCCTCGATCTCTTCGCGGTTGGTAGCCGTGCTGGAGGTGTTGTCTCGGAAGTTGACGCGGACGGGAACGTCGAGGATGAGTTCTCGGCCGGGGTGCAGTGAGTGGTGGCCGAGTTCGTGGGCGATGGTGAAGCGTTGTCGCTGGACTGCGTGTGAGCTGTTCACTCCGATGATGTCTCGCTTGCCACCGCGGAACAGCATGCCGGATACGTCACCGTCGGTGAATGGGCGGCGCACAACAGCGATCCCGCTCTCGGCGGCCAGTGCTTCGACATCGACCGGGGGCTGGGTGATTCCGTGTTCGGCCAGCATCCGGGCTGCGGCGAGGTCGGCGCGCCTAGTCATGGGATGTTTCCCCGGCGGTGTGCAGGATGTCCTCGACGAACGGCCGGGTCTCTTGGGGCACGCCGCGCAACGGGTCGAGCTGGGTCGTGTCGCCGGGCAGCAGTGTGGCGGCCGGCACGTCGAGAGCTTCAGCGAACTCCATGATCATGTGTAGCGGCACACGCTGCCGTCCCTTCTCGACGTTGCTGATCGAGCTGCGATTGAGCCCGACTCGGTGGCCCAACTCCTCCTGGTTGATGCCGGCCTGTTGACGGACCCGACGGATGCGGGCTCCGAACTGCTCGTAGAAGTGGTCCACGCCGTGCATCGTGCCCGATGAACGCTACCGGTTCCAGTCTGACAAACATGTTTGTGGCACTGGAATGACATGAAGTTGCTGTCACTGGATCGAGTGTGTACGGTGGACGCCGGCCCGACCCGAGGCGCGCATGCCGACGGCGACCACGGCCATCACGCGCATGCGCGGGGAGGGGCACACAGTGGCGAACAGTTCTGCGCCGCAGCGCGGCGTGATCTTCTGGCAGGTCGGCACCGGCGACAGCACGACGGTGGTGATCGACGACGAACACGTCCTCCAGGTCGATCTGCACGACATGGCTCAGGCCGACGAGGACGGCGCCGTGGTGACCGCCGTGGTGGACTGCCTCGTGGATGTGCTCCCGAAGCGGAACGGCCGGCCCTACCTGGCGGGGTTCGCGCTGACCCACGCCGATCAGGACCACTGCCGCGGCTTCGCGGACCTTCTGTCCAAGGTGACGATCGGGGAGTTGTGGGCCACCCCGCGTCTGTGGCGCGAGTACGTCGACGGCGACACCGTCATCTGCGAGGACGCCCGTGCGTTCCAGAAGGAAGCCGAGCGGCGTGTCGAAGCGACCCGGAAGGCTGTCGGCCGAGATGAGCAGCCAGCATCCGGAGATCGCATTCTGGTGGTTGGCTATGACACCGACCACGACGAGCACGCCTATTCCGACCTGCCCGACGTCTACCTGACCGGACCGGGTAAGACCATCACCACGTTGGACGGGGATGCGGTCGGTGACGTGTTCGAGGCGTTCGTGCACGCCCCGTTCGCGGCTGACTGTGCCGCCGCTCGCAACGAGACCTCGCTGGCCATGCAGATCACGCTCCGGGATGCTGACGGTGCTGTCGGGCACGCATTGCTGTTTGGCGACCTGGCGTACCCCACGATCATGAAGATCTTCCAGTACAGCGAGGACCACAACCGGGAAGAACGGCTCGCGTGGGATGTGCTGCTGGCACCGCACCACTGCTCCAAGCACGTCATGTACGTGGACGATGAGTTCGAATCGGACATCATGGACGCGTTCGAGCGCCACGCCCGGGACAACGCGGTTATCGTCTCCAGCAGCATGCCGGTCCCGGCCACCAATCAGGCCGGGGAAAACCCGCCGCACGCCAAGGCCAAGGCCCGCTACCTGGAAATCGTCGACGGAGCAGACCGGTTCGTGTGCACCCAGGAGTGGCCGGACGAGGAGCACCCCTGCCCCGTCGCCTTCGGGCTGACCACGTCGGGACTAGATTTGCTTGACCCAGTCGACCTCGTTGCCCGCGCGGACGACGCCGCCGAAACCAGGGAAAGCGCCGCCAAGGCCGCCGGGATGGCTGATGGCGTGGTCGGTGTCTTGATCGCGCTGGCCGTGGTGATTGTCGCACGTGGGTTCCGAGACCGGCGTAGGCGGCGCCCGGTTGCCGCGCCGACGTCGGGGACCGGGCTGGACCGGGCGCAGCGGGCGGTCGCGCGGGCACGCGGGACCGACGCAGCGCCGCGCCAGCCGATCGGATTCGGCGCGCGGTGACCGCCCCGGGGGCCACGCCCGGAGGCAGTGAACTGACGATTGGGCAACGCCTGGCCGCCGAGCAACTTGCTGAAATCGCGGACGGCAGTGATGGTGCCGTGGAAGTGCTGGGGGTTCCCCGATGCACGCATGGTGGCCAGGTTGTCATCCTGGACATCTCCCTCGACTGTACGGGCATCACCAGCGCGGACGAGGGAATTCGCGTGCGAGCGCGGGAACGGTTCCAGCTAGAGATCGGCCCGGATTTTCCGTTCTCCGTGCCGCAGGTCCGCGTCGCGCACAACAAGTGGGCGGGCTCACCCCATGTGCAGTGGGGGCACATCGTGTGTCTGTACGCGGCGCCGTCCGTTGAATGGGTACCAGCCGACGGTATGCGGGGTTTGGTGGACCGCCTGATCATCTGGCTTCGACACGCCGCGGCCGGCGACCTCGACCCCGAGGGCCAACCCCTCCATCCCCCGGTCGCCTACACGACATCGGCGGCCGATGTTGTGGTGGTCCGGCCCGATGTCCCTCGTGACCTCGAACCGCCCACCGCAGCGATCGGCGGGCCTCAATTCCTGGTCGCAGTCTGCGAACATGGCTACGACGGGCGGGCCGATGTCACCGAATGGATCACACCTTCGCAGTGGAAACAACGCTTTCAGTTGGCCGACATCAACGGCAACCTGGACGACCGCGGTCAGCGGCCCTTCGGCGCGGCAGTGGTGCTCCTCGATGCGGACATCGGCTTTGAATACCCGGACAACGCCCGAACGCTGGTCGCCGGGCTGGGTGCGGCAGGCGTGGGCCCGGAGGCGCTCCTGGGCCTTCTCGGCAGTGTGGCGGCCATCAACGCTCGTCTGGACAATGCTCACACCATCCAAGGGCATGAGCTGCCGCCCCGTCCGCTTTACATGTTCGTGGGCACCCCGTCTCGACGCAGTGCAGAGGAAACGAGGAGGTTCACCCACTTGGTGTGTTGGCGGTTGGGTGAGTCCGACCGACGTCTGATCGCGGATGCCGTGCTCGCGGGCGTGTCCACCCTGTCCAGTCACCCTGAAATCGCCGGATGGGTGGACCAGGCCAGCGTCAGTTGGGTCCAGGTCTTCGAGACTCGTCCGCAGGTGACTCGGCGCCGCGACCAGGACAGCGCCGCAACGTGGCTGACCCGTAAAAACGTCCTGATCCTGGGATGCGGTGCTGTGGGAGCACCGGCAGCGGAGATCTGCGTGCGCGCGGACGCGGCCAGTGTGACGGTCGCCGATTCCGGCATCGTCAACCCCGGCATCCTCGTCCGGCAGCCCTACGTCAACGCCGACATCGGGGACTACAAGGCGATCGCACTCGCCAAGCGCCTCAACCAGATCCACCACGACGACGACCGAGTCCACCCACTGCCCGGCAACGTGCTCCAGACCCTTCTCAATGATCGCTTCCCGACCACACAGTACGACTTGATCATCGATGCCACGGCCGATGCAGCGGTCGAGTCGCGTCTGGAGCAGTGCCGTAGCACGATCTCCGGCGATTGGCCACCCGTGCTCACTCTGATGATCGGACATGACGCGCGCCGCGGGATCACCGCTGTATCGCGTTCCAGCGCGACGGGTTGCGGACGCGATATGCTGCGCCGGCTGGCCATCGCCGTCTGCGGGCCGCGTCACGATCAGTTCGCCGATATCGCCGACGACTTCTTCCCGGACCCACCACGTACCCAGATGTTCCAACCGGAACCCGGCTGCTCTGCACCCACGTTCGTCGGCTCGGCCGCCGAAGTCGGCGCGCTGGCGGCGCACCTGATGACGGCTGGGCTCGACGCACTCACCGGGCGGGCCAGCGCAGCCTGCCAACCGATGGCGGTCGCGGTCGTTCGCTTGAACAACAGCAGCCCCGACATCGCAGGCATGAGTTGGTTGGGCTGGGACAACGACGTCGTACTCCACGACACAGCCGCCGGTTTCGAGATCCGGATCTCCCCGATGGCGATCCGGGAAATGCGGGCCGAGTCGACCCGTAGTGCCCGGATACGCGGTCGGAAGATCGAAACCGGGGGCATGTTACTCGGCCAAATCGACGAAGCCTGCCGATGCATCTGGATCGACACCGCAACCGGTCCGCCGCCCGACAGCAAACTGTCGGCATACCACTTCGAGCATGGCACCCACGGCGTCCGGGAACTTGTCGACCACCATTACACGCGGACCCGCCAGGTCACCGCGTTCGTCGGCATGTGGCACACCCACCCCGACCAGGCCGCCCAGCCCAGCGCAACCGACCAAGCCGCGATGCGGCAACTCCTCACCCCGCCCATGCTCGACGCACCCCGCGCACTCTTGTTCATCCTCGGAGGCGAGGAAGACCTCTGGAGTACCTGGCTGCGTGATGGCCAAGTCCCGGACAGCTATGCGCGGCTCGTCCGCCAAGCCCACACGGCGGCTGTCCCTCCGCCACATGCCCTGCCAGCCGAGCACGAAGCGACGTTCTGGACCGGCGGCTACCACACCACGCACTGCGGAGTGCAATCCCGGCCGCGTCAACGTCCCTGGTGGTCCAGGTGGCGTGATCACCTTCGCCGTCTGCGCCGAACCGGGCAGGTCCAGTGAACCCACCCAGACCACGCATTGGCGTCGCCCTTTCTGGGGGAGGATTCCGCGCCGCCGCATTCGGGCTCGGCTGTTGTCGTGCCCTGCACGACACCGGCCTGTTGTCCCACGTGAAGGTCATCTCGGGCATCAGCGGCGGCGGCCTGCTCGCCGCGCTCTACGCGTATGGCCCGGCGGACTTCGACGAGTTCGATGCCATGACCGTCGACCTACTACGCCGCGGGTTGCAGGCGGCCCTTATCCGCCGCACCTTCACACCGACCGCAGTGAGCCGAAACCTCCTCGCCGCCACTCGCACCCTGCTGCCGCGCCGCACTGGCAGCGAACCGCGCCTTCGCACCGCCAACCGCACCGACGCCCTACGCGACGAACTCACGGACCGAGCATTCGGTGACCGCACCCTCGATCAGGTCAGACACCCGACCCTCGCCACAGTGCTGACCGCCACCGACCTGCGCACCAGCAACGCTGTCCGCTTCGGCAGCCTCCGCAGTTCATGCTCGGCCTACGGCACCATCGTCGAAAAAGTCACAGTCGCTGAAGCGGTCGCCGCAAGCGCAGCCTTCCCGCTGCTGCTTCCGGCCATGGAACGCACCTACACCTTCACCCGCTCACCGGGCACTCCACCGGAGCGCCGAGCAGTGTCGCTGACCGACGGCGGCATCTACGACAACCTCGGCCTATCTGTTCTCGAACCGCAACGCTCGACACACCACACCCCACATGTGTATGACGTCGACTACGTCATTTCCTGCGACGCTGGCAGAGGAAGCCTGCCACCGGTTGCAGGGCACTTCGCCGGAACGCGACTACGCCGAAGCTTCGACACGGTACATCGGCGATCACAAGACGCCTCCCGTGCCAAACTCCACGCCGCAGCCTCCTCGGGACTACTGAAAGGCGTCGTACATGCATACCTCGGCATGCCCGACGAACGCCTCCCTGTCCCGGTCCCAGACCTCGTACCCGCGTCCAGAGTCCGAACCTATCCGACGAATTTCCGCGCCATGAGTGCGGTGGATATCGAGTTGATCACGATGCGAGCGGAACAATTAACCCGAGTCTTGATCAGCCATTACTGTTCCGAACTAGCCTGAATTCGGATTTCAACCCACGGGCAAGTAAATGCTGTCTTGGACACGGCTCGTCGCATCAAACAGGTGAAGGGGATGAGGGTTGGCGGACGACGAGGTGTGTGGGCGGCCCGCCGTACGGTGGAGGCCATAGTCGGTTCTGGCCCACGCGCGTATCCAGCGTCCGAGCGCGGCGCCCGTCCTGCGCCCGCCAGAGACGGTTCCCCGGCCGCCGTATTCGACTTCATCCGACACGATGATCCTTTCCGTCGGGACAGGGTGCCTCAACTTCTCGGATCACCGTCCCACCGACAAGATCGCCGACAGTCCCTGGCGTGGTTCGACACCGCACACGCCACGGTTGCCGCTAGCGTCGCCGAAACGATCTTGGCGATGGACGTATCGCGCCGAGGATTGGAAGCCGGTTAGCTCGGTGCACGCAATTCCGGGGACAGCGGCCATGCCGGCGCCCGCGCTCGGCTCGTGCCGCCCGGCCAGCGGGACGAATGGCTGCTGCTGAGCCGCGCTTCATCCGATCAACGTGGCAACGCCTATGGAGATCACACGGCATCCCGCCAGACGGTTTGCTCGGGTGGTGTGGTGTTGTCGGCGGTGGCTTTGTCCCAGCGGGTTTGGAGTGCGTCGAGGAGGCGTTGTTCGACGGCGCGGGCGACGTGGGAGTAGGTTTCTTGGACTTTGTCGGCGAGGACGTGGCCGAGGCGGAGTGCTTGGGCGATTTCGGGGACGCCGTCGTCGATCATCCAGGTTTTGTGGCTGTGGCGTAGTCCGTGGAACTTCAGTCCGGGTTTGACCGCGCGGAGCCGGATTTGGGGGTTGGCGATGTTGGCGTTGCCGTCGGCGGCGGGTCGGAAGGCGCGGCGGGCGAAGTTGCTGCGCCGGTGGAGTTCCTTGTTCGGGGTGACGAACACGTGCGGGTGGTCGTGGGTGGTCAGGTGCGTGCGGAGCAGTCGGACGAGGAACGGGGGGAGCGTGATCGTACGGGCGGATTCTTCGGTTTTGGGTGGCCCGAGGAATGGGACGCCTGTGTTGGGTTCGTGGAGTGCGCCGATGTCGGGGTCGACGATGAGGTGGCCGGTGTTGTCGTCGTAGAGGTGCAGGTTGTGGCGTTGGAGGCCGACGAGTTCGCCCCAGCGGGCTCCGGTCCAGGCGGCGGTGACGACGAGGACGGCTCCGCCGGCACCGTATTTGAGGGCGACCTGGTCGGCGATCTGCAGTACTTCGGCTGGCTCGGCCCAGATTTTTCGCGGTGTGCGCTGGGTACGGCGTCGCCGGCCGCGTCGGCGGGCTTGGATGGGGTTGGCGGCGATGAGTTTTTCCGCGGCGGCGTCGGAGAGGGTGAGTGAGAAGCATTTGATGATGCTGTCGACGGTGGTTTTCGCGAGTCCGCTGGCGCGGAGTTGTTTTTCCCAGGTGCGGACTTTGAGGTTGGTGATGTCGGCGAGCGCGGTGGTTCCCCATCGGGGGCGGATGTGTTTGTTGAGGAAGCTGCGGTAGTTCTCTTCGGTGCGCTGGTCGATGTCGAGGGATTCGAGCCAGTCCGGTGTCCAGGCGGCTACGGTGATCTGCCCGGCGGTGGGGTCGATCCAGGTGCCTTTGCGTTGGTCGGCCGCCATGTCGGCGATGTAGATGTTGGCGGCGGTTTCGTCGGGAAACCCTGCGAGTGAGCCGATGGTGCCGTCGTCGCGGCGGTAGCGGACTCTCCAGGTGTTGTCTCCGGTTTGTTCGGCCCAGGGCATGGTGAACTCCTTCGCTGTGGTGTGGGGGTCGTGTCCCTGACGGACGTCCATGAACGCTCCGTCAGGGCCAGAGGGCCAGTCGTTCTTGGGAAGACAACCGTTTGGGTGCAACGGGGTGGTCAGTGGCGATGGCGGTCCCTGCGCGGGCGGCGAGTCCGGGGGAGCGCGCCGGCGGGGCGTCTGCCGCAGGCGATGATGGCTTGGAGGTCGGCATCGGAGAACCGCAGGCGTTTGCCGATGAAGGTGCAGGGGACGAGTCGCAGGCCGGCTTTGCGGCGGAGCCAGGATTCTGTAGTGGCGAGTTTTTCCGCCGCCTCGGCGGGTGTGTAGAGCAGCGGTGGCCCCGTCGTGACGGTGGGCGAGATCGGGCCGGGCACCGGCGTGGTGTTGTCGCCAGGATGGTCTGAATCAATGGTGGGGTTCACGCTCGTTCCTTCCGTGCAGGCGCCGGTATGCCCGGTCGCCTCTGGCTACGGCGGTGAAGTGGCGGCAGGCATGGGGGTTCCGGCCATTCCGGCACGGTGTGTCCCTCACGGCGCAGTTCGTCGTCCACGGCATGCTGCAGCGCGGTGATGTCCTCGGCGGTCAACCCGTCCGGATGGTGGTTGGCGACCATCACCGGGCTGGCCCGGTGCGCTGGTTGGCGGCGGTGAACAGTTCAGCGCTGACGATCGGCGGGTGCGCCCAGGCGGGCGACCATACCCACTGCGCGCGAGGTGTGAGCTTGCCGTGGCAGCGGCGTCCCCACACCTGGCGGCCCTGGTATTTCGGATTGCGCAATATGGATTTGATGACCTCAGGACTCCACCTGCCCGGCTGTCCGGTGTGCCGCTTCAGCGGGGCCGGGTAGCGCGCGGCGGTGAGTCGCCGGTGGATCTCGGCGATGGTCAGGCCGTCTTCTGCCCGCCAGGCAAAGAGCATCTTTACGGTCGCGGCCTCGACGGGTTCGATCACCAGCCGGGTCCGCCACCGTGGCTTTCGCCCTACCGGGGTCACCCGGACACGTTGGGCGCGGTAGCCGTAGGGAATCGCACCGGTGTTGTACCCGGCGCGCACCATCTCTTCGGACGCCTGGCGCGCCTTGGTGAGGTTGATCGCGTGGTACTCCCGTAGCACCCGCTGGCGGACCGGCCATCCCTGTCCGGGGTGTCTGGCATCCGGTTCGCCGCGGTCGTTGATTGTCCGGGGATGCGGACAGAGCATCCGGGAGGCCCAGCGCGGGGCTCGGAACCGGTGCTTACTGGTGGCCGCCCGGCGTGCAGCCTCGCCGTCGGGCTGGTCTGGCGTGTGGTTGGTGGGCATGGCGGATCTCCCGTTTGGTCGAGGCCGCGACGCGGGCGCAGATTTGAGGACCGAAGTCGGGGTTATGCGGCGAGCGGTTTGTCGACCGCGTGGCCGAAGCGGTACGACCCGGCGAACAGCCAACAGGGCCGTTGTCGCGGATCCAGCGCCAGCCGACGTTGCCGGAGCGGTGAGCTATTCGGTCATGGTCGGCGGTATGGTGCAGGATGCTCTGCGGGTGGATGCTGTCCGCACTGCCCGTGGCTTCTTGGTGATCGGTTCCCCGATGCGCTGGCTGCTGTCCTGGGGGCCGCGCACGACACGATGGCTCTGCCACCGGGCGTGGTAAGCGCGCCGAGGTCCAGTCCGCCACAGCCGAGTCACACCGAACCCGCGACCGGGCCCGAGGTTGTGGTGACCGACAACGCCTCCGGCATGACAGCCCGCACCGCCCCCGGCGTCGTGACGGCGGCGGAGTCGCGCTGACCGAGGTGTGGAGCGGTGTCGAGTGCTCATGCCGCGCCGCTCTCCGGCACACCTGAGCCGCTCGACGGGTTTCTGGTGTGCCGTGTTCGGCCGCTGAAATGGTCTCGAGAATCCTGTTGATCCTTCACGATTCCTGAACCCGCCGACTTGCCCAGCGGGGAGCGGAAGGTGAGCAGATCCTCGTGGCTGATCAGGTGCAAGGGCAGTCCGGTGTCGCGTTGCTTGCGGATGAAGTCGCGTTGGAAGAACGAGCCGCGGGGGATGAAGTCGCCGTCGCCGGCGCGTGCCAGGAGAGCGACGCAGCGTTCGACGGGGATGAGTCCGGCGTGCAGGCCGCAGGCGAGAATCTGGGAGGGAAGGTCGATCAGTTCGGCGTGCTCACGCCAGGGGCGGATGGTGATGGCGACGTACCCGCCCGGCTTCAGGTAGGGCACGAGTCCGGCGAGGATGCGGGTGAAGCCGGCGAGCAGGCGGTGGTGGCCGATGTTGGCGAGGTTGCCGCGGTCGAGGGTGTTGCCGTAGCGGTGGTGGTACTTCTGCACGCCTTCGCCGGGTGCGACCGCGACCTGGCCGTGGGTGGAGGGCCCGTAGGGCGGGCTGGTCACCACGAGTGCGGCTTGTCCGAGGTATTCCGGCGGTAGGAGGGTGGCGATCTGGCGGGCGTCGCCGTGGAACGCCCGCCCGCTATGCGGTGTCCCAGCCTCGTGGGCGAGGGCCAGGTTGGTGCGGGCGACGTCGACCCAGTGCGGTTCGTATTCGATCCCGATCGCGCGCCGCCCGGCGTGCACGGCTTCGACCAGCGTGGTGCCGATCCCGCACATCGGGTCGAGCACCAGATCGCCGGGGGCGGTGTAGTGCTCGATCGCCTGGGCCGCGACGGCGGGCAGCATCTTGGCCGGATGGGCGGTCGATGCGGGAACGTAGCGACCCTTGCGCTGCGCCGCCGGGGACGTCTGCGCTGTGGTCCACACCGACACCCGAAGCTCCCGCACCGCGTCGCCGGTCGCGTTCTTCCGCGTGGTGCCGAGGGCCTCGATGGCGGCGCGGGGGAGTGGTTGCGTGGGCTCGTCGAGCCGGGTCTCGGCAGGGGCGGAGGCCGGTGTGGTCGCGGCAGCGGGCGGGGTGTTGGTGTCGCGGTTGTCAGTCACGGGCGTGCCTTCCTGACGGTGCCATCCGGCGTGGTTGGGGTGAGGTGTCTGCGCGCCCGTCATCGGACGACTCCGTTGGTTTGTGCCCGCTCGGCGGCGCTCACGGGAAGTGGTGCGTGCTGGTGTGGCTGGGCGAACACGAGGACATCGGAGTGGATGCGCCGATGCGGCGCGGGCAGTCCGCGCACCGTCGCGCGGTGCACCGCACGCGCATCCCGTTCGGCACGTGAGCCATCGGGATCGGGGATCAGTTCGGTGACGAACTGGCCGCCGCGTAGCGGGACGTGCAGGGCGACGATGTGCTGGAGATAGAGCAGGTCGGCGTTCTGAGCGGAGGCGACGACCGCGCCGGTCGGGTCAACGAGCTCGCCGTGCGTCCAGTCGCTGTGGGTGATGACGGCGAGGATGCCGCCGACGCGCAACAACCGTGCCGCGACCAGAGCCACCAGGTCGCTGCTGTGGTCGCCGCTGTGCTCGGGACGCAGACTGGTGATGACCAGATCCGTGTCCGCGGGGACGGCGTCGGGGCCGTCCAGCACCGCGCTGTCGAGACTGGCCAGTGACGGCTCCGACGACACGGCGGCGGTCAGCGGCGCGCTCTGCGGGTCGCCGACAAGGTCGGTCCAGAACGGTCGCGACGCCGGACCGGTGAGATTGGTGGCGGCCGCCACGCGCACCACGCGAGCCGTGCGGTCGAGACCGGTGACGGCGTCCAGCGCGTCGGACACTTGGGGATCCGGGTCGGTTCCGGGGGCGTGTGCGATCACGCCGTCCGCGCCCACGACACCGAGCCGGGGACGCTCGCCGGATGTCGGCCAGGGCAGTAACACGACCCGCTGGCCGGGCTCGCTGAACGCCTCGACGATCCTGCCAACGATGGGCGTGGGCCAGGTCGCGTCGAGGTCGATCGCCGCCGTGCCGGCTGCCCAGACGGTGGCCGGGGTGGGCGTCTCGGCCGAGCGCCGGGCCTGCGTGCGAGTGGTCGCTGAGCCGGGCTTGGCGGGGCTGACCCGGGTGGTGGTCGAAGCTGTCGGATAGGGTCGGCGGTCGCCGCCCCGGCGGGTGCGCGCGGGTCGGGTGGAGTCTCCGCGCGACTGGGGGCCGTGTGACCGGGAACGGCGCGCCGGGCGGTCGGGACGGGTCATGGAGGGCCTCACAGAATCTTCGGGATGGGCGGCACTGTGGCGTGCGCGCTGACACCTATCGACTCCGGAAAACGACTCGTTTTTGGACAACCCGTACTCGACTTTTTTGGCAAAAAACGGGACCGTTCCCATTGAAGATCTGCGGACAGAGACTCGCGCACGTACACCCGCGTGCATGCGATGCGCTGACCGTGCGCCAGCCGGTGAGAGTGCTGGCGAAAATTTCTTGAGGACTTCTTGCGAGGCGAGTCAGGGACGAGCGCGCGAGGCTGCCTGCGGTGGTGGCGGGCTATTACCGGATCGCCACCAAAACGCCACCAAACCAACGTCACAGCAGCTCAGGGGCTATTGCCGACGATCATCACATGATCTTCCCTGGAGGATTCGGGGGTGGTGCGGCAACGCGCTAGTTAATCTTCGTGGCGGGTCGAAATGATCTTTGAAGGTTATCGGTGGCGTTTTGGTGGACTTTTGGTGGCAGTTTCGCGGCGTTTTGGTGGACTCGGTTTGGCGTCCTGTGCTGGTCGTTGTTTCACCGGCCGAGCAAGGAGCAGACCATGGCCGCCAAACCTGTATCCGACCGCACGCCTTTCGAGCGCGACAGTCTTCCACTGGAATCCGCGCGCGCCGCCTTCGAGTGGCTGGCCACCGGACCCCAACCGCTGTCCATCGACGGGCGGTTCTTCCCCGGCCTGCCCTCCCGGCGCGTGCCTGTGGATGAGGTGCGCGAGTTGCTGCTGAATGTCGACCTGCCGCTGGCAGCGGTCGATCTGGTGTGGGCGCACCTGGTGACCCGGTCCCGCGACAAAGGCGATGCCTGGACCGTGGCGTGTGTCGGGGTGGCGCTGCCTGCGTTGTTCGCCATCGCCTATGAGCTGGGTGCGCGGTTCGCGCAAGACCACAGCGATCTGCAAGCCGCCATCCTGACCGGGTTCCTGTCCGCCGTGGCGAACGTGGATCTGGCGCGTCCGTCGGTGATGTGGCGGCTGCGGTGCGCGGCCCTGCGCGAAGGGCACCTGTTCCTCCGCGAGGCGTTGGAACGCCCGACTCCATGGGAGGAGGCGTTTCATTCCCGGGAGCCGCGCCGGCCGTGGGGGCACGAGGACATCGTGCTCGCCCGCGCGGTGGCCGAGGGCGTGCTCACCGACGCCCAAGCCGCCCTGATCGGCGCGACCCGGCTGGAGCCGGAATACACGCTGCACCACGCCGCCGAGGACTGGGGCGTGAGCTACGACGCCATCGCGAAGTTCCGCCGCCGCGCCGAACACCGGCTGGCCGCCTGGATCCTCGAGCAGCCCCTCGACGACGACCCCAGCAACCCGAGCGCACGCGAAATAGAGATCCGTGCGGCCCACGCAATGACCATCACCGCGGCCGTCCGCCAGTCCGCGCGCTCCACGACACCCCACCGCGCACCCTTACCGGCAGCGAGCGTCGCTGATGGAGGGTCGTCGAAAAAAGTGCGGCGGCGTGTGTCCAAAAAGGCCGCGAAAACCGGAGTCGATAGGTGCGGGAGGAAACCAGCCGCTCCCGCGCACACCACCCCGCCCACCAGGCCAGCCGGCACCACCCGGCGGCCCTCGGGCACGACTCCGGGAGCGCCGCGATGCGCCTGATCCTTTCACTTCTCCACCCCCGATCAGACCACTCCGGCGATGCCCGTCAGCCTCGCCGCGGTCGTCACACTTCACCGCTCGCCGCGGCCCTGCCAGCGTCCCGGGTGGACTCCCTCGCGTCCCAGTGGAGGGTCGACGCGGGCACCGCACGTGCAGCCTTTGCCGGGTCGACGGGTCGGCGCACTGTCCGTCATTGGCGGCTCGTCGTGGTCGCTGGAACCGTCGCGTTCGCCTTCGTGCTATCCGCGTCGGTGTCGATGCCAGCGGCGTGCGCCCAGACACTTCATGCGACCACGCGGGTGCTGGCCTTGGCCGGGTCCGTCGATGAGGTTTTGACCAATATCCGGAACTGGGTGATGGGCATCCTGGCCGGTTTGGCGACGGTGTTCCTGTCCATCGGCGGGGTCCGCTACGTGATGGGCGGCGGTGACCCCGGCGAGATCGAGAAGGCCAAGACCGCCTTCAAAGCCGCCGGCATCGGCTACGCGTTGGCGGCGCTCGCGCCCCTGGTCGTGACCGTCCTCAAAGGCATTGTCGGGGCCTGAACCATGGCGTCCCGAACAGAGCCGACCACGTCCGGTCGCCGTCGCGCACCGGCCGTTTCGACCGGCCATCGTCCGCGTTCCGGCGAGTTCGCCCAGGTTCTTCGGGCGGACACCTGCCGGGAGTTGCTCGCGCCACCACCGGCGGGCAGCACCCGGCACGCCGGTGACCGCCCGCGCTGGCGATTGTTGCCGCGCATGACGCGAGGAAGCGCGCTGGCTTTGCTGGCGGTGAGTCTGGTCGTCGTACTCGGCGGCGCGGTGACCGTCAACGCCGCCGGGGCGCCCCGCAATGGCCTGGTCCCCGCGCAGCCTGCGGCCTCCCCGCCGCCGACAGCGAGTCCCACACCGTCGGCGCCGAGCGGGTTGTCCCTCCCGTCTCCAGCGTCGCCGGCCGTGCCGTGCACCGGTGAGGGATGTGTCCCAAAGCCCACGACTTCGGCTCCCGTGCCGTCGAGTCCCGGCGCAGGTCAGTCCGGCGATAACGGCAGCAGCAGTGGTGATGCCGACTGCGGGATCACCAACATCGGCGGCTGCGTCACCGGCGCGATCACCGCGTTCTTCCGGGGCATCGTGACGGCGGCGTTGAACCCGTTGCTGGACTTGTTGTCCAGGACGCTGCTGACCACGCCGACACCGGAGTCACTACCCCGCGTCGGCGAGTTGTGGAACAACTCGTGGCAGATCCTGCTCGCCTGCTACGGCCTGCTGGTCCTGATCGCCGGGATCCTGGTCATGTCCTACGAGACCGTGCAGACCCGGCACTCGATCAAGGAGATCGCACCCCGCATCGTGGTCGGGTTCCTCGCCGGGGCCCTCTCGCTATGGGTGGCCACCAAAGGCATCGAGATCGCCAACGCGCTGGCCCAAGCCGTCATGGGCGGTGGCGTGGACGCCGGCTCGGCCGGTGCGACGCTGCGCGACCTCATCCTGGGCTCGCTCAATGGCGGGATCTTCGTCATCTTCATCGGCCTGTTCCTGGCCGGGATGCTGATCGCCCTGCTGGTCACCTACATCGTCCGCGTCGCCCTCACGATCATCCTCATCGCCGGGGCGCCGCTGGCGCTGATGGCCCACGCGCTGCCGCAGACCGAGGGCATCGCCCGCTGGTGGTGGAAAGCGTTCGGCGGTTGCCTGGCCATCCAGGTCGGCCAGTCCCTCACCCTGATCACCGCCATGCGGGTATTCCTCGCACCGGGCGGGTTCACGCTGTTCGGCCCGACCATGAACGGGCTGGTCAACCTGCTCGTCGCGATCGCGATCATGTACGTGCTCTTCAAAATCCCCTTCTGGTTCCTGGGCTCGCTCCGCGGCGGCGGCAGGCGCTCCCTGCTCGGGTCGATGGTGCGCGGCTTCATCGCCTACAAGACCTTCGGCCTGCTCCGCGGCCGAAGCGGTAGTGGCCAGCACCCGAGCGCGTCGGGCGGCAGTCGCGGTGGCGGTGGTCGTGGACCGGTCGACCCCTACGCCCGCGCCCGCGCCACCAGCGGCGGGCAGTACATGTTGCCGTTGACCGGCGTGCGCCGCACGCGTCCCGCGCCGAAACCCGAGCCCGCACCGGCACCGAAACCGCGCCCGACCGGTGGGCGGCAGCTCGCGTTGCCGCTGGGCGATGACTGGCCGGAGTGGAAACAGCACGGACGGGACGGCCAGTACCGCCTACCGCTGGACATCGAACGCGTCAGGCCCACTCCACCATCGCCCGGGCAGCGCGGTACGGGTGGTCGCCCGCGCGGCGGGACGCAGTTGGAATTGCCCTTCGACCCGTACAAAGGCAATCGCCCGAACCGGGCAGGTCAGTACCCGCTCCCGCTGAACGGGCTCCGCCGCACCCCGCGCCCAGCCAGCCCACCGTCCTCGGCCGCACCACCGACGCCACGGAGGCGCGCGGCGCAGCCGGAACTGCCCTTCGATCCGTACAAGGGCACGCGTGCGAACCGCTCAGGGCAATACCCCCTGCCGCTGGACGGCATCCGTCGTGCCGCCCCAGCGGCACCCGCACCGCCGAAGCCCGCACCGCCGAAGCCCGCGCCCGCGACGCCGCCTCCCGTGGCACGGCCCGCGCCGCGTCCGGGCAAGCAACTTCCGCTGCCCTTGGACCTGCCCAAGCCCGTTCGCCGCACCCCACCTACTCCCGGAGGAGGTAAGTCATGACGTCACCCGTGCGCATTCCCGCCGACGTCGACATGCACGACCGCGTTCTCGGCCCGCTGACCGCTCGGCAACTTGCGATCCTGGGCGTGACCGGCTTGGTGCTCTACGCCGTCTGGAGCCTCACCCGCGCGTTCTTGCCGATCCCGGTGTTCTTCGCGCTGGCCATTCCGGTCGGGGCGGTTGCGGCGATCCTCGCGCTCGGCCGGCGCGACGGTGTCAGCCTGGACCTGTTGATGTTCGCCGCGATCCGGCAACACCTGGGCCCACGCCACCAAGTTGCCGCCCCCGAGGGTGTGCGGCCCGCGCCGGAATGGCTGACCACGGCCGTCAACGCGAGTACCACCCGGCCGGGACGCAACAACGGGCCCGCACCTGTCGAGCGCACCAGTGGCCGAACCAGTGCGGTACCTGGGCGGGAGGTCTCGCCGTCGGCGCTGCGGCTACCGGCCGCGGCAGTCACCGACACCGGTGTCGTGGACCTGGGTGCCGATGGTTTAGCCGTTGTCGCGGTCGCGTCCACGGTGAACTTCGCGCTGCGCACACCAGCCGAACAGGAGGCCCTGGTCGCCAGTTTCGCCCGGTATTTGCACTCGCTCGCCGCCGGAGTGCAACTGCTGGTCCGCACGCAGCGGCTCGACCTGTCCGGACAGATCACCGAGCTGCGGGAGCGCGCGGGAGGCCTGCCCCACCCGGCTCTGGAAGCCGCCGCGGTCGAGCACGCCGACTACCTCGCCCACCTCGGCGAGCAGACCGATCTGCTGCGCCGGCAGGTGTTGCTCGTGCTGCGCGAGCCCATCGGCGCCACGGCCGCACCGACCGACGGGCTCGGCGGACCAGGGCCCCTCGCCGTTCTCTCCTCCCTGGCCCGCCGCCGACACCGCGCCGCCGCAACGAATCGCACGAGTGCCGGGGCGCGACGCGCGGCGGAATCACGGCTGGTACGTCGCCTCGGCGAAGCCATCGAACTGCTCGCCCCGGCCGGAATCGTGGTTACCCCGCTGGATGCAGGGCAGGCCACCGCCGTACTGGCCTCTGCCTGTAACCCCGACACCCTCCTGCCGCCCTCCGCAGCCCTGGCCGGAGCGGACGACGTCATCACCACCAGCGGCCCGGACCTCGTGGCGGACGACCTCGTCGACGGTGCCGTCTGGCGAGCCGACCGTGCCCACGCTGACACCGGCGATCACGACCCCCACAACGACACCGACATCGATGACTGGGACTACGACGACGACTTCGGAGACGATGTCGCGGAGAGGGGACGGTTGTGATGACCACCCGAGCACACACCCGGCGCGGTCCACACCGCCCGGCCACACCCGGCATTGTCCACAGTGGAGCGACCGGTGGTGCCGCGTTCACGCCGGACGCGCTGTCGGTCGGGGCCCGGCATCTGGAGGTCGGCAACGAATGGGTGGCCAGCTTCGCCGTCACCGGCTTCCCCCGCGAAGTACACCCAGGCTGGCTCACCCCACTACTCACCTTTCCGGGCCGCCTCGATGTCGCGCTGCATGTGGAGCCGATCGACCCGGCCACCGCCGCCGCGCGGCTGAAGAAACAGCTCGCCAAACTCGAGTCCGGGCGCCGGCACACCGTCGAACACGGCCGCCTGTTCGATCCCCAGGTCGAAGCCGCTACCGAAGACGCCTACGACTTGTCCTCGCGCGTCGCTCGAGGCGAGGGCAAGCTGTTCCGCGTCGGCCTCTACCTCACCGTGCATGCACCGTCGGAGCGGGCGCTGGCCGATGAGGTGGGTGCGCTGCGGTCGCTGTGTGCGAGTTTGTTGCTGGACGCCAAGCACACCACCTACCGGTCGTTGCAGGGCTGGGTGTCCACGCTGCCGATGGGGCTCGACCTGATCGGGATGCGCCGCACCTTCGACACCTCCGCACTGTCGGCGGCGTTTCCCTTCACCAGCCCGGATCTTCCCGCCGCGGACCCCACCAGCGTGGCCGCGCCCTCGGGGGTTCTCTACGGCTACAACGTCGGCTCTCAGGGTTTGGTGCACTGGGACCGCTTCGGCGAGGGCATGCACAACCACAACGCGGTCATCCTCGGCCGCTCCGGCGCGGGCAAGTCTTATCTGGTCAAACTGGAATTGCTCCGGTCGCTGTATCGGGGGATCGAGGTCGCCGTCGTCGACCCGGAGGACGAATACGCCCGCCTCGCCACTGCCGTGGGTGGCACCTATGTGCACCTCGGAGCCCAGGGTGTGCGGTTCAACCCGTTCGACCTGCCCATCCACACTCGCGCCGATGGCCGCCGGACCGCGCCGAAGGACGCGCTGCTGCGGCGCAGCTTGTTCCTGCATACCGTGATCGCCGTGCTTCTCGGCGGCGAACTCGGGGCCGCCGAGCGGGCGGCGTTGGATCGGGCCATCGCCGGCACGTATCAGTCGGTCGGGATCACCGCCGATGCCCGCACCTGGACCCGCCCCGCGCCGACACTGCGGATCTTGCGCGGCCACCTCGCCGCCGCGAGTCAGGCCGGTGACGACTCGGCCGGCGACCTCGCCGCACGGCTGCATCCCTTTGTTGAGGGCGCATTCAAGCAACTCTTCGACGGCCCGACCACCACCAATCCCGAGGGACATGTCGTGGTGTTCTCTTTGCGGGACTTGCCCGACGAGCTGAAACCGATCGGCACCCTGCTCGTGCTGGACGCGGTGTGGCGGCGGGTATCCAACCCGGCGATCCGCCGCCCCCGCCTGGTCGTCGTCGACGAGGCATGGCTCCTGATGCAAGAAAAATCCGGCGCGGAATTCCTGTTCAGGATGGCGAAAGCGTCCCGGAAACACTGGGCGGGCTTGACCGTCTGCACCCAGGACATCGCCGACGTGCTGGGCAGCGATCTCGGCAAAGCGGTCGTGGCCAACGCCGCCGCACAGATCCTGCTGCGCCAGGCGTCCCAAGCGATCGACGAGATCACGCGAACCTTCGACTTGTCGGCGGGGGAGCGGAAATTCCTGCTCTCCGCCGACCGGGGACAGGGTCTGCTGTCGGCGGGAACGCAACGGGTCGCGTTCCACAGTATCGCCTCGCCCACCGAACACTATCTCGTCACCACATGCCCAGAGTTCCTGGCAACTTTGCCGGAAACTGAACGGAACTCTGGGTGGGTGGACCTGTAATGAGGGTATATCAGTCACGGAGTTCGGGAACTGTGGATCTGTCACTCCTTTGTGGATTGTTCGTATTCGGCGATTGCGGGGTGGTCGACGCTGCTGGTGTAGCGGTAGGCGCCGGCGATGGACAGGCCGAACAGTTCGCAGAGTTGGCGGATGTCGCCGCCGGTGGCGTGGGCTTCGTCGAGGATGCGGTCCTGGCGGATGGCTTGCGCGATCATGCCGAGGCGTTTGCGGATCCACCACGGGGTGGCGGGTGTGGTGGTGTTGGCGTTGCGGTAGTGGATGAACAGGTGTGGGTTGGCGGTGTTGGGCCAATTCTGCTGCCGGTAGTCGAGGTAGGCCGAGACGCGTGCCCGGACGGGCTCGGCGAGGGGCACGATCCGGTCGGGCAGGTGGAGTCGGCCGTCGCGCACGTCGGTGACCTGCAGTGCGAGCAGTTGCCAGACCTGGATGGCGTGGAAGGCCAGCAGGGCAGCCAGCACGGCGCGGGTGGGGTCGTCGGAGTTGAGTGCTTCCTTCAGCGCCGAGAGATCGATGGGTGCGGGTACGGGTTGGTCGGGCTTGGGCACGCTGATGCGTGCGGTCGGGTTGATGAAAATGAGCTTGCGTCCCTTGAGAATCCGGAAGATCGACCGCAGCCCTTGCAGGGCGGTGGCGCGGGGGCCTCCGCTGGGTGGCAGAGCGGCGAGCACGTCGTCGCGGCCAACCTCACGCAGGGAGGAGTGGCTGCGGGCCCAGGAACGCATGATGGGCAGCGCATAACTCAGGTGCGAACGCACGGTGCTGTCCGAGCGGGGCCGAGACCGCGGCGGGGTGCTGCTGCCGTTGCGGGCGATGTCGAACCACACTTCGAGTTCGTGGCGCATGTCGGCGGGCAGCCCGGCGATCTGCAGGTGGAACCAGCGGACGGCGGGTGGTACCCGGTCGTCGGCGAGCATGCCCGCTGCGGCGAGCACGTCGAGCACCGGGCGCACGGGGTGGCGGATGCCCGACATGGGCAGGACCTCGCTGGCCCGGATCGCCGCGCCCGGCGTGTCTTGCATGCCCAGCAGCATCCTGATCACGCGCTGGGCGCGTTCGGTGACGTTGATGCCCCAGCCGTGCGCGGCGGCGTGGTCCCGCACGAACCGGTGCCATGCAGCCTCCCGCGCCGGATCCGGCGGTGGCGGGAAACCTTTACGGAGCCCGGTTTTCAGGTCGCGGGGCAGCTCGAGCAGCACCAACTGTTCGTGGGAGACCGGGTGCAGCAGCGACAGGTCTGGCGGGATCGTTTTCTTGACGTAAGGGTGGCGGCCCTGCCCGGTGGGATGCCACATGCCGGCGAAGAACAGTTGCTGCCCCAACCGATTGGCCTCGGCCGGGCTGATGCTGCTGGGCCGCTTGCCGAGTTGCTGGGCGAGCAGACTCCGCGTCTTGCGGCACAACCGGCACGACCCGTCCTCGCCGAGGGCGACGTTCTGCCTGCAGGTGCGGCATTCGGCGACCTGGTGGTGGGTTTCCCTCCAGGATTTGCAACCCGAGCACAGCCACCCGTAGGTGCGGGTCACGCCCCAGGCGTGGCAGTCGGGGCAGGAATCCACCACCACCGTGCCCCGCGCGAGCACGCCCGGCGACTGCCACAGAGGCGATTTCTCGCCGGGGGCGTGGCTGTGGCATCGAGCACACAGTCCCGAGGTGTAATAGTCATTGGTCGAGCCGCATTTCCGGCAAGGCGGCGAGGTCACCGGACCGCCGGGCCAGCAGTCGAAGCAGTACGCAACCTCCCGCATCGCCGGCGGGCGCACCCCGCACACCTGGCAGCGACGCGGACGCCCGGTCATGCCGGTGGCACCGATCGATGCCGCCCCAGCCGGGGGACGATCGGCCCGACCGTGCCGGTGTCGGCTTTGCGTGGCCGGCGGGCGGCGACCTTGTCCGGCTCACAGATCAGCAAGTCGGTCGGCGCGCAGTCCAGCACCACGCAAATCACGTCGAGATCGTCCAGCCGGATCGTGGTCGGATTACCGATCCACAGATTCGACATCTTGCCCGCGCTGATCTCCAGCCCGGCCTCGGCCAGACGGTGGCGCATCTCCGTGGACTTCCAGATCCCCGCCTCGGCGGCCTTCATCCTCAGGTTCCAGCGCATCGGATCACCCTTCCAAGCCGATCAGCCGGGCAGCGATGCGGTCATTGGCCACCGCCCAGGCATGCTCGACGTGTTCGGACTGGACATGGATGTACGCGGTCGTGGTCGACAGCCACGAATGGCCCAAAACCTCTTGTATAGCCTTAAGATCCATGCCACGGGCATACAGCGACGAAGCGCAATAGTGCCGCAAGGTATGCGGTGTCAGCCGGCTTACCCAGCCGGGCAGCCACCGCTGGGTCGCCTCCGCCAGCCCGTCCCGCAACGTCTGGTCACCCGCCCGCCCGCAAAACCCGGTATGCGGGTCCTGCCGTTCGCTGGGCAGCAGCGGCGCGTCCGGGTTTTCCCAGTCGTCGCCGAACTGGTGGCGCACCTCCACCAGCCACCAATCCAGCAATTCGGCCACCGAGTTGATCGCCGGCACCAGCCGTGTCTTGGGCCCCCGGCCCCGGCTTCCTTTGCCGAACCGGACGTGCAACTTGCCGTACTCACCCAGATCGCGGCGCCAGTCCCGCATGTCGAGCATGTAGGTCTCCTGAATCCGCAACCCGGCCCGGCGCCACAGCGAGGCCGCCAAATAATCCCGTGCGGCGGTCCGGAACTTCCGGGCTCGCTCCAGCGAGTCCCGCCACTGGCCGAACAAGTGCCCGACCTCCTCATCAGACGGCGGAACCCGCGGTGTCCCGTAGTCGGCCTTGGCCGGCCGGTTGTGCTCATCGATCGGCTGCGTGACCACACATCCCGTCAGCGCATGAATATCACCTTGATAGCGACCGATCAGGAAGTCGAAGAAATGCCCAATAGCCCACGCCTTGCGCTGCACCGTCAACCGAGCCCGCCCCAGATCCTTGCGCTGATACACCAGAAACCGGTCCGCATCAGCCGGTTGCGCTGTCCACACAGGACGCCCAAGGAACTGGATGAACTCGAAGACCACCGACCGATCGCCGTTCAGCGTGCCATCGCAGACACCCGCACCCATCGAAGCGAGCAAGTACTGATCCACAAGCTCCTGCTCGAACTCCTCCAACTCCTGCGTCGTGCTCAGCTTCCGCGGCGCGTCCAGCGACCGCACCACCGCCAACGCCACCCCTACCTCCCGAACATGTCCCGAGTTGATCGGAAACGACAATGCCTCACAAACAGCGGCAACACGTCGGAAATCCTGACGGAGTGTCGGACAGTCCACGCGATCGAGTGAACACAACCTGGCCAGGGGCAAAGAATCCAAAACGAACGATCAGACCAAACGAACGTCGGGAAGTTCCGGTAAGTAATCCGGCGGAACTCGCCGAATACGCGGTACACGGAGAAACCGACAGCTCCGTCAATTTTGAGCCATCCTATGTCGATCTGGGCTGGGATAGCGATCCCGCCGAGGGACACGATGACGTGGCTGATACGGGGGAGTCCGGTCTTTTCGGTTCCGACGACCAGATCGACCTCGACGCCGGTTAACGCCCGCGCGACCCATTTCTGCCTGAGTTTTCCCTGTTTTCGTGGAAGGGATCCGTCATGCGTACCTGGATGCCGGCTGCTCTCGTTCCCGCCGGCTCGTCCGCTCCGCTCGTCGCTGGTGCCGCGTCGGCCGGGGTGACGGACGGGTGGCTCGGTGAATATCTTCGCGATCCGGGTGGCGCGTTGCTCGCGCTGCTGGGCGCTCTGCGGGACGTGGCGGTCGTGTGGGGGCCGATCGCGGCACCCCTGCTCGTGGTCGGTGTCACGGGGTTCGTGTTCGGTCGGCGCTGGTGGGTGCGCCGCTGTCACGCCCGGCTGGTCGACGACGCCCGCCAGGTCACTGTGCTTGCGCCGCCGGTCGTGGATCCGGCGGGTGGGGCGGCGTTGTGGTCCAACCTTGTTGGGCTGTTGCGGCCGGCGTGGCGGCGGTGGCTGACCGGGCAGCCGCACGTGGCGTGCGAGTACGTGTTCTCCGAGGCTGGGGTCGCGATCCGGCTGTGGGTGCCCGGCGTGATCCCGCCGGGCTTGGTGGAACGGGCGATCGAGGCCGCCTGGCCCGGCGCCCATACCCGCGTGTCCAGTCCCGCTGAGCCGCCGCTGCCCCGGCCGGGCGAGGGGCAGCGGCGGTTGGTGATCGGCGGGGAACTCCGCCTCGCCCGCCACGAAGCCTTACCGATCCGCAGCGACTTCGACGCCGATCCGCTCCGCGCCCTGATCGGCGCCCCGGTCGGGCTCGGCCGGGACGAGTACGCCTGCGTGCAGATCCTGGCCCGCCCGGTCACCGGCCGCCGCGTCGCCCGCGCACGCCACGCCGCCCGACGGGTCCACACCGGCGGCTCCACCCGCATCGCCGGACGACTACTCGACCTCGTCACCCCCGGCATGAAGACTGGACGCTCGGTTAGGGGTCGCACGACATCGGGGGCGGTGCACAGCGATCCCCAGATCTCGCTGGCCTACGCCGCGCAGAACCGGGCGATCGTGGCCAAGCAGCGTGGCTCGCAGTACGAGACGGTGATCCGGTACGCCGTCGCCACCCTGCTCCCCACCAGCGCTGACGAGACCCAGGTACGCGTGGCACGGCAGGTCGCCCGCGGCCGGGCCCACGCCGTCGCCGCCAGCTTCGCCTCCTACACCGAGCACAACCACTACACCCGCCACCGGCTGCGCCACCCCGGCGCCGTCCTTACCGAGCGACGCCTTGGGAAAGGTGACCTGCTCTCGGTGGCCGAGCTGGCCGCGATCGCGCACCTGCCCACCGACGACGCGATCCCCGGCGTCCAGCGCGCCGGAGCCCGCGCGATCGCCCCACCACCCGGCATCACCACCCCCGGCCCTGCCCCGAAGCCGATCGGGGTTACCGACACCGGCCACGAGCGCCCGGTCGCACTGCGCGTGCCCGATGCGCGTCACCACCTGCACGTCATCGGCGCGACCGGCTCGGGCAAATCCACTCTGCTGGGCCGCATGATCCTGGCCGACGCCGAAGCCGGGCGGGGGATCGTGCTGATCGACCCCAAAGGCGACCTCGTCACCGACGTCCTCTCCCGCCTCCCACGCTCGGCCGGGGACCGGGTCGTGCTCTTCGACGCCGACAGCAAGACCCGGCCCCCGTGCCTCAACCCGTTGGATGGTGGGGAAACCGACCTGACCGTGGACAACCTCGTGTCCGTCTTCCGTCGGGTCTACTCGGCGTTTTGGGGGCCGCGGACTGATGATGTGATGCGGGCCGCCTGCCTTACCCTGCGCACCCAGGAAAAGGTCGCCACCCTCGCCGACCTGCCCAAATTGCTCGCCGACCCGGCGTTCCGGTCACGGGTCACCGCTGGGATCTCCGACCCGGTCCTGCGCGGATTCTGGTCCTGGTACGAGGAATTGACCGACTCCGCCCGCAGCCAGGTCATCTCGCCCCTGATGAACAAACTCCGTGCCTTCCTGCTCCGGCCGTTCGTGCGGGACGCCATCGCCGCCGGACACTCCACAGTGGACATGACCGGTGTGCTTGACGGCGGGATCTGCCTCGTGCGGATCCCGAAAGGCAGCCTCGGTGAGGAAATCACCCGCCTGGTCGGATCCCTCGTCGTCGCCCGTACCTGGCAGGCCACCACCAGCCGCGCCCGCACCCCGCAACGCCAACGCCGGGACGCCTCCCTGGTGATCGACGAGTGTCACAACTTCCTCAACCTGCCCTACCCCATCGAGGACATGTTGGCCGAGGCGCGGGGTTTCCGGGTCGCGATGACCCTGGCCCACCAGCACCTCGGCCAACTCCCGCGCGAGTTACGGGAAGGGATCTCCACTAACGCCCGCAACAAGATCTTCTTCAACGCCTCCCCGGAAGACGCCCGCGAGCTATCGCGTCACACCACGCCGCGGCTGTCCGATCACGACCTCGCCCACCTCGGCGTCTACCACGCCGCCGCCCGCCTGGTCCTCCACGGCGAACAGGCCCAGCCCTTCACCCTGCGCACCCAGCCGCTGCCCCGCGCCACTCCCGGCCGGGCACGGGAAATCCGGGCCCTCGCCCGCCGCACCCTCCAGACCACACGGCGGACCAGCGCGGCTGGCGCCGAGCCCGCACCGCGATCCACCACCCAGCCTGGCCAACGACCCGCCGCGGCCACATCGCCCACCGCTCGCAGCAGCACGGTCGGCGCCCGTCCACGCACCGCCGACCCACGCCGCCGGTCCTGACACCGCGGACCACCTGCACGCACAACGAAAAACCGTTACCGCACACAACCCACTGGCGAAAGGTTCCTGGCCATGATTACCAACCCGACCAAGCAGCGCGAGTTGCGAGGGCACAAAGCTCTCCGCCCGACTCCGCGCATGGCCAACACCGCCGAGCATCAAGCAACGCTTGCGCAACGGCTGACCGCACGGGACCGGTGGATCATCCGGATGCTGCACGAACACCGCGTGCTCACCGCCCACCAGATCACCGCCCTCGCGTTCCCGTCCTTCCGCAGCGGACGCCAACGCCTCCGCGAGCTCTACCTATGGGGAGTGGTCGACCGATTCCAGCCGTTCGTCTCGGTCGGCACCGCACCCATGCACTACGTGCTCGCCCCCGCCGGCGCCACCATCCTGGCAGCCGAGGAGGGGGTGGAGGTCAAAGATCTCGGCTACCGTCACCACCGCGCCTTCGGCATCGCGCACTCCCTGCGCCTCGCGCACACCGTCGGAGTCGCCGACTGGTTCACCGCCCTCGCCACCACCGACCCCACCCGAAACAGGGCCCTGTGTGCGTGGTGGTCGGAAACCCGCTGCGCCCGCCACTTCGGCGACCTGATCAAACCCGACGCCTATGGCCGCTGGACCGCCGAGGGCAGCGAGATCGAGTTCTTCCTCGAATACGATTTCGGCACCGAACCCCTCACCACCCTCGCCGCGAAACTCACCGGCTATAGCGCCCTGGCCGAAGCAACCGGTATCAGCACCCCGGTTCTGGTCTGGTTGCAGACCTCACGCCGCGAGGCCACCGCCCGCCGGCTCCTGCACCAAGCCTGGCACCAGCTCGACAACCCCCAGTCGGTGCCGGTCGCCACCGCCACTGCCGAACTGCTCAATCCCCAGGCGCCGCATCCGAGTCCTGCCGGCGCCGTCTGGTTGCCTCTGGACCACCACTCGGGCCAGGTCAATCCCCGGCGGGAACTCCATCGGTTACCTGAACTCTGGCCGCACCTTCCTGCACCGAGCACGGACAGCGCGTCGGGCGGAGGCCCCGTGCTCGCGCTGGACTCTCCGCGACCCCTGTTGGGTCCGGCGCCGGCGCCGCTGCCACCGGCCGCCTTGCGTGGTCCGGACGCAGGACGGCGGTGAGTCCGCAGTGATGACCAAGGTCGGCTTCATGGTGGCGGGGGCGCTCCTGTTGATTCCCGTACTGATCGCTGCCGGGGTTTCCGGAATGATCTCCGCGGTCTTTGGCAGCAGCGGCCCCGGCTGCACCGTTGAGGGAAACACCTCTCTTGCTGCGGTGACGGGCTTCGATCGGGTCCAGGTGGCCAATGCGGCCGTCATCGTCGCGGTCGGACACCAGATGCACGTCCCCCGCCACGGCCAGATCGTGGCGCTGGTCGCGGCGATCCAAGAGTCCGGCCTGATCAACCTTGATCACGGGGACCGTGACAGCCTGGGCTTGTTCCAGCAACGACCGTCCCAAGGCTGGGGAACCCCGGCCCAGATCATGAATCCCGCCTATGCCGCCACTCAGTTCTACCGCCACCTGCTCGCCATCCCCGGCTGGCAGCAACTGACCGTCAATGACGCGGCCCAAGCCGTCCAAGCCTCCGCCACCCCCGACGCTTACGGCCCGCACCAACAGGCCGCGCTCGACCTCCTCGCCGCCGTCGAGGGCGCCCGCTGCACCACGAGCGAGGCCGGTGACGGTGACTGCACTGCGATCCAGGCGCCCAACCCGGCCGCGCTCGTGGCCATCAATTATGCGTGTGGGCAGCGGGGACTTCCCTACTTGTGGGGTGGCAACGGGCCCCAAGACGGCGGGTTCGACTGCTCCGGACTCACCGCAGCCGCCTACCGGGCCGCCGGAATCACCTTGCCCCGCACCGCCGACGCCCAATTCCATGCAGGACCCCGCGTACCCGACGGTCAACCGCTGCTACCCGGGGACCTCGTCTTCTACGGAACGCCAGCACATGTCCACCACGTCGGCCTCTACCTCGGCGCAGGCATGATGATCGACGCGCCAGACGAAGGACAAGCTGTGAAGACTGAACCCTACCGATACCGGGGAGACGACTTCGCCGGCGCTACCCGGCCCAGTACCGTTGCGGCATAACGGTAACCACGTGCGGCCAGCGGTCGTCCACGTCACCGGCCGATAGGCCGCAGGGGAACGGGTAGCCGTTATGAGTATGTGGCGTCACGGCGCCAGAGGGTGTTCTCGCGGCGGCGGATAAGTCGACGCCGGATTCGTCCTGCGGCCGTGCCGTTGTGAGCGCGGCCATAACCGCGCTTGAATCCGTAGGCACGGTAATACCCGTCGTCGAAGTGGTCGCCGTCCACGTTGAACGCGCCACGGTTGCGGCGGCAGGCGCTCATGCCCGGCATGGAATCCTCCCCTTGATGTGTGTCTGCGGGGTTCCATCAACGCTCGATCAATGGGCTGATGTCAAGAACGCCTTCTCGGCGTTTCGCCGATCCTGCCGGGTTTCGCCACCTATCCCGCGTTGCGGCGACTGTCCACACGAGACGGACGTCTTCTTTGCTGATTCAGCTTGACTTCGTGGGCGAAGGAAGCGTCCATAGTGATGTGGCCCGACGGACCGGCAGCGCACCGGTGGCCACACGTTGCCCCGGCCGGGGCATGACCACCCGCAGAGACGAGACCGCGAATGGAGGAGTCATGCCCAGCAAGACCCGCACACCCCGCACACGCAAACCCACCCGCACGCTCCGGCCGGTTGACCACCAGGCCGGCGAGCAGGCCAATGTCGTCGCGTTCCGCACGACGGCCGAAGACAAGCTGTGGGAGACACTGCATGCCCACCCCAACGCCACTACCGCGGAACTGTCCGCCGCGGCGAAGATCGGCAAGTCCACCGCCCAGAAGATTCTCGTCCGGTGGGCGGCCGACGGCAGTGTCGCCCGCACATCCGGAATCGCGGCAGGAGGCCGCCGCGCCCCTGACCTGTGGTCAATCGCCGACATCGACCCCGCGACCGACAGTGCCGACACCGCAACCGATACCGAGACTGAGGTACCGCCGGAGCCGAGTCCGGTCGAGACCGTCCCAATGGATCCAGCGCAGGAGGCAACTCCGGCCCCGGGTGAGGCCACCGTGACCAGCACCGAGGACGCCATACCGACGACCGAGGACACGACCTTGCCAGCAGAACCGGAGGGCGGCGACGGTGAAGAAGACACCGTCGGCAGCGAAGCCGTGGATCCGGCTGAGGCCACAGTCCCCGGCGCGGCCGACCTGTTCGCCGACCCCGAGGCCGGTAGCGCCGGAGCGAGTAGCGCGAGCACGGCCGATGTGGGAACGCACGGGCGCGATGGTGGACGCGTTCAGCGGCTTTTGCCGGGTGCGTTGCGGGGAATGGTCGAGGACTATCTGCGTGATCATCCCGGCGAGGAATTCGGCCCGGTCACCATCGCCCGGTCGCTGGGAGGGAAATCCTCGGGAGCGGTCAGCAACGCACTGGACAAGCTCGTGGCGGCGGGCACCGCCGTGAAAACCCAGGACGCGCCACGGCGCTACGCACTCGCTCCCACCGAACCCGCGCACTGACCTAACCCGACGGCCCGAAATTGGTTGTTCCCCAACGGTGAACCCGTTGGGGAACAACCATTTCACGTCTCACCCGGCGAGAAGTCCCGGCCCCTGGGCACCCGGCAGGCGGTGGGCGCGGTGTCGACCGCCATCTGCTGTGGCGGGCCGGTCCTTGCGCGGTGGTGCCGTTTGCACTGGATGGCGCGCGGCGGCGTTGTGGTGCGGCTGAGCGCGCCTTGCCGGGTGGTTCATTGCCAGGCACGGCTACGGTCCGGGCGTGACTATTTCTGGTGAACCGCCCGCTGGCGCCGAGCCGGGGCGGTATCGGGTATTGCTTGTGGAGGACGGGATTTTCCATGAGCGGCTGATCGAGGCACCGGACGCGGTAGCTGCCGCACTACGCGCCGAGGAACCCGACGACACGAACGTGACACATTTGCTGGTCATGCCGGAACGGTCCTCGCCACGCTATCCCCAGTGGCGGCGAGCCACCCGCGATAGCGCGTGAAAGGGACAACTCGATCGGTCTCAGGATGCCGAGCCCCGCGGCGGCGCGCCGGAACCGCGGCCGGCCATCCCGTCACAGTAGGGCGGCCGTCCATCGTCGGCTGGCTCTGGCGCAGGTTCGCCACGGTGCCGATGGCGTGTCGATCCCGGGTCCAGCGTCGGCTGGACCCGGGATCGGGGTGGGGTAAGCCGGACGGCATCGCGCCAGTGTCCGAGGCGGACCTCGCCGGTTCGCGGCGTTTACCCGAGTTTCGCGTTGGCGGGGTGGACGAAGTCGCACTCGGCGTCGCATTCCTGGGCGCCGGTGCTGGTGATGAACGGGCAAGCGTCGCGGTGTTGTTTGGTGAAAGTGACGCTGCCGTCGTGGTGCTCGAGAATGTGCAGCGCGCCGCCGTGCGTCTGTGCCCAGGCGATGTCGTCGGGGTCGATGCGGCGTTCCCCGTCGTAGCTGTAGGTGACGGCCAGCAGGGCGCTGACGGCGTCGCGGACTCGAGGCGACAGGCCCGGTGTGGACGTTGTGAGTGTGGCTGGTGGGGCGGTGAGGATGTCGGCGGCGCGGTGCAGGAGCCGGTCGGCGATCGGGCTGAGGACCGCGACGGGGTCGGTGGTGGCGTGCGGGGCGTGGGTGGAGTACCACCAGTTGCTGGCGGCGTCGGCGATCAGGGGGGTCCAGGTGAGGTGGTCGTTGAGCACGTCGACCACGGCGATGCTGTGGTCGAAACGGCCGCGCTCGACGTGAGCCCGCAGGGTGTGTCCGGCGATCTCCACGATGCGGGTGTAGTGGTAGGCGGTCGCGGTCAGGCTGGCGGTCTCGTCTCGAGTAGTGATCACAGCAGTCACAGCGGGTCTCCTCGAATCGCTGGTGGTGTCGGTGGCGCGGTCGGGTGAGGTGGGTTCGGTCACCGCGCCCACCCCAGGGCTTCGGCGGCGGGGGCGGGGAGGTAGCCGGTTTGTTCGCCGATGCCCAGCCACACCACCGGCGAGGCGTCGCCCTCGTGATGCGGTGCGGCTACGACATCGGCGAGGGCGTACACCATGGGGTGGCCGGGCTGGGTGGCGCAGCGGAGGGGAAGGTCGGGTTCGTACCGCTGAAGGGCTGTGAGCAGTTCGCCCACGGTGGTGATGTCGTTGTGGTGCATGGTGTCCTCCCTGTTCGGGCGTTCGGGCGTTCGGGTGTTCGGGATGGGGTGGTGCGGGAACGGCCTGGGGTGCCGTTCCCGCACCGGGTTAGTGGGTGGTGCGCAGGGCGGTGGTGGCGGCGCGGCCGATGGTGCGGGCGGTGGCGGCGGGGTCGGTGAGGTGGTGGACGGTGGCGCCGTCGAGCGGCGCGTCGGCGGGGTGGGTGATGAGCCACAGCACGCCGCAGCCGGTGGCGCGCAACCGGTTGAGGCGGTGTTGCCCTTCGCGGCGGGGCCGGTCGCGGTATTCGCCGTCGGACACGATGACCAGCAACCGCGCGGCCCCCGGGGTGGACAAGCCGAGGGCGCCGTCGAGGGCGTCGAGGGCGGTGGGGATGTCTTCGTAGTTGTCGTTGCACGCGAACTCGGTCACCTGCCCCGGGGTGGCGCCGGGGTGGGTCAGGGGGCGGACGTGGTTGCCGAAGATCACGCTTGCCGTCTGGGCGGGCACCCGCGTGTGGTGGGCGGCGTGGGCCAGGATCCACGCGGTCGAGGCGACGTGGTCGCGGGCCCATTTCATGCTGCCGGACACATCGCAGGCGACCCCCAACCGCAACGGCGGACACGGCACCGGCCTACGAGTCGTACGGGTGAACGGCTCGGCGGTCGGAATAGCTCCGGCGGCGCGTTGCGCGTCGGCAGCGAGCGCACCCCGCATCCGCAACCGTCCCGGCGGCACCACCGAGGTGGATTTCACCGCCACCCGGTCACGGATCCCGGCGGTGTCCAGCGCGCGCCCCAAAACCCGGGCCGCGGTGCGTTCCTGGGGCGTGGGCGGGCGGGTGCCTGCGAGCGCTGTTTTGCCGGTCCGGCTACCGGCTGAGGTGAACACGCGGCGGGAGGCGCGCCGCGCGGTTTCGCGTGCGGTGGTGTCGTCGGCGTGTGCGGCGGCGGCGCGGGTGGCGGGGTCTTCGGGTGCTGTTTCGTGGGCGACGTTGGCGGCCACGTCGGTCAGCACCGCCTCGATCGCACCCGCCAACGGCGACGGTGCACCGGGCTCGCCCGGGTCCCCGGCTGTCCCGTCGGGCGAGGTGCCCGGGGCGGCGGGCGGGTTGTGAGGGTCGGTGCCGACGATCTCGCACCATTGCCGCCCAAGCTCCAGCATCGCGTCACCGTCATGGTCGGCCGTGCCCAACGCCGCACGCCACACCGCGCGAAGCTGGTTCAGGGTGTCGGTGCCGAGCACGTCCTCGACCACCCGCGCCACGGGGGCGACCTCGGTGTGGGTGAGGATCCCGGCGTCGGCGCGTCCCAGCAGGAGGGCGGCGGTGTGGGCGGCGTCGGGGCGGGTCAACCGGGGTGCGTGGGTGGGGTCGGTGAACAGGTGCAGGTCGGCGGCGACGATGTCGCGGGCGCAGGCGCGGAGCCAGTGCCGGTCATCCGGGCGGCGCGCGACCTGGGCCGCTTCCATGCGGGGTTCTTCCAGCAGCAGGGCGGCGGCCACGATGCCGGGCGGGGCGTCGGGTGGGGGTTGCCAGGTGGTGTGTTTGGCGTGGCCGCATTCGTGGGTGAGCGCGCCCCAGGTCGCGGCGTAGCGGGCCCGGTCGCTGATCACTTCCGGCGCCACGGTCGCGGGGTCGACTTTGAGGTGGTTGCCGTCGACCTCGATCAGCGCGCGGGCGGGGTAGAAACACGCCGGGGCACCACCCCCGGCGCCCGGGGCGATGGTGACGACCAGGTCGTCGCGGTCGGCGATCACCGGCACCTCCTCCCCCAGGGCGGCCGACAGGGCCAGCCATTCCGGGCGGGAGGGCAGCACAGCGGTACCGGTGGCGGTCGGGTCGGTGGTCAGATGCGTTCCCATGGTTCGTGTGTCCTTTCTGGACAGTTCGGGTGGTGGATTCGTTGCGGGTGATGGGTGTTAGATGCGGGTGCCCAGGGCCAGGGGTGCGAGTTCTTTGCCGAACACCTGACGCACCACAGCGGCGACGGTGGGCCGGTCGTCTTCGGGGGCGGTGCCGATCAGGTTTCCGGCGGCCGCGTCTGCGCCGAGGACCTCGGCGATTTTCTGGAACGCCAGCAGTTCCCGCAGTTGCGGCGCCCACCCGACCTCGCCCTTTTCGTGGCGGGTGGCCAGATTCCGGGCGATCTTCACCGCCCGCTTGTCGATGTCCAACTGGGTGGCGAGGTCGTAGTCGGTGGACACGTGGATTTGTGCGGCGAAACGGGACGACAGGGCATCGGTGAGGACCGCGCCATGCACCCCGGGGTTGTGCCCCGCCACCACATAAAACCCGGGCGCGGCGTCCACGATCTCGCCACCGTTGGCCTTCACCACGATTTGGCGCCGCCCGTCCATCGCCGGATACACCACGGCGAGCACGGTCGGCGGAATCAGCGTCGCGTCATCGATGAACAACGTGCGGCCCTCACGCATGGCGCGCACCAACGGCCCGTGGATGAACACATACCGCCCATCGCCGGTCTGGGTGTACTCACCCACCAGATCCGCGACCGTCGTGTCCCCATCACCCTGCACGGTCAGCAAATCCGGGAACGCCGCCTCCACCACGCTCGTCTTTCCCGTGCCAGGCGGCCCGTACATGAGCGCGGCCACCCCCGCCTCACGCAACTTCCGCAACGCGGTCACATCTGGGATGCCGGACAACAGGCGCGGGTGATAGTCCGTGCCGTTCGGGCGCGGTACCGGCCCGGTCACTACCACCGACGCCGCCGGGGTCGACAGACCGACCACCGTTGGCGTGCTGGTGGTCGTGCGGGGTCGGCGGGTTCGGGGTGCCGAGGGGGCTCGCCCGGGCGTGATGGTGGCTGCGGCCGCCGATGACGTGGTCGGGGTGGCCCGGTATTTCAACGGCATCGTGGAGAAGACTTCCGCCTCACCCCGCTCGGCCAGCACCTTCAACGCATTCGCGACCGCGCCGGAGGACCGGCCCAAAAACTGCGCGATCGCGCGCGGCGTGAAATCCCACCCCGCGTGATCAGCCAGAGCCCGCGCGACCATCGCGCGCAACTCACCATTACGCAACCGGCCCACCGACAACGCGGGCGAGGCAGCGGAATCGTGGGCGGTGGTCGGGGCGGGTGGCGTGGTCATCGCGGGCGGTCCTTTCAGGTGGCACGGAACGGGTTACCGGATTGCTGTCACCGGACATGGATCGCGCCAGGTGCGGTATTCGATGTGATTTCCGGTTTCCCCGGTGACAATTCAATTATGACTCCGCCACCAGCGACTCGCAACGGAAAATGGCCAGTTTTCCGTACCCTTTCGGGGGACATTGCAGACTATGGAACCACTACCCCGACGTCCATCCGGATAACCATTTCTGCAAAACAATGGACCATCGGTGAATCTGCCGGTTTTTATATCGCACTATGAGAATGAAGTGAGATGGAGTGAATTGCCTTTCATGATGAATTAATTAATGGTGGAGGTGATAAGTGGGATCAAGGTCGAGAGGTGAGCAGCACCCAGGGTCAGGGCAAGGGGTCGCCCGCAGCGCCAGCCCGCCCCGATGTGTTCACCCGCTTGCGGGCAGGCGAGTCTGGGACACCAACGGATCCCCTTGCAGAACCCGTGACCAGCCGGAACGCTGGGCGTAGAGGGTGGTCGTCTAACGTGATCCCCCACCTGAACTACATCCTGATCCCCAACCTGAACCCCCGGTGGCAGCGGCCCTCGGTCGTTGGCGATCTTGGTGTCAATCAACCGCCTGAGGGATGTTGCGGGGTGATCTTGAGTAGAAATACTCTGTGGACGTTGAGCCGTTCGGAGTAGCGTGGAACTCGCGATCATTGCGACGCAGGGAGGCAGAGCGTGGTTGTGCGGTCGTGTCGGGCACGCGCGACCGGTGGACGGAAAGCCGGGGGGACTCGGCCGAGCTATGGAGCAAGCGGCACGGCGAGAACGTCGAGTCGTGTGCAGGGAGGGCACATGACCATGGACACGGGGTTGCTGCGGCAACTTTACGACCTGAAGCAGTTATTCAACGACAAGTGGGCGCCCGCGATTGTGGTGACCCTTGCCCGGGGTGAGATGCGGCGAGCTGACATTCTTTCCACGATCAACTCTTTTTCCTATGGTGAGGAATGGTCGGATAAACAGAAACCACTACACGATAGCATGTTGGCGCGAACCCTCAAAAGAATGACCGGAGAGGGTCTTTTGCTGCGAACTCGATCCGACTCGCGAACTTTCCCGGTTGAAGTCTATTACTCACTGACACCACCGATGCAAGAGTTCTTGGGCTTGCTCGGACCGGTTGCGGAGTGGGCACGGCGCCATGAGGGCCTCATCGCCCGAGCCCAGGCTTATCGGCGCCACGTCGCTCATGACGAAGACAGTTCGACCAGGACTGACGATCCGGAAGAATGAATTCCAGGTGATCCGTAGCAACGGGCATCCTGACCGGGCAGGCTATGCCGGCTGACACGCGCCGTCGGTCGTGGCTGTCACGGTCGGCTTGTGGCGTGTCCTCGCGGAGCGTTATCCGCGGCCTGCTGCCGTGCGCCCAGAACCGTGTGGTGGCGTTGCCTCAGCCGGGTGGCGAGCGCGATGGCGTGCTCGCTGGGCGTCTCGTCGATCTCGGCGAGTCGAGTGGTCAGTAGAGTCAGCGTTCGCGTGATGGCGTCGGACTGCCCGAGCCGTTCCTGCAGTCGCATGATGTCGCGGTAGACCGCTTCGTTGTGCGGATCGAAGGCTCGCGCTATTTCAAGCAGGTCGAGCGTTTGCTGTGGATCGTCCTCGACCAAAGCTCGCGCTAACGCGGCAACCGCGTCGACGGCGTCGCGGCGGGTAGCTTCGCGTGCGGGGTCAATCCAGTGGGCTGACATGCCCTCGGCAAGGGTGCCGCCATAGTTGTCGATCACCGCGCGATAGGCGTTGGTACGCGCAGTTTCGGTTGTCGCGGCACGGCGCGCGGCCACCGCGCTTGCGAAGCGCCAGTAATCCACGCGCACGATCGCCGGATCAAACCGATAGCGGCCGCTTCCCGTCAAAACGATTTTGCGTACCGCACCATCGGTAGCAACGGCAACTGCATGGTGCATCCGGGAGAGAGTGGTGTGCAATGCGTTGGTCGGGCGGGCCGGCATGTCGTTCTTCCACAACGCCGACACGACGGCATCGCGGGTGATGCCGTCAGGGTGTAGCCCCAGAAGCACCAGCAGTTCCATGGTCTTGGGCTGCAAGACATCGGTGATGTCGCGCTCCGGCAGTCCGGCGTTGGTGGGGGCGTTGGGTTCTGGGTGCCACAGTACGCGCGGCGCGCCCATGATCGAGATCGTGATCGGTACGGCAGCCGGCACCACGGTGGCTTCTTGACCTTCTGCCGGTTCGGCCATGGATGTGCTGTCTTCGTCGGATTTCGTGGGTCGTTCGTCTGCCGTAACGGTGCTGGGGCCGCCCGGTGTGGCCGTCGGATGGTGAAGGGCTTCGCGTTCCGGTCCGGGCGGAGGTTCGTGACTGGACGACAGGATTTCCAGGTCGGTATCCGGGGAAACCGGGGGCGGGAGCGCGGCCGTAATTTCGAGTTCGGTGTCCGAGGCGACCTCCGCGTGGACGTGGTCGGTGGTTAGGCCAGCGTCGTCGGATGCTGCGGTGGGTAGCTCCTGCACGATCTGCGACCAGCACGCAGTCGACTTCTGGGGTACAGGGGTTTCGGCTTGCCGCAGCAGAGTCAACAACTCGGAGGTGTGGTCGTTACCAAGGCGGAACATCCGGGTCCCGCGTAGTGCCTCGCCGATTCCAGGGCCGGTCGCCGAGACGGTGCCGTCCTCCCGGACGTAGGCGGTCACGCCGGGCTGCCACTGACCGAGCAGGAGCCCGGTGATGCCGAACGGCGCTCCGTTGTCCAGGATCGCCTGCAACCGCTGACGATGCTCCGGCGGACGTGTCACCAGCACCAGCGGAGGCCACGCATCCGGACTCGTGTCCTGGTCGCCGTCAGCCGCGGCCCGTACCAAAATCTCTGCCTCCAGCGCATCAAGCGCTACACCGACGTCAGCGACGACGCGCAATGCTGCAGGAAGTTGCGCTTGGGCGGCTCTACGGCCTAGCACATCAGCCAGGTCAGCGGCTGAGATGAACACCATGGTCCCGTCCGGCGGGAATGTTCCTGCCGGACGGCAGGTGGTACCGGTCAAGGTGGATACCAGCAACGCGCGGATCGCCGCCGGTGCACCCGCTCCGAGGAGTCCGAGACCGCGAGCGGTCGCAAGGTCCAGGGCGATCTCACGTCCGTCTCGGACGCCCAGCCCTGGAGTCAGACCGGTGCCGGACGTGTTCCCAGGCTCACCGATCACGAGAGGGGGAGGCAGCGGGACCTGTTCATGGCACCCGGTGCCGTCCTCGTCTGGGTCAATGTCATCGTCGTGTTCGGTACGTAGGTGCGCCAGGCGCAGTTGGTAGACCGTCGGTGCCACGGGTAATTGGCTGCGGTCGCCACTGCCGGGCCGGTATCGGCTGTTGTAGCGGCGACGGGCGACCACCAATGCTGCGCTGATCGCCGCCACAAGGCCGAGGCCGACGAACAGTTCCGGACCCCAACTGAAGCTCGGTTCCTGCGTCGGCGACGGTGGCGTGTTCGTGCGCGCTGCGTGCGCTGGTGGTGTAGGGGGCTGAGCGTGACTTGGGGTTGGTGCGGTGGTGGGTGCAGGACCGGTCGGTGCTGTGGCGGCGGGATACGCCGGAGCCTGCGCCGGGGATATCGACACGGCCGCGTCGGAGGGTAGGAAGAGTTCCTGGCCGGGGAAGATCAAGCTCGGCCGGGTGAGCGTACGGCCGCCTGGTTGAGGCTTGTCCTTGTTGAGGTTGAAGATCTCCGGCCAGCGGGCGCCGTCGCCGAGGGTGCGTGCAGCGATCCGCCACAACGAGTCGTGCACGCCGTTTTGAGGTGCCAACACGACAACCGATTCCGGATGCGGAGGTGTGCTGACGGTGTCGGAGTCCCCGCTGACGGTCGGAGTAGCGAAGGCCAAGGTGCGGACGGTCTCTTCGACGGGCGCAGTGTTCTGCCAGGTTGGGGCGGTCGCCACAACCTGAGTGCCGTTACCGAATAGGGTGACGGGTGAGGCCACCAGTGGCGCCGCTGGACGATTCCCCAAAACCGACATCACGATCGCGCCGATCAGGACACCCGCCAACGCGTGCGGGCCTGCAGAGGACAAGTCCAATGACCGGACAGCGTCGACGCCATTGAGTGCGACATCCGCCGCGCAACGCAGCACGTCGAGGGTGAAGGCGGCCCACGTGATCCAGCACAGGCACGCGAGGACGTCTATCAGGAACGTGGTGGTCATCGGGCCGAGCAACACTCCCTGGACCTCCGCCCAGGTCGGGATGTGGTCAGGCAAGGGCCAGCCGATGTAGTGCCATGATGCCCATGGCAATCCCGCGACGAGCGCGAGCAGCACGGCTGCGGCGATTAGACCTCGCAGAAGTCGGCCGACGAACCGCAAAGTGCCGGCCAGCGTCCGCCAAACGCGACGACTGGGACTCGGTCGCCGTATCGGCTGCTGACGTGATAAGTGCGTCATGCCGTGCCCGATTCGTCGGCCGTGCATGATGCGACCGCGGCGCCCGCTTGACCTACCACGAGTTTTGGCGATGGGGCTCCACGGCCGGCTGTCGGTGTCGTCGCCGGGGATCGCCGTTTCCTCGTACCGGACACGTCGGAGGCCGGCCGTTTCGGCTTGGCGCGAGTTGTCTTCCGGTTGGTGGTTGCCGTGAGCCAGTGCGTGAGGTCAGCGACGGGGATGTCGGTGAACTGGGCCAGTTCGTCGACGTCGATCACGTCTTGGGCGGTGGCCAGTAGGTCGCCCAGCTCTCGTTCGACGTCGCCTAGTACTGCAACGGCACTCGCTTGCTCCGTAGTGGATCATGGCGTCGTGGTGGT
>NZ_JBHUKR010000017.1:0-319183 GCF_042684065.1 Amycolatopsis pigmentata | reverse complement strand
GCTCAGCCACTACAAAAGACGCGGATACCCACTCACCTAAGTGCCGTTGCAGTATTAGGGAGGAACCGATGTCAGGAGTCAAGCCGCGCCCGCGGGTGCTGGTGGTCGAGGACGACGAAAATATCCGCCTCGCGGTGAGCGTGGAACTGTCGGCCAACGGGCTCGACGTGACTTCCGCGAGGAGCCTCGGCGAGACCGGGCAGGCGCTGGGCTCCGGGCGGTTCGACTGTGTCGTGTTCGACCGGATGCTGCCCGACGGTGACGCCGTGGACTTCGTGCAGCAGCAACGAAACACGGGCTGGCCGGTGCCCGTGCTGTTCCTCACCGCGCGAGACTCCGTCGCCGACCGGATCTCCGGTTTCGAGCACGGCGGCGACGACTATTTGGTGAAGCCGTTCGCCATGGCCGAGCTGACCGCGCGCGTGCTCGTGCTCTGCCGCGGCTCCGGCAAGGGCAGACCGGTGGTGCTGCGGCACGCCGGCCTCGAAATGGACTGTGCGCGCAGGCAGGTCCGACGCGGCGGCGTGCTGCTCATCTTGAGTGACAAGGAGTTCGCCGTACTGGAGGTCTTGCTCGCGCGCCCCGGGCACGCGGTGTCAAGGGCACAACTTCGCGAGCACTGCTGGGATTCGAGCGTCGAACCACTGTCCAATGTGGTCGATACGGTGGTACTGCGGTTGCGCCGCAAGCTCGGCTCGCCGGAGCTGATCCACGCCGTCCGCGGAGTCGGCTACCGACTGGCCTGACCATCGCTCGGGTACTGAACGCGATGACGCCTTGCTCACGACCGCGCGTGAACGGCCCAGGTCAGGATTGTTGCCGCAGTACGCTGCGGATCGCGTCCCGGGTTCGGTCCATGACCGCGGTGGGCGGGCCGAGTATCACGTTCGCGGCCGCACTTTCCACGCCGGGGTGTGGATGGGTGGGTGCGATCGCTTCGGCTGCGCGTACGGTGTCCGCCATCGCGCGCAGGCGGTTTTCGTCGACGGTCTTGCGTAGGAGCGGAAACTCCTCTCGTTCCTCGTGTTCGGCGTGTGCCAGGACGTCGTCGCGCAGTTCCCGGAGCAGTGTGTCGAATCCTTCGGCATCCGGTCCGATCTTATCCAAAGTGGACAGCAACTCCTTGGCGTGGTGTTCTTCTTTGATGCGTGCGTTCGCCACCCGTTTGCCGCCCTGCCGGCGGTGCACTTCCGGGTGGACGAGTTCTTCCTCCGCGGTCTCGTGCACCGAGAGCAGCTTGACCAGGTCCTGGAAGGCTTTCACCCGCCGGTCGCCTTTGGCGGTCCTCAGCTTGGCGAACAGGCGACGAATCTCTTCGTGCTGGCGTTCGAGCAGCGTGACTACGTCGATCTTCTGGGCCATGGCGGCTCCGTTCCTTCGCTACGCGGTCCTTGAGTACCTCCTCCGTATACCCGGCGAGCGGTTGCCTTTCACCTGTAGACAGGTCGTCTTTTGCAGGTGAGGTCCGGGGGCGGTCTCGACGCGCTCGAGCCCGGTGCGGCGAGTACGACACTGGACGTGCGGTGACGGTGGCGCCGTGTTCTCAGAGTCGGGATCAGGGCGTGCGCCGAAGGGTGTGGTCGTGGATCCGGTGGTCGCGCAAGGGGCCGGGGGACAGCCCCTGGGCACGGATGCGACGAATGAGGTGGGGAAGTGCGCCGAGAGTCGCGGACCGGTCGCATGGGCTGCCGGGTGGCGCGGCATCGTGAAGGAGCACGGTGACGCCACCGCGAAGGCCGGGTTCAAGGGTGGCGAGGATGGTTTCGGGGGTCGCGCCGGTGATCCAGTCCCGGGCCCAGAGGGTCCACAGGATCGGGCGCAGGCCGAGTTGGGTGGCGGCGAGCAGGGCATCGGTGGTGAGCACTCCGTAGGGCGGCCGGAACCAGGTCGGTGGTGTGCCGGCGACCTGGGTGACGAGGTCGGCGGCCCGGGCCAGGTCGTCACGCACGGCGCGGCGGGTCCGGCCGAGGAGGTAGCGGTGGCACCATCCGTGCACGGCGATTTCGTGGCCGGCCCGGGCGACTGCCCGGCCCACTTCGCGGTGCCGGGCGAGGTGTTCGCCGACCATGAAAAAGGTGGCGTGGACGTTGCTGGCGGCCAGTTCGGTGAGGAAGGCGGGGGTCGACTCGGGCGAGGGTCCGTCGTCGAAGGTGATGGCCACCTTTCCGGGGTCGCCGCGTCCGGCCAGCGAGGGTGCCCACCGTCGGATGCCGGGCAGCCAGGTGGCGGCCGGCGCGAGATGGCAGAGGGCAGGCAGGCTCATGGCCAGAGCCGTGCCGGTCAGCAGCCCGCGTTTCGTCATCGTTGCCGCTCCGGCACTTCAGCGCCGTCCTGCCCGGTCGTGGCGCTGGACAGTGGGGATCGGGCCAGCAGCACGCTGCCGGTCACCAGCATCCCGCCGCCGAGCACGGTGGGGAAAAGCCACCATCCGGCGCGCAGCGATTCGTCGAACAGCAGGACTCCGAACAGGATGCTGGTGAGTGGCTCACAGGTGGTGATCGCCGGCTGGGCGGCGGCCAGGGGGCCGGATTGCAGCGCGTTCTGCGTGAGGAACACCGCGGCGATCCCGGTCACGACCATGGCGTAGAGCTGCCAGGACTCCAGGACGGCAAGCAGTCCCTGGGGCAGCCGGTTCAGCGCGCCCTTCATCAAGGCCGCGGTGAAGCCGAACGCCAGGCCGGACACCGAGCCGAACAGGGCCGCCCGCAGACCTCCGCGCGCGGCGAGTCCGGCCGTTATCAGTGCCCCGCCGAGCAGGAGACTGATCGCGCAGGCCCAGACCCACGGCCATATCGTGGCCGGTTCGTGGCCGCCACGCGGTCGGGTGGAGGTGATGAGGAGGGCGAGGCCGCCGGAGAGGGCGAGCATGCCGGACAGGGCGGGCCAGCCGACCCGCCGGTGGAACACGCGGGCGCCGATGAGCAGCGTGATCGGCAGTTCGACCGCGATGACCGGCTGGACCAGCGCGAGGCCGGCCAGGCTCAGCGCCGTCGCCTGAAGCAGGAACCCGCCGATCATGCCGCCTATCCCGGCGTACCATCCGGGCTGCCGCATGAGGTGTTTCATCAACATCAGCCGCATCGTGTCCCGTTCCGGGGCCCGCCGGGCCGCCCGGGACTGCATCACGGTGCCGGTCGCGTTGCTCAGCGCCGCACCCAGCGCGCACAGGACGGCGACAATCATGGTTCACCCTAGGACGGGCAGCTTCGATGACGCTTCTTGAAGCCTCCCCCTGGTGAGGCGTCGGCCAGCACGGCAGACCGGGTCACCAGCACGCAACCGGCCACCGCGGCCGCCAGTGCCGCCGCCTGCAGCGCCAGCAGCGGAGCGCCGGAGCGTACGGGATCCCCGGACACCGTCACGCCGAAGGCGACGCCGATCGCCGGTTCGGCCAGCGTAATCACCGGGAGTGAATGCCGCAGAGGCGCCGCTTCGAAGGCGCTTTGTGCCAGTAGCAGCCCGACCACCGCGACGGACACGATCGCGTAGGGCGTCCACGTGGTCAGCAGGGCGAGGGGATTGCGGGTCAGCAGCAGCACTCCTCGCCGGGTGAACCCGTCCTGCAAGCCGTACAGCATGCCCGCGGCGGCGGCCAGCCCGACCGCCCGGCGGGCCCCGGCCATCCGGCGCACAACGGCCACCACGATCGCGCTCACCACCACCACGACACCGGTGAACAGCCACAGCCGGTCCCGGTGGGCACCGTGGCCCGGCTGCGGAGCGGCCGCGACGACGAACACCGTCACCCCGGCCGCGAGGGCGAGAGCGCCGAGCCACTCGCTCCGCCGCAACGCCTGCCCCGACATGACGCTGGCCAGCCCGAGCGCTACCAGCACGTTCATGGTCAGCAGGGGCTCGACCACGGTGATGCCGGCCTGGCCGAGGGCTATCGCGCCGAGTATCTGGCCGCAGATCATGGCCGCGATTCCGGCCAGCCACCGCCCTTGGCCGATCAGGTCGCGGAACAGCCGCCAGGACAAGGTGTCCTCCTCGGGGGCCCTCTCGGCGACCTGCTGTTGGAGGACGAAACCGACACCCAGCAACAGCGCGGCACCCAGGGCAGCCCAGATCGCCATGTCAGCCTCCGGCGGCCGGGGACAGCGGCACACCCTGGTCGGTCAGCCACCCGGCGAGGACCTCTGCCGGATCGGCCCGGAACACCTCCGCCGCCCGGCGGCACTGCCGCTCCCGTAACGGGCCGGGCGTGCACAAGGCGGCCACCGCGGACGACAGGGACGGATGGCCATCGGTGACCAGACCCGCCCGGATCAGCGCCTTCACCCCGGCCCGGCCATGCCCGGGCAGCGGGTCGTAGCCGACCACGGGCAGGCCCGCGGCGAACGCCTCGGCACAGGTGGTGCCCCCCGCGTTGTCCACCAGGACACTGGCCCCGGCGAAGAGTACCGACAGGTCGTCACGCCAGCCCAGGGCGAGACACCCCTGCGCTCCGTCGAGTTTCCGCCGCAGGCGTTCGTTGCGGCCGCACAACACCACCGGCCGCACCGACGGGACCAGGGACAGTTGCGTGGCGGCGCGCGTCAGGGCCCCCATTCCCCACGCACCCCCGGAGATGAGCACCGCGTGCTCCCCGGGCTCCAGCCGCAACCGTTGCCGCCCCGCCGCCCCGACCTCCGCGCCGTAGCCCGGTCCGTCCATCCTGAACTGCGGGCCGATGACCGGACCCGGCGCCAGCGACGGCTTGCCGGTCGCCCGGCGGCTGTCCTCGGCGACCCACGGATAAGGGCAGACGAGCAGGTCGGTCGCCGGATGATTCCACAGCACGTGCGCGGCGGGCTCGGTGATCACCACCACGCTCGGGACCCGCAACCGGTTTTGTTGCCGCAACATCCCCACGGCCTGCCCGGCCAGGTGGAAGGTGGACACCACCGCGCATGGCGCGCAGTCGGCCACCACGCGCCGTAACCGGCGGGCGGCCAGCCGCGCCAGCGGTGACGTGTCCGGTTGCCAGTGCGGTCTCGGTGCGAAAAAAGCTCGGAAGACGCCCTCATACAGCCAGGGCGCGCGACGCAGCGTCGCGCCGTAGCCCTCGCGCAGCGCCGCGCCGAGGTGCCACGGAAGGATCTCCAGCAGGTCGACCATCCGTGTCCGCACCCGCCCCGACATGCGCCGGGCGAGTTCGTCGGCCACCTGAGTATGCCCCGAACCCATACTCGCCGTGATCAGCAGCAGGGGCCCCGGGCCGGTCGGCCCCATATCGGTCATCATCACGACGCTCCCCGCGATTCCTGATCGCGCCGCACACGCGGTCGACGATCACACCACATACGCATCCCGCCCAAACTCCCCGCGCCGCTTCCTCTTCCGGTCGCATGGTCCTCGGATACCATCGCCAAAGCGGTCTAATCGCGACAACGGCAGCACGACACGTTCGGCGCGCAACCACCCGCACGCGTCCCGGACACGCGGGCGCGACGGGCGGTAACGCCGAGTACTAAGCCGGCGGCCGGGTGAACTCGTTGCGCAGATCCTGGATCAGGCCATCCGAGTCCACCGTCGCGTGCTCCACTCCGGCGACGGTGATGAGACCGTTTCCCGTGGTCCGGGCCGCGCACACCCATTCCGCCCGCACCGTACCGTCCTCGAGAACGGTCGTGTTCCAGTAATGCTTGGATTCGACGATGCCGGCGAAGTGGGCGCGATAGAAGGTGGTGACGGCTTCTTTTCCGTGCGCCGGTTCCGGGCCGATCAGGACGGTCGCGTCCGAAGCGAACAACCCCAGCAACTCGGCCAGCGCCGAGCTTTCCCGCACCGCTCGGTCGGAAAGGCCGATATAGCGGTCGAGCACCGTTTCCGCCGGTTCCACCATGAATGTTCCCTCCACAATGCGGATCCTGCCCCGAGGCCGGTCCTTCCGGCAGGGCAGGATCGGCGAAAGACGAATACGGTAAATCTCGGTCGGGCTTCTCAGTGGCTTTTCGCCCCGAGGGCGGCACCGGCTCGTTCGAGGAGTTCGGGGTCGCCCAGGGTCGCCGGGTGCCGCAGCATGTAGGAGACGTCGTTGAACACGCGTGCGACAGTTCCGTCGATCAGCGTCGCGGCCACCACCCGTCCCAGTGCTGCACGCTGTTGCCGCACGGGCTCCGGCACCTCGACACCGTTCGCGGCGTCGAGGCGGCCGGCGTCGCCTCCGGCGGACACCGCCCATGCCGCGTCCACGACCATGTGCTCCAGATTGAAGAAGTCCCGGGCCACACCATCGAAATCGGCGCTGCCGGTGAGGTAGGAGGACAGGCAGGAAGCGTGCAGCGTCGCGGAACTCATGCCCTGGCCGTACACGGGGTTGAACGACGCCACGGCGTCCCCGACGCTGACCAGGCGTGCCGGAAAGCGGCGTAGGCCGGTGAAGTGACGCCTCCTGCTCTCGGCTGCGGTCCGGGCGCACACTCCTGGACGTGCTGACACGGACCGATCTCCCGCCTCGCTACCGGATCCTCGCGATGTTCGCCGTGCGGCCGTGGCCGGACGGCACCGTCGGGGGATGCCCGTTCCTCCGCGCCGCTGCCGAGTACCCGGACCCCGCCGACCGCGTGCACGTCTTCGCGCGCGAGCAGAAACTCGTCATGCTCGCCTTGTGACCGGCCTCGTGGACGAACTCGGCGTCCAGGAGCCGGAGTCACTTGCCGAACAACTCGTCACCCTCGCCGACGGCGCCGCCAGCCGCGCGATGGTGCTCAACGATCCCGACTACGGCCACCACGCCCGCACAGCCGCCGAGACCCTCCTCGACCACGCACCCCGCCGACCGGACGCTCTCGGAATCCCCGACGCCGACCGCCCGCCCGGGTCGCGCCCATGACGTCACGCGGGTCTGCCTGCGTCCTTTAGCGGGTGGCTGTCGGGTTTCACGGGCCCGGTGGGGTTCCTTTCGCTGGTCGTAGGGGCGGGTTGTGGCTGGTCAACCTGGTTCAGGCGGGCCGGCGCGGTGGTGGTCAACTCTCGTGTGCGCGCTCGGGCGGTTCGTGGTTTGCCGGTGAGCGATGACTTTTGGAGTCGTCTGGGGTCTTGTCTACGAGATGTTGTTGGTCGATATGCCCGTTGGGCGATGAAGGGACCTCTGATGGAGATCATCAATCTGGGTGAGGCGGATGGGTTGCCGCCGGTGGATTGGACCACCGTTACCGACAAACTCGATGCGGGGTCGGCACCGGCTCCTGACTCGTTGAACTCCCGCACGACTTGGCTGTCCACCGTCAATGAGGATGGCAGTCCGCATGTGACTCCGGTGGGTGCCCTGTGGCTGGATGGCACCTTCTGGTTCCAAACAGGCGCGGGAACAAGGAAGGCTCGCAATGTGGCGCGGGATCCCCGGTGTTCGATCGCGGTGTCGATCCGGGACGCGGACGTGGTATTCGAGGGTGACGCCAAGCGTGTGACCGATGCGGGCGCGCTGGCGCGTGTTGCGAAGGGGTGGGCGGACAACGGCTGGCCGGCCGAGCCCGATGACAGCGGGCAGGGCATCACGGCCCCGTTCAACGCGCCGGCGCAGGGGCCTCCGCCGTGGAATGTGTATCGCCTTGAGCCCCGCTCGGCGATCGTGACGTTGTCGATGGAGCCTGGTGGCCTGGCGCGCGTCCGGTTCTGACGCAGGAGAGGTTGTGAGGTGAACAGTCGGGCCATCGGGACTGCGTCGCGATCGGTTCGGTCAGAAGCCGGCAGTCAGTTGGTCCGAGTTGAGCACGTTCTCGCCGTAGATTTCGTGGAGCCAGGTGGCCTGGTAGATGGTGTCGAGGTAGCGCTCGCCGAGGTCCGGGGCGATGGCGACCGCGGTGGGCGCACTCGCGTCGTGCTCTTCCAGCCAGCGCATCGCGCCGCTGACGACGGTGCCGGTGGATCCGCCGAAGAGGAATCCGCTGCGGGCCAGCCGATGGCAGGTGCGGATGGTGTCGGTTTCCTCGACGTGGATCACCTCGGTCACGAGGGATTCGTCGAGCAGGGGTGGGCGGACGCTGGTGCCCAGGCCGGGAATCATCCGGCGGCCGGGCGTGCCGCCGAAGGTCGCCGAACCGGTGCTGTCGACGGCGACGATTGTCACCGGCCGGTGACATTGCCGGAAGTACCGTGCGCACCCCATCAGGGTGCCGGTGGTGCCCGCCCCGACGAACAGCACGTCAAGCGCCGGGAAATGATGGGCGATCGTCGGCGCTGTCGTGCGGTAATGAGCCCGCCAATTGCCCGCGTTGATGTATTGGTCGAGCCAGACATAGCGTTCATCGGAAGCGCACAGTGCGCGGACGTAGCGAATGCGCGCGCCGAGGAGATCATCGTCGGCGTCCGGCTTGGCGATGACGTGCACGCGGCTGCCCAGCGCTTCCATCAAGCGCCTGGCCGCGAGGGTGCAGCGGGAGTCGGTGACACACAGGAACCCGTAGCCCTTGCTCGCCGCGAGCATGCTCAGCGCCACGCCGAGGTTGCCGGAGGAGGATTCGACCAGGATCGACCAACCCGGTGTCAGCAGTCCGTCGCGTTCCGCGGCTTCCACCATTTCGGTCGCGGCTTTCAGTTTGATCGAGCCGGCGAAGTTGAAGCCCTCGCACTTGAGAAAGAGCGAGTGCCCGACGACCGGCTGGAGGTCGACGTAGAGTCCTTCCTCGTTGAACTCGTGGGGAACGGATATGACCGGCACGGGTGCCCTCCTCGTGCGCGGGGATGCTGATCAGTAGGACCCGGTGCTGCCGCTGGGCACGGTGATCGTGACGTCCATCCCCGCGTCCTTGTGCCCGTCCACCGGGCAGTAAATCTCGTAGTTGCCCGGTTGCAGCGAGACGCCCACATCACCGGACTGGCCCGGATCCAGCGTGCCGGACAATGTTTTGTCGTCCACGCCAGGGCCGTTGATCTCGAGCGAGTGGACCGTGTGGCCCGCGTTGACCGCATGGAAGGTGTAGGCGCCGGGACGGAAATTCTGGGAGGACAACGCGATCCGGAAGTCGCTGAGGGTCGCGGTCACCACCGTCCCGGCCGGCTGGTTCACCGAGGGTGGGCTGGGGCTCGTCGGCCCGGGCGCGCCACCACCGCCACACGCGGTGGCTACGCCTGCCACGGCGATCACGCCGATCGGCAAAGCACCCACGGCGGCGCGGGCGATTTTGGTGATAGACACACCTTCCTCCCAACCTTTGTGGGCCTCCTTACCTCTGGATTACGAATTCAAGCCCGCGCGGGATTGCGGTAATCTGACAGTGATACGGGCAGGAAGGACCCTTACGGGCGCCGGTCGCGCAATCCCGGTGGCCGGGTCGCACGTAGTAGGAATGTGGGCAGGATCGGTATCCCGGTCGAGCGCCTTCCCGACGAGACGCTGCTGGCCGGCCTCGCCACCGGTGAGGCCGCGATCGCCATCGCGTTCGTCCGCCGATTTCAGCGCCCGGTCTATGGCGTGGCGATCGCCGTACTGGGCGACAGCCAGCTGGCCGAGGATGTCGCGCAGCTGACTTTCGAGCGGGCCTGGCGGCACGCCGATGTCTACGACGCCCGCCGTGGTTCGGTGCGCGCCTGGCTGACCACGATCGCGCACAATCTGGCCATCGACGTGGTGCGTGCCCGCCAGCCGACCCCGCTCGACCCGGGCGATCTCGTCGCGCAGTTCGCGGCCTTGGTGGAGGGTCCCGAGCGGCTGGCCCTGGCGCACGAGGACGCCGCGGCGCTGCGGACCGGCCTGACCGCGTTGCCCATCCCACAGGCTCGCGCGGTGGTCATGGCCGGCATCTACGGGATGACCGCCGAACAGATCGCGGTCACCGAACATATCCCGCTGGGCACCGCGAAAACCCGTATCCGGACGGCGATGCGCAAGCTGCGGGCCGTCCTGCAGTCCGAGTGAGCCGGCCATGACCGAGATGAACTGCGACCAGCTCCACGAACTCGGCCCGGAACTCGCCCTGGGCCTCGTCGCCGGTTCGGCGCGGGCCGCCGCGCTGGCGCACCTCAACCGGTGCGCCGCCTGCCGTGAGGACATCGCGGAGCTGACCGCGGTCGGCGACGCCCTGCTGGCGCTGGTGCCCGGTGCCGAACCCCCGTCCGGATTCGAAAGCCGAGTGCTGGCACGCCTACCCCGGCCCGCCGGCCGTGCGAAGCGCCGCCGCTGGACCGCCGCGATCGCCGCCGGGACGGCTGCCGTGGTGTTCGGTACCGGAGGCTGGCTGCTCGGCGCTGTCACCACCGCCTCCCCGCCGGTTCCGGCGGCGCCCGCCGCGCCCGCCGCCACGGCGCTGCTCACCGCCGACCTCATCGCCGGAAACCATCCGGTCGGACAGATGTGGGTCCATCCCGGCCAATCCCCGTGGATTTACGTCTCGGTCGACACCGAGATGACCGACCGCACGGTGATGGTCGACTGTCAGCTCATCCGCCGCGACGGCACCACCGTCGACGTCGGCACCTTCGACATCGTGCGCGGATACGGACAGTGGGCCACTCCGATCCCTGTCGACCCCGCTCAACTTCGCGGGGCACAACTTCTTTCCGCACAGAGCATCGTCCTTGCCACCGCGACCTTCCCGGCATGAGGAGCCGGTGATTGGCTCCCCGCCGTGACGAACGCCCACGGGGTGGCGGGGTGCGCGGTGGCCTGGGCGGGTTTGGCTGTCAATGGCCGGTTTGTTCTGGCTTGGTGTATTAGCCGTTGGCTATCGGACGGGCGTTATAAGATTCACCCGAATGGATCGTATCTGGTTGTCGATCAACTGTTCCTATTGATGGCCGGTTTCGTTGTGGACGGTTGTCTTTGGCACCTGTTCGGTTTGCCGGCGCAGGCGGAAAGCCAGGTATGCGCACCGAGGGGGACCGTTGGGCGTTGCCGATCGTCTGGAGTTTCGGCTGCTGGGGCCGGTGGAGGTCTGGCGCGGACCGGAGCGGCTGGTGATTTCCAGCCGGCACCAGCGTTCCGTGGTGGCCGCACTGGCACTGCGTCCGGGGCGCGTGGTGTCCGTCAGCGCACTCGTCGACGCGGTGTGGGAAGAGGAATCGCCGCCGTCAGCGCGCCGTCAGGTGATCAAGCTCGTGTCCAGGCTCCGTGGCGTGCTCGGTGACGCGATCACCACCAGATCAAGCGACTACGTCCTGAATGTCGAGCCGGACCAGGTCGACGTTGGTGTTTTCGAATCGTCGGTGGCCCGTGCCCGGCAACTCTCGGCCACCGACCCGGTGGGCGCGGCCGCAGCGGTACGGGAGGCCCTTCGGCTGTGGCGCGGGCCCGCGCTGAGCGGTGTCACGCCGGGACTCGCGGTGCAGGCGACGCGGTTGGAGGAGAGCCGCCTCGCTGCGCTGGAGGACGGTGTCGACTGGGAACTGGCCGTCGGCGGGCACGCTGCCCTGGTGGCTGAGTTGACCGTACTGGTCACCGAGCATCCGCTGCGGGAACGGCTGGTCGGCCAGCTCATGCTGGCCCTGAATCGGTCGGGACGCACCACCGACGCACTGGAGGTGTATCGGCGCACCCACGAGCGGTTGGCCGAGGACCTCGCGCTGGCACCTGGTGTGGAGCTGCAACAGTTGCAGGTGGCGATTTTGCGCGACGATGTCACCCTCGCCGCACCGGTCTCACCTCCAGCACCAGCCCCGCGGTCGAGCGTCGCGGTACCACGGCAGCTGCCTTGTGCGGTGGCGGCCTTCACCGGGCGGGCATCCCAGCTGGAAGAACTCACCGGTTTGCTGGACCGGAAGGACACGGTGGTGATCTCGGCGATCAACGGCACCGCGGGCGTGGGTAAGACGGCCCTCGCCGTGCACTGGTCGCACCGGGTCGCGGACCGATTTCCCGACGGGCAGCTCTACGTGAACCTCCGGGGTTTCGACCCCAGTGGTCAGCCGGTCCAGCCGGCCGAAGCGATCCGGGGTTTCCTCGACGCGCTCGGAGTACCAGCCCCACGGATACCGGCCGGTCTGGCGGAGCAGGCAGCGCTCTACCGATCCCAGCTGGCCGGCCGGCGGATCCTGGTGGTGCTGGACAATGCCCGCGACACCGGCCAGATCCGGCCGCTGCTGCCAGGCTCTGCCCGGTGCCTGACCGTCATCACCAGCCGCGACCACCTCGGCGGCCTGATCGTCAGCGAGGGAGCGCACGCCGTCCCCCTGGACCTGATGACCACCGCCGAAGCCCATGACCTGCTGGCCAGAAGGCTGGGCCCGGAGCGGTTGGCCGCCGAACCGCACGCCGTCAGTGACCTGATCGAGTTGTGCGCCCATCTGCCACTGGCGCTGAGTATCGTCGCCGCGCGAGCCACCCTCACCCCGGTTCTGTCGCTGACCGAGCTGTCCAGACAACTCCGAGACGTCCGCGATCGGCTACACGCCCTGGACATCGGTGACACCAGCGTCAACCTCAGTGCCGTGTTCTCCTGGTCCTACCGGACACTGAGCACCGCGGCAGCACGAATGTTCCGGTTGCTGAGCCTGCACCCGGGCCCGGAGATATCGGTGCCTGCCGCCGCCAGCCTCACCGGAACCGACCGCGATCGGGCCCACGCGGCCCTGTCCGAGCTGACCAGAGCGCAGTTGCTCACCGAACCCAGCGCCGGCCGATTCGCCTACCACGACCTACTTCGGGCGTATTCGGCTGAAACGGCACAGCAGGAAGAGCACGAGCAGGCGCGCCACGAGGCCATGCACCGCATGCTCGACCACTACGTCCATACCGCGCACGCCGCGACGCTGTTGCTCAACCCACCCAACGACCGGCTGCCCCTGACCGCACCCGAGCCGGAGGCCCACGTCGAAGAGTTCACCGATGAAGAACAGGCATGGCAATGGTTTACGACCGAGCGCCCGGTGTTTCCGGCCGCGATCGACCGCGCCACCGACGCCGGCTTCGACACCCACGCCTGGCAAATCGCCTGGAGCGTGGCCAATTTCTGCATCCGCGCCGGTCACTGGACACAGATGGTCACCACCCAACTCGTCGCGATCGGCGCGGCTGAACGCGCGGACGATCCACACGGACTGGCGTCGTCCCTGCGTGAACTGGGCCGGGCGTATATCCGGCTTGGTCGCTATCCGGACGCGCAGGCCAGCTTGCACCGCGCACTCGACCTGGACGAGCGGCTTGGCGACCTGATCGGCCAGGCACGCAGTTACAACAACCTCGGCATCGTGTCTTACGCGCAGGGTGCTCACCCCGAGGCGCTGGAGCACGGCAAGGCCGCCTACGCGTTGTTCCACAAGGCGGGCCACCAAGCGGGTGAGGCGGAGGCGTTGAACGCGATCGGTTGGATGCAGACCCAGTTGGGCCGGCACGCCGATGCGCTGCGCTCCTGCACCCGGGCGCTCGAACTGCACCGAGCGGTCGGCAGCAGGCACGGCGAGGCCGACACCTGGGACAGCCTCGGCTACGCCCACCACAACCTCGGCGAGCACCAGCAGGCTGCCGACTGTTACCAGACCGCACTGGACCTGTATCAGAAGTTGGGCAGTCGCCATCCGCAGGCGGACACGCTCATCCGCCTCGGCGACACCTACCACGACGCCGGCGACTTCCACGCCGCACAACGCTGTTGGCAGCGGGCCCTGCCCATCCTCGACGACCTGCGCCACCCCGATGCCGACATCCTCCGCGCTCGACTGGCCGAGCACCCACCGGCCCCATAAGCACACGGACCAGACAGGACGAGCGGTGTCCTGGTGCGGACACCGCTCGTTCGAGGAACTGTCTGTTCCGCGCGTAGACGCTAATTGAATTGGTGTGAGGCGTTGTTGTTGATCAGGGTGGCGTCGAGGTTGCCTGCCTGGCCGGGCTGGAAGGTTTCGTAATATCCGGTGAAACCGCTGTTGTAGAAAACCTTGACCGGCCTGCTGGAGCGGTTCCACACCGACTCCGCGTTGTTCTTGATGCACTGACCTTGGCCGGGGCCCGGCCCTTTGAAGTCGTAGCAGCTCGGCTCGACCGTTCCGTAGTTGCTGACCGATACGGTGAAGTCGGAGACTGATCCGAACTGGTCTAGTCCCCAGTAGTAGCAGAACTCGCCGGGGTCGCAGACGCCATCCCTGGCCGCCGCGGGCGACTCCGCGGCATCCGCCGGGAGCACGCTCGCCATGCCGAACAAGCCGGCGGCGATTCCGACGGCCACGGTTGTCAATCTGATTCTACGCATTGTGATAAATCCTTTCACCCCAGTGTCGAGCCGATTCGATGAAGTCGGCTGACCACAGCCTGACCGGCCCCGGTACCACCCCGGTACCCGGACGGTTCCCTCCGGCACTCGAGTCCTACAAACCCGCCTTACCGCGGAAAAAGCATTGAAGCCTTCGAGATCACCTTCAACGGACGCCTGTCCACCGGACGCCAATAAAGCGAGGTCAACACTTACACCGAAAAGTTGAACGGAGAAAGTCCCGATGAGGTCGCGTGCTGGGATTTCCGCGGTCACCGTTGCCCGGCCGCGGAAGGTGAGCGGCACGGGCGAGTCCTCCGGCGACGGCATCCACCCCAAGCGTCCGGCCCTCGCCCCCGTGGAAGGCTGACGCGGCGGTGGTCGCGGAAGGTCACTTCAAGGTTTTCAGGCTTGCAACGCCGAATACAGCAGGAACGAATCCGCCTTGACCAAGGCGCGATCGCAGGCCGCGGGATTCCTGCGAAGAAATTCCGGCAGCCGCACGGCCAGGTAGGCCCTGGATACCGGAATTGCGGTGCTACGAGAATGATCGTGATCTCAGGCCCTTCGGCCAAGCGCTTGAGTCGCGGTGGGCCGGTTCAGGGCTGGTTCACTCGTCGAGCGCGATGCGCTGGAGTAGCTCGCTGAGGAGCAGGCGCTCGCCGCTGGTCAGGCATTTCACGTCGGACAGGGAGGCGTGGAGCGTGATCGCGGCGGTCGTGTTGCGCTCCGGTGCGGCGTCGGTGGTGATGGCGTTGATGACCGCCTCGCAGGCGTCTTTCGACAGGCGCAGGTCTCGCTGCTCCTCCGGCATGGAGATCAGGGCCAGGACCACCCCGCAACTGGTGGCGTAGACAAGGTCGGTGGCCTGCTTCTCGGTGACCTTGAGGCGGCCGGCGACCGCCAACTGGTGCGAGATCTTTTCGAGGAGGTGGTACGTCTTCTGAATGACCGGGGACACGAAGCCCGGCCGAAGGGAACTGTAGGTCAGCGAGAACAGCATCGAGTTTTCGAGGCCGAACCGGGTGAGGAACGCCCAGCCTTCCCGCATGCTCTCTACCGGGTCGGGATGGTGGCTACGCTTGAGCTTCTCGTTGTAGGCCAGCTCGTAGCCGTGTTCGACGACCGCGTCCAGCAGGCCCCGCTTGTCGCCGAAAAGGCGGTAGAGGGTGGGTGCCTGAATCCCTGCCGCGTCGGTGACGGCTCTGGTGGTCACCGCGTCCTGGCCGCCGTCTCGGAGCAGCTTGAGGGCTACTTCGATGACGGTGGCCCGGACGTCTCGCCGGGCATCCCCTGGCGCTTGCTTCATCGCACTTCCCTCGTCTCGGCCCCCTCTCCCTGAGAGTAGCGTCGCTACGCTCGACATGCTAGCTTTGGTTTTATCAACGCTATAGCTAACGTGTTAGTAGCGCTAGGCTCGGGTTCGGCTCACTCACACCCGCCGGGGCGCGACGACCTGTGACCAGTCCGGGCTTGGTCCGGACCACCGGCGGATCAACCAACCAGGCAGAAAGAAGCAAAACATGACCATCCTGATCACCGGTGGAACCGGACGCATCGGCCCCCGTCTGCTGCCCCGCATCTTGGACTCGGGCGATGACTGCCGTGCCCTCGTCCGCTCCGGCAAGACAGTTCCGACTGGCGTCACCGCTGTCGAGGGCGATCTGCTCGACCCCGAATCCCTCCCGCAGGCCGTCAAGGGCGTCTCGGCCGTCGTTCATCTCGCCGCTGTGCTGCGCGCGGAGAACGACGAGGATGTCCACCGGGTCAACGTCGACGGCACGCGCAACCTCGTCAATGCGGTGCGGGAACACGCCCCCGATGCGCGATTCATCATGGCCGGCACCACTCGCGTCTACGACGCAGACCTGCCTAGGCCTGCCCGCGAGGACGACCCGGTCGGCGCGCAGGATGCCTACCCTGCCAGCAAAATCATCGCCGAGCGGGTCCTGCGCGAGAGTGGACTGACCTGGAGCGTCCTGCGCTTCGCGCTCGTCTACGGCGACGGCGACGGCCACTTGCAGGCCGCGCCGCGGGTGCTGGCCTCTTGGAAGTGGCACCCCGCCCAGGCCATGAGCCTCCTTCACCACCGCGATATCGCCACCGGTGTGCGGCTCGCCTTGACGGGCGCGCTGGACGGCCACATCGTGAACCTTGTCGACGACGCGCCCGCCTCGGCCTACGAGATCTCCCGTCTCGTCGGCGCCGACTTCCCGGAGTCCGCCGAACCCCTGACCAACCCCTGGAGCGGCCGCGCGGACGGGTCCCTCGCCCGGCAACTCGGTTTCGTGCCGGTCGTCCGCAGCATGTACCAGGCCGCCGCCGAGGGCGCGCTGTAACGGATTTTCTTCAACGCTGTCCCAGAAAGGCGATCCAATGCCCGACCTCACGTTGGAGTGCTTGATCGACGGTCAACGGTATTCGGCTGAGCAACTTGAAAGGCTGGAATACGACCGTCACGTGCATGTGCTCCGTGAGATGAAGCGCCTCGGCGCGGAAATCAGACACAACGGAAACACCCTGTCCGACGATGACATCAACCTACTCAGTCCGGAAGACGCGCGCGAGGTGAGTATCGCTACGCGTCGATCCTACGATTTCGACGGTATCCGGGGTCTCTTCAAGGCGCAGTTGCAGGCCTCTGACCAGCTGTGGAAGGACGCGAACGACGCACCTGCGGGGGCTCCGATCCGGATTGCCCGTGCCGACTTGACGATCACCGGGGTACCGTTCGACAAATTCCGCCAGGGGTCGGATTTCGACGCTTTGCGGCAGACTTACCCGGCGCTGCACCCGGACCATTATTTTGCCTACGTGGACGGCGGTGGCCGGCTTCTCGTAATGGAGACGTTCGGAATGTACGGTGGCCCGACGGAGGTGCACACCGTACCTGATCTCGATGTCGCGGCTCCTGTTGAGCGCGACGCCGGCTATCCGGTCCTGACCGCGGGTTACGCGAGGTTGGCGAGCGACGACGGTACGGATATCAATGCTGTCGCCTTCCATCAATTCAAGCCGTTGGATCAGGGTGTTTCCGTCAAACTTTGCGCCGCATTTCCGCCGAATATGCCGCAGGTGATCGTCGACGGGCACAAGGTGCATATGGCCATCGAGTTCTGGGAGTCGGCCAAACTCGCGGCCCGCTGACACCGCGGCGAGCGTCCAGCCAAGCCCCCGGTCATCCCTTCCCCGTCAAGGGCTGACCGGGGGCCGTGAGCCTTGTGCCGGACGATGCCCGCGATCCCATTCCGGCTACGTGCGTCGTGACAGAAAGAAACCCGGCCGGCGATGTGCCGGACCGGGCAGGTGGAAAACGCGATCGATTCAGACGGTCTTGCGTGTCGCCAGGAAGTTGACGATCGCGCCCGCGACGGACACCGCGGCGATGATCAGGCCGAGGAAGAGGCCGAATCCCGCGCCCGCGTCGAGACCGGTGCCGAGACCGGTGCCCACGCCGCTGCTGGGCAGGGTGATCCAGCGCAGCAGGATGATCAGCAGGGCGGCGCCGGAGGCGGCCAGCCAGATCAGCGGGGCGTTCGGCACCTGCTTGCCGAAGTGGGGTGCGAGCACCACTGCGGCGCAGGCGATCAGGAGCAGCACGGGCCCCCAGCCGCCGATGCCCACACCCCAGGCGGTCACGCTGCTGCTGATGATCCCGGCGTCGAACGAGAACCAGGGCAGAAAGCTCGCGATGAACGCCAGAATTCCCGCGCCGATCGCGGTCCATTCCAGCTTCGTGACCTGCTTCAGGTCGAATTTGTCCACGAAATCCAGCCTTTCTGTGAAAGATCGACAGACCGTTTTGGGTGGTTGCAGTGTGGCAGAGCCCGGATCTTCGGGACGCGGAATCGGAAAAGTCGAGTGCTTTTGTGATGTGCCGCTCGTGGTAGTAACGGCCGCGTTTTCCGTCTTATCCGGCCAACTGGTGAGTGCCTTTCCGTCATGCTGCGAAAAGCGATCGCGCGCGTACGGACGGTGCTGCGCGGGGTTGCCCGCAACCGGCTTGGTCCAGGTGCTCGGTGTTGTCCCATTTGACGACTGACGAAGGACGGGTTACCGTCGGATTTATACCCCCCGGGGTATCCAGGACGGATTGGGAGGCCCTGTGTTCTTCGCCCAGTACTACCTCGACTGCCTGTCGCAGGCGTCGTATCTGATCGCGGACGAGTCCACCGGAAAGGCGGTGGTCGTCGACCCTCGGCGTGACGTCTCGGAGTACGTGGCCGACGCCGACGCGCGCGGTTTCACGATCGTGGGTGTCATCAACACGCACTTCCACGCCGATTTCCTGGCCGGTCACCTGGAACTGGCGGACCGCGCCGGGGCGTGGATCGGCTACGGGCGGCGTGCCGAGGCCGAGTACCCGATCCGGAAGCTCGCCGAGGGTGAGCGCGTCAGTCTGGGCGAGGTCACGCTCGAGATCATGGAGACCCCGGGTCATACGCCGGAGTCGGTCAGTGTGCTGGTCTACGAGCACGCCGACGACGAGGTCGCTTATGGCGTGCTGACCGGGGACGCGCTGTTCATCGGCGATGTGGGGCGGCCCGACCTGCTGGCCTCCGTCGGTGTGACGGCCGACGAACTGGCTCGCGAACTCTACGACAGCGTCCAGCGGAAGCTGATGTCGCTGCCGGACGCGGTGCGTGTGTTCCCCGCGCACGGTGCGGGTTCCGCGTGCGGCAAGAACCTGTCGACGGAGCGGTCGTCGACGATCGGCATGCAACGCCTCACCAACTACGCGTGCAAGCCGATGAGCGAAGAGGAGTTCGTCGCGGTCGTCACGGCCGGGCAGGCGGTCGCGCCCGGATACTTCGCCTACGACGCCACGCTCAACCGCAAGGACCACGACCTGTTCGACCCGGCGACGGCCCGGCCACTGGCCGTGGACGAGGTGCTGGCCCGGCGGGCGGCCGGGGCGGTGCTGGTGGACGGCCGCGACCCGCAGGAGTTCGCCGCGGGGCACCTGCGCGGTGCGGTGAACGTTCCCGCCGATGGGCGCTTCGCGGAGCAGGCGGGCACGGTGATCCGGCCCGGACAGGAGGTCGTCGTCATCGCGCCGGCAGGCCGGGAGAACGAACTCGTCACCCGGCTCGCGCGGATCGGGTTCGACCGGGTCACCGGGTACCTCGCCGATGCCGAGGCGAGGCTGCCCGAACTGGCCGGCGAAATGGTTCAGGCCAGTCGTGTCACCGCCGATCAGCTCCGGGATGCTCTGGGCGGGGAGCGGCCACCGGTCGTCGTCGATGTGCGCAACGCCGCGGAACGGGAGGAAGGCGGCATCGAGGGTTCGCTGCACATCCCGTTGGCACAACTGCTCGACCGGATCGGCGAAATCCCGGCCGAGCGGCCCGTGGTCCTGCACTGCGCCGGTGGGTTGCGGTCCTCCATCGCCGCCAGCCTGCTCCGGCACGCGGGCCGGGACGACGTGTCCGACCTGCTCGGCGGATACGGCGCATGGCTCCTGTCGTCCGAAGCCGCCACGCGGCACTGACGGTTGTCCCTTCCTTCGTTTTCCTTTGCGAGGCAGTCATTTCCACCACCGAACCGTCGTTGGGACGGACCCACAACCTGATTCCCGCCGTTCTGCGCGAGCTCGTGGCGGCCGAGAACGGTCCCCGGCTGCTGGACGTCCGGACCCCGGGCGAGTTCCGCACCGCCCACATTCCCGGCTCGTACAACGTGCCGCTCGACACCCTGCGCGAGCACCGCGCGGAACTGCTGCATCACCTCGACGAGGAGGTCGTGCTGATCTGCCGCTCCGGCAACCGGGCCGGCCAGGCGAAGCAGGCCCTCGCGGAGGCCGGCCTGCCGAACCTGCGCGTGCTCGAAGGCGGCATGCTCGCCTGGGAATCCGCCCAGTACCCGGTCGTGCGCGGCAAGCCACGATGGGACCTCGAACGTCAGGTACGGCTGGTGGCGGGGTCGATCGTGCTGGTGAGCGGCCTGGCCGGCTTGGCGGTTCCCGGTGCGTATCTGGTCGGCACCGCCGTCGGCGCCGGACTCGCCTTCGCCGCGGTCAGCAACACCTGCGCGATGGGCATGCTGCTGTCCAAACTGCCCTACAACAAAGGCCCGAAAACCGACGTCAAAACGGTGCTCGCGGCGTTGGCCGGGTAGCGGCTCGTCCGGTCGTCATGTGCGTGTTCGCCTGAGCCGTTTGTCGGCGGCCACGACGAGGCCGGCGGCCACGGCGGCGGCCAGGATACGCAGCCACACGTCCGCGCCGATGGGTGCGGTTTGGAAGATCGTGTTCATCGGGGGCAGATACGCCCCGTCCTCACCCGCTTCTTCGGCGGTTTTCCCCGGCCCGTCCCGGCTCGACCACGCGGGTTCATCGATCACGACCGCGCGGCGTGATGTGGATCGGGTCTGTGCGCCCGTCAGGGTTGCTCCTGCATGGCGATGAACTGCCCGTGCCAGGTGTGGTACCAGACCGCTCCGTTCTGGCCGTTGACCGAGAGCATGCCGACTATCCGGTCGTCGTGCTGGGTGTGGAGGGTGTAGTAGCCGGGAAAGGCCGTGGCGTCGGCCGCGTGGAGACCCGGCTGGTTGCCCCGCAACCATTGGTCGGCGATTCGTTGTGCTTGCTCCGGCGCGATGGCGGCGGGCGCGGGCTGGTTGGCGGGCATCATGCCGTAGCGGGTGTTCCACATCATCGCCGGACCTTCCTCGACCCGGACATCACCGCTTTGCGGGTCGACGAGGACTTCGGTCGCGCCGTGGCCTGACGGGTCGAGGAGTTCGACGTAATAGCCGTTGCTGAACTGCATGACCTCACCGACGTGCAAACCCTGGGCGGCGGCGAAGCGCTGGGCGGCCGCCGCCGCTTCCGGCATGGTCCGGACCGGTCCCGTTCCGGGCACCCCCTAGGTTCCTGCCCTGTTGTCCGAACCGCGATCGGGCCCGGGCATCATCGGTCCGCCGTTGTCCGGGCCGTACCCGTTGCCCGCCGTCGGGGACGCGGCACCGAGTGACACTCCCACGATGGAGGCGGCGAGCAACCCCGCTGCGGCGATCAGAACGGCGAGTGGCAGCCAACGGTTGCGCGGTTCGGTCGTCGTGCTCGCCGGTGCCGGGCCGGGTTCGCGCACGCTCGCCGCGAATTCCTCGGCACTGATCTCGCCGCGGGCAAACCTTCGGCGGAGATCCTCTTGGGCCCGCTCCCTCGCGGCGCCGTCGCGCCGGGCGCGGGTGTGTCGGAACACCGCCCAGATGATCAACGCGATGAGCCCGATCCAGATCACGGGCATCACGAACATCCACACGGACCCCGTGCCATACATCATCGCCGACCGCTCCTTGGTAGCAGGTTTGTTTTCACCTTCACCACGGAGGAGGTGACCGGCCAAGGGACCTTGGCCCCGCGCGAGGGGTGCCCAGGTCACTCATTCCCCTGAGCCGGCCGGTTACGATTCGCCGGCCGGGTGCGGAATTCCGTGCGGTGTGGCCGGTCGGCTCCGGTATTCCGGTCCGTCGATTTCCCATCACTGTCCAAAGAGGACTTCTTGTGTCATGGCCTCGGGAAGTGTGCACGCCTTCGCCAGGCACGCTCGGTGCGGGCGGTGGCCCCGGGAACGGCCGGCCGCTGGGCACCCTTCCGGATACGTTGAGCGGCGGCGCTATGCGTAGCCGCGTTTGAGCATCATGCCTGCTGCCTTGTCGAATTCGGCCTCGGTCGGGATGACGAAGTCCAAGGCGTTGGCGTAGCGGGTGATGATGTTGAACAGCGCCGCGACCGCTGCCGCGTCCGTGAGTTGCCGGCGGGTGGCCCCTGCGTTGATCGCCGTTTGAGCTTGGGCGGCCTGTAGTTCGCCGGGGTGCAAGGTCATCGTTTCCAGGACGGCGAGCGTCGCGCGTAGTGGATCCGAGATGGGTGCGGTGTGGTAGTCGTCGAGGCAAGCGTCCGCTACCGCGTTGTCCATGCCGCGCACGGCAATGGCCCGGTGCGCGCCGACGCAGAACGGGCACGAGTTCCACTTGGCGACCATCGCGGCCATCAGTTCCCGCTCTGCCACGGACCATTCACTGGGCCCGCGCATCGCCTCCTGGGTCCACGCGCCGAGGGCCGGGCCGAGAAAGTCCTTGTGGTAGAAGGCAACCCGGGCCGCGTCCGGGAGGCGTGCGCCCAGCATCATGGAGATGATCCGGATCAGCGTCCTGCTACGGAGGCTGTCACCGCGCTCGACCTCAGGCAGACGCATCGGTCGCCTCCTCGATGGCCCGAGCGGCGGCGTCCCACCGCGCCAGTCCTGCTCCGATACACGCGGACATCACGATCTCGAAGGCCGCTTTGTCGCTGCCTGTCGCGTGCCGGACGGCATCGACCTCGGCGTCGGTCACTCGGTAGGAGGCTTCACCGATCTGCCGGGCGAGGTTGTCGTACGGCTCGGCGATAGGCGCCCCACCCGCGGCTCTGGCCGATGTGGCCGTCCGTAGCGATGCCGCCGTCACTCCAGTGTCGCCCGCGACCGCAGCGCGTAAGGCTTCCGCGTGATCGTGGTGCGGGGCGCCGGTGTCCGTGCTCATGAAACCTCTCCACGGTGGTCGAGGATCGGGTCCTTCGTGGACGCTAGCTGCCCGAGGCGCCCTCGGTCTGCCGTTGCGTCGCGGCGCGGAACCGTTCGAGGTAGACGGGCCAGCCCGCGCCGGTGCCGAGGTTGGTGAAGCCCTGCCAGCCCTCGCCGTGCCGGTCGAGGTGCCGGTGTTCGAGTACCACCCGGGTGCGTTCGGCGGCCTCGGCCGTGAATCGGATTTCCACCTCGCTCGTGCGGTCCGGGTCGGACTCCACCTGCCATCGCGGGTTGATGTCCCAGCTGATGACCAGCCGGTGCGGTGGTTCGTACGCGAGGACCCGTGCCCACGTGCACCGGCTGCCGTCGGTGCCGACGTCGTACACGGTGCCGCCGATCCGGGGCTCCAGCACAGTGCGTTCGATGGGCACCGCGAGCAGGTTGTGTTCGCGGGGTTTGATCTCGTCGAACCGCTCGGTGAACACGCGGAAAGCGTGCTCCACGGGGACGTCGACGACGATGTCGACCTGCAGCGCGGTCTGGTCTTGTGGAGCGGTGCTCATCGAGGTGGCGTCCCTTCCGCTGTGGTCGCGGTCGGCTGGTAGGTCCGCTCGGCCACGTCTTTGAACCGGGTCAACGTCTTGCGCCAGTACGAGTCGAGTTCTTGACGCATCTGGTCGAGGCCGCCGGCTCGCATCTCGTACACGCGCATCCGGCCCTGCCGGCGGACGTCGACCAGTTGGGCGTCCAGCAGAACGCGCAGGTGCTGTGACACCGCCGGCCGGCTGACCGGCAGCTCCCGCGCGATCTCGGTGACCGAGCACGGCCCGCCGGCGACACGGGCGAACACCCTGCGCCGAGTGGGATCGGCCAGGGCCTGCCACGGATCGGCGGTCGCGGTCACCATAACGCGTAAGTTACTACTTACGCATCACGATGTCGAGCAACAGGCGGAGAGCAGGGCAAGCCGGCCGTGGCGGAATCGGTGACGTTCGGCTGACCGGGACATGGGCAGAGGTGACTCACGTATCCCCGCTGTGGACGAAATGCCCTCGTCAGATATACCCCCGGCAGGTATGTTGGGGTCGTGATGCGCGAGGTGTCCGACCGAGGGAGATAGGACGATGCATGAGCGCGACGCCCCTGGAAGCCGGGACACCGTGGTTCTCGATGTTCGCGGTGTGCGGTGGGCCAGTGAGCAGAACGTGGTGAGCGCGGTGTTGCGGCGCCGGCCGGGGGTTGTGGAGGTCGAGCCGAATGCGGTGGCGCAGACGGCGACGGTGACGTTCGATCCCGCACGGACATCGGTGGCCGCGTTGCGTGACTGGGTGCGGGACTGCGGGTATCACTGCGCGGGTCAGTCCGTGCCGGGACATGTGTGCGACCCGATGCGCGAACCCGGCCTGCCGCGTCATGAACGTCCCGTGTCCGGGCCCGGTGAAGCCGAGACGTCACCATCCGTCGGCGAGGCGATGGACCACGGCGCGCACGCGGGCATGTCGATGGCCGCGATGGTCGCCGATATGCGAAACCGGTTCCTGGTCGCGGTGGTGTTCTCCATCCCGATCGTGCTGTGGTCCCCGATCGGCGCCGCGGTGTTCGGTCTGTGTCTGCCGGTGCCGTTCGGGTGGCGGGCCGATGTGTGGATGCTGGTGTTGAGCCTGCCCGTGATCTTCTACTCGTGCTGGATCTTCTTCGACGGGGCGGTGCGGGCCTTGCGGGCCCGCACGTTGGACATGATGGTGCTGGTCGCGGTGGCGGTCGGGTCCGGGTGGCTGTATTCGCTGGTGGTCAGCCTGACCGGCGGCGGCGATGTGTTCTACGAGGCGGCCACCGTGCTGGCGTCGTTCGTGTTGCTGGGGCATTGGTTCGAGATGCGGGCACGGGGTGGCGCCAACGACGCCATCCGCGCGCTGCTCGACCTGGCCCCGCCGCGCGCCGTGGTGATCCGGGACGGCCGGCCGGTGGAGATCCCGACCGCCGAGGTCGCGGTCGATGACATCCTGCTGGTCCGTCCCGGTGCCAAGATCGCGGTGGACGGTGTGGTCGAGGACGGCCAGAGCGAGGTCGACGAGTCGATGGTCACCGGGGAAAGCCTGCCGGTGCACAAGGAATCCGGCTCGGAGGTGATCGGGGCGACCATCAACGCCAACGGCACTCTTCGCGTCCGCGCGACGAAGGTGGGCGCGGACACCGCCCTGGCGCAGATCGTGAAATTGGTGCAGGAGGCGCAGAACTCCAAGGCGCCCGGGCAGAAGCTGGCCGACCGGGCCGCGTTCTGGCTGGTGCTGGTCGCCCTGATCGGCGGGGGCGTGACCCTGGCTGTCTGGCTGGCCACCGGCAGCGCGTTCGCCACCGCGATCCTGTTCGCCATCACCGTCGTGGTGATCACCTGCCCGGACGCGCTGGGGTTGGCGACCCCGACCGCGATCATGGTCGGCACCGGCCTGGGCGCCCAGCGCGGTGTGCTGTTCAAGAACGCGCTCGCATTGGAGACCTCGGCGCGGGTCCAGGTTGTCGTGATGGACAAGACCGGCACTCTGACCAAGGGAGAACCCGCCGTCACCGACGTGATCACCGGCGACGGAGCCGGCGAGGGGGAGTTGCTGCGCCTGGTTGCCGCCGTGGAGCGGGAATCCGAACACCCCTTGGCGGAGGCGATCGTGCGCCACGCCGAGGATCGCGGACTGGACGTGCCGGCGGCACGGCGGTTCGAGAACGTGCCCGGGCACGGGGCGATCGCCGACGTGGGCGGACATCGGGTGGTCGTCGGTAACCGGCGCCTGCTCGACCGGGAAGGCATCGAACTGGGCTCACTGGCCGCGCACCGCGACGAACTGGCGAACACCGGGCACACCGCGATCGTCGCCGCGGTCGACGGCGTCGCCGCCGGCGTGATCGGGATCGCCGACGCCCCAAGGGAAACCTCCGTTGCGGCCGTGACCGCGCTGCACGATCTCGGGATCGAGGTCGTGATGCTCACCGGCGACAACCAGGCGACCGCCGAACGCATCGCCCGCGAGTTGGGCATCGATACCGTCATCGCCGAGGTCCTGCCCGGGGACAAGGCCGCCAAGGTGGCCGAGTCGCAACGGGAGGGGCGCTCGGTCGCGATGGTCGGTGACGGCGTGAACGATGCCCCGGCGCTGGCGCAGGCCGACGTGGGGATCGCGATCGGCGCGGGCACCGATGTCGCGATCGAGACCGCTGACGTGGTGCTGATGCGCTCCGATCCGCTGGACGTGCCTACGGCGCTGCGGATCGGGCGCGGCACGGTGCGCAAGATGCGGCAGAACCTGGGCTGGGCCATCGGCTACAACACCATCGCCCTGCCTGTCGCCGCCGGTGTCTTCGACCCCGCGTTCGGTCTGGTGCTGCGGCCGGAGATCGCCGCGCTGACCATGTCCGGCTCCAGCGTGATCGTGGCGGTCAACGCGCTGGCCCTCAAACGACTCCGGTTGCCGGCCGCCGCGCCCGCACCGGCACCGTCCGCGCCCACCACCGCGACGAGCGGCGATATCGAACAGGGCCGTGCGGCGTGAACGGGGCATACCGGAGCGGGTTTCTCCGGCGGCCGTAAGGCGACGGGCAGACGTGCCGCGCCCGGTCCGAATGGTTTGGAAACACTCCGGCGTCAGCCGGGCCCCGACTCGGTGAGCGGCTCTTCTTGCGAATCGCTGCAATCTTCGCTCTTTGTGCGATCGCGGACGTAAGACTGGAGTGTGGGCCGTGGAGTCGACGTTCGTTGAGTACCCGCGTCGGCACGGCGCTGGTTGCGTGGTCGCACTCGTGTCCATCGTGGTGGGCGTCCTTGCCGCCTTCCAGGTCGACGCGGTGTTGCTGCGTACGTGGGCGTACTGCGGGGATGTGCCGCTTCCGATCGCAGTCGACAACTGGCCGGAGGGCGCGTCCTTTGTGAACTTGGTGGCTCTGCTGCTGAGGATTGGTGTCTATGCCGGGCTGTTCGCGCTCGGTAGCAGGCTGGGGATGAAGTGGTTCGGTAGTCGCCGTACTGTGGTCCACTTCGTACTGTGTGGTATCGCGGGGTTGATCTTCGTCGTGCTGGGAGGCGCGATCGACTTCAGCCTGTTCAGTGGTCTGGGTCGGGTGCGACCCCGGGTGACGGTCACTCCGAACCGGGGTCCCACGGGCTCGGATAATGCTCACTGCTCGTACGCACGCCGCGCCACGGCAAGTACGGCGGGGATCGGTGACCAAGATCGCGACCCATCCGGACCCGGTCTGTCGGCCGGTGCCGAGCTTCATGCTCCGTGGTGTGCTCGACGACATCGGGCGCGAGAGTGACAACTTCGAGCAGCTCTGGGCCAGGCGCGTGGGTGAGGACCGGTTCGAGTTGGGCTGCATCCCTTTCAAGTGGTTCGATCCGGGCTATGTCGCCGTGAGCGTTGAGGCCGGAAGATCCCACGACGAATTCTTCGCTGCCCTCGCCGAACTGGGTGACATCGTCGAGGTCGAACGGATTCCGCTCTGAGCATTGCTCCATTGTGGACAATTCGGGGAACGAGGTCGCCCCGTTCCGACGGGATTTTCCCTGCAGCGGCGCCGCGATCAGGTTCCCGACGTGTCGTATTCGCCGCCCCCTGCGCAAGGTCGCACGCGGGTACTGGTGGCCCGCCTCGGCGCTCGTGACGCGCTGGACGCCCGATTCCACGGAAAACTACCCATTATTAGGGAAAGTCGCGCCCATACGACGGCGAGTCAGGGCCGGTCGCCAACCTGTCGCGGCCCGATCAGCCGCACTCACAGGGGTTATACCGCTCGTCGTGGGACGACACCCGTTCACCGCATCGCACACGGAGTACTCGACGGTAACACTCCAATGGGTCCCCATCACGTGTTCACTTTTCCTCAGTTGTCATGAATTCCCAATAAACACAGGAAACTTGTTGATCAATACACTGATGCGGATCGCGCGAATCGGGACGACAGTCACGGTGATGACCATCGGGATGGGAATGTGGGTTACCGGGTCCGCCGCCGCGAACCCAGGCGGGGTGACATTGCACTATTCCTGCTCCCTGCCGCCGTTCCCGGTTCAGATCGCCCTGACCGGCCAGGTCACGTGGAATGCCCCGGAGTCGTTGCCGGTCGGCCGGGCCACTCCGGCCTACGACTTCGACATCACCGCGACCGTGGATGCCTCCGCAACCCGGTTGGCCCAGTTCGTCGGCGTGGCGGCGGCCGAGGGCACGGTGGACGGGGCGGTCGTGGTGCGGGCGCCGGAGGGCGACATCCCGGTCAGCAAATCAGAGAGCGTGCCGCTGATCCCTATCCCGGCGTCCGGCCCGATCATCATCCACGCGACCGGAACGACGCCCAGTCTTGTCTTCCACCGGCCCGGTCTTGTGACGATCGTCCTCAATCCCGTGCTGGCCGTGCACATGGACCTCAAAAGCGCCGATGGCAGCCCGGCGCCGATCAGTCATGCGGACGTGTCCTGTGCGCTGGATCCCGGGCAGAACGGGTCCGTGGCCTCGATAGAGATCGCCCCGGCCGCCGCGGGCCCGACGCCGGCCAGGACTAGCACCACAGCACCCCCGACACCCACGCGCAGCGAATCCGCGCCCGCACCGACCACTTCCATCACCCCGGCCTACGCCATCGCGAAGGCCGGCGACCGAGTCTCTCCCGGCCGTGGTCCGGACTGGTGGCTGATAGGGGGCGGGCTGGCGCTGATCGCCGGGGTGGTCGGTGGGGTGCGGTGGCTGATGCGCCGTCGAGCGTCCGGCGGACGGTGAACCGGTGACGAGCAACGAAATAAACGGGCCTGTCCAGGCGCCGGCGGTCATGGCCGGGAAGATCGACGGTTCCGTCACGATCAACTACCGGCCGGCGCGTTCGGACGCGCTGGCGGAGGCTGCCGATCAACTCGCACAGGCGGTCGGTACCCGCTGGCGGCGGGAAGAGGAACAGCGGCAGGTTCAGGATCCGTTTCCGTTGCCCGCACGGTGGCAACCGGCAGCCGCGGAAGTGACGGATCACTGGGAGAACATCTGCCGTGGCTCGGCCGAGGAGCCCCACGGCCCGCTGGATCTCGCCGGTCAACTGGACCAGATCGTGGATGTGTACCGGCGGATACCGTCCGGACGGCTCGTGATCCTGGGCCGGGCCGGATCGGGAAAGACGATCCTGACCATTCGGTTCGTCCTGGACCTGCTGAAGGCCCGCACCGGCGCCGACGCGGTACCGGTGATCTTCAGCCTCGGCTCCTGGAACCCGACTGCCCGCACGCTGCGCGATTGGCTCATCGGCCAACTGATCCGCGACCATCCCGGCCTGGCCACGACCGGTCCCGACGGGTCGACGCTGGCCGCCGCGCTGGTCGAGACCGACCGCATCCTGCCCGTTCTGGACGGATTCGACGAGATCGCCGGTGGCCTGCACCCTGCCGCGCTGCGCGAACTCAACCGCACCACCAGCCTGCCCCTGCTGCTGACCAGCCGCCGCGTGGAATACGAGGCCGCGGTGGAGGGAACCGATGTGCTGAGTGCCGCCGCCGGTATCGAACTGGCCGACCTCGTCCTCGCCGATCTGGTCGATTACCTGCCGCTCACTACCCGCAAAGTCACCGTCGACGGCACCGCGACCGTGTGGGAGCCCGTCCTGAACGAACTGCGCGACCATCCTCGGCGCCCGGCCAGCGTCAACCTGGCGACGGCGTTGACCACTCCGCTCATGGTCGCCCTGGCCCGCACCATTTTCAGCGACACCCCCGACCACGACCCGGCCGAACTGCTGGACACCGACCGGTTCGACAGCCCGGAAGCCCTGAAAGACCACCTCGTGGGCAATTTCATCCCCACGGTCTATCAGGACCTGCCGGGGCAGCGCTGGGACCTCGACCGAGTGCGGCGCTGGCTGTGCTACCTCGCCCAGCACCTGGATCGACTCGGCACACCCAACCTCGCCTGGTGGCAACTGGGCAACACGATGCGCCGCTCGTCGCGCATACTCACCGTCGCGAACGCGTCCGGGTGGCTGCTCGGCATCGTGGACGGCGTCCTGACCGGGGTGGTGGACTGGGTCAGGTTCGAGTTCGCGGCCGGGCTCAAGGTAGGTCTGCTGGCCGGAATCGCGGTCGGCATCGTGGGTGGGCTCGTCTTCGGGCTCATGCACGAGTTCGCGCCCAGATTCCTGCTCCGGAGCGCGACACTCGAACCGTCGCGGGTCCAGGTACGGTTCCGCCGCGAACCGGGGAAAATGCGCGCCAGGTTCGCCCCCAGGTTCCTGGTCGGGTTCGGGGCAGGGCTCGTGTTCGGAATCGTGGTTTGGCTCGTGATCGGTTTCGTGGTCTGGTTCGCGATCGAGTTCATGTCCTGGCTCGTGCGCGGGCCCGCCTCGACCCTGGTAAGCGGGCTTTTTCCGGGCGCAGGCCCCGGGGCGAACGGACTCGCCCGGGCACTCGAAGACGCGCTCGGGTACGGGCTTGGATACGGGCTGGTGTATGCCCTCATGATCGGGCTCGCGGCCGGGATCATGACCAGGCTGGAAGTTCCCATCGACATCAGATCCGCCGTCAGCCCCACTGACTTGTTGCGCGCGAACCGCACTACCACCGTCGTCCAGTTCCTCGTGTGGGGGCTGGTGGGCGTCCTCGTGGGCGGACTCTCCGGCGTGCTCTGGTTCCCGCTCGAAGATGGACTCCTGATTGGTCTCGTGGGCGGGATCGGCGGCGGCATCGCGTACGGGCTCGGTTTGACGGCCTGGGGTCAGTGGGTCGTCATGGCACGTATCTGGCTACCGCTGACCGGGCGGTTGCCCTGGACGATGACCGCGTTCCTGGACGATGCCTACCAGCGAGGTGTGCTGCGCCAGGCTGGTGCGGTTTACCAATTCCGCCACGCCCGGCTCCAGGATCACCTGATCGACACAGTCCCCATTCGGGAGTAAAGCAACTTTCGACCGACAATAGGAACAGTGACACGAGTCAGTATCCGATGCCCGTCATATTCTGCTCGACTGTCAGTGCGAGAGCGAGGGCCGCGTCAGCGCGAACTCTGGTGATGCAGGAAGGTCCGAAGCTCCGAGAAGAAGCGACGGTCGTCCTCGCGGAAATAGAAGTGTCCTCCGTCGAACATCCGTAACGGCGGTACGGCCTCGAAGAGTTCGCGCCACTGTTCGAGGCGTTCCCGGGGAACGTTGTCCTTCGAGCCCCCGAAGATCGCGGCGGGAACGGCGAGCGGTCGGCCGGGCTCGAAGGAGTACCGGCCGAGCAGCAGGTAGTCCTGCCGGAATGCGGGCGCCAGTTGCGTGAGCAGCTCGGCGTTGTCGAGGACCTCGGGCGGTATGCCGCCGTAGCGGTCGCCGAGGCGCACCATGATGTCGCGGTCCGACAGGGCCGTGACGTCCAGCACCTCGATGCCGCTCTGCGGGGCCGGGCATCCGGACAGGACGAGCCGCTCCGGCTCTTGTAGCCCGCGGTCGCGCAGCTCACGTGCGACCTCGAAGGCCAGCAGCGCGCCGAAGCTGTGTCCGAACAGTACGAACGACTCACCGAATGGCACCTCGTCGACGAGGGTCCGGACCAGCGTGCGCATGTCCGTGATCGGCTTCTCCCGCGTCCGGCTGGCCCGGCCGGGCAGGCCGATGGCGTATACCTGCGTGCCGGGCAGCTCCGGCGCCCAGCGTACGTATTCCCCGGCGATGCCACCCGAATGCGGAAAGCAGTAGAGGGTGGTCTCCGGTGACCCGGGTGCCTGCCGGCCCACCAGCCAGGGGTTGCGTCGGACGGTGGTCATAGGTTGTCGTCCTCCGAGGCGACTCGCTGGGAAATCACGGCGGCCAACTCGGCGGCGGTCCCGGCACGGAGCACGTCGGCCCCGGAGACCGGCACGCCGAAGTGGCGGGTCGCCCAGGTCGCGAACCGCAGGGCGACGAGCGAATCACCGCCCAGGTCGAAGAAGCCGTCCGTGGGGGTGATGTCGGTGGCGCCGAAGGCGCGGCCGAACGCGTCCAGGATGTCGTCGAGAACGGAGTTGGCCGGTTCGAGAGCGCTTTCAGCCTGGTCTGCGCCCTCCGGGGCACGGTCGAGGGGGCCGGTCCAGTCCTCCGGCGAACCGGAGTTCCGGCGAGGCGCGGACGGTGCCTCCGGAACGAGGTAGCGCTGCCTCTCGAACGGATACGTCGGGAGCGACACGGTGCGCCGGCGGCGACCGTTGTGCAGGGCACCGAAGGAGACACCCACGCCGGCCGACCACAGGTGACCGAGGGCGGCCAGCGCGGTCTCCGGTTCGGTGCCCGCCTCCGCGGCGTGCGGAGCCGCGTTCACGACGATCTGTCCGGGCCGGGCGCCGGGATGCTGGCGCGCCAGGCTCGCCGCGGTCCGCCCTGGGCCCAGGTCGACGAGCACGAACCCCGGCTCGGCGAACAGTGTGGCCAGTGCGTCGCCGAAACGGACGGGTGCGCGCATGTGGTGGGCCCAGTAGCCGGGGGAACACACCTCCGACGGGGTGGCCCAAAGACCCGTGGCGTCGGAGACCATCGGCACCGCGGGCTCCTTCAGGGTGGTCGCGGCGACCGTCGCGGTGTAGCGGTCGAGCACCGGGTCGACCGCCGCGGAGTGCCCGGCGACCCCGACCCGCAGAACCCGGCAGTCGGTCCCGCGCTCGGCCATGCTCGCGGCGAACGTCTCGATGTCACCGACGGGTCCGGCGACCGTGCATTGACCTGGCCCGTTGACCGCCGCGATGTCGAGCCCGGGCGGCAGCAGGGCGACGAGGTCCGCCTCGGCGAGGTGAACCGCGGCCATGGCGCCGGTGGGTATCTCACGGAGCAACCGCCCGCGTTCCAGGACAAGCCGGATCGCGTCGTCGACACTGAACACCCCGGCCACACAGGCGGCCGCGTACGCGCCGAGGCTGTGCCCGAGGACGGCGTCGGGCCGCAGACCCCACGACGACAGCAGCCCCGCCATCGCGTACTGGAAGGCGAACACCGCGGGCTGTGCCACGCCGATTTCGTCGAGCCGGGCCCGGCGTTCCACGGTCGGCCCGCTCCGGAGCACATCCAGCAGGCCGGGCCCGGCCACCGCGACGACCTCGTCCACGTGTCGCCGGTAGACCTCCTCGGTGTCGTAGAGCCGGGCCGCCATCCCCGGGTAGTGGCCGCCCTGGCCGGGAAACAGGTAGGCGATCCTGAACGGGGTCCCCTCGTCGGTGCGGGACCCGGTCCGGCCGGCACGCAGAGCACTGGCCGCCTCGTCCGCCGTCCGGGCCACCGCGTAGCGGCGGTACCGATGTTCGGCCCGCCCCTCCTGGCAGGTCCGGGCGGCGTCGGCCAGGTCGGTGCCGGGTGCGGCGGCCAGGTGGTCGGCGAGCCGTTGTGCGGCGCGTTCGGCGGCTTCGGCCGTCGCGGCGGAGACCACCAGCAGTTGGGGCCGGGGATCGGGTTCCGGCTCGGGGCGTTCGGGCGCCTGGCCGAGGATCACGTGCGCGTTGGTGCCGCCGATGCCCAGCGAGTTGACCGCGGCGATGCGGGGGCCGGCCCAGTCGGAGAGTTCGTCGTTGACCCGGAACGGGGTCGAGGGGAAGTCGATCTCCGGGTTCGGGGTGGTGAAGTTCAGGGTCGGCGGGATCAGGCCGTGCTCGACGACCAGGATGGCCTTGATCAGGCCGACCACGCCGGACGCCGCGTCGGCGTGGCCGAAGTTGGACTTCACCGAGCCGATCCGGCAGAACTGGCGCCGGGTGGTGTGTTCGCGGAAGACCTGGGTGAGCGCGGCGACCTCGATCGGATCGCCGAGCGGGGTCCCGGTGCCGTGCGCCTCGACGTAGCCGATGTCACCGCCGCCCACCCCGGCCAGGTCCTGAGCGGCCCGGATCGCTTCCGCCTGACCCGCGACCCCGGGCGCGGTGAAGCCCACCTTGTCGCGCCCGTCGTTGGTGACCGCGGATCCGAGGATGACCGCGTGCACGGGGTCACCGGCGGCGACGGCGTCGGCGAGTGGCCGGAGGACGACGAGGCCGACCGCGCTGGCGCCCATGGTGCCGGTGGCGGCGGCGTCGAAGGGCCGGCAGTGGCCGTCCGGGGTGGCGACGCCACCCGGGGTGTACCCGGTCCGCGGCGGGTGGGCGTGCACCGTGGCGCCGCCGGCCAGGGCCATGTCGCAGTCCCCGGCGAGCAGCGACTGGACGGCCGTGTGCACCGCGACCAGGGACGTCGAGCAGGCGGACTGGACCGCCATGGCCGGACCGGTCAGGCCGAACTGGTAGGCGGCCCGGGTCGCGAGGAAGTCGACCGAGTTGCCGTGCCGGATCTGCATCTCGTCGACGAAGGGCAGCCGGTCAAGGTGAGCCCGGACGGCGGCCGCGTACCCGGTGTGGGTGCCTCCGGCGAACACTCCGGTCACCGGACGGTCGGGCCCGCCGTATCCGGCCCGTTCCAACGCCTCGTGGGCGCATTCCAGGAACAGCCGCTGCTGCGGGTCGACCACGAGAGCCTGGTTGGCGCTCATGCCGAAGTACCGGGCGTCGAAGGCGTCGGCATCCGCCAGCACCCCGTTCGCGCGGAGGTAGGCGGGCTGGTCCGGGTCGGCGTGCCCGGCGAGAACCGTGACCGACTCGACGCCATCGCACAGGTTGGCCCAGAAGCGTTCCACGTCCGGTGCGCCCGGGAACTTCCCGGCCATGGCGATCACGGCGACGGCGCCGTCCGGGAAGGTCATCGGGCCACGCCCGCGACGATGCCGGCGATCTCGGCCGCCATCCGGTCCAAGGTGTGCCGGTCCAGCTTGCCGTTGGCCAGCGTGGGCATTCGCTCCAGTGCCGAGAAGGCGCCGGGTACGGCCGCGTGCGCCAGCGACTCGCGCATGCGGGCGCGGACGTGGTCGGCGGAGACGTCGCCGAGGCCGCCGATCACGAACCCGACCAGAGCCGCCGGGATGCCGTCGCGGCGCGCCACGCCCACCGCGCACCATCGGCCGCCGAGCGCGGCGCTGAGCGTGTTCTCGATCTCCTGCAGTTCGATGCGGAGTCCGCCCAGTTTGAGCTGGCCGTCGATCCGGCCGGCGTAATGGAGCAGACCCTCGTCGTCGTACCAGACGTGGTCGCCGGTGCGGTACAACCGGTTCTCGAGATCCGTCACGGCGTCACCGTCGTTCGTGGCGGTGGAGTAACCGAGCGCGACCTGCGGACCGCCCAGCCACAGCTCGCCGCGGACCCCGGCCGGGGCGGGACCGCCGGGCGTTCGGACGTACGCCGTCGTGCCCGGTCCCGGCACCCCGATCGGCACGTCGGGCGCGTCCGCATCGGACGGACGGCACCGGTGCATCGTGGTCCACACCGTGCATTCGGTGGGCCCGTACTCGTTGTGGAGCCGGGCCCGCGGCAGGACCGCCGCGTGGTCGCGCACGAGAGCCGGCGGGCACGGCTCACCGGCGACGATCACCACCCGCAGCGTCGCCAGATCCTCCGAACGGCCGCTGTCGATCAGGACGCGGTACAGCGACGGGATGATCGAGATGAACGTGCCGCCGTGATCGGCGCAGGCGTCCAGGATCGCCTCGGTGTCCACCACCACCGGCGTGGGGATGACCAGGTGGCCGCCGGTCGCCAGGGCGTGGTAGATCGGGCCGACCGACATGTCGAAGGAGATCGAGGTGCAGAGGAGATAGACGGCCGGGTCCTGGCCGCCGAAGTAGACCCGGCGCGCCTGGGTCGAGCAGGCGAGCCCGTGCCGGGAGACGACGACACCCTTCGGCGTACCGCTCGATCCGCTCGTGAACAGTGTGTAGACCGGCTGCCGGGGGTCGCGGTCCTCCGCCGGAGCGGGCCGGTCCGGCCAGCGGCCGGGATCGGCCGACACGGGCAGGATCCGCTCCACGGCGGGGTCGCCGGGCAGCGGCTCGCCGGCTGCCTCCGGTTCCACGAGCGCGACCCGCGCGTGGCTCCCGGCGATGACGCGGGCCCGCCGCTCGTACGGGAAGTTCGTGTCGACGGGCACGTACTGGGCGCCGGTGCGCAGCACGCCGAGCATCGCGACGATCGCCCAGCGGCCCAAGCGGCAGTGGATGACCACGGTGTCGCCGGGACGGACGCCGGCGGCGCGCAGATCGCGCTGCACCGCGGCGGCCGCGCGGTCCAGTTCGGGGTAGGTGAGGGTGTCCTCGTCGTCGCTGATGGCTGGTCCGGCGCCGCCCGCCCGTACGCCGTCCGCGAGCAGCGCGGACAGCTCGGGTACCCCTCCGAGATCCGCTCCGGTCAGGTCAGGGACCCAGCCCTCGGGGTGGGAAAAGAAGGCTTGAGCTTGGGACATGATCAACTCCTCGGCGAGCGTGCGGCGGCCGGTCGTGCACGGCGGCCCTGCCGCTGTGGTCGCCGCGGACCGGCCGTGTCACCGGAGATGGCGGCCGCCAGCGCGGAGATCGTGGGATATTCGAAGAGCCAGGTGATCGGAACGCGCCGGTCGAGTTCGGCGCTGAGCCGGCTGTGCACCTTGGCGAGCGTCATCGAGGTGCCCCCGCGATCGAAGAAGTTGTCCTGGCGGCCGATCTCTTCGATACCGAGCACCTGCGTCCAGAGCCGGGCGATGATTTCCTCCGTCGCCCGTGCGGTGGTGCTCTCCGCCACCGTGGACGCCGGCGCGTGCGGTGGTGCCGGCCTCGCCGGGCGGCCCAGGTCGTCGAGGACGGCGATCAGGTCCGCCACCGGGCGGTCGGGGTTGTCCGCGGTGAGCTCGAGCAGGCGGCCGAACCGGGCGGCGAAGAGCGTCATGTCGGCCGGGCGGTAGCGGTCGCCGCGGTAGCCGAGGCGGACCCGGATGCGGTCACCGGTGATCGTCACCCCCGCCGACAGGCCGAACTTTCCGGCGAACCCGGTCGCACCGGCGCCCACGTCGAGCGGAGTGAGCCGGCACCCTCCGAGGACCGGATCGCCGCTTTCGGTGGTCAGCGCGAGGACTACGTCGGCGTACGGGGTTCGACCGGCCCGGCGCGGCGGGTTCAGCCGCTCGAGCACGTCCTCGAAGGGTGCTTCGGCGTGCTCGGTCGCCTCCAGCACCGCCGCACGCATCGAGGTGAGCACGTCGAGCAGGCCGGGGCCGGTGCCGGACCGCAGCACCACGGTGTTCAGGCAGGGGCCGAGCACCTCGTGGTATTCGGGCCGGGTGCGGTTGGTCATGCGGGTGCTCACCACGATGTCGTCCCGCCCGTTCCAGGCGCCCACCTCGACCGCGAGACAGGCCGCGACGGTCATGAAGGGCGTGATGCCGTGCCGTGCGTGCAGTGTCCGCAGGCGCGGGCCCAGATCCTCGCCGACCGGGACGGCCAGAGCGCCGTCCGGGCCGTCTGCCTGCGGGTCCTCGAAGCCCACGTACGCAGGGGCGCCGGTCAGCCGCTCTTGCCAGTAGTCGAGATCGGCGCGATGGCCTTCGCCGCTGCGTGCGTGTGCCTGAGCGGCGGTGAACTCGCGGTACTGGGGGACCGGCGCGGGCGTCCGGCCCGGCACCGCGGCCGCGGCGACCTCCTCCGAGAGGTACCGGGCCACGGTCCGGGCGTCGTCGGCCGCGACGCGGGCGCCGGGATACGACAGCACGGCGGACAGTTCGCCGTCCTGTTCGGCGACGGTGAGCACCAGCCCGTACCGGGCGACCTGTGACAGCACGGATTCCGTCACGTACGGGACGAGTTCGGCCTCGCCGAGTACCGCGCGCCGTTCGGTGCGCAGGTTCATGTCGAGCATGACGTCGCAGTACGGGACGCGGTCCGGCCGTCGTGCCGGGGCGAGCCGTGCGAGCACGTCGTCGAACGGCGCGTGCGCGTGCTCGATCGCGCCGAGTACCTCTCCCTGCATGGCAGTCAGGCCGCCGTCGGCCGCGCCGGTACGCACCACGACCGTGTTCAACTGCGGGCCGAGGACGTCGGTGAGGCCGTTCTGCCGGATGCTGACCGGCACGGCGATGGTGGGCGGCGCGGTGCCGGTCCACCGGCGCACCGCCTCCGACAGCGCGTGGGCGAACACCGTGAACCAGGTGACGCCGGTTCCTCGCAGCCGCGTCAGCGCACCCGGCGGAAGGTCGACCGGCACGATGCCGTCCGGCTCGGGCGCCCGCGGAGCCGGGAACTCGATCATGGACGGAACGCCGTTCAGCCGCCGGTGCCAGAAGTCGAGGTCGGTGCGTTCGCGTTCGCCGCCGCGCGCCGCCGCGCGAGCCAGGGCCACCTGGCGGTACTGAGTCCCGGGTGCGGCCGACGGCCGGTCCGCCGCCGCGTCGGAGTAGTACCGGGACAGCTCGCGGGCGAGGACCGGCACCGAGGCGCCGTCGATCACCAGGTGGTGCAGGCCGAGCATGAGCACCATTCCGTCCGGACCGAGGTCGGCCAAAGCTGCTCTCAGCAGCCGGCCGCTTGCCGGTTCGAACGGGGTCCGGGCCGCCCGCGCCAGCCAGTCATCCGCGTCCGTGACCTGGTCGAGCACGGGCGTCCAGGCCTCGCCGACGATCTGGTGCAGTCGGTCGCCGCGCAGTTCGAAACGCGTACGCAGGATTTCGTGCCCGTCGACCAGCCGCGCGAGGGCCTCGCTCAGGAGCGCCGCGTCCAGCTTCCCGCCGGTGCGCCACGCCAGGCAGACGTTGTACGGCGTCCCGGCCGCGACCTGTTCGGCCAGCCAGATCTGCCACTGATGGTCGGTGGCGGGCAGGACGTCCGGCGGCGCGTCCGCGGCGCCGGGCTCCGGCTGCCGGCCGAGCGCGGCGTCGATCACGCCGGCGAGTTCGGCGAGGTCGGCCGTGTCGTAGACGGCGCGGATCGGTATGCGCGCGCCGAGACGCGTGGCCACGGCGTTGACCATGCGTACGGTGAGCATCGAGTGCCCCCCGAGCGCGAAGAACGAGTCGTCCCGGCGCACGGCCGCGCCGCCCAGCAGGTCCGACCAGATCTCCGCCAGCACTGCCTCGGTTCCGGTGCCCGTGGCGGTCAGCTGACCGGGCTCCACCTCCTCCGGCGCCTCGGCGGGCGTGAGAGCCGCGGCGGGATAGTGCTCGTCGAGACCGCGCAGGAGCAGCCCGACCGACTCTCCGTCGCAGATCAGGTGATGCAGCAACAGGAACAGCACCTGGCCGTCCGGTCCGGTGTCCACCAGCGCGGCGGTCAGCAGGCGTCCGGAGGACGGCTCCAGCGCGCGGCCCGCGGCGGCGCGCAGCCACCGCGTGAGCACGGCCTCGGTGTCGCCCTCGGTGGACAGGTCGACCTCCTCGACCACGGGACGCCACGGCGGCCCGATCACTTGGAGGAGCTCGCCGTCATGCTCGACGAACGCGGTTCGCAGGATCTCGTGCCGTGCGACCATCGCGGCGAGCGCATCGGCGAGCGCCCGTGGGTCCAGCCGTCCGGCGACCCGCCAGGCCAGCGGTACGTGGTACGCGCCCGAACCCGCCTCCAGCCGTTCGGCCAGCCAGATGCGGCGCTGGAAACCGGAGGCCGGGACACCGGCCGGGCCCGCCACGGCCTCGGTGAAGTCGGCGAGCCGCGGGAAGTCGAACAGGGTCCGGATGCCGACCTTGGTGCCGAACCGCTCGCTCACCGCCAGCACGAGGCTCTCCGCCAGCAGCGAGTGGCCACCCAGCTCGAAGAACGAGTCCACCGGCTCGATGTCGTCGATGCCGAGCACCTCGCGCCAGACCTCGGTCATCTTCGGCACGGCCGGATGGACGCCGGCGCCCGCCCGGGGTGCGGGCGCGTTCGACGTGGGTACCGCGGCGGTCGACGCCGCCGCGATCAGGGAGGTATGGGGGTCGTCGGCGATCGTCTCCAGGATCGCGCGGTAGTCGGCCGCCATCTCGGCGATCACCTTCGCGCCGAGCGAGCCCACCGGATCCTTCCACACCAGACGGGTACCGGCGCTGTCGTCGCGCACCATCACCGCCAGCCGGTAACCTGCCGTGCTCTCGATGTCCTCCAGCCTCAGCCGGGCCGTTCTCCCGTCGTGCACCAGCGGCGCGTCCTGCACGTCGAGGCCGTCGCGGAGACCGGCGTTCCAGTACTGGAAGACGGTCTGGTGGGTGCGTTCCCTGGCCTGTGGCCCGGTCAGGCCGGCGGCCCGCATGATCTCCGGGAACGGCAGGTCGCCGTGGGCGAGTGCCTCCTTGACCCGCACCCGTGCCTGGCGGATCAGGTCGGCGTACGTGTCGCACCCGCCGGGATCCGCGGTCACCGGCAGCGGGTTGACGAAGTACCCGATCCGGTCTCGCTCGTCCGGCCGGCGCCCGTGGTAGGGCAGGAACGCCATGACCCGGTCTCCGCCGGTGTGCCGCCTCAACAGCGCGAAGTACCCGCCGAGCAGCACCGTCACGTAGGAGACGCCGAGCTCGGTGGCGCGTTCGCGCAGCCTCGCCGCGAGGTCCGCGGGCAGCTTCTCGCTGTGCACGGTGAATCGGGGCTCCTCGTCGCCGGTCGGCAACGGGAGCAGGTCGGCGGCCGAGGCCAGCGCCGCCTGCCAGTAGGCGCGGTGCCGGTCGCCTTCCGCGGTCGCCACCAGTCGCCGCTGGCGCTCGGTGAGCCGTCGCAGGAACGGCTCCGGGCCGGAGCGGGGCAACTCCCCGTCGGCGTACGCCGTGGTCAGGGCCTCGAGGAACACCAGGAGGGACGCGCCGTCGAACACCAGGTGGTGCACGACGACCAGCACGACCGTCCAGTCCGGGCCATACATCAGCTCGACCCGGCACAGCGGCCCGGTACGCAGGTCGAACGGGACCTGCCAGGCCCGCCGTACGGCGTCGTCGCGCCGGTCGTCGGTGACGGACTCGCGTACCTCGATGTGCGGCGCGTCCGACCAGTCGAGCACCGGGCCCTGGCCGCTGTCGCTGATCCGGGCGCGTAGCTGGGGGTGGGCCTCGCCCAGCACGCGGAACGCCGTGCGCAGCCGGTCGGCGTCCAGGTCACCGCGGACACTGAGCACCATCGGGATGATGTGTGCCAGGTGGTCCCGGTCGAGCTGCCAGCTGACCCAGATCGCCGCCTGCCCGGGTGACAGGGGGACGGTCTCCGGCGGCGTGGTCATGCGCGGGTTCCTTCCGGATCGAGCCACGGTGTGGCGAGGCCGTCGAAGTCGGCCGGGGAGTCGTCTTCCACCTGCCGCACCAGATCGGCGACGCGATGCCGGGCGGAGGTGCAGTACACGTCGGCGGGAAGTTGGCCGGAGTCCTCGCCCGCGCGGGCGAGGGCGGCGGCCCGGGCCAGGACCAGGGAACAGGTGAGCAGTTCGCGGGCGAATCCGCCGATCAACAGCACCGTGCGCTCTCGTTCGCTGAGCTCCTCGCGGGTGTACCGCGCGGTGAGGGCCCCCAGGATGCGGCCGAACCGTCCGACCTCGGCGGCGACCCAGCGCAGATGGCCGTTGTTGCGGACGGTCAGCGCCGGTTCGGCCGGTGGCTCGCCGGCGTGGCCGGGCTCGGGCGGCGGGTACCAGAACGCGAGGGTGGACTGCAGGGCGACGCCCAGGTCGATGAAGAAGTCGACCCCGCCGGAGATCCGCAGATTGCGCTGGTCGCGCAGGTAGCGCTCCACTGGTTCGGCGGGCAGCCCCCGCGCCGCCTTGCTGTCGTGTGTCTCGTACCCCTCGGCGGCGAGCACGGACATGGTCCGGTCGGCGACCTGCCAGGCCAGCAGCGACGTGATGTTCTTCGCCAGGTTCTGCTCGAACCGGGGATTCACCGGAAGGTCCTGATCACCGGGCAGCAGGCACCAACGGGCCACGGTGTCGATGGCGTACCGGTCGGCCAGCGATTCGGCCACCCGGCGCCGGATCTCCTCGTATTCGCCGAGCCCGCGTCCGTCGATCTTGCGCCGCCTCACGAAGTCCCGGGACCAGTCGCAGCACAGGTCGGCCACCGCCTGCGACGGTGCCCCGATCAGGTACAGCCGGCCCCGCATGTTCAGCAGTGCCGAAGCCGGTGTCTGCCGCACGCGGTGCGCGATGCGGGCCTCGCCGAACATGCGCTCCGCCGGCACGCGGACGCGGTCGAAACGCAGCCAGCCGTTCGGGAAGCCGCGGATTCCCATATAGGTGTGCCAGGCGCCCGCGGTGACGCCGGGGCTGTCCGCGTCCACGAAGAAGCGCCGGATTTGTTCCTCGCCGCCGTCGCGCACGGTGGCGGAGACGATGATCAGGTCCGCGATCGGGGCGTGGCCGACGAACACTTTCTCCCCGGTCAGCAGGAAGTCGCTGGAGCCGGGGATCCGTTCCGCCACGGTCTGCCGGCGCCAGTTGGCCGCGCCCTGCGGCTCGGTCTCCGCGCTGCACGAGAACCGGCCGGCGGCGACGTGCGCCCGGACGACATCGCGGAGCGGCCCCTCCGGCAGCACGCTCAGGTACGGTGCGGCGCCCAGCGCGTTCTCCAGCGCGATGGACAGGGCGACGGGCGTGCACCGCGATGCGGCGGCCTGCACCACCCGGTAGGTGTTGTACTGGCTGAGCGCCCGTCCCCCGACGTCCGGGTCGGCTTGCAGCCGGTAGAAGCCGCGGGCGGCGAGTTCCGGCAGGAAGCCGTCCGGCAGAGCGGCCTCCCGGTCGACCGCGTCTCCGTCGATCTTCGCGTCGATCAGCTCGAGCAACTCGGCCACGACCTCGTCGCCGATCGCCCGGTCGCGCTCGTCCTGCTCGGGAAAGCCGGTGAGGATGTCCCAGCGGAACCGGCCCTGGTAGAGCTGCTCCAGGAAGCTGGGACGGTCGGGGTCCGAGATGAAGACACGGGTGGCCACGGGTGTCGCTCCTTCGTCGTCGCCGATCGCTCGCTGTCGTCGAGCCGCGCTCATCCGGCCTCGGCCAGGGCGCGGCGGTCGGTCTTGCCGGACGGTGTGAGCGGCAGTTCGCTCTGTCGCACGAACCGCGCCGGGACCATGTAGCGGGGCAGTTGCGCGCGTGCGTACCCGGCGAGGTCCGGATCCGGCTGCGCCGGATCCACGACGTAGTAGGCCACCAACTGAGCGACGCCGATGCGGCTGACCCCACGGACCACCACGATGTCGCGGATTCCGGGCAGCCGGCGCAGCACCGACTCGATCTCCCCGAGCTCGATCCGGTAGCCGTTGAGCTTCACCTGGTCGTCAGCGCGCCCGGCGTAGTGGAAGACATCGCCCGGCCGTCGGATGGCAAGGTCGCCGGTGCGGTAGAAACCGCCGTCGCCGAGGAAGCGATCGGCGGTCAGCTCGGGTCGGTTGACGTATCCGGTGGCGACTCCGGCCCCGCCGACCCAGATCTCCCCGGTCGCGCCGACCGGCACGTCGGTGCCGTCCTCGGACCTCACCCGGACGTCCCAGCCGCGCAACGGCGTGCCCAGTTCACGGGCGAACTCGTGGTCGTCACCGGGCGCGTCGAGTTCGAAGGCCGAGAGCGTGCGCATGGTGGCGAAGACGGTCGCCTCGGTCACGCCGTATCCGTTGACGAACTCGCATCCGGAGCCGGTGGCGGCCCGCCAGGCTCGGATGTCACCCAGGTCGATCGCCTCGCCGCCGAAGATGACGCGACGCACGTCGCCCGGTGGCGCCGGGACCCGGCGAAGAGCCGCGGCCAGATGCCGGAACACCGAGGGCACAACGTTCAGCACGGTGACGCGGTGTGTGGTCAGCAGGCTGAGGATCGCCTCGGGGGAGATGGCCACTTCCGCCGGTACGACCACCAACGTGCCGCCGGTGATCAGCGCGCCCCAGATCTCCCAGACCGAGAAGTCGAAGCAGTAGGAATGGAACAGCGTCCACACGTCGTCGGCGGTGTGGTCGAACATCTCGGTGAGCGCCGTGACGAGCGCGACGACGTTGCGCTGGCGGACCTCGACACCCTTGGGACGCCCGGTGGACCCGGACGTGTAGATGACGTACGCGGCCACGTCGTCCGGAAGGTCGTCCGGCGCCGGCGGGGGCTCGTCCGCGAAGCCCTCCTCGTCCAGCCGGATCGTTTTCAGGGCGGTGCCCAGGGCCGTGGTGTCCTGGTCGGTGATGACGGCGGCGATCCCGCTGTCGTCGACGGTGAACCGCAGCCGCGCCTCCGGGTACGCCGGATCGAGCGGCACGTACGCATGCCCGGCCACCGTCGTCGCCACGACGGCCGTCACCAGGTCCACGGTGCGGTTCAGGTAGAGCCCGACGCGCGCACCTGGCGTGGGGTGGTCCGCGCGCAGGCGGGCGGCCAGGCTCGTGGCCCGGTCGGCGAGCTGGCGGTAGGTCAGGGAACGGTCCCGGTCCCGGACAGCGACGCGGTCGGGATTCTCCCGCACGTTTGCGTTCAAAAGTTCGAAAAGCGGTGAAACAGGCATGAATGTCCCTCGATGACGGTGGCGGGGTCAGATGCGGAGTCCGACATCAAGGCGGCGCATCCAGGTATCGACCTGCAGCACCATCTCGAGATCGGCCCGGCCGTGCCAGCCTCCTCGGTCGATGAGGGCAGGCTCGGTCAGATAGCGCTTACAGGCTTCGAGATCGATCAGCTGCCGGGAGGGTGCGTACGAGTCCTCCACGAGTTCGCGCAGCCGATCCAGCAGCGCGGCCTTGTACCGCGCGTCGTAGGTGATCGGATAGGGCACCTTGCGGCGGGCCATGATGCTGTCCGGCACCACGGGAGCGCCGATCGTGCGCAGCAGCGCCTTTTCCGTCCCGCCGTCGAACTTCAGCGCGGTCGGCACGTTGTACATGAACGACCACAGGCGATAGTCGGCGAACGGGAACCGGATCTGCAGGCCGACGGCGTTGCTCAGCTGCTCGCAGTGTCCGGCCGCCAGTTCCAGGAGGCGGGTCACGTTGATCCAGTCGACCTGGCGGGCCACCCGGTCCACCGGATCCTCGCCGTCCAGCACCGGAACCTCGTCGAGGGCGATGACGAACATCCGGTCCAGGTAGGCGCCGGCGTCCAGCGTCCGCAGCAGGTCCTGGTCGAACAGTCCGGTGCCGAGCCCGTAGGTCTTGCCGACTTGGCGGAAGCGTTCCAGCCAAGGGAAGGTGGTCAGTGGCCTGCCATCGCTCTGGGGCCCGGTCGCGCCGCCGAACATCACGTCCGCGGACTCCCCGCTGAGGACCAACGGCGTGTGCTCGGCCATCCGGCGGAAGAAGAGGTACGGGCTGACGTTCTTGTCCCCGTAGGGCGAGGGATAGTCCTTGGCGGCGACCACGGCGGCCAGCGTCGCCGGGTCGGACAGCTCGGCCGCGTCCACCGTGACCTCGGTGTGTGCACAGCCCGCGAAGCGCGCCATTTCGGCGGCGTAGGACTGGTCCGGTCCCTTCCCGGAGCCGGCGTAGGCGACTGTGAAGGTCCGCGGCGGGTGCCCCGTCACGGTCGAGCACAACCCGGTGAGCACGCTGGAGTCGAGGCCTCCGGAGAGCATCACGCCGGGATCGACCCCGCTCGTCACCAGGTGAATCGCGTCGCACAGCAGGTCGCGGGCGCGGTCCAGCGTCCGCGGCAGGTCGAGTTCGTGCGGGCGTGCCTCGAGCCGCCAGTACGGCCGGATCGTGATCCCGTGCCGATCGGCCCTCAGCACACAGCTCGGCGGTACCTCGCGCATGCCCGCCAGCACCCCCTCACCCGGTGGGCGGGACTGGGTGATCAGGGCGCAGACCGCCTCCTGGTCGAGGACGGCCGGCACCTTCGGGTGCCGGGCGAGCACCGTGACGTCGGAAGCGAAGAGCAGGCCGTTCGGCGTGGGCAGGTAGGTGAGCGGCCGGAGCCCGATGCGATCCCGCCCGAGGAGCAGTTCACCGGCCGCGACGTCCCAGATCGCGAACGCGGCCACCCCGTCGAGGTGGGCGGCGAGGTCCGGTCCCCAGCGCAGGTACGCGGCCAGGATCTGTTCGGCCGGGGTCGTGCTGGTGTCCTCGCCCGGATAGCCGTCGCAGAGCGCGACCACACGGGCCTCGCCGTCGACGGTGTGCACCGCCGGTCCGCCGGAACCGCCCCAGGTGGCGTCGATCCGCTGGATGAGCGCCGCGACGGGGGAGACCCAGAGGCCGCCCTTGCCGCCACGGGTGACGAGCCCGGCGTCCATGCGGGCGACCGTGACGGCCTGCCGGGTCAGATCGTCGGCCCGGTCGATCCAGCCCGCTATTCCTGCCATCGTGGGTCAGCCTTCGACGGGACGACGGAACCGGTTGATCGCCGGGAGGTGCCGGGCGCGCAGCTCCGGGTCGGTGACGCCGAGCCCCTCGTGCGGTGCCAGGCAGAGGATGCCGACCTTGCCGCTGTGATCGTTACGGTGCACCGTCCGGACGGCGTGCCCCGTCTCGCCGAGTGGGTAGACCGCCGACAGCGTGGGGTGCACGACGCCCCGGGTGATCAGGCGATTCGCCTCCCAGGCCTCGCGGTAGTTGGCGAAGTGCGTTCCGATGATCCGCTTGACGTGCATCCAGAGATAGCGGTTGTCGTACCGGTGGTCGTATCCGCTGGACGACGCGCAGGTGACGATCGTGCCGCCGCGCCGGGCCACGAAAACGCTGGCACCGAACGTTTCGCGGCCGGGGTGTTCGAAGACGATGTCCGGGTCGTCCCCGCCGGTGAGCTCGCGGATGTGTTTGCCGAAGCGGCGCCACTCGCCGGGGTCCGGTTCGTCGCCGCTCCAGAAGCGGAAGCCCAGGGCGCGACGGTCGATGACGCTTTCCGCTCCGGCTTCGCGCGCCAGCCGGGCCTTGTCCTGGCTGGAGACCACGCACACCGCTCGCCCGCCGCCGTTGCGGACGAGCTGGGTCGCGTACGAGCCGAGGCCGCCCGCGCCGCCCCAGATGAGCACGATGTCGCCCTGCTTCATCTGGGCGCCGTTGCGAGAGACCAGCTGCCGGTACGCCGTGGAGTGGACCAGGCTCGAACTCGCCGCCTCCTCCCACGTGAGGTGGGCCGCCTTCGGCATGAGCTGGTTGCCCTGGAGCAGGGCGAGTTCGGCGAGCCCTCCGAAGTTCGTCTCGTAACCCCAGATCCGCTGGTGGGGGTCGCGCATCGTGTCGTCGTGACCGTCCGGGTGGTCGAGATCGACGGCGAGGCAGTGCGCCACGACGTGGTCGCCGGGCTTCCATCGCGTCACGCCCGGACCGACGCGCAGGACGACGCCTGCCGCGTCCGAGCCGAGCACGTGGTAGGGCAGGTCGTGGCGAGCGGCGCCGGGCACGGTACGGCCCCAGCGTTCGAGGAACGCGAAAGTCGGCAACGGCTCGAAGAGAGCGCTCCACACGGTGTTGTAGTTGATCGCGCTGGCCAGCACGGCGATGAGCACCTCGCCCGGCCCCGGCTCGGGGGTCGGCACGTCACGAAGGTGCAGCGACTTGGCGGGATCCTTGTCGGCATCGGCCAGCCCCTCGAACATCGTGGACTCCTCGGCCAGGACCACTGCCCCCCGATACGAATCGGGGAGCGCGAGCGCGGCGATGTCCTCGGCGGTGGCGTCGGCGGAAAGCACGGCGTCGACGATGTTCTGCATGAGGGACCGTTTCCCCTTTCAGCGAACGGTGAGAGAGAATCGACTTTCCCGCCCGGCGGGCCTCCACATTCGATCGAATGCGAATGACAGGGAATAGGTGTATTGGAGGGGGTCGACCTGGTTCGATCATGCTACGGAACCATCCGAGCCGACAGTGTTGCGCTGTTGCCAATCGCGATAAACACCGCGAGTAAACGAAATAAAGCAGGTAACGGCACTCGGCGGCCGCTATGGCCGGCATCGTGGTCGTTGTGACCTGAGTCTCACCAGCGTTGATCAGCGGATAGGTCTGGTCCAACGGCCCGGCCGGCCGAATCGGTGCCTTCGTGAGCCGGTGGTACTTACGGGTCAACCTGAGTGGCAATCCGGGCCTAACACGGCCCGTTCCCGATCGTGCGCATCGGGCGCCGGGGCAGACTCGTCAGCGGACGAGGCGGTGATTTTCATGCAGACACTGATTCCGGGTGGCGATTTGGCGGGTCGGGAACCCTTGCGGCGCTTCGGCTCCGAGCTGCGCAGCAGACGTGAGGAACAGGGCATGTCTCTGCGAAAACTGGCCAGACTGGTGGCGTACAGCCCGGGCTGGCTCAGCAGGATCGAGAACGCGGCCGCGGCACCGACTATCAAGCTCGCCGAGCTGTGCGACCGGGCGCTGCTGGCGGGCGGGGAGCTGATCGCCCTCGCCCGGGACGCCGAGCCCGCGCCGGTCACCCATTCCGTGCTGCCCGCGCAACTTCCGCGCCCGGTAAGCCCCTTTGTCGGACGGACGGCGGAGTTTCGGACGCTGGACCGCATCCACAGCCGGGCCAGTCTGGACGGCCGCGGCCTGACCGTCGCCATCGACGGGCCGCCCGGCGTGGGAAAGACCGCACTGGTGACCGGGTGGGCAGGGGCGGCTTCGCACGCCTTCGGTGATGGCGTTCTCTACGAAGATCTCCAGGGTTACTCGTCGCGCGGTGCTCCACTGGACCCGGCGGCGGTCCTGAAGGCCTTCCTGTTCGCCCTCGGGGTGAGCGAACGAGTGATTCCGGAGGGGATCCAGCAACGCAGTGCCATGTTCCGGACCCTGGTGTCCGACCGCCGGATGCTCGTGGTCCTGGACAATGCCGCGGACTCCCACCAGGTGGCGCCGTTGCTCCCGGGCGCGGGCACCTGCTCGGTCGTCGTGACCAGTCGCCGGCGCATGTCCGGGATCGCCGCGCGCTCGGGCGCTTTCCGGATCGCGCTGGAACCGATGTCCCCCGGGGAGTCCCTCGAGTTGCTGGCTCTCGTGGTGGGCCGTGAGCGGGTCCGTGCCGAGATCGAGGGTGCGCGGGCTCTCGTCCTGCGGTGCGCGGGCCTTCCCCTCGCCCTGCGGGCCGCGGCTGAACGGCTGACCGCCAGCAGGCACCGCTCTTTGGGCGGCCTGGCGCAGGAACTGGCCGGTCCCGGCGATGCCGACGCCCGGCTGGACCTGTTGACCGGGGGTGACGGGCTGACCGTACGGGAATCCTTCGAGGCCTCCTACCATCAGCTCGACGCCGAGTCGTCCCGTGCGTTCCGCCTCCTCGGGCAGATGCCCGGCGAGGTGGTCGGCACGGCGGATGCCGCCGCGCTGCTGCGCCGGCCGAAGGCACAGACCCGCCGCCTGCTGGAGGTGCTGATCGGCGTGAATCTGCTGGCCGAGGTCGGACCGGACCAGTACCTCATGGACGGTCCTCTCGCGCTGTTCGCGGAGGGCCGGGCGGTCGCGGAAGGGCCCTTCAGCGTCCGGCTCGCTCAAGAAGCGTCCGGATAGGCCTTTCGCACCGCCTGGAAGGCGCCGTCCAGACCGGTCAGCGCCATGTCGAGGTCGGCGTCGGTCATGGCGGCGGAGATGAACCAGTTGCGTGCCGGATGGGTGTAGACCCCTCGGGCGAGGGCCTCGTAGCTGAGCGCCTTGGCCAGCTGGTACTTCGTGTCGTTGGTGAAAAGGAGAGTGGGTATCTGCACCGGTCCGGTGGACGAGACGGCGAAGCCGTAGCGCTCCGCGCTGGCACGGATGCCCGCGCGCAGTTGCTCACCGACCACGGCCATGCGACCGACGGCATCGCGTTTGCCGAGCTCGGTGATGGTGGCCACGGCCGCGGCCATGGGCACCGCGCTCATCCAGAAGGAGCCGGTCACGAAGATGCTCGCGGCGGCGTCCCGGTAGTCGTCGTTGCCCGTCACCGCGGAGATCGGGTAGCCGTTGGCGACGGCTTTGCACCAGGCCGAGAGGTCGGGGAGAACTCCGATCGGCTCCCAGCTGCTGCCGTGATGCATGCGGAAGCCTGCCCGGACGTCGTCGAGGATCAGGGCCGCGCCGATCTCGTCGCAGATGTCGCGCAGGTCCCGCGCGAAATCCTCGTCGACGAGTGGCTGTTCGAGGCCGGCGTAGTGGCGGAACGGGCAGGCGAGGATCGCCGCGATCTCGTCCGCGTGGTCCGTCACCGCCGCACGGACCGACTCGATGTCGTTGTAGACATAGGGAATCCGGTTCGCGCGGTCCTCCGCGGGGACGCCGGTCGGGTTCGGCGTGGCCCACGGGGCCGCACCGTGGTAGGCGCCCTCCGCGACGAGGATCTTTTTCCGGCCGGTCTTGGCGCGGGCGATCGTGCAGCACATGGTCGTGGCGTCGGTGCCGTTCTTGGCGAACATGGCCCAGTCGGCGTGTTCTACGGTCGCCACGAAGATCTCGGCCAGCTCGATCATCACCGGGCTCGGCCCGTTGAGGCAGTCGCCCTTGGCGCGCTGGGCTTCGGCCGCCGCCTCCACGACCGCGTCGCGGTAGCCGAGGATGACGGGACCCCAGCCGCACATCAGGTCCACGTACTCGTTGCCGTCCACATCCCACAGCCGGCTTCCGTTCGCGCGTTCGATGTACTGCGGAATACCGGTCAGTGTCGGCAGGGCCAGGTGTCCGTACATCCCGCCGGGAACGACCGCTTCCGCGCGGCTGCGCAGAAGCGCGTCGGTGGTGAGGCTGGGGGGCGCGACAAGACTCGTGTCACTCATGCGCGATCTCCACTTTCGGTGCGGTTCCCATGGTGATTCTCCGACGCGGTCCGATGAAACGCTGGGGGCGTGAAAGGGAACGTATCAATGCGACGGGATGTGCGCCATAGCTTCCATTCTCGATGGTGTTTCGGAATTTGTTGAGCAACGGGGAAACACTTTTCGGATGGCGGGCGCGATGTCGATGATGGTCGTGCGTACCGGCACCCAGGAGGCTCCGACAATGACTTCCCCTTCTCTTCCGGTGACCCGCCGCTGCCCCTATGCGCCGCCGGAGGAGCACGTCGCGATCCGGGAGACCGAGGGGATTTCCCGTTTCACCATGCCGGCCGGTCAAGAGGTGTGGGTGCTCAGCCGGATGGCCGACGTCCGCGCCATGCTGACCGATCAGCGATTCAGCTCCGACCGCCGCCATCCGAACTTTCCGTTCACCGGCAAGGCCCGTGGCGCGCCCGGCTCGGCCGACGGGATACGCCCCACCCTGATCATGATGGACCCACCGCAGCATGGTGCGGCCCGGCGTGCCGTCGTGCCCGAGTTCACCGTGCGCCGGGTGGCCGCGCTCCGGCCCCGCATCCAGGCGATCGTCGACGAACTCATCGATGCCCTGCTCGCCGGTCCCCGCCCGGCCGACCTGGTCAAGGACCTCGCGCTGGCGGTGCCCTCCCTGGTCATCTGCGAGGTGCTCGGTGTGCCGTATGCCGACCACGAGTTCTTCCAGACCCGCACCATGGGCATGGTGAGCCGGACGGTGCCCCCCGAGGACCGGCGCCGGTACGGCGACGAGGTGCGTCAATACCTGCGTGACCGGGTGAACGAAAAGCGCGAGAACCCGACCGACGATCTGCTCGGGCGGCAACTCGCCCAGGGCGCCGAACCGGAGGACGTCGTCACCCTCGCCTTCGGGCTCTTGGTGGCCGGGCACGAGACCACGGCCAACATGATCTCCCTCGGCATCCTGGCACTGCTCGAACATCCCGAACTCCGCACCGCGCTGCGGGCCCGGCCGGAGCTCATGCCGGCCGCTGTCGAGGAGCTTCTTCGCGTCCTGACCGTGGCCGAGTTCACCACCGCGCGGGTGGCCAGCACGGACATCGAATTCCGCGGCGTGACCATCCGGGCCGGCGAAGGTGTGCTGGGCCTGAGCAACAGCGCCAACCACGACCCGGCGGCTTTCCGTGACCCCGACGAGATCAGGATCGACCGGAACGCCCGCCACCACATCGCCTTCGGCTATGGTCCACACCAATGCCTCGGCCAGCACCTGGCCCGCACCGAGTTGCAGGTGGTCTTCGGAACACTCCTGCGCCGGGTGCCCGGCCTGCGGCTCGCGGTACCGGCCGACCAGGTGCCCGTCAAGCACGACTCGACCATCTACGGCCTCTACGAACTCCAGGTCACTTGGGACGAAACCTGATGCCCGCGGTCGCCGGGGGGCCTCGCGGACTGAAACGCCTGTGGGGCGCGGTAGCGACCAGTTCCCTCGGCGACGGCGCCTATCTCGCCACCGCACCCCTGCTGGCGGCCGTCATTTCCGCCGATCCGGTAGCGGTGTCGCTCGTCAGCGCGGCGAGTCTCGCCCCCTGGCTGGTCATCGGGCCGTTCGCCGGCGCGCTCGTGGACCGGTGGCCCCGCCGAGCGGTGATGATCACCGCCGACCTTCTTCGCATGGTGTGCCTGCTCGTCCTCGCCACCCTGACGATTGCGGGCCTGTGCTCGATTCCCGCGCTCGCCGTGACCGGCTTCATCCTGACCAGCGGGCAGAGCTTTCACGAGGCCGCTTCCCAGGCCATCATCCCGAGCCTGACCGGAGACGACCGTACGGCGCTCGCCGCCGCGAACAGCCGCATCGTCACTGCCGAAAGCGTCTCCGTGGGTTTCGTCGGCCCTCCCATCGGGAGCGCGCTGTTCACGGTCGCGCCCTGGCTTCCCATCGCGGCCGACGCCGCCACCTTCGCCGGCTCCGCGGGCCTCCTGCGCGGGATTCCGCCGCTTCCACGCCCGGAACACCCCGGGTCCGGCGTCATCGCCTCGCTGAACCAGGCCGTCCGGTGGCTGCTGGGTCAGCGGCAACTCCTCGGGCTCGCGGTTTTCATCGCGGGCGGCAACCTCGCGGCCACCACGGCGATGGCGACCTTTGTGCTCCACGCCCGCGAGGACCTCGGCGTCAGCACGTGGAGCTACGGCTTCCTGCTCGTCGCCCAGGCCCTCGGCGCAACCGCCGGCGGCTGGCTCGCCACCACCGTGTCGCGGCGCCTGAACTTCTCGACGATGCTCGTTGCCGCCCAACTCGGCCGCGCCGCGGCCTTTCTCGCGCTCGCGGTGACGCGATCCCCCTATCTGGCGGCGGCGTGTATGACGATCATCGGCATCACCTCCACCATCAGCTCGGTGGCCGCCGCCTCCACCCGTCATCAACTCGTCCCCGGTGACATGCTCGGCCGTGTCGTCAGCGTCTTCCGCTTGGTCGGCAACGGGACCGCGCCCTTCGGCGCCGCCCTCGGCGGGGTCATCGCCTCGCGGTACGGCCTCAGTATGCCGATCGTCGTCGGCGGCGTCGTCACGCTCGCCGTCGCGGCGGTGCCGCTTCTGCCCCCGTTCCGCCGTCCGGCCCCCGAACCCGAGCACGTCGGCGTCGTGCGGTGACGGCGAAGTCTTAGCCCGTCACTTGCCGCCACTCCTTGCGGTTGAACGGTGTCAGTGTGTGCTGCCCGGAACGACATTTGCATAGAGCACATGTTTGATGGGCCGTTGCCCGGGTAGCTCGGCGGACAAGGACACCGGTGCGAGGAAGCGGGTGAATCGATGAAGGTCTCGGATTATGTGCTCGACAGGATCCGTCAGTGGGGTGTTCACCGGGTATACGCGTATCCGGGGGATGGGATCAACGGGATGCTGGGGGCGTTCGATCGTGCCCAGGGCGATCCGGAATTCATCCAGCCGCGGCACGAGGAGATGGGCGCGTTCATGGCGTGCGCGCACGCGAAGTTCACCGGCGAGGTGGGCTGTTGCATGGCGACGTCAGGGCCAGGGGCGATCCACCTGCTCAACGGGCTCTATGACGCGAAACTCGATCACCAGCCGGTGGTGGCGATCGTGGGACAGCAGAAGCGGATCGCGCAGGGCACGCACTACCAGCAGGAGATCGCGCTGGAACACCTGTTCGCCGATGTGTCGGAATTCGTGCAGATCTGCATGCACCCGGCGCAGGTGCGGCATGTCATCGACCGGGCCTTCAAGACCGCCCTGACCACGCGAAGTGTGGCCACGATCGTGATTCCGGAGGACATCCAGGAGGAGAAGGCCCAGCCGGCGCCGCCGAAGACGCACGGTGCCGTCTTTTCCAGCGTGGGCTGGAGTCAGCCGCGGTTGCTGCCGAACGAGGACGAACTGCGGGTGGCGGCGGATGTGCTCAACGAGGGCAAGAAGGTGGCGATGCTGATCGGGCAGGGGGCCGCGCACGCCACCGATGAGGTCGTGCAGGCCGCTGAGACGCTGGGCGCGGGGGTGGCCAAGGCGTTGCTGGGGCGGGAGGTGCTGCCCGATGATCTGCCGTTCGTCACCGGGCCGATCGGCCTGCTGGGCACGAAGGCCAGTGACGAAATGGTGATGAACTGCGACACGCTGTTCATGATCGGCACCAGTTTCCCGTATGCCGAATGGTTGCCGGACGAGGGCAGCGCGCGCGGGGTGGAGATCGACATCGACGGCCGGATGATCGGGATTCGTTATCCGATGGACGCCCATCTGGTCGGCGACGCGAAGGAGACCCTCAAGGCGCTGCTTCCGTTGCTGAAACCCAAGCAGGACCGGAGCTGGCGGGAGAAGATCGAAAAGGACGTCCGTACCTGGGACCGCATCCTCGACGACCGCGCGGGCCAGCATTTCGACGGTGAGGTGAACCCGCAGACCGTCGCCCACGAGTTGTCCCCGCGCCTGCCGGAGGGCTGCATTCTCACCGCCGATTCGGGATCGGCCACCAACTGGTGGGCGCGTCATCTGAAGCTGCGCAAGGGAATGCGCGCGTCCCTGTCCGGGACGCTGGCGACCATGGGGCCCGGCGTGCCCTACGCGATCGGCGCGCGCTTCGCCTACCCCGACCGGCCGGTGATCGCGTTCGTCGGCGACGGCGCGTTCCAGATGAACGGCATGAACGAGATGATCACGGTCAAGCGGTATATCGACCGGCTCGGGGGCTCACCGCCGCTGGTGTTCTGTGTGTTCAACAACCAGGACCTCAACCAGGTCACCTGGGAACAGCGGGCCATGGCAGGCGAACCGAAGTTCCCCGGCTCGCAGGACGTCCCCGACGTTCCCTATGCCCGCTACGCCGAACTGCTCGGTCTGCGAGGCATCTACTGTGACCGGCAGGACCAGGTCGGCGCGGCGTGGGAGGCGGCGCTGGCCAGCGAGGTGCCGGTCGTGCTGGAGTTCAAAGTGGACGCCGAGGTGCCGCCGATCCCGCCGCACATCATGTACACGCAGGGCAAGAAGGCGGCCAAGGCCGCGGTGAAGGATCCCGAGAAGGTCGGCATGGCGGTCCGGGGATTCCGGCAGAAACTGGCGGAGTTCTACGAGCAGCTCCCCGGCCGCGACAGCGACCGATGAACGCCGCCCCCACCGTCGGACGCGTCGACGTCCATGTGCAGATCCCCGAGGGAAAGGCGAAGCGATGGCACTGAGGACGGATGCGCGATTCCGGGATGTTCCGGCCAAGACGGCGCCGGAGTTCCCTGGGCCGCCACGGGGCCGGCAGCGGCTGCGCGTGCGCCAGCTGGAAACCGCGCTCGCCGAGGCGGTGGAGGGTGAGGTGCGGTTCGACCGCGGCTCGCTTGCCTTGTACGCCAACGACGCGTCGAACTTCCGGCAGGTGCCGATCGGCGTGGTGGTCCCCAGGACGTTGGACGACGTGGTCGCCACCCACCGGGTGTGTCACGACCATGGCGCGCCGATCCTGAGCCGGGGCGGTGGCACCAGTCTCTCCGGGGAAACGGTGAACTACGCCGTGGTCATCGACCATTCGAAATACCTCACCACGGTGGGGGAAGTCGACGCGGAACGCAGGCTCGCGACCTGCGAAAACGGGATTATCAACGAGGACCTCAACCGGGTGACGGGAAAGCACGGCCTGATCTTCGGCCCGGACCCGTCGACGCATTCGCGGTGCACCATCGGCGGAAACGTGGGCAACAATTCCTGCGGTATCCACTCGGTCCAGGCGCAGCTCTACGGGCCGGGTCCGCGGACGTCGGACAACGTGGAAGCGCTGGAAATCGTCACCTACGAGGGGGAGCGGTTCTGGGTCGGTGTGAACGAAGAACCGGACCTGGAGGAAATCATCGCGGCGGGCGGACGGAAGGGCGAGATCTACGCGAGTCTGCGGGATCTGCGCGACCGGTACGCCGAAGCGATCCGGAGAGGATTCCCGTCGGTCGAGACGATGCCGCGGCGGGTGTCGGGTTACAACCTCGACGAACTGTTGCCGGAGAAGGGATTCAACGTCGCCCGCGCGCTGGTCGGCACGGAAGGCACGTGCGCGACCGTGCTACGGGCTCAGGTGAAGCTCACGCCGGGACTGTTTCAGCGCACGCTGGTCGTGGTCGGCTACGACGACCTGCCCACCGCCGCCCGCGACACCCAGGAAATGGTGGAGAAGTGGCGGCCGATCGGACTGGAGGTCCTCGACCGCGAACTGATCGAGGACCAGCGGGAACTGGCGATGCACACCGCCGACATCGCCGAGTTGCCGCACCGGGACGGCAACGCCTGGCTGCTCGTGCAGTTCGGTGCCGATGACAAGGACACCTCGGTCGATCTGGCGGAGCGGTTCGTCGACTGGCTGGCGCGGAAGAAACACTATCCACGGGACCGCATGCTGGTCTCCAAGAGCGTGCAGGAAGGTGGCAGCAGCCAGGACCTGTGGGCGATCCGGGAAGGCGGGCTCGGCTCGACCGCGTTTTCGAAGGGCCGGGACCACTGGCCCGGCTGGGAGGACTCGACGGTGCCGCCCGCCCGCATCGGCGACTACGTCCGCGCGCTGCGGGAGTTGATGAACGCGCACGGCTTGAGCGGGGCGATGTACGGACACCTGGCGCAGGGCTGCATCCATTCGCGCATCGACTTCGACCTGCGCACGCGACACGGGGTGCTGGCCTACCGCCGGTTCCTGGAAGACGCCGCCGACCTGGTCACGTCGTTCGGCGGATCACTGTCCGGCGAGCACGGGGACGGTCAGCAGCGCGCCGAACTGCTGGACAGACAGTACGGGCCCGAACTGGTGCAGGCCATGCGGGAGTTCAAGCTCATCTGGGACCCGGGCGCGAAGATGAACCCCGGAAAGGTCGTCGACGCCTACCGGCTCGACGAGAACCTCAAGCTGGGGCCGGACTACAACCCGCCCCGGCCGAAGACCGTGTTCTCCTACCCTGAGGACAAAGGCGATTTCGCGCACGCCGCGTTGCGGTGCGTGGGGATCGGCAAGTGCCGGGTGCCGGAGCCGAAGCAGACAATGTGCCCGAGCTTCCAGGTGACCCGCGAGGAGAAGCACACCACGCGCGGCCGGGCCCGGTTGCTGTTCGAGATGCTGCAAGGTGACGTGATCACCGACGGCTGGCAGTCACGTGAGGTCGCCGACGCGCTCGACTTGTGCCTGGCCTGCAAGGGATGCACCAACGACTGTCCGGTCAATGTGGACATGCCGACCTACAAGGCCGAGTTCCGCCACCACCACTACCGGTCATGGCGGCGGTGGCGGCCCCGGCACGCCTATGCCTTCGGGTTCATCGACCAGGCCGCCCGACTGGCGTCGCTGGTGCCGGAACTGGTCAACGCGATCACGCACACCCCGGGCCTGGCGTGGCTCGCTCGCTTCGCCGGGGGCATCGACCAGCGTCGCCCGCTGCCGGAGTTCGCGCCGATGACCTTGCAGGAGTGGTTCCGGCGCCGCAACGGCACGGCCAACCCGTCCGGCCGTCCGGTGATCCTGTTCCCGGACACCTTCAACAACCATCTGCACACCGACGTGGGCGTCGCGTGCGTCGAAGCGCTGGAGAACGCGGGCTGGTGCGTCATCATGCCCGAGTCGCATGTCTGTTGTGGACGGCCGCTCTACGACTACGGTTTCCTGGGTGCGGCCCAACGGTATCTTCGCCGCGTGCTGGACGTATTGCGCGAGTACGTGCGCGACGACATTCCCGTGGTGGGCATGGAACCGAGTTGTCTCGCGGTGTTCAAGGAGGAGCTGATCAAGATGCTGCCTCACGACGACGACGCCCGGCGACTGGCCGCCAATTCCTACCACTTCGCCGAATTCTTCGGCACCTTCGGCATCGAACCGCCCGAAGTGGACGGACACGCCCTGCTGTGGGGACACTGTCACCAACGCGCCACGGGTGGCGTCGAACCGAACCAGCGTCTGCTGGAAAAGGCCGGGATGACGGTGGACAACCTCAGCGGCGGCTGTTGCGGACTTGCCGGATCGTGGGGTTTCGAGGACGGCAAGTACGGGATTTCGATGGACTGCGGCGAACAGGCGTTGCTACCCGCCGTGCGCGAGGCCGCCGCGGCCACGACGATCGTCGCGGACGGCTTCTCGTGCAAGACTCAGATTCTCGACGCCGGGACCGGGCGCATGGCCCTGCACACCGGTCAGGTGCTGGCCAGGGCCGCCAATGGCGGGAAGACACCTGAACAGCCACGACCACCACTGTCCCGCAGGATCATCCGCACGGCCGGACCGGTCCTCGGCGCCGCCGCCGCGACGTGGGGCCTCGGCGCCTGGGCTGCTCGATTGTCCGGAAACCGCTGAGCCCCAAGCGGTTCCGGGGTGATCGGCCGGGTACACCGCCACCATGACGGGAATGGTCCGGCAAGTCCGTGAGCGACTGACCGGCCGGTGGTACAGGTCGGTCAGATCGCGATGCGAGGAATCCGCCCGCACGAGAAAAAGCGACGCGGCATCACGATCACATTCGCGCATGATCAACGGGTGTATCCGCCTGCCCCGGAGCCGGGCCATCCGCCGCGCCCTGATCCAGACCAGCGGCAAGACGAAGGCCAGGTCCGTCACCCCTTCGACGGTGTCCTCGATCATGCGCTGCTCATCGGCGCGCCGTGCTTCTCCCGCGCCGCACCGGCTGTACCGGGGCTGCGGACGCGGCGTTTCGACTCGTCCTCAGCGGGAAGGTCAAGGTGGTCCGACACGACGGAACTTGTGGGGCTTCGATACAGCGAATGTCGATGACGCGACGGCCCGGGTCGTTTCCGGGGCTGACGGTCGCGGTTACGGCCCTGGCCGGGGCCGCGTTTCTGACGAGCGGGTGCAGCACGGGCGGTGAGAGCGGTGGTTCGGCACCAGGCGCGCCTGCGCCTGGCCCCGCCCCGGGCGGGACCGCGAATATGTTGCAGACGTCTTTCGAGGACGTCGTCAAGCGGGTGCTGCCGTCGGTCGTGCAGATCACCACGAGTTCGGGGCTCGGCTCGGGAGTGGTCTACGACCGTCAAGGGGACCTGGTGACCAACGCCCACGTGACCGGCAACGACCAGACCTTCCAGGTCACCCTGCCCAGCGGCGGCCCGGCCCTGTCCGCGTCACTGGTCAGCGCCTACCAACCGGACGACCTGGCGGTGATCCGTCCGCACAACCCGCCACCCTCGTTGACACCGGCCAAGTTCGGGGATTCCAATGCCCTCGTCGGCGGCGAAATCGTGCTGGCGATGGGCAATCCGCTGGGGTTTTCCGGCAGCGTCACCAACGGCATCGTGTCCGGGACCGGTCGCACGGTGACCGAACCGCCGGAATCATCGGGCCCGGGCGCGACGATTCCCGACGCCGTTCAGACCTCCGCGGCGATCAATCCGGGCAACAGCGGGGGCGCCCTCGTGGACCTCTCCGGCCAGGTCGTCGGAGTCCCGACCCTCGCCGCGGTCGATCCGCAGTTGAACGGCAGCGCGGCACCCGGGATCGGATTCGCCATCCCGGCCAACACCGTCACGGACATCGCCGGGCAGATCGTCCACAGTGGACGAGTTGTCGATTCGCATCGCGCGGAACTGGGCGTCGCGGTGAGCACGGTCGTCAACGCGTCAGGGCAGCCTGCCGGTGCCGGGGTGGTGCGCCTGACACCGGGCGGCCCGGCCGACAAGGCGGGAATCCGGGCCGGTGACATCATCACCGCGATCAACGGCACCGCGATCGCGGACTCGAACGCGCTCGCCGGTGCCCTCGCCGCGGCGAAGCCCGGCGACACGGTGACGGTGAACGTCCGCCATCCGGACGGCAGCACGGCGGACGTGCACGCGGTGCTGGGCGAACTGCCCGGCTGAACCGGGCTGATCTTCTCCGGCCACTGGCAGAGGGTGGTCGCCGTCTGCGGGTCACCGACCGGCTTCTGATCGGCGAGGCTGTCCAGGCCGATCGGGCTCTGTATACCCCCGGGGGTAGTTGCGAGGGTGCGTGGCGCTCGCGTAGCCTGGGTCGTGAAGGTACCCCCCGGGGTATTTCGGCACGAAGGAGGAGCGATGCCGGAATTCGTCCCGATCGACACACCGACTCTCGGTGACCGGAGTTACGTGGTGCACGACGGCCAGGTCGCGTTCGTGGTGGACCCGCAGCGTGACATCGACCGTGTACTCACGGTGCTGGAGGACCGTGGTGTCCGGTTGACCGACGTGTTCGAGACGCATATCCACAACGACTATGTGACCGGTGGACTTGCTCTCGCGCGTCTGACCGGTGCGGCCTATCACGTCAACGCGGCGGACAAGGTGTCGTTCGAGCGGAACCCGATCGAACCTGGGCAGGCCGTCGAGGTCGGTTCGATGCGGGTGCGGGCTGTGGCCACGCCAGGACATACGTTCACCCACCTCGCCTATGTGCTGGAGGTACCGGGTGAAACACCGGCGGTGTTCACCGGTGGCTCGCTGCTGTTCGGTTCGACGGGCCGCCCGGACCTGCTCGGGCCGTCGCACACGAGTGAGCTGGTGCATGCCCAGTACGCGTCGGCGCACCGGCTGGCCGCGGAGTTGCCGGACGACACGCGGGTGTTCCCGACGCATGGGTTCGGCAGTTTCTGCTCAGCCACCCAGTCCGAAGCCGCGTCGTCCACGATCGGCCGCGAGAAGCGGGCGAACCCGGTGCTGACCCAGCCGGAACAGGAGTATGTCGACGCGCTGCTGGGCGGGCTCGACGCGTACCCGGCGTACTACGTGCACATGGGCCCGGCCAACGCCGCGGGACCACGTGAGCCCGATCTGGCCCCGCCGCGCCGCGCGGACGCCGCCGAGGTGCGCCGCCGGATCGAGGCCGGGGAGTGGGTGGTCGATCTCCGTAACCGCACCGCGTTCGCCGCCGGGTATGTGGCGGGCACACTCAACTTCGGTCTGGACGGCAACTTCGCGACCTACCTCGGTTGGCTGATCCCGTGGGGCACGCCGTTGACCGTGCTGGGCGCCACGGCCGGGGACGTCGCGACGGCGCAGCGGGAACTGGTGCGCATCGGCATCGACCGGATCGAGGCCGCCGCGACCGGTTCCCCGCGCGAATGGACCGACGGCGAGCTTCGCTCCCATCCCACGGCGGCGTTCGCGGACCTGGCGCAGGTGCGGCATCACCGGCCGGTGACGGTCCTCGACGTCCGTCGCGACCAGGAATGGGCAGAGGGGCATATCGAGGGCTCGGTCCATGTTCCGCTGCACGAGTTGCTCGACCGGATGGGCGAGGTGCCCGAGGGCGAGGTGTGGGTGCACTGCGCTTCCGGCTATCGCGCCTCCATCGCCGCATCCCTGCTCGCCGCGGCCGGACGGCGTGTCGTGCCCATTGACGACGACTACGACAGGGCCGCGCCCGCGGGCCTTGCGGTTGTCACCGCGGAGCCGGCCGCCCGATGAACCTGCTGCTCGCGCTTCCGGTGGGCCTGGTGATCGGGCTCAGTCTGGGCGCGCTCGGCGCGGGTGGCTCGATTCTGACCGTGCCCGCGCTGGTCTACCTGCTTGGCCAGTCGCCGCATGAGGCGACGACCACGTCGCTGCTGGTGGTCGGTGGGGCGGCGCTGGCCGGGGTCGGGGCGCACTGGCGGGCCGGGCGGGTGCGGTTGGTGCCGGGCCTGGTCTTCGGGGTGCTCGGTGCCGCCGGGTCGGTGCTGGGCTCCCAGGCCAGCGCGCTGGCCGATCCGAACGTCCTGCTGCTGGGATTCGCGGGCCTGATGGTGGCTGCGGGTGTGGCGATGCTGCGGCGCGGGCACAAACGCCCAAGGGAATCCTGCGGCGGCAGCGGGGGAGGGGGTGTCGTCACCAAGCCGCGGGTCGACATCGCGTGCGCGGTCAAGGTGGTCGCCGCGGCGACCGTGGTCGGTCTGGTCACCGGGTTCTTCGGCGTGGGCGGCGGTTTCGTGGTGGTGCCCGCTCTGGTGCTGGTGCTGGGTTACGACACCGCCACCGCCGTGGGCACTTCGCTGGTCGTGATCGTGATCAACAGCGCGGTCGCGCTGGGCACGCGGGTGATGGGCCACGGCGCCACGTTCGACTGGCCCATGCTCGGCGTGTTCCTGGCCGCCGCGGTCGCCGGTGTCGTGTTCGGCAACCGGGTCGCCTCCCGCGTCGCGCCGGAAAAACTCACCAAGGCCTTCGCGGTCATGCTGCTGGCGGTCGCGCTCTACACGGCCGCGCGAAGCGCGATCCAGTTGTGAGGAAGGGTGACCGTGGAAAAGACCAAGAACACCTTCGGCCGAGCACGGCATTGTGCTGCCGCGCGCGGTCGTGCGCATGGAGGTCGCGCCCGCCCAGGCCTGCGCCGGGGTACTGTGGTACCCCGGGGGGTAACGACAGGGAGGTTCCGGTGAAGTTCGAGGCGGACGAGTTGTCCGACGTGGTGAAGCGGCTGCGCCGTGCTCAGGGGCAGATCGGCGGGATCATCCAGATGATCGAGTCCGGCCGGGACTGCAAGGACGTGATCACGCAACTGGCCGCCGCGTCCCGCGCACTGGACCGGGCCGGGTTCAAGATCATCGCCACCGGGATGGACAAGTGCCTTGCCGATGGGCGTGCGGGGAAGCCGGAGGCCGAGGTCGACCGGGCGCAGTTGGAGAAGCTGTTTCTCAGTCTGGCGTGAACCCGAGGTCCACCCGCCCGCGGTCTCGCACAGTTTCTCCTAACTCGTTCAGCTAAAATGCGTGCTATGAGCGAGCAGGTCTTGATCGATCCGGAGACGCGTCCGGTGCTGGGCGAGAGCCGGGCCCGGGTGCTGGAGGTGCTGCGCGCGGCGGGCGAGCCGGTGGGCGTGCAGGATGTCGCCGATCAGGTTGGGCTGCATTCGAACACGGCCCGGTTTCATCTGGACGGGCTGGTCGACGCGGGTCTTGCCGAGCGGCAGGTCGAGGAGCGTAGCCAGCCGGGCCGGCCCCGCACCGTCTACCTGGCCACCGCGACTGACGTGCCGGCCGGGCAGCGCAGTTACCGGTTGCTGGCGGAGATGCTCACCGGCCTGGTCGCCGACACCCTGCCGGATCCCGGGAAAGCCGCCGAGACCGCGGGCGAGGCGTGGGGACGCTACCTGGCGGACCGACCGGCGCCGTCGCAGCGGGTGGACGCCGCGGAGGGGGTACGCCGGTTGTCGGCGGTGTTGACCGACGCGGGTTTCGCGCCGGATCAAGTAGAGGATGCGGATCGTCCGGTGATTCCGTTGCGGCACTGTCCGTTCCGCGAGGTGGCCGAGCAGCACCGGGATGTGGTGTGCTCGTTGCACTTGGGGCTGATGCGCGGGGTGCTGCAGGAGGTCCGGGCTCCGCTGAGGGCGGACCGGCTGGAGCCGTTCGTCGAGCCGTCGTTGTGTCTGGCGCATCTGGCGCCGGTAAAGGGTCACGCAGCCCGCACGGGCGGCCGTCGCGGCCGGTAATCCTCGACGCGATTCGTCAGGCTGATTCTCCTCCCGCTGTCGGGGCTGAGAACGCCGGTCCGCACGGCCGTCCGGTGTGGACCTACCGGTGCGCGTGATTGAGGGCCTGCAGTGCCACCGCCGAGTGGGCGAACGCGCCGCCTGCGCGCATTTCCGCGGCAACCCAGATCGCTTCCATGATCTCTTGGTCGGTGGCGCCCTTACGGTGCGCGAGTGTGGTGTGCCCGGAGATGCAGTACGGGCACTGCGTCACGTGCGCCACGGCGACCGCGATGAGTTGCTTGGTCTTCTCGGGGAGGGCGCCCTCGGCGAACACCTTCTTGCTGAACTCGTCGAAGGCGTGGTGGATCTCGGGCGCCAGTTCTCGGCGCTGTTGGCCGATTTCGCGCGTGGCACGCGGATACACGTCATCGTTCATGATCGGATTCCTTCCCAGGACGGTGGTGGAGCGGCAGGTATCGACCGCCTTCCCGCTGCTCCCGGATTCGGTGCTGGACGCCCGCGACGGGAGTGGCCGGTTCGTCGCCGGCCGACCCCGAACAACGTTGATATTTAATATGAAAATAGTGTTTACGATCTCGATCGGTCAACCCCGGTGAACGTCATGCCGAGCCGGCGCTCCAAGCCGGCCGCGACAGCGTGCACGAGCGCCAGCCACCGCGCCGCCGGACCACAGAGTCAGCGTCAGCGGGGCCCCAGGATCCTCGTTGATAGGGCAGCGGCGGTGCTGACTCGCCCAGGGCGGGCTCGACGATCCGCCACGCCTCCTCGACCGCGTCCTCCCGGGCGAACCGGGACAGGTTGCCCGCCAACGCGTCGTCGAGCAACTGTTCGTAGGCGGCGGGGCCTTCGCCCAACGCCTCGGCCTCCGACATCGTCAACGCCACCGGTTCGCTGACCAGCTGACCACCTGGCACCTTCGCCTGCAGGCGCAAGGTGATCAACCCGTCCGGCTTGACCCGGAACCGCAACTGGTTGGGCTCCGGGCACGCCACACCCCGATCGGCGAACAACAAGCGAGGTGGCTCCCGGAATTCGACGATCGCCTCGGTGACCGTGCACGCGAGTGACTTGCCGGCCCGTAGGGAGAACGGCACTCCCGTCCATCGCCAGGAATCGATCTCCAATCGCAGCGCGGCAAAGGTCTCCGTCACCGAGTCGGCCGCCACCCCGGCTTCGTCCCGGTAGCCCAGATACTGGCCGCGGACCACGTCCGTGGGATTCACCGCCCTGGTCGCGCGGAGCATCTTGACCTTCTCGTCGCGCAGCGCACTGGGATCGGCCGAGACCGGCGGCTCCATCGCCAGCAAGGCAACCACCTGCAGCAGGTGGTTCTGCACCACGTCCCGCACCGTCCCGACCCGATCGTAGAAGGCACCTCGTCCCTCCACGCCGAACGACTCCGTCATGGTCAACTGCACCTGGGCTACGTAGTTGCGGTTCCACAGCGGTTCCAGGACGGCGTTGGCGAAGCGCGTGATCAGCACGTTCTGCACCGGTTCTTTGCCGAGGAAGTGATCGATGCGGAAGATGTCGGCTTCGGCGAACACCTCATGCAGACAGGCGTTGAGGTGCCGTGCGGAGCCCAGGTCCCGGCCGAACGGTTTCTCGACGACCACCCGGCCCCTCCGATGCAGCCCGGCCGAATGCAGTCCCGTCACGACGTTCTCGAACAGATCCGGCGGCTCGAGCCGCCGAACGGATCCGGTCGCGAAACCGCTCCACGGTCCAGGCACTCGACGCGACCCCGATCACCCGGGTGTCGCTCAGTCGCTCGCGGCGTGCGAGCCGGTACACGCTGGGCAGCAATTTCCGGCGAGCAAGGTCACCGGAGGCCCCGAACAGCACCAGCGCGTCCCCACGCGACGGCGTCATCGTTTGTCCCCTTCCGATCACTCGCCGACGTCAAGCATCCCGCTGCACCTGGCCGTCGCCGATCCGCCGGCTGTCGCCGGCATCCTCGCCGCGGCCGCGCACCGACCGCTCACCGGGAAGATCACCGCGCAGCCGGCGGCCGCCGGTGACGAGCATGGCCGCGAACACCACCAGCCATACCGCCAGCGCCACCCACGCTTCTCCACCGCCCAGCGCGGCCAGCCACCGCAGGCCGGCGGCGCGGCCGAGCTGGTCGCTGGCCACGCCGTACATGCCCACCGGGAACACGATGTTCCACAGGCCGGTGTCGTAACGCAGCGGCACTCGGCGCACGAGATGCCGCCACACGCCCAAGGCCACCAGGAACGGGATCAGCCAGCTGCAGAACGACCACAGCACCAGCGAGACGTCGGCGAGCAGACCGTGCGACAGAAGCGTGTCCGGTAGAGCCAGCAGCCGCGCGCCGGCCAGGATCGTGATCGCCGCGGCCCCCATGAACACCCAATACGCCGGCACCAGTTCGGCCGCCGCGACCGGCCGCACCAGCAACCGGGCCAACCCGATGCCGGCCAGCAGCAGGTACAGCACCAACCCGATCGCCCAGCACACCGTCGCCACCACCGCCAGCACCGTGGCCACCGCCGTGGTCGGGCCGACCGCTCCGAGCGTGGCGGCGGCCACGGCGATGGACTGGGTGCCGACCACCCAGTCGAACCAGGTGCCGTCGACCTGATCCAGGCTCGGACGCCGCCGCGGATCGGCGATCAGCCCCAGTGGCACGCCATAACCCAGCAGCAACCAACCGAGCACGCCCGCGACCAGCAGCACGACCGCCGGCCAGCGCCAGCCGCCCAGCGCCAGCCGTGCGGCCAGCACGTTCGATGCGGCGACGAAGGTGAGGAACGCGAACCCCCGCGGGCTGACCACGTCGGCCAGCATCCGTCGCGGCCAGCGCACCAACCGCCATCCGGAGACGGCCACCAGCCCGACATAGCCGACTGTCCCGATCGCCAGCAGCACAGCCGACGCGAACGGCAGACCGTCACCGGTCAGGGCAATGGACACGATGCCGGTGGCCATGACGAACGCGAACACACCGGGATTGAGTTCGCGCAGCACCGGCCGCCATTCCGCCCGTCCCGGGCGGGACGCGTGCTGTGCTTGCCGGCCCACGACGGCGGCCTGGGCGCCGAGCGTCAGCTCGGCCGGCTCCCGCCTTGCCGATCGCGTGCGCCCAGCCACTCCGCCAGGACAGCGGCCTGGCTGTGCTCGAGGTCCCGCGTCGCGGTCAACAGGGTCAGGTCCTGGCCGCGGGCGAGCGAGCGCAGATGCTGGGCCAGCTCCCGGTGCCGTTGGTCCCGCAGCTCAGCCAGGTACCGGCGGCGGAACTCGGCGAACCGCTCGGGGTCGTGTCCGTACCAGCGGCGCAGTTCGGTGGACGGTGCCACCTCCCGCAGCCACTCGTCCAGATGCGCGTCTTCCTTGCGCATCCCACGGGGCCACACCCGGTCCACCAGCACCCGTACTCCGTCCGAACGTGCGGGTTGGTCATAAACCCTGCGACAGGCGATATGTGTGTCCACGGCGAGCTCCTTCCCAACGCCTACCCCTCAAGTTTATACAATTCGACTTGTAATAAACTGGCCCAAGTGGCGCAACACCCACCTCCAGTGTCTCCCCAGCGAAGGCGCCCGTCCATGCGACAGAACCGCCCGGCCTCCGGTCCACCGGCACCGGAGGACCCCCGCTACCCCGCCGGCACCGCGTCTCGCGCCGCAACGGTGACCGGTCTGGAGGACGCGCTCGTCGAGTGCCGGGCGTGCCCACGGCTGGTGGCCTGGCGTGAACAGGTCGGCGCGACGAAACGGGCGGCTTTCCGCGATTGGGACTACTGGGCGAAACCCGTCCCCGGCTTCGGACCCGTCGACACCACCCTAGCCATCATCGGCCTGGCCCCGGCCGCCCACGGCGGCAACCGAACCGGCCGCATCTTCACCGGTGACCCCTCCGGCGACGTGCTCTACGCCGCCCTGCACGCGGTCGGCCTGGCGTCCCAGCCGACCGCGAGCCACGCACGCCTGGTGTTCCGGTTCTGAGAGACGGCAAAGGACGAGCAGTGAACGACACCATTCCCCTGGATCGCATCGAGGCCACCGTGCGCGGCCGGCTCCCCGGCGCGGGTGACTATCTGCGCCGCCGTGTGCACGAGGCGCTGGCTCACGCACCTCAGCCGGTTTTGGCCGCCAGGGCAACGATCGCCCGGCACAACGACCCTGCGGTCGCGGACAAGATCTCGGCTTCCGCCAACGTCGACCTCAACGGCCGGACGGTCCACGTCGACGTGGACAGTGCGACCGTCGCGGCGGCGGTCGACCACCTCCACGACTGCCTGCGCCGGTCTCTCGATCGTGTGGAGCGCCGCGGCGGAGGCCACCGAGCGAGCCGTACGCGGCCCTCGCCGGCAGCGGGCCAGGACCGCGCCATCGTGCGGCACCGTACCTACAGCCGCCACCGGTTACCGTGGCTGACGCCGTGGCCGATCTGAAGGCACTGGGTTACCAATTCCACCTGTTCACCGACACCAGTACCGGACAGGATTGCGTGCTCTACCGGACGACCGGCGGGTACCGGCTTGAGCAGGTGAACACCCAGCCTCCGGTGCCCCTCGATGGGCTCGTCACGGTGAGCCCGCATCCGGCGGCCCGGCTGACTCTCGCCGAGGCCCGGGAACGCTTCGACCTCGAGGGCCGCCCGTTCTTGTTCTTCGCCGACTCCGCCACCGCTCGCGGTGCGGTGCTGTACCAGCGCGACGACGGGGATCTCGGTCTGGTCACCGCCGACTGAGGCGCCGCGAAACCTGAGCGGTCCGGCCGGGCGGTGGCGATGAATCGGTTCCACCGGTCGGCCCGCTCGGGATTCCCGGTTTTGCTTGCTGCAGCCGGTATCAGGTCAGCGGGAAGCCGAGCCGGCGTCCGGCATCGCGCAGTTCGTCGCGCCGATCGGGATGCGCGACGTGGTCCACGATCTGCTGGGCCTGACCGGTGGCGTCATGGCCCCAGATCGTGGCGGTGCCCCGTTCGCTGACGATGTAGCTGTGCTGGAACGAGGTCACCGGCCCCGCCAGCCGGGGCACGACCGTGGAAACGTCGGCCTTGGGATGCCAGGAGGGCAACGCGATGATCGCCCGGCCGCCGGGGGAGTGCAGGGCGCCGACGACGAAGTCGGTCTGGCCGCCGAACCCCGAGTAGATCGCGCCGCGCACCCGGCTGGCGTTGGCTTGCGCGTACAAATCGACTTGCAGGGCGCTGTTCACCGACACCAGCGCCGGTTGCGCCGCGATCAGGCCGGGGTCGTTGGTCTTCTCGGTGCGCAGCATCCGCACGCGCGGATTGCGGTCCACCCAGTCGTACAGCTCGGCGCTGCCGAACACGAACGACGCGGTAATCGGCGATTCCGGGTTCAGCGCGCCGGCCTTGTCCAGGCCGAGCACCCCGTCGCTGAACATTTCCGACCACACCGCGAGCCCCTGCCGCGAGGCCAAAGCGGCCAGCGTCGCGTCGGGCACGGCCCCGATCCCCAACTGCAACGTGGCTCCGTCGGGCACCAGCTTGGCCACCCGCTCACCGATCTCCTGGGATACCTCGCTTTTCGGCCGGGGCGCCGGGTTCGGTAGCGGCTGGTCCGCCTCGATCGCGTAGTCGATTTCCTCGGCTGCCAGGACCGCATCGCCGTAGGTGTAGGGCATCCGGGTGTTGACCTGGGCGATCACCAGGCCGCCGCGGCCGCGGGCGGCTCGGATGGCGGCGGGCAGGATGTTGACCTCGGTGCCCAGGGACACCGTGCCGTCGGCCGGCGCCGAGGTTTGGACCAGCACGATGTCCGGCGGCAGGGCACCGGAGAGCAGGGTAGGGACCAGCGACAGCCGCGAGGGGAAATAGCGCAGACCGGTTCGGCCGCGCATACCTGGGCCGACGAACGGGGTTTCGAGGACAACGCCGTCCCGATCGGGCATCCCGTCCTGGGCATTGAGCACGAAGAGCCGGTACTCCGGCAGGGCGGCGTCGAGGATTTCCAACGCCCGAGCGGGAGTGGCGAAGTTGCCGCCGGCCACCACCCGTGGTTGTCCCGGAACACCCGACAAGACCGTCGCCAGCCGCGACTCGGAAACTGTTCGCACGCCGCCATTATCCAGGTGACAAAGAGTTCCCGATTTCAGGATTACGTGGTCATCGCCGTGGCGAGCGATCCGCGTGCGGCGTGCCGCGCGGGTGCCAGTGCCGCCAGCGGCGCGGCGAGCATTGCCCCGACCACCAGAATGCCGAGCCGGCCCCAGGGCAGGGTGAACAACACCGGATTGGCGTCGGTCGACGCCACGCGAGCGAACAGCCAGGCCGAGACGATGCCGACCGCCAGCCCGCCTGCGGCGCCGAACAGTGCCACGAACACCGACTCGGTCATCACGGTGGCTCCGAGTCGTCTCTTGGTCAGGCCCAGTGCGCGCAGCAACGCGGACTCGCGGGTGCGCTCGAGCACCGACAGCGACATCGTGTTGGCGACGCCTGCGAACGCGATCAGCACCGCCAGCGCGGTCAGTGCCCACATCAAGTCCAAAGTGGACCGCAGGGGCGCGGCCATTTGCGCCTTGAGGTCGGCGATGCTGTTGAGCTGGGCCAGCGGCTCCGAGGACAGTGCCTGCGTCAGCGCGGGCCGAACCTGGTCCGCGTCGGCCGTTGGGGACAGGCGTACCAGCACGCTCTCGTCGTACGCGGGGCTGCCGTGAGAGGCGATCGCTTGTTGTTGCGAGAGGTCGACGAACGCGAGACCGAGACCAAGGCCCGGGGCCCGCGTGGCGTCGTAGATGGCCGTCACGCGCAACGGCACCGCACCGTCGTGCGCGGCCCGCACGGTGTCACCCACTTTGACCGCGGCATTTTTGGCCAACTCGCTGCTCACCGCGAGATCACCTGCGCCGAACCGGTCCAACGTGCCGCTCAGCACGGTCGGGTGCAGCAGACCGCCCAAGGCGCTTGCCTGCACGGCCGCCATCGAGTACGGGCCGAGCGAGCCGAGGTCGCCGGAGAACGACTTCCTCGTCGCGGTCGACGCGACTCCGGGAATCCGGGCGAGCGTTGTCGCCAGGTTGGCGGGAAGCGACCGGTTGGACACGGCCATGGTCACCACGTAGTCCGCGGTCAGTTCCTTGTCGAGGCCCCGGTTTTTGCCGGCCTCCACTCCCGATGCCGTTGTGGTGATCAGTGTGACGACGGCCAGTCCGATCGTCAGCGCCGCCGCGGTGGCGGCTGTGCGGCGGGGATGGCGATCGGCGTTGAGCGCCGCCAGTTTCGCCGGTTGCCCCAGCACCGGCGTGAACGCGGCGCTCAGCACCCGCACGACCGGCCCGATCAGCAACGGCCCGAAAGCCGGCACCGCGAGCAGCAGCGCGATCGTCGCGAGCAGCACCAGCGCTACCCCGCTCGACGTGTCCGCGAACGTGGCGAGCACACCCGCGCCGACACCGGCCAGCAGCGACACGATCCCGACGGCGGCGCGCACCAGGCCGGCGCGGCCGCTGGGGCTCTCGTGCCGGCCGCGCAGCGCTGCCACCGGGGCGACCTTTGTCGCCGCCCGCGCCGGGAGCGCCGCGGCCAGGACCGTTACCAGCACGCCGATCGCCACTGACTCGACAGCGGTTCGAGCGCTGAGGGGCACCCCGACCGATGGACCGTTGGCGATCGCCTGCAACGCGGCGGCGACACCGATGCCACTGGCCAGGCCGACGACCGACGCGACCGCACCCACCACTGCTGCCTCAGCCAGCACGCTGCCGAACACCTGGGCCCGGCGAGCTCCGACGCATCGCAGCAGCGCGAGCTCGCGAGTCCGCTGGGCGACCAGGATCGTGAAGGAGTTGACGATCACCAACCCGGCCACGATCACCGACAGCACCGCGAACGCGGAGAAGAACCCCGTGAGACCGGCCGAGTCCGGCGCCGCCTCGTCGATGAGCTGCTCGGCCGCATCGGCCGCGGTCGCCACTTGAGCGCCGGGAACCGCACCGGTCAGCCCCTTGGTCAACTCCTCGAGACTCATTCCCGACGCCGCGCGCACCTCGATGGCGCCGTAATTCGCCTGCGGTGCGAGCAGCCGGACCGCATCCGGGGACAACAAGAACTGTGGCGCACCGATACCCGCGTCCCGGGGACGGCTGAACGTGCCGACCACGGTGAAGGAGTGCGCGGTGCCGTCCCGGCCGTAGACGGTGATGCTCCGCCCGATGCTGTACGGGAGTTCCTTCGCGGTCGCGACTTCAGTGGCGCTGTCGGGTAGGTGCCCGTTGGCGAGATCGAACGGCCTGAGCCGAGGGTCCGCGGGCACCGCCATCGCGCCGGCGTCACGCGCACGGCCGTCCACCGCCACCGGGGTGCTGATCTCCATGCGCCCCTCGGCGGCGCCGACACCGGGAACCTGGCGAACTCTCGCCAAAGTGGTGTCGTCCAGAACGCCGCGTGGACTGGTGATTTCCAGATCCACCCCACGCAGCCGATACGCGACGGCCGCGTGCACGCCCGCTCGCACGGAGTCGGTAAGGATGAACGACCCGGACACGAAGGCCACCCCCAGCGCGATCGCGACCAGGGAAAGCAGGAACCGCACAGGCCGGGTCCGCAGCCCGGCGATGACCGTCTTCAGCATCACGCCCCCAGGTTCGCGAGCGCCGAGGAGACGGCATCGGGCGTCGGCCGGCGCAGCCGGCCGGCGATCCGGCCGTCGGCGAGCAACACGCCGTGGTCGGTATAGGAGGCGGCAACGGGATCGTGGGTCACCATCACGACGGTCTGCCCCAACTCCCGCACCGACGTCTGCAGGAACGACAGCACCTCGGCGCTCGATCGCGAATCCAGGTTGCCGGTCGGCTCGTCGGCGAACACCACCTTGGGCCTGCCCACCAACGCGCGAGCACAGGCCACTCGCTGCTGCTGCCCACCGGACAGTTCGCTGGGCTTGTGGCGTAGTCGTGAGCTCAGTCCGAGGGTACGCACCACTGTGTCGAACCACGCCTTGTCCGGCCGACGGCCCGCGAGGCGGAGGCCGAGCAGGATGTTCTCCTCCGCGGTCAGGGTCGGCATCAGGTTGAACGACTGGAACACGAAGCCCACGTGGTCGCCGCGCAGCCGCGTGAGCGCGGCGTCGGACAGACCGGTCAACTCGCGCTGTCCGATCTTGACCCTGCCCGAGCCGACGGTGTCCAGCCCGGCCAGGCAGTGCATCAGAGTGGTCTTCCCCGAGCCCGACGGACCCATGATCGCGGTGAATCGTTGGGTGGGGAACCCGACGGTCACGTGGTCAAGCGCTCTGACCACGTTGTCCCCCTTGCCGAATACCTTCACCACGTCGATCGCTTCAGCCGCAAGGCTGCTCTCCACTGCGCTCTCCCGGATCGCCTGCTGTTGTCCCGCGGAGCATGGCCGGTTCCGGCTGAACCAATCCTGAAGCCGCCTGAAGATCTCTTCAGGAAGCGTCGCGTGGACCTGAGAGAATCCGGCGATGCGAGTGCTCGTCGTGGAGGATGAGAAGCGGCTGGCCGAGACACTCCGGTGGGGCCTGGAGGCCGACGGTTACGCCGTGGACGTCGCCAACGACGGCCCTGACGGTCTCGAGTTGGCGATGTCGAACGAGTATCAGGTGATCATCCTGGACATCATGCTGCCGAGGATGAACGGATACCGGGTGTGCGCGGAGCTTCGGGCGCAGGGAATCACCGCGCCCATCCTGATGCTGACCGCCAAGAACGGTGAGTACGACGAGGCCGAGGCACTGGACACCGGAGCCGACGACTTCCTCAGCAAGCCGTTTTCCTATGTGGTCCTCACGGCTCGGCTGCGGGCGCTCATCAGGCGCGGCCGCACCGGAGGCTCATCGGTGCTGACCTTCGGCGATCTCGCGGTCGATCAGGCCAAGCACACAGTCGTGCGCGACGGTCAGCCCGTGGCGCTCACCACGAAGGAGTTCGCGGTGCTGGAGTGCCTGCTGCGCCACGGCGGCAATGTGGTCACCAAGCGGGAAATCCTGGACGAGGTGTGGGACATGGCTTACCAGGGCGATCCGAACATCGTCGAGGTGTATGTGAGCGCGTTGCGCCGCAAGGTGGACGCCCCGTTCGGGCGGCGCACGATCGCCACCGTGCGTGGTGTCGGTTACCGGATGGTCTCCGATGTCTAGATGAATTGCCTCGCAAGATTGCTTACGCGGCTGGCCAACTGTTCATCTTCTTGCGTCATAGGCAACTTGGTATGCCTTAGGTGCAACTCGGGCTTACCGTCGAAACCATGAGTTCGAACCAGCCTCACCAGACGCCGGATACCCCAGCGGGCACCAGGGGTACGCCGGATGCGCGTCAGCTGCGCGCGATCCTGATCACCGTCTCCCTCGCGCTCATGGCCGTCATCGCCTCGGTGTCAGGGCTGAACGTCGCCCAGACACACCTGGCCGTCGAGTGGGGCGCGTCCCAGACCACCGTTCTGTGGATCATCAACATCTACACCCTCGCCCTGGCCGCGCTGCTGCTGCCGCTCGGCGCGATCGGTGACCGGCTGGGCCGCAAGCCCATGCTGGTCACCGGACTGGTCATTTTCGGTGCCGCCGGCGTCGTCGCCGGGCTGGCCCCGTCGGCCGCGGTGATGATCGGCGCCCGGGTGGCGGCCGGTGTCAGCGCCGCGATGATCATGCCTTTCACGCTGGCCGTCATCACCGCCACCTTCCCCGAGGAGGAACGGGGCAAGGCGATCGGCGTGTGGACCGGTGTCGCCGGAGGCGGCGGCATCCTGGGCATGTTCCTCTCCGCCCTGCTGGTCGACGTCGCCGACTGGCGGTGGCTGTTCGTGCTGCCCGTGGTCCTGGTCATCGCCGCGCTGGCGATGACGCTGAAGTCGGTGCCCGACTCCCACGCACGTTCCACCCATTCCTTCGACACCATCGGCGCGCTGGTCTCCACCATCGCCGTGATCGGCCTCATCTTCGTCCTGCAGGAGGGCCCCGAGCGCGGCTGGACCGACCCCGTCACCCTGATCAGCCTGGCCGTCGGCGTGATCGCCGCAGTGGCCTTCGTGGCCTGGGAATCGCACCGCGGCGATGGTTCGCTGCTGGACGTGCGCCTCTTCCGCGAGCGCGGTCTGGCCGGCGGCTCCATCACTCTGCTCGTCGTCTTCGGCGTCCAGGCGGGTATCGCCGTCGTCCTCTTCCCGTTCTTCCAGGCCGTACTCGGCTGGTCCGGGCTGCTGTCCACCGTGGCGATGATGCCCATGGCCGTCATGATGATGACGAGCTCCGGCCTGGCGCCGAAGATGGCCGCCAAGATCGGCGCCCGCGCCACCATGACCGTCGGCGTGGCCATGGCGGCCCTCGGCCTGGCCCTGATCGCGCTGTTCGTTTCGGTCGACGGCGGCTACCTGTCCATCCTGGCCGGCATGCTCGCCATGGGCATCGGCATGGGTCTGTCGATGACGCCCTCCACCGAAGCCATCACCAGTTCCCTGCCCCGCGCCAAGCAGGGCGTTGCCTCCGCGCTCAACGACGTCACCCGCGAGTTCGGCACGGCCCTGGGCGTCGCCATGCTCGGCGCGCTCCTGGCCAACGGCTACCGCAGTGCCATCGACGACAGGCTCGACGGCATTCCCACGGGCGCCGCGGACACCGCCCGCGAAGGCATCGCCAACGCCATCGAGGTCGCACCCAAGACCGGCGGCCACGCCCAGGACCTCATCCATGCCGCCCAGCAGTCCTTCGTCGACGGCTGGCGGCAAGCCATGTGGATCGGCGCCGCCGTGATGGGTGTCCTGCTCGTCTACGTCGCCCTGCGCGGGCCGAAGAACACCACCCCCGTCGAAGCCGATGAGGAAGCCGACTCGGCTGCCCGGGCCGCGGAGAACGTCGCCGCCCGCTGACCTCAGGGTCTGTGTTACCAACGCTTGTGCTCAAGATATCCAGACTGTGGCCCGCCTCGATTCGCCGTGGCAACACACTGGCCGCGGCCCTGATCTGCGCGCTCCTGTTCACCGTCGGCGCACTCGGGGTTCATGCGCTGGTCAGTCATGAACTGTCGGCCACGGCGAAGAACGCGACCACCAACGACCTGGACCGGTTGGTGTCGGCCTACCGGGTCGCCTCGCGCGGCGGTGGCCGGACCGCCCTGGCCTCCGCCGTCTTGAGCGACCCCATGTTCGTCGTGGTCGCCGACTCGGGGAAGGCGGTCGTCACCAGCGACGCGATCGCCCGATTGAGTCCACAATGGACCATTCCCGGACCGGCGCCGGCCGGTGCTCCGGCCGACTGGACGACGACTACCAGCGTGACGCTACGGTCCGACGCTCATCCGAATTGGCGGGAGTTTCGCACGTACACGGTTTTTGGCCGGGTCGTCGACGATGTGCCCGCCGGTCTGGTAGAGCCGCTCGGGCGTGCCGGGTCCACATTGGACTCGGGCCTGAGCGGTTCGGGGAACGGAAGTTTCCGTCTCACCGTGTATCTGTTCGTGCCGCCCTGGAACACGATCCAGGCACTTCAGTTGTTCGACAACACGATGGCCGGTTTCGTCCCGCTGGCGGTCGTGATTGTCGCGCTGGTCGCGTGGTTCGCGTCGGGCTCGGCGTTGCGGTCGGTCGAGGCGATCCGGCGTGAGCTGGCCGAGGTCAGCGGGAATCGGCTGGACCGGCGAGTGCCGGTGCCCCGTTCCCACGACGAGGTCGCCCGGCTCGCCGTCACCACCAACGACACGCTCGACCGGCTCCAGCAGGCCCACCTCCGGCAGGAGCGGTTCGTCGCCGATGCCAGCCACGAGTTGCGCAGCCCGCTCGCCAGTCTGCGGACCGGCTTGGAGGTCGCCCTCGCGCACCGCGACCGTGCTGACTGGCCGGCGGTAGCCGAGCGATCGTTGCTGGACGTGTCCCGCCTGCAGCGGATCACCGCCGACCTGTTGCAGTTGGCCGTCGAGGACGGCCACCCCCCGTCCGACCTCGTGGACGTCGCCGATCTGGTGACCGAGCAGCTGGCCGAGCGATCCCTCGGAACCGGGCCCGCCGTGCTGGCGACGGTGGCCGGAGCCGCGCTGGTCCGCGGTGACTCCGTGCAGCTCGAACGACTGCTGCGGAACCTGCTGGACAACGCGGTGCGGCACGCCCGGTCGTCGGTCAGGGTCACCGTCTCGGAGTCGGACGGGGCCGTTGTCCTGGAGGTGGTCGATGACGGTCCCGGTGTCGCCGGTCCGGACCGTGAACGGGTCTTCGACCGGTTCGTCCGCCTCGACGAAGCACGAGCGCGGGACGCCGGCGGCGCCGGCCTCGGGCTCACGCTCGCCCGCGACATCGCGCTCCGGCACGACGGCACGCTCCGCATCGAGGACGGCGACGCGGGCGCCCGGTTCGTGGCTCGACTGCCGCGCGCGTGAGGCGGCATGGATCCCCCTTCGTGATTCGTCAGGGCATCCAGGTGACCGGCAGCTCGCTGATGCCACCGGTCAACTGATCGGTGCGAACGGGAAGATCGTGGACGTCAATGGCCAGTCGTAAGGTGGGAAACCGGCTGAACAACGCGGTGAACACGGTCCGCAGTTCGGTACGGGCGAGACTGGCGCCGATGCAGAAGTGCGCGCCGTGGCCGAACGCCAGGTGGTTGTTGGGCGCGCGGGACTCGTCGAACGCATCGGGATCGGTGAACATCGACGGATCGCGGTTCGCCGCGCTGGGGACCAGCAGCACGGCCTCGCCCTGCCGGACGAGTGCTCCGCCGATCTCGATGTCCGTGCGGGCGTAGCGCAGTACTCCCAGGTCGGCGGGTGCGGCCATGCGCAGGATTTCCTCGACGACTCCGGTGACCTGGCCCGCGGGGTCGGCGATGAAACCGTCCCGGCGAGCCGGATTCGCCAGCAGCAACAGCACCCCGAGATCGATCCGGTTGACCGTTGTCTCGTGTCCGGCGAACAGGAGTCCGGCGGCCATCGCGGCCAGCTCGTCGTCGGTGAACGACGGATCATCGGCTTGCGCGCGGACCAGGTCGGACAGCACGTCTTGTGCGGGACGAGCACGTTTGGCGGCGGTCAACCGGCCCAGGTAGGCGTGAAACTCGGCTATCGCCGTTGCCGCATCGCCGCCCGAGCCCATCCGGCTGGCCCGATCGGAGAGATCGCGAAAGTACTCGCGGTCGGTGACCGGGACCCCGAGCAGTTCACTGATGACCAGGGCGGGCAGCGGGAAGGAGAGGTGCGCGTGCAGGTCGACCGGCCGGTGCGGCGCACGGCTTCGCGCCGCGGCCACTTCGTCGAGGCACTGCGCCACCAGATCCGCGACGCGGTCGTCCAAGGCCCGCATCCGCTTCGCCGAGAACGCGGGTCGCAACAACCGTCGCATGCGCGCGTGGTCGGCGTGCTCGGTGTCGTAATTCCCGGACGGGCCGCCCATGATCGCCGCATCGCTGAGGGCGGGCGCGGCGGCGGCATCGGGATGTGAGCGGCCCAGTCGCGGGTCGCCGAACAGGGCACGGGCCTGTTCATAGCCGGTGACCAGCCAGGCCAGGTCGCCGGCGGGCGTGCGCACCCGCACCAGTGGTGCCCGCCGGCGCAGTTCCGCGAAAGCCGGGGCGGGATCGAGCAGGGTGGGCCGGTTGAACGGGAGTTGTGGAGGCTCGGTGGTTTCACCGGTCATCAGGGTGCCTTTCCGGTAATGGGCCGCCCCAGGAAACGGGTGCCGTCATCGTGGGCGAGCGTAAGGACGCCAGCTGGCTCCCGTCGTGGTCCCGGCGTTGTAGACGCGGGTGGAGACTCACCTCCACCCGAGATACCGCGCCGGCCTCAGGACATTACGGTCCGGTCCTTCTACCGTGGTTTTCCGGCGGACGTCGAACCGCGATTCCGAATTATTTCCCCAGCGAGTATTTCGAAAGGAATGGCACCTGATGAATTTCCTGCGCGGTTTCGCGCCGTGGATCGTTTTCTCCGTCGTGTCACCGTTCGGCCGGCCGTGGGCCGCGCTGGCCGCCCTGGTCATCAGCGTGGTTGCCCTGGTGCTCAACCGCCGTGCCGGGATGAGGCTCGACGGGCAGATCCTGGGCATCGGTATGACCACCTACTTCGCCGCGCTCACCGCGTTGGCCTTCCTCGCGCCGCACTCGCCGCTGCGGAACTACGACAGTCCGATCTCCACCGCCTGGCTGGGATTGATCGCGCTGGTCAGCTTGGCGGCCGGGCGGCCCTTCACCCTCGGCATCGCGCGCCTCAGGGTCGCACCGGACGTCGCCGATTCGCCGCGGTTCCGCCACATCAACATGGTCATCACCTCGATCTGGACGGTCGGTTTCGTGTTCATCGCCGCGGCCGGGTTCGCCTGCGTCGCGCTGAACGGCGGCATCGTGCTGAAGGTCGCCTACCAGGTCGTCGGATTCGGTCTGCCCGCGTACTTCGGCCACCGGTACGCCGCGCGGATGCGGACTCACCCCGGCACCGCTGGTCAGCCCTCCGCTCTTGCCGTAGCGGAGGGCACTGTGGGCGGTGCCTCCTGACGGTTATTTCACGCAGGGAACGCCGCCACCGCTGATGCCGTCCAGCCCGGCGGTACCACTGTTGTCGGCCGGTGCGGGTGAGGGGGCGGCCGGAGCGCCGGGTGTGGTGGTGGGTTTCGCCTCGGCGAGGCCGCCACTGTCACCGCCACCACCGGTGGCAGGGAGCCGGAAGTCGGAGCCGAGCAGCACTTCGACATGCCCGGTGGCCAGTTCGTTGGAGCGCTGAACGGTGATACCGCCACCCAGTGCCGAGGCGAGGGTGTTGGCCGCGTCTTCGGATCCGTTGCCGTAGAAGATCGTTGTCGAGGAGCTGCGCCGGGTTTCGCTGCCGATGGTGCCGATGGTGTATCCCTGGCCGGCCAGGAATTGCCGGGTTTGGGCGGCGAGACCCTCGCGGCTGGTGGCGTTCACGATGGACACCGTCGCCGACGGCGCGGCGGGCGGGGACGACGAGGCCGGGGCGGGTGGTGCGCCGATCAGCTGGGTGACCAGCCGGCGGATTTCGGGCAGGTTGACGAAGTTGACGTCTTGGCCGCGGGAGTTCTTGCCGAAATGGTCGATCGGGAGGGTCACGAAGGTGACGTTGCCGCCGGTCAGGTTCGAGGCTTGGCGGGCGAAGGAAAGCAGGTCGAGGTGGGAGTCCAGGGCCGTGTTCTGCTTGGCCACGTCCATGATCCGCTGGAGCTGGCCGGGGTTGGCGAACGCGCCACCCTGTTTGAGCTGGTAGGCCAGCGAGATGATGAACGCCTGCTGGCGGCGGGCCCGGTCCAGGTCGGTGAAGTTCAGTTCCGGGTGCACATAGTCGCGGCGCTGCCGCACGAACGCGACCGCCTGCGCGGCGTTGACCTGCTGCTGTCCTTTGTGGAAATTGGCGCCGGAGAAACTGTCCTGGGTGTCTTCGGCGACGCAGACCGTGATCGGCTGCACGACCTGCGCGATCTGGAAGAACGCCACCAGGGTCACTTCGACGAAATGGTCCACCGCGACCCCGCCGAGAAACTGGCGCACGGTGTCGATCTCGGCCTTGCGGCCGGCCTCGCGGGCTTGCTGCTCGCGCTGGACCTTGTCGGTCACGCCCTGGTTGACCAGTTGTCTGGCCCTTTGGTCGAAGGCGTAGCCGTAGGCCTCCTTGATCTTGCCGTGGCATTCCCCGTCGGGGCACCCGGGCAGGTCTACGTAGTCGTCGCGGGGGATGGAGATCGAGGTCGCCTTGCTGCCGTTGGCGGGCACGTGCAGCAGCATCAGCACGTTGGAGTTGTAGCCGCCGTCCTGTTCGTCACCGGCGTGCAGGGCGTTGTAGATGTCCTGGGGCAGCGGATTTCCGTTCTCGTCCAGCCGCGAGTCCAAGCCCATGATCAGGATGTTGGTGTCGCCGTTGAGGGAACCGGTCTCCCCGTCCAGCGCGCCGGAGGTGCGCAACCCGTGGGTCAGGCTGCCCAGTGCCGCCCAGCCGTAACCGGTCGTCGCCAGCACCAACGCCGCGACCAGTCCCAGCGCGGCCCTGCCCGCGAACACCGCACGCCGGCGGCCCGGACGCGCGGGAGTGACCCTGCGCGTGGGGGCATCCCAGTCATCGCCGGTCACCGGCACCTCCGCATTGTCCCCGAGCAAACGCCCGTCCTTACTCGAACAGGCTCACCGCGGACGAAGTGATTCCCGCAAGCGTGACCAGGGATACCGCGGACTGACACAGCATCACGTTAGTTCCCCAGAGCGCCAAGGCCTTACTGTCTGCAAAGTCTTGCCGTATTTGGAGTAAAACACTGATAAAGCGATCTGTTTCACGGGCAAGTCTGGTCCGAGTGGTCGCATTTCTCTCGCGTTGCGGCGGGTGAGACGGTTCCCCGCATCCTAACCAGGAGACCACGGTTTCCGGCGTGGCCGGAGTACTACCGGGCGAACAGTCAGGACCCGATGTGGCGCCCTGCTTCCTCGCCCGCGGCGCCGACCTGGTCCCGGATGGCGGTGTCGAGGTCGGTGGCGGTCAGGCCGAAGGTTTCCGCCGTTTCCGTCGCGTCCATCCGGAAAGGTGCGTACCACTGGTAGTCCATCTCGGCCATCTCGCGGGCGATCGGCACGACGAGCCCGACCGTGCGCATCACGAAGCGCGGCAGCTGGATCAGTTTCACCGGCGGCCTGCCCGCGGCCTCGGCGCAGCGCCGGGCGAACTCGCGGATGGTGATGGCAGGCGGGGACGGCACGTGCCAGGCGCGGCCCCACGCGCGTTCGTCCTGGGCGAGCGTGACCAGGGCCCGCGCCATGTCGCCGTTGAAGGTGAAGGTGTGCGGCATGTCGAGGTGGCCGGTGATCCAGGCGGCGCTGCCCTTCTTCATGGCCGGCTCGATGAGGACGGAGTAGATGCCCGCCGCGTCCTTGCCGATGTAGTCGGAACCGCGGACCTCGACCGTGCGGATACCGGAACCGAGTGCCTGTTCCCACATCCGTTTGCGCAGCCGCCCCTTGCGCCCGGTGGCGGCCAGGGGAGTGTGCTCGTCCATCCTGCCGCCGGGCTGCTTGCCGTAGGCGTAGAGGCTGCCGGTGAGCGCCAGTACCGCGTCGTTCGTCTTCGCGGCGGCGATCACCGACGTCTGCAACGGCGGCAACAGGCGTTCCCACGTCGTGTACGAGGGCGGGTTCGCGCAGTGGTAGATCACCTGCGCGCCGCGGGCGAGTTCGGTCAGGCGGGACGGGTCGGAGGCGTCGGCGGCGACGCGCTCCACCAGCGGGTGCTCGGGGCCGGACCCGCTGCGCGTGACGATCCGGACGCTTTCGCCGCGCTCGACGAGGAGGCGGGCGACGTTGGTGCCGATGGAACCGGCGCCGATGATGACGTGCTCGGCCATGACAGGCCTTTCTCGTGCTAACGACGTTAGATCTTCTAACGTCGTTAGACTAGAAGGGGATGACACCCCCGTCAAGGAGACGGCTAGTGTCCGGAGGAACCGGCGAAACGAAGTGGCGGAGCATGGCGACCAGCACGAGGCGGGCGCGGGAACGGGCGAGCACCCGCCGGCGGATCATCGAGGCGGCGCTGCGCATCCTCGAGGCCGAGGGCGCCACGGCGCTGACGATCCGGCGCATCGCGACCGACGTCGAGTACTCCGCGCCCGTGGTCTACCAGCACTTCGCCAACAAGGACGCACTCGTGCTGGAGCTGGTCGCGCACGGCCACCGTCTGATGCTGGCCGAGTCCCGGCGGGCGGCCGAGGAGCCCGACGTCGACCGGCGCGTGCTGCGGGTCGCGGCCGAATGCATCCGCTTCGCCGGTGAGCACCCACACCTCTACCAGGTGATGAACTCGCCCGAGGTCGACGCGGACGAGCGCCTGCGCGCCGCGGAACCGGCGATCGCATTCGTGGAGGAACTGCTCACCGCCTGGGCGAAGGCGCACGAGGTGGTCCTCGCCGACCCTCACGAAGCCTGCGAGGTCCTCTGGGGGACGCTGTACGGCATCGCCTCGCTCGGCTTCCTCGGCACGGTCGGCCACGAGCGCGCCGGGCGCCTCGCCGAGCAGGCGCTCCGCGCGATCCTGCTCGGCTGGCGGACCGAGGCGCCGGGTAACGGGTCCCGATGCGGTACCGGCTAGGGGTTTTCGGTCGAAAGACCGGCCAATAGCACGCGGAGAGCGTCGTCGAGAGTGCCTCGTGTTTCGATTCGGGTCAGGTCGGTCGCGAGGCTCGCGACGTGGTCGAAGCCGCGTTCGGTGGCGGTGCGGTGCATGGCGTCCCGGGCGGCCGCTTGGACGTGCTCGTCCAAGCCGGCGCGGGCGCGGGCGAACACGATGTGCCCGACGGTGGCCGAAAACGTCTGCCAAAACGCGCGGGCGGCCCGGGGACCCGTGATGCCGCCGTGTTCGAGAGCGGAGAGAACCCGTTCCGCCAGGCGCGCCAGACCGGCCGAGCCTGGTGGCAGGCGCCGCGTCGCGAGCAGTTGCATGGCGCCGGGTTGTTCCTCGACGAGGTCCCGCCACGCGCACATGGTCCCCACGATCTGCTCGCGCCAGTCGGAGGTCGTCGTGTAGGGGATCTCCATCCGGTCGAGGAGATGCAACAGCATCGCGTCCAGCAGTTCGTCCTTGGACGCGACGAACTTGTAGACCGACATCGGCGAGATGTCCAGCGCGGTCGCGACCCTGCGGATCGACAGTGCTTCCAGGCCCTTTTCCGCGGTGAGTTCGAGCGCCGTCCGCACGACGTCGTCCGGTGAGAGCGCGGTTACCGCAGGTGGAGTCCGGTCTCGGGGGCTGGTGCCGGGGCGATTCATGTGCTTAGCTTACGCGTCATATACAGCGTACATGATCCAGATACGGTGTAAACACGACGAGGTGAGCCGTGAAACCTGAGCTTCCCGAGACCGCGACGGCGGTGCGTTCCGCGACACGCAAGGCGGCGTCGCGGATCGTGCCGCTGGTGGTGGTGATGTATGTGATCAGCTATGTCGACCGCGTGAACGTCGGTTTCGCCGCGGCCAAGATGAATCCGGACCTTCACCTGTCCACGGCGGCCTACGGGCTCGGCGCGGGCCTGTTCTTCATCGGCTATGTGCTGTTCGAGGTGCCGAGCAACGTCATCCTGCACCGGGTCGGCGCCCGGCGCTGGCTGGCCCGGATCATGGTGAGCTGGGGGATCGTGTCGGGGGCCATGGCCTTCGTCGGCAACGAAACGCAGTTCTATCTCGTGCGCGTCCTGCTCGGGCTGGCGGAGGCGGGCTTCGTCCCCGGCGTGGTCTACCTCCTCACGACGTGGTTCCCGGCTCCGGTGCGGGCCAGGATGATCGCCCGGTTCATCGTGGCGATTCCCTTCGCGGTCGTCCTCGGTGCCCCGGTGTCGGCGTTGTTGATCGGGCATGGCGACGGGTTTCTCGGCCTCAGCGGCTGGCGGACCATGTTCCTCGTCGAAGCGCTGCCCGCGGTCCTGGTCGGGGTGATCGCGTACTTCGCGCTGCCGGGCACCCCGGACCGAGCGTCGTGGCTGACCGGGCCGGAACGTGACGCGCTGATGGCGACGCTTCGAGCCGAACAGAACGATGCCGGTGCGCACGGCCGTTCGACGGTCCTGGCCGCGTTGAAGGACTGGCGGATCTACGTGGTCTCGCTGGTCGGGTTCGCGTCCAACATCGGCGGCTATGCCTTGTCGTTCTTCCTGCCTCAGGTCATCGCGGAGTTGTCGCGGCAGTTCGGGCAGCAGGTGACCCTGACCAGGACCGCGCTGCTGACCGCGATCCCGTATGCCGTGGCGGCGGTCGCGGTGCTGCTGGTGGCCCGCAACTCGGACCGGACCCAGGAACGGCACTTCCACACCGCCGTACCGCTGATCGCGGGGGCGGTCGCGGTCGCCGTCGCGCTGTATCTGCCTTCGACCACGGCGGTACTGGTCGCGATCTCGATCGCGGCCGCGGGCAGTTACAGCGTGCTGCCGGTGTTCTGGCAGTTGCCGCCACGATTTCTGACCGGTGCGGCGGTCGCGGCGGGCATGGGTGTCGCGGGCGGGCTGGCCAACGTCGCCGGCTTCGTGGCGCCGTACCTGACCGGTGCGCTCCACGACGCGACGGGCAGCTACCGCCCGGCGATGTTCGTCGTCGCCGCGGTGATGCTCGTCGGCGCGGTGGCTTCGCTCGCCCTGCGGAAGCGCCCCGAATTCCGGAACCGGCCCAGGGAACAAAACGTGGTGACGACAGGAGAAACGCGTGCCTGAGGTGGTAGGTCAGTACGTCGACCAGATCATGACCACTGAGCTTCGCCCGGTCGGCAACATGCCCCGCGGGGTCGCGCACCTGCTCTACGAAGCGGCGCGAGAACGGCAGAAGGGGCCGCTGAGCACGGCGATGGCCACCGCCATCTATGACCGCGTGGCCGAGGGAGACCGCGTCCTCATCGTGTGCGGCGCCGGAGGCGCGCCCAGCCTGCCCACCGGTGAGATCGACGGTCTGCTCGGCGCCGTCGCGCTGGCGAGGGTACTGACCCTCGGCCTCGGCGCACAGGTGCACCTGGCCGCGGAGGCCCGTTTTTCCGCACCGCTCAAGGAGATCGCCAGGGCGGGCCAGCTCAACGTGCACTCCGACGCGGTCGGACCCGCTCCCGTCGAAGTCACCATTCACGTCTCGCCCGAGGACGACGCGGAAGGCGCACGCTTCGCCACGGCGATCCTCGACGACCTCGACCCTGTGCTGGTACTCGCGATCGAAAAGCTCGCGCCCAACCGTGCGGGCATCATCCACGGAGCGACCGGAAACCCTTGGCACGCCGAGCATTTCGACCCCGCGCCGCTGTTCGAGGCCGCCACCGCGCGCGGGATCCTGACCTGTGGCATCGGCGACGCCGGCAACGAGGTCGGCTTCGGTGCCCTGCCCGAGGTCGCCGAGATCCAGCCCGAAGGCGCCCGCTGTCGCTGTGCATGTGGAGGCGGTATGGCCGCGGCGGTCGCCACCGACTTCGTGCTCACCGCCGCCATCTCCGACTGGGGCGGCTACGCCGTCACCGCGTTGTTGGCTTACCTGTTGCGGCGTCCGGACCTGGTCGCCGACGCCGACTACGTCGAAGACATCCTCCGCGCCGCCGTACGTTCCGGCGTGGTCTGCGGATGGCACGCCCGACCCGTCCTCAGTGACGACGGCGTTCCTCTGGACGCGCAACGCGCCGCCGCGACGCTCATGCGGACCGCGGTCACCCAAGCACTGTCCACTTCGTATTCACCGTCTCACTAGCAGAGGCAGTCATGACCAGTCTGAAAAATCCGGTCTACGCCGATGTTCCCCGCATCCGGCGGTTGCTGGCCGAGAGCGGGCTCGACGCCGTTGTGTCGACGTGGCCGGAGAACACCGCCTACCTCTCCGGCTTCTACCACCCGGACCTGTGGCTGACGTGGGAGCGGCTGCACATCGTGGTATGGCCTGCCGACGGTGAACCCGTCTATGTCGTCCCCGCGCCCCGCGCCGAGAACTGGACCGGCGGCCAGTCGGACACGTGGGCGCCGGAGGAGACGACCCCGCACATCAAGGACATCCGCGGTTACACCGGCGAAGGCGACGACATGGTCGACGTCGCCGCGGGCGCACTGCGGGAGGTGGGCGCCCGGCGGATCGGGATCGAGGCCAGGGCCACTCCGTTCAAGATCACTGAAGGGTTGCGCGCGCGGATTCCCCGGCTGCGCCTGGAAGACGCGTGGCCCTTGCTCAACGAAATGCGCAAGGTGAAGACCCCCGCCGAACTCGAGGTGCTGACCCGGGTCAACCAACTCACCGCGCGGCGTCTGGAAGACGGATTGCGTGGTATCCGGCCCGGGGACACCGAAGTCTCGGTGGCCACCGGGATCACCGATGCGCTCCTGCGCGACGGCGCGCAGGAACTGTCGCACTCCATCCTCGGCGGAGGCTGCCGCGCCGGGCAATGGCATCCCTGGCCGGGGACGAGCACCTTCGAGGAGGGAACGCTCGTCCGCGCCGACTGGGGCGTCCGGATCGATGGCTATACCTCGGACATCGCGCGCACCGCCGTGGTCGGGAAGGCAAGTCGGGAACAGCGCACGCGGTTCGACCGGATCAGCGCCGTGCACGCCGAGATCGTCGAGGCCGCGCGTCCGGGCGTCGTCGCCCGCGAACTTGTCGAGGCCGCAAGGAAAGGATACGAACGCATGGGCGAAGAGTTTCGCTGGAGCATCGTCGGGCACGGGATCGGCCTTGTGCTGCACGAGGAACCCCAGCTCACCGTCGAATACGAGGAACCGTTGTCCGAAGGGATGACCCTGGAGATCGAACTCGGCTGGGTCGATCCGGTGCGGGGCTTCCACATCGAGGACTTCGTCCACATCGGACCGGAACGCACGGTGAACCTCACGAACCCCGGCGGTCCGCACGCGCTGATCGAGGTGCCCGCATGACGGCCGAACTGCGCACCGCGCACCGCAAGGCGACCCGCCGTCTCATTCCCGTCCTCGTGTTGCTGCTGTTCGTCAACTACCTCGACCGGGTCAATGTCGGCTTCGCCGCGCCCACCATGAACCCCGCCCTCGGGATGACCACCACCGGCTACGGGCTCGGTGTCGCGCTGTTCTTCGTCGGCTATGTCCTGCTCGAAATACCGAGCAACTACGTGCTCTACCGCGTCGGTGCCCGGCGCTGGCTCGCCCGGATCGCGGTGAGCTGGGGCGTTGTCGCCGCACTGCACGCGGCCGTCAGCGGCACCGGTACCTTCGTGGGCGCCCGGATCCTGCTCGGGATCGCCGAAGCGGGGCTGCTGCCGGGCATCCTCTGGTACATCTCGCAGTGGTTCACCGGGCAGCGGCGCGTGTTCGTGCTCGGCGCCTACTACGTCGCGGTTCCCCTTTCCACCGCGCTCGGCGGGCCGCTGTCCAACTGGCTCATCCACCACGGACAGCACACCTTCGGGATCGAGGGCTGGCGCTTCATGTTCGCCGTCGAGGGCATCGCCGCCGTCGTGCTCGGATTCGCGGTGCTGCTCCTGCTCACCGACAAACCCGCCGAGGCGCGCTGGCTCACCACGGATGAACGGAGCGCCCTCACCGAGGCGAACCGGATCGAACGCGCCCACGACAGTGGCAGGCATTCCTTCTCATCGGCCCTGCGCAGCGCGACCACGATCCGGCTCGCCATCGTGTTCCTGCTCCTGACCTTCCCGATGTTCGCGATCACGTTCTTCGTCCCGCTCGTCACGACCGGCCTGGTCCACGACCGCGCGAGCGCCGCGGTGAACGTGGTCACCTTCATTCCGTTCGCGCTGGGCGCGATCGCCTCGGTCGTGTGGAGCAGGATGGCCCGCCGCGAGCCGGGTCGCGGCCATCTCGCACTCCCCGTGCTCCTCGCCGGAATCGGCGTCGCCTTGTGCGCTTTCGCGGGTAAGTCGTTCCCCCTGCTGGTCGTGGGCGTCGCGTTGTCCGCGATCGGCATCTACGCCGCCATCCCGGTGTTCTGGAGCATCAGCAGCGCCCGGCTCGAGGGTGCCGCCGCCGCGAGTGGGCTCGCGCTCATCAACACCGTCGGCGCCCTCGGCGGGTTCATCGCCGGATACGCCACCGGATGGCTGCGCGAACTCAGCGGCGGCTACCAACTCCCGTTCGGCATCATGGCGCTGTCTCTTGTCCTTTGTGGACTTCTGTCCTTCGCCATCCCGCGCGGCCACACCGCCCACGTCACCCGTCCCGCGACGGAGACGGAACAAGTGGGGTGAGGAAGTGATTCGACGCCACCCTCGCCCGCGGTCGCCGGGCGAGGGTGGCGTCGGCTCCACTCCCTCCGTCAGGCGGGTACGTCCGGGACACCGGCAGGGGCCGGCCGGGTGGCGCTTTCCACCAGTTCGAGGATGTGGACGTAGGGTGCTCCGGTCGCGCGGGTCATGCCGAGTTCGCACGTGCGGTTGCAGGAGGCGAACGTGTCGTGTGCGCCGGCGGCGATCTCCGCGGCCTGGTCACGGGTCGCCGAGGCGGTGAGTTCGGGATGCAGGAGGCCGCGGTCGCCGGCGAATCCGCAGCAGCCCCAGGCGCGGGGGATGGTTACCGGGTCTGCGATCGCCTCGGCCACCTCGCACAGCTTGGCGGTAAGTCCCATCCGGGTGGCCGAGCAGGTCGGGTGTAGCGCGAGGTCGGAGTGCCGGTTGGTCACGGTGAGCCGGGGCAGCAGGCGGGTCGCGCAGAACTCGACCGCGTCGACGACGGCGATCGCGTGATACTCGCGCGGCCCGTGTTCGATCATCTGCCGGAGCCCCTCGGTGCATGAGGACGCGTCGCACACGACCGGGAGTTCGCCGTGGCGAGTGCTCTCCCACAGGACCGGCAGGACTCGCTTGGCCATCTCCTGATATCCCCGGGTGATTCCTTTGGACCGCCAGGGAGTGCCGCAGCACAGCCCGGTCGCGGTGGGCACCGAGGTGATTTCGACGCCCGCGCGTTCGCAAAGCGTGGTGAACGCGATCGCCACCCCGGACGCCGAGGGGGTGGCCGCGCCGAACATCGCGCCCGTGCACGACGAAAAGAAGACCGCCTCAGCGGTGTCACGCGGGGAGCCATCCTGGCGGTACGGCTTGCCACCGGCAGGGAGATCGGGTGACCACAACGGGATGCTCCCGGGGCCGCCGACCGCCCGCGCGAGCTTGTTCGCCGTCTTGACGACCGGGGCCGGCAGCGTCGCGGCGATGGACAGGGCCGCCGAAGCCCCGCGCGTAACGGAATCCCAGCGACGGGCCGCGGCGCTCCAGGCCGCGGTGGAGATTCGCCCGGCGCGCTCAGCGCGGAGCCGTTTCATGAGATCGCCGGTGTCGATCAGGACCGGGCACGCGGTCTGGCACATCCCGTCGGCCGCACAGGTGTCGACCGCGTCGTAGCCGTACTCCGCTTCCAGTCGAGCGGTGAGTTCGCCGTCTCCGGCGAGGCGGGCCCGCTCGATCGCACGCCGCAGGACGATCCGCTGCCGGGGAGTGGTGGTCAGGTCGCGGCTGGGACAGACCGGTTCACAGAACCCGCACTCGACGCAACGGTCGGCCTCCTCCTCGATGGGCGGCGTCGTTTTCAGGTCACGGAGGTGGCCGCCGGGATCGTCGGAGATCACCACGTCCGGGTTGAGCACGCCGTCCGGGTCGCAAAGCCACTTGATCTCACGCATGACCGCGTACAACTCGTCGCCGTACTGGCGGCGCACGAACGGTGCCATCATCCGGCCGGTACCATGCTCGGCCTTGAGCGAGCCGCCTTGGCCGAGGACGAGTTCGACCATGTCGTCGGTGAACCGCGCGAAACGCTCGATGGAGGCGTGCTCGTCGCCGAGTCGCTCGGTCAGCACGAAGTGGATGTTGCCGTCCTTGGCGTGCCCGAAGATCACCGCGTCTTCGTAGCCATGGCGCCGGAACAGGCCGATCAGACGTTCGCAGGTCGGCAGCAGCCGCGGCACGGGAACGACGATGTCTTCCAGCAGCGCGGTCGTCCCGCTGGGGCGCGCTTCGGTGACCCTCGCGTACAACCCTTTGCGGATGTGCCACATTCCCCCTCGTGCCCGGGAATCGGCGGTGAGCTCGCGGCGTCCGATGATCGGCAGGGTATCCAGTGTGGGACGTGCCGCGTCGGCCAATTCGTCGACGCCCGCGCGGGTCGAGGACTGGTACTCGACGAGCAGGGCAGAGTGTTCCCGGACCGCGAGGGCACGCAGCACGTCGTCGGCGGCGGGATCGCGCTGCCCGACGCGGAGTGACGTGGCATCGAGAAGCTCGATCGACACGGGGCCGGTGGCGACCAGTCCGGGCAGCGCACCGGTGGCCGCGGCCAGATCGTCGAAGACCAGCAGTCCCGTACGGCTGTGCGGCAGCACGGGTACGGTCCGCATGACCAGGGATGCGATGAACGCCAGCGTGCCCTCGCTGCCGACCACCAGGTGCGCCAGGATCTCCGCGGGACTGCTGAAATCGAGCAGCGAGTTGATGCCGTAACCCATGGTGTTCTTCATCGAGAACTGCCGCTCGATGTGTTCCCGCAGCACGGCGGAGTTCCGAACCTGGTCGCGCAGGCGCGCGAGGCCGGCGTAGAGCCGCGGTTCATACGCGCGCAGCCGCTCGTCCGCGTCGGGGGCTCCCGTGTCGACGACGGTGCCCGAGGGCAGAACCAGGACCATCGACTCGAGGGTGGCGTAGCTGTTGGCCGTGGTGCCGCAGGCCATGCCGCTGGAGTTGTTGGCGACCGCGCCCCCGATGGTGCAAGCGATTTCGCTCGCCGGGTCCGGCCCGAGCTTGCGGCCGTGGCCGGCGAGCCGGGCGTTGATCTGCCGGATCGTCGCGCCCGGCCCGACGCGCACCCTGAGTCCGTCGTCGAGTACCTCGATGGTCCGGAAATGGGAGCGCGTGTCGACCAGGATGCCGGTGGTCGCGGCCTGGCCGGACAGGCTCGTGCCGCCGGAGCGAAACGTCAACGGGATCCCGGCGGTCTTCGCGGCGGCGAACAACCGGCCGATCGTGGCGCTGTCGCGAGGCTTGGCGACGGCGGCCGGCACGAGGTGGAAGTGCGACGCGTCGTGAGCGTGGGACATCCGGTCGGACGCCCGGTCGAGCAGCGTTCCGTCGTCGAGGGCTTGTCGGAGGGTTGCCAGCGATCGGACCGTGGCTTGATCGGACGTCGTCGTCTGCATTGCTATGTTGTATGACAACGAGACAACCAGGTCAAGGGTCGTGATCGTCGACCTGACGCACGGCCGATAGCCTGAACGGCGCCGGAGCGGGACGACAGGGAGAGGTGACATGGCGCGACTCGCGACGATCTCGGTCACCACCTCGCTGATCACGACGCTGCGCGCGCAGATCCTCGACGGCGTGGTCGAGCCGGGTCGTGGGCTCGCGGAGAACGACGTCGCCGCCGAGTTCGAGGTGTCACGGCCCACCGCCCGGGTGGCGATCACGCAACTGGTGCACGAAGGCCTTCTTCGCCGCGCCGGGCGCCAGCAACCGGCACGGGTGCCGCGGTTGACCGCGGCCGATGTAGAAGACCTCTTCCTCGTTCGGATGCCCCTGGAACTGGAGGCCGTGCGGCTCGTCGCGGGAGACTCCGCGGCGCACGAGCGGGCCGCGCGGGCGGTCGACGATCTCCACGCGGTCGGGGATGCTCAGCGGCCCAGCGTCTTCGTCGAGGCGGACCTGTGTTTCCATCGCGCCCTTGTCGACGGGGTCGGAAGTCCACGGATGTCGAAGTTCTACGAGTTGCTCAGCGGCGAGATCCATTTGTCGATGCTCCAGTCCCGCCTGGCTCTGGGCCGTGACCGCATCGCGGCCGAGCACGGCGCGATCCTCGACGCGCTCCGCGAGGGTGCGGTCGAACTGGCCGGGGAACGCATGCACGCGCACCTCGACGGCGCCCGGCGTGCCATGCTCGCCACCCTGGTGGACGATTCCTGAGCCGACTCGGCCGTTCGGATCCATTCGACGGGATTCGGGTCCCCGCTGGAAGCCGCCGGTGAAAGATCGGTGTCCGAGGACTGGGCACGGCCGAATGATCACTCGTTTTGCCGCCCCGCCGACGACGCAGACTGGGGCCGTGACATGAGCGACCCGTTGGTGGCGGCGAAGCAGGATTCGACCACATGGCATTCGGGCGTCAACGTGCTCGACGACGCGGCGGGTCACGGACCTGGTGGGAACGCCGTCGGAACTGGCCGACGCGACGGGGAATTTGGCCTGGCACAATACTTCCACGCTGTGGGGGCCGCGGACGGCACCGTCCGGCTGGCCGGACGGTGCTACCAGCTAACGCGACGCTCCTGCGTGTTCCAGCAGTTCGGTGGTCGCTTCCCAGAGGCGCCGCTCCCTTTCGGGGTCGTGGGCGACGGGCTGCACTTCGATGAGTTTGGTTTTGACCACGAAGGCGCCGTCGCGCAGGTGCGCCCATTTGTCGTCGAGGGCCATCGCGGCCAACAGAGGTCCGGAGCGTTGCGGCTTCGAAACGCCGGGTACACGACCCAACGCGCGGCTCATCACCTGAAACGCCTCGGGGGCGCCGCGGCCGAGTGCGGTGCCGGGCATCCAGCCGGGTTCGAAGACCGACACGTTGATCCCGCCGCCGGCGCGACGCTGGAGTTCGTGGGCGTAGTACAGGATCGCGAGTTTGGCGTTGGAGTAGGCGACGCCGGAGGCCGTCATTCCCGGGGCTTGCGCACCGGTGGCCGGGCGGGCGAGTTCGATGGGGTCGGCCCACTTCGCCTCGGCCACGCCGAGCAGTTTGCGCCAGATGTTGGCGTAATAGGTGTTCGAGCCGAGGAGCACGATCCGTGCCGGGGTGGTGAAGGAGTCGAGCAGGTCGCCGATGAGTCGGGCGTGGGCGAGGTAGTTGACGGCGAACGTCATTTCGTAGCCGTCGGCCGACGCCCGCCGGGTGTCGGCCGACATGACGCCGGCGTTGGCGATCAGTGCGCGCAGCGGCCGTACGGCGCCTGCGGCGAGCAGGTCGCGCACGGTGGTGGCGGCGGCACGGACGTCGGCCAGGCGCGAGAGGTCGCAGCCGATCTCGTGAACGCTGGCGCCGCGTGCGCGCGCCTGGTCGGCCACCGCCTTCAGGTCGGGTCCGGCGCGACCGACCAGCAGCAGGTCGGGTCGCCGCCCGTCCGGGCGGCCGGCCATGGCCAGCACGGCGTGGCGGCCCAGGTTGCGGGTCGGGCCGGTGATCAGAACAGTTCCGAGTTCGGTCATGGCCCCAGCCTGTGCGATAGCGCGGGCCGTAGGCAGTCGTCGGGTTTTCGTAGGACTGTCAGGGCCAGGACAACCCGGTTCGGGCACGCGCACACTGGAGATCGTGGAAGCGTGGGAGTTCGGCCGGACGGTACGCCGCTGGCGCGACCGGGTGGCACCCGAGGCTGTCGGCGTGCCGGTGGGCCGTCGGCGCCGGGCCAGCGGGTTGCGCCGCGAGGAACTGGCCGCGCTCGCCGGGATCTCGGCCGACTACCTGACCCGCCTTGAGCAAGGGCGCGCGACCGCGCCGTCGGCGCAGGTGGTCGAGTCGCTGGCCCGAGCGCTGCGCCTGTCCGATACCGAACGCGACCTGCTCTACCGGCTGGCCGGACACGCCGCGCCCGGTCCGGACATCGTGCCGTCGCGGGTCGCCCCGAGCGTGCAACGGCTGCTCGACCGGCTCTCGCACACCCCCGTGGTCGTCTACGACGCCAGTTGGACGCTCGTACTGGCCAACGCGCCCTACGACGCGCTCATGGGTGACACGAGCACCTGGCGCGGCCTGGAACGCAACGCCGTCTGGCGCAACGTCGCCCGTCTGCCCTCGCGGGTCGTGCACACCCCGCGGGAACAGGCCGAACACGAAGCCCGGCTGGTGGCCGACCTGCGCCTGACGGCCTCGCGCTACCCGGCCGACCGCACCCTGCGCCGCCTGATCACCGATCTGACCTCCGGCAGCCCGCGCTTCGCCGAGCTCTGGGACGCCGAGACACCGCCGCCCCTGACCGAGCCCTCCCGGCACAAGACCATCGACCACCCGGCGGTCGGCCCGATCACCCTCGACTGCGACACGCTGCTGGTCGCAGTGGACGACCTGCGTATCACCGTCTACACCGCCGAGCCCGGCACCGAGGACGCCGACCGCCTGGACCTCGCGGTCGTTCTCGGCACTCAGTCGCTCCAGCACCGACCGGTGGCTAGAGGTCGATGACGACCTTGCCGTGCACGTGCCGGCCGGCCTGGAGCTCGGCCGCGCGGCGGATCTGCTCGATCGGGAAGCTCGCCGCGATGGGCACCCGGAGCTCGCCCGCCGCGATCAGCCGGGCGATCTCTTCCAGGGCGCCGGGCGCGGCGTTCGCCCCGTTGGCTGTCGAGACGCCATCGACTTGTGCGGCGATGGTGCAGATGCGGCCGTCCGGGACGCCGAGTTTCCTTGCGGCGTGCGCTGTCTCGGTCCCGTGCAGGTCGATGGCGGCGGTGACACCGCCGGGAGCGAGGGTCCGGACCCGGTCGGTCAGGCCGTCGCCGTAGGCGACCGGCTCGGCTCCGAGATCGCGCAGGAACCCGGACGATGTGGCCGATCCCGTCCCGATCACGCGCGCTCCCGCGATCCGGGCCAACTGGACGGCGAACACCCCGACCCCGCCCGCCGCGCCGCCGATCAGCACGGTGTCGCCCGGGCCGGGATCGACCACGGCGAGGGCGGCCGAGGCCGTGCGGCCGGCGATCGTGAGGGTGGCGGCGGTGCGGTCGTCGACGCCATCAGGGGTGTGATGGGCCTCGTTCGCCGCGACCGCCCCGGCCGGGTCGATCACCACGAAGTCGGCGACCGCGCGGGACAGGGCGCCCCCGAACACCCGGTCGCCGGGGGCGAAGCCGGTCACCCCGGCACCGACCTGGTCGACCACTCCCGCGTAGTCGGTGCCGAACCCGGCCGGGAGGCTCAAACCGAACCGGCCGGCCGTGTCCGCGTCGGCGGTCATGATCCAGTCCATCGGGTTCAGACCGGCCGCGGTGACCCGCACACGGACCTCTCCCGGGCCGGCCTGCGGAGGGGGAATCTCACGGATGTTCAGCACTTCGGGGCCGCCGAATGAATCGAGCCGGACCGCCCTGCTCCTGCCCGCCGACGGTTGCTCGCTCTGTTCCCGCATGTACGCCTGTCTCCTCGGAACGAAACGGACTATGCTCCGTTTGCCTGGATGCCGACTGTAGCACAATCGGAGCGCGTTCCGTTTCGCCGCGATGTGGCGCTACCTGTGGTCGCGCAGGAAGGCCGGGATGTCGGTCGCGGTCGGGTAGTTGGGCAGTGGTGCGGGTTGGTCGTCGAGGAACGCGGTGATCACGGTTGCCGCGCGGTCGTTGTCGTCATCCAGGCCGTTCCAGATGTGGTGGCCGACGCCGGTCATGTATTGGGTGCGTGTGATGGCCGGATCGGCGGCGAGGACGGCTGTTTCCCATTGGCGCAGCTGGTGCGAGCACTCGGCGATCATGAGCATGGCCGGCACGGTGGAGTGTCCCAGTGGTGGTGTGATGGCCGGTGAGTGGGCGATCGTGTCCTGGACTTGAAGGCTGGCCAAGGGGTTGAAGGAGAAGTTGGTGTCGCTGTCCTCGACGGGGATGCGGTCGGCGTCTTTGGCGCAGTAGCTCGCGGCGGTGTCGCTCCCGAGGTCCGCGGGTGTGAAAGCGTTGACGACTTCGGCTTGACCGACCATTCGTTCCTGAGTGGACAGTACGCCTGACCGCACTAGCCCCAGCGCGACCGCGTAGCGCGGTTTGGTGATCGAGTGTGGACCGCTGGGCGGTGGTGCGATCCCCGCGGCGGTCGGGTGTCCGGGCGAGCCGGTGAGTTGCGCGGTCGGGCCGTCCATGGGCCCGGGTTCGGCGATGACGGCTCGGTGGATGTGTGACGGGGCGGCCAGTGCTCGGGTGAGGACCACGGCCCCTGCGGAGAACCCGAGTACGTCGGCTTGGCCTCCTGGAATGTGCGCCAGGACCGCCGAGAAATCGCGGACCGATCGGTCGATGGAGTAGTCGGGCATGGGGATCGGGTCGCTCCGTCCACCCCCCGCTTCCTCGTAGGCGTAGACATCGAATCCGCGTTCGGCCAGTTGCCGCAGGAACGTGTGGTCGATCAGCGCGATGCCGCGGATGGGGCCACCGTGGAGGTAGAGCAGCGGCACGGGGTGCGGGGTCACCCCGGGCGGGGGCGGGTAGTGGTAGACGGCGACCCGGCTGCCCGTGGACAGCGTCCAATGCTGAGTCGCGATGCCCGGCAGGTCCGGCGGGTACTGCCAGGTCGTCGGCACGCTGGGCACGCACACGCTCGCGGTAAGGGCCGCGGCGACGCCTGTCTGAACCAGTACATGGCGGGCCTGGCGCTTCCGGTCGCGGGCCGCCAGGAGTGCGGCCACCCCGAGGCTGAGGGTGGCGGTGATGCCCCAGGCGAGCCAGCCTCGTGCGCGGCCGTCGGTCAGGACCGTCAGAGCGAGGAAAACCAGGACGATCGCGAGTATCACTGCCACGGAGACCGCTGCGGCACGAGCTGTCCGCCAGACGCGTTTCATGCTCACCCCAGTTGTTTTGGAACGTTGTTCTGAAACAACTGTACAGGCTGCCGGTAGGGTGACGGCATCATGGGCAGGCCACCGACCAACGACGACGCGACCCGCGAGCGTCTGATCCGTGCCGCGACCTCTCTGATGCGGGACCGGCAGTGGGATCAGCTGTCGGTGCGGCAGATCGCGGCCGAGGCCGGTGCGTCGACGACCTCGATCTACACGCTGCTCGGCGGCCGGGACCAACTGATCGCCGCGGTGCGCCGGCACGCCCTGGCGCTCCTGCACGAGGTTCTCATCGCGGTGCCCCGCACCCGTGATCCCGTGGCGGATCTGCTGGGGATGGCCGCGGCCTATCGGAGTTGGGGAATTGGCGAGCGGTATCTCTACCGGGCGATTTTCGGTGGCGCCGTGACGTACACACCCCGCGGTGCCCCGCAGGACCGCGACCCGGCAGCGCCCCTGGTCAGCGCGATCAACCGCATCCGTGGCCCGGGGCACTCGGTGGAGGAGGCCAACCGCATCGCGGTGGCGATCTGGGCGGAGCTGCACGGACTCGTCACCCTCGAAATCGACGGGACCCTCCCGGCCGCCTCCATCGACACGGTGCTGCCCCAGGCCATCCGGTCGCTGGTGACCGGTTGGCCATTCGCTGATTGATGCCCGGCACCGAATTCCCGTCAGACTCGTCTCAAGGAGGCGGACATCGATGACCGGTGAAGGCAACCTCGACGAGGTCGACCTGGACCTGATCGCCGCGCTGCAGCACGCGCCACGCGCACCCTTCGACCTGCTGGCCCGAACCCTGGGCAGTTCGGCCCGTACCGTCGCCCGCAGGTACGGGCGCCTGGTCGAGGACGGACTGATGAGCGTGATCTGCGAGCTCGACTGGTCTTTGCTCGCCGAGGGGGTGCCGGTGAACGTCTGGATCAGGACCGAGCCGGGACAGGCCCAAGCCGTCGCCGAAGCACTGGTAGACCGATCCGACACCACCTACGTGGCGATCTGCTCCGGCCGCGGAGATGTCTACGCGGTCCTGCACGGAATGACCAGGGACGCCACAACCCGGGCACTGGTCGTCGAACTGCCGGGGATCTCCGGCGTCCGCGGCCTGCGCACCGAATGGGTCCTCCGCCGGCTCACCAGTTCGGCGGCGTGGCGGCTGAAGCGCCTTTCTCGTGCGCAGGAGGAATCTCTGGTCACGCAAACCAATGTCGTGGACGAAACAGGGACCCACCAGTTCGGTGCGCTGGAACGGAAAATCGCCGCCTTGCTCCGCGAGGACGCCCGGTTGCCCTACGCCGACATCGCCCGGTCGCTGGACATCACCGAATCCCGGGCACGCCGCACGGCGACGGACATGTTCTCCACGGGCCTGCTGCGGCCTCGCGTCGAGGTCGAGCCGCGCGAACTGGGTTTCCAGATCGAGGCTGTGCTCAGCATCTCGTGCCACCCCAATGCGACTTCGCGGCTGGGCGCGGCGCTGGCCTCGCACCCGGCCACCCGGTTTCTCGGGATCACCGGCTCCTCGGCCATGCTCACCTATGACGGTGTCTTCCACAGCGAAGGCGAACTCGCGGACTTCCTCACCGGCGGATTCGACCGAGACAACGACATCACCGCGGTCGAATGCTCACTACAACTGGAGATCCTGAAGCGCTACTGGACCGCGCGATCTCCGCGCGGGCCCTCTGGTGGTAGGTCCGAGCGGGTTCAGGATCGTCGCCACTCGCCTTGACGAGGCGTGGAAGACATGCCGTTGGAGGTGGGGATGGCGCGTTCATGGACGGGTTTGAAGACGCTCAACGTCACTGAACTTAACATCAGAGTCAGTGTCGATTACCGGGCCACGTCCGCTCCGCACGGCCCGCCCATGGGCATTCGCCGTGCGAGCATGAGGCAGTAAATCGATACACCCTGATCACCGCGGCTGTGTGGGCGTGGCCCCCGTCGGTTGGCGGCAGGGGTTCGGTATTTCGCCGGGCGCTGACCGTAGGAGGAGCACAGGGTGTCTGTGGGTAGTGCGGTGCGCCGCGCGTTGGGCCGGTTCGAGCCGGTGGCGATCGAGTTGTACCGGGGCATGTTCATCGATCTGGACTGCTTGGCGGTCACGGTGGCCTCGGTGGCTCCGCAGGCTCGGCGTGTGCTGGAGATCGGCTGCGGGGATGGCGCGATGGCTGCCGCTCTTCGTCGTGTCCTGCCCGGCGCGGCGCTACTCGGGCTGGACCCTGGCACTCTGTCGCCTGGCCGGATGTACGACGGCGATCCGCGTGGTGTCGAGTTCCGTGGGATCACGACGGCGCAACTGCTTGCGGAGCGGCCGGAGCCGTTCGATCTGGTCGTGCTCTGCGATGTCCTTCACCATGTCGCCGAGCACGAACGCGTGCAGGTGCTCCGCGATGCCGCCGCGCTCACCGCTGCGGGCGGTGTGGTGGCGGTCAAGGAGTGGGAGCAGCGGCCCGGTCCGGGAACCGTCGTCGCTTACGGCGCCGACCGCTGGGTCTCCGGGGATCCCACCGTCCGGTTCATGCCACGCGCCGAACTGGACACGCTCATCGAGACGGCGATGCCCGGGTGGGACACCACCTGCGAGGCGCGTATTCCACCGCGCCGCGCCAATCTCCTGCTCACACTCCGCCGCCCGGCGGGCTGATGGCGAACCGGTTGGTCCGCTCGTCATGAGACGAACCGACGGCTGCTCGAACCCGGTTCCGCATCAGGCCCGTCGGGCGCGGACGGCGAACATGGTCGCGCTGACCACGGATCCGGTGCCGGCCCGGCTGAGTGCCCACCAGTCTTCGACCTGCCGACGGGAAAGGAGCCCGGTGTCCACCATGTCTTCCTCGAACTGGGTGACGAGCAGTTGCCAGGCCAGCCAGGACTGGTTGCTGCTGGGCGTCTGGTTTCCGCGGTACTCCGCGGTCACTTCGGTGAGGCCGAGGCTGCGCATGTCGGTATAGAGGTGCCGACCGTACGTGGCGTCGAATCCACCTTGGCCGAGGATCCGGCGTAACGCGACCATCATCGCGCTGTGCACCGGTGCCGAGGGCACCGTCAAGTCCACGAACGTCCAGTCGACGTCTTCCACGAGCAGCCAGCCGCCGGGCGCGACGGCGTCGGCGAGCCGGGCGATCGCGTCGCGGTGCGGGTGCAGGTGTGCCACGAGCAGACGGGCGTGCACGAGGTCGAAGGCGGCCCGGGGGAGGTCGTCGGTCATGAGGTCGGCTTGGCACACCTCGACGTTGGCGGGCTGGTCGTCAAGGAAACGCACGTCGCGGTCCAGCGCCACCACCTGGCCGTCCGGCCCGACGAGTTCCGCCAGCGCCCGCGACACGGTGCCGGTGCCGGCCCCGACCTCCAAGCAGCGTTGGCCTGGACCGATGCCGCAGTCGGTCACGAGCCGGAGGGTGCCAGGGTCCCAAGAGCGCGCCATCGCCTCGAGCCGTTCACGTTCGCCGGGAAAACCTTGGTCCAGGACATAAGTCGACAATGCGAGGCTCCCGATGTCGGCGCTTGACGTGATCGGCGGAAACGACGCGATCGTAGGACCACGGACCCTCGGGGCCAAACAAGCGAAGCGCGTTGACTTTCACGCGATTAAGGAATTCGATGACCGCGAAGCGTGTGGGAACCGATCCACGCCTTCGTGCAATGAACGACACGCCCGGTTCCCGTCGAATTCACCCACCGGCTACACGGGCCGACTCTTATTACCGGGAACGGCCGGCGTCATCGGCGTCGCCGTGAGTTTCCGACAAGCGCGCCGAGGGAGTGAACCGTGGACGTGTCCGCGACACCGGAGGTTGTGTTCGACGCTTTTCACCCCAGGTATCGGTCCAACCCGTATCCGCGGTACGCGCTTGTTCGCGACTACACGCCGCTGTATCCGATGGGCCCCGGCATGTTCCTTGCCACGCGCTACCAGGAGTGCTCGACGGTACTCACGGATCCCGCGTGGGGCCACGGTTACGAGGACGGCATCAACCCGTTCCGCCCCGGCGTCGCGCCCGACGAGGTGCCCGGGTCGATGCTGCGGATGGACCCGTCGGACCACTCCCGGATCAGGGGAATGGTCAACAAATTCTTCACCCCGCGCAACGTCGACAAGATGAAGCCGCATATCGAGGCCCGGGTCGCCGAACTTCTCGAAAAGGTGGTCGCGGCCGGGGAAATCGACCTGATGGCGGAATTCGCCCGTCCGCTGACCCTGTCGATCACGGCTGAATTGCTGGGCGTGCCGGTCGAGGATTACCCCTTGGTGATGGCCTGGTCGGCGGAAATAGTCCGGGGTACCGATCCGGACATTCTTCAGACGCCCGAAAACCTGGCCCGCCGGTTGCCCGCGCTGCGTGAATTCGAAGCCTACTTCGCGGACCTGGTCGCTCGAAAGCGTAAAGAGCCGGCCGACGACCTGTTGTCGGATCTGTGCGCCGCACAGCGGGACGGCGCCGACCTCGGTGACGCCGACTTCCACGCGCTGGCCACGCTGCTGCTCATCGGCGGCTACGAGACCACCGCGGACGTGATCGGCAAGGGCGTGCTGGCTCTGCTGCGTAATCCGGGCCAGATCGCCTTGTGGCGGGAGCAGCCGGATCTCGCGCCCTACGCCGTGGACGAGTTGCTGCGCTACGAGCCGCCCGTGCAGTTCACCACCCGGGTCGCGTTGGAGGAACGCGAACTGTCCGGCCGGACGTTCACGCGCGGTGAGGGGGTCGTGGTCATGATCGCCTCGGCCAACCGGGACCCCGAGGCCTATCCGGACCCGGACCGGCTGGACATCACCCGCTATGCGGCCCGGCCGCCCGCGGTCCGGCACTTCTCGCTCAGCGGCGGCATCCACTTCTGCCTGGGCGCCCGCTTGGGGCGGATGGAGATCGAGCACGCCGTGGACGCGCTGCTGCGCCGCGCGCCGGCCCTGGCGCTCACCGGCACCGAGCCGACGTGGCGTCAGACGATCGCCTTCCATGGCCTGACGTCACTACCCGTGCGTCTGCGCGACTGACCCATCCGCAAGTGCCGTGGCTCCGCGAGAGGAAAGGTTCCGATGGCCGACACCACGTCCGGCACGGCTGTCCTGGACAGCGACGAACTGGACCGGAACATCTTCGACGACGGTGTGTTCGACGGCTTCGAGCCGCACCGCCGGGGCGACCCGTACCCCCGCTATCGCGCGCTGCAGGACGCCACACCGCTTTACAAGCTGCCGGAAGGCGTTTATCTGGCCACCCGGTACCACGACTGCGTGTCCGTACTGACGGAGGCGAAGTGGGGCCGCGCCGATGTCAACGGGGTCAACCCGTTCGCGCCCGAGTACAAGATCGAGAATCTGCCGTTCCTGTGGCACGACCCGCCGGACCACACCCGCTTGCGCCGACTGGTTTCCAAGGCGTTCACCCCGCGCGCGGTGGCCGGCTGGCGCCCGCTGGTGGAACGCACGGTCACGCGGTTGTTGGACGACGCGCTGGCGGCCGGTGAGGTCGACCTGGTGGAAGCGTTCGCGTATCCGCTGCCGCTGATCGTGATCTCGGAACTGCTGGGAGTGCCGGAAGCGGACCGTGCGCAGGTCGGGCGGTGGTCCAGCATCCTGGGGCGGGGCGTGGACCCGGGCCTGCTGCTGCCACCCGACGACATCGCCGCGCGTGCACAAGCGATGCGGGACGGCGTGGCGTACTTCCGGGAGCTCATCGCCCGCCGGCGGGTCGAGCCCACCGACGACATCGTCAGCGAACTGGTGGCCGTGGAGGAGCAGGGCGATGTGCTCAGCGAGCTGGAACTGCTCAACACGTGCGTGATGCTGCTCAATGCCGGCTTCGAGACCACGGTCAGCGTGCTGGCCAACGGCACTCTGGCGTTGATGCGCAACCCCGCGCAACTGCGGTTGTGGCGGGCCAACCCGGACATCGCGACGGCGGCCGTCGAGGAATTGCTGCGCTACGAGCCGCCTTTGCAGATCACCACGCGGGTCGCACACGAGGAGATGGAACTCGCCGGCCGGACCTTCGCCGCCGGCGAAAGCCTGGTGCTGCTGATCGCCTCCGCCAACCGCGACCCGGACGTGTTCGCCGACCCGGACCGTCTGGACATCACCCGCTACGGCCGTCAGGCCGCGGCGCCGTCGGTGCTGAGCTTCGGCAAAGGCATCCATTTCTGCCTTGGCGCGGCGTTGGCCCGGCTGGAACTGGAGATCGGCTTCGACCAGTTGATTCGCCGGTCTCCCGGCTTGGCGCAGGTGGGAGACGAACTGTCCTGGTTGGACAACATCTCGCTGCGCCGGATGCGCGCACTGCCGGTGCGCCTGCGATGACACCGGCACCTCACCCCGGGCGGGCCCAAGCGGCAGAACCAAAAGCAGGCCAGGAAAAGGAGATTCCGATGAGCGTGCCGGACACGGAGATCGCGAAGACGGAAGCAGTGACCTTCGACGCGTTCGATCCGAAGCACTGGCCCGACCCGTACCCCCGGTACGCGGTGACCCGGGAGGCCACCCCACTACTGCGTACGCCGCTGGACGTGCATCTGGTGACCCGTTACGAACACCAGGCGGCGATCCTCCAGGACAACAACTGGAGCCACGCGCACGAGGCCGAGCTGTTCCATCCGGGCGTGGAGCACACGGACCTGCCGACGTCGTTTCTGTGGATGGACCCGCCGGACCACACCCGGCTGCGCGGCCTGGTCAGCAAGGCGTTCACCCCGCGCACGGTGGCCGATCTGCGCCCCCGGGTCGAACGGCTGGTCGCCGAACTGTTCGACAAGATGGTCGCCGCCGGTGAGTTCGACCTGGTGCCGATGTTGGCCTACCCGCTGCCGCTGACCATCATCGCCGAGTTGCTCGGCGCGCCCGCCGAAGACCATCCGGACCTGCAACGCTGGTCGCATGCCTTGGCCCGCGGCTTCGACCCGGACCCGCTTCTCTCGCCGGACGAACGAGACGCCCGTACCCAGGCGGCGCGCGAGTTCGTGGCCTACTTCCGAGAACTGATCGGCCGCCGCCGTGTCTCGCCGCGGGCCGACCTGATCAGCGAACTGGCACGGGTGGAGGAGCAAGGTGACGTTCTCACCGAGGACGAAATGCTCGCCACGTGCGTCACCCTGCTGGTCGCCGGGCACGAGACGAGCGTCAACCTGGTCAGCAACGGAATCCTCGCCCTGATGCGCAACCCCGGCCAGTACGCCTTGCTCCGCGAGCGGCCGGAGCTGGCCGCCCCCGCCGTCGAGGAGATGCTGCGCTACGACTCGCCGGTCCACATGACCACCCGGCTCGCGCTGGCGGCGACCGAAGTGGCCGGGCACCAGTTCGATGCGGGTGACGGTGTCGTGCTCCTGTTCGGGTCCGCCAACCGCGACCCGGAGGCCTTCCCCGACCCGGACCGCTTCGACATCACCCGGTACGCGACGGACGCCTCGGTCAACCGCCACCTCACGTTCAGCCTGGGCATCCATTACTGTCTCGGCGCTCCACTGGCCCGCCTGGAGATGGAGACAGCGCTGCGCGAACTGGTCAGGCGCGGGATCGAGATGGCCGAGACCGACGAACTGGTCTACCGGCCCAATCTGGTGCTGCGCGGCATAAAGACCTTCCCGGCCCGTTTCACGCAAACCATCACTCCTTGACGCGCGATTCCGGTGACCTTCAATCCGTGGTGGTCTCGTCGCCATGCCGCGCCGGGTCAAAGGAGTTCGGTGCGTACCAGGATCGCGGTTCCGAGCGCCAGAAACAGAATGGGCACGACCCAGGCACCGCTGCGCCGCACGAACAAAATGACCGTTTTCCGGCCGGCGATGGTGTACGCCGTGACGCACCACACCACCTCGAGCACGACGAAGACGGCGACACTGAGCGCGGATTCGGCCGGCGTCTGCACGCGGAACAGTACGATGTAGACCGAGAGGTTGTCCGCACACACCGACAAGGCCAGGGCCACGACCACGGTCAGCTTGTCGGTGAGGGCCGGATCCGATTCGGTCCGTCGCCTCGCCGCGATCAGACCGCGCACTCCCATCGTGATCGGAACCAGACCCAGCACCCCGATCCACCTCAACGGCACCGGCCCCAGCGCCGCGGCCATCCCGATGCTCGTGCCGACCAGCATCACGAACACCAGGCCCTGCCCGAGCACGATCTGCCGCGGACGCACACTGCCCGCACGCGCCCCGGCGAAGAGGATGACCAACAGGATCAGCGCGTCCACGTTGGTCGCCGCGAACGTGCCGGCCGCGGTGGCGACCGTGCCCGGCAGAGAAACCATCCCCCGATCGTCGCATCGGGTACCGCCAAAAGACCTAACATCGGAGCAACGTCTGATTTCGGCCGCACCGCGACCGTCACCGCGATTCCGGCGGTGTCAGTAGTCCGAGACGAGGTCGGCCGGGCTCAGCGTTATGGGATAAGGCTTCGCGAGCGTGACACGCTGGTGCCCGAAAGCTGGGACGGTACCCATGCCGCTCCCCGGATCGCGGTGGCACGAACGTCGATCCGACCAGCTTAGGGCGCCGTCGAACCCGGTTCGCGACCGGATGGGCGCGGTGCGCGCCACCGATGGCCCAATCCTGTCAAATGGCGGCCAAGCAGAGGCCGCCAAATGGCGCGGACGGTCGTGCCGGGGCAACCGGCGTAACCCGAGTGGCCTCCTCGTTCGGCCAGAAGTGCACCGACAAAGAATTCGCGTGAGCGCTACGTGACGTATTCACGCCCGCAATATGGTGCAGGGCTCCCCGTCATGTCCCCGAGATGGCGGCGATATTCACGCTCAAGTCCTTCATCGTAGGGGGCCCTCGTCTCGCTCGGCAAGACACCACGCGATGGTCTTCTCCGAACCTGTGAGGCGATCTTGCCTGGTATTTCTCAAAATCGCCGTTGCGGCAGTTTGGGTTCGCGGGGAATGCCGGGCCGGTGTGCGGGCAGGACGAGTCGCAGGGCGCCCGGCCTGATTTCGCAGCGGGCCGGGAGCGGCAGTATCACGGGTTCGCCGTCGATCGCGGCGGGCAGGCCGGACGCGGTGCCGTAGGCGGTGATGGTGGGTGCGGACCAGCTGATGACCGGCGTGGGGTGACCCGTGCCGGCCGCTTGCCGCAGTTTGGTGCGCAGGTGCTGCAGGAGATCGGGCGGTGGGTCGGGCGGGCGCTTGAGCACGATTCCCCCGAGTGATCCGGTATTGAGCGCGAAGCGGCGGCCCAGATACTGCGGTGTGGCGATGTGGTAGGGATTGTTGGACACCAGCAGTACTTGGGGGAACTCGATTGTTCCCTCGGGGGTGTCCACACGGGCTTCGACGCCCTGCTGCCCGGAGACGTAGTCGGGGGCGATCGACGCGAAGGTACGGAGTTTGGCCTCCCGGTATCCGGGCTCGAACAAAGCGTCGGCGTAGGCGCCGAATGAGACATTGTTGATGAACACGCGCCCGCCGATCAGTCCGAGGTCCACGCGTTCCGGATCGCCGTCGCGCAGGGCGTCCAACGCCGACGCCGGATTCCTGAGGTCCAGGCCCAGATCGCGGGCGAAGTGGTTGCGCGTACCCGCCGGGACGACCACCAGCGGCAGGCCCGCATCGGCGGCCACGGCCGCCACGGCCGACACCGTTCCGTCGCCCCCGGCGACGGCCAATACCTCCGTTCCCTCCGCCACCGCCACTCTGGCCAGTGACGCGGCATCATGCTCGGCATCGGTGACCCCGATGCGAGCGCCCAGGCTTTCGGCCAGTTCCCTCAAATGGAAGCGCGCTGTTTTGCCGCCCCCGGAGCGGGGATTGAGCACGACGAGCGCGTTCGGCGGGACACGGCGGTCGGCAGCTGTCACCCGTCATCCGCCGCTGTGGCCGACATCGTCGCCGGTGCGTCTGGTAGCGCCATTTCCTCGTCCGATCCATCGAATTGTCATCGGCGCGACCTCGCCATCGGGAATGGCGAAGATACCGCTGCTGACGCTAGGCGGCGGAGAATGGACGCATATAGGGCCACAAGTCACGAACATGCGCATCAGGGGGGACGTTGTGCTCTAGCGCGGATCGTCCGCTGTGCCCGACACTGGCGCCACGGGCGATTTCCTTCCGCTTGACCGGGCGAATCCGCGGTCGCGGGCAGGGTTCCCACAGAGCCATGCGCCCGTTTGCCACCAATAGGGTTGGAGGTCGTCACCATGAACGCGACGACGGGAAAAACGGCCGATAAAGCCACCCAACGCTCGATGGAGGCCCGGCTCGGCCAGGTAGGCCGCGAAATCGATCAATTCGCGAAACGGGCCGCCGCGAGCCGGGCGGAGGTCCGCGCGAGGATGCAGCGGCAGCTGGACCAGCTTCGGCAACGGCAGGCAAGGGCGGCCGAACATCTGCGGCGGCAGGCACAGGCCGACCAGGCAGCATGGAACGCCTATGCTGCCGAGCTGGCCTGGGATCTGGATGAACTGGACGTGGAGCTGGCCATCGCCGGCGCCGCGCTCGACGCGGAACTGGCCCCCGACGCGGCCACGTTCGATGCCGCCGTGCAGTCCGAACTGGACGCGTGGAACGACTGGATCGGTCTGTTGCAGGCCAAAGCCGCACGCGAGGCGGACACCGGTGACCGGGCCGAAGCCTTGACCCGTCCCGTGCAGCAGCGGGCCGTGGTCGCCGCCGGTCAGTTGCATCACTTCCGGGCCAGTCGCCCCGATGTGACCGGCCAGGCACGCGACAGTGTGGAGCTGGCCATGGTCGAGCTGCGTGCCGCCGCGGACGAGGTCGACCTGCAGGTCGATCGGCAGCTCGGTGACCGGCCGAGCACCGTCTGGCCGGTACCGACCGCGAGCCGGGTCCGCGGCACGCGAGCTCGCCCCGCGCCCGGCGGGACCCCCCGGTGGCTGACCGGTCAGGGCTGGCCCGCACCCGGCTGGACCATCGCCTACGGCATCCTGACCCTCACCGCTGGTGTGCTCGTGCTCGTCTGGCCAGGGCGGGCCCTGCTCGTGCTGGCCATCGTGCTGGGAATCCAACTGCTCGTGGCGGGAGTGTTCTGGCTCGTGTCGGCCTTCGCCGTGCCCGAGGCGGGTATGGGGGCACTCGCCGCGCTGAGCGGAGTACTGGGAATCCTTCTCGGCCTGCTGATCGTGAGTCGTCCAGCGCAGGCCCTCGGCGCCCTCATCCTGCTGCTGGGCCTGTTCTGGACCGTCTCCGGGCTGATCCAGATCGTGCACGGAATCCGCACGGACGCGCCCGCCCGTGGCTGGACGATCGCCGCCGGAGTCGTCGGCGCGGCGGCAGGCATCACGGTCCTGGTCTATCCCGGGCCCAGCCTGCTGGTGCTGACCTTCATCTTCGGCATTGGGCTCATCCTCTACGGAGCCTTCCTCATCGCCGAAGGCATCCAACGCCGGCAACGGCTACACGTCACGGTGCCGGCACAACGCTGAGCCGATTACGGGTGTACCGCCGGCGAAGGCGGCACACCCACGGTTTGTCAGTCGGAGCGCTGGCGTTCGGTGTTGTGGTGTTGCCGGGCTTCGTGCAGCTGGTCTTCGAGGGACACGATGCGGCAGGCCGCCTCGACGGCCGTGCCCTGGTCGACCAGTTCCCGCACTCGTGCGGCGATGCGCAACTGGTGGCGGGAGTAACGGCGGTGACCGCCGGCGGAGCGCTGAGGCTGGATCAGGCCGGTTTCGTCCAGGCTGCGCAAGAAATTCTGGCTCGCGCCGAGCATGTCCGCGGCGCGGCCCATGGTGTAGGCGGGGTAGTGCTCGTCATCGAATTTGTCGGCCCCACCGCCGGGCGGGGCCGGGTCGTGTTGGTCAGGGATCATTCCACCTCCGCAGCACAAGGGACCCCGGGTGCCTCGCACGGCACCCGGGGTCCCAGGGGTTTGGGTTTCATCATTGCCAACCGGCGCACAGGCCGGATTACCGTACCCGCATCCAGTCGAAAAGCGGACGGTGCGGGGATCGCTTGGTCGTAACCGAGAACCACCTTCCAATCCGATGGGACTGCGGTACCCGCGCGGCACTACCGCACAGCCGCGGCGGGCGATCCAATGATGTGCCCTATCCCTTCTTTCCTGTGTTTCTCTCTTACTCGGTACCGCTGTGATCATTGCCGGCTGGAACCCCTTACCGAGATCGGTCCCAGCACGCCTGATGTTGCTTGGTCGATGTGGAGCCTTCACACTGCCCGGCTCCACATCCACCCGTCTTCTTCACTGCATACTGCGAACTGTCGTCACTGCTCTTCGCGGACGCTCACGCTCCATCCGCGCCGGATCTCTCGCGGGCAGTTACGTCATCTCCCGCGCCATCTGACGTCTCTCTCCGAACGAGGAGAAGACTACACCCGCTCGCCGTCGAATGTCTACCCTCGTCAGCATAGATTTGCTCCACCGCTGGTGGTCGCATGTCTGATTCCGTCAACCGCAGGTCAGCGGCCAGGTGCATCCTCAGACCTTCGCGGTGAGACGGAAGCCGTCCGTCGTCATGCGGCGCACGTGTGCTTCGTCGACTTGAACGCCCAGGCCGGCGCTGGGCGGCAGGTGTACCACCCCGTTGCGGATGAACGAGGAGAAATCGGTCGGGTCCTCGGCCAGCCGCAGGGTGGACATGAACGCGTGCCCGATGTCGACGAGGTTCGTGATGGTCACCGCGTGCTGCAGGGAAGCCGCCTGCGTTATACCGAACTCGATCATGGAGTTGAGGTAGCAGCGGGCCCCGAAAGCCTCCGCCACCGCGGCGATGCGCTGGGCCCGCAGCGGTCCGCCGTTCTTGCTGCTCTTGATACTGAAGACACTGACCGCGCCGAGGCCGGCGATCCGGGCGGCCTGGGGGAGACCGATCACCGACTCGTCGGCCGATATCGGGAGCGTGCCGGCCCTGGCGAGGATCGCCATGCCTTCGATGTCGTCCTTTGCCAGGGGCTGCTCGACGAACGCGAGACCGGAGTCGCCGACTCCGGCGAGGAACTCGGCCGCTTCGTCCCGGCTCCAGCCTTGGTTGGCGTCGGCGACAAGCGTGAGGCTGTTCCCGTAACGCGCCTCAAGCGTGGCGACTCGCTGCACTTCCTCGCGTACGGGTGCCGCGCCCATTTTCAGCATGTAGGTCGTGAAGCCCTGGGCGGCCCTTTCGTCGATCACGCGGATATCGTCTTCGGCGCTTCCGTCGCCAAGGGGCCACAGCACCGCCAGCGAGTCGCGCACCGCACCGCCCAGCAGCGTCGAGACTGGGACACGTAGTCGCTTACCGAGGATGTCGAGCAGCGCCATCGTCACCGCTCCCTTGGCACAGAGTTGTTTCGCGAGCAGGGCGTCGAGCATCGTGTCGATGCGGCCTGGCTCGTGAGCCTTGGCGGCGAGGACGGCCGGGAGCAGCGTGTCCTTCAGGGCGCGCGCCGCTTCGTCCGGGGACTCGCCGCTGAAGGTTCGCATGGGATTGGCCTCGCCCCACCCCTGGACACCATCGGCGTCGGTCAGCTTGAGGAGCACGGCGCGCGTCGTGACCAGCGTGCCGTGCGACAGCTTGTACGGGGTGACGAGTGCGGCCTCGATTTCGAATACTTCGGCCGCGATCACCGGCGCCATCGCCGCGACCGCGGAATTTTCGACCGTCATGGGATTTCCGTTCCTACCGGGCGTTCGCAAACCGTGCGAGTCCGAAATCGTGCAGGGAATCGTCGCGCCGTCCGGTGAGTAGTTCGGTGGCCACGACGTCGGCGAGGTGCGCGGCGAGGGTGACGCCGCTGTGGGTCGCGATCGCGTAGACCGATTCCGTTACCCAGTCGCTGATCGTCAACCCGTCCTCGGGCAGCACTCGCAGGCCGAGGTCGACGGTCTGTGTCATCGCGTCGAGCGCCGGGTAGAGCTCACGAGCGCGGTCGAGCAACGTGCCGGGCACCGTCCAGATCCCCGGGTCGGCGGGATCCCAGCGACCGGCCGTGGGCAGGTCTGTGAAGGTTATTCCGCCATTGCGCGCAGGCCGCATCGCGATGCCTTCGGCGTTGATGACGTGACGAGGCCCCGAGCGGACCGGACTGCTCGTGCTGATCAGCCCGACGCTCGGCATTTGCCGCGTGCCGCCCGCCGCGGTGTCGACGATCGGGAAGTCGATGCCGGCACCCGCCAGGATCTGCCGGGTGCCGTTGCCCGCGGCCAGCACGATCAGGTCCGCTTCGTAACGGTTCACCGAGCCGTCGGCCGACATCGTGGTCACGCTGTCGCCGTCGATCCGCTCGACCTTCTCGAAAGGCCGGAAAGCCGCGCCGCGATGACCGGCGGACGCGAGGAGCGCGGTGCACATGGTGATCGCGTCGATCCAGCCTTCGCGTGGGTAGAGCGCGCCGCCGGCCAGCCGGCTGGTGTTCAGCGACGGTTCGAGCCGACGGATCTCCGCCGCGGTCAGCAGTGTCGCTTCATACGTTTCCGCTGACAAGCGGGCGACCTTGTCTTCGATTGCCGCGAGTTCCGCATCGGTTCGAGCCAGCTCGACATTGCCGATTTGATGAAACCAGGGCGCGCCTCCGGCCGATCCCGCTGCCCGTTCGTGTGCCTGAAGGCCGAGCAGGTTGAGACGGCTGTAGGCGGCCGGCGATTTTCCGTTGGAGTTCACCCAGCCGAAGGTCGCGGCGCTGGTTCCGCTGCCCGCCTGCGCGGCATCGATCACCGTGACCGTGACGCCCCGCCCGGCCAGTTCGCCGGCCAGGCTGGCGCCGATCACACCGGCGCCGATGATGAGCACCGAGAGTGCCATTTTCAACTCCTCACTAATGGCTTGTGACCGAGGCGAAGAACTTCCGTGCTCGTTCGGTCCGTGCGTCCGCCAGGATCTCGGCCGGTGCGCCGGCCTCGACGATCCGGCCGCCGTCCATCATCACGACCTGGTCGGCGACATCGGCGGCGAAGCGGAGTTCGTGCGTGACGACGAGCATGGTCGATCCGGTGGCGGCGAGTTCGCGCATGACTCCGAGTACCTCGCCCACCAGTTCGGGATCGAGCGCGCTCGTCGGTTCGTCGAACAACAGGAGCCTCGGCTCCATCGCGAGTGCGCGGGCGATCGCGACGCGTTGCTGCTGTCCTCCGGAAAGTTCGCTCGGGTAATGGCCGGTGCGATCGCCGAGGCCGACCTGCTCGAGCGCCCGCGTCGCGGTGGCCCGGGCCGCGTCCTTGCTCAGCTTGCGGACCAGACGGGGTGCGATCGCGACGTTGTCGAGGGCCGTGTGGTTCGGGAACAGGTTGAAGTTCTGGAAGACCATTCCAAAGTGGAGCGTCTGACGCCGGGCGACCGACTTGGCCACCGGTACGCGATGGTTCTTGCGCATGCGGTGCCCGATCATCGTGCCTTCGAAGAGAATTGCGCCCTCGTCGATCGGTTCCAGCATGTTCACCGTCCGCAGCAGCGTGCTCTTGCCGGAACCGGAGGGACCGACGATGCAGGTGACCGAGCCGGCGGCTACGTCGAGATCGACCTCGTGCAAGGCACGGAAGCGACCGAAGGACTTCCCGACCTTCACGAGCTGCAGCAACGGTGGTGTCGTGGTCATGCCCGTTTTCCTTCCCTGGGCTCGGTTGTTCGCCGCGTGTTCGCGAATCCTCGCCCGAGCCGCCGCTCCAGGCGGTGTTGCGCGAACATCGCGAAGCTGGTCAGGACCAGGTACCACAGCACGGCAACGGTGAGCAGCGGAATCGTCTGGAAGTTGACGGCGTAGATGTTCTGCACGGTCGAGAGCAGTTCCGCGTAGCCGATGATGGAGACGAGTGAGGTGTTCTTGAAGACGGTGATGACCTCGTTGGCCAGCGCCGGAGTGATCACCCGGATCAGCTGCGGGCCGAGAATCCGCAGATATGCCTGCGCCGCCGGCAGACCGAGTGAGCGGCACGCCTCCAGCTGTCCCGGCGGTAGGGACAGGATCCCGGTGCGGAACGTTTCCGCGGAGTAGGCGCCGAGGTAGACGGCCAGGCCGACCACCGCGGCGGTGAAGCGGGTCATCAGGTCGTTCGTCATGGGCCCGCCGATGCCCGGCCCGAACGGGATACCGATCGACAACCTCGGCACGAGGGCACCGAAGAAATAGACGACCAGCAGCATGACCAGCGGGGGAGTGGCCCGCATGACCCAGATGTAGGCGAACGCGGACACGCGCAGGACGGCGAACGACGACGTGCGGCACCACGCCGTCACCACGCCGATCGCCAGGCCCAGCACCGTGGTCAGCGCCGTGAGTTCGATCGTGTGCAGCACACCGGTGACCACCACCTGGCTGAACAGATACGACCCGACGATCGGCCAGTGCCAGTTGTCGTTGAAGACGAACAGATGAACCAGTGCGGCGACGGCGAGCGCGGCCAGCACATAGGTAGCCCACGCGCCGAAGCTCGTCCGTGACCGGATCGGTGCGGCCGCCAACGCGGTCCGGTCGATGTGTTGTCCCGGCCGGGTGAGACCGGTGTCCGAGGTCGTCATCACGAACGCCTCTCAGTTCGTCAGGTGCACGGGGTTGTTCATGGGCAGCTCGGGACGGCCGAAGTCCTGCTGGCCCCAAGCTTTGAGCAGTTGGGCATACACGCCGTCGTCCACGAGCTCTTTCAACGCGGCGTGGAGCGCGTCCCGCAACTGCGGGTTGCTCTTGCTCACGCCGATCCCGTAGTTGAGGTCGCTCTGCTGGTACACGACCTTGAACTGGTCGGGCTTCGTCGTCGCGTTGAACACCATGGGCGCCAGGTCGCCCCAGAACGCGTCCGCCTGACCGCTCTGCACCGCGAGCAGTCCGCTGTTCGCATCGCCGTAGCCATTGACGCCGATCGGGGGCTTGCCTGCCGACTCGCAGGTCCTCTCCGCGGCCGTGAGCAGCCCCTGCTGGGCGGCGCCGCGCGGGTATCCGACGGTGATACCGCATAGGTCTTGCGGCGTAAGCGCGTCGCTCTTGAAGCCCTTCTTCGTCAGGATGGCCGTGCCGGCCTGGAGATAGTCGATGAAGTCGATGGCGGTCTGCCGCTCGACGAAGTCACCGGCGGAGGCGATGAGGTCGAAACGCTTGGCCTGCAGGCCCGGCACCTGCGCGTCGAAGGACGTTTGCTGGAACGTCACGGTGATCCCCAGTACTTTTCCCGCCGCTCGCAGGAGATCCGGGTTCAGGCCGACGATCTTACCGTCGGTGTCGGTGAATTTCACCGGCGCCACATCGGGATTGATCGCGGCCGCGAGCGTGCCACGCCCGGCGACCTCCGCCGGCAGGGTCGCGGCGAGCTGCTGGTTCTTGGCCACCTGAGCCACGATTTTCTCGCCGGCCGCCTCGCCACCGGGCGGTCCCGCCGCCGTTCCGGCGTTGACGGGAGGGTTGCTGCACGCGGAAAGCGCGACGATTCCTATCGTCGCGAGTACCGCAAGCGCGGTCGATCGCATCATCTGAGGTCCTCCTGCTGGTTCTGCGCACCACGTCGTGCTCGGGGAGCAGGGCATGCGTGAATTGCCGGTCGACAGATGACCGGTGCTTGATTCGGGTCGTGCGGTGGGTCAGTCGGCGCTGACGTCCTGCTCGAGGTAGAGCTCCATGACCCCCGGCCGTATCAGGATGGCGACGGATTCGGCCAGGTCACCGTCCTCCAGCCAGGTCAGCCTGCGTTTCCGCAGAACGGGCGTGCCGGGTTCGCATTCGAGTAGTCCGGCCGCGTGTTCGTCGAGCAGTACCGGATCGAGGTACATCCGCGATCGGGCGATGGGAACGCCTTCCCGGCGGAAGTACGAAATCATCGTGAGGTGTGCCAGGTCCTCGTCGAGCAGGCGTGGTGCCAGCGCGAACGGAACAGTGTGGTATTCGAGACCGATCGGAACATCTTCGGTGTCGAACTTCCGGCGGATCAGGTACACCACGGGCGTATCGCCGGAAAGCTCACGCACCGGTGGTGTCACGTCGGCGGCCGGGACGACCGCCGCGCTGTACACCTCGTGCCTTCCCGGGATTTCAGGGCCGGAAAGGCGAAGGTTGACGAACCTCAGCAAGTTCTCCTGACGCACGCCATCCGTGACGAAGGTGCCCTTGCGCCGGTGCCGTTCCACCAACCCGGCCTGTGCCAGTTCGTGCAGGACCCGCTGCGCGGTGGCACGGCTGACCCCGTACTGATCGCGCAACTCGGCCTCGGTCGGTAGCCGCGAACCGGGCGGCAGCTCCCCCGAGCGGATGCGGCCTTCGAGGTCGTTCCGGATCCGGAGGTACAACGGCGCTGTCATGGTTTTGACCGTAACAATCGATCAATTGACCTGTCAATACGCTGGAGGGTGTTCGCTCCTTCGCGTCTGCCCTGGTAGTGCTGCTGTGCCGGGTCCGTCGCGGCGGCCGGGCGGCTGGTGTGCCGCGGACCGGGCCGTGCTCATCCAGGCCGGTGGTGGCCTGGACGAGCACGGCGCCGCACTAGGTTCGGTAGCGGAAGAGGATCCGGCCCCGATCGAGGTCGTACGGGCTCAGTTCGAGCAGGACGCGGTCGAAGGGCACGATCTTGATGTAGTTGCGCCGGATCTTCCCGCTGATGTGGGCGAGCACCCGGTGTCCGTTGGCCAGTTCCACGCGGAAGGTCGCGTTGCGAAGGCACTCCACGACGGTGCCTTCCACTTCTATCCCCGTCTTGCTCATCAGCGCAGCACCAGTTCGAGGTTGCTGCTCACGCGTCGCGCACCGAATCGGTCGAAGAGCGCCAAGGCGGCGGTGTTCGATTCGTTCAGCTCGGCCGACGCCGTTTCGATGCCGCGGTCGTGCAGAGAACCCAAGGCGTGGCCGAGCAACGCGCGTGCGACCCCTCGACGCCGCTCGCCGGTGCGTACCGCGATCAGGCCGATCCGCGGCAGGCGCCGCACCTGCGTCACGCGGATCAAACCGACGTAGCGGCCGGATTTCGTTGCCACCGCGTACTTCGAGGGGTCCACCTCGCGCGGGTCCAGCAACTCGGCGGGCATTTCCTGCCAGCCGACGCCGGCCTCGACCTCCTCGCGGATCACGCGATCCAGCTCGGACAGCGGTTCTTTTTCGGGAGAAATCACCGGCACGTCAGCCGGTTCGGCCGGGCCGGTGGGGATCAGGCATTCCCATTCCCGGCGCCGGACCGAGAATCCGGCCGCGCGCCATTGGGCCGTCAAATCGGCATCGCGCTCGTCGACCACTGTGTAGAGCGGTTTCGGCAATACCGGCAGCATCGCTTCGGCCAGGCGACCGAACGCGTCGTCCCGCCAGACGTCGATGCTCAAGAACGAGCGTCCATCGGGCCGCCGGAAAACCTCTCCGCGGCCGATCACCCGGTCGTCGTCGAGCGCGTGCCAGCAACTCCGCGACACCCGGGTCACACACAAAGAATCCAAGGCAATCACCCTTCGGGATAGGGACACCGAAGGCGCTCCCGGGCGGACCCCTAGCCGCCCGACCGTGACGACGAGGGGAGCACCCACATCGAAACAGCGTTCATGGGTACTCACCTCCTGGGCTCGATGCCACGGTCCAGGAGCAGGTTAAGGGCGCCCCGGTCCCGCGTCCACCGAATTTCCGGCGGACGCGACCAGGCGAATGGCGCGACCACAGCGCCAAAGTCTCAACGGGGTGTGATGACGCGCTGAACGCTTTCGCGGAGCAGGGCCCGGCGTTGCTCGTGGACTTCCGGGGGTTCTTGATCGCTGGCGGCGTAGACGTTGCTGACCGGTGACCATGCCATGGACATCGCGATGACCATGGCCATCAGGTCGAACGGATCTCCGGGCCGGACGAGGCCCGCGGCTTGCGCGTCGGCGATGGCGCGCAGTTTGGCGTCGTCGAGGCGGTCGCTGTCGTCGACGAGGTGACCGGTCGGGCGTCGTTCCAGGCGCGCCCAGGTGGCCAGCCGGATGAGGTCGGGGCGGCGGAGATATTCGTCGTACAGGCGGACGGCCCAGTCCGCGAGGTCGGTGGCGTCGATCGGCACGACGGTCATGATCCGTTCCAGGGAGCCGAAGAAGATGGCGTCGAACAGTCCCTCTTTGCTCCCGAAGTAGCCGTAGAGCTGAGCCTTGTTGGTGCGGGCCGCGGCCACGATGCGTTCGACGCGCGCCCCGGCTATGCCGTGTTCGGCGAACTCCTGGGTCGCCACGTCCAGGATGCGCTGCCGCGTGACGGCGCCACGCGAGGTCAGGGGCTTGTCGGCCATGCCGGCCACGATAACAACAGACCAGTCGGTTTGCCGAATCGACGGCTTGCGCCTAGTCTGAAATAGACCGAACAGTCTGTTTGTTATGGGAGTGGGCATGAGGAAGACCGTGGGGTGGCAAGCCGGCCGTTCCGGGAGCAGGTTGCGGCGGACGTCGCTCGAACGCCGGGAACTACGGGCCGACGACGTCGCCGTGCGCGTGGACTACTGCGGCGTCTGCCATACCGATCTCCACGCCGTCCGCGCCCACGCCGGCGACGTTCCGTTGGTGCCGGGCCACGAGTTCACCGGCGTGGTGACCGACATCGGGCCCGAGGTCACCCGGTTCGCCCCCGGTGACCGGGTCGCGGTCGGCAACATCGTCGACTCGTGCGGTGTGTGCGCGATGTGCCAGGCAGGACAAGAGAATTTCTGCCACGAGTTCCCCACCCTGACCTACGCGGGCACCGACCGCTACGACGGCACCACGACGCTGGGGGCCTACTCCCGCGAGTACATCGTCCGCGACGAGTTCACCTACCCGCTTCCCACCGGACTCGACCCGGCGGCCGCCGCTCCTCTGTTGTGCGCGGGGATCACGGTCTGGGAGCCGCTCCAGGCCCTCGGGGTCGGGCCCAGCAGCCGGGTCGCGGTGGCCGGACTCGGCGGCCTTGGCCATCTCGCGGTCAAACTCGCCGTCGCACTCGGAGCCGACACCACGGTCGTCAGCCGATCGGACGGCAAAGCCGGCGACGCCCGACGGCTGGGTGGCCACGACCTGATCGTCTCCACCGACCGGCGCCGGATGGCCGCGGCCCGGGACCGGTTCGATGTCGTCATCGACACCATCGCCGTCCCGCACGACATCGCCCCTTACCTCGGGCTCGTCGCCTTGAACGGAACCCTTAGCCACCTGGGGCACCTCGGGACGATCACCGTGCGGACGACCGATCTGTTGATAGGGCGCAAGAAACTCAGCTCCGCCGGAAGCGGCGGCCGACCGGCGACGGCCGCCATGCTGGAGTTCTGCGCCCAGCACAACGTAGTCGCCGACGTCGAACTCCTCCCATCCGCACGCGTCAACGACGCACTCGATCGCCTGGAGCGCAACGACGTCCGCTACCGCTTCGTGCTGAACATGTCAGACCTGTCGTAGCGCCAAGCGTCCATGAGGGTGCAGACGGCGATCACTACCGGGTTTCCCGGTTGGTTTCGCCGACGAACCGGGATACCCACAGCGGGACGACTATCCCCGAGGCAACCCGGACCAGCAGATCCTGTTCGGTGGTCCGGGTTGCGCAGTTCCCATTCGATGAGGCAGAAGGAGCGCCCATCGACCCACCGCGCCAGGCTAACCGGCTCCTCGCGGGTTCGAGTCTGGCCGAATGTTGAACGTCTTTGGCCGATGATGAGCGGCGCGGCGCGCGCTCGCCGGTCGAAGATCGGCGCATGCACGACACACCAACAACGACCGGCGCTTCGGACACCGTCAAACTCGGCGACAAGACGGTGTCGCGGATGGCCTTCGGTGCGATGCGGCTGGCGGATCCCGCGATCTGGGGTCCACCGGCGGACCGGGACCACTCGATCCGGCTGGCCCGGCGGGCGGTCGAACTCGGCGTCGACCACATCGATACCGCCGACAGCTATGGCCTTGGCGTCGTCGAGGACATTCTGCGCGAGGCCCTGCATCCCTACCCGGACCACGTGCTGATCGCGACCAAGGTGGGCCAGGTCCAACCGCGGCCCGGCGAATGGGTGCCGATCGGTCATCCGGCCCTCCTGCGCCACCAGACCGAGATGAGCCTGCGCCGGCTGGGCGTGGACCGTATCGACCTGCTCTACCTGCACCGCGCCGATCCGAACGTGCCCTTCGCCGACCAGGTGGGCACGATGAAGGAACTGCGGGACGAGGGCAAGATCGCGCACTTCGGCCTGTCCGAGGCCGGACCGGAGCAGATCGAACTCGCCCGCGGGATCATCGACGTCGCGGCGGTCCAGAACATCTACAACCTCACGACCCGTCACTGGGACCACGTCGTCGAGTACTGCACGCGCGAAAACATCCCGTTCGTCCCGTGGTTCCCGGTCATGAACGGTGCCCTCGCTCAGCCCGGCGGTGTCGCCGCCGAGGTCGCGACGGCGACCGGGTCCACGCCGACGCAGGTGGCACTGGCGTGGCTGCTGGCGCGGGCCGAGGTGATCTGTCCGATTCCCGGCACATCCTCGATCGCGCACCTCGAGGAAAACGTCGCGGCGGCGTCGCTGCGCCTGACCGACGAGCAGATCGCGAGCCTCACCGCGGCAGTCGCGCCCGCTGCGGAGTGATATCGGCCTGAATTACGCCATGCTGGTCGTTACGGGCCGGGTGCCGCGTGCGGGGCCGTACTGACTCCGGTACTGCCCCGGAGAAAGGCCGGCGACTTTGGTGAAGTGGTAACGCAGTGCCGATTCGGACCCGAAGCCGCTGGCCGCCGCGACCCGCCCCACGGTCCAGGTCGTGCGTTGCAGCAGTTCCTGGGCGCGGCGCACGCGGGCTCTTTGCAGCCACTCCATCGGTGGTATGCCGAGTGTCTCGTGGCATTGGCGGGAGAAGGTCCGGACGCTCCGGCCGGCGTGCTGGGCGAGTCTGGCGATGGTGAGTTCTTCGTCGAGGTGCTTCTCCGCCCAGCGCAGAGTGTCCACAAGGGAGCGTGGTCGTTCGGGAACGGCCCACCCCGCGTGCTGCGACTGGTCGGCGTCGCGGCGGAATGGCGCGACCATGAACCGCGCGATTTCCGTCGCGAGCGCCGATCCGTGGTCCAACTCGATCAGGTGCAGGAGCAGATCGAGCGCGGCGGTGCCGCCGCCGGAGGTGAAGATTCCGCCGTCCTCGACGAAGAGGCGCTCGGGATGGACCCGGACGCGGGGCTGTGCGGCGGCGAGTTGATCGGCCCAGTGCCAGTGGGTGGTTGCTTCGAGACCGTCGAGCAGGCCCGTCCCGGCCACCAGGAAGGTGCCCAGGCAGAGCGCGACGATCCGGGCACCGCCGCTGTGGGCGCGCAGGATGGTGGTGGCGAGCTCCGGCGGTGGGTCGAGGACCCCGGGAACGGCCGGCACGACGACGGTGTGGGCCGACTCCGCCCACACCGACGGCCGGTCCGGGAGCAGCGCGTAGCCGGTGGCGTGCCCGGTCCGGGTCACCACCGGCGCGTCGGGGCCGGCCACCGCGACTTCGTAGAGCTCGGCGCACGCGTGATCGTTCGCCGCGGCGAAGACCTGTACGGCCAGCGCCACCTCGAAGGTGCCGACGCCGTCGAGACCGAGGACGGCGACCCGGTGCCGGTCCGTCCATCCGGAGCCCTGGTCAGGGAGCACAGCTTGGTTTCCTTCGTTCAGCGGAACGGGCCTTCGATCACCTGTCCGTTCTTGAGGGTGGCCCGGACGTGGTTCGTGGTCGGCTCACCCGTGCTTTCCGCGAACTTGGTCCTCGCGAGGAACGTGCCGTTACGCAAGACCGCGGGGGTCACCGACTTGTCCGGCCCGATCAGCGAAACGGCGATCACGTCGTCGGTCGCGATTCCGAAGTGGACGGATTCGGTGACGGGGTAGTCGTTGTTCCACGAGTCGAAGTAGTCCCACGGGCGCGCCGCGGTGAGTTCGCCGTACCCATGGTTCGTGGCGACGCCGGTGGCGTCCAGGCCGGTGGGCTTGCCGTTCTTGAGGACACAGACCGCCGCGTACTCGTCGTTGCGGAGCACCAGGAAACCGCTCTCCGCATCGAGGTCGATCCGGGCGCCCGCCCGCCATCGGCCCGGCCGGTCGGTCTTGAGGCACTCGTCGACCAGTCGCACGTCACCGGCGGAGCCGACGGCGATCGTCGCGTCGTCATGGCCCTGGCCACGAAGCTGCGGGAGCGCGATCGCGACCCCGGCGGCGAGGACGACCACGGAGGCGGCCACCGCCAACGGTGCGCGCATCGTCCGGACTCGGCTGTCGGGCGTCCGCGTGCCCAACTGGGGCTCGATCTCCGCCCACAAGCGATCCCGCAGGCCATCGGGCATGGGTCGCCGCTTCGGCAGGTCGGCGCCTTCGTTCATCGCCCCTCCTCACGGCCTGTCGTGTCGATGCCCGTACCAGTGTCGCTCAGGAAACCTCGCAGCTTACCTCGGGCACGGGAGATCCGTGCCCGCACGCTCACCTCGGCGATCTTCAGCACCTCGGCGGCCTCGGCCGTGGACAGTTCACCGAGCAGGCACAGTTCGACGGCTCGGCGCTCCCCCTTGGGCAGCTTGTCCACGGCGTCGAGCACCACGCGCAGCCGGTGGTCCGCGTCGGCCGCGTCGGCCACGTCGTCGGCATGGTCACGCGTGGTGTCATTGAGCGGGATCCGCGTCAGCAGCCGGGAGAACCGGCCCTGCCGGCGGTATTCGTGGCGGGCCAGGTTGCCTGCCACGCTGAACAGCCACGGCCGCGCGCTGGAGTTGATCAGCCTCAGCTCGGACAACTTCTGCCACGCGGTGAGGAACGTCGAGGACGTGAGGTCCTCGGCCGACGCCCACGAGCCGGTGAGCCGGTAGGCGTAGTTCCACACGGCCTCGGCATGCCGCCGATACAGCTCACCGTATGCGGCGTGATCCCCGCGCGATGCCTGCTCCCACAACGTCTGGTCGTCAGACAGCGGGGAAGCCAGGGGATCCGCGTTACCGCCTTGCCCGGCACGCGCCTCTGCTCGTCGCACCCACACTCCAGCCGTCGTCACACGGGTTTCCCCGCTCGACTCGGCGGCGTCGCACGCCTCTCGAGACGAGACCTGCCGTGCCGCGAGGAGCGCACCACGAACCCTGTCGGATACCTAGCCGCGGAACAGGCCTTCGATCGCCCTGTCCGGTGCCGAGGGTAGCCCTGAGCCGACCCGGGGCCGGACTTGCGGTCCATTCCGGAAATCCGGTGACCCCTCTGCTGACCATTGCGGAAATTCGCCTCGTCACGGGGACCGAACCAGTCCCCGGACTTCGCGGCCGATCGTGACCTGGACCACTAACGCAACGCTCGCCGGGCGGCCGGGAACACACCGGCATGACGACAGACAAGTCGGCCCTCACCTCGGCCGGCAGCGCGCCTGGCCCGGAGGACCACTCTTCATGACGCTCACCGTGTCCGGAACGGACAGCATTGACGTAGCGCCGGAGAAAACGGACGAAAGGAAGCCGCGGGCCAGGTGGCGCACCAGCATGCCCGCCTGGCTTTCGGTGGCCGCCGGGACGGCACTGATCGCCTTGCACGCCTCTCGTTACGGTGGGTGGATGGTGGACGACGCCGCCATCACGTTCGCCTATGCCCGTAACCTGTCCGAGGGACTCGGTCCGGTGGTGCAGCCCGGCGCGGTGCCGGTGGAAGCGTATTCCGACCCGACCTGGCTGGCCCTGCTGGCTGCCGGACGGCTACTCGGGTTGTTCGACCACGGAACCATCTTCGGGTTACCCGACTACATCCTCTTCCCCAAAATGCTCGCGTTGCTGTGCTGCGCCGGGATTCTCGCGGCCGGCCACCTGGCCGCGCGCAGGGTGACGAAGCGCGCCTGGGTGGTGACGTCGCTGTTCGGGGCCACGCTGGCGGCGATTCCCTCCTTCGTGATCTGGTGTTTTTCCGGACTGGAGAACTCCCTTTACGCGCTGGTGGTCGTCTCGTTGGCCGTGTTGTTGTTCCGTGCCGTACTGGACGATCGCCTGCTGGCGGCACGGGTCGCGCTGGCGGCCGGTGGGCTCGCCGCTTTCGCCGCACTCACCCGGCCGGAAGGCCTCAGCTACGGCGCCGCCTATCCGGTGGTCGTCCTGATCTGGCTGCGCCGGAGCACCATCCGGGAGAGCCTGCGTCGGATCGGGCTCTCCGTCGCCGCCTTCGCGGTTCTCACCGGTGCCTACTTCTGTTGGCGCTATTTCGAATTCGGCCGCCTGCTGTCGAACCCCACGGTGGCCAAGGGGCAGGACGCTCCCGGAATCGCAACCTTCACCCGGACCGGCGATCTGGTCGGCTATGCCGGTGCGCTCGCCGTGCTCGTGCTCGCTTCGGTCATCGGGCTCGCGCTGGCCGGGGCGGTGCAGTGGCGACGGGGGCTCATCGCGCTGCTCGTACCGCTTGCCATAGCTCTGGCCGCCTACGCGGTCCTGAGACCGGACTGGATGGGGTCCTACCGCTTCGCGACCCCGGTCTGGGCGTTGGGCGCGCTGATCAGCGCGCTCGCCGTGACCGAAGTATTGCGCCAGGCCCGTGTCCGCACCCGCACCCTGCTCGCGGCGGCGCTGGCCGTCGCGTTGATCCCGTCAGCCGTGTCCTTCGCGGATCAATCCGAGCGGTTCAGGGCGGCACCGACCTTCCCCGCCTGCGCGGTCGCCGACCGCTACGGCAGAACCTTCAACGCCTACGCGGACCTGATCGGTGCCCGTCAAGCCTCCCTGCTGCTGGCCGATCTCGGCGGGTCCTCGATGACCAGCCGGCTGCACCTGGTCGATCTGGGCGGGCTCGCCGACTCCAAGATCGCCGACTACATCCACGACAACAACCCGGCAGGCCTGCGCGACTACGTGTACGACGAAGTCAAACCGACCTTCATCACCATCCATACGCACGGTACCGAGTGGCATCGCCTCTCCGTCGATCCTCGCATGGCCCGCGACTACGACCAGATCTTCGACTCCCCGGACCCGATGGGTTTTCCCGGCGGTGACTGGGTTCGCAAGGACGCGGTACCCGACTCGGCCGTCCTTGACGAACTCCGTGCTTACGCGCAACGGAACACGGCGCGGGTCGACCGTGCGATGAACATGCCCACCCTGACCGCGCCGGGCTGGACGAACAACTGCGGTCCCACGCTTCGTCCGGGCCAAACTCACCTCAGCCTCGGCTGAGCGCCGGGAGGTCAGGTGGCGAGGGTGGCCGCCGGTTCCAGATCGTAGGTGCGGGCGTAGCCGTTCTCGATGCCCACGAGCAGGTCCACGACAGTGAAGTAGCGGTCCCAGAAGGGGGTTTCGCGCAGCGCGTCGATCAGCAGTCGGTAGGCGTCGTGGTCGTCCGCCTCCCAGACCCAGATGTCGGTGACCCTCGCCGAGTAGAACTCCGTGTCGTAGAAACGGGAACGGACGCCGTGGGTGCGGGCCTCGATCACCGGGACGACCTGGGTGGTGAAGGCTTGGACGCGTTCGGCCACGGTCATCGCCAGCCACTCCGGCGTGGTCTTGACCAATATGAACGCGGTGACCGGCGACTCGGTGCGGTCAGTGGGCATCGACTGCCTCCGGCGTGGCGAGGACGGCGGGCTTGAGAGTCCGGGCGCACCACTGCGTGAATTCGGTGGCCGGGCCTGTCTGAAGCGAGCGGTCGAAGCCTGCGTCCAGGCCCCGGTCCTTGGCGCGTTTCATCTCGACCATGGCCTCGACGAAGGCCTCGTTGAGGCCGTGGCCGAGCATGCTGGTCCGCAGTTCGTCGAGCGACTGGCGCCGGTAGCGGACCGGACGGCCCAGCTCCTCGGTCATGATGCGGGCCAGGTCGTTGGGGGAGAGGTCCTGCGGGCCGAGCACCGGAATACTGCCCACACCGGTCCAGGAGCGGTCCAGCAGCAGCCCGGCCGCCGTCGCGGCGATGTCGGCGACGGCCACCATCGGAGCGGGACGGTCCGCGGCGGCGGTGTCGGTGAAGACGCCGTTCTCGCGGATCGAATCGGCCTCCTCCAGCAGGTTCTCGAAGAAGGACGGGTTGGCCAGGGCGCGGTAGGCGACGCCGGAGCCCGCGATCAGGTCGTCCATGGCCAGTGAGGCGGTGACCAGCCCGGCCTGGGCGGCCTGCGGGGTGCCGCGGCCGAGTGCCGAGACGCCGACGACGTGGCCGACGCCGTGGGTGGCGAACGCCCGTGCGGCCGGGCGGGTGAAGCCGCTGTACGCGTCGTCGGGGGTGACCGAGGCGTCCGGCGGTACCAGCCAGAACACGGCGTCGGCACCGGCGAAGGCGCGCTCGACGGTCGCGGCGTCGCCGTGCGAGCCGGTGACCACTTCGACCTGTCCGCGCACGGCCTCGGGGAGCCGGGCCGGGTCGCGGACCACGACGCGCAACTCCTCCCCGCGTGCGGGCGCGGCCTCGACCAGCAGCGACAGCAGCCGCCGGCCGATGTTCCCGGTGGGGGCGGTAATGACGATCATGAAAACCTCGCGGTCTGTGGGGGATCGGTACGACCCCTTGATCGTGCCGACCAGAACCGCATTGTCACAATGGGAACTTCAGCAACCAATTATTGTCAGAAACGGAATTATGCAGGTGAACAGCCCGGTACCGAACCTCGATGCCAACCTCGCCGTCGCACTCGACGCGTTGTTGACCGAGCAGAGCGTCACCCGCGCCGCCGCTCGGTTGCGCACCTCGCCCGCGGCGATGAGCCGCACCCTGGCACGGCTGCGCCGGGTGCTCCAGGATCCGCTCCTGGTGCGGGCCGGACAGGCGATGGTGCCGACACCTCGCGCCGAGGCGCTGCGGGACGAGGCCACCGCCGTGGTGCGCAGGCTGGAGGCCTTGCTCACCCCGAGCGGTGGAATCGACCCCGCCGTACTGCGGCGCACCTTCACCGTCCAGGCATCGGACCTGGTCGGCATGGCGCTGGCGCCGGGCGTGCTCGGGCTGGCCCGCCGCCGGGCGCCGGGCGTCTCGTTGCGAGTGCTGGCCGAGGAGTGGGAGGCGGGTCCCGCGCTGCGTGAAGGCCGGATCGATCTGGAGCTCGGGGCCATCGATCACGTCGATCCGGAGACGCGGGTCGAAGAATTGGTCACGCTGCGGATGGCGGCCGGTGTCCGGGCAGGGCACCCGCTCGCCGAAGGAACCCTGACGGCCGCGAGGCTGGCCGCGGCCGAACACGTGGCTGTCAGCCGCAGGGGCCGGTTCACCGGGCCGCTGGACTCGGCCCTGGCCGAGCAAGGGCTCAGCCGGCGGGTCAGTGCCGTCCTGCCCGGGCATCTGGCGGCGATGGCGCTGGCCGCGGCCGGCGACGTGGTCTGCCTCGTGCCCACCGCGTTGCCGGACGAGCCCCCTTCACCACTCAGCGACGCGGCACACGCACTGGGATTGCGCCTGCTGGACATTCCGCTGCCGCTGCCACCGCTTACGATCGGGATGGCCTGGCACCCGCGTCACACCGCGGACGGGGCCCACCGGTGGCTGCGTGATGCCGTGCGCCGGGTACTGCGCCCCGCCCATGAGGAATAACCCAGGGCGCGGGTCGTTCGAGGCGTGTGCGGAAGGGGGGCGACGATGACCGACGACGAACTGGTGGTCCAGTTCGCGTTGACACGACTGGACAATCCCGGCCTCGAACTGGAGGAGATCGCCGCGCTCATCGTCCGCCGCGCGAGCCGGGACGACGTCCTGGAGTTCGCCGCACAGAACCTCGCCGCCCGCGGTGAGCTACGCGGCGCGCTGTTTCCGTCCGCGGTCGAACACGTCGTCAGGGTGATCCTCACCGTCCGCGGCCCCATCGATTAGGGGCTTGTCACCTTCGCATCGGCGCCACTCCCGAACCCCGGAAAACGTTTCAGGGTAACGATCCTCGGCCACCGCGATGCCGGTTTTCCAACACGCACAACAGCCACGCGAAGCGTGTCCGTTGAGGGTGGCGGTGGGTGACGGTGCGGGCTAGGCTCGGGCTCGTTGGGGGACTTCCCTGATCAGCAAGGCCGCGACGGCCGCCAGCAGGGTGCCCGTGATCCGGCGCTGCCATATCGTCCACCGGGGCCGGGAGGTCATGAACCGTGCCAGGCTGCCCGCGGCCAGCACAATCGTGGCGTTGACCAGCATGCTGACCGTGATCTGAATGGATCCCAGCAGGAAACCCTGAGCTGTCGGGTGACCCTGGTGCGGGTCGACGAACTGCGGGATCAGCGCCAGGTACATGATCGCGGCCTTGGGGTTGAACAGGTTGGTCAGCAGCCCCATCCGGAAAAGCCGCCAGTTCGAATCCCGCGGCAGCACCTGGGTTTCGAAAACCCCGGTCCCGCCCGGGCGCAGCGCCTGCCAGGCGAGGTAGGCGAGGTAGACCGCACCAGCAGCCTTGAAAGCCATGTACAGCCACGGAACCGCGACGAAGACCACCGCCAGGCCGAGGCTCGCCATCGTGAGGTACACCACAAACCCGATTCCGGTACCGAGTAACGAGACGAGACCGGCTCGACGCCCCTGACCGATGCTGCGGGAAACCAGGTACATCATGTTCGGTCCCGGGGTCAGGACCATACCAACGGCCGTCAATGCCATTCCCGTGGCCGCGGCAACGCTCACGTACATGAGCCCGATGCTATGGTGGGCCGAAATCAGGCGCAATAGAAATACCGTCGTTCACGAGAACACTGTCGGCAGGACGATCGCGGCGGTGATGAGCGAAATTCCGCTCACCAGGTCCGCGCGTATCGGGATCAGCCGCGCGGCGAACCGCCCGATGCACAACCCGGCGAGCGACATCACCGCGGTGGTGACCGCGAAGATCACGGCGGGCACGAAGGGGGAGAACCCGAACAGCCCCAATCCGGTGCCGGCCAGCAGGTTGTCCACGCTCAGGGAAAGCGGCATGCCGAACAGCGTCACCCACGGCTGATCGATCTTCTCCGGAACGGGCCGCCGAAACGCCAGAACCAAAAGGTACAGACCATACGCGCCGAGCAACGCGGGACCCGCGTAGTGGGTGATCGGCCCGATCTTCTCGCCGACATAACGGCCGAGCACGCCTCCTACCAGTGGCGCCAGGCCATCCCAGAGGCCGAACACGATGGCGATCTGCACGGCGCGACGGACGCGAAAGGGAATCGTCCCGATGGCGATCGACGACCTGAAGTTGTCCAGGCTGAGGAAGAACGCGAGAACGAGTACCTCGATCATCGAACCACCTGCCTCGAACAGTCGGATGGGCAAAAGGGACCGGCCGGCACGGACTCAGGCCGTCGGCGCGCGAGCGCGGTGCGGGCGAGGGATCAACGGCCGATCGTCCGGCCGCGAGTCCGCGTTGGCGGCCCTTACCGCGGAGGCGACCAGGTCGTGGTCGGGGGAGAGGTGGCAGACCGGGTCGGTGCGGGCCGCGTCGCCGGTGAGCTGGAAGGCCTGGCAGCGGCAGCCCCCGAAGTCCACCTCACGGCGCACGCAGCTCCGGCATGGTTCGGGCATCCAGTCCGTCCCGCGAAAGGCGGTCATCACCGGGGAGTCGGTCCAGATCCGCTCCAGCGGGTCCACGCGCACGCTGGCCTTCGGCAACGGCAGGGACTGGGCGGCCGGACAGGGCAGGACTTCGCCGTTCGGGGTCACGGTCAACTGCCGAGCGGCCCAGCCGCCCATGCAGGGCTTCGGGTAGCGGCTGTAGTAGTCGGGGAGGACGTAGATGACGTCCATGCGGTCCCGCAAACGCTTTCGGGCGGCCCGCACGACAGCCTCGGCCGCGTCGAGTTGGGCGCGGCTGGGCAGCAACTGGTCACGGTTGCGCCATGCCCAGCCGTAGTACTGGGTGTTGGCCAGCTCCACCCGGTCGGCACCCACCTGCTCGGCAAGCGTGAGCACTTCGGCGACGCGGTCGATGTTCCGCCGGTGCAGCACCACGTTCACGGTGAGCGGCCAGTCCAGTTCTTTGACCACCCGCATGGCCTCGATCTTGCGGTGGAAGGACGGGGTCCCGGCGATCCGGTCGGACAGGCCGGGTTCGTCGGCCTGGATGCTGACCTGCACATGGTCCAGACCGGCGGCTCGCAGTCGCTCCGCCTTCGCACGCGTGAGCCCGAGCGCGCTGGTCACAAGGTTGGTGTAGAGCCCCAGCTCGTGGGCTTCCGCCACGATCTCCACCAGGTCGTTGCGCACCAGCGGTTCCCCGCCGGACAGGTGACACTGCAGCACGCCGAGGTCGCGCGCCTCGACCAGTACTCGCCGCCACTCGTCCGTGGCCAATTCGTCCGCGTAGTCGGCCATGTTGAGCGGGTTCGAGCAGTACGCGCAGGCCAGTGGGCAGCGGTAGGTGAGTTCGGCCAGCAGTCCGAAGGGGTTATCCATCGGTGAGCTCCATCCAGCGCCGGGCGACGAGCCGGGTCAGGAACCGCCGCACTTCTTCGCCGGGGACTTCCCGGTAGCGCGCGCCCAGTTCGGCTTCGATCTCGGCCACGGTGCGCCGTCCGTCACAGAGTTCGAGGATCGCCGCGCCGCTGCCGTTCAACACCACCACTGTCTCGGGGTGCAGCAGGACGTGACGTTGCCGGGCGCGGCTGAACGTCAACCGCACGTGGCGCGCCAGCCGGGGCCGGTCCGAGGCGGAAACCTCGGTCCGGGTCGTCGCCAGAGCCGGGTCCATGGCAGTCACTCCCGATAGGCCTGGTCGATCGCGTCCATCAGGCTCCACAGGACGTCGCACTTGAACGACAGCGCGTCGACGGCGCGCGCCTGGGACTCGGCGGACAGACAGTGCGTGGTGACCACCTCGAGAGCGTGTTCGCAATCGCGGGGCGCCTGATCGAGGCGGGCACGGAAATAGGAGAGGCCCTCGGGGTCGATCCACGGGTACCACCGTTCGAAGGCGGCGAGCCGCCGTGCCATCAGGTCGGGCGCGAACAGTTCGGTGAGGGAAGACGCCACCGCTTCCGTCCACGGGCGGGTCCGGGCGAAGTTCACGTAGGCGTCGACCGCGAACCGCACCCCGGGGATCAGATACCGGTGGTCGGTCACCGCTTCACGGGCCAGCCCCACGGCCTCGCCGAGGCGCAACCACGCCTCGATACCGCCTTCCCCCGGGTTTCCGCCGTCATGGTCGGTGATCCGGCGTATCCAGCGACGGCGGACCTCGATGTCGGGACAGTTGGACAGGATCGCCGCGTCCTTGCGGGGGATGTTCTCCTGGTAGTAGAAGCGATTGGCCACCCAGCCCCGGATCTGCCGGCGGCTCAGCCTGCCGGCGTTCATCCGGACATGGAACGGGTGCTGGTCGTGGTATCGCCGCGCATGGGACCGCAACGCGTGGACGAAGTCGCCGGTAGGCGTGGTCACGGTGGTGCGGTTCGCTGTCGTCATCGCGCTACACCTCGACCTCGAGTCCGTCCACGGCCACCTCCATGCCGCTGTCCGCCACGATGCGCCGCTCTGGGGTGTCTTCGAGCAGGATCGGGTTGGTGTTGTTCAGGTGCACGAAGATCGTCCGCCGCACGCCCAGCGAGGGAAGCCGGGCCAGCGTGCCGTCCGGGCCGTCGAGAGGCAGGTGGCCCATCTCCCGGGAAGTCCTGCCGGAAAGGCCCAACCGGATCAGTTCGTCGTCGCGCCAGCAGGTTCCGTCGATCAGCAGGCAGTCGATGCCCGCGATCTCCGTGCGCACTGCCGGTGTCAGCGCCTGGACGCCAGGCAGATACACCAGCGTTCCCCCGCCGCGCTCGTCGGTCAGCCGGTAGCCAACGACGCGACCGTGGCCCGGTTCTTGGCCGAACCGGTCCGGCTTGGTGGTCGGTGCGTCGAAAGCGTGGCAGGACAGTCCTTCGGCGAGGGTGACGTCGGCGTCGGGGACCACAGCCCGCCACTCGACCTGGCAGTAGCGCTCCAGTGTGCGCAGTAAACCCGAGCCGTCACACAGTGTCTTGTGCATCGCGGGCGTCGCGTAAAGCCGTAGGGCGCGGGCCTCGCGTAGCAACAGCAGACCGAGTGTGTGGTCCAGCTCGGCGTCGGTGAGCAGCACCGCCTCCAACGGCGTTGCCCGGCCTTCGCGCGGGTGTAGATCGGGAAAGGCCTCGATCTGGGCGCGGACGTCCGGGGAAGCGTTGAGGAGAAACCACTCGCGCCGGTCGGCGCTGACCGCGACCGACGACTGGGTGCGCGCCGGAGCGGCCCCGGAGCGGACAGCGGTACACACCGGACAGTCACAGTTCCACTGTGGAGAACCGCCCCCGGCTCCCGATCCCAGTACTCGCAACAACATGCTCGTCCTCCAGCCCGTGGTGGGCGCCTGACCGGCGCCCACCACGTCCATCGGCTAGTCCTCCAGTTGAGCGATGTACATGGTCACCTCGGGCGCGACGGGAATCTCGTCGAACTCGGGTGTCTCCCACACAGTCAGTTCGGACTCCATGGATTCACCTCCTTCCTGCCCGAATCGCGGCCGGGCTCCGGCCACGCGCTACGCCTCTTCCGGAAGGGCGAAGACGATCAGGGCGCTGCCGTGCCCCGCGCCGAGCATGCCGGGGAGGAACCCTTCGGCCCAGCCGCCCCAGCCGACCGGTACGGCGATGTACTGCCGCCCCTCGACCTCGTAGGTGGTCGGGCTGCTGTGGTGGCCGCTTCCACACTGGAACTGCCACAACAGTTCTCCCGTGCGCGCGTCGAGCGCGTTGAACTCACCGGACGGTTCGCCGGCGAACACCAGGTCCCCGCCGGTGGCGAGCACGGAGGCGCACATCGGGAGTTCGTTGCGCCAGCGCCACTTCTCCTCGCCGTTCGCGTCGAACGCGCTGATGGAGCCGGTCATGTCCTCGATGTCCACGGCGACACCCGCGCCCCAGTAAGGAATGCTTTCCTTGAACTCCCGGCGCCGCCGCGTGGCGGTCGCGCCGGTGTCCTGGACCGGGACGTAGAAGAGGCCGGTCTTCGGGCTGTAGGCCGCGTGGGTCCATTCCTTGGCGCCGGCCGGACCCGGGTAGAAGTGGACCGGTTCTCCTTCCTTCTCCGGATACCTCTTGCGGGTCACCTGACCGTCCCGGGTGATCGCGCCCCAGTCGATCCGGTCCACGAAGGGGGTGGCCTGGACCAACTTGCCGTTCGTGCGATCCACGACGAAGAAGTAGCCGTTCTTGTCGAAGTGCCCGAGCAACTTGCGCCCGTCCTGTTCGAACAGGATGCATTCGGCGATGCTGTCGTAGTCCCACACATCGTGCGGGGTGCACTGGTAGTGCCAGCGGATCCGGCCGTCGTCCACGTCGACGGCGATGATGCTGTCGGTGTAGAGGTTGTCACCCTCCCGGACCTCGCCGTCGAAGTCGGGCGCCGGGTTGCCGGTGCCGACGTAGAGAAGGTTCGTCTCCGGGTCGAACGAGCCGGTGATCCAGCAGTTCGCTCCGCCTCGCGCCCAGGCTTCGCCGTCCGCGGGCCAGGTTTCCGAGCCCGGCTCGCCGGGCTTCGGCACCGTGTAGCAGCGCCACTGGTGCTCGCCGGTCTCGAGATCGAAGGCGTCGAGGTGGCCGCGCACACCGAACTCACCGCCGGAACTCCCGACGATGACCATGTTCTTGACCACCAGCGGCGCGAGCGTGGCGCTCTCTCCGGCCCGCACGTCTCCGTAGGTCTTGTCCCAGATCTTCTTGCCAGTGGTGGCGTCGAGCGCCAGTACCCGCGCGTTCGCCGTGACGAAGAAGACCTTTCCCTGCGCGACGGCGACCCCGCGGTTGACGTTCCCGCAACACAGCGAAACGTCGAAGGGCACCGCGTGCTTGTACCGCCAGATCTCGGTACCGGTCTTCGCGTCGAGGGCCCAGACCCAACCGTCCCAGCCGGACAGGAACATGACCCCGTCGACGACGATCGGGGCGGCCTCGAACGAATACGTCGACGCGCCCGCGATCAGACCGGTCATACCGGCCTGGAAGACCCAGGCGGGCACGAGGTGCTTGACGGTTTCCGTGTTGATCTGGTCCAGCGGGCTGTACCGCTGGCCGTTGTACGCACCGTAATAGGTGAGCCAGTTCTGCGGCTCTTCGCGAGCATTGAGAATGCGCTCGTAATTGAGGCCCGCCGTGACCGGCGGCGCGACATCACCGCCGGGGACCTTACCGCTCAGGTTTCCCTGGTCGATAGCCTCGCCCGCGTCGACATAGTCGGCGGTCGTCATGTCGTCCTCCTCTCTACGGCCGTGGCTGTGCGGGTCGGTCGAGACGGGCTTCCGGCGGCACGTCTCCCAGGACGACGATGGCGCCGGTCAGCCCGCGGCCCTCGTCATTACCGGTGGGTGAGCTGTACCAGTAGTAGCCCGGCCCGTCCAGATTCAGCGTCGCCCGGCCCCGTGAATGGTTCACCAGCCAGATGAACTTTCGATCGCCATTGCTCGGCAGGAGCGCACAGTGTGTGTTCATGTCGTCATTGACGAGTTCGAGATCGATATCCCCGCCGTGTGGCATGACCAGAATATCGGGATCCCAGGTCAACTCGTCCGGATGGATGCGAATGGTCGCCCGCATCCGGCCGTCCGGTCCCTCTTCGGCCTGCCCGATCCTTCCGGTCCCCAGTACCGAGCCCAGCCCTGCCTTGTTCTGGGCGTCCAACCCGATCCTGTTCAGCAGCTCGGTTCGCTCCTGCATGGTCGTCATCGGGCTTCACCCTCCTCCCGGATCTCCGTCTGCTTCGGACACCGGCGCACCCGCGCCTGTCGCGGCCCAGGTAAAAAATCTCCGAATCGAGCCGAAGCATTTATCGGCTTTCGATATCCGATTGTGAATCGGCCGCCGAATCGAACGCTACGCCCGGTGAACAACGCCGACAAGCGCGGGAAACCGGGTGCGAGGAGCCAATGCCGTTCGCCTGTCACCGGCTACCGTTCACACCCGATATCGCACCGCTGGGAGAGACGCGGAATCAGACGAGATCGAACCGGTCGAGGTTCATGACCTTGTCCCAGGCGGTGACGAAGTCCCGCACGAACTTCTCTCCGGCGTCGTCGCTCGCGTAGACCTCGGCGAGCGCGCGCAGCTCCGAGTTCGAACCGAAGACGAGATCGACCCGGCTGCCGGCCCACCTGACCTCGCCGGTGACGATGTCGCGGCCCTCGAAGGTTTCCGCGTCCGGAGAAGACCCGGAAGTCGGTATCCATTTCGTGTTCCGGTCCAGCAGGTTCACGAAGAAGTCGTTGGTCAGCCACCCGGGCCGGGAGGTGAAGACGCCCAGCGGGGACTGGTGATGATTCGCGCCGAGCACGCGCAGCCCGCCGACGAGGACGGTCATCTCGGGCGCGCTCAGGTCCAGCAGGTTCGCCCGGTCGACCAGCAGCCGCTCGGGTGGAAGCCGGTGGCCTTTCCCTTGGTAGTTACGGAACCCGTCCGCGGTCGGTTCGAGCGCGGCGAAGGACTCCACGTCGGTCCATTCCTGCGTGGCGTCGGTGCGTCCCGGAATGAACGGGACTTCGACATCGTGGCCGGCGTTCCGGGCGGCCTGCTCCACGGCCGCGCATCCGCCGAGCACGATCAGGTCCGCCAACGAAATCTTCGTGCCTCCGGTGGACGAGTTGTTGAAGGACTCCTGGATTCCTTCCAGGACGCTCAGCACCCGCGTCAGCGTGCCGGGGTCGTTGACCGGCCAGTCGCGTTGCGGCCGGAGACGAACGCGAGCCCCGTTCGCCCCGCCCCGCTTGTCGCTGATGCGGAACGTCGAGGCCGATGCCCATGCGGTGGACACGAGTTGGGCGACCGTGAGCCCGGAGGCGAGGATCCGGCTCTTGAGCGTGGTGATGTCCGCGGGGCCGGCGAGTTCGTGGTCCACGGCGGGGACCGGGTCCTGCCACAGCAGGGTCTCCTCCGGCACCAGCGGGCCGAGGTAACGCTGGACCGGGCCCAGGTCGAGGTGGGTCAGCTTGAACCACACCCGGGCGAACGCATCCGCCAGCAGGTCCGGATGCTCCAGGAAGCGCCGCGCGATCGGTTCGTAGACCGGGTCCGTGCGCAGCGCGAGGTCCGTGGTGAGGATCGTCGGGCCGTGGGTCTTCGACGGGTCGTGGGCGTCCGGCACGGTGCCGGCCCCGCCACCGTCTTTCGGGATCCATTGCCACAAACCGGCCGGGCTCAGTTCCAGCACCCACTCGTAGCCGAACAGGGTCTCGAAGAAGCTGTTGTCCCACTTCGTCGGCGTCGGCGTCCACGTGCCCTCGAGCCCGCTGGAGATGGCGTCCGGGCCCTTGCCTGTGCGGTAACCGCTTTTCCAGCCCAGGCCCTGCTCTTCGAGACCGGCGCCCTCGGGTTCCGGGCCGAGGTAGGTGGCCGGATCGGCCGCGCCGTGGGTCTTTCCGAACGTGTGGCCGCCCGCGATCAGCGCGACGGTCTCCTCGTCGTTCATCGCCATGCGCCGGAAGGTCTCGCGGATGTCCCGGGCGGCGGTGAGCGGATCCGGAACCGTGTTCGGGCCCTCCGGGTTGACGTAGATGAGCCCCATCTGGTCGGCGGCCAGCGGTCTTTCCAGCTCCCGGACGCCGCTGTGGCGCTCGTCGCCGAGCCAGGCGCGCTCGGGACCCCAGTAGACGTCCTCGTCGGACTCCCAGACGTCCGTCCGGCCACCGGCGAACCCGAAGGTCTTGAATCCCATCGTCTCCAGCGCGCGGTTGCCCGCGAAGACCATCAGGTCGGCCCAGGAGATCTTCCGGCCGTACTTCTTTTTCACCGGCCAGAGCAGCCGGCGTGCCTTGTCGAGATTGCGATTGTCCGGCCAACTGTTCTGCGGCGCGAAGCGCTGCATGCCCGTGGCCGCACCGCCCCGGCCGTCGTCGACGCGGTAGGTCCCGGCGCAGTGCCACACCATGCGGAGCACGAGCGGCCCGTAGTGGCCGAAGTCGGCCGGCCACCACGGCTGCGAGGTCGTCAGCACCTCGTCGACGTCCTTGGCCAGGGCGTCGAGGTCGAGGGTCCGGAACTCCGCGGCGTAGTCGAAGTCCGCTCCCAGAGGGTTCGCCGTGGCGGGATGTTTCCGGAGGATCTTCAGGTCGAGCCGGTCCGGCCACCAGTCACGGTTGGCCGCTGCCGTGGCCGGGCGACTGGCGCGTCCGGCCGAGCCCGGGAGGCCGAGGCCACCCGCGCTCACGTCGTTCGTCTCGCCGACGGTGTCCGGACTGTCAGACACTGGTATCCCTCCTCGCGCCGGAACCTCAGATGTCCAGCGCCCGGCGGACGGCCGGGGCGTTCCGCCGCGACACCGGTACGGTCTCGCGCGCTTCGTTCTCCATGATCAGAAGCAGTTCGCCCTTGAGCCCGCGCTCGATTTCCCGGACGCGCCCGAGGTTGACCACATAACGGCGGTGCACCCGCAGGAACCCGGCATCCGCCAGTTCACCGTCGAGCTTGTCCAGGCTCTGGGAGGCGGCTCGCAATCGTCCCCGGGCGGTGGCCAGCCACACGTCGTTCCCCTCCGATTCCGCGAAGAAGACCTCGGACAACCGCAACAGCACCATCCGGTTGTCGCGTATCGCGATCAGCCGGTGCGGCAGCTCCCGGCGCTGCGTCCGGTCCTGCTCGGGCGGCAGCCACTCTCCGTCGAAGGCTCCGAAGAACACCAGGTTTCCGATCGGGTGCCCGGACGAAAAGACCGGCCGGATGCTGATCGAGGTCGGCTCCTCGGCGAGGTGGGGGAAGATCTGCGTCGAGCCGACCCAGTCCCGGTTGTGGGCCGCCTGTTTGCCGGCATAGCGAACGGCTCTGATCAGTTCCGGCAGTCCGGGATTCCATCGCAGCGTGGCGTCGATCGCCGGGGTCGATGCCGGGACGCCCATGAGCACGCTTGCCGTGTCGTCGGCGATCACCACCTTGCCCGCTGTGTCCATCACGGCGAGCGGCGCGCTGGAGTGGGTCCTGGCCTGGGTGTAGGCGGCGACCAGCTCGGCGCCGCTGTCCCGGGCGCGCTCCTTCAGCGTGCGCTGGGTCTTGGCGGCCGCGTTCGCCAGCCACCGGCCCGTCGACGCGGGAAGTTGCGTGCGCCAGCACGACAGGTTCAGGCAGGCGATCGGCTCACCGGTCACCACGTTACGCACGGCGATGCCCCCACAGAACCAGTTGTGGAACGACCGGCACCAGTGCTCCGCGCCCCTGATCAGGACCGGGCCGTGCGTCTCGAGCGCGGTGCCCATGCCGTTCGTGCCCGCCGCGCACTCCGACCAGCAGAACCAGGGCGCCATGTTGGCGTCGGCGGCTCTGGCGAACGTGGCGGGGTCGCCCCACTCGGCGAGGATCCGGCCGGTGGCGTCGGTGACCGTGACGACGCCACCGAAGTCGGCGACTTCGTGGGACACCGCGGCGGCATGAAAGCCCAGCTCGGTGAAGACGACGTCGTGTTCGGGCGAATGGTCACGCTCCGCGACGGCCACCGGGGCCGCCTTCAGATACGGATCCACCCGGTACTGCTCTCGGCAGCGGTGCCACGAGATCGCCACCACGGGCCGCACACCCGGAACGGGATCTTCGCCCCGCACGAACCGTTCCCACGCCGCGAACACGGGATTCGCCCCTGGTTCGAGCCGACGTACGTTGTTCATGGTGGGGACCCGTGTCTTCCCCGTGACTCGCGGCATCCACACGATCCGCACCGGCCGGGCCGGCCGCGGACTGGGTACCCGGGTCGCGCGTCTTGCTGCTTCATTCGTCGTTCCAGGCTACTCCGTTCAGCCTAAGCACCCTGGGTGACTTGCGCACCTCAGCTTCGTCCGGCCCGCCGCGCGACGACGAAGTTGACGCCAGGAATCGGCGTCGAGGTCTCCACGTCGGTGAAACCTCGCGAAGCGAGCGCGTGCTCCAGTTCGGCCGGATCCCACCCCTGGCCGCCACTGCGCGCCAGACGGAGTTCGGAGAAGGCACGGGCGGACGGGTCGCTCGGAGGTACGTGGTACCCGAGCACCACATACCCTCCGGGGGCGAGCGCGGTGCCTATTCGCTCGATCGCGGTCTCGGTGGTGGCGCGGGACAGGTAGACGGTGGGCAGCCAGGCCAGCGTGTACGCCGCGACCTCGTCGAGGTCGCGGACATCGAGTTCACGCACCCGCAGGCGCTGTGCGTGGGGACTGGCCGCCGCATTGGCCCGGGCCAACTCCAAGGCCGGTCGCCAGACGTCGATGCCGACCGCGTCGATCGAGGGGCACCTGTCGACGGCTTCGAGGATGAGCCCACCGGCGCCCGTACCGACATCGAGAATCCGGCCCTGGAGTGCCTCCGTCAACGACGGACGGGTGCCGGCCAGCGCGGCGATCGCGGTGAAGGTCTGGCGAGACAGCCGTCCCTGCGCCTGGAGCAGGACGGGGTCGGTGACGCCTTCCCGCGGAGGGCGGCCGGGATGGTGGAGTAGTTCAGCGGCTTCTTCGAAAAAGAGATCGACGAAGTCGAGCGCCGCGACATCCTCGTCGGTGAGTCGATCGGCTCCCGCGGGCAGCAGGGTGCGGAAATAGGCATCGAGGCGAGTACGCACCTCGTCGTCCGGGTGGCCACCGGTCTGCCGCAGGCGCAGCGCGGCACCGATTCCGGCCAATGCCTGCGTAGCGCTCGCCAGCCGGTAGATCTCGGCGAGCAGTTCCGGCTTCGGTGGCATGTCTGTCCCTTCAGGTGGTTTCCGAATTTCCGGCGAACAGGGAGGCGAAATTGTTCACCGGCGGTCGCGGTACCGACCCAACCACCTGTCGCGCGTTCGGGAACATACGCGGGCAGGACCGATTCATACGTGGTTGTGCGCCACTAGCATTGCCGGTATGGACCTGATCAGCGAGGTGATCCGCACCGTCCGGGTCGGTACGGCCGGTGGGCGGCTTATCGGCCAGTCAGGTCCTTCCGGCATCCGGTTTCCCGCCTTTTCCGGCACCGGTTTCCACATCGTGCTGCGCGGCACCTGCTGGTTGATCACCGAAGACCAGCCGCCGGCCGCTCTGGCGCCCGGCGACGTCGTGCTCACCTCATCCGGTGCCGAGCACGGCATGCATCGGGTCCCGTGCTCGTTCGCGGACCTGCCTCCGGCGGTGCTCGGCCCGACACCTCCGCCACCGGGGCCTTACGACTTCGAGTTCCTGTGCGGTGGCTACTCGCTCGACCACGGTCGCGCGCCGCAGTACCTGCGAACGCTGCCGGATCTCATCGTGGTGTCGCCGGACTACGACTCACATCCCGAAATGCGGGCGTTGATCGACCTGCTCGGCACGGAAGCCGGCCAGACGCGGATGGGCAGCGGGGCGACACTGGCCGCGCTGCTGGATTTGATCCTGATCCGCGTGCTACGACTGTGGCACGACCAGCAGGACACGGCCGGGTGGCCCACGGCCGATGACCCGGCGATCGCCGCGGCCCTGCGCGCGATTCACACGCAACCGCACCGGCCTTGGACGATCCAGCGGCTCAGCGAACAGGCCGGGATGCCCCGCACCGCGTTCACCAGACGCTTCACCACCGTCGTCGGGCAACCCCCGATGCGCTACCTGACCGGTTGGCGGCTCAGCCACGGCGCCCGTCTGCTCCGCGAGACGAAGGCCCCGATGTCCACCATCGCCCGCCAGGTCGGATACTCGAGCGAGTTCGCCTTCTCCACCGCCTTTCGCCGGGAGTACGGTGTCCCGCCCGGCCGTTTCCGCCACACCCCTTCGAAGATCAGCGAAACCACGCCGGAGCACGCCGACAACCGATGACGATCGGTGCGGGCAAAGGACTTCGTGTTCTACCCGCGTGCGCGGATCCCGCCATCACCGAACTGGGCTTTCACCCGGGGACACGACGAGTACCGCCGCCGACCTCAACGATTCCGGTGTCGTGGTGGGGAATTCCGGGACCACCGGTGACCTGCGCTGGAACCATGGCCGGGTGACCGCGCTGAAAACACTCGGTGCCGTCGACGGCCGGTTCTACGCGAGCGCTTCCGCGATCAACAACCGGGGCGACATCGTGGGATTTTCCGCTTCGCCCGAAAACGGCCGGGAGCACGCCGTGATCTGGCGTTGTCGCCCGTGACCCGCGACTGACGGGACGCCTCCGCGTCAGCGCCGGGGCGCCGCGATGCCGAGCAGGCTCTCAGTGCTGCCGACGCTGGACGGAAGCGAGTTGAGCGCGTCGACGATCCGCCGCTCTTCGAAGGAGAAGTGGGATTCGAGGATCGCGTTGAGCCCGTCGAGTTCGGTGCGGATGCGGCCGGCTTCCGCCTTTCCCGGCTGGGACGGGATGCTTTCGATCAGTTGCCGTAGGTTCTCCAGGAGCCCGCTCACCAGCACGTGGTCCTGTTCCAGTTTCTCGATCGTCGGCCGCAGTTCGGGGAATCGCCGAGCGAGGAGGGGAAAGGCGCCGGTGTCCTCGCCGGTATGGTGCTCGCGCACCGCGCCGCAGAACGACAGGCAGTGCGCCCGAAGGTCGCGCGGCCGCTCGCCCTGGCCGTCGAGATGGGCGTCGACCTCGTCTTTCAGGCGCCCCAGTTCGCCGCGCAACCAATCGTGGATCCGGATCATTTCGGTGCCCAGCGCGAACAGCCGGTCATATGATTCCGCGTTGTTCCCCATCGCTTTCAGACTACCGTGGCGCCTGTGCGGCCCGTGAGAAGTGCCGTCACGGGCCGCACTCCGCCCGCGCGGCGGCTCAGTCCGTCGCGACGCCACCGGGAAGCAGGAGGAGCTTGCCTCGGGCGTGGCCACTTCGGCTGATCTCGAAGGCGGCTTTCCAGTCTTCGAGGGCGAAGGTTCCCGCGATGGGGATGCCGAAGCGGCCGTCGGCCGCGAGCCGGCTGAACTCGGGAAGCGCGTCGGCGGGCTGCCGGGTTCGGTCTTCGTGGAAACTGTCGCGGACCCCGAGTTCCGCGGCTTCCGGAAGCGAGCCGCCGCAGGTGAGCACCCTGTTCGGGTCGCCGCCGGCGATCCGGACGAGATCCGGCAGGGCACCGCCGACCGGTGCCGTGTCGAGGACGAGGTCGACCGGGGCGTCGCTTAACGCTCCGACCCGCTCTACCATGCCGTCCCCGTAGGAGGTGACCTCGGCACCGAGGTCGCGCAGCCGCTGGGCGTAGGTCTCTCCGGCGGTGGCGATCACGCGCATGCCGCGCAGGAGCGCGATCTGCACGGCGGCGTAGCCGATGGTGCTCCCCGCACCGTGGATCAGGATCGTCTTCCCGGGCTCGATCCCCAGCCAGGTCAGATGCAGAAGCGCGGTGTCGACCGCCATCGGCAGCGCCGCCGCCTGCGTGAGATCGAGGCCGTCGGGAACGGGAGTCCAGCGGTCCATGATCGCGCGGTCCGACGCGCCCGCGGTCGGCGCGGCGCGCCAGTCGGCGTTTCCGAGTACGACGTCACCGGCGCCGACATCGGTGACGCCGTCCCCGACGGCCTCGACGGTGCCCGACACGTCGATTCCGATGCCGCGGGGGAGTTCGCCCGCGAACAAGCCCCGGCACAGCGCCCAGTCGGCCGGGGCCAGCCCGCACGCGTGCACGGCCACCCGGATCCGGCCGGGCCCCGGCTCCGGGACCGGCACGTTTTCCAGGCGCAGAACCTCGACGGGTTCCCCGTGTTCGTGGAACCTCAGCGTGCGCGTCGTGGCGGTCATCGGCATCTCCTCACCAAGCAGGACTTCGGGACGGTCGGATAAAATGGATCGTGTTCCGATTACCCTGCGAAGCGTAACACAAGTGGAGCGTGATCCGTTTTGACCGGCGTCGACCCAGCCGAGCTCCGAGCCGATGCCGCGCGCAACCGGCAGGCACTGCTCGAGGCGGCCACCCGGACCTTCGCCGCATCCGCCACGGAGCCGTCCATGCGAGCCATCGCGCGCGAGGCCGGCGTCGGGATCGCCACCCTCTACCGGCACTTCCCCACCAGGGAGGCGCTGGTCGACGCCGTCTACCAGGACCAGGTGCAGCGGCTCACGCAGGGAGCCGGGGAGTTGCTCCGGCGGCTCCCGCCGAGCGAGGCGCTGCGAGCGTGGATGGACCTCTTCGGCGACTGGCTCATGACCAAGCACGGCATGGTGGACACCCTGCGCAGCATGATCGACTCGGGCGAGATCGCGCATGCCCGGACCGGCGACGAGTTGCTCGCGGCGGTCACCACCATCCTCGACGCCGGAAGTGCCGCGGGTGATCTGCGTTCCGATGTCGCCGTCGACGACATCGCGGCCGGCGTCATCGGCATCTTCACCGTCACCAACGGACGGAATGACCGGACCGGCAGGCTCCTCGATCTCCTCGTGGACGGACTCAGGCCCCGTCGCGAATAGAAAGCCGGAACGCGATTCGGTTCTCACCGAGGGCTACCGCATATCACCGGAATGACATCGCACCGGCCGTCGCATCCGCACAACTTGTCCTGAGCGGGACACGCGAGGAACATGACAAGAACCGTGCGACGTGGTATCGGCATCGGGAGGTGCGCGATGAGCGAACAATTCTCCCATAGACGGTCGAATGCGATAAGTCGACTGCGCCAGAACACTGGCGGGGAGTTATTGGCAGAATTTCTCGGTACTGCCGTTCTGATCGTGCTGGGATGTGGTTCGGTCGCTGTGGCCGTGGCGGGGCTACCCGGCTCGGGGCGGCAGTCCGTCCCCTTCGGAGCGGCGAACTGGCTGATCATCGCCTTCGGGTGGGGTTTGGCGGTCGTGTTCGGTGTGTACGTCGCCGGTGGAGTCAGCGGTGCGCACATCAATCCCGCCGTGACCCTCGCGTTCGCCATCCGGCGAAAATTCCCGTGGATGAAGGTGCTTCCGTACTGGGCGGCCCAGGTGGTCGGCGCGTTCGCCGGCGCGGCGATCGTGTACGCCGTCTATCACAACGCGATCGACTTCTACAACGCCACGCAGGTTCCGCCCGTCCCGTCACGTTCCGACTCACTGGCCACGTTCTCGATATTCGCGACGTTCCCGGCGCAGTATTTCGGTGGCGTGTGGTGGGGACCGTTCGTCGATCAGGTCGTCGGCACGGCGATCCTGCTGTGCCTCATCGCGGCCCTGATCGACCGGCGTAACCAGGCGCCGGGCTCCAACATGGCGGCGTGGCTCATCGGTTTCGTCGTCGTGGCCATCGGCCTGACCTACGGGACGAACGCCGGATACGCGATCAACCCGGCGCGTGACTTCGGTCCCCGGTTGCTCACGTTCATCACGGGGTGGGGCAGCAAGGCCTTCCCGGGTGACGGTGCCTGGTTCAGCAACTACTGGTGGATCCCGATAGCGGGGCCACTCGTCGGCGGGGTGGTCGGCATCCTGATCTACGACTTCTTCATCGGGCAGGTTCTGGCCGCCCGGGAGGCAGTCGGCGAGGGTCCGGAACCCGGTCGCGTCCCCACACCGCGGGAGACACAGGAGGAACGGGCGGCGGAGCGGGAACGCGCCTCGGCTGAGGGCAGGAGCCCCAGAGAGTGAGGACAACCGATGCCCTACGTTGCCGCCGTTGACCAGGGCACGACCTCGACCCGGGCGATGATCTTCGATCACTCGGGCCGGGTCGTGTCCTCGGAGCAACGGGAACACGAGCAGATCTTCCCTCAGGCGGGCTGGGTCGAGCACAACGCCGGGGAGATCTGGGAGAACACGCGCAGGGTCACCGCGGACGCGCTGGCCAAGGCCGACCTCCGGGGGAGTGACATCGTCGCGGTCGGCGTGACGAACCAGCGGGAAACCACGCTGGTGTGGGACCGCACGACCGGCGAACCGGTGCACAACGCGATCGTCTGGCAGGACACCCGGACGAACAAGATCATCGAAGAACTCGGCGCGCTCGGCGGCGGGCAGGAACGCTACCGCGCCAAGACCGGCCTGCCGCTGGCCACGTACTTCTCCGGGCCGAAGATCAAATGGATCCTGGACAACGTGGACGGCGCCCGCGAGCGGGCGGAGGCGGGCGAGTTGCTCTTCGGCAACATGGACACCTGGTTGCTGTGGAACATGACCGGCGGGACGGACGGCGGCGTGCACGTCACCGACCCGACGAATGCCTCACGCACCCTGCTGATGGACCTGGACACCCTGAACTGGGACGCCGGAATCGCGTCCGACATGGGCATCCCGGAGTCCATGCTGCCGGAGATCAGATCGTCCTCCGAGGAGTACGGCCAGGTCCGGGAGCGGGGCGTGCTGGCCGGAGTCCCGATCGCCGGGATCCTCGGCGACCAGCAGGCGGCCACCTTCGGGCAGGCCTGCCTTTCCCCGGGCGAGGCCAAGAACACCTACGGCACCGGCAACTTCGTGTTGCTCAACACCGGCACGGAGAAGGTGATGTCGGAGAACGGCCTGCTCACCACGGTCTGTTACAAGATCGGCTCGAACGAGACGGTGTACGCGCTCGAAGGCGCGATCGCGGTCACCGGTGCGCTCGTCCAGTGGCTGCGGGACAACCTCGGCATGATCAGCACGGCCGGCGAGATCGAAGCTCTCGCCGGCACGGTCGAAGACAACGGCGGCGCCTACTTCGTGCCCGCCTTCTCCGGCCTGTTCGCCCCGTACTGGCGTTCCGACGCCCGTGGCGCGATCCTCGGCCTCACCCGGTTCGTCAACAAGGGCCACCTCGCGCGCGCGGTACTGGAAGCCACCGCGTACCAGACCCGCGAAGTGATCGAAGCCATGAACGCCGACTCCGGGGTGCCGTTGAAATCGCTCAAAGTGGACGGTGGCATGGTCGTCAACGAACTGCTCATGCAGTTCCAGGCCGACATCCTCGGCGTGCCGGTGATCCGGCCCGTGGTCAGCGAAACCACCGCCCTCGGCTCGGCCTACGCCGCGGGACTCGCGACCGGCTTCTGGAAGAGCGAGGACGACATCCGCAACAACTGGGCCCAGGACCACGAATGGACCCCGGACATGGCCGAGTCCCGGCGTGACGCGCTGTACCGGCAGTGGAAGAAGGCGGTGACGAAGACCTTCGACTGGGTCGAATAACCGGCTGAACCGAACCGGCCTCGGCCGTCGGCGCGCACGTCGGCCGAGGCCGAGCCTTGCCTTCACGATGCGCTCGACATCCGCCGCGTAACCCGAAGTGCTATGGGGTAGTTAGTTAGCTAAGTCTCACCTTATTGCTTCTGTGGTAGGTTAGCTTAGCCTAACCGGGACGAGGCGGTCGTCGGGAGGAGAGTGCAGCGTGATCCCAACCCTTGTGATCGGACTGCGGGAGGGCGTCGAGGCGTCGCTCATCGTCGGCATCATCGCCGCGTTCCTGCGCCGGAGCGGGCGGCGGGACGCGTTGCGTCAGGTGTGGATCGGCGTGGCGGCCGCGGTCGTGCTGTGCCTGGCGATCGGGATCGGGCTGATCACGCTGTCGCAGGAGTTGCCGCAACGGGCTCAGGAAGGCCTGGAGACGGTGATCGGCGTGTTCGCCGTCGTCATGGTCACCTTCATGATCGTGTGGATGAGCCGCCATGCCCGGGGCATGAAGCGGGAACTGGAAGAACAGGCGGACAACGCCCTGGCTCAGGGCTCGGCCACGGCCTTGGTCGCGATGGCTTTTCTCGCGGTACTGCGTGAGGGCTTCGAGACGGCGGTCTTCCTGGTCTCGGTCATCCAGAACAGTTCCAGCGTGGGGAGCGGCACCGCGGGTGCGCTGATCGGCCTCGTGGTCGCGGTCGGCATCGGGTACGGCATCTATCGCGGCGGGGTCCGGCTGAACCTGGGCCGGTTCTTCAAGGTGACCGGCCTGGTGCTGGTCCTGGTGGCGGCCGGCCTGATGATGGGCGCGGCCCATACCGCGCACGAGGCAGGGTGGCTCACCGTCGGCCAGACCCAGGCGTTCGACCTGAGCTGGCTGGTGCGTCCGGGCACGGTGCTGTCTTCGCTGCTGACCGGGGTGCTCGGGTGGCAGCCGCGGCCGACGGTCGTGGAGGCGGTCGTGTGGCTGGCCTACGCCGTGCCGATGCTCGTCTATGTCGGGTGGCCGCGCCGCCAGGCCAGGAAACCGGCTCCCGCCGTCACCGTCGGCGAGCCGAACGCCGAAGGCGCATAAGACTTTTCCCGATTCCGAACCACCCTCGACACATCCCAGGGAGCACTGTCCCATGCCCACCTCTCCCATGCCCCGCGTTCTTCGCGCCACGAGCCTGGTCGCCGTCGCCGGACTGGTCATCACCGGGTGCTCGCAGAACAAGGTGGACAGTGCCCCGCCCGGTGCCGCCAAGGTCGCCATCGAACTGACCGACGACGGTTGCCGTCCCACGCCGGCCGAGGTGCCCGCCGGGCCGGTCACCTTCGAGGTGAAGAACAACAACGCGAGCAAGGTCTCCGAAGCCGAACTCATGAACAACGACGTCATCCTGGGGGAGAAGGAGAACCTCTCCCCGGGTCTGTCCGGCACCTTCTCGCTGCGCCTGAACGCCGGGAAGTACACCGTCTACTGCCCGAACGCCGCGACCCAGAAGACCGATTTCACCGTCACCGGCGCCGCCGCCCAGGCATCGCAGGATCCCGCCGTCAAGACCGCACTGGACCAGGCCGTCACGGGCTACCAGCAGTACGTGATCGCCGAGGTGGACAAGCTTGTCCCCGCCACCAAGCAGTTCACCGACGCGATCCGGGCCGGTGACGTGGAGCGGGCCAAGCAGGGGTACGCACCCGCTCGCTACTACTACGAAGAGGTCGAGCCGGTCGCGGAGAGCTTCGGCGACCTCGACCCGGCCATCGACCAGCGCGCCGACGACGTCACCGACCAGAGCAAGTGGACCGGTTTCCACCGCCTGGAGAAGGCTTTGTGGGAGGAGAAGTCCGTCGACGGGATGGCGCCGGTGGCCGATCAGCTGGACGCCGATGTGGCCAAGCTCAAGACGCTCGTGGCCACCGCGGCCTACCAGCCGGCTCAGCTCGCGAACGGGGCCACGGAGCTGCTCAACGAGGTCGCCAACCGCAAGATCACCGGCGAGGAGGACCGCTACAGCCACGCCGACCTGTCCGACTTCGACGCCAACATCACCGGCAGCAAGAAGGCGTTCGATCTGCTGCGGCCCGCGTTGAGCAAGCTCGATCCCGATCTGGCGGAGTCCGTCGCCGGTAAGTACGCCGATGTCCTCGCCGCGCTCCAGCCCTACAAGCGGGACAACGGTTACGTGGACTACTCCACTGTCGGAGACGAGCAGCGCAAGGCTCTCACCCAGAAGGTCGACGCGCTCGCCGAACCGCTGTCCCAGGTCTCCGGGAAAGTGAACGCCTGATGGTCCAGTTGCGCACCTCCCGGCGAGGACTGCTCGCGCTCGGCGGCGCCGCGCTGGCGGGTGGCGCGCTGGCCGGTTGCACGGACAAAGCCACGCCCGCCGACCCGTCGGCGGGCAAGGTTCCCTTCTACGGCCCGCATCAGGCGGGTATCGCCACCCCTGCGCAGGCGCGCCTCGCGTTCGCCACCTACGACCTCACCGTCGACGGCAGCGTCGAGAGCAACCGGGCCGCCCTGCGGACGCTGCTGAAAACCTGGACCGAGGCCGCCGCGGCGATGACCGACGGCCGTGCCGTGCCGGGCGACAACGACAAGTTGTCCGCGCCACCGGCCGATACCGGGGAGGCGTACGGCCTGCCACCGGCGAATCTGACGATCACCTTCGGCGTCGGCCCGTCGCTGTTCGACGGCCGGTTCGGGCTGGCGGCCCGCCGCCCGGCCGCGCTGGCGGACCTGCCGCACCTGCCGCCCGCGAACCTCGACCCGGCGCGCAGCGACGGTGATCTGGTGATCCAGGCCTGCGCGGACGACCCGCTGGTCGCCTTCCACGCCATCCGCAACCTGGCCCGGCTCGGCCGGGGCACCGTCGTCATGCGCTGGTCCCAGCTCGGTTTCGGCAAGGCCACCTCCAACGGGGCCGACCAGGAGACCCCGCGAAACCTCATGGGCTTCAAGGACGGCACCCGCAACATCTCCGGCGACGACACCGGGTTGATGGACCAGCACGTCTGGGTGGGCGGCGAAACCGATCAGCCGTGGATGCGCGGTGGCAGCTATCTGGTCGCCCGGCGCATCCAGATGCGGATCGAAGGCTGGGACCGGGACTACCTCGCCGACCAGCAGAACGTCATCGGGCGCTACAAGTACTCCGGCGCTCCGCTCACCGGCTCGAAGGAGCACGACGAGCCCGATTTCAACGCCAGGAACGCCTCCGGTGAGGCGGCCATTCCGATGGACGCGCACATCCGCCTGGCCGCCCACGAGAACAACGACGGTGTCCGCATCCTGCGCCGTGGTTACTCCTTCACCGACGGCATCATTCCCGCGCGCGGTGAACTGGACGCCGGACTGTTCTTCATCGCCTACCAGAAGGATCCCCGCACCCAGTTCGTCGCGCTCCAGCGGAAACTCGGTCAGAACGACGCCCTGAACGAGTACATCCAGCACGTCGGTTCCGGCCTGTTCGCCTGCCCGGCCGGACTCGCCGCTCCCGGCCGCTACTGGGCGGACGAACTCCTCGCCTGACGCGCCTTTGAAGGTGGCTGGCTCCCGCGGCGCGGCTTTGACTCCAGGGACGGCCATGGCTAATTTCGTGATCATGACTGGCGCTCCACGCTTCCCCGGCCTACCGCTGGCCGACGCGGATTGGTTGGTACAAACCGCCTTGGCGGTCGGTGCGGAGCGAGGTTTCGCGCCACTGGCGGTGGCCGTCGTCGACACCGCGGGCGAGCCGATCGCCTTGCGGCGGGCCGACGGCGGAATGCCCATGACAAGCCGGATCGCCGTGGCCAAGGCACGCACCGCGCTGCTCGCGCTGAAGCCCTCCGGCCTGATCGATCTGCCCGGCGGGATCGTCGACGGCATCCAGCATCTCTACGCCGGTGACTTCATCCCCTTTGCGGGCGGCGTTCTCATCACCGATGGCGAATTGATCGTCGGTGCGGCGGGCGCCTCCGGTGCCCGTGCCGTCGAGGACGAGGCGGTCGTACAGACGGCCGTGGAGCAGTGGCAGAAAAAGCGTAACCGCGTTTTGTGAAACCTGCGCAGGCCTCGGCGTTACCTCCGGTTGCCTGCCAGTACGCAGTCGCCGCAGACCGGGCCGGATCCCCCGGGCGCGGCGCGGTAGATCAGGCAGCAGCTGCGCCGCCGGAACCGCCCCTGGGTGTCCACCTCTCCGGTGCCGGCCAGGGGCGCTCGGTGTCGCAGCGACGCGGTCAGCGCTCGCGTGCGATCTGTCCACTCTGGACGCTCGCGGTCGAGCACGGTCGCGGCACCGTGGAGTGCGGAAGCGACGTTGCCCCACAGGATTTGTCGCGAAACCGACAGTCGCGCGAAGGCTTCACCCAGTGCCCGAATGGGGCCGTCGAAGACGTTTTCGGCCAGCCGCGCCGCCAGTTTTTCGATGTCGGACACGCTTCGGGCGAATTGAGGCGAGTGGATCGACACCGGTATCGGCCCGCCGGACACCGGCTGCCACCACGTTTCCCCTGGCGCCAGATCGAGCACGAGCCCGCTCTCCGCGGCGACGGCCAGCGCGGGCGAGATCAACCGTGCGGTCACGCCGAGATGTGCCACCGACGCGGCGACGCGCGTTTCGATGGTTTCCTCGGGCAGTCCGCCGATAGCGGCGAGCCCGTGCCGAACCGTGCCGACCCGTTCCCGTAACACGTCCGGATCCGTGGCGAGGTCTTCGAAGGTCCGCCACGAAGGCGGAATCACGGCACCGGCCGGATGGTGCTCCACCGCGAAATACGGCCCGAGCGCCGCCAGACCCGGCACCGTGTTCACCCGGTTTCCGCCAACGTCCTGCCGCGCTGGAGCACTCGTTCGGCGAGCGGGCCGAACACCAGTCCGAGCGCGCCCCACAGAATCACCTGCGCACCGACCGAACAGAGGCGGAACTCGAAAAGCGTGTCGGCGGGAAATCCCGGATACACGATGTGCCCGGCCGGGTCGGTCAGCGGCTGCGGGGTCTCGGTGGCCTGCTGCCCGTACTCGGCGGCGTTCGCGGACAAGTGCCCCAGCGCGGGCAGGATCGCCATCAGGATCCCGCTGACGGTCACAAACGCCCCCCCGGCGAGAAGGCTCGCGTTCCAGTTGCCCAGTTTCGGCGCGAGGCGGCGCCCGAGCACCACCGCGGCGGCGAGGAAGATCACCGAGCCGACGACCATGATCAGGTAGAGACCACCGCGATCGCCGATGGTGTCCGGGTGGCCGATCGCGGGCGGGTTGGCCGGGTACTTCACGAAGGGCGTCAGGTAGATCGCGAGGAAACCGGCGCCCGCGACCAGCACCGCCAGGGTGCGCGGGCGCACCTTGCCGACCCGGCCCAGGCACACGGTGTACACCACGGCGAACAGGCCGCCCATGGCGATGCCGAAGGCGACCATGCCCAGCCCGATACCGAGGTTGGCCTGGATGGCGCGGCTGAACAGTTCGGCACCGGCGGGCTCGGGCGCGATGCCCGCGGCCTGGTCGAGAGCCTGCTGGGCGGCATCACGGCCGCTCTCGTAGTCGATCGCCGCTTGGATCGGCGGCTCGGCGAAGATCCGCGCGAACACGAACGCCAGCAGTCCCGCCAGCGCACCCGAGAGCACGCCCGACAGAACGAGTTTCTTCTCCATCTTCGATGGCGTCAGTGACAGGGGAAGCCGAGGAAGTGCCGCGCGTCGTGCACGAACTCGTGAACATGCGTGTCGTTGCCGAACACGGAGACGGCACCCTGGTCGATGCCGATGAAGTAGTACAACGCCAGCGCCAGGAACACGCTGCCGGCGAGCCAGAGGACCGCCTTGGAAACGGGCAGTACCACCGGTGTGGACGATTCGGCGGGGATGGCGGTCATCGTCAGCCTCCTTGAGGGATCACGCGTCCCTGATCGTGTGGAGCGGCGTGACGGTCTCTGGACCTGACTCACCCGCCATGGCGGGCTCACAGTGGCGCGACCGTGCCGGATTTTCACCGGCTTCCCGAAAACCGTCAGTGAAAAGCACAGTAAGCCCAGGCACTCGGCCTCGTCAATCACCAGGTCGACGTCAGTGCCCGCGATTCAGCCCCGGAACGCGTCGCGCGGCACTCGTTCTGTCCATTGTGGAGCTTCTCCTCGCGGCGACGGTGCCAGGATGTGATGTTCGTGACGTGACGCGCAAGGATGATTCTCCCGAGACCATCGTCTTGTACTGTCGGCGAACTCGCTCGCGCCGGGTGGCGACTCGTGGCCGCCACAGGTGGAGCGCGGCAGTGGTGGCGAAGGTGCCCGCGCCCAGGGCGGCGATGAGGATCGAGACGCCGTTCCAGGCGCTGGTGGCCCAGGTTGTCGCGCCGAGTTGAGCGCCGAGGCCGAGTTGACCGAGGACCTTGACGGTGTTGGCGGCCTCGTTGGCCTCGTCCCGGCTTCTGGCGTGGCGGGGGAAGCGTGCTTTGAACAGGCTGTCCACCAGCGGGAGCAGAATGGTCGAACCGATCTCGCCGAGGCCCGCGTTGATGACGATGCCGGCGGTGGGGTCGCCCAGCACATGCTGGGACACCGCCACGGACCCTCCACCGAGGGCCATGATCGCGCCGGTCAGCAGGGTCAGCGGCCGGGCGTGGCGGTCCAGGAAAACCTCGGCCCGGTGGTGGCGATGGGTCGCGCGGTCGCCGAAGAAGGCGATGGCCAGCAAGGCCGTGCTGCCGGAGAGGACCCCGAAGTTGAGCAGTCCGGGCAGCCAGTTCGGTGCGGTGCGCGGCAAGGCGCGCAGCCACAGTTCGTCGAAGGCCCCGAGCATGCCCGACGACATTCCGTAGGCGATGGCGACCGTGGCCACATACGGATGTCGTAGCGCCCGGAAGGAGCCCAGGACAATCCGTTTCACGCTGGTCGCCTCGTGGTGGCCGTCCTCGGACGGGGTGAGCACCGCCAACGCGAGCGCGGCCAGGCAGGCCACGCCGGCCGTGGCCAGTGCCGCGGCCCGCAGGCCGGTGGTGGACGCGGCGCGCCCGGCCGGTTCGGCCGCGCAGGCGGCCGGCACCAGGCCGCCCTGCGCCGTGAGGACCGCGGCGAGCCCGAGGGTCAGACCGACCATCACCGCCGCCCAGGTCGTCGACGGCCAGCGCACATCGGTGCGGATCCGGTGGCCGGCCTCGATCCACCGGTTCGCCTGCAGAACGACCTTGATCCACGGCGAGCCGGTCACGCCGAGCAACCACGCGCCGATCTGGTAGAGCGCCGGGCTTTCGGCCACCGAAAGTCCGGCGAACAGACCGTACCCGGCGCCGACGGTCAGGAGCGCGGTCACCGGCCGGGCCCGGCCGGGCATCCGGTCCCACTGCGGAACGATGGTGAAACTGCCGAACAGCGCGCCGTACAGGGCCAGGGTGAACAGCCGTCCCTCCGGGACGCCTGCCGCCGCGCGGGTCAGCACTCGCGACGTGTAGAGCGCGGACAATCCGACGCCGGCGGCCAGTGACGCCGTGGTCAGGTACATCACCCGATGGCCCGTCGACGTGCCGTTGCGCCAAACATCGTTGCGCCGCACGAGGGTGCGGGCCGACGCGATCACACGCGCGAGGTGCCGAGCGGAAACGGTGGCGGGGCACCGCGTCGGTGCGGAGGAGTCCGGAGAACGGGGTTTCTCCGGGCGATTGCCAGGGTTTTCCGCGGGGTTGTGATGATCGGGGGTATCACCATGACCGTATTTCTCCTCGGACCGGATATCCGCCACCGGTCCGGTGGCGGATATCCGCGCTGCCGCAAGGCAACGCGGGACGTGGTCGTGCTCCGGTCCGAGGAGCACACCTTCATCGGGTTACGAACGTCGACGGTAGCCGTGTCGACGTGCCAACGAATCGGCTGTTGGAGTTCGCCCCCTTACCCCTTCCGGGTACCGGCCGTCCTTACCCGCGAAGAACTTCTCGCGGAGACGCGTTGCCCAATCGTTGGAACAGGGCCATCGCCGCCCAGGGCGGCCAGTCCCGGGGCAGGTCAACGTCTTGCCGCTTGGTCCGGCTGCCGGAGCCGGGACTTGTCCGAACCAGGCCGACGGCGTCCGCATGGCCTACGGTGAGATCACCGTGCAGCGAAAAGTGACTGCGCCGGAACGGAGGACGGTCAATGCCACAGTCGGAAGCGGTCGGCAAGAATCCGGACAAAGGGTACCTAGCGCTGCTCGGCTGGAGTCTCAACGCGGTGGAGGCGCTGGACCGCTTCGACCGGCGGTATGTCGTCGTGGCGCCGGACTGGGCGGAGGAGTACTGCGCCGAACACGGGATCCCTTACGTGCGTTGGGATTTCGAGCGGCTCAACGACCGTTCGATGGAGATCGCCGAGATCCTGCACAAGGAAGGCGTCGACGTCGCGATCCCGCTGTTCGAGGAGACGGTCGAGTGGGCGGGGGCGATCAACTCCGTCCTGCAGCACAATCCCCGTCTGTTCGGTCAGGCCATGCTGTTGCGCGACAAGTCGCTCATGAAGCGGCGCGCGCAGCTCGGTGGCATCCGGGTCGGGATCTTCGAGGAGGCCCACGACCGGGAGGACGTGGTCCGTTTTCTCAAGCGTGTCAACCAGACTCTGCTGAAGCTCGACGGTGACCCCAACGACCCGATCCACCTCAAGGCCTTCGACAAGGCGGGTTGTCTCGGGCACCGCGTCATCCGCACGCCCGACGAGATCGACATGATCCCCGACGAGGAGTTCCCCGTCCTCATGGAATCCCACCTCGACGGCTGGGAGTTCGCCGTCGAGGCCTGGATCCACCGGGGGAAGATCAAGTTCCTCAACATCTCCGAGTACGTGACGCTCGGGTACTCGGTGTTCGTGCCGGCGACTCCCGAACTGGAGCGGTACCGGCCGCAGATCACGGAGCAGATCGAGAAGCTCATCAAGGTCTTCGACATCGAGTTCGGCTTCGTGCATCCCGAGTACTTCGTCACCAGCGACGGCGAGATGTACTTCGGCGAGGTCGCCTACCGGCCGCCGGGCTTCAAGGTGTTCGAGCTACTCGAACGCGCCTACGGGTTCAACGCCTACCAGGGACTCGCCCTGGCTTTCGATCCGAAGACCACCGAGGAAGAGATCGACGCGTTCTTCCCGCGTGAGGTCGTCGACGCGTCCGGGGTCGCGGGCTGCTTCGGCGTGTACCCGCGCCGGCGGGTCGTCAGTGAACTACGCATACCGGACGAGACCGAGAACGACGACTACTATGAGTCGCACGACCTCTCGGCGCCGCTTGAGGAGACGGTGACCAAGAGGACCGCGTTCGGCACCCACTGGGGCCTGCTGTACTTCTTCGGCGACAATCCCTACCGGATGCGTGATCTGTTGAAGCAACAAGAAGAGCTCGACTTCTACGTTTGACGCTGAGGAAGCCCCTTGAAACCGACCGATCCCACGGGTGGGGCCACCACGCTGGAAAAGCGTGTGGCCTCGCTCGATGACGCCATCCGCGCGATGGCCCAGACCCGCGACTTCGGGAAGACGACGAAGTTGCGGCGGGTGCTGGAGGCGCTGCGACGGACGCTGCGGGAGCCCGGCGGTGCCGCGGCCGTCCAGGAACGAGCGCAGGCGGTGGAGGAGGCCGGTCTGTTCCAGGGAACGGACTGGGCCTCGCCGCAGATTCTCGTCCCGGCGCTGGTCGGTCCCGGGCTGCGCAGCGGCGACGCGGACACCGTCGTGATGGAGGCGACCAGCGAACTGCGGATGCTCGCGGTCGCCCGTGGTGACTTCGCGCACCCGGCCATCTCCGCCGAGGACGCGAGCAAGTTCCTCGCCCAGGTACTGGCCATGAACCTGGAGCTGCTGTTCACCCCGCCCACCGAGGCGGAACGGGTCCAGCAGGGCCGGACGGCGCAACTGATCCGCGACCTGTTCCGGCACCTCGCCGACCAGATCGGCTACGACAGTGTCCTGGACAAGCTGGTCGAAGAGATCTGGCGGATCCTGCGCCAGCGCCCGATCCAGGTCGACCAGGTGCAGTCGCTGATCACCCGGATCGCGATCTATCGGGGCGATCCGAACGTCGACCTTGGCCAAGCGTCCGGGCAGGGCATCGACAGGCTCATCAGCAGCCTGTTCGGGACCACCGAGGCCTGCCGGGAAGACCCGGGCATCGACGTCTTCCGCTCCCGGCTGGAGGCGATGGACACCGGCGCCCTGCAGTACGAAGCCACCGGGTTCGCCCGCGCGATGCACGACACCGGCCTGGTGTCGCCCTACCACGCGGAACTGCTGCGGTTCCTGCTGGATCAGAGCGACTACCTCGTCGGCGAGGCACTCGGGCTGTCCGACACCGGCCGGAACTGCCTGCTGCGCTTCAGTGATCTGGTGCACCAGCTGATCGAGGAGGCCGTGCACCCGCAGACCGCGCAGTGCGTCTACGGCCTGGCGTTGCTGCTGGACCGTGGCATCCTCCACGAACCGCCGTTGGTTCCCGCGCTGTGGCGCCAGTTGGCGCTGAAGCTCTCACCGGCCTCGCGCGAGCGCTTGACGACGGTCTTCGGCGATCAGGTGGAGCCGAAGGCACGGCTGACGGCGGGCGTGTTGTCCGTGCTGGGCCAGCCGCTCGGCATCGGGCAGGGTGACAACCCGACCTGCCAGTCTGCGCGGGCCCTGTCGATGTGGGCCTACAACGACCCGGACTACCTGTTGCAGGTGGTGGTCTGGGCGGCCCGGGACGACGAGGTCACCATGCACTTCGAAGGGCAGCCGATCTCCTCGAAGGAGAGCGAGGGCGGAGTCGCGAGCACGCTGCCGATGGATCTGGACCCCGTGTCGTTGCTCGTGGTGCCGCATCTGGACCGGATCTACGCGGAGATGGGGCGGCGCTGTGCCGACCGGCCCGGCGACCCGCACCGCTGGGTCAACCCCGAGTTCCACGGTTGGTGGGCGGCGCGCGGCTTCCGGATCAACGTCGATGTCGAGACCGGGAACCTGGTGGACCTGGACGACTTCCTGCGGCAGTTCCACGCGAGCTACCACCCGTCCTACAACGGCGGACAGCCGCTGATCCACCCTCAGCCCGCGGGTGTCGCCGTCACCGACAGCGCGGCCCGGTACGTCGGCTGGCACGCGATCACCATCCTGCGCGTGGCGCCGGATCCGCAGGACGTCATGCGGGTGTACTTCTTCAACCCGAACAACGACAGTGGCCAGGACTGGGGCGACGGCGTCGTGGTGTCCACCGCGGGCAACGGCGAACGGTTCGGCGAAGCATCGCTTCCGTTCGACCAGTTCGCCTCACGGCTCTACATTTTCCACCTCGACCCGCTCGAACACGGAGAGCCGGACAAGGTGCCCGCCGAGGACATCGCGCGGATCATCGGTTACCTGGAACGCAGCTGGGGCGCCGACCGCCTGCCGGCGGGAAAGCTCCAGGCCTCGCCGGGCCCGTAGGAACGAATATCTTCCGTGGCCGCGTCCCCGGTATGGTCCTTACCCGAGCGACTCGGTGTTTCGATAACCGTCGAATGGTGTGGAGGGACGGACCGGGGCGGCGACAATTCACCGTGGACGTCCGGGAAATTGTCGGCGGAATTGCGCTCCGGGCCGGGAGCCGCCCGATCCGGAGGCCGTCGCTCATGGCGGCTACCGTGTGTTTTTACCCCGTAAGGCACGGTGAATACGATCTGTGTTGTTTGGTCACGGTATCGTTGCCACCGTTCGTGTTCGGTTCGTCACATAGTGGTCGGCGGTCCCGGGCGGCGGCCCTCGCTTCGTCCCTCGTCGAGTTCCACGTGGTGACCCTCCGTGTCCCCGTGGGTCCGGAACTCCGACGATTCGATCGTTCTCGCGAACGCCGGCCGTTCCAGGCCAGGGCCGTCCGCGGGCCATCCCAGTGTCCGTCGATGCCGGTCTTACCCGAGTTCAGAGCGTTGAACGTCGTTACCGCGGTGACGAACAGGGCGGGGTGGACGCGGGGCTACGGCATCCGCCGTGCGAGGGTCTCCACCATGCGAGGATCTGGATGTGGCCGAGCCGGGCGGGTACGACCCGCGGTCAGTCGATCGCGGCGCGACCGGGCCGGAGCGGCGTGGATCGGGGCGGAGAGGCTTCGTCTTCGACGATCAACGCGCATGCTATGCTACCGGCCGATACCTTATGGTCGGCATATCGAAAACCGCATACGTACTGACAACACACGCTGCCTTGACTGGACGACATGACCGACAGTGAACCAGCCCGAAAAGCGGCACGCCGCACCCGATCGCTGGCGTCGTCCTCGGTCGTCCCAACGCCGGGAATCACCATTTATGGATGCGGTAAGCATGAGGCCGTCCTGTTCCGGGAGATGGCTCCTCGCTTTGAGATAGTGCCCACCATCACCGCCGATCCGGTGTCCGAGGACAATATCGAACTGGCATTCGGGAACCGGTGCATCAGCGTTGGTCACAAGGCTCGGATCAGCAATCCCACGCTTCTCGCGCTCGGTCGCGCCGGCGTGGAGTACGTCTCCACCAGAAGTATCGGGTTCAACCACATCGACGTGGACTACGCGGCGAGCGTCGGGATCACCGTCGGAAACGTCTCGTACTCGCCCGACAGCGTGGCGGACTACACGCTGATGCTGATGCTGATGGCGGTACGGAACGCCAAATCCATCATCACCCGTGCGGACGTTCATGATTACCGGCTGCACGACGTGCACGGTAAAGAACTGCGTGACATGACCGTCGGGGTGGTGGGAACCGGGCGCATCGGCGCCGCGGTGATGGACCGGCTGCGGGGTTTCGGCAGCCGCATACTGGCCTATGACACCCGTCCCGGGACCGCCGCCGACTACGTTCCTCTCGACGAACTGCTGAAGTTGAGCGACATGGTGACGCTCCATACGCCGCTCACCGCGGAAACGCATCACCTGCTCGACCGTCAGCGCATCGAGCAGATGAAGCAGGGCGCGTACGTCATCAACACCGGACGTGGCCCGCTTCTCGACACCGAGGCCCTCGTTTCGGCGCTGGAGAACGGCGGCCTGGGCGGTGCGGCACTGGATGTCGTCGAAGGCGAGGAAGGAATATTCTACGCCGACCGCCGGAACAAGCCCATCGAGAGCAAACTGCTGTTGCGGCTGCAGCAGATGCCGAACGTGCTCATCAGTCCGCACATCGCGTACTACACCGATCGCGCCCTGAGCGACATGGTGGAAAACAGCATCATCAACTGCCTGAAATTCGAAAGCGGGAGGCGGCATGGCTAGGTTGAAGGTCGGAATCCTCTTCGGCGGCGTCGGCGAAGAACATCCCGTCTCCGTCAAGTCCGCGCGAGAGGTCGCCAAGAGCCTCGACACCGAGAAGTACGAACCCTTCTGGATCGGGATCACCCAGGACGGGGCCTGGAAGCTTTGCGAGGGCCCCGACACGGACTGGGAGAACACCGGTTCCCGCCCGGCCGTGGTGTCCCCGGACCGGAGCGTGCACGGCTTGCTCGTCCTGGAGGACGGGAAGTACGAGACGATCGCCCTGGACGTCGTGTTGCCCGTGCTGCACGGCAATTTCGGCGAGGACGGCACGATGCAGGGCCTGTTCGAGCTCGCCGGCATCCCCTACGTGGGCTGTGATGTCCAGAGTTCCGCCGTGTGCATGGACAAGTCCCTCACCTACACCGTCGTCAGCAGCGCGGGAATCGCCACGCCGAAGTTCTGGATCGTCACGCCGAACGACAAGATCGACGCCGACCAGCTCACCTATCCGGTCTTCGTGAAGCCGGCCCGTTCGGGGTCGTCCTTCGGTGTCACCAAGGTTTCCGGAGCGGACGAACTGGCGAGTGCGGTGGAGACCGCACGGCAGTACGACACGAAGGTGTTGATCGAAGAGGCCGTCGTCGGCAGCGAGATCGGCTGCAGCGTCCTCGGGAACGGTCTGGACCTGACCGTGGGTGAGGTGGACCGCGTCGCCCTCACGCACGGCTTTTTCCGGATCCACCAGGAACAGAGTCCGGAAACCGGTTCCGAGAACTCGGCCTTCATCTGTCCCGCCGACATCCCGGCGGAGTCGCGCTCGCTGGTCCAGGAGACGGCGAAGGCCATCTACCACGCCTTGGGCTGCCAGGGCCTCGCGCGGGTGGACCTGTTCCTGAAGGAAGACGGAACGGTGACGCTCAACGAGGTCAACACCCTGCCCGGTCTGACCTCCTACAGCCGCTACCCGAGGATGATGGCCGCCGCCGGTATGCCGCTCGGCGAGGTGATCGACCGCCTGGTGTCGCTGGCTCTGGCAGGAAAAGCCGATGCACGCTGACTTCGTCTTCGTCGACGAAGTGGTGCCCGGAATACGGTGGGATGCCAAGTACGCCACCTGGGACAACTTCACCGGCAAACCGGTCGACGGATATCTGGTGAATCGGATCGTCGGTACGAAGGCGTTGTGCGAGGCGCTGGCGAAAGCCCGGGAGGAGGCCGCGGCCCTGGGCTTCGGCCTGCTTCTTTGGGACGGCTACCGCCCGCAACGTGCGGTGGACCGTTTTCTGCGCTGGTCACGGGAGCCGGAGGACGGCCGGACGAAGCCGCGGCACTATCCGAACATCGACCGGCCCGCGATGTTCGAACTGGGGTATGTGGCCGAAAAGTCGGGCCACAGCCGGGGCAGCACGGTCGACCTGACGTTCTTCCATCTCGAGACCAGCGAACTCGCTCCCATGGGCGGCGACCACGACCTGATGGATTCGATCTCCCATCATGGCGCGGAAGGCATCACGCCGGCCGAGGCGGAAAACCGCCGGCATCTTTGTTCTGTCATGGAGACCTGCGGCTTCCTTTCCTACGATCGCGAGTGGTGGCACTACACGCTGAAGAACGAACCCTATCCGGACACCTATTTCGACTTTCCGATCTCCTGACGGAAGGTCGCGCAAGGGGGAAAAGCGTTGGGAGCACCGGTACGTCCGGTACGCGCGGCCGACGTCCCGTGCCTGACCGCACTGCTCGACCAGCTCGGGTACCCGAACGAACCCGACGCGGTGGCCAGGCGGCTGGCGAGCATTCTGGAAGCGCCCGCGAAGCAGATCCTGGTCGCGGTGCCGGACGACGACTCCCGCATCGACGGCTACATCAGTGTCGAGCGAAGGCTGCCGCTGGAACAGGATGAACTCGTCGAAATCACCGGCCTGGTGGTCGATTCGGCGGTCCGCCGGTCCGGGGTCGGCCGCACGCTGGTGAATGCCGCCGAACAATGGGCGTTGCGGCAGGGTCTGCGCACGGTCGTGGTTCGTTCGAACGTCGTGCGCCCCGAATCCCACCCGTTCTACGAGGGAATCGGGTACGAGCGAAAGAAGACCTCGCACATCTATCGCAAGGAGCTCCGACCCGGGTGAGGACCACGGTCCGCACCCGGGTTCGGTGGTATCTTCGCGAAATGATCCGTCGCATTCGGAGAATTCTCGCCGGTGGTTTGCGAGCCATTGTCGCGGCGATGGCCAAGGCCCTCGGCTACCGGTTGGTCCGCATTCAGCCTGCCGGTTCGCTCGGGGAAGCCCATGGCGCCGTCCCCGACGGCACGACGGTCTTCGACGAGATTCCGGCCGTGGCCAATCTTGATCCGGGTCTCCTGAGCGCCCTGCGCAAGGCGGCGACGGATGCCGCGGACGAGGGGATCGAGTTCTTCGTCAACAGTGGCTGGCGTTCCCCGGAGTACCAGGATCAGCTTCGTCGCAAGGCGATCGTGAAGTACGGCTCCGAAGAGGAAGCCGCCAAGTGGGTGGCCACCGCGGAGAAGTCCGCTCATGTGGCGGGGGAAGCGGCCGACATCGGGCGAGTCGCCTGGCCGTGGCTGTCCGAGCATGGGGCCGGGTACGGACTGTGCCAGATCTACCGCAACGAACCCTGGCATTACGAACTGCGCCCCGAAGCCATCGAACACGGCTGCCCGCCCATGTACCCCGACCCTTCGCATGATCCCAGGTTGCGGCGATAGGCCGAGTACGCTCGGTGACACCGCGTCGCGCTTCGAACTCACCGTCGATGAATGCCCTCGCTCGGCCATACGGCGGCTATCCTTCCCAAGGTTCAGGGTGAAACATGGGGTGCGTTCACTGGGGACAAGGGGTGCGACGGTGACTCGCGACCACGAGGCAAGGAAAACTCCGACCGGCGAAACCACGGGGCCGAACCCGGCAGGCGCCGGAACCACAAGATCGAATATTTCTCGGGGCCGCACGCTGCGGCTGAAATTGGCCGTGGCGGGACCGAAGCCGTCGAGCGACGGTTTTCCGGCGGTCACCGTCCTGGGCGATGGGCGTAGGCCCTTGTGCTCGGGTAGTTTGTCGGAGAGCGGATCGCGGCCGGCACGCCTTGCCGCTCAAGGGAAACCTCGCCGTCGAGGACACCCGGTTCGCCGTGGGGGCCCGTGCGGACCGGATCCTGATGTCCAACCACCAAGGCTGGGCAGTTGGACGGTGTGGTGTCCGGTGGACGGTCGAACGGTCCGCCGTCGCGCTCCGGGGCGCCGCCGCTTCGGCCGGACGCGGATCGAAGGACACGGCTCACGAGTCGCCGTCCGCCGGCGGCGACCGACGAGCAGCGGCGAATGTCCGTAGTAGGGGGTGGTTCAGGTATGTGCCCCCCCTTTACCATGTCTGTGAAAGGCCAACAATCGGAGTGGTTGAATGCTGGCGGGAAGCGTTCTGCGATCCGATGGGTCGCACGGCTACGGGTTCGTCGCACCGGATGACGGCGCGAAATACGTAGTCCTGCGCACATTGGTGTTCAAGCGAAATTCCGCTGGACCGGTCCCCGAGGGTTCGGGTCGACCCTCGGGGGATGCCGGAAGATAGCGGAGGACGTGCGGGCGCGCGGGATTCGCCCGCACGGAGAGAAGAACCAAAAAACTTGGTCCGTGTCATCGGTGCGGAGCGAGTAAACATGGCACCGGCCGGTTTCTGCCGCGCCGGTCAAGTTCGCGATCGAAAACGACCGGGTCGATATCTGGGGGCCCGGCTGTCCACGTGGTGTCAAATTCAATGGGGGCCAGATGGATTCGACGGGAATTGACATAACCGCTCTGCCGGTCGTCGAAATCGAGCTGTCCCGGCTGTCTTCGGTATGCTCGCCACGAACGTCGGGCGAGGATCCGGAGCACGTCGAGACGCTGTTGTCGGCGGGCACGGAACTACCGCCCATTCTCGTTCACCGGCCGACGATGCAGGTGATCGACGGTCTGCACCGGTTGAAGGTGGCGCAGGTCAGAGGCGATACGAAAATTGTGGCGAGACTTGTCGACGGCACCGACGCGGACGCCTTCGTCCTGGCCGTCGAGGCGAACATCCGGCACGGTCTGCCGCTTTCACTGGCCGATCGCAAGCGTGCGGCCGCCCAGATCATCGGGACGCATCCGCAGTGGTCCGACCGCCGGGTGGCCTCGGCGACCGGCATCTCCGCCGGCACGGTGGCCGACCTGCGCAGGCATGGCGGAGAGAGTGGGAACGAAGCCAGGATCGGGCGGGACGGGCGCATCCGTCCGGTCGACGGTTCGGAGGGCAGGAGACTCGCCGCAGAGCTCATCCGTAGTGATCCGGGGCTTTCGCTCCGGCAGGTCGCCAAACAGGTCGGCATTTCACCGGAGACGGTCCGCGATGTGCGAGGCCGGCTGGAGCGCGGTGAGAGCCCGACCCGGGACGGGAGCAGGCGGCTACGGGCCAAGCCAGAACCCCTGCGGTGGACCGAGCCGGACTTCTGCCGCGCGGTGGATCGAGATCGGCTCGCCGTGCTGGAGCGCCTCAAAGCCGATCCCGCGCTACGCCTGACCGAGGCAGGCCGGATCCTGTTGCGGCTGCTCGCCATGCACTCCCTCGACGGGCGGGAGTGGGGAAGGATCCTGCACGGCGTCCCGCCGCATTGGGGCAGCGTGGTCGCCGGATTCGCCAGGGATCACGCCCGGGTCTGGGCGGAGTTCGCGGATTGCCTGGAAAACCGGACGACCGATCTGGCCGCGGGGTGATCGGGTAGACAAGGGACGGCGACCGGCGCGGCCGGTCGATCCACCGCGGGTCGGTGCGCCAGGTGGATCCGATCGCCCGCGCTCGGATCCGCCACTTTCGCCACGTGGTCCCGTGCTGTACATCGGCGGCTCCGCAACCTACTGTGCCGATCGCTACCAATCCGGCCACAGCCACGGCGGAAACGGGTCTATACAGCCGGATGACTGCGGTCCGTCTCCGCCTACTTCTGGTCGGATTGGTAGAAAGTAGCGGTGAGCATGAAGAAGGCGCTTGTCGTCGGCACGGGGCTGATCGGTACCTCGGTGGCGCTGGCCCTTCGGGAGAAGCGGGTGACGGTCTACCTCTCCGACGTCGATGCGCGCGCGGTGGGGCTGGCGGAGGAGTTCGGCGCGGGCGAGGAGTGGACCGGCCAGGAGGTGGATCTGGCGGTGCTCGCCGTGCCGCCGCACCTGGTGGGGGAGCGGCTGGCTGATCTGCAGAAGCGAGGGGCCGCACGGGTGTACACCGACGTGGCCAGCGTCAAGGTCGATCCGATCGCCGACGTGGCGCGGCTCGGGTGCGACCGGGCGTCCTATGTACCGGGGCATCCGCTCGCCGGCCGGGAGCGGTCCGGCCCGGCCGCCGCCCGCGCCGATCTGTTCCTGGGCAGGCCCTGGGCGCTGTGTCCCGGCCCCGAGACGGATGCGGATGCCGTACGGCTGGTGCGGGAGCTGGTGTCGATGTGCGGGGCGAACGCGGTCACCGTGGGCGCGCGAGAGCACGACTCGGCGATGGCCCTGGTGTCACACGCCCCGCATGTGGTGGCGTCGGCGGTGGCGGCGAGTCTGGAGGGCGGCGACGAGATCGCGCTGGGCCTGGCGGGACAGGGTCTGCGCGATGTGACGCGCATCGCCGCCGGAAATCCCTTGCTGTGGCGGATGATCCTTTCCGGGAACGCCCTGCCGGTGGCCGGGGTGCTCGAGCGGATCGCGGCCGATCTCGCCGCGGCGGCCGCCGCGCTCCGGTCCGGCGAACTCGACGCGGTGACGGATCTGCTGTGGCGTGGCGTCAACGGTCACGGCCGGATCCCCGGCAGGCACGGTGGTCCGGTGCGTGATGACACCGTGGGCGGAACTCCGGCGGGTCTCGCGGGACGCTGAATCCGTCCCCGTTAAGTCCATTGTGGACCAACGCGGCCTGTCCAAGTGCGCGAATTGTTCGGTCGGACGTACTCGTGGACATGGATTCGATTAAGCACGATTGAGCTCGCCGGTTTCGCTTGCGTGAGAGGGGTGCCCGCATGGACGTAGTGATGCGCTTCGGGGGGGTGAAAAAGAGCGATGACGACCCCGATCCCTGGCGGACCAAGATCCGCCCGGGAACGCTGCCCAGAGTGCTCGCCTACTTTCGCCCGCACTTCGGCAAGGTGGCGCTCTTCTTTCTCGTCGCCGCACTGGAGTCGCTCGTCGTCGTGGCAACGCCCTTGCTGCTGATGACGCTCGTCGACAGCGGCATTCTCAAGAACGATCTCGGGGTCGTGATCCTGATGGCGTGCCTGGCCGCCGGGCTTGCCGTGGGCGGCACGCTGTTGCAGCTGTTGTCGGCCTACATTTCCGGGAAGATCGGGCAGGGCGTCACCTACGACCTCCGGGTTCAGGCACTCGACCACGTCCGGCGGTTGCCGATCGCGTTCTTCACCCGCACCCAGACCGGGGTGCTGGTCGGCCGGCTGCACACGGATCTGGTGATGGCCCAGCAGGCCTTCTTCTCCATGCTCGTGGCGGCCACCAGTCTGGTCACGGTCGTGCTGGTGATAGCCGAGCTCTTCTACCTGTCGTGGCTTGTCGCCGTCGTCTCGCTGCTGCTGATCCCGCTGTTCCTCGTACCCTGGGTCTTCGGGGGGCGGCTGATCCATCGGTATGCCAGACGGCTGATGGAGGAGAACGCCGGACTGGGCGGAGTTCTCCAGGAGCGGTTCAACGTCCAGGGCGCGATGCTCTCCAAGCTCTTCGGCCGCCCGGACGAGGAGATGGCCGAGTACGCCGATCGTGCCGGGCGGATCCGCGGGATCGGGGTACGCCTTTCCGTGTACGCCCGGATGGGCTTCGTCGTCATCACACTGATGGCCTCGCTCGCCACGGCGCTCGTCTACGGAATCGGGGGCGGGCTCGTGCTCGCCGGGGCATTCCAGCTCGGCACGCTGGTCGCCGTCGCCACTCTGCTCGGACGGCTGTTCGGACCGATCACCCAGCTGTCCGGGTTACAGGAGACCGCGCTGACCATCGTGGTGTGTTTCGACCGGATCTTCGAGGTGCTTGATCTCAAGCCCCTCATCGAGGAACGCCCCGACGCGGTCGGGCTCGCGAAGAACGTAGTGCCGGAAATCGAGTTCGAAAACGTGTCGTTCCGCTATCCCGGCGCGGACGAGGTCTCGCTGCCGTCGTTGGAGCAGAACGTGCGAGCCGAACGGGAGCGCGGGAAAGCGACGCCGAATGTCCTGCGCGGCGTGAGCTTCCAGGTGCCCGCCGGAACCATGACCGCGCTCGTCGGCCCGTCCGGCGCGGGAAAGAGCACCCTGACCCACCTGGTGTCCCGGCTCTACGACCCGACCTCCGGGATCGTTCGCGTCGGTGGACATGATCTGCGCGAACTCACCTTCGACTCGCTGCGTCAAACGGTGGGGGTGGTCAGCCAGGACGCCTATCTCTTCCACGACACGATCCGGGAAAACCTTCTCTACGCTCGCCCGACCGCGACCGAGGACGAGCTGATCGAGGCGTGCCAAGGGGCTCAGATCTGGGACCTGATCGAATCCCTTCCCAGCGGGCTCGACACCGTGACGGGTGATCACGGCTATCGCTTGTCGGGCGGGGAAAAGCAGCGACTGGCCATCGCCCGGCTGCTGCTGAAGGAGCCCACGGTCGTCGTGCTCGACGAAGCCACCGCGCACCTGGATTCCGAGTCGGAGGCCGCCGTCCAGCGGGCGCTCAAGACGGCCCTGCGCAGCCGTACCTCACTGGTGATCGCCCACCGGTTGTCCACGATCCGCGAGGCCGACCAGATCCTCGTGATCGACGACGGCGGAGTCCGCGAGCGCGGGACGCACGAGGAGTTGCTGACCGAGGGCGGTCTCTACGCGGAGCTCTATCACACGCAGTTCGCCAGGCCGGGAAGCAAGGACACCAGGCAGGCAGGCAATGGTGCCGAGGCCCGTGGCAACGGGCCCGCGCCGGTGGTGCACCAGGCGGTACGTGGAGGATGACGATGAATTCCACAGCGGGGGCCGCACCGTCGGTGCCGGACCTGTTCACCAGGCAAGCGGAGCGAACACCCGACGCGGTGGCCGTGGCCGACGGCGAGCGGGTTCTGACCTACCGGCGACTCGACGAGCTCGCGGGCCGGTTGTCCGGGCGTTTGCTCGGCCGGGGCGTCCGCCGTGGCGACCGCGTCGCGGTCATGCTGGAGCGTTCGGCCGACCTGGTGGTGGCGCTGCTCGCCGTGTGGAAGGCGGGCGCGGCGTATGTGCCCGTGGACGCCGGTTATCCCGCGCGGCGGGTGGCGTTCATGGCGGAGGACTCGGGCGCCTCCCTGGTGGTGTGCTCGCTCGCGACGCGCGAGGGCGTACCGGAAGGGATCGAGTCGATCGTCGTCACCGATGAGGATTCGAGCGAATCGCCGGTGGCCATGGTCCGCCCGGGGGACCTGGCGTACGTGATGTACACCTCCGGCTCGACGGGCACGCCGAAGGGCGTGGCGGTTTCCCATCGGAGTGTCGCCGAACTGGCGGGCGATTCCGGCTGGGCGGTCGAACCTGGCGACGCGGTCCTCATGCATGCGCCGCATTCCTTCGACGCGTCCCTGTTCGAGATCTGGGTAACGCTGGTGTCGGGTGCCCGGGTGGTGATCGCCGAGCCGGGGCCGGTGGATGCCCGGCGCCTCCGGGAAGCGGTCACCGCCGGGGTGACGAGGGCGCATCTCACGGCGGGCACTTTCCGTGCGGTGGCAGAGGAATCACCGGAATCGTTCGCCGGGCTCCGCGAGGTGCTGACCGGTGGTGATGTGGTGCCCGCGCACGCGGTGGAGCGGGTGCGGACGGCCTGTCCCGAAGTACGGATCCGGCATTTGTACGGTCCGACGGAGACCACGCTGTGCGCGACGTGGCACGTGCTCGAGCCAGGTGACGTGCCGGCGCCGGTCTTGCCGATCGGCCGTCCGCTGCCGGGCCGCCACGCTTACGTGCTCGACGCGTCGCTGCGGCCCGTGGCGCCGGGCGTGGTCGGTGACCTGTACCTGGCCGGCGCCGGTCTGGCGGACGGCTACCTCGGCCGCGCGGGGCTGACGGCGGAACGGTTCGTGGCGAATCCGTTCGCACCCGAAGACAACGCGTCGCGGAGCGCCTCCTTGAGGAGTGGTGGCCGGGCGACGGGTGGGAAAATGTACCGGACCGGGGACCTCGCCCAGTGGACCGCCGACGGCGAGCTGGTGTTCGGGGGCCGGGCCGACGACCAGGTGAAGATCCGTGGTTTCCGGATCGAGCCTGGCGAGGTCGAAGCCGCGCTGACCACTCAGCCGGAGGTCCACGAGGCCGTGGTGGTCGCGCGCGACGGGCGCCTGATCGGTTATGTGGTGGCGGACGCGGATCCTCTGCTCATCCGCGAGCGTCTTGGCGCGATGTTGCCGGAGTACCTGGTCCCGGCCGTCGTGATCACAATGGACGCTTTGCCGTTGACCGGAAATGGCAAAGTGGACCGTGCGGCGCTGCCCGCGCCCGAATTCGCGCCGGACGCCACGGGCCGTGCGCCCGCCACCGAGACGGAGAGTGTCCTCTGTGGACTTTTCGCCGAACTGCTCGGTCTGGAACGAGCCGGTGCGGACGACGGTTTCTTCGAGCTGGGCGGCGATTCGATCGTCGCCGTGCGCCTGGCGGCACGCGCGGCCACAGCCGGCCTCCTGGTGACGCCCTCTCAGATCTTCACCGAGAAGACCCCCGCACGGCTGGCTGCCGTGGCGCGTGCCATCCCGGCCGACCGGCCCGTTGACGACCCCCTGATCACACTGAGCGCGGAAGACAAAGCGGAACTGGAAATCGCCGCTCCCGGCGCCGAGGAAATCTGGCCGCTGGCACCGCTCCAAACAGGACTGTTCTTCCAGGCGACCCTCGATCCCCAGGGTCCCGACATCTACCAGACACAGTGGATCGTGGAGCTGACCGGGCCGCTGGACGTGGCCCTGCTGCGGGCCGTGTGGGAAGGGGTCTTCACCCGGCACGCCGAGCTTCGGCTGAGCTTCCACCGGCTCACGTCGGGCGAAGCGGTGCAGGCCGTTGCCGGACACGTCACCCTGCCGTGGCGTGAGGTGGACCTGAGCGGGGCGAGCGATGTCGACGCGGCCGTCGACGCGCTGGCAGAACAGGAAAAGCGGCAACGGTTCGATCTCGCCAAGGCGCCGCTGTTCCGGCTGGTACTGGCCCGGATCGGCGAAGACCGGCACCGCCTGCTGGTCGTCAACCACCACATCCTGACCGATGGCTGGTCGGTGTCGGTCATCCTCAACGAGGTGGCCGAGGCGTACGCGGCCGGCGGGCGGTTCCCGGACCGGACGGGCGCCGCCACCTACCGGGACTATCTGGCCTGGCTGGACCGGCAGGACAAGGAGGCGGCCTGCGCGGCCTGGCGAGCGGAGCTGTCCGGTGTCGACGAGCCCGCGTTGATCGCGAAGGCGGCCGCGGGAACGGACTACGACTACCGCGTCACGTTCCTGTCGCCGGAGGTCCGCACCAGGCTGATCGAGTTCTCCCGCGACCACGGGCTGACGGTGAACACGGTGGTGCAGGGCGCGTGGGCGTTGGTGCTGGCGCGGTTGGCGCGGCGGACCGACGTGGTGTTCGGCACCACGGTCGCCTGCCGTCCCGCCGAGCTCCCGGGGGTGGAGTCGATGCCGGGGCTGTTGATGAACACGGTGCCGGTCCGGGTGCCACTGGACGGTGGACAGCCCGTCGTGGACATGCTCACCGACCTGCAGCGCCGTCAGGTGGCCCTGATGCCGCACCAGCATCTGGGGCTGCCGGAGATCCAGAAGGCGGCCGGGCCGGGCGCGGTGTTCGACACGTTGCTGGTGTTCGAAAACTATCCGCGGGACTTCGCCGACCGGTTCACCTATCTCGGCACGATCGAGGGGACGCACTACCCGGTGACCGTCGGCGTCATCCCGGGAGACCGGTTCAGGATCCAGCTCGGCTACCGGCGCGGGCAGGTCGATCAGAACGTCGCCGACGCGGTTCTGGGATGGTTCGCCGATGTGCTCGGCAAGCTGACCGCCGATCCGTCCGGCCGGGTGGGGCGGATCGGTCTGGACGCGGCCCCGGCGGGCCACTGGGACCCGCCGTTGCTGGCGGGGGAGCCGCTGCCGGTACTGGTCGGGCGGATGGCGGCGGAGCGGCCGGGCGAAGTGGCGCTCGTGGATGGCGATGGTGAGTTGTCGTACGGGGAGCTGTGGGAGCGGTCGCTGAAGATCGCGGCCGTGCTGCGCGCGCACGGCGTGGGGTCCGAGCGCCGGGTCGGCCTGGTGGTGGGGCGGTCGTCCTGGTGGGTCGTGGGGATGTTGGGCGTGATGATGGCCGGAGGCACGTTCGTGCCGGTGGATCCGGCGTATCCCGACGAGCGCAAGCAGTGGATCTTCCGCAGCGCGGAACCGATGTTGGTGTTGTGTCAAGGAAAGACGCGAGAAGCGGTCCCGGCGGAATTCGCGGACCGGCTGATGGTGGTCGACGAACTGGACCTGGCGGAGACCCCGCACGGGGCACTGCCGCAAGTGGGTCCTCGTGACGCGGCGTACGTGATCTACACCTCGGGGTCCACGGGCACTCCGAAGGGCGTCGTCGTGACCCACGCGGGGCTGGGAAATCTGGCGATGGCGCATATCGACCGGTTCCGCGTGACGCCGTCGTCGCGGGTCCTCCAGCTCGCGGCGCTCGGCTTCGACACCATCGTGTCCGAGGTGATGATGGCGTTGTTGTCGGGGGCGACGCTGGTGATGCCGCCGGAGCAGGATCTGCCACCGCGGGTGTCGTTGACCGAGGCGCTGGAACGGTGGGACATCACGCAGGTGAAGGCTCCACCATCGGTGCTCGCCACCGTCGACACCTTGCCGGAGCAGGTGGAGACGGTGGTCGCGGCGGGAGAACTCTGCCCGCCGGGGCTGGTGGATCGCCTGGCGGCGGGCCGTCGGATGATCAACGCCTACGGGCCGACCGAGACCACGATCTGCGCGACGGTGAGCATGCCGTTGTCGGCGGGGCAGGATCCGGTCCCGTTCGGGAAGCCGATCGCGGGGGTTCGTGGCTACCTGCTGGACTCGTTCCTGCGCCCGGTGCCGCCGGGGGTCATCGGTGAGCTGTATCTGGCCGGGATCGGGGTGGCTCGCGGCTATCTGGGGCGCCCGGCGCTGACCGCCGAGCGGTTCGTCGCGGATCCCTTCGCTCCCGACAGCGGTGGGCGGATGTACCGCACGGGAGACCTGGCGTACTGGACGGACCAGGGCGAACTGGTGTCCGCCGGGCGGGCCGACGACCAGGTCAAGATCCGTGGGTTCCGGGTCGAACCCCGCGAGGTCGAGTTCGCATTGTCCACCCATCCCCGGATCACTCAGGCCACGGTGACCGTCCGCGAGGGCCGCCTGCTGGCCTATGTGTCGCCGGGCGACATCGATACCGGGGCGGTGCGGGACGAACTGGCGTCCCGGCTCCCTCAGTACATGGTGCCCGCGGCGGTGACAGCGCTTGATGCCCTGCCGCTGACCGCGCACGGGAAGATCGATCGGCGCGCGCTGCCTGACCCCGATTTCACCGCCGGGGCGACGGCCCGGGAGCCGGCCACCGAGGCCGAGCGGGTGCTGTGCGAGTTGTTCGCCGAATTGCTCGGTCTGGAACTGGCCGGTGTGGACGACAGTTTCTTCGAACTGGGCGGGGATTCGATTCTCGCGATGCAGTTGGCGGCACGGGCGCGGCGCGCGGGTCTGTCGTTCGCCGCGGCGGATGTCTTCGACGGGCGGACACCGGCGCGCATCGCGCTGCTGGCGGCCGCATCGTCCGCGCCGGAAAGTGATCGCTCCACAATGGCCGATGGCGTTGGGGAGGTCGAGTGGACGCCGGTGACGTGGGTGTTGGGGGAAGGTGTCGCGGGGCCGGGGTTCGCGCAGTGGGTCGTGATGGGGGCGCCTTCGGATTTGACGGAGGAGGCGTTGGCGGCGGGTTTGGCGGCCGTGGTGGATACGCACGACATGGTGCGAGCGCGGGTGGTCGACGGCGAGGCGGGCCGGCGGTTGGTGGTGGGTGAGCGTGGATCGGTCGATGTGCGCGGTTCGGTCACGCGCGTGGGTTTCGACGGCGGCTCACTGGACGAGGTGGTGGAGACCGCGGCCCGGGAGGCCGTGGGGCGGTTGGATCCGGCTGCCGGTGTGATGGTCCGGGTGGTGTGGGTGGACGCGGGGCCGGGCCGGCTGGGGCGATTGGTGGTCGCGGTGCACCACCTGGCGATCGACGGCGTGTCGTGGCGGGTTTTGCTGCCGGATCTGGAGGCGGCCTGTGAGGCGGTGGCGGCCGGGCGAGACCCGGTGCTGGAGCCGGTGGAGGTTTCGTTCCGCCGGTGGGCCGGTTTGCTGACGGAGTGGGCGGTTTCCGCGGAGCGGGTCGCGGAGTTGGCGGCGTGGAAGGCGATTCTCGGGCAGGAGGATCAGCCGGCCGGAGGGCGCGGGCTGAACGGGGACCGTGCCGCGGCCGGGGAGGTGCGTTCGCGGTCGTGGGTGGTGCCCAGCGTCGAGACGGCGGTGCTGACCGGGCGGGCTCCGGTGGTGTTCCACTGCGGGGTGCACGAGGTCCTGCTGGCCGGGCTGGCCGGAGCCGTGGCGCGGTGGCGTGGTGGGGACGTGCTGGTGGACGTGGAAAACCATGGCCGCCATCCCGTCGACGGGATGGATCTGTCCAGGACGGTGGGCTGGTTCACCAGCGTGCATCCGGTGCGGCTGGAGATGGCGGGGATCGACCTGGCGGAGGCGGTTGCCGGGGGACCGGCGGCCGGGCGTTTGCTGAAGGTGGTCAAGGAGCAGTCGCGGGCGGTGCCCGGCGACGGGCTCGGATATGGATTGCTGCGTTATCTGAATCGCGAAACCGGGCCGGTTCTGGCGGCGTTGCCCTCGCCGTGGATCGGGTTCAACTACATGGGCCGGTTCGCCACCGGTGACCGGAATGGCGTGCGGGCCTGGCAGCCGGTCGGCGCGATGGGGAGTTCGCTGGAACCGGGAATGGGCCTGCCGCACGCACTCGAGGCCAGTGCGATCGTCGAGGACGCGCCGGAGGGTCCGAAGTTGACGCTCATGGTGGAATGGCGGGACGAACTGTTCGGCGAAGCCGAAATGGCACGGCTGGGCCGGAAATGGCTGGACATGTTGTCAGGGCTGGCCGGTCAGGCGGATGATCCTTCGGCAGGGGGACATACGGCTTCCGACTTCGACCTCATCGACCTGGACCAGGACGAGATCGAGGAATTCGAAACAATCGCGGCGGAACTCCAGTAACAGCGCTGAAAAGCAACGGAGGCTAGATTTCGTGAACAGTCCGACGACGTCCCACGGAATGGCGCTCGCGGAAGTCTGGCCGCCGTCGCCGATGCAGGAGGGAATCCTCTATCACGCCGCGCTCGACGACGAGGGTCCCGATATCTACCTGATCCAGCAATCGCTGTTCGTCGACGGACCTCTGGACACGGGGCGGTTCCGAAAGTCCTGGGAGAGCCTTCTCGGCCGGCACGCGGCGCTTCGGGCGTGCTTTCACCGGCGGAAGTCCGGCGAGATGGTCCAGCTCATTCCCCGGGAGGTGAAGCTTCCCTGGGCCGAACACGATCTGTCCCATTTGGCCGAAGGTGACGCGCTGGCCGAAGTGAGCGTGATCGCGGACAAGGAGCGCGCCAAGAGATTCGACCTGGCGAAGCCTCCGCTTCTGCGGCTGACGCTGATCCGGCTCGGTCCGGAGAAACACTGTCTGGTCACGACGAGCCATCACCTGGTCATGGACGGGTGGTCGCGGGCGATCCTCGAGTCCGAACTCCTCGAAATCTATGCGGCGGGCGGTGTTGTCTCGGGACTCCGGGCGGCGGGTTCCTACCGGGACTATCTGGCCTGGCTGCGCCGGCAGGACAAGGAGGCCGCCCGCGCGGCGTGGCGCGCGGAGCTGGCCGGTGCCGACCCGTCGACGCTCGGGATCCCCGAAAGGACAAGGAAAACTCCGGGATCGCGGGCACGGGAGGTGATCCGCTATTCGCCGGAGTTCACCTCCGCTCTGGCCGAGTTCGCCCGTGGCCACGGGTTGACGCTGAACACGTTGGTGCAAGGGGCGTGGGCGGTGGTGCTGGCCCGGCTGGCGCGCCGTCGTGACGTGGTCTTCGGCGCGGTGGTTTCGGGGCGTCCGGCGGAGGTCCCCGGCGTGGAGCAGACCGTGGGGCTGTTCATCAACACCGTGCCGGTGCGGGTCCGGTTGGACGGCGGGCAGCCGGTCCTTCGGATGCTGACCGAGTTGCAGGAGCGGCAGTCCGCGCTCATTTCGCATCAGCATCTCGGGTTGCAGGAAATCCAGAAGCTTCCCGGGGCGAGTTTCGACACGATCGTGTCGTTCGAGAACTACGTCGATCCGGCGGCGAAATCGGACTCCGACAGCGGTCTCAGGCTGACCCTGAAGGAGTTCCATCAGTCGGCGCCGTACGCGATCCTGCTGGGCATCATGCCGGGCGAGAGCCTCCAGACCGACGTGGAGTACCAGCCGGAATCGCTCAGCGCCCAAGCCGCCAAGGAGGCTCTCCACGGTCTCGCCCGTGTTCTCGGGCGAATCATCGCGGAGCCCGATGCGGTGGTCGGGCGGCTGGACGTGGTGGGGGACACCGAACGTGAGCTGGTGGTCGATCGGTGGAACGAGACGGGCGGGGCGATCGGCGCGGCATCGGCGGTGGATCTGTTCCGACGGCGGGTGGAAAGCGCACCTGACGCGACGGCGGTGACGGCCGGGGACCGGGCCTGGTCGTATGCGGAGCTGGACCAGTGGTCCGGCCGGCTGGCGCACGCGCTCACGGATCGCGGCGTGCGACGCGGCGACCGTGTCGGGGTGGTGCTGGAACGGTCGGCGGAGGTGCTGGCGGCGTGGCTCGGGGTGTGGAAGGCCGGAGCGGCGTTCGTGCCCGTTGATCCGGACTATCCGGCGGACCGGGTGGCCTTCCTGCTGTCCGACTCCGCGGTCGCCGCGGTGGTGTGCCGGGACGAGACCTCGGGCGTGGTGCCGCCGGGCTGTCAGCGGGTTCTGGTGGATGACGCCGACGACGGCGAGATTTCCCTTGTGCCGGTCGGAGCGGACGACCTGGCGTACGTGATGTACACGTCCGGCTCGACCGGGACTCCGAAGGGCGTGGCGATCCCGCACGGGGGCGTGGCGGCACTGGCCGGAGATCCGGGGTGGGACGTGCGCGCCGGCGACGCGGTGCTGATGCACGCTCCGCACACCTTCGACGCGTCGCTGTACGACGTGTGGGTGCCGCTCGTGTCCGGGGCGCGAGTGATGATCGCCGAGCCGGGCGTGGTCGACGCGGAACGACTCGCCGCCCATGTCAGGAACGGCCTCACCGCGGTGAACTTCACCGCGGGCCACTTCCGGGCGCTCGTGCAGGAGTCACCGGAATCCTTCTCCGGACTCCGCCAGGTGGCGGCGGGCGGAGACGTGGTGCCGCTCGATGTGGTGGAGCGCGTGCGGCAGGCTTGCCCGCGGTTGCGCGTCTGGCATACCTACGGCCCGACGGAAACCACGCTCTGTGCGACGTGGAAAGCGATCGAGCCCGGCGACCCGGTGGGGCCGGTGCTGCCGATCGGCAGGGCGTTGCCGGGCCGGCGGCTGTATGTGCTGGATGTCTTCCTGCGTCCGTTGCCGCCGGGCGTCGCGGGTGATCTGTACATCGCCGGCGTCGGCGTGGCACAGGGCTACCTGGGTAGTACGGCGTTGACCGCGGAGCGGTTCGTCGCGGATCCCTTTTCCCGGGATGGCGCCTCCAGGATGTATCGGACCGGGGATCTGGCGTACTGGACCGACGAAGGCGAGCTGGTGTTCGCCGGCCGGGCCGATGACCAGGTGAAGATCCGTGGCCACCGTGTGGAGCCGGGTGAGGTCGAGGCGGTGCTGACCGGGCTGCCGGGCGTCGAGGGGTCCGTGGTGGTGGCGCGTGAGGGACGTTTGATCGGTTACGTCGTGTCCGGCGACGGCGTGGACACGGTGTGGTTGCGCGATCAGGTCGCCAAGGTGTTGCCGGACTACCTGGTGCCGGCGGAAGTGATCGTGCTGCCCGCGCTGCCGGTGACGGCGAACGGGAAGGTGGACCGGGAAGCGTTGCCGGATCCCGACTTCAGCGGGCGCGTTTCCGGCCGGGAGCCGCGCACCGAGGTCGAGCGGGCCTTGTGTGCGCTCTTCGCCGAAGTGCTCGGTCTGGACCGGGTCGGGGTGGACGACAGTTTCTTCGAAATAGGCGGCGATTCCATCTATTCGGTGAAACTGGCGGCGCGGGCGCTGCGCGCCGGAATGCCCTTCGGCGTGGCGGAGGTGTTCGAGCACCGGACGCCCGCGGGGCTCGCCGCGGTCGTCGATCCGGAAGGCGCCCCCGCGGCCGATCCCGAGCCCGGATCCGGCCTTCTCGACCTGGGCCAGGACGAGATCGACGAATTCGAGGCGGAATTCGACGACGTCCGTCAGGCCGCCGACTGATGATTCTTTTCGCGGGGTCCGTAGATGATCGAGGGAGATATTGATGGCTCAGTCGCGGATCGAGGAATTCTGGCCGCTGTCGCCACTCCAGGAAGGGCTGCTCTTCCACACGGTCTACGACGCCGACGGACCCGGCCTCTACGTGGGCCACTGGATCCTGGACCTGGACGGGCCGGTGCACGCGGCCCGGCTGCGCGCGGCTTGGGAGGCGCTGCTGGCCCGGCACGCCGCACTCCGGGCTTGTTTCCGGCAGCGCAAATCGGGTGAGACGGTGCAGCTGATCCCCAGGCAGGTGGAACTGCCCTGGCGGGTGGCCGACGTTTCCCGTCTCGATGATCCCGAAAAGGCCGTGCGAGAGCTGGCCGAGGAGGATCGGACGGCGGGATTCGACCTCGCGAACCCGCCGTTGCTGCGGCTGACCCTGATCCGGGTCACCGACGGCAACCATCGCCTGGTGGTCACCTGCCATCACGCGATCATGGACGGCTGGTCGATGCCCATCATCTTCGACGAGTTGTTGGCGCTGTACGCGGCCGATGGTGACCCGCTGGACCTGCCTCCGGCGCGGTCGTACCGCGAATATCTCGCGTGGCTGGACCGGCAGGACAAGGAGCGGACGCTGTCGGCATGGGCGGCCGAACTGCGTGGTGCCGGGGAGCCGACGCTGGTGGCGCCCGCCGATCAGGGGCGAGCGCCCGAAATGCCGGAGAACGTCACGGTCGAGCTGCCGGAGAACCTCACGCGATCGCTGGGCGAACTGGCTCGTGGCCATGGGCTGACGCTGAACACGGTGGTGCAGGGCGCGTGGGCGCTGGTGCTGGCGCAGCTGTCAGGCCGGACGGATGTGGTGTTCGGGGCCGTCGCGTCGGCGCGCCCGCCGGATTTGCCCGGCGTGGAAGGAATGGTGGGGCTGTTCCTCAACACCGTTCCGGTGCGCGTGCGGCTGCGCGGCTCGATGCCGGTCGTCGAACTGCTGGCGGAGTCGCAGAAGCGGCAGTCGGCGCTCATTCCTCACCAGTACGCGGGGCTGGCGGACATCAAGAAGGCGGCAGGCCCCGGCGCGATCTTCGACACTTTGCTGGTCTTCCAGAACTTTCCCCGTGAGCTCGGCGAACCGGACTCCGCGGAGACTTTCGGCATTCGCATCAACCAGGGCAGGGAAGCCGCTCATTATCCGCTGACGCTGGTCGCCGTCCCGGGCGAGTCGATGCTGCTCAATCTCGACTATCGGGCGGATCTTTTCGACCGGAACACCGCGCTCGCCATCATCGAGCGATTCACGGGGATTCTTCGTCAGTTGACGGGTGCACGCGACCTCACGGTGGCCGACGTCGATGTGACGACTACGGCCGAGCGTGCTTTGGTCGTGAACGAATGGAGCGCAGGCTCCCCCGTGGTGCCGAGTTGTCTGGCTCCTGATCTGTTCGACCGTCAGGTGGAGCGCCGCCGCGACGGGGTGGCGGTCCTCGATGGCGATCGGGTGATGTCCTACGGGGAACTGGCGGAGTACTCGGAGAGGCTCGCCGGCTACCTGAGCGGCCGTGGGGTTCGGCGCGGGGATCGGGTGGCCGTGGTGATGGAACGGTCGCCCGACCTGATCGCGACGTTGCTCGCGGTGTGGAAGACGGGCGCGGCCTATGTTCCGGTGGATCCCGCCTACCCGGCGGAACGCGTGAAGTTCATGCTGGCGGACGCGGAGCCGGTGGCCGTGGTGTGCGCGGAAGCGCACCGGGATGCCGTGCTGGACGGCGGGCTCGATCCGGTCGTCCTCGACGATCCGCCGACGCGGCAAGCGGTGGCGGAGTGCGCTCGTCTGTCGGTCGGTGCGACCACCCATGACCTCGCCTACGTGATGTACACGTCGGGGTCGACGGGCACGCCGAAGGGGGTCGCGGTATCGCACGGCAATGTCGCGGCGTTGGTCGGGGAGCCGGGATGGGGAGTGGGGCCCGACGACGCCGTGTTGATGCATGCCTCGCACGCGTTCGACATCTCTCTGTTCGAAATGTGGGTGCCGCTGGTTTCGGGTGCCCGGGTGGTGCTGGCGGGACCCGGCTCGGTGGACAGCGAGGCGCTGGCCGGATATGTGGGCTCCGGGGTCACGGCCGCCCACCTGACCGCCGGGACCTTCCGGGTGCTGGCCGAGGAGTCCCCGGAGTCGGTCGCCGGTCTGCGCGAGGTGCTGACCGGCGGGGACGCGGTGCCGTTGGCCGCGGTGAAGCGGGTGCGGCGGGCGTGCCCGGACGTGCGGGTGCGGCATCTCTACGGCCCGACGGAGGCCACGCTGTGTGCGACGTGGTGGATGCTCGAACCCGGCGACGAGACGGGTGCGGTGCTCCCGATCGGACGACCGCTTTCCGGACGGCGGGTGTACGTCCTCGATGCGTTCTTGCGGCCCGTGCCGCCGGGAGTCGTGGGCGAGTTGTATGTCGCCGGAGCCGGTGTGGCGCAGGGCTATCTGGGTCGTCCGGCGTTGACGGCCGAGCGTTTCGTCGCCGATCCGTTGACGGATGACGCCGCGGCGCGGAGCGCCTCCGTGGGGGGTGACGGTCGGGCGACGGGCGATGCCGCGGCGCGGAGCGTCTCCGTGGGGGGTGGTGGTCGGGTGACGGGTGGGAGGATGTATCGGACGGGGGATCTGGCGTACTGGACCGGCAAGGGCGAGCTGGTGTTCGCCGGACGGGCCGACGACCAGGTGAAGATCCGCGGGTACCGAGTGGAGCCCGGGGAGATCGAGGTGGTTCTCGCCGGGCTGCCCGGCGTCGGCCAGGCCGTGGTGGTCGCCCGGGACGAGCGCCTGATCGGTTATGTGGTCGCCGAAGCGGGCGGGGAAGCCGACCCGGCGCGGCTGCGCGAACGGCTCGCCGCGACGCTGCCCGAATTCATGGTTCCGGCCGCCGTGCTGGTGCTCGACGAGTTGCCGTTGACGGTCAACGGAAAGGTGGACCGGCAGGCCCTGCCCGAACCGGATTTCGCCGCGGACGCGGTGGGCCGCGAGCCGGCCACGGAGGCCGAGCGGATCCTTTGTGGAGTGTTCACCGAGGTTCTCGGTGTGGCAGGGGTCGGGGTCGGGGACAGCTTTTTCGAGCTGGGCGGGGATTCGATCTCGTCGATGCGGGTGGCCGCCCGTGCGCGCCGCGAGGGCATCTCCCTGACCCCTCGGCAGGTGTTCGAGCATCGGACCCCGGAGCGCCTGGCGGCGCTGGCCCACGGAACCGCGACCTCGCGAAGCTCCACAATGGACACAGGCGTGGGGGAAATCCCGTGGACGCCCGTGATGCGTGCCCTCGGGGATGCCGTGACGCGCCCAGGCTTCGCACAGGCACGAGTCGTCGTGACCCCGGCCGGCTTCGATCCGGACGCGCTGGTGAAGGCCCTGCGGGCGGTGCTGGATGTGCATGATCTTCTGCGGGCCCGGGTGACTTCCGACGGACGGCTGATGGTGGCCGAACAGGGTGCGGTGGACGCGGCCGGCCTGGTGACGCGGGTAGCGGCTGGGCCCGGGAACCTCGATGAGGTCGCCGAGCGCGAAGCCGGAACGGCGGCGGACGCGCTGGACCCGGCGGCGGGCATCATGGTGCGGGCCGTCTGCGTCGACGCCGGAAACGCCGGGCCGGGCCGTTTGGTGGTCGTGGCGCATCACCTGGTCGTCGACGCGGTCTCGTGGGGAATCCTGTTGCCGGACCTGCGATCGGCCTACGACGAGGTGAAATCCGGCGGGACCCCTGCCCTCGAACCGGCGGCGACGTCGTACCGGCAGTGGGCGCGGCGGCTGACCGAGCAGGCTTCCAGCGAACGGACCGTCGCCGAACTCGATCACTGGGTCGCCGTCCTGGACGGCGTGAAACCGTTCCCGGAACAGCAAAGCGGTCAGTCTCACTCGTGGTCCCGGACAGTTTCCGGAGCCGAAGCACACAGCCTGGTGACTCAGGTGCCGGGCGCGTTCCACTGCGGGGTCCAAGAAGTCCTGTTGGCGGGCCTCGCGGGCGCGGTGGCGCGCGATGGCGCGGTTCTCGTGGATGTGGAAGGCCACGGCCGCCATGCCGCCGACGGCGAGGATCTGGTGCGCACGGTGGGCTGGTTCACCAGCGTTCACCCGGTCCGCCTCGATGTCTCCGATGCCGATCTGCCGTCCGGGGACCTGCTCAAGGTCGTGAAGGACCAGGTCCGTGCCGTTCCCGGCGATGGGCTCGGTTATGGGCTGTTGCGCTATCTCAACCCCGAGACCGGAGCCAGGCTGGCCGAGTTGCCGTCCGCGCGGATCGGCTTCAACTACCTCGGCCGGTCCGGTGCCGCCTCGGAAGACAGCGCGTGGGAGGTGATCGAAGGGTCACTGGGCGGTGGTCTGGACCTGATCGGATCCCACGTGCTGGAGGTCGGTGCCGACGTTCAGGACACTCCGGCCGGACCTCGGCTGCGGCTCGTCGTCGACGGCCGGGATCTCGCGCCCGAGACGGTGGAACGGCTCGGTGAGGCCTGGCTGGACATGCTGACCGGCCTCGCGGCACTGGCCGGGGATCCTGGCGCGGGTGGCCATACCCCGTCCGACTTCGCTCTTGTCGAGCTGACGCGGCGGGACGTGGCGGAGCTGGAGGCCGCGGTGCCGGGGTTGACCGACATCTGGGCCCTGTCGCCGCTCCAGGAAGGCATGCTGTTCGAACGGGCCCTGGACGAAGCCGGGGTCGATGTCTACCAGAGCCAGCGGGTGCTGGACCTCGACGGCCCGCTCGACGCGCAACGGTTGCGCGCGTCATGGAACCAGGTGGTCGCCCGGCACGAATCGCTCCGGGCGAGCTTCCACCAGCTGGGGTCCGGCGAAACAGTGCAGGTTGTCGCCGGCGAGGTCGAAATCCCTTGGCGTGAGGCCAATCTTTCGCGGCTCGACGAGGTGGACGCGGCCTCGGAGGTCGAACGTCTTCTCGCGGAGGATCAGGCAGAACGCTTCGACGTGGCCAAGCCGCCGTTGCTCCGGCTGTTGCTCATCCGTCTCGGCGAGGACAGGCACCGGTTGGTGGTGACGTCGCACCATGTTCTCCTGGACGGCTGGTCGACGCCGATCGTCCTGAGTGAGATGTCGGCCGGCTACGCGGGTGGGCAGATCTCGTCGACATCGCCCTCCTATCGGGATTACCTGGCCTGGCTGGGCCGTCAGGACGAGGAAGCGACCCGCTCGGCGTGGCGGTCCGAACTCGCCGGCTCGGACGAACCGACCCTCGTGGACGCCGACGCGGGCAAGACGATGGCCATGCCGGAGGTGCATTCCGAATGGTTGTCCGAAGAGGCGACCCGGACCCTCGACGGATTCGCGCGTGGCCACGGCTTGACGTTGAGCACGATCGTGCATGGCGCGTGGGCGTTGGTGCTCGCGCGGTTGGCGGGCCGGACGGATGTGGTGTTCGGGTCGGTGGTGTCGGGGCGTCCGGCCGAGGTGCCGGAGGTGGAGCGGATGGTGGGGATGTTCATCAACACCGTCCCCGCCCGCGTTCGCCTCGAAGGTGGCCTGCCGGTGCTCGAGATGCTTCAGGACCTGCAAAGGTGCCAGTCGGCGTTGACGGAACACCAGTACCTGGGACTGCCGGCGATCCAGAAGGTGGCGGGAACGGGCGCGATCTTCGACACCATCGTGATGGTCGTGAACTACCCGCACGACGCCACCGGTCTCGGTGACGACGGTGGTCTCGCGATCAGTTCGGTCCTCACGCGGACGGGTACCGGTTATCCGCTGGCCATGAGCGTTTCTCCCGGAAAGCGCTTACGGATCAACGTGTCCTTCCGCTCCCACCGGTTCGACCGGCGAACGGCCACCGAGGTCGCCCGGCAGGTCGTCCGCGTGGTGGAACGGATGGTGGCGGATCCCTCGATTCTCGTCGGCCGTCTGGCCGTGACGAACGAATCGACGCGCGCGTCGGTGGTGGAGGACTGGAACTCGACCGGCGAAGCGGCCGACGGGTCGACGGTGCCGGAGTTGTTCCGGCGCCAGGCCTGCGCCACCCCGGACGCGGTGGCGGTCATGGACGGGCCACGCACCTTGTCCTACGCCGACCTCGACCGGGAATCGGACCGGCTGGCCGGGCGCCTGGCCGGGGCGGGCGTGCGGCGCGGTGACCGCGTCGGAGTGGTCATGGAACGCGGCGCGGATCTGTTCGTCGCCCTTCTCGGGGCCTGGAAGGCGGGGGCCGCGCAGGTCCCGGTCAACGTGGACCATCCCGAGGAACGGATCGGACGGATGCTGGCCGATGCCGGTGTAGCGGTGGCGGTCTGCGTGGAAGCGACCCGTGACACGGTGCCGGACGGGATCGAGCCGGTTCTCGTGGACGCGCCGGCGATCGAGGGATCACGGCACGAGGCGCCGCCGCTCGTGGTCGGAGCGCACGACGTGGCCTACGTGATGTACACGTCGGGATCGACCGGGACGCCGAAGGGCGTCGCGGTGCCGCACGGAAGTGTCGCGGCGCTGACGAGCGACCCGGGCTGGGGGCAGGGCGCCGGCGATTGTGTGCTGCTGCACGCTTCGCACGCGTTCGACGCGTCCCTGGTCGAGATCTGGGTGCCGCTGGTCAGCGGAGCCCGCGTGATGGTGGCGGAACCGGGCACGGTCGACGCGCGGCGGCTCCGGGAAGTGATCGACCGGGGGGTGACCACCGTCCACCTGACCGCCGGTGCTTTCCGGGCCGTGGCCGAGGAATCGCCGGACTCCTTCCGCGGCCTGCGGGAAGTCCTGACCGGCGGGGACGCGGTACCACTCGCCTCCGTCGCCCGGCTGCGCCGGGCCTGCCCGGAGGTTCGCGTCCGGCAGCTCTACGGTCCCACCGAGACCACCCTCTGCGCCACGTGGCACGTCGTCGAGCCGTGGGCCCAAACCGGCGACACCTTGCCGATCGGCAGGCCGCTGGCCGGACGGCAGGCGTATGTGCTCGACGCGTTCCTCCAGCCGGTGGCGCCGAACGTGACCGGCGAGCTCTACCTCGCGGGCGCCGGTCTGGCGCACGGTTACCTCGGCGCCGGCGGACCGACCTCGGAACGATTCGTCGCCAACCCCTTCGCCCCGGACAAGGCGGATGACACCGCGGCGAGGATGTACCGGACCGGCGACCTGGCGCGCTGGAGCGACCAAGGCGAGCTGGTGTTCGCGGGACGGGCCGACGACCAGGTGAAGATCCGCGGCTACCGGGTCGAGCCCGCGGAGATCGAGGGGGCACTGACCGAAGTTCCCCAGGTCGCGCAGGCGGTCGTCGTGGCGAGGGAGGACGGCCCTGGCGAGAAGCGGCTGATCGCGTACGTGACCGCGGAATCGGGGCAGGGACTGGATTCCGGCGCGGTCCGCGAGCACCTCGCGGCGCGGCTGCCGGAGTACCTGGTGCCGGCAGTGGTGGTCGTGCTGGACGGTTTCCCGTTGACGGTCAACGGAAAGATCGACCGTCCGGCCCTGCCCGCTCCCGAGCTCACCGGGAAGCCGGCGGGCCGTGAGCCGCGCACCGAGGCCGAGCGAGTGCTGTGCGAACTGTTCGCCGAGGTCCTCGGGCTGGACCGGGTCGGCGCCGACGACAGTTTCTTCGAACTGGGCGGGGATTCGATCCTCTCCATGCGGCTGGCCGCCCGCGCGCGGCGCGAGGACGTCGTTTTCGATGCGGAACAGGTCTTCGAACACCGGACGCCGGCGGGCATCGCGGCGGTCGCCGAGCGCGGCGCCCGGACGCCGGCCGACCTCGCCGACGGTGTCGGTGAGGTCGCGTTGACGCCGGTGCTCCGGGCACTGATCGAACGCGATCCTCGCGCGATGACCCGGGGCGCCCTGGCGCAGTGGGTCATCATCGGTGCGCCCGGTGACCTGTCGGTGGACGCGCTGGTGGCCGGATTGGACGCGGTGATCGGCACACACGACATGTTGCGGAGCCGGATCGTCGAGACCGAGGGAGAAGAGCCCCGGCTGGTCGTCGCCGAACGGGGGGCCGTGGACGCGGCGACGATGGTCGAGCGGGTCGAGGCCGGCGCGGGTGATCCGGACCGGATCGCGGGTCGTCGCGCCGAAGAGGCCGCCCGGCGGCTGGATCCCGCCGCGGGCGTGATGGTCCAGGCGGTGTGGGTCGACGCGGGGCCCGGCCGGGTGGGGCGGGTCGTCGTGGCCGCGCATCACCTCGTGGTCGACGCGGTGTCGTGGCAGATCCTGCTGCCGGATCTGCGGACGGCTTGTGAAGCGGCGGTGGCGGGCCGGGAACCGGCGCTCGATCCGGTGGACGTCTCCTTCCGGCGATGGGCGCGGACGCTGGCCGATCAGGCAATGGTCCGGACCACTGAGCTGACGAGATGGACGGAGATCCTCGGCGGAGCGCGATCGCGGCTGGGCGAGCTGGATCCCCGGCGTGACACCGTGTCCACCGCGGGACGCAGGTCCTGGACCTTGCCGCCGGAGCAAGCGGGTGCGCTCGTGGAGAAGGCGACCTCGGCCTTCCACTGCGGTGTCCACGAAGTGTTGCTGGCCACCCTGGCGGGTGCGGTCGCCGCCTGGCGCGGCGGCACCGCCGTCGTGGTGGATGTCGAAGGTCATGGCCGTCAGCCCATCGACGACATGGACCTCTCGCGGACGCTCGGCTGGTTCACCGACCTCCATCCGCTCCGGCTGGAGGTGACCGGGGTCGACCTCGCCGAAGCGATCGCCGGTGGCGGCGCGGCCGGTCGCCTGCTGAAGCAGGTCAAGGAAAACGTGCGAGCCGTGCCCGTCGGCGGGCTCGGCTACGGGATGCTGCGTTATCTCAACGCCGAGACGGGGCAAGCCCTCGCGGCCCTTCCCGCGCCGGAGATCGGGTTCAACTACCTCGGCCGCTTTTCGTCCCGCCCCGAGCGCGACGCGGAGCCCTGGCAGATGGTGGGAACCGTCGGCGGTGCGGCCGAGCGGGACATGCCGTTGCGGCACGTCGTCGAGATCGACGCGGTCGTGCTGGACACCGCGGACGGACCGGCGTTCACGCTGACCGTGACCTGGGCAGGGCGGATTCTCGGTGACACCGAAGCGGAGTCGCTGGGGAGGGCATGGCTGGACATGCTGACCGGGCTCGCCGCCCACGTCGGCACTGTGCCGTTCGTTACCAATCCGACGGCAGCCACGGCGGAAACGGGTCTCTACGAGCAAGTCGGTTGCGGGCCGTGTCCGCCTACTTTCGGTCGGATCGGTAACGGCGCCGGAGGCCACACTCCCTCCGACTTCCCCCTCACCGCGCTGACGCAGCGGGATGTGGAAGAGGTCGAGGCCGCCGTAGGAAACCTGCTCGACATCTGGCCGCTGTCTCCGCTCCAGGAGGGCCTGCTTTTCCATGCCGCCGACCAACGGGGCCCGGAAGTCTATGCGGCGATGCTCGCCCTCGCCGTCGACGGACCCCTCGACGTCGCCCGCTTCCGCGCCTCCTGGCAGGCCCTTCTCGACCGGCATGCCGCCCTGCGGGCGAGTTTTCATCAGCTCGAGTCCGGTGAGACCGTGCAGGCGATCGCCCGCGAGGCCACGCTGCCCTGGCGGGAAACCGATCTGTCCGCGCTGCCCGAGGACGAGGTACCGGCGGAATTCGAGCGCCTCGCGGCGGAGTCACAGGCCGAGCGGTTCGACCTGACCCGGGCGCCACTGCTGCGCCTGCACCTGGTGCGTCTCGGCGAACGCCGGCATCGGCTGATCATCATGTCGCATCACATTTCGGCCGACGGATGGTCCCTGCCGATCTTCTCCGCCGACGCGATGGCGGTCTACGAAGCCGGCGGCGACAGCCATGCCCTTCCGGCCCCGACGTCGTACCGGGACTATCTCGCCTGGCTCGCTCGCCAGGACAAGGAGGCCGCGCGGGAGGCGTGGCGGACCGAGCTGGCGGGGCTCGACGAGGGAACCCATGTGGTGCCGCCGGAGACGATCACCGCGCCCGTCGAACGCGAGCGTGTCAAGTTCGAGCTCGACGACGAGCTGAGCCGGCAGGTCGTGGAGTTCACCCGCCACCACGGCGTGACGATGAACACCCTCTTCGAGGGGATCTGGGCGCTCCTCCTGGCCCGGCTGACGGGACGAAACGACGTGGTCTTCGGGACCACGGTGGCCGGGCGTCCGGCCGAGATCCCCGGCGTCGAGTCCGCGGTCGGCCTGTTCATCAACACGCTGCCGGTCCGTGCCCGGCTGGCCGGCGCCGAACCGTTCGTCGACATGCTGACCGATCTCCAGGAACGTCAGGTCGCGACGATGGCGCACCAGCACATCGGGCTGGCCGAGATCAACCAGTTCGCCGGTCAGGGCGCGGCGTTCGACACGCTCGTGTTGTTCGAGAACTACCCGCGTCCGCCGCGTTCGGCCGACGACCCCGAAAAGGTCTCCGTCCGTCCGGCGGGAGTCCTGAGCGACAGCGGGCATTACGGGCACTACCCGCTTTCCTTGCGCGCGTCGGAAAGCGATGGCGTTCGCGGCGACATCGTCTTCCGGCCGGACGCGTTCGATCGCGCCCAGGTCGAGGAGATGCGCGCGGCGATCGTCCGGGCACTGGCTCAGGTGACCGCCGATCCGCGGATACCGGTGGGGCGGATCGGCCTGATCGGCGCGGCGGAGCGCCGCCTGGTGGTGGAGGAATGGAATCGCACCGACGCGCCGCTGGAAGCGGAGTCGTTGCCGGTGTTGCTCCGCGCGCAGGTGCGGCGGTCGCCGGATGCGGTCGCGGTGGTGGACGCGGCGCGGAGCCTGTCGTTCAGTGAACTGCTGGACGAGGTGGAGACGCTGGCGCGGCTGCTCGCCGGTTCGGGTGTGCGGCGGGAGACCCGGGTGGGAGTGCTGGTAGAGCGGTCGGCGGAGCTGGCGGTGACCCTGCTCGGCGTGTTGTTCGCCGGCGGGGCGTTCGTTCCGGTCGATCCGGAGTATCCGGCCGAGCGGATCGAGTTGATGCTGACGAGTTCCGCGCCGGAGGTGCTGGTGTGCACGGCGGCGACCCGGGCGGTGGTGCCGGAGGAGTTCGCGGGCACGGTGCTGGTGCTGGACGAACTGCCCACCGCCGATCCGGGTGTGGTGCTGCCGCCGGTGGGGCTGGGCGATGCGGCGTACGTGATCTACACCTCGGGGTCGACGGGGGTGCCCAAGGGCGTCCTGGTCACCCATTCCGGGCTGGGCAATCTGGCGCGGGCGCATATCGAACGGATGGGCGTGACGTCCTCCTCGCGGGTCCTCCAGTTGTCCGCCATCGGATTCGACGCCATCGTCTCCGAGCTCTACATGGCACTGCTGGCGGGCGGAACCCTGGTGCTGCCTCCGGTGGAGAGCATGCCGCCCCGGGTGACCCTGGGCGACGCCATACGCCGGTGGGATATCACGCATCTCACCGTGTCGCCGAGTGTGCTGGCGGTCGAAGACGACCTGCCGGACACCCTGGCCACCGTGCTGACGGGTGGCGAGGTGTTGCCACCCGCACTGGTGGACCGCTGGTCGCCGGGCCGTCGGATGATCAACGCCTACGGGCCGACCGAGACGACCATCTGCTCGACGATGAGTTCCCCGTTGTCCCCGGGGCACGAAGTGGTCCCGCTCGGCGGCCCGATCCGCAACGTGCGGCATTACGTGCTCGACGCCTTCCTGCAACCGGTGCCGCCAGGTGTGGCGGGAGAGCTCTACATCTCGGGGGCCGGACTCGCCCGCGGCTACCTCGGACGCCCGGGCCTGACGGCGGAACGGTTCGTCGCCGACCCGTTCTCGCCGGGCGCCCGGATGTACCGCTCCGGCGACCGGTTCCGCTGGACCCGGGAAGGTCAGTTGATCTTCGTCGGCCGGGTCGACGCGCAGGTCAAGGTCCGCGGCTACCGGGTCGAGCCCGCCGAGATCGAGGCCGTGCTGGCGGAGCATCCGGGGGTTTCCCAGGTAGCCGTCGCCGTCCGCAGGGACGGGCCGGGCGAGAAGCGGCTGGTGGCCTATGTCGTCCCCTCGGCCGCGGAGGCCGGTCCGGGCGGCGCCCTGATGTCCGCGCTGCGCGAACTGGCGGCCGAACGCCTGCCGGAATACATGATGCCCGCGGCCTTCGTGGCGTTGGACCGGATGCCCCTGACCCCGAACGGCAAGCTCGATCAGCGGGCGCTGCAGGCCCCCGACTTCGCCGGGATGGCTTCGAAACGGGATCCGCGCACGGCCATGGAGGCGCGGTTGTGCGCACTGTTCGCGGAGGTGCTCGGCCTGGATCGCGTGGGCGCCGACGACAGTTTCTTCGAGCTGGGCGGAGATTCGATCCTCTCGATGCAACTGTCGGCCCGGGCCCGCCGGAGAGGCCTGGAACTGACGCCGTGGCAGGTGTTCGACGAAAAGACGCCGGAACGGCTGGCGGTGCTGGTCAAGGAATTCGCGGCCGAGGGCGGGGACACCGCCGCGGCACCGGAGTCCGCGGGCGGCATGCTCGTCGATCTTTCCCCTGACCAGCTTGACCAACTCGAGGCCGGACTGGCCGGCGAATGACCTCTAAGGAGCGATCGTGACCGTTGACGACACCCGGGCAAAGCCGCGCTCCGGCGTGGAAGACGTCTGGCCTCTTTCGCCGCTGCAGGAGGGAATGCTCTATCACACCGCCCTCGACCACGACGGGCAGGACACCTACACCGTGCAGTCCGTCTATGCCATCGACGGACCGCTGGATTCGGTGCGGTTGAAGGCATCGTGGCAGGCGGTCGTGGACCGGCATGCCGCGCTGCGGGCCTGTTTCCGTTATGTCAGCGGAGCGCAGATGGTGCAGGTCATCGCGCGGGACGCCGAACTCCCGTGGCGGGAGACGGACCTTTCCGGGCTGCCGGAGGACATCGCCGACACCGAGGTGGACCGGCTGGCGGCGGAAGAACTGGCCGAGCGCCTCCGGATCGAGGTGGCGCCGCTGATGAAACTGCACCTGATCCGGCTCGGCCCGGAGCGCCACCGGCTCGTGCACACCCTGCACCATGTCCTGTTGGACGGCTGGTCGGCGCCGATCATTCACCGGGAGCTCTCCGCGATCTACGCGGCGGGCGGAGACGCGTCCGGACTGCCTGCCACTGTGTCCTATCGGGACTATCTCGCTTGGCTGGGCAGGCAGGACAAGGAGGCGGCCCGGGCGGCATGGCGGCTGGAGCTCGCCGGGCTGGACACACCCACCACGGTCGCCCCCGCCGACCCGGCCCGAGTGCCCGACATCGACACCGTGGTGGTCGAACTGTCCCCGGAGCTGACGGACGGTCTGGCCCGTTGGGCGCGCGGCCACGACCTCACCCTGAACACCGTCGTGCAGGGTGCGTGGGCCGTCGTGCTGTCGCAACTCGCCGGCCGGACCGACGTGGTGTTCGGCGCGACCGCCTCGGGACGGCCCGCCGAGTTGGCCGGTGTGGAGTCGATGGTCGGCCAGCTGATGAACACCCTTCCGGTGCGGGTCCGGCTCGACGGCGGGCAGCGGGTGGTCGAGATGCTCGCCGAAGTGCAGCGCGGCCAGTCGGCGCTCATGGCTCACCAGCACCTCGGTCTGCAGGACGTGCAGGCCGTCGCCGGACCGGGAGCGTTCTTCGACACGCTCGTCATCTACGAGAACTTCCCGCGCACGGGACTAGACCAGGCGCGGGACGGCGGCTTGGCACTGCGCCCGGTGAAACGAGGGCGCAACTCCTCGCACTACCCGTTCACCCTGATCACCGGCCCCGGAGAGCGGATGCCGCTCATCCTCGACTACGACCGGGGCCTGTTCGACCACGCGGCCGCCGAATCGGTGGCCGGCGCGCTGGCTCGCGTGCTGGAGCGGCTGGTCACCGAGCCCGATGTGCTCGTCGGCCGTCTGACGTTGGTGAGCGAGGCCGAACGTGCCCGGGTGGTGGAGGGCTGGAACGCGACCGCGGGACCGGTGCCAGGGCAGTCCGTGGTCGACATGTTCGAGCGGCGGGTGCTCGCGGCGCCGGACGCGGTGGCGGTCACCGATGCCGGCGGCACGGACCTGACCTACGCCGCCCTCGACCAGGCGTCGAACCGGCTGGCCGGCTACCTCGCCGGTCGTGGTGTCGGCCGCGGCGACCGCGTCGGGGTGGCCATGGACCGCTCGCCGGACCTGCTGATCGCCTTCCTGGCGATCTGGAAGGCCGGCGCGGCGTACGTCCCGGTGGACGTCGAGTACCCGGCCGAGCGGATCGCGTTCATCCTCGCCGACTCCGGGATCACGACCGTTTTGTGCACCCGGGCCACCAGCGGAGTCGTGCCGGAGAACGCGATCGTGCTCGACCTGCCGGAGACGCGTGCGGCCGTCGACGCCTGCGCCGCCACGGCACCGGAGAACCGGCTGAGCGCCGATGATCTGGCGTACGTGATGTACACGTCGGGATCCACCGGTGTCCCGAAGGGGGTGGCCATCCCGCATGGGGCGGTGGCGGGCCTGGCCGGTGACACGGGCTGGCGGATCGGTCCCGGCGACGGCGTGTTGATGCACGCGACACACGTCTTCGATCCTTCCCTCTATGCGATGTGGGTCCCGCTCGTCACGGGTGGCCGCGTCCTGCTCACCGAACCGGGAGTCCTTGACGCGGCCGGAGTTCGGCAGGCGGTGAAGCGCGGCGCGACCGCCGTCCACCTCACCGCCGGTACCTTCCGTGCCCTGGCGGAAACGTCGCCGGAATGCTTCACCGGCTTGGCCGAGATCGGGACCGGCGGTGACGTGGTTCCCGCGCACACCGTGGAGCATCTGCGGCGGGCCCAGCCCGGGCTGCGAGTGCGGAACACCTACGGGCCGACCGAGACCACCCTCTGCGCGACGTGGTTCCCGATCGAGCCCGGTGACGTGATCGACCGGGAGCTGCCGATCGGCCATCCCATGACGAACCGTGCGATCTACATTCTCGACCCGTTCCTGCGACCGGTCCCGCCGGGAGTGGCCGGCGAGTTGTACATCGCGGGCACGGGGCTGGCTCGCGGTTACCTCGGCAAGCCGGGCCTGACGGCCGAACGGTTCGTGGCGTGCCCGTTCGGACTGGGCAATGACGCCGCGGCGCGAAGCCTCTCCGTGAGGGGTGGTGGTCGGGCGACGGGTGGGCGGATGTACCGCACCGGAGACCTGGCGCGTTGGACCCGCGACGGCGAGGTGGTCTTCCTCGGGCGCGCCGACGACCAGGTGAAGATCCGCGGCTACCGGGTGGAGCTCGGTGAGGTCGAGGCAGTGCTGGCGGCGCAGCCCGGGGTGGTCGAAGCAGTCGTCATGGCGCGGGAGGACCAGCCCGGCGAAAAGCGTCTGGTGGGCTACGTCGTCTCCGACGGCAGTGACGCGGGGCCGGAGGAAATCCGGCGGCAAATGGCCTTGGTGCTGCCCGCATACATGGTTCCCGTGGCGGTTGTCGTTCTGCCCGGCCTACCCGTCACGCCCAACGGAAAGGTGGATCGCCGGGCCCTGCCCGCCCCGGATCTCGCGGGAAGCGCGTCGGACAAGGCGCCGGAGAGCGAGACCGAAAAGGTGTTGTGCGCGCTTTTCGCCGAAATCCTCGGTGTCGACCAGGTGGGTGTCGACGACGCCTTTCACGATCTGGGCGGGAGTTCGGCGCTGGCCATGCGGCTCATCGCGCGGATCCGGGAGGAACTCGGGGCCGATCTGCCCATCCGGCAACTGTTTTCCTCGGCCACCCCCGCGGGTGTGGCCAGGGCGCTGGCCGCCAAGTCACGCCCCGCGCTGGAACCCGTCACGCGGCCGGACCGGGTTCCGCTCACCGCGCGGCAGCTCCGCGCCTGGCTGTTGGCCCGGCCCGGAGAGGAGACGGCCGGCCTCCACGCCTCGGTCGCGTTGCGTTTGCGCGGCCGGTTGGACGTGCCGGCGCTGGAGGCGGCGCTCGGCGACATCGCGACCCGGCACGAAATCCTCCGGACCACCTTCCCCGGAGACGCGCAGAGCGTGCGCCAGCACATCCACGACACCTTGGCGGTCGAGTTGACGCCGAAGCCTGCCACCGAGGAGGACCTTCCCGGCCTGCTGGCCGAGGCGCGCGAGTCGGTCCTCGACCTCACCCGGGAGGTGCCGTGGCGGAGCGATCTGTTCGTACTTTCGGAAAAGGAACACGTCTTGCACCTGAAGGTGCACCGGATCCTTGCCGATGACGACTCGCTCGATGTGCTCTTCCGTGACCTGGCGGCCGCGTACGGCGCGCGGCGCGCGGGCCGGGCGCCGGAGCGGGCGCCCCTGGCCCTGCAGTTCGCCGACTACGCGATCTGGGAACGGCGGCTGCTCGAGGACGAGCACGAACCGGACGGCCTGATCAACGAGCAGATCGTGTTCTGGCGGGACAACCTGGACGGAATCGACGGGGAGACGGTGCTCCCGTTCGACCGCCCGCGACCGGCCGTCCCGTCACGGCGGGCCGGCACGGTGGCGTTGCGGCTGGACGCCGGCCCGCACGCCCGGTTGACCGAGGCAGTGGATTCGGTCGGCGCGCACACGCAGCAGGCGGTGCATGCCGCGCTTGCCATGCTGCTGACCAAATCCGGCGCCGGCGAGGACCTGGTGATCGGCACGACGCTGCCGCGGGACGACGACCTGATCGACCTGGAGCCCGTGATCGGACCGTTCGCCCGGCCGCTTGCCCTGCGTACCGACCTCTCCGGCGACCCGTCCTTCCTGGAGGTCGTCACCCGGGTACAGGAAGCGGCACGGACTGCGCGCCAACACCTGGACGTGCCCTTCGAAAAGATCGTCGAGCTGCTGGACCTGCCGGGCTCGCTCTCCCGCCACCCCGTGTTCCAAGTGGGACTGGAAGTGCGCGAGGAGGACATCGGCGCGTGGGACGCGATGGAACTGCCCGCCCTGCGCACCAGCGTCGACCGCGTCGAATCCGAGGCCATCGAGCTGGATCTCTCGTTCAAGCTGACGGAGCGCCGCGACGAGGATGACCACGAGGACGGCATCGAGGGCACTCTGCACTATGCCGCCGACCTCTTCGACCGGGCCACGGCCGAGACACTGGCCCAGCGGCTGGTCCAGGTGCTGGAGCAGGTGGCGGAAGATCCCGAGCGGCGCGTCAGCGGCCTGGACGTCGTTCTGGACGACGCCGAGCGCGCCCGCTGGTCCTCCTCCGGCGCACTGACCGTGGGGGGCGAGCGGGGACGATCACGCACTCCGGTGAGGACCGGCACGGGCGACTTCGAGGTACTCCTGCCGCTGCGAGCGGGCGGCAACCGACCACCGCTGTTCTGCGTGCACGCGAGCGGGGGCCTGAGCTGGAACTACGCGCCGTTGCTGCGCAGCCTTCCACCGAACCAGCCGGTCTACGGGGTGCAGGCACGAGGCTTGGCCCGCGCGGAACCGCTCGCGGCCAGCGTCGAGGAGATGGCGGCCGACTACGTCGAGCAAATCCGGACCGTGCGGCCGACCGGTCCGTACCACCTCCTCGGTTGGTCGCTCGGCGGCAGGATCGCGCAGGCGATGGCCGTGCTGCTCGAGGCCGAGGGAGAGGAGGTCGGCCTGCTCGCCCTGCTCGACGCCTATCCCACCGACAAAGGGCGGTTCTCGCGCCCTCGCGGCAACGGGAGCGGTCAGGAAGCCCAGGACTTCGACAAGCAGCAGGAACAACAGTTGGAGCTCGCCGCCGGAATAGCCGCGGAGGCAGGCGCCCGGCCGCGCTTGGAGGAGGTCATGCGGAACCTCGCCCGGATCGGGCCGATGCACACCTCCCAGCGCTTCGGCAGCGACATTCTGCTTTTCGTCGCCACGGTCGACCGCCCCGCGCATCTGCCGACGGCGGACGCGATCGCCGGCTGGCAACCCCTGACCACCGGGACCGTCGAGCCCCACGAGATCCCCACCGGCCACATGGAAATGCTGCAACCCGCGGCGCTGACCCGGATCGGGGCCATCGTCGCCGAAAAGCTCCGGCCCCGGCCGTGAAACTCGCGACAGCCACAGCAACACGTAAGGAGACAACAATGACCAATCCGTTCGACAACGAAGACGGTTCCTTCTTCGTGCTGGTCAACGACGAGGGACAGCACTCGCTCTGGCCCTCCTTCGCGGAGGTGCCCGCCGGCTGGACTCGCGTCCACGGCGAGGCCACCCGGCAGGAATGTCTCGCCTACGTCGAGAAGAACTGGACGGATCTCCGGCCGAAAAGCCTCATCGAGGAAGTCGGCGCGTGAGCGACGGTGTCCAGCCGCTCGATGTGGACGGTTGGACAGGCTCGGCGCTCGGGTGATGGTCTGAAAGGAACTGTGCGGTGGAAGTGTTCGAGGAGCTCAATGTCGCCCTGCCCACGGAGCTTCACTGGAGGGACCGATTCGATCCGGTGCCCAAGCTCCGGTCCTTTATGGACGCCGGTCCGATGACCGAACTGGGCACCGAGGACGGTCCCGGGGGACGGACCGCGTGGCTCGCCACCGGGTTCGACGAGGTCCGGCAGGTTCTCGGCTCGGACAAGTTCAGTTCCCGGTTGCTCTACGGCGGCACCGCGGCGGGCATAACGTTTCCCGGCTTCATCACCCAGTACGACCCGCCGGAGCACACGCGACTCCGGCGGGTGGTGTCGCCCGCCTTCACCGTCCGGCGGATGGAAAGGTTCCGGCCGCAGGTCGAGCAGGTCGTCGAGGACAGCCTGGACGCCATCGAGTCCATCGGTGGCCCGGTGGACTTCGTACCGCATTTCGGCTGGTCCATCGCCACCACGGCGACCTGCGACTTCCTGGGCATTCCCCGCGATGACCAGACGGATCTGGCACGCAATCTCCTGGCCAGCCGGTCCCGGCGGACGGGCAGCAGGCGCGTGGCGGCCGGAAACAAGTTCATGACCTACATGGGCCAGATCGCGGCTCGCACGCGTCGCGATCCCGGTGACGACATGCTCGGTGTGGTGGTGCGCGAACACGGGCACGAGATCACCGACGCGGAGCTGACCGGGTTGGCCGCGTTCGTCATGGGCGCGGGCGGTGATCAGGTGGCCCGTTTCCTCGTGGCGGGCGCGTGGCTGATGGTCGAAGCGCCCGAGCAGTTCGCTGTGCTCCGGGAAAAGCCGGACGCCGTCCCGGACTGGCTGGAGGAAGTCGTCCGGTATCTCACCACCGACGAGAAACTCACCCCACGCATCGCGCTGGAGGACGTGCGCATCGGTGATTTCCTGGTCAAGGCGGGCGACACCGTCACGTGTTCTTTGCTGGGCGTGAACCGCCGGAAATTCCCGGGCCCGGAGGACCGGTTCGACATCACCCGGGAGAAGACACCGCATGTCGCGTTCGGCCACGGCATTCATCACTGCCTCGGCAGACCCCTGGCCGAGCTGGTGTTCCGATCGGCGATTCCGGCCCTGGCGCACCGTTTTCCCACGCTCCGGCTCGCCGAACCGGAACGCGAGATCAAACTGGGGCCGCCGCCGTTCGACGTGAAGGCCCTGCCGCTCGACTGGTGCCCTGCCGTTCGTTACTGATCCGACCACGGCCACGGCGGAAACGGGGCTCTGCAAGCGGTTCGGTTGCGGACCGTCTCCGCCTACTTTTGGTCGGATTCGGCGGAAACTCGAGGAGAATCATGGTTGTTGCGTTGCCGCACCAGCGGCTTGGGCTCGATCCGGTGCCGGAGCTGTCCGAACTGCAAAAGACTGGGCCGTTGCACGAATACGACACCGAACCCGGGCTGGACGGCCGCAGGCAATGGCTGGTCACCGGATACGACGAGGTCCGGGAAATCCTCGCCGACGCCGGCCGGTTCAGTTCGATGCGCCCGGTCGACGACGAGGCGGAACGGGCCTGGCTGCCCGGAATTCTGCAGGCCTACGATCCGCCCGAGCACACCCGGTTGCGCGGGACCGTGACCCGGGCGAACACCGTCCGGCGGATCGAGAATCTGCGGCCTCGCGTCGAAGAGATCGTCGAGGAGTGCCTGGACGACTTCGAGAGCATGGGGTCGCCCGCCGACTTCGTCCGCAACGCCGCCTGGCCCATCCCGGCGCTGATCGCCTGCGACTTCCTCGGCGTCCCTCGGGACGATCAGGCCGAGTTGTCGCGAATGTTCCGGGACAGCCGGGAAAGCCGGATTCCCCGGCAGCGGAACCTGTCGGGGCTGGGCATCGTCAACTACGCCCGTAATCTGGCGACGCGCGCCCGCCGCGATCCCGGCGAAGGAATGATCGGTGGCATCGTGCGCGAGCACGGTGACGAGGTCACCGACGAGGAACTGGCAGGCCTCGCCGAGGGGATCATGATCGGGGCGGTCGAGCAGATGGCCTCCCAGTTGGCGATCGCGGTGCTGCTCTTGGTGACCCACCCCGCCCAGATGGCGGTGCTCCGCGAGCGCCCGGAACTCGCGAACGGCGCGACCGAGGAAGTGCTCCGCTACGCGTCGATCGTCGAGACTCCCTCTCCCCGGACCGCCCTTGTCGATATGCGGATAGCCGGACGCGAAATCCATGCCGGTGATGTCCTGACCTGTTCGATCCTCGCGGTCAATCGAGCGCGGGGGGACCGGTTCGACATCACCCGGTCCAATCCCGACCACATCGCGTTCGGGCACGGCATCCACCACTGCATCGGGGCACCGCTGGCCAGGCTCCAGCTCCGAGTGGCGCTGCCGGCCGTGGTCCGCCGGTTTCCGTCGCTCCGGCCGGCGGTTCCCGAGGAGGACCTGCGCTTCAAACCCGGCAGGCCGGCACCCTTCGCGGTAGAGGAGCTTCCCCTTGAGTGGTGACGACTCGCCGCCGGTCCACGTGCGGCGGCAGGGCTTCGATCCGGCGGACGAACTGCGCGCGGCCGGCACCCTGTCGAGGATCACCATCGGATCCGGAGCGGACGCGGAAACCACCTGGCTGGCCGCGGGGTACGGGGTCGTACGGCAGGTGCTCGGCGACCACCAGCGGTTCAGCACCCGGCGCCGCTGGGACCGGCGGGACGAGATCGGCGGTCAGGGCATCTACCGGCCGAGTGAGCTGGTCGGCAACCTGATGGATTACGACCCTCCCGAACACACCCGGCTCCGGCAGTTGCTGACCCCGGCCTTCACCCTGCGCAAGATGCGGCGGTTGCGGGACTCCATCGAACAGATCGTGTCCGAACGTCTCGATGCCCTGGAGCAGGCGGGATCCCCCGCGGATCTGGTCGGCCTGGTTGCCGACGAGGTGCCGGGGGCCGTGCTGTGTCAACTGATCGGCGTGCCCCGCGACGACCGCGTCAAATTCATGCGGCTGTATCACCGGCATCTCGACGCCTCGTTGAGCGCGAGGAGACGAGCGTCCGCCGGTGAGGCGTTTTCCCGCTACCTGTTGGCCATGATCGCCAGGGAACGGAAGGACCCTGGCGAAGGGTTCATCGGGACGGTCGTCGCCGAACACGGCGACACGGTCACCGACGAGGAACTGAGAGGCGCCTGCGTGCAGGTGATCCTGGCGGGCGACGACAACATCTCCGGCATGATCGGGCTGGGCGTGCTGGCGCTGCTGCGGCACCCGGACCAGATCGCCGCGGTGCGGGGCGACGACCAGTCGGCGGACCGGGCGGTCGACGAGCTGATCCGCTACCTGACGGTCACCTACGCCCCGACACCCCGGATCGCCAGGCAGGACGTCACCATCGCGGACCAGGTGATCAAGGAGGGGGAGACGGTCACCTGTTCGCTGCCGATGGCCAACCGTGACCCGGCCCTGCTGCCGGATGCGGACCGCCTCGATGTCACGCGCGAGCCCGTCCCGCACGTCGCTTTCGGGCACGGTATTCATCATTGCCTGGGCGCCGCTCTGGCCCGCCTCACGCTTCGAGTGGTCTACACCGCACTGTGGCGGCGCTTTCCCGCGCTGAGGCTGGCGAACCCCGGCCAGGAAACCCTGTTCCGGGTGACCACCCCCGCGTACGGCTTGGCCCGCCTGATGGTCGACTGGTGATCGTCCGCCGATTTCCCTCGTCCATTGTGCACGCTGGACATATTTCCGGATCGCGGGCGAAGATTGGGTTGCCCGCGCGTTTTCTTCGACAGCGAACGGCGGCGAATGGAAAGAGTGAAGGGGAATGGATCAGGATATCCACGAGGGTGCGCCGCTCGTGCGGCCGACGGCGAACTACATGCTGAGAACGCTTTGTGATCCGCATGCGGACATGTTCGCGCTCAGGGCACACGGCCCGCTGGTCCGGATAGTCGGGAACGCCTCCACCCAGCTCCGCACGAACTATGTCTGGCAGGCCATGGGCTATGACGTCGTGCGAACGATCCTCGGTGATCACGAGAATTTCACGACGCGCCCTCGGTGGAGTTCGGCGGAATCGATCGGCGACGAACCCATTCCGCCGGATCTCGTGGGGCAGCTTTCGGTCTACGATCCGCCCGAGCACACCCGCCTGCGCGGGATGCTGACGCCCGAGTTCACCGCACGGCGGATCCGCAGGCTGGAGCCCGCCATGCAGGAACTCGTCGACGATCGCATCGACGCGCTGGAGGCCGCGGGCCCGCCCGCGGACGTCCAGGCACTGTTCGCGGATCCGGTCGGCGGGGGAGCCCTGTGCGAACTGCTCGGCATCCCGCGCGATGATCGGAGCGAATTCATCCGGCGGGTCAGGCAGAACGTCAGCCTCAGCCGCGGTTACAAGGCCAGGGCGGCCGACAGCGCGGCCTTCAACCGGTACCTGGACGGCCTCATCACGCGGCAACGGAACGACCCCGACGAGGGGTTCATCGGCATGCTCGTGCGAGAACACGGAGACGAGGTCACCGACGCCGAGCTGAGGGGCGTGTTCACGGCGCTGATCCTCGGCGGTGTCGAGACCGTCGCGGGGATGATCGGTTTCGGGGTGCTCGCGCTGCTCGATCACCCCGGCCAGCGGGAGTCGCTGTTCGCCGGCCGGGAGGAGGCGGACCGGGTGGTCGCCGAACTGCTGCGCTATCTGTCGCCCGTGCAGCAGCCGAATCCCCGAATGGCCATCCGGGACGTGGTCGTCGATGGTCATCTGATCAAGGCGGGGGAGTACGTCCTGTGCTCGATTCTCATGGCCAACCGGGATGAAGCACTGACGCCGGATGCCAACGTCCTCGACGTGAACCGGGATTCGGGCCCCCATGTCGGGTTCGGGCACGGTATCCATTACTGCATAGGCGCGGCGGTGGCGAGAACGCTGCTGCGCATGGCGTATCAGACCCTGTGGCGCAGGCTTCCCGGGCTGCGCCTGGCCGTGCCCGTCGAGGAAATAAAGCTCAGGAACGCGTTCATCGATTGTCCTGATCAATTGCCGGTCGCCTGGTAGTACGTGAGCGCGCTACGGCCGGAGAACCAGTCGCAACAAATTGGCACTCGATAGAGGAATGGTGGCGAATGTCGGTCGAAGAGTTCGATGTCGTGGTGGCTGGTGGCGGGCCTGGCGGTTCGACCGTGGCCACTCTCGTGGCCATGCAGGGGCATCGGGTGCTGTTGCTGGAGAAGGAGTTCTTCCCCCGGTACCAGATCGGTGAGTCCCTGCTTCCGTCCACCGTGCACGGCGTGTGCAAGATTCTCGGGGTCTCGGAGGAGTTGGCGGCGGCGAACTTCCCGGTGAAGCGTGGCGGCACGTTCCGGTGGGGTGCCCGCCCGGAACCGTGGACGTTCTCCTTTTCCGTCTCCCCGCGGATCACGGGGCCGAAGGCGTTCGCCTACCAGGTCGAGCGGGCCAAGTTCGACGAGATCCTGCTGAACAACGCCAAGCGCAAGGGCGTCGTGGTGCGGGAGGGGTGCACGGTCAACAGCGTGGTCGAAGACGGCGAGCGCGTCACCGGTCTGCGCTACACCGACGACGACGGCAACCAGCACGAGGTCTCCGCGACGTTCGTGATCGACGCGTCGGGCAACAAGAGCCGCCTTTACTCCCATGTCGGAGGTTCCCGGAACTATTCGGAGTTCTTCCGCAGCCTGGCACTGTTCGGCTACTTCGAGGGTGGTAAACGGCTGCCCGCGCCCTATTCCGGGAACATCCTGAGCGTCGCCTTCGACAGCGGCTGGTTCTGGTACATCCCGCTGAGTGACACGCTGACCAGCGTCGGCGCCGTGGTGCGCCGGGAGGACGCGGACAAGGTCCAGGGCGACCGGGAGAAGGCGCTCGACACCTTGATCGCCGAGTGCCCGCTGATTTCGGAATACCTCGGCCACGCGCGCCGGGTGACCTCCGGCAAGTACGGGGAGCTGCGGGTTCGCAAGGACTACTCGTACCACCAGACGACCTTCTGGCGGCCGGGGATGATCCTGGTCGGTGACGCCGCGTGTTTCGTCGACCCGGTGTTTTCCTCCGGAGTGCACCTGGCGACCTACAGCGGCGTGCTGGCGGCGCGGTCGATCAACAGCGTCCTGGACGGCGATCTGGACGAGAAGACCGCCCTCACCGAGTTCGAGGCGCGCTACCGTCGCGAGTACGGGGTGTACTACGAGTTCCTCGTCGCGTTCTACGAGATGAACGTGAACGAGGAGTCGTACTTCTGGCAGGCCAAGAAGGTCACGAACAACACGAAGGACACCGAGCTGGAGTCCTTTGTGGACCTCATCGGCGGGTTGTCCTCGGGTGAGGCGGCGCTGGCGGCGTCGAGCCGGATCGCCGAGCGCAGTGCCGAGTTCGCCGCGGCCATCGACCAGATGGCCGGTGGCGACGACGCGAGCATGGTGCCGCTGTTCAAGTCGCAGGTGGTCCGGCAGGTGATGCAGGAGGGCGGCCAGGAACAGATGCGGGCGGTGCTCGGCGAGGACGCCGAGCCCGAGCTGCCGCTGTTCCCCGGCGGACTGGTGACTTCGCCCGACGGGATGAAGTGGCTGCCGCACCGTCCGGTGTGACGCGGGCGCACGCGGATTGGTAACGATCGGCACAGTAGTTCGCCGATGGCCGTTGACCCAGGGGAGAAGGTGCTTGCGCAATGCGGGTGTTGTTGTCGACGACGGGATCACGCGGGGACCTCGAACCGCTGGTGGCCCTGGCGGTGCGGTTGCGAGCACTCGATGTCCAGGTGCGGGTGTGCGCACCGCCGGACACCGGGGAGCGGCTGGCCGAGGCCGGAGTGCCGCTGGTGCCGGTCGGCCCGTCGACCCGTGCGATGGGGCACGGGAAGAAGGCGCCGTCGCCCAAGGACGCGCCCCGGCTCTCGGCCGAGGCGATCGCCACGCAGTTCGAACAGGTCCCAGCGGCTGTCGAGGGGTGTGACGCGGTGGTGGCGACCGGCTTGCTGGCCGCCGCGGTCGCCGTGCGGTCGGTGGCCGAGAAACGGGGCATCCCCTACGTCTACGCCTGTCACTGCCCGATCTATCTGCCGTCGCCGCACTACCCGCCCCCGCCGCCCCTGGGCGAGCCGCCCGCACGGGACGTGACCGACAACCGGGTGCTGTGGGAGCGGAACAACCGGAGTGCCTACCAGCGGTTCGGGGACCCGCTCAACAGCCGGCGGGCCGCGATCGGCCTGCCGCCGGTGGAGGACATCTTCGGCTACGGCTACACGGATCGTCCTTTGCTGGCGGCGGATCCGGTCCTGGCCCCGCTGCGGCCGACGGACCTCGACGTCGTGCAGACCGGTGCGTGGATTCTGCCCGATGAACGGCCTCTTCCCGTGGAGTTGGAGGCGTTCCTGGCGGCGGGCCCGCCGCCAGTGTACGTGGGTTTCGGCAGTTTGCGCGCACCCGCCGACGCCGCCAGGGTGGCGATCGAGTCGATCCGCGCCCTGGACCGCCGGGTGATCCTTTCCCGCGGTTGGGCGGATCTGGCCCTGATCGACGACCGGGATGACTGTTTCGTCGTCGGCGAGGTGAACCAGCAGGCCTTGTTCGGCCGGGTGGCCGCTGTCGTCCACCACGGCGGCGTGGGTACGACGACCGTGGCCACTCGGGCCGGTGCCCCCCAGGTCGTGGTTCCCCAGATAGCGGACCAGCCGTACTTCGCCGGGCGGGTGGCCGCGTTGGGCGTCGGTGTGGCGCATGACGGGCCCACCCCGACCGTCGAGTCCTTGTCGGCCGCGCTCGCCACGGCACTGGCCCCGGAAATCCGCGCGCGAGCGAGCGCGGTGGCCGGCACTATTCGCACCGACGGGGCGACGGTCGCCGCGAAACTGCTGCGCGACGCGGTCACCCAGGAAACGCCGCCGGTTTCGGTGTGAACGCTCGGAGTCTGTCCAGCCGGCGAGTGTTGCCGCACGGCAAGGCGGTCACCAAACTGATCCCTATGTCCAAAGTACCTGGTGCGAACCGGCTTCTGGCGATATCTCCGCATTTCGGTGATGCGGTCCTGTCCATCGGGGCCAGTCTTTCCCAGGCCGTGCGGGACGGCGCGAAGGTGACCGTCTATTCGGTATTCGCCGGTACCGCGTCACCCCCTTACTCCCCGGCAGCACAGCGAATGCACACAATCTGGGGAATCTCGCCGGAGGAGGACGCGCAGCTCTGTCGCCGGAAAGAAGACGTTGCCGCTCTCGCCCCCCTGGGGGTGGACTATCGGCACGGCCGGTTCCTCGACTCCATCTATCGCAAGTTGCCGGACGGCCAGTGGTTGACAGACCACAAGGAGGGCAAGCAAAAGCTGGCGACGAACCCGGACGCGCCGAGCAGTGATCCTGATCTTGTCGCCGAGATCAGGGGTGATCTCGGGTCGATCATCGACGAGTTCGATCCGGCACTCGTCGTCACGAGCGCGGCCATCGGTGGTCATCCTGACGACAAGGCCGCCCGGGATGCCGCACTGTTCGCCGCGGACGAGAAGAACATTCCGATCCGGCTGTGGGAAGACCTTCCTTACGTGCTGTTTCGATCGGGTACGATCGAACTGCCGCGGGGTTTCCGTCTCGGCTCTCCCGAATCCAGCCCCGTCGAACCGGAGATGCGGACGCGGAAATTTCGGGCCGTGCGGAGCTATCCGTCCCTGCTTTCCATGTTCGACGGGCCGGGAAAGGACTTGTTCGGTGGACTGGACGAGCATGCTCGCCAAGTGTCACCACCGGGCGGATACGGCGAAAAAACCTGGCCGGTCACCCGTGACGAAGATTGACCGCCGAGTCGTCGAAGGCGAGGGCCGATGGATGCCGAGGTAGTACGCAGGGACCTGAAGCTGGGCGAGGGGGAGGAAATCACGACGTGGCTGTCCGAACTCGATGAGCTCGGCCCGCCTGGTGAGCCGGTGCGGCTGCCCCAGGGCGATGAGGCACGCGAGCTCTTGCGGCGGTTGGAGGTGTCGGAGCTCGACATCGAGGAGATCGTCGCGGCCGCTCCCGAACCGGATCGTGACCCTGCCGTGTGGTGGCTGCTCGAGCGCACCCACCACGCGATCATCGAGCGCATGGGTGACTGGAAGGCGGATCGGCGCGATGCGCCGTCGCTGCCGTCCGAAATCGGTGCCCTCGCGCGCTATTTCCACGTGTATGTCTTCCTCGCGACGGTTCCGGCGGTGCGCCGCTTCCACGCGAGCCGGGGAATTCCCGACACGATCAGCTGGGAGACCCTGGCGCAGCTGGGGGAGCTGATCGACGTCCATCGCCGCAAGTTCGGCGAGGGCGGTATGAACAAACAGTACTGGACCGCCCAGATCCTGAGCGGCATCGTCTATCAGCTCGGTCGCCTTCAATTCGACCTGGGGATCGGGCGCGACGGCTCGCCCGAACTGGGCATGCACATCCCCGAACGGGGCGGACGGCTGGTACCCGAGATCTTCGACGACTCGTTCCGTCGCGCCCGTCCGTTTTTCGCTCGGTACTTCCCCGAGCATGGCGCGCGGGTGACGACCGGCATGTCGTGGATGTTCGATCCGCAGCTGGAGGAATACCTCACCGAGGAGGATTCCCATATCATCCGGCTCAGGCGGGGCTGGACACTGATCGACTCCGAGCCTTTCATGGTCGGAGACAGATCCATCCTGGAGTTCGTGTTCCGTTACAACGGCCAGCCGCTGGACGAGCTTCCGCAGCGTACCCGGCTGGAGAGGGCGGTGGTCGCCCATTTGAAGGCGGGCCGTCACTGGTACAACCGGGTCGGCCGCCTCCCGTTGCCCTAACGGTTCCGACCGCCATTTTGACGTTTGTCCAGTCGTCGCCTGTTGGAGCAGAACAATGAGGTCCCTAAGGTGATTTTCATGCTTCAGGATCGAGAGCCGGCCCGGCTGTTGGCGATATCTCCGCATTTGGACGACGCTGTCCTCTCGGTCGGGGCCGGCGTTGCCAAGGCGGCGCGGGATGGCGTGAAGGTGACGGTCTATACGGTCTTCGCCGGTACCGCGTCGCCTCCGTATTCGCCGTTGGCGGAGCAGATGCACGAAGTCTGGGGTCTCGCGCCGGATGACGACGCGCCGCTCCATCGACGGAAAGAAGACGCTGCCGCGCTCGGCCATCTCGGGGCGGACTATCGGCATGGCCGGTTCCTCGACTCCATCTATCGCAAGTCGCCGGATGGCCGGTGGCTGACCGACCGAGTGACAGGGCCGAAACAGGACGACCAGCGCACGGGCATCGATCCTGACCTTGTCGCCGAGATTAAGGAAGATATCAAGTCGGCGATCGAAGAGTGCGATCCCACGCTCGTCGTCACGTGTGCCGCCGTCGGCGGTAATCGCGACCATGTGACCGCGCGAAATGCCGCGCTGTTCGCCGCGCGCGACAAGAACGTTCCGATCCGGCTGTGGGAAGATCTCCCCTACGCGCTGTTCCGGAAGGGTTCGGCGGTCGAGCTCCCGGAGGGTTTCGGGCTCGGCTCTCCCAAATTCCACCCCGTGGGGACCGAGGTGCGGACGCGGAAATTCCAGGCGGTGGCGGAGTATCCGTCTCAACTGGCCATGCTCGACGGCCCTGAGCGGAACTTGTGCGCCCGTCTCGAAGAGTATTCTCGAAAAACTTCGCCCGGGCACGAGTACGGGGAAAGAACCTGGTCGGTCGTCCGTGCCGGAGACCCGATCAATCCGTGAGGCTACGGAACAGTCCGAGAGGCCAAAGGTTCGCTGGAGGAGGGGGTGCGAAATGCGGGTGTTGTTTTCCGGGAACGGAACACGCGGGGATGTCGAGCCGCTGGTGGCATTGGCGCTGAAGTTGCGGGAACTCGGTGCCGAGGTGCGGATGATCGCACCGCCGGACTACGTGGAACGACTGGCCGAGGTCGAGGTGCCGCTGGTACGGATCGGTCCGGCGGTGCGGAAAGGGGCACGCGGAAAGGGACTGGCGCCGGGGGCACCCGAACTCGCGGACGCGATGATCGCCGAGCAGTTCGACAAGATCCAGGTCGCTGCCGAGGGGTGCGACGCGGTGGTGGCGACCGGTCTGCAGACCAGCGCGGTCGCCGCGCGGTCGGTGGCCGAAAAGCGGGACATCCCCTACCACTACACCTTCTACTGCCCCACCTACCTGCCGTCGGAGCGGGACCAGCACAACGAGGGCGCCTTCAGGCTGTTCGGTGGCGCGCTGAACAGCCGGCGGGCCGCACTCGGCCTGCCGCCGGTGGAGAAGGTCTTCGACTACGGCTTCGGTGATCGGCCCTTCCTCGCGGCGGACGAGACCCTGGCCCCGCTGGGGCGGACGGATTTCGACGTCGTGCAGACCGGTGCGTGGATCCTGCCCGACGAACGACCGCTGTCCGCGGAGCTGGAGGCGTTTCTCGAGGCCGGTCCACCACCGGTGTACGTGAGTTACGGCAGTGGGCCCGCGCCCGCCGACGCCGCCAAGGTGGCCATCGAAGCGATCCGCGCCGAGGGCCACCGGGTGATCCTCGCCCACGGCTGGGCGGACCTGGCGTTGATCGATGACGGCGACGACTGCCTGGCCGTCGGCGAAGTGAACCAACAGGTGCTGTTCGGCCGGGTGGCCGCGGTCGTGCACCACGGCGGGGCGGGCACGACGACGGTGGCCACGCGGGCCGGTGTTCCCCAGGTGGTGGTACCCCAGAAGGCGGACCAGCCGTATTTCGCCCGCCGGGTGGCCGAGTTGGGCATCGGTGTGCACGAGGACCGGACCCCGACCTTCGACTCCCTGTCGGCCGCGCTCACCGCGGCCCTGGCCCCGGAAACCCGCGCCAAGGCGATGACCGTGGCGGAAACGATCCGTACCGACGGGACAAGCGTCGCCGCCGAACTGCTGCTGGGCTCGATCAGCCGGGAGAAGCGGTCGGCATAAGGCGACCTGACCGGCATTACCGGTGGTTTTCCTATTACGCCCGGAGGTACCGGAGTGTCCGAAACACTCACTCATCCGCCGTTGCCCTCCGAGGGTTCCGCGCCGGAAGGCAGGACCGACCGCTGGGCGGTCTGGCGCTCGCCGGCCGGCCAGCCGAGGTGGGCCAGGCCGGCGCTGCTGGGCATCGCGGCCGCGGCGACGGTGCTGTATGCCTGGAATCTGCCGCGGGCGGACTACGCGCCGCTGTACTCGCAAGCCGTCAAGGGCATGTCCGAGAGCTGGAAAGCGCTGCTGTACGGGGCCGTCGACGCGAACGCGACGGTCACGCTCGACAAGCTCGCCGGGTCGTTCGTGCCGCAGGCCATCTCGGCCCGTATCTTCGGTTATCACGCGTGGTCGCTGGCGCTGCCGCAAGTGATCGAGGGCGTGATCTCGGTGCTGGTCATGTACCGGGTCGTGCGGCGATGGGCGGGCGTGGTTCCCGGCCTTCTCGCCGCGGGCATCTTCGCCTTCACCCCCGTGGCCGCGTCGATGTTCGGGCACAGCATGGAGGACGGCGCGCTGGTCATGTGCCTGGTGCTCGCGGCCGACGCGTATCAGCGTGCCGCCAGGGAAGCGCGGCTGCGATCGCTGGTTTGGGCGGGTGTCTGGGTCGGCCTGGGCTTTCAGGCCAAGATGCTGCAGGCGTGGATGATCCTGCCCGCCCTGGCGATCGGCTACCTGCTCACCGCGCCGACGGGACTTCGCCGCCGCCTGAAGCATCTCGGGGTCGCCGGGGTGGTGATGGTGGTGGTGTCGCTGTCGTGGATCGCGCTCTACACCTTCACCCCGGCCAGTGCCCGGCCCGCCATCAACGGCACCACGAACAACAGCGCCATCACGATGGTGTTCGGACACAACGGTCTCGGACGCCTGGGCATCAATCTGCCCGGCACCGTGCCCAACAACGGCCGGGTCAGGGCGGTGGTCGGACCAGGGCAGCATCTGACGCCCGGCGAACTGGGTGGGGCACGCGGCAACGGCCCGGACGGGCCGCCCGGCGAAGCGCCCGACGCCGGGCCGAAAGCGGGCGGAGACCCCGCGACCGGCCCGAAAGAGGGCGGAGCGTGGAACCAGCTGCTCGCCGGGCGCCTCGGCATCGCGATCGGCTGGCTCTATCCGTTGACCTTGCTTGCCCTGCTGTGCGGGCTTTGGTGGCGGCGTCACGCCGAGCGTACCGACCCGGAGCGCGGCGGGATGGTGATGTGGGGCGTGTGGCTGGTGACCTTCGGCCTGGCCTTCAGCGTGACCGCCGTCCCGCACACCGCGTACGTCGCCTCACTCGCGCCGCCGGTCGCCGCCCTGTCCGGCATGGGCATTGTGTGGTTCTGGCGGGCGTATCGCGGCGGGGGCGGGCAGGCTTGGCTACTGCCGCTGGTGATCGTGGCCGAAATGGTCTGGGTCGCCTGGCTGTGGTCCGGTTATCCCGGCTTTCTGCCGTGGGCATTCTGGAGCACGCTTGTCCTCGGCGCGGCCGCCATCGTCCTGCTGGCTCTGGCACGAGTGGCCAAACCCGCCTCCACCGCCGTGGTCACGGCCGGACTCACGGTCGGCGTCGCGGCGATTCTGGCCGCGCCGGCGACTTATGCCGCGTCCGTACTCGATCCCGAGTATTCCGGTAACTCCTTCGACGCCAACGCCGGACCGGTGGTGGTAAAAGGCGTCGAGCAAGGCGGCTGAGCCGGTTTGCCATGAGGACAACGAAGATAAGGGGTAGCCGATGACCGAGGTCGTCACCGCGTTAACGGCCTCTGTTCGGCCGGACGACGTTTCCGGACGGCACATCTACCACCGCTGGATCCGTTTCGCCGACATCGACGCCCACGGCCACGTCAACAACGCCCGTTTCCTGGAATATCTGGAGGACGCCTGGATCGCCCTCTACCTGAACTACGCGGGCGCGCTGCGAGAAGACCGTGACGGGCTGCCTTCGGTGGGGATGGTGATCGTCCGGCACGAGGTCGCCTACCGGAGGCCGCTGAAGTTCCGGCACCGGTCGGTGCGGATCGAGTCGTGGGTGACCAAGGTCAACGGGGCCAGCGGCGACCTGGCGGCGGAGATCCGCTCGGACGACGAGGTGTTCCTCGAGGCCTGCTCGACGTTCGCGGCGGTCGACCCGGACACCGCCAAGCCGCGGCGCTTCACGGCCCCCGAGCGTGCTTTCCTCGAGCGCTATCTGCCCTGACGCGGATTCGGAAGCGCCGACGGACATCGGGAGCCGTGAAGCGCCGCGGCTTCAGAGGCGTGCGGTGATCAGCGCGGCGAGCCGGGAGACGCCTTCTTCGATCAGTTCCGGCGTCAGCAGGCTGATCGACAGCCGGAGCTGGTTGAACCCGCCCTTGCCGCCGTAGAAGTGATGCATCGGGGTGAACAACACCCCGTGGTCGCGGGCGGCATGCGCGAGCAGTTCGTCGTCGACGACGAAGGGCACCGTGACGGTGACGAAGAAGCCGCCCGTCGGCGTGTTCCAGCCGACCCCGCGGCAGCCACCGAGCCTGCGGGTGAGTTCGGCCAGCGTGAGGCGCAGGTTGCGTTGGTAGATCGCGATTTCCCGGGCGTTGGCCTTGGTCAGGCTGAAGTCGTTGAGAAGGAGCTTGCCGGCGATCACCGCCTGGGCGATGGGGGAGGTGTTCACCGTGAGCATGCCCTTGAGCTTCGACAACTGGTCGGCGAGCAGGCCTCCCTCGGGTACCTGCTGATCCGCCACGGCGTAGCCGACCCGGGCGCCGGGCATGCCCGTCTTGGCGAAGGATCCGATGTAGACCACGTTTCCCGACCGGTCGAGGGATTTCAGCGACGGGAGGCGCTCGGATCCGAAGAGCCCGTACGCGTTGTCCTCCAAGAGAAGGATGTCGTTGGCCTCGGCGACTTCGAGGAGGCGGTGCCGGGCGGGCAGGTCCATGCTGGTGCCGGTGGGGTTGGCGAAGTTGGGTGTCACGTAGCAGGCCCGGATCCGCCTGCCCTGTTCGTCGGCGCGTTTCAGGTGAAGGACGAGGTCGTCGGGATCGATGCCGTTCTCGGTGGACCGGACCGGCCAGACGGGGGTGTCGGTGAGCAGTGCCGCCCCGGTCAGGCCGACGTAGGTGGGGGCGGGGGCGAGCAGCACGTCCCGCTCATCCGCCCGCAACGTACGGAGCACCAGGAACATCGCCTCCTGGGCGCCCACGGTGACGACCACGGATTCGGGAGCGGCGTCGATGTTCTCGTCCTCGGCGAGGTTGCGCGCGACGAGATCGGCGATGACGCCCTTCGTGGTGCCGTATTGGAAGATCGTGCGCGTGACACTGGCCTCGTCCAGCTTCCGGTCGTGCCGGAGGTGGGCGCAGTAGGCGTCGATGTAGGAATGGACGAGGCGGATGTCGAAGAACTCTTCGTACGGGCGGCCCGCTGCCATGGAAATCGCCACGGGATATTCGTCGATCAGCTCGTTGAGCAGATTCATCGACGAGATGGCCGGATCGGTGAGCGATCCGTGCAGTGTCTCCATGCTCAATCGGGTTGACAGACTGTTCGAATCCATGGAGGCTAGGATTTCCGTACCCTGTCGAAGTGTCAAGCAGGGGCCGTGGACGCTCCGGTGTTTTCCCGGTACCCAGCCACTGTGTCGATCGTTACCAATCCGACCACAGCCACGGCGGAAACGGGTCTATACAGCCAGATTGGCTGCGGTCCGTCTCCGCCTACTTTTGGTCGGATTGGTAATTTCGCGGATTGTCCATCCCGGACTCCTCCAGATATTCGATATCCGAAGGTACGGTCACATCCGTGCGGGAGAAGCACCCGGGGAGGACCACCATGCTGATGACAACCGAGAACGGGATCCGGTTGTCTTACCACGACCAGGGCGACGGTCCGCCCGTTCTGTTGCTGACCGGCACCGGGGCGCCGAGTTCGGTCTGGGACCTGCACCAGGTGCCCGCGCTCCGCGCCGCCGGATTCCGGGTGATCACCATGGACAATCGCGGGATCCCGCCCAGCGACGACGGGAGCGACGGATTCACCATCGACGATCTCGTCGCGGACGTGGCCGCCCTGATCGAGCACCTCGGTGTGGCGCCGTGCCGCGTGGCAGGCACGTCGATGGGCGCCTACATCGCGCAGGAACTGGCACTCGCCCACCCGGAGTCGCTGGAGGCGGTCGTGCTGATGGCGGCCTGCGGCCGGAGCAGCCTCGTCCAGCGGGTGCTCGCCGACGGCGAGGCGGAGCTGATCGAGCGCGGAATCGAGTTGCCGCCGGGCTATCTCGCCGCCGTTCGCGCCCTGCACAACCTGGGGCCCGCGACGCTCGCCGACGACGACCTCGCCGGCGATTGGCTCGACCTGCTCGCGGCTTCGGAGCCGTGGGGCCCAGGGGTTCGGGCACAGTTGTTGTTGAGCGCGTTGCCCGATCGCCGCGAGGCCTACAGCGCGATCAAGGTGCCCTGCCACGTCATCTCGTTCGAGCACGACCTCGTCGCTCCGCCCGCGGCCGGGCTGGAGCTGGCCGCCGCGATCCCCGGTGCCACGCACCGCACGATCCCCGGATGCGGCCACTTCGGTTACCTGGAGCACCCCGAAGCGGTGAACCGCGAGCTGATCGCGTCGCTCCGCAAGGACTCCAGCGCAGCGCTGGGGGCGAGCAGAGGCGTGGAGGAGACAACATGATCGTGTTGAGTCGCGGCTCCCAAGATGACCAGAGCGCGCGCCTTTTCTTTCCGCTATCGGGGCGGCAGGGCGCCCATCCGTCCGACGCGACTCGTGCAGGGAAGGAGCGCCCTGTCGACACGATCGCGGAGGCGCGCAAAGCCGCGGAGGAAACAGCGGAGGAAACAGCATGACGATCGCGCTCGCGGACCACGCCGTCCCCGCGGCACTGACGACGCCCGCGCTGTTCGAAGCGACCGCCGTCGCCGTGCCGGAACGGCCGGCGGTGGCGATGGGTTCCACCACCCTCACCTACGCCGAGCTGAACGCGGAAGCCAACCGGCTCGCGCGCCGGCTCGTGGCGCACGGCGTCGGCCCGGAGCGCCTGGTCGCGCTGGCGATGCCGCGGTCGATCGAGTTCGTCGTCGCGATGCTGGCCGTGCACAAGGCCGGTGGCGCGTACGTGCCCATCGATCCGGACTATCCGGAGGAACGCCGGCGGTACATGGTGGACAACACGTCGGCGCATTGCCTGCTGGGCCTGCCGGGGCAGGAGGTCGCCGGTGCTCCGGTCGTCCTGAGCGTGGTGCGGGAGGCGGGCGGATCCGAGCCGAACCTGGACGACCGGGAGCGGCTCGGTCCCCTGCTTCCCGACCATCCCGCCTATGTCATCTACACCTCGGGCTCGACCGGGCGGCCGAAAGGCGTGGTGGTCACGCATCGCGGGATACCGAACCTCGCCGAGGACTACGTGCGCCGCCAGCGGCTCCTGCCGGACAGCAGGTTGCTGGCCTTCGCGTCACCCAGCTTCGACGCCGCCGTCGCCGAGTTCTGGCCGATGTGGGCCGCCGGCGGTTGCCTGGTGCTGGCTCCCTCGTCGGACCTGGTCCCGGGTGAGCTGCTGGCCAGGCTGGTCCGGGACCAGCACATCACGCACGTCACCTTGCCACCGTCCGCGCTGGTGCCGCTGGAAGAAGCCGGTGGTCTGCCCACGGGACTGACTCTCCTGGTCGCGGGCGAGGCGTGCCCGGCTCCCCTCGCGCGACGCTGGGCCCGGGACCGCGTCATGATCAACGCGTACGGCCCGACCGAGGCCACGGTCGCGGTGACCGCGAGCGATCCGCTGACCGGCGAGGGCACGCCACCGATCGGCAGGCCGATCACCGGTGTCCGCACCTACGTTCTGGACGACCGGCTGCGAGTCGTCCCGGACGGGGAGGTGGGCGAGCTGTACATGGCGGGCCCTGGCGTCGCCCGCGGTTACCTCCGCAGACCGGCCGCGACCGCTGAGCGTTTCCTGCCGGATCCTTTCGGCAATCCGGGATCCCGCATGTACCGCACGGGTGACCGGGTGCGGACGCGGCCGGATGGCCAGTTCGTCTTCGCCGGCCGCGCCGACGATCAGCTGAAGGTTCGTGGGCACCGGATCGAGCCGGGGGAGGTCGAGGCCGCGCTGCTCGCGGCGGACGGCGTGGCCCAAGCCGTCGTCACCGAGCACGAGAACAGGCTCGTCGCTTATGTGGCCGGCACCCGCGCGACGGCCGAAGATCTCTTGCCACCGTTGCGAAAACAGCTCCCCGCTTACCTGGTGCCCGACGTGGTCGTCGGCTTGCCGCGCCTGCCGACATCGCCGAACGGCAAGATCGACCGAGCCGCCCTGCCCGCTCCCGAGGACGAGAACGCTGGGCGGGCGACGTCGGGGCGAGCGCCGAACACCCCCACCGAGATCCTCCTCGCCGAGTTGTTCGCCGAAGTGCTCGGTGTCGGCAGCGTCGGCGTCGAGGACAGTTTTTTCGAAATCGGCGGTCACTCGCTGCTGGCGACCCGGCTGGTGGGCCGTATTCGCGAAAGGCTGCACATCCGGCTGAGGGTGCAGGCCTTTTTCAACGCGCCAACCGTGGCGCAACTCGCCAAGGTGCTCGACAGCGCACTGACGTGACCCGGAGACCATTCATGCGGACGACGGAAGCTGTGGATCTCGGCAACCCCGATCTGTACACGACTTTGGAACGTCACGCCCGCTGGCGCGAGCTGGTGGCGGAAGACGCGATGGTGTGGAGTGAACCGGGCAGTTCACCCGCCGGCTTCTGGTCGGTGTTCTCGCACCGGGCGTGCGCCGCGGTCCTCGCGCCGTCCGCGCCGTTCACCTCCGAGTACGGAATGATGATCGGCTTCGACCGAGAGCACCCGGACACCTCGGGCGGCCGGATGATGGTGGTCTCCGAACACGAGCGGCACCGGAGGTTGCGCAGGCTGGTCGGGCCGTTGCTCTCCCGGGCGGCCGCGCGCAGGCTGACCGAGCGGGTGCGGACCGAGGTCGGCGGCGTGCTCGACCGGGTGCTCGACGGCGGGGTGTGCGACGTGGCCACGGCGATCGGCCCGCGCATTCCCGCCGCGGTCGTGTGCGAGATCCTCGGTGTGCCCGCCGAGGACCAGGACATGCTCATCGACCTGACCAACCACGCGTTCGGCGGTGAGGACGAACTGTTCGACGGGATGACGCCCCGGCAGGCGCACACCGAGATCCTCGTCTACTTCGACGAGCTGATCAGCGCGCGCCGCGAGCGCGCCGGTGACGACCTCGTCAGCACGCTGGTGGGCGACGACGACCTCACGACCGACGATGTGCTGCTCAACTGCGACAACGTGCTGATCGGCGGCAACGAGACGACGCGCCACGCGATCACCGGTGCGGTGCACGCGCTGGCGACGGTGCCCGGCCTGCTGACCGCTCTGCGGGACGGGAGCACGGACATCGACACGGTCGTGGAGGAGGTGCTGCGCTGGACCTCGCCCGCGATGCACGTGCTCCGGGTGAGCACCGGTGAGGTCACGATCAACGGCCGCGATCTGCCGTCCGGCACCCCGGTGGTCGCGTGGTTGCCCGCCGCGAACGCCGACCCAGCCGAGTTCGACGATCCCCGCACGTTCCGGGCCGGGCGAAAACCCAACCGGCACATCGCGTTCGGCCATGGTATGCACCACTGCCTCGGGTCCGCGCTCGCGCGGATCGAACTGTCGGTCGTGTTGCGGCAGTTGGCCGAGCGAGTGTCGCGAGTGGAGCTGGTGAAGGAACCGGCCTGGTTGCGCGCGATCGTCGTGCAGGGGTACCGGGAGCTTCCGGTGCGGTTCACCGGGCGTTGACCCGGGCCGGTTCACCGGTGAGGAGCGTTGTCCTCACCGGAGAACCCATGTCACATCTGTCCAATGTGGACTATTAGGTGTCAATCTGACACCATTGATGCGGAATTGTCCTAAGGCCATCCTGTACTGTGTCGATCGTTCCCAATCCGACCACGGCCACGGCGGAAACGGGTCTATACAGCCAGATTGGCTGCGGACCGTGTCCGCCTGCTTTTGGTCGGATTGGTAACGAGCATCGCGTCTATTTCGGGGAGGAATGTCTTGACTCCTGGATCGTCAGTGCAGAATTTCGAGATCGACCACGTGGAAATGTACGTCGGAAATCTCGAGGCGGCCGCGTTCGGCTGGCTGGACAAGTATGGTTTCGCCGTCGCCGCCACGGGCCGGTCGGCCGACCACCGGAGTGTCACGCTGCGGCAGGGGCCGATAAGACTGGTCCTCACCGAGCCGACCTCGGATCGTCATCCGGGGGCCACCTACCTTCAGACACACGGTGACGGGGTGGCTGACATCGCCCTGCGCACTCCGGACGTGGCCGCCGCTTTCGAGGCCGCGTTGCAAGGCGGGGCGACCGCCGTCCGTGAGCCCACAAAGGGAGGCCAGGGACCGGTCACGGCCACCATCGGCGGCTTTGGCGACGTCGTGCACACCCTGGTGCGGAGCGGCGAAGCCCCCGACGCCGGTCAGGGCGGGGATCTCCTGCTCGGGATCGATCACTTCGCGGTCTGCCTGACCGCGGGGGACCTCGGCCCCACGGTGGCGTTCTACGAGCGCGCCCTCGGGTTCCGGCAGATTTTCGAAGAGCACATCGTGGTGGGTGCTCAGGCCATGAACTCGACCGTGGTGCAGAGCGCCTCCGGGGCGGTCACCCTGACCCTCATCGAGCCCGACACGAGTGCCGACCCGGGCCAGATCGACGATTTCCTCAAGGAGCACCACGGGCCGGGAATTCAGCACGTGGCCTTCAGCAGCGCCGACGCGGTCCGCGCGGTCCGGACGCTGTCCCGGCGCGGGGTGGAGTTCCTGAAGACTCCGGACGCCTACTACAACATGCTCGGTGATCGGATCACGCTCCAGACGCACACCCTGGACGACCTGCGGTCGACGAACGTGCTCGCCGACTCCGACCACGGCGGCCAGTTGTTCCAGATCTTCACCGCCTCCACCCATCCGCGCCACACCATCTTCTTCGAAATCATCGAAAGGCAAGGGGCGGGCACCTTCGGCAGCGCCAACATCAAGGCCCTGTACGAGGCCGTGGAACTGGAACGCACCGGGCAAAGCGAACTCGGCGCCGCCCGCCGATGACGCACGTTTGCCTGGACGACTTCGAACGTGCTGCCCGGGACGTCCTTCCCGGCGAGATCTGGGATTTTCTCGCCGGGGGCAGCGGCGCCGAGGCGTCCTTGACGGCCAACCGCACCGCGCTGGAGCGGATCTTCATGATTCCCCGGATGCTGCGCGACCTGACCGGCAGTACCACCGAGGTGGAGGTCCTGGGCCGGCGCACCGCGCTGCCGATGGCGGTCGCGCCGGTGGCGTACCAGCGGTTGTTCCATCCCGACGGTGAGATCGCGGCGGCCTGCGCGGCCCGGGACGCCGGCGTGCCCTACATCATCTGCACACTGAGCAGCGTTCCGCTGGAGAAGATCGCGGCTGTCGGTGGCAGGCCGTGGTTCCAGCTCTACTGGTTGCGTGACGAGAAGCGTTCTCTGGAACTCGTCCGCCGCGCGGAGGACGCCGGGTGTGAGGCGATCGTCTTCACCGTCGATGTGCCGTGGATGGGGCGGCGGTTGCGGGACATGCGGAACGGTTTCGCGCTGCCGGACGGGGTGAGGGCGGCCAACTTCGCCGCCGGAGCGGCCGCGCACCGCCGTACGCAGGGGATTTCGGCCGTGGCCGACCACACCGCGCGCGAGTTCGCCCCGGCCGACTGGGAGTCCGTGGCGGCGGTCCGCGCGCGCACGGATCTTCCGTTGGTGCTCAAGGGAATCCTCGCGGTCGAGGACGCTCGTCGTGCCGTCGAGGCGGGGGCCGACGGAATCGTGGTGTCCAACCACGGAGGTCGGCAGTTGGACGGTGCGGTGCCCGGGATCGAGGTGCTGGGCGAGGTCGCCGCCGCCGTCTCCGTCGGCTGTGAGGTGTTGCTGGACGGGGGAATCCGCAGTGGCGGGGACATCCTCAAGGCGGTCGCGCTGGGCGCGTCGGCCGTGCTGGTCGGGCGGCCCGTGATGTGGGGGCTGGCCGCGGCGGGCCAGGACGGCGTCCAGCAGGTGCTCGAACTGCTCGCCGCCGAATTCCGGGACGTCCTGGGCCTGGCGGGTTGCGACTCGGTGAGCGCGGCCCGCCGGTTGAGCACGAGAGTCTCCCAGTACGGCTGAACAAGGAGGAAAGTGCTTCACTCACACGCCGCGCCGATCGCTCCGATCGCCGCTCACAGTCTCCTGATCTTCTTGCTCCAGGTCGGCTTGTTGCTCCTGTTCGCCGTCGTCCTCGGCCGGCTGGCCGGCCGGTTCGGGATGCCGTCGGTCGTCGGCGAGTTGTTCGTCGGGGTGATTCTCGGTCCGTCGTTGCTGGCCTGGGTCGCACCGGGACCGCACGGCTGGTTGTTCCCGGCCACCGCCGAGCAGTACCACCTTCTCGACGCCGTCGGTCAGATCGGCGTCGTGCTGCTGGTCGGCCTGACCGGCATGCACATGGACATGCGGCTTGTCCGCCGTCGCGGTGTCACCGCCGCGGGGGTCAGCATCGGCGGCCTGCTCCTTCCGCTCGGGCTGGGGATCGGCGCGGGTTACGTGGTGCCGAAGGTGCTGGTTCCGGACGGCACCGACATCACCGTGTTCGCGCTTTTCCTCGGCGTGGCACTGTGCGTGAGCGCCATCCCCGTCATCGCCAAGACCCTGATGGACATGAAACTGTTGCACCGCAACGTCGGACAGCTCACGCTCACCGCGGGGATGGTCGACGACGCGTTCGGCTGGCTGATGCTGTCCGTGGTCAGCGCGATGGCGGTCAACGCGGTGTCGGCCGGCACCGCGCTCGCCTCCCTCGCCTACCTGATCGCCATCATCGTTTTCGCGCTCACCCTCGGCAGACCGCTGGTCCGGGGAGTGCTGCGCGTCGCCGCCAGGTCCGACGTCCCCGGGCTCACCGTCGCCGTCGCGGCCGTCCTGATCCTCCTCGCCTCGGCCGGTACGCAGGCCCTCGGTTTGGAGGCGGTGTTCGGTGCTTTCGTCTGCGGCATCCTGATCGGGTCGGCAGGCAAGGTGGACCCGGCCAAGCTCGCCCCCCTGCGCACGGTCGTCCTGTCGGTCTTCGCGCCGATCTTTTTCGCCACGGCCGGGCTGCGGATGGACCTCACCGCGCTGGTCCGCCCGGAGGTGCTGCTGGCCGGGCTGGCGGTGCTTTTCCTTGCCATCGCGGGCAAGTTCGTCGGCGCGTACACCGGCGCACGGCTGAGCGGGCTGAACCGCTGGGAAGGGCTGGCGCTCGGCGCCGGGCTCAACGCGCGGGGCGTGATCCAGATCGTGGTGGCCATGGTCGGCCTCCGGCTGGGCATTCTCAGCGTGGAGATCTACACCATCGTGATCCTCACCTCGATCGTCACCTCGCTGATGGCTCCGCCGATCCTGCGGTTCGCCATGTCCAAACTGGAGCAGACCGCCGAAGAGCAGGTTCGCGAGACCGAGCACCGGGCGTGGACCGACACCACGACATCCGGATCCCATTAGCTCGATGAAAGCACCGGATCATCATTGTCCAACCCGTGAACGGATCACCGCGTGGTGACCGGTGCGAAGATGGGCCAGTCGCCCGGCTCTTTCTTTTCGTGAAAGGGGACACAGATGAGCGCGTCGCAGTTCAAGCCGCTTCTCCGGAGCAAGCTCAGAACATGGGGGTGGATGTATCGATGACGACCGGTATCGCACGGGCCGAGGATCTTTCCCTCCTCACCGGACCGGCCGAGATCACCAGGGTCGCCGGCGTGGGGACCGCCGTTTCCGACACGTCCTATTCTCAAACCGAGCTCCTCGAAATTCTCGGTATAGAGGATCCCAAGATCCGGTCGATTTTTCTGAACAGCGCGATCGATCGGCGGTTTCTCACGCTCCCTCCGGAGGGGCCTGGCGGGGCCCGCGCGCCGGAACCGCAGGGCGATCTCCTGGACAAACACAAGAAGATCGCGGTCGACATGGGATGCCGGGCGCTCGAGGCCTGCCTGAAGTCGGCGGGAGCGACGCTTTCGGACCTGCGTCACCTGTGCTGCGTCACCTCGACCGGTTTCCTGACCCCCGGCCTGAGCGCACTGATCATTCGTGAACTGGGTATCGACCCGCACTGCGGTCGTTCGGACATCGTGGGCATGGGCTGCAACGCGGGCCTGAACGCGCTCAGCGTGCTCGCGGGCTGGTCCGCGGCGCACCCGGGTGAACTCGGCGTCCTCGTCTGCAGCGAGGCGTGTTCCGCTGCCTACGCCCTGGACGGAACCATGCGGACCGCGGTGGTCAACAGCCTGTTCGGCGACGGGTCCGCCGCCCTCGCCGTCCTTTCCGGAGACGGACGGGTGCCCGGCCCGCGTGTCCTGAAATTCGCGAGCTACCTCATCACCGACGCGATCGACGCGATGCGGTACGACTGGGATCGCGACCAGGACCGGTTCAGCTTCTTTCTCGATCCGCAGATTCCCTACGTGGTCGGTGCGCACGCCGAGATCGTCATCGACCGGCTGTTGTCCGGTACGGGGCTGCGCCGCGGTGACATCGGCCATTGGCTGGTGCATTCCGGCGGCAAAAAGGTGATCGACGCCATTGTGATCAATCTCGGCCTGAGCCGCTACGACGTCCGCCACACCACGGGTGTGCTGCGTGATTACGGAAACCTCTCCAGCGGCTCCTTTCTCTTTTCCTACGAGCGGCTCGCCGAAGAAGGCGTCACCCGGCCCGGCGACTACGGGGTGCTCATGACCATGGGGCCCGGCTCCTCGATCGAAACGGCGCTCGTCCAATGGTGAGGCGGAAAGACATGAACGACGAACTGATGCTTCGGTGCGACGGCGCGCGGCCGTTGTCGGCCGCATCGGTCGAGGAGCTGAACGACCTCTGCGATCGCGCCGAGGACCGTCCGGAGTCCGGCCCGGTCACGATCCACGTCACGGGCGTTCCGCCCACCGGGCTGCCGAACGCGTTGGCCGTCGGCCTTGTCTCCAAATGGGAACGGGCCGTGCGCCGCTTCGAACGGCTCGGCCGGGTCACCATCGCGGTCGCCTCGGGAGACTGCGCCGGAACGGCGCTGGACCTCCTCCTCGCCGCCGACGTCCGGATCGTCGCTCCGGGGACCCGGTTGCTCCTCTCCCGGGTCGGCGGAGCCACCTGGCCCGGGATGAGCCTTCACCGGCTCACCCAGCAGGCCGGCGCGGCCGGCATCCGGCGGGCTGTGCTGCTCGGAGCCCCGATCGAGGCCGAGCGCGCGCTTGCCCTCAACCTGATCGACGAGGTCTCCGAGGACCCGGCGACGACGCTGGCCGAGCTGGCCGAGGCGGCGGACGCCGTGGACGGCGCGGAGGCGGCGATTCGCCGGCAACTGATCTTCGAAGCCGGCTCGACCACTTTCGAAGACGCGCTCGGTGCTCACCTGGCGGCGGTGGATCGGGCCTTGCGACGGGAAGCCGTGTCGTGACAACGAATTTCACGACTCTGCCGCCAGGTCCGCTGCTCGATCGCCGCGTCCTGGCGAAAGCGGCCCAACAGGTCGACGACCTGCTCGCCGAGCTTCCGGCGCCTCCCGCCCGGACCGCCGCGCAGCGCGATGAGGCGGCCTCGGCGCTGGACAGGATCAGGACGATGCGCGCGGACTATGTGGAAGCGCACGCCGAGGAAATCTACGAAGAACTCACCGCGGGCCGCACTCGGTATCTGCGCATCGACGAATTGGTCCGGGCGGCCGCCCGCGCCTTCCCCGGCCTGGTGCCCACGGACGAGCAGATGGCGGCCGAGCGCTCGCGGCGGCAGGCGGAGAAGGAGGGGCGTGAGATCGACCAGGGCATTTTCCTGCGCGGGATCCTGCGTGCCTCCAAGGCCGGTCCGCACCTGCTCGACGCCATGCTCAGGCCCACTCCGCGGGCGCTGGACCTGCTGCCTGAATTCGCCGAGTCCGGTCTCGTGCGCATGGAGGCGGTCCGGCTGGAGCGCCGTGACGGCGTCGCGCACCTGACCCTGTGCCGGGACGACTGCCTGAACGCCGAGGACGCGCAGCAGGTCGACGACCTGGAGACCGCGGTCGACCTGGCGCTGCTCGACCCGTCCGTCCGGGTGGGGCTGGTGCGGGGCGGGGAGATGAGCCATCCCCGCTACCGGGGGCGCCGGGTGTTCTGCGCGGGCATCAACCTCAAGAAGCTGAGCACGGGCGGCATCCCTCTGGTCGATTTCTTGTTGCGGCGGGAACTGGGCTATCTCCACAAGATCGTTCGTGGCGTGTTCACGGGCGGTTCGTGGCGGTCACGGTTGATCGACAAACCCTGGCTGGCGGCCGTCGATGCGTTCGCCATCGGCGGCGGGGCGCAGCTCCTCCTGGTCTTCGACCACGTGGTCGCGGCGTCCGACGCCTACTTCAGCCTGCCCGCGGCGAAGGAAGGGATCATCCCCGGCGCGTCGAACTTCCGGCTCACCCGGTTCACCGGGCCCCGCGTGGCACGGCAGGTGATCCTCGGCGGCCGCCGGATCCGGGCGGACGAGCCGGACGCCCAGTTGATCGTCGACGAGGTCGTCGAGCCGGAGGACATGGATGGCGCGATCGACGCCGCACTGGCCCGCCTCGACGAGGAGGCGGTGCCGGCCAACCGGCGCATGGTGAATCTGGCCGAGGAATCGCCCGAGGAGTTCGCCCGGTACATGGCCGAGTTCGCCCTGCAGCAGGCGCTGCGGATCTACGGCGCGGACGTGATCGGCAAGGTCGGCAGGTTCGCGGCGGGGGAGCGAGCATGAGCGAGAGGGTGCGGTACGAGAAGAAGGATCACGTCGCCTCCGTGACGATGAACCGGCCCGAAGTGCTGAATGCGATGGACCGGCGGATGCACGAGGAACTCGCCGGGATCTGGGATGACGTCGAGGCCGACGACAAAATCAGGGCGGTGGTGCTGACCGGCGCGGGAACCCGCGCGTTCTCCGTCGGCCAGGACCTCAAGGAACGCGCGGTGCTGAACGACGCGGGCGTGGAAGCCTCGACGTTCGGCAGCCGGGGGCAGGCGGGCCATCCCCGGCTGACCGACCGATTCACGCTGTCCAAGCCGGTGCTCGCCAGGGTGCACGGCTACGCGCTGGGCGGTGGTTTCGAACTGGTGCTCGCCTGTGACATCGTCATCGCTTCCGAGGATTCGGTGTTCGGCTTGCCGGAGGTCCGGCTCGGCCTGGTCCCCGGGGCCGGAGGCGTGTTCCGGCTGCCGCGTCAGCTGCCCCAGAAGGTCGCGATGGGCTATCTGCTGACCGGGCGCCGGATGGATGCGGCAACGGCGTTCCGCCACGGACTGGTCAACGAGGTCGTGCCGCCGGACGAACTGGATCGGTGTGTCGCCGGATGGACGGACAGCCTCGTCCGCGGTGCTCCGCTGTCGATCCGGGCCATCAAAGAGGCCGCGCTGCGATCGCTCGACCTCCCGCTGGAGGAAGCGTTCACCACTTCGTATCAATGGGAAGAGCGTCGTCGGCGGAGCACCGACGCGATCGAGGGCGTGCGGGCGTTTACCGAAAATCGGGATCCGGTCTGGACCGGGCATTACAGGTGAAGATGGGCCAGAAGAGATGACAGTTACCGCCGCCGCGTTCGATCTCGACAACCAGCGCATCGACCGCATGGTCCCGCTGGTCACCCCCGCCCTGCTGCACCACGAGTTGCCGCTCAGCCCCGCCGTGGCCGACACGGTGGGACGAGGCCGTGATGCCGTCGTCCGTGTCCTCGACGGCACGGACGACCGGCTGCTCGTGATCACCGGCCCGTGCTCCATCCACGACCCCGCCGCGGCGCTCGACTACGCCGACCGTCTCGCCACCACGGCCGGCCGGTTCGCCGACGACCTGCTGATCGTGATGCGCGTGTACTTCGAAAAGCCCCGGACGGTGGGCGGCTGGAAAGGACTCATCAACGATCCCCACCTCGACGGGTCCGGCGACGTCAACCATGGTCTGCGAACCGCGCGGCACCTCCTCCTGGAGATCGCCGGACGCGGCCTGCCCACCGCGTGCGAATGGCTGGACACCACCATTCCCGCCTATCTCGCCGACGCCGTTTCCTGGGGCGCCATCGGTGCCCGCACCGTGGAGAGCCAGACCCACCGCATGCTCGCGAGCGGCCTTTCCATGCCCGTCGGCTTCAAGAACCGCCGCGACGGCGACATCACCGTCGCCATCGACGCGATCCGCGCCGCCGCGGCACGCCATGTCGTCCCCGGCGTGAACCCCAGCGGCATGCCCGCGATCCTGCACACCCTGGGCAACCCGGACTGCCACCTCGTCCTGCGGGGCGGCAACATCGCGCCCAACCACGACGCCCCGTCCGTCCACACCGCACTCGCCACGCTTTCCGGCGCCGGCCTCCCGCGCCGGGTCGTGATCGACGCCAGCCACGACAACAGCCGCAAGGACCACCACCGGCAACCCGTCGTCGCCGCCCAGATCGCCGAACAGGTCGAGGGCGGCCGGCGCGGCATCGTCGGCGTCATGCTGGAATCCAACCTCCGCGCGGGCCGTCAGGACCTCCACCCCGGCAGGCCACTCACCTACGGCCAATCCATCACGGACGCCTGCATCGACATCGCCGCCACCCGGAACGTCCTCCGGACCCTCGCCTCGGCGACCGCCACCCGCCGCCGGACCCAGCAGCGCCGGAATTGATCAGATGATCCATTCGCCGATCATTGTCGCCCGCGCCGGCCGGAGAACCGAAATTCAAGCGTTGGGCGGTAGGAAATAAATCTCCAGAACTCGGCTGCTTGCGCGAGAATTCACGCCCTGTTTGGGAATGACGAGTAACGGGTAGCTGCGCGGAAGGGTCACGACCGCCGGTAAGGGAGTGATCGACCTTTCGAGATGTGACGCGAGCGTGTTCCGCTCGCGCAAAGGATGTGAATACGTTGAACGTCACACAGGCGTGGAACGATGTCCTGCACACGGTGATCGCGTTTCTACCGAAGCTTGCCGTGTTCCTGGTGATCCTGGTGATCGGCTGGCTGATCGCCGCGGGATTGCGAAAAGTCGTGAAGATCGTACTGCGGCGGCTCGGGTTCGACCGTGCGGTGGAGCGCGGCGGCATCAAACGGGCGCTCGCTTCGTCCCGGTACGACGCCAGTGGTTTCGTCGCGGCACTCGTGTACTACGCCGTGTTGCTGATCGCGTTGCAGATGGCCTTCGGTGTGTTCGGTCCCAACCCGATCAGCGCAGTCCTGGCCGCGATCGTGGCCTGGCTGCCCCGCGCGATCGTCGCGGTCGTCATCGTGGTCGTCGCCGCCGCGATCGCGAACGCGTTGCGCGACCTGATCGGCGGTGCGACGGGCGGGCTGAGCTACGGCCCCATGCTGGCCAGGCTCGTGCAGGTGGTGGTCATCGCCTTCGGGGTGATCGCGGCGTTGAGCCAGATCGGCATCGCGAACATCATCACCGGACCAGTGCTGTTCACCGTACTGGCCACCGTGGGTGGCGTGATCGTCATCGGCGTGGGCGGCGGCCTGCTGCGCCCGATGCAGGCGCGGTGGGACCGCTGGCTCGACCGCGCCGAACACGAGTTGCCACGGCAGCGGAGCCACGAAGCCGATCGAGGCGTCCGCGAGGAGACCAGGCGAGAACCGCACGCCACCGGCACCGCGGGGAGGGCGGAAGCGACCCAGCAGGTTCCAGGTGACCGGGGCGACAGTTCAACCCGGTAACCCCAGCCACGGGATTCCCCTGGCGGTGTTGGTCCGTCCTGGTGATCACGGCCCGGGTTCCTTGCCTGTCGATAACGAAAACCAGTATCAATAAGGAGTCAGGTTGTCCCGTTGACCGTTGGAGGTCTCATCATGTCGTTGGACGTGCCCACCGCGTTGCTGGACCGCGCCGAGCGAGGCGAGGTCGGTGACGAGGACTTCGTGGCCTGTGTCCGTGATTCCCTGCCCTACGCGTGGAAAGTGGTCAGCGCGGTGGTGGCCGATTTCCGTGGTGGTACGGGGGAGTTCGCGGACCACGCCACTCCGCCGCCCAGTGAGACCGACCGTGGCCAGTTGCTGCGGGCGCTCGCGTCGGACGCGATCCGCGGTGGTTTGGAGCGGCATTTCGGCGTGAAGCTGGCTTTCCAGAACTGCCACCGGGTCGCCGCGTTCGCACCGTCCGCAGTGGACAGTGCTGCCTATCGCGACTTCGTTTCGCCGCGCGGCCAGTTGCTCAACCAGAGCCCGGAACTGCGCAACTGCTGAGTCCGAATCCGTAGGCAGTGTTTCAAAGGCGCGCGATCGGATTTGCGTAGACGGGCCGTGACTCTCGTCGTCGGCCTGCCTGGGCCGGTAGGCGGCCCGCCTCCGAAAATCCGAAGCCTTCGGCACCCGCGCGCGGCTACTCACCTCGTGCGGAAACACGGGCTTTCGAAACAGGCACTGGGCGGGTCACCGTGGCGGGGGAGTGGAGCGACCCCACCCCTTCGCCGCGGTGTGCCGGTCGAGGAGCGGCCATACGCGGTACGGGACAACCGTGTTGATGATCAGGGTCGTGTCCGTGTGCCGGACTCCGGCGATGGTGACCAGATCGAGGGAGATCCGCTGGATGTCGCTGACCGAACTGGAAGCCACGAGGACCACGATGTCCTCGCGCCCGGCCTGGGTGCGCGCCTCCAGGATCTCCGGCACCTCCGCGAGCCTTTCGATGATCTCTTCCATCTTGCGCTGATCGATCTCGAGGCTGATCTGCGCCTGGACCGGCAGGCCGATCGAGGCCAGGTCCAGTTCCGGGCGGAAACCGCGCAGGACACCGGATTCCTCCAACCGTCGCATTCGCGCCTGGATCGTGTTGCGGCTGACGCCGAGTTCGCTCGCCAGCTGGGCGACACCGACGCGCCCGTCCTCCTCCAGCGCTCCGATGATCTCGGCATCGAGTCGGTCGAAGGTTGTCATAGTGGTCATCCATTCGGCTCGCGGTCCCGGCCACCTTGGCATTCTGCATAGTTGTGGACGGACACGTTGACCAGTCCGCGCCGTATACCAAAGCTTATCTCAACAGTGTGCCCGTTCCAGCGGAGGGAACAGCGATGACCCAGGCCCCGCCGGACACGGCGACCACCTACGACCTGAACGACCGGTACCGGACCGGTGCTCCGTCCGTACTGCTGACCGGGGTGCAGGCGATCGCCCGGCTGCTGATCGAGCAGCACGAACTGGACCGGCGGGCGGGGCGCCGGACGGGCATCTTCGTGTCGGGCTACCAGGGCAGCCCGTTGGCAGGCGTCGACCGGTTGCTCAGCGGAATGCCCGACGTGCTGGCCGGAAACGACGTGACCTTCGTTCCCGGACTCAACGAGGAACTCGCGGCCACTGCGGTCTGGGGTTCCCAGACGGAGCTTCCCATCGGCACTTCGCCCTATCGCGGCGTGGTGGGTGTCTGGTACGGCAAGGGGCCCGGTCTCGACCGGTCCACCGATGCCCTGCGGCACGCGAACATGTTCGGGGTCAACGCGAAGGGCGGCGCGCTGCTGCTCGTGGGGGACGACCCGGCCAGCAAGTCTTCGACCGTTCCCGCGGTGAGTGAGCGGTCGCTGGCCGCGCTCGGTATTCCGGTGCTGTTCCCGCGCAACGCCGCCGAGATCGTCACGTTGGGCCTGCACGGCATCGCCCTGTCCCGGATGTCGGGTTGTCCCGTCGCGCTGAAGATCGTCGCCGATGTGGCGGACGGCGCCTGGGCGGTCAACGAAGCCGTTTCCCGCCTCCGGATCACCACTCCGCGCGTGGTCTGGGAAGGGCGGCCCTGGACCTACCGGCAGCGCGTGGTCGACCTTGCCCCGGGCCACATCCAGTCCGCGGAGGCGGATCTGTTCGGCCCGCGCACGGCCGCCGTGCTCGCCTACGCGGCGGCCAACGACCTCAACCCGGTCGAGGTCGACCCGCCCGCACCAGCGGTCGGGCTGATCGCCGCCGGCAGCACCTACGACGCGCTTCGTCAGAGCCTCGTCGACCTCGGTGCCGACGACGCGACGCTCGCGGGGGCCGGTATCCGGATCATGCGGATGGGACTGATGTATCCCGTCGATCCGGCCGCGGTCGTGGATTTCGCCGCCGGCCTGGAAAAGATCCTTGTGGTGGAGGACAAGTCCGCCTTCCTCGAGACCTATGTCCGGGACGCGCTCTACGGGACCGCCCACACGCCCAAGGTTCTCGGCAAGAAGGACGCCGACGGGAAGCCGCTCATCCCGCATGACGGGGAGATGACGCCCGGACGGTTGGCGGGACCACTGCGCCGGGTCCTCGGCGACCGCCTTTCGCTGTCCGCGCCTCCCGCCGGTCCGATCCAATTGCCCCTGCTGACCACTTCACGGGCTCCCTACTTCTGCAGCGGGTGCCCCCACAACCGCTCGACCGTCCTGCCCGAAGGTTCGGTCGGCGGAGGCGGAATCGGCTGCCACACCATGGTGACGCTCGAAGCACGGGAGGCCTCGTCCGTCGTCGGGATCACCCAGATGGGCGGCGAAGGAGCGCAGTGGATCGGCCAGGCGCCGTTCACCGACGTCAAGCACATCTTCCAGAACGTCGGTGACGGGACGTACTTCCACTCCGGTCAGCTCGCCGTGCAGGCCTGTGTCGCCGCGGGCGTCAACATCACCTACAAGCTGCTCTACAACGAAGTCGTCGCGATGACCGGCGCCCAGGACGCCGAGGGCGCGTTGCCGATCGAGGCGCTGACGCACAAGCTCACCAGCGAAGGGGTCGGCCAGATCATCATCTGCGCCGAGGATCCGGGCCGCCACCGTCGCCGGAAGCTCGCCAAGGGCACCCTCCTGTGGCACCGCGACCGGCTCGACGAGGCGCAGCGCCGGCTCCGGGACACCCCCGGGGTCACCGTGCTCATCTACGACCAGCACTGCGCCGCCGATGCCAGGCGGCAGCGCAAGCGGGGCAAGCTGCCGGCGCGCCCGACCAGGGTCGTCATCAACGAGGCCGTCTGCGAGGGCTGTGGCGACTGCGGCAGGAAGAGCAACTGCCTGTCGGTCCGCCCGGTGGAGACCGAGTTCGGCCGCAAGACCCGGATCGACCAGACCTCCTGCAACACCGACTACAGCTGCCTCGACGGCGACTGCCCTTCCTTCGTCACCGTCGAAATCGACCCCGGCAAGCGGGTCGCGCGCCGCGAGATCCCCGAGCCGCCGAAGATGCGAGTTCCCGTGTCGCGCGGCCGATCGGACGCCCAGAACGTGTTCCTCGCCGGTATCGGGGGCACCGGGATCGTCACCGTGAACCAGGTGCTGGCCACGGCCGCCCTGCTGGCCGGATACGACGTCGAGACGCTCGACCAGACCGGGCTGAGCCAGAAGGCGGGGCCGGTCACGGGGCATCTCCGGTTCTCCGCGAAGAATCTCGGGCCCTCGAACCGGGTCTCGCCGGGCGCCGCGGACTGCCTGCTCGCGTTCGATCTGCTCACCGCCGCCGAGCCCCACAACCTCGCGTATACGAATCCATCCGGGACCGTCGCGGTCGCCTCGACCAGCCAGACGCCGACCGGTGACATGGTCTACGACCCGGCCGTCGCGTATCCGGCGACGGAGGAACTCACCGCGCGCCTGGAAGCCGTGACCGCCGAACTCCACACGTTCGACGCCCTGGACACTGCCGAGAAGCTGTTCGGCGACACCGCGGCCGCCAACTTCCTTCTGGTCGGCGCCGCCTACCAGAGCGGCGCGCTGCGGATCCCGGCCGACGCCATCGAGGAAGCGATCAGCATCAACGGTGTGGCCGTGTCCGCGAACGTCGCGGCCTTCCGGTGGGGCCGGGCGGTGATCGCGGAACCGCGCGCCTTCGCCGCCGCGGTCGCGCCGCGAGGGGGAGCGAAGGACCCGGTCCCGCCGATCGAATCTACTTTGGACGGTGAGATTCGGCGCCTGGCCGAGGTTCGGGCGGCCCAGCTCGTCGGATTCCAGGACAGGAAGACCGCCGAGGACTACGTTCGGTTCGTCGAGCGGATCCGCGACGCCGAACGCGCGGTCACCGACGAAACCCGCTTCAGCGAAGCTGTCGCGCGCTTCCTCTACAAGTTGACCGCCTACAAGGACGAGTACGAAGTCGCGAGGCTTCTCACAGCTCCCGGTTACGCTGATGCGGCTACCGGCGAGGTGCCCGGCAGCGGTCAAGTGACCTTCAAACTGCACCCGCCCGTGCTCCGTGCGCTGGGACGCCGGAAGAAGGTGTCGTTCGGTCCTCGATCCCACTGGGCGCTGCGAGGTCTCGCGAAGTTGAAGGGACTGCGCGGAACCCCGTTCGATGTCTTCGGTTACGCCCACGTACGGCGGCTCGAGCGGGCCCTGGTGGCGCACTACCGCGAGGTCGTCACCGAACTCGCCGAGCACCTCTCGCCCGAGGGTTATGAGCGGGCGGTCCGGATCGCGGGTCTGCCCGATCTCGTGCGCGGCTACGAAGGCGTCAAGCTGGCCAATATCGCCGCCTACCGCGAAAGCCTTGTCGCCGAAGGCGTCGCTGTGGAGAGCTTGACGTGACCGGACAGCCGAGACGGGTGGTCCAACGCGGCCTGTGGTTCGAGGAGTTCGAAGTCGGCACCGTCTACGAGCACCGGCCCGGGCGGACGGTGACCGAGGCGGACAACACGCTGTTCACCACGCTGACCATGAACACCCAGCCGCTGCACCTCGACGCGCACGAAAGCGGCCGGACGCCACCGTTCCACGAGCGGCTGGTGAACTCGATGTTCACACTGTCCGCTTTGGTGGGTCTTTCGGTTTCGCAACTGACTCAGGGCACGATCGTGGCGAACCTCGGTTTCTCGGAGGTTTCCTTTCCCGCGCCGGTGAAACACGGCGATACCCTGTACGCGGAAACGCTTGTGGTCGACAAGCGCGCCTCGGCGAGCCGGCCTGGTGAGGGTGTGGTGAGCCTCGAGCACATCGCCCGGAACCAGGACGGGAAGATCGTGGCCCGGGCGGTCCGCACGACGTTGGTGCGGATGGCACCCGATGCTTGACCTGGATTGGGCGCCAGGGCCCGCGTGGCTCTTCTGCCCGGCCGACCGGCCCGAGCGCTACGCCAAGGCGCTCACGGCCGCCGACGTGGTCATCCTGGATCTGGAGGACGCGGTCGCCCCCGCGAACAAGGCGGCCGCCCGCGATGCGTTGCGTGGACTGGTCACCGACGGTGCGTTCGACGCCGAACGCACCGTGGTGCGGATCAATGCCGCCGGCAGCCCGCAGCACGATCCGGACGTGCGCCTGGCCGCGGAACTGGATCTGCCCCGGCTGATGCTCGCCAAGGCCGAGCACGTTCCGAGCGTCACCGCGCTCGCCCACCACGTCGTGGCGCTGCTGGAAACGCCGAGGGGCATCGAGTACGCCGCCGACCTCGCGAGGGCCGCGAACGTCATCGGCGTCATGTGGGGTGCGGACGACCTGGTGGCCGGCCTCGGCGGCACCGCCAGCCGGCGGCCCGACGGCACGTATTCCGACGTCGCCCGATACGCCAGGTCCCGGGCGTTGGTGGCCGCCAAGGCACATGGCCGGCTGGCCCTCGACGCCGTGTACATGGACATCGGCGACACGGCCGGACTCGCCGCGGAGTGCGACGACGCGGTGGCCGTCGGATTCGACGTGAAGGTCGCCATTCATCCGAAACAGGTCGCCACCATCAGGGCGTCGTATGTCCCCACCGCGGACCGCGTCGATTGGGCACGGCGGTTGTTCGCGCACGTGGGTGAAGACCGTGGGGTCACGACGTTCGAGGGCCGGATGGTCGATGGCCCGATCTACGCGCAGGCCGAGCGGGTGCTCAGGCTGGCGGACGCGACACGAGACCGGTGACACCGGACCCGGGCTTGGCGAGCCCGGGTCTGTCGGACCCGGCGCGGCGAATCCCGGCTTGCGGCACTCTGCGCGACGGAGCGCCGACCATCCAGTTAGGACCTTGACACCCGGCGGGCCCGGCCATAAGCTCCCTACTTACGTTCCGTTCCGGATCGTAACGTATCTCAGGGAGGTTCCTGTGACTGACCCCTGTCAAGATCTCCGCAAAGAGCTCACGCTCGGTTACCGGATTCTGGGCATGCGCGGACTCGGTCTCGGTCTGCTCGCCCATCTCACCGCGCGGTTGCCCGGCTCCGACACCTTCTGGACCTACCAATTCGGGCAAAGCGTGGAGGAGGTCCGGATCCGGGACCTCCGAGAGGTGGATTTCGAGCTGAACGTCGTGCGCGGCGAAGGAACGATCAATCCTTCACTCCGCTTGCACGGCGAAATCTACGCCGCACGGCCGGACGTGGTGTGCATCGCGCACCATCACGGTGACAACGCGGTCGCCCTCGGCGCGCTGGATCAGAATCTTGTTCCCTTCGACAGGAATGCGGCGCGATGGGAGGGCGAAATCGACCTCACGACCGACATCGAAAGCCTGCCGCTCGCGGAGCAGGGACCGGTGGTCGCTCGCCTGCTCGCGAAGAACAAGGCGCTCCTGATGAAACACCACGGTGTGATCGTGACCGGGACTTCGGTGGCCGACGCGGTGGTGTCCACCATCGAGCTCGAACGCTCCTGCGGAGTGCAGCTCAAGGTCATGGCCGCCGGCGAGCCCGTGCTGATGACCCAGGCGGAGATCGACGACTCCAGGGTCCTCGGCGGCGAGGTGATGATCAAGGGGACTTGGGACTACTACGTCCGAACTCTGCACCGCCGCGGACTTGACAGCGACATCGACTGAGCCGGAATTCGAACGGGAGACCAGGATGAACCACAAGACCTCGACGACCCACCGCGTCTTCGACCGGGAAACACCGATCGCCCTGACCATCGACGACGGTGACACCGTCGATTTCGAGTGTCCCTCGATTTTCGACTGGGGACCCAACGCCTCCGTCGATGACCTGATGAGCATGGACTTCGTCCACCCGCATATCCTCACCGGCCCGGTCGCCATCCGCGGCGCGGAGCCAGGTGACGCGCTCGCCATCGACATCCTCGACGTGCGGGTCACGACACCGCAGGGCGTCACCGCGTTCATGCCGGGCTTCGGTCTGCTCGCCGACGACTTCGACGAGGCCCACGTGCACGTGGTCCGGTATGTCGACAAGATGGCCGAGATCAAAGAGGGAGTGCGGGTTCCCCTCGAGCCGTTTCTCGGCATCATGGGCGTGGCCCCGGCGGAGTTCGGGGAACATTCCACCATTCCGCCCCGGCCCATCGGCGGTAACCTCGACAACCGCCATTTCCGTCCGGGAACCCGGCTGATCCTTCCGGTCGAGGTCTCCGGCGCCCTGTTCTCCTGCGGTGATGGGCACGCCGCACAGGGCGACGGTGAGGTGTGCGGTACGGCCGTCGAGACCAGCGTCGCGGCGACCCTGCGGTTCCACGTGCTTTCCGGCCAGGCACCGTCCTCACCCCGTGCGGTGGTCAGTGAACCCCTCGAGCGCACACCGGACCGGGGCCATCTCGTCACCACCGGCATCGGTGACGACCTCCACGAAGGTGCTCGTCAGGCCGTCCGGCAGATGATCGGCCTGCTGGTCGCCGAGCGAGGGCTGACCCGGCAAGAGGCCTACGTCCTGTGCAGCGTCGCGGCCGACCTGAAGATCAGCGAGATCGTCAACGAACCGAACTGGATTGTCAGCGCCTACCTCCCGCTGACGGTTTTCACGGAAGGATCCTGACCATGACCGACGCACAGATCATCGCCGATCGATGCACCGATGCCTACAACGAGCCCGACCGGGCCGTACTGGCTGAGATGGTCACCTCGTTGTGGGCACCCGACGGGGCACATTTCGGCGGGTTTTCCGCCAAGGGCCACGACGAACTGGTGAGTGGAATCATCCAGATGCGCGTCGAAAAGGTCGAGCCCATCAATCTCGTGTTTCGTCTCGGGTCCAAAGTGTACAGCCACGAGGACGTCATCATGTTCCTCTGGGAGGCGGTCACCGGGTCCGAACCTCCCGTCGCGACCGGCGCGACGGTCATCAAGACGACGCCGGACGGGCGTATCCAGACCGACTACAGCTTCACCTTTGTCGACGACGATCCTGACCAGAGCCAGGCGCAGCAGCTGGCGGACGGGTTCGCCGACGTCTTCAACGAACCCGACCCGGAAGCCCGGGCCGCGCTGGTTCGTAAGCTCTGGGCGCCGAATGGCCTGCACCTGGGTCATTTCGTCGCCGAGGGGCACCAGGCGATCACCGACGGAATCGCGGAGTCCTACCAGCAGAACAACGTCGAAGGCCAGATCCGGTTCCAGGCGCGCCGGCATGCGATGCGCAAAGGTGACGCGGTCTTCTTCCTCTGGGACATCGTTCCGCTGAACAGCCCTGATTCCTCCGTGGCCGTAGGATCGGAAATACTCTTTCTCGATAACGATGGCAGGGTCACCAAGGACCACACCATCATGCTCGAAGGCGACTGAGTACTGTGCCGATCTTCACCAATCCGGCAGGCTGAACCTCTTTCTCTGCCGGCATCGACAGCGGCCCGGAGCGGAATCCCTGTTCTCGCGAACCGGCTTCCTTGTCGATCCCTGATCTTTTTACCCGATCGTGGACCCTGTTGTCCATCGTTCCCGAATTTCACAAGGAGGTGAACACGGTTGAGCGTGCACGTCGAGGGTGTCACAAAGGCATACGGGGCAACGGTGGCACTGAAAGGCGTCAGCTTCACCGCGCCTACCGCCCACGTGGTAGGTGTGCTCGGTGAGAACGGAGCCGGCAAGTCGACGTTGGTCAAGATACTCGCCGGTGCCATCCGCCGCGATGCGGGACGGATAGCCGTCGGTGACGTCCCACTGCAGGCAGGTAGTCCGCGGGAAGCCCTGCGTGCGGGCGTCGCACTGGTGCCGCAGGAACTCGCGTATCTGCCGAGCCTGAGCGTGGCGGAAAACATTCTGCTCGGGCGGTTGCCCAGGCGCAACGGCGTCGTTTCCCGGCGCGGAATGATGCGCAAGGCGCGGCACTTCGCCGACCGGGTGGGGCTGCGGGTGTCGCTCGACAGACCGATGTCGCACCTCTCGCTCGCGGACGCGCAACTGGTCGAGATCGCCAAGGGGATCGCCCGGAACGCTCGTGTTCTGCTTCTCGACGAACCGACGGCGGCGTTGTCGCAGCAGGATTCCGACCGTCTTTTCGCGACCGTGGCCGCCTTGGCCGGCGAAAACGTCACGGTGCTGTGCATCTCCCACCGCCTGGACGAGGTCTTGGAGCACACGGACTCGTGCGTCGTTCTCCGGGACGGCCGGGTCGCGTTGGACTCACCCACGTCGGAGGTCACCAAGCGGGATCTCGTCGGCAGCATGCTCGGTTCCCGGAAGACCACGACCTTCCAGCGAGCACGATCGGTTCGGACGGAAAGAGCCGTCATCGAACTCCAGGGTACGAGCCACACCGACACGAACGGCTTGAGGGACGCCAGTTTCCATGTTCGCGGCGGGGAAATCGTCGGCCTTTTCAGCGTGCGCGGCGGCGGGCAGGAGGCCGCGCTGGAGACGGTGACCGGACTGCGCCCGCACCAGCGGGGCCGGCTACTGGTCGATGGTCAAGACGTCGGGGCCATCCGGAATGTCCGGGAAGCCAGGAAGCGGGGAATCGTCGGCGTGCCGCCGGATCGTAAGCGCGGTGGCCTCATCCTGAGTGGCAGCGTGGTGCACAACGCGGCGCTGCCTCAACTCGGGAAACTTGCCCGTACCGGCATCATGAGACCCAGCCGCGAGCGCGCGGTCCTCGAGGGAATCGTGACGGATTTCGCGCTCAAGTTCAGGTCACCGGTCCAGCCGATCGGGCACCTGTCCGGGGGAAACCAGCAGAAAGTGCTGGTGGGTTCCCGCATCGCGGTCGGGCACCGGCTCATCGTCCTGCATGAACCCACCCGCGGTGTCGATGTCGGTGCCCGGCGCGAAATCCACCAGAGACTGTCCGTCCTCGCCTCCTCCGGCTCAGCGGTGCTGTTCGCCAGTACGGACGTCGAGGAAGCGGTCGAGCTGGCGGACCGGCTCTACATCCTGAGAGACGGAACGGTCATCGGCGAACTGGCCGGTGACGAGAAGACACCCGCCAGAGCCCTGTCGTTGGCATCAGGAGATCCGCTATGAAGATGACGGAAACAGTGGACGGAGTGGAAGTTCCCGCCGGGCCCGCCGCGAAGTCCGGTTCGACGGGCACGGGTCTGCGTGCGCGGGGCGCCCGCGCGGCTCTTCAGTCGGTCGGCATCGGCCTGTTCTTCGTGGTCGTCTGCCTGTACTTTTCCTCACGGTCGGACACCTTTCTCACGGTGTCGAACATCGCGGGGATAGCGGCCATCGCGGCGCCGCTCGGAATCGTCGCGATAGGACAGACGATCGCCATCGTGTCCGGCGGGTTCGACCTCTCGGTCGGAGGCGCGCTACCGCTGGGCGCGGTCACGTTCGGCATCGCGGCCGACTCGATGTCCTTCGTGCCGGCCACGCTGGTCGCGGCAGCGGTCGGCGGTGGGGTCGGTCTCCTCAACGGGGTGATCGTCGAGAAGCTGCGCATCAACCCGTTCATCTGCACGCTCGCGACCTTGTCGGTGACGGGTGGGGCGGCCTTCGTGCTGACCAACGGCCAGACCAAGGAACTGCCGACCGATGCCGGATTCTGGGGAGACCGCATCGTCGGCGACCTCCAGTACTGCGTGATAGCGTTCGCGGTGGTCGCATTGGCGGTCCTGGTCCTGTTGCGGTATTCCCGGCTGGGCCGCGCGATCTATGCGATCGGGGGAAACCGCGAGGCCGCCGAACTCGCCGGGATCCGGTGCTCGGCGATCGTCCAAGGCGTCTACGTATCCAGTGGCGTGTTCGCGGGTTTCGCGGGCGCGGTCACCGCCAGTCAGCTCCTGGCGGCAGCGCCCAGCGTCGGCTCGAATGCCGCTCTGGGATCCATCTCGGCGGTCATCGTCGGCGGAGCCGCGCTGACCGGCGGATCGGGTGGTGTGGTCGGGACCGTGCTGGGCATCCTCTTGCTCGGGTCGATCAGCAACGGCCTCACCATCCTGCAAGTGAACAGCTATTACCAGACGATTTGGACCGGCATCATCCTGCTGGTCGCCGTCGCGTTCGGACGCGTGCGCGAGGTATTGCTCAGGAAAATTCTCTGATTTTCCCTGAATTCCCTGATGGCCAGACCCTGCCCAGAGTCGTGCGGGAAAGGAAATGTCATGACTCGTCACCGTAGAATCCCACTCGCCATACTGTCACTTTCGGTCGGGCTCGCGCTCACCGCGTGCTCCACCGGGAGTCAGGACAAGGCCGCGGACGGGGCCAAGCCGCTCAGCGTGGCCTACGCCGGAGTTTCCGACGCTGATCCGCTGTACAAAGCACTCGGCGACGGCCTGGCGCGGCTTGCCACCGCCAAGGGTGTGAAGCTGAACCGCTACGACAACAACGCCGACGCCACGCAGGCGCTTTCCAACGCCAACCTCATCGTCGGCCAGAAACCGGACGTCGCGATCGACTGGGACGGCGTCGGCAACACCAATTCCGTCGGCCAGGTCTTCACGAGGGCGAAGCTTCCCTGCGTCGCGGTCAACCTTCCCATCGCGGGCTGCTCGCTCTACGACCTGGACCAGGTGGGTGCCGGTACCCAACTGGGCACCGAAGTCGCCAAGATCGCGGCGGAGCGGGGCTGGGCGGCGAACGACATGTTCGTCCTGCTGGAGAGCGTGACGACCGCCGGGATGGCTCCGATCAACAGCGTCGGCGGGTTCTACTCCGAGTTCGCCAAGCATTTCCCCGGTCTCGAACAACGTGCTCCCTCCGACTTCTCCCTGACCACGACCGGTATCGGTGCCAGCGGTCAGTTTGTCGACGGAGTCGGCACCGTCGACGGCGCCTACGCGGCGACGCAGCGCGTCCTGCAGACCATTCCCGCCGGCAAGAAACTCGTCATCGACGTGCTGAACGACGCCATGGTCCCGGGTGTCCTCCGTGCGCTCGAACAGGCTGGGCGGCAGAAGGATGTCCTCCTCGCGTCGACGGGTGCGCTTCCCAGCGCGCTGGCCGGTGTGCGGACGAATCCGATCTGGGTGGCCGAGGGCGACGCGGGTCTGTCCGAGTGGCCGCGCTACCTTCTCGCGATGAGCCGTGCGATCGCGGCCGGTGAGAAGATTCCGGATCGCACGCTCACGCCGTTCCGCGTCGTGACCAAGTCCAATGTGGACACCTTGTTCGACGGTGACGCGTCGAAGACCCCGCTTCCGGTGCCGTCCGCCGACTCCTACCTGCTGAAATACGACGATCTCGGGCGATAGGGCGCCGAGAAGAACCTCTCACCCGGCAAAGCCGCCACGAAAGGGAAACACATGAGGGCCGTGCGGTTGCACGATTACCACAAGCAGCCGGTCGTCGAGGACGTGCCGGAGCCGAAGCTGACGGGTCCGCTCGACGTGATCGTGAAGATCGGTGGCGCGGGGGTTTGCCGTACCGATCTGCACATCATCGAGGGGCAGTGGGCCCAGATGATGGGGCCGCGGTTGCCCTACACGATAGGTCACGAGAACGCGGGCTGGGTCGAGGCCGTGGGCGATGGCGTGACCCAGGTCAAGGTTGGCGACACGGTCATCCTGCATCCGCAGCCGTCGTGCGGGGCGTGCCCGGCATGCCGGAGGGGCCGGGATATGGGCTGTTCCAACGCCTTCTTTCCGGGTGTGTCCGATCACGACGGTGGCATGGCGGAATATCTGCTGACCACCGAGCGGGCCTGTGTGCGGTTGAATCCCGAGACGGATCCGGCGGAGGTGGCCGCTTTGGCGGACGCGGGCATCTCCGCGTATCACGCGGTGCGGCGGGCGGTGCCGTTGTTGCGGCCCGGTTCGGTCGCGGTGGTGCAGGGGGCCGGTGGCCTCGGGCATATCGGGATCCAGGCCCTGACGGCGTTGACTTCGGCACGAATCATCGTGGTGGATCGCAGCAGGGAAGCGCTTGACCTGGCCACGCGGATCGGTGCGGACGAGACCGTGGTCTCCGATGGTGATCACGTGGCCGCGGTGGCGGACCTCACCGAGGGTCAGGGCGCGGATGTGGTGTTCGATTTCGTCGCCGAGCAAGGCGCGGAGAACGACGCCTGGGCGATGACCGGGGCGGACGGCTCGCTGTTCGTCGTCGGTTATGGCGGGGAGTTGCGGATTCCCACGGCGGATCTGGTCTCCGGTCGGAAGAGCGTGGTCGGCAATATGGTGGGTTCCTACACCGATCTTGTCGAGTTGATGGCGCTCGCTCAGTCCGGCAAGATCATCTTGCGCACTCGCCGGTACGCGCTCGAGGACGCGGTCGAAGCGTTCGAGGATCTCGCGGCCGGCCGGATCCGGGGCCGCGCGATTCTGGTGCCGTAGCGGCGTTTTCGGCACAGGTAAATTGTTCGAACAAAGAGAAAGTGAGTTCAGATGTCGGGAAACAATCCCTTCGCAGGGTTGCCCGAGGTTCCGGCTTTCACGGTGTCCAGTAAGGATGTCGTCGAGGGGAAACCGTTGCCTGCCGCGCAGTGGTCGGGCATCTTCGGCGTCCCGGGAGGGGAGGACGTTTCACCTCAGCTGTCCTGGTCGGGTGCGCCGGAGGGCACGAAGAGCTACGCGGTGACGATGTACGACCCCGACGCGCCCACCGGGTCCGGGTTCTGGCACTGGGCGGTGGCCGACCTTCCCGCCTCGGTAACGGAGTTGCCCTCCGATGCCGGAAACGGCACCGGAGAACTCCTGCCATCGGGTGCCCTGCAGATCCCCAACGACGCTCGCGCCGCCCGCTACATCGGCGCCGCTCCGCCGCCCGGTAGCGGTGTCCACCGCTACTACATCGTGGTGCACGCCCTCGACGTGGAAAAGATCGGCGTGGACGAGAACAGCACACCCGCGTTTCTCGGATTCAATTTCCTCGGCCACATTCTGGGCCGGGCGGTCCTGTGCCCGACGGCGGAAGCCGCCGGCTGAGGACGTCAGCCGGGAACCGAAACGGGCGAATGGCCGGTTCCGCGCGTGGCGGGACCGGCCGCACAAGCCGGGAGGTACCAAATGCCGTCTTTCCGGGATCCGTATTGGGGAACCCAGACCAAGCTCGCGGTGGGTGGCCAGGTGTTCGACCTGTCGGTGGCGGGTGAGGGCGAGCCGATCCTGCTGCTGCACGGGTTTCCGCAGAGTCGGGCGTCCTGGACCGGTGTCGCCCCGTCGCTGGCCGCGGCGGGATATCGGGTGATCGCCCCGGACCAACGCGGCTACTCACCCGGTGCCCGCCCGGTCGGGCCGGACAACTACCGCATCGACGCGTTGGTCGAGGACGTGCTCGGCCTGCTCGACGTCCTTGGCCTGCCCAGCGTCCACTTCGTCGGTCACGACTGGGGTGCCACGGTGTCCTGGTTCATCGCGGCACGGCATCCGGAGCGGGTGCGCAGCCTGACCGCCGCGTCGGTGCCGCATCTGGCCGCCTTCGGCCGGGCGCTCGCCACCGACGCGGACCAGCAGGAGCGATCGGCCTATTTCGGCCTGTTCAGGTCCGGCAAGGCCGAGCGCGTCATGCTTGAGGACGACGCGCGCCGGTTGCGCGCGTGGTTTCCCCCGGCGGTGCCGCGTCACCTCGTCGAGCATTACCTGGAAGCGGCTCGGCGGCCGGGCGTGTTCACCGCGCAGCTCAACTACTACCGCGCGATGACCCGTGACTTCGCGAAGCTGGGCCCGGTCGGAGTGCCGGCCACCTACCTCTGGGGCGACCGGGATCTCGCGCTGCGGCGGGCGGGCGCGGAGCTGTGCGGCGAGTACGTGACCGGCGATTACCGGTTCGTCGAACTGAGCGGGGTCGGGCACTGGATTCCCGAAGTCGCCCCGGAAGCGCTGGTGTCGGAGACCCTTGCCCGCATCGCCTCCCCGGGGAGCACCACCAGAGCCAGTGCCGCCACGAGCCTTGACAGCGATCATTCCGCCAAATAACGTTCCGTTTCGGATCGAAACGTAATAGGAAGGTGTGCACCAATGAAAGCGGTGGTCGTCGAGGCGTCGCAGGAAGTCGCCCTGGCCGATGTGCCGGAACCGGCTGCCGGTCCCGGACAGGCCGTGGTCGATGTCGAGGCGATCGGGGTCGGTTATGTGGACGTCATGGCACTACGGGGTCAGTACGCGCCCTTTCCCGGTGCCGGATCCGTCCTGGGCCTGGAGGCCGTCGGCCGTGTTCGGACAGCCGGTCCTGGCGTGCCGGAACACCTCGTCGGGAAGCGGGTTCTGGCGCTCCCCGACTTCGGCGCTTACGCGGAGCGGGTCGCCGTCGGCACAGGCCAACTGCTTCCCGCCCCGGACGGTGCCGACCCGGTCGACGTGGTCGCGCTGGGCCTCAACGCGCTGGTCGCGGAGGGCGCGCTGAGCCGGACCGGGGTCTCCTCCGGTGAACGGGTGCTCATCCGCGGCGCGAGTGGCGGGATCGGTGTGCTCGCCACTCAGATCGCGCACGCCCTCGGCGCGGAGGTCACCGTGGTGACCTCGTCCGCGGAGAGGGGGGAACGCCTGCGGAAGCTCGGGGCCACGGAGGTCGTCGACCGCACCCAGTCCGCCCTGCCCGAGGACGCCTACGACGTCATCGTGGACACCGTCGCAGGCCCGCAGGTGCACGAGCACCTGGAACTGCTGCGCCCCAACGGGCGTTACGTCCTCTGTGGCGGCGCCGCGGGAGCCCCGGGGACCGAAACGTTCGACGCGCTGCTCCGCACCTTCCACAATTCGCCGACGCTGCTCGCGTTCAGCCTGAACTCCTTGACACCGGAAGATCGCCGTAGGTCCTGGGACCGGGTCGTCGGCCTGCTCGCCGATGGCAAGCTTTCCGCCGTAGTCGACCGGAGTTTCCCGCTCACCGATGCCGCCACCGCGCTCCAGCGGGTGGACCGCGGACAGTCGTTCGGCAAGGTGGTCCTGCGCCAAGGGTAGAATTCGTCCCATCGATCGCGGGCGGGAGGGTTCGATGGCACGGCACCGGGACGAGCGCATCGACCAGTCGGTGCTGGCCGCGGTGACCGCGCTCCTGCGGGAGGTCGGCTACACGGCCTTGACCATGGAGGCCATCGCCCAGCGCGCGGGTACCACCAAGCCCGCCATCCGCCGCCGCTGGAAAAGCCAGAAGCAACTGGTGGTCGCGGCCCTGGCGGAGGAGCGCACCGGCGTCGCGGAGATGGACACCGGGTGCACCTCCTGCGACCTGGTCGGCCATCTCGAAGCGCTTCGCGTCGGGATGGCCGACCCGGCCCTGGGCAACGTGCTCCCGGCGTTGACGGCCGATCTGGCCGACGATCCGGAACTGCGGAAGGAATTCCTCGCCGTGGTCTGGGAGCCCCGCCGGGAGGCGTGCGTCGAATCCTTGCGGAAGGGTGAGGCGCGCGGCGAAATCCGCTCCGGGCTCGACATCGATCTGCTGATGGACCTGTTCGCCGCGCCGATCGTGTTCCGTGTGCTCTTCGGCCATCGTGAGCTCGACCGGAAGTTCGTCCGGGACGTCGTGAGCGGCGTGCTGTCCGGGGTGGGCGCGACCGACGGCGACGGCCTCTGCGAGCACGTCGGTCCTTGACCGTCGCCGGTTCGGGGGTTTGCGTCACCCTGTCGGGTGCCGGCCAGGTCGTCGTACCCCGGCGGTAACTTACGATGCCGTAGGTTGGTGCTCCTAAGAAGGAGACGATCACCTTGACGTCATCGCAGAGCACCCGCCTGCTGCTGGATCTCGAATCCACGGTCGCCACGAACCTCGACCGCCATCTCGAGGTGGCCAAGGAGTGGATGCCGCACGAATACGTGCCCTGGAGCCAGGGCCGTGACTTCGGCGACCTGGGGGGACTGCCGTGGGAGCCCGGCCAGTCCGGTCTTTCGCCCATCGCCAGGACGGCCATGGAGGTCAATCTCCTCACCGAGGACAACCTGCCCAGCTATCACCGGGAGATCGAGCGCGCGTTCGGCCGGGACGGCGCGTGGGGCACCTGGGTGCATCGGTGGACGGCCGAGGAGGGCAGGCACGGCATCTGCATTCGTGACTACCTGCTGGTCACCCGGGGTGTCGACCCCGACGAACTCGAGCGAGCCAGGATGCAGACCATGCAGACCGGCTTCGACAGCGGCGACAAGGCCCTGCTCAACGTTTTCGCCTACGTGTCGTTCCAGGAACTGGCGACGCGGATTTCGCACCGCAACACCGGCCGTCACACCCAGGATCCGATCGCGGACAAGCTGCTCGCCCGCGTGGCCGCGGACGAGAACCTGCACATGCTCTTCTACCGCAACCTCATGACCGCGGCGCTGGAGATCGAGCCGAACCAGGCCATGCGTGCGATCGCCGACGAAGTCATCGGGTTCCAGATGCCGGGCAGCATCATCCCCGGTTTCGCCCGTAAGGCCGCCGCCATCGCCAAAGCCGGAATCTACGATCTCCGGATCCATCACGACGACGTCGTCTCGCCCCTGCTGCGGCACTGGGGCGTGTTCGATCTCGAAGGCCTGAACGCCGTCGGTGAGGCCGCGCGGACCGAGCTGTCGAGCTTCCTCACCCGGCTTGACACGCAGGCGAGCCGTTTCGAGGAACGGCGCGCGCACGCGGCGGCCAAGGTCTCGTCCTGATCGGACGAGGTGTGCCTCGCACTTACGCCGGTGGCCTTCGCGCGCCCAGGTAGCGGGCCGCGGGCCGCGGCGGGTACGGTGGGGTGGAGGCCGTGGTCGTCCATCTCGGACAGGCGGTCGGTTCCGGCTTCCCTCACCGGTCTCGGACCCTGATTTGCCGGCAGGCGCGTCCTTCTTCCTTCTTCGCGGCGGATTCGAGCATCCGCCCACCGTTGCCACTCAAGGAGTTTCATGCCCCCAACAGATCCCCCCTCGTCCCGGCCGGCCGCGGCACCGCTGGTGTTCAGTCACCCGGAGGCCGAGCTGCCGGAGAGTGAGGCGATGTCCGAAGGGAACGCAGATTCCGCGCGGCAGGTTCGTTTCTCGGCGCGGCCGGCCGTTGCGGCGGTCCCGCGGCCACGGCGGTAGTCACCCCGTCGTCTCGCCGCCGTCTTCTGACGCGGTAGAAGTGCACGATCCCACTCGTCTCGGACTGTCCACAAACAACCGAAACGAGGTCCCATGACCAACGTAACCTCCGCCGGGCATACCAAACCGGCACCGAAACCGGTCATCTCCGGCACGCGTACGCCGCTCGAGATGGTGACCATCCGGGCGTTCCTGCTCGTGCCCTTCCTGGCCCTGCTGGCGGCCGTCCCGGTTTTCTGGGGATGGGGCGTCAGCTGGCTCGACCTCACCATCGCGGCGGTGTTCTATCTGGTGTCCACCCTCGGGATCACCGTGGGCTACCACCGGTACTTCACCCACGGCGCGTTCAAGGCCAAACGTCCGCTGCGCATCGGGTTGGCGGTCGCGGGGGGACTGGCGGCGCAGGGCCCGGTGATCGGATGGGTCGCCGACCACCGTCGCCACCACGCCTTTTCCGACCGCCAGGGCGACCCTCACTCGCCCTGGTTGTTCGGCACCTCGCCGCTCGCCCTGGCCAAGGGCTTCTGGCACGCGCACATGGGCTGGTTGTTCGATCGCGACACGACCAACGTCGACCGCTTCGCCCCCGACCTCGTGGCCGACCGCGACATCCGCATGGTCGACCGGCTGTTCCCGCTGTGGGTCGGCGCGAGCGTGCTGGTTCCCCCGATTCTCGGCGGCCTGATCACGATGTCGTGGTGGGGAGCCCTGACCGCGTTCCTGTGGGCCGGACTGGCCCGCGTTTCCTTCCAGCACCACGTGACATGGTCGGTGAACTCGATCTGCCACATGATCGGCGACAGGCCCTTCACCAGCCGCGACAGGTCGGCCAACTTCTGGCCGCTGGCTCTGCTGTCCATGGGGGAGTCCTGGCACAACTCCCACCACGCCGACCCCACGTCCGCCCGCCACGGGGTCCTGCGGGGACAGATCGACGTCTCCGCGCGGTTGATCCGGTGGTTCGAGCAGCTGGGCTGGGCGTGGCAGGTCCGGTGGCCGACGCCGAAGCGGCTGGCGGCGCTCACCAAATCGGCGTAAGAGGCCGGATCAGGCGTACTCGGCCAGACGCTCGGCAAGCTCGTGGCGCTCGTTCGGGAAGACCGGCCGCGGCGGCGAGCCCGCTCGCTGCCCCGCGATGACGTCGGTGACGAATCGCGCCACCACGTCCGGAGCGGGCACGACGTCGGTGCCCGCCAGGTAGGCCACCACCATGGGTGCCGCCCCGGGGTTCGTCTCCACGGCGACCGACCACCCGTGCTGCTCGCTCCAGATCAGCATCAGGTCCTCGCCGGGACGTTCCGACCACCGGCGCGCCAATCCCAGGTAGGCCGTCGCCGTGTCGCTGACTTCGAACGAAGTCGCCTCGGCGGGCACACCGACGGCCTCGGCCACCGCTCGCAGGTATCCGGCCAGCCCGTGGCTCAGGGTCGCTGTCCCGTTGGTGCGCTCGTCCATGGTCACCAGGCTATGTCGCGGGCATGCACAACGATCCGTTCCCTCCCGGTGTGTCAGGGTTTCTTGTCCTGGCGGCGGCGTTGGTCGCGGGCGTAGGGGATGGCGGGTTTGCCGTCACCGGGGCTGCGGCGTTCGATGTCGAAGAGGGTGGTCGCGGTGATGAGATCGCTGAGTTTGGCGTAGCCGTAGTTGCGGGAGTCGAAGTCGGGGCGTTGGTGGGTGAGGATGTGGCCGATGGTGGCCAGGGGTGCCCAGCCGTCGTCGTCCGAGGCGGCTTCCACCGCGGTCCGGAGCTGGTTGACCAGGGCGGTGTCCTGCTTGAGTTGCGCGGCGGTGGGACGCGGGGCGAGTTTGGTGGTTTCGGTGGGTGCGGCGGTGACGGTGTAGGCGGTGAGGTTTTCGGTGTAGATGAACTTGTCGCAGGCGGCGACGAAGGGCTTGGGGGTTTTGCGTTCGCCGAAGCCGTAGACGGTCAGGCCGGATTCCCGGAGGCGCGCGGCGAGACGGGTGAAGTCGCTGTCGCTGGAGACGAGGCAGAACCCGTCGAAGCGGTCGGAGTAGAGCAGGTCCATCGCGTCGATGACCATGGCGGCGTCGGTGGCGTTCTTGCCGGTGGTGTAGGCGAACTGCTGGATGGGTTGGATGGACTGGGCCAGCAGGTGTTCCTTCCAGCCTTTGAGGCTGGTGCCGGTCCAGTCACCGTAGGCGCGTTTGACGTGGGCGGTGCCGTACTTGGCGACCTCGGCCAACAGTCCTTCGATGATGCTCGGCTGGGCGTTGTCGGCGTCGATCAACACCGCGAGCCTGACCGCGCTCTCCTCGGCCATGACCGGACCCCTCCTCGTCGGATGCTGTCGCACACGGCAAAGACAAGCACAGCGGTCCACCCTCGCGTCTTCCGGGCCCGCCCCTCTTCCTGCGGTCGCTGAAGGACCTTTTCATCGTCCCGTTTGCGATGCCTTCGCGTGGGCGCCGAGATCGTCGAGAGTGAGGCGGCGGCGGGGCGGCCGGTCGAGGACCACCTGCCGGGTGACGGCCAGGTCCCGGCCGACGTGCAGTAGTTCACCGGAGCGCAGGTTCTGCCAGCCGGGGTCTTCGTCCATCTTTTCGCTCGCGACGACCACCGCGGGGTGCTCGGCCAGCGCCCCGGACCGGGCGCGGATCCGGCCGGCGGGGCTCGCGTGTTCGAGGTGACGATCACCGTGCCCGCCGCCCGCCGCGCGCTGGAGCACGAAAAGGTCGTGCGTGTCCGGATAACGCAAGGCCCACAGTTCCGACGGCGTCGTCAGGATCATGTTGATCGCGAAGACGCCGAGCCGCTCGGCGACCCAGTGGGCGGCTTCGGTGATGCCGGCGGTGATGTCTCCGTCGTGACGGTCGATGGAGCGGGTGATGAGCGCGAAGAACCGTTCCGAGTCCGTGTCGCCTCGCACCAGATCCCGGTATTCACCGAGCGCATCGTCCAATGTGTCCAGATCTCCGATGACTCCGTTGTGGGCGAAGATCCGGCCTCGTTGCGTGAAGGGGTGGGTGTTGCGTGGATCCAGGCCGCCGTTCGAGGCATAACGGACGTGGGCCAGGAAGGTCGTCGACTCCCGTTCCTTCGCTTCCTCGGCGAACTGCCGGTCCTGGTAGGCGGCGAGCGGCTGTTTCTCGACATCGGGCGTGCCGTCCGCGCGGAAGACGCCCAGGCCGGTGCCGTCCGGCTCGCGGCGGCTCTGCCGCGCGAGGCTGTCCGGCGCTTCCAGCAACCAGAACGTCGCCCGCACCCGCTCCGGGCTCGCGGTCATCCCGAACAACCGGCACATCGCGCACCTCCCGTTTCGTCGCGAACTCGCTTCCAGCTACCACCGCGTCGCGAAACCAAACCAATGAGGTGTGCTGTCGAATCCTCCCGTGGTATGGACCATTCAGCCGGTAACGGGTCCGCCGCCGAGCGGGTTGTCCGTCACGACGTGATGTCCAGGACGATTTTGCCGACCGCGCCGTTTTCCGCCGCTTTGTGCGCGTCGGCGGTGCGGTCGAGCGGAAAGCGGAGCAGCGGCAGGCCGTGCTCCTCGCCGACCGGCAGCGCGTTGTCGCGGACAGCCGCGGAGATGTCCTCGGCGGCCTCGGCGAGCAAGTCCGCACCGACCGTGTAGAGCACGAGGAATTGCAGGCGCGTGTTCAGCAGTATGTTCTGCCAGAGGTCCAGCTCGATCGGCTTGTCGCCGTCGTTGGCGTAGACCGAGATCGTGCCGCGCGTCCGCAGCACGGCCAGGTCCAGCGCGAAGTTCGCGCCGAGCGCCACCTCCGCGACGATGTCGACGCCATCCGGAGCGTACTCGCGGATCTCGGCGGCCGGGTCGCCCTCGCGATAGTTGACCACGTGGTGAGCACCGGCGGCGGTGGCCAGCCGGGCCTTCTCCGGACCGCTGACCGTGCTGATCACCGTCGCGCCCGCCCATCGGGCGAGTTGGATCACCGAGCGCCCGACCGCCCCGGCCCCGCCCGCGGCGAGGACCACCTTGCCCTCGAGCGCTCCGGGTCGCAGACGACGCGGCCCGTCCTCGGCGACGGTGAGAGCGCGATGCGCGGTGATCGCCGGGACACCGAGTGAGGCACCGAGGTCGAAACTGGCCTCGTCGGGCAGCGGCACGGCCTGCTCGGCGGGCAAGACGGTGAATTCGGCTTCGGTTCCGGTCGGCCGCCCGTGAGCGGCCATGTACACCCAGACGCGCTGGCCGGTCCGGCTCCGGTCGACCCCCTCACCGACAGCGTCGATCACGCCGGCGCCGTCCAGGCCCGGAGTGATCTCGGGGAACCCCATGGGCGCGAGCGCGCGTGACTTCCAGTCCGTCGGGTTGATGCCGGACACGGCGACCCGGACGCGAACCTCGCCGGGGCCGGGCACGGGCAGGTCACGGTCGACGAGCCGGAGAACGTCCGGGCCGCCGTTCTCGCGGTAGACGATGGCCTTCATAGGAAGCCTTACCTCATTTTTTTCTGGTGCCGAGGGAAAGGGGAAGTCAGCCGAGCGGAACGTTGCCGGAGCGTGATTCGACGGCGTCGAGGGTGGCGCGGGCGGCGTCGTCGAAGACGATGTCGCTGACGGCCATGTTGGCTTCGAGGTGGGCGGTGTCGGCGGTGCCGGGGATGAGCAGCACGTTCGGGGCGTGCTGCAACAGCCAGGCGAGGCCGACCTGGGAGGGCGTCACGCCCAGGGATCCGGCCACGGCGTGAACGGCCGGCTCGTCGGTGACCTTGGGCATGCTGGGGAAGGCTCCGCCCAGCGGGAAGAACGGCACCCAGGCGACGCCCTCGGCCGCGCAGAGCCGCAGCATTTCCTCGTCGTCGCGGGCGACCAGGCTGTAGGCGTTCTGCACGCAGGCGATGCCGGCCGGCAGGGCGCGGCGCAGGCCGTCGATGGTGACGCTGCTCAGCCCGATCGCACCGATCTTGCCCTCGTCGCGCAGCTCGGTCATCGCCGCCAGCTGGTCGTCGAGGTCGACGACCTGGTCACCGTGGGGACGGACGCCGGGACCGGTGTCGAGACGGCGCAGGTTGACCACGGGGAGCCGATCGACGCCGAGACTGCGCAGGTTGTCCTCGACGCTGGCACGCAGTTGCTCGGGCCGCTGCGCCGTCCGGAGGGGAAGGGGCCCGCCCGGGTTGGGATCGGCGCCGATCTTGGTGACGACCAGCACGTCGTCGTCGGGCCGCAGTACCTCGCGGATCACGTGGTTGGCGAAGCCGAAGCCGTAGAACTCGGCGGTGTCCAGGTGATCGACGCCGAGTTCGATCGCGCGACGCACCAGTGCGACGGCTTCACCGCGGCGATCGTGCAGCCGGGGGAGCTGGGCCGCGCCGTAACCGATGCGAGACACGACGCGGCCGGCGAAAGAAGCGGTAGGGGCGCTGATGAGAGGTCTCCTCGGTCGGTGGCCACGGCTGGTATGCCGTGCCGGTAAGTTACAACCACTGGATGACAAAAATCAATAGTTGTCAGTCGGATGAATGGCTGACAGAGTTTGACACCTGTCGGCCCGCCGACATACGTTGCTCGCCGAGGACGTCCAGCAGGCCTCCTACCTGCTCGAAACGGAGACTTCATGCGCGGGGAGCCGCTCGACGCGGAGACGATCGTGTCGGTCACCGAGGAACTGCTGCGCCGCCATGGGCCGGAGAAGACCACGGTGCTCGACGTCGCGCGGGCGCTCGGCGTGAGCCACGGGAGCGTGTACCGGCATTTTCCGTCCAAGGTGGCGCTGCGCGAGGCCGTGATCCAGTGCTGGCTCGGCCGGATGCGCGAGCCTCTCACCGCGGCGGATCAGGGGCCCGGGTCGGCGCCGCACGATCGGTTGCGTGGTCTGCTCACCGCCATGGTCGCCACGAAACGGGCGAAGGCGAAGGAAGACCCTGAACTGTTCGCCACCTTCCGCGTACTGGCGAAGGAGCACAGCGCCGTGTTCTCCGCCCATGTCGACGACCTGCTCGCCCGGATCCGGGCCATCGTGGTCGACGGCATCGCCAGTGGCGACTTCGCCGCCGTCGACCCGGACGTGACCGCGCGAGCGATGCTGGACGCCACCTGTCGATTCCGCGATCCGGGCTACGCCGTGGAGTGGTCCACCCCCGGGATCGAGGCGGAATCCGATGCCGTGATCGCGCTCATCCTCGACGGCATCCGGGCACGGCCTTCGGAAAGAAGCAAAAGACCGCGTCCTCGTTGACGAAAGCGGGGGACCATTGGGCCGATCCGGTGACTTGACTGGTCCGGCCGGCCGAATGCGTTACAAACTTCCGTTATCCGTCGAATAATGATGCATGGGGTTCGCGGGCCGACTGGCCGCGGTAGTCGTCGTGGCCGGCGCTGCCGCGTTGTGGTATTTCACCGGTTCCGGCGTTTCCGCGGGTACGGCCCCGGCCGACGACGCCGCGAAGGTTTATTGCCTTTCCGCGGACCAGCGCGCCCGGCTGAGCGATGCCGCGACGGCGCTGGGAATTTCCCCCGCGGCGGCGAGTACGGGGCAAGGCCCGGATTTCACCCGGGCATGCGACGCGTTGACCGCCGCCGCGCGGATTCCGCAACAGCAGGCGGTGCCCTCGAGCCCGGCGAAAACCGCGCTGACCGCGTTGATCCCGCTCGTCGCGGGGGCGGCGTTGACCTGGGTCACCGGTTTCTGGCGGGACGAACGGACACAGAGCAGGTTGCTCGCCGACGCGCTGCGCGAAGCCTCGCGGAACTTTCGCAAAACCGTGCGGGCCGAGCAGCGGAAGTGGTTCGGCCCTCCGAGCGGCAGGCGCCCGGTGGACGTGGAGATGCTGGCCGCCAGGGACGAACTGGCCGGCCAGTTGCGCAAGATCGCGATTCTCCGCGCCGGCTGGCGAATGCCGGGGAGGTTGAAGGACAGGCTGATGGACGAGCCGTTGCTGGGGGAGGAGATGAACACCTTCGCGCCCGGTGATACACCGGAAGCGCGGGCGGAGAAACAGGAGCGGGCCCTGAAGGGTCTGTCCGCCGGAATCGACGATGTGGTAGGAGCATTGGAGCAGCCGTGGCGATGGCATCGCGCGATGCGCGGGACGACGCGTCCGAGCGAAGCGAAGGTCTCGACCCAGTGAAGAATCCCTACCATATTCCCGGCATGGAGGCCCCGGACGACCCGTTGTGCCCGTACCTGTACGACCACGAGAAGTACTACGTCAAGGTCGACAGTACCCAGGACGAGTTCGACCGCTTTCAGCGATCCATCGGACCGCTGGGCGGCTTCCGGGCCCACGGTCGACTGGTCGTCGTGACGGGAAAGGACGGCTGCGGCAAGACTTCCCTGATCAATCGCTGTGCCGCGTGGCTGTCCGGCCAACTCGGCGATCGGGCGCAGATCTTTCCGCTGGCGGCCTCCACGCTGCCGCACATGTCCCTCAGAGTGAGAATGGAACAGGTCCTCGAGGACTTGATCTACCATTTGAGCAGCGAAACCAGCGTTGTCTCCGAAATGCACGTGCAGGAGCTGGATCGGCGGCTGAACGAACTTCGTGATCGTCTGCCCCAGAAGGACGAAGACCATCACGCGGGCATCGAAACGGTCTACAAATACCTGCTCAGAGCATTGCCATCCGGTCAGGTGGGGATCATTATTCTGCCCAGGTCGGAACTCGGTCGGGAGATCGCGAGCTACGTCGGTCTGGCCAGGCTTCCCCGGCTGGTGTTCTTTGCCGAGAGCAGGTATGGCGACGATGTGCGACGATCGGTCCAGGCGGGACAGGGTGAGGGCAGGCCACCGCTCATGCTGGAGGTGGGGCCGTTGAACCGTGACGACGGCTGGCTCTTCGCGAACGCCAGGCAGGGCCCGGACGAGGCGGGCCGGGAGATACCCCTGGTCACCAAGCAGACGATGGGCAAGCTGCTCGCCCAGAACAGCCGTTCCATCAAATGGCTACACGCATTGCTCTATGGAGTGTACAAAGAGTTCGACGATGTCCCGGAAGTGATGGCTTCGTTAAAATCCCGGGAAGTGACCTACGAACACTTCACCGATTACTTCTTCCGCACCGCGCAGCCGGACGGTGCGTCGTGATCAGCGGGCGGAGGAGTGAGGTGCCGGCTCCGGGCAATCCCTTTCCCACCCAGGCGGTCGCGACCGGTCACGAGACGCTGACCCTCGACACCGCGGCCATCCGTGAGGCCCGCCGGCTGCTCGACGAGTACCTGTCGGCGCCCGCGACCTTCTCCCGGGGCACGGTGATAGCCGTCGTCGGGGAGTACGGGACGGGAAAGACGCACCTGGTCGCCGAGATGGGCCGTCACATCGCCGGGTCGCCCCGAAGATCGCTGACCTACACCATCTCGCTCGAGGCGTCCGAAGAAGGTTTCGTCGCCCTGTACAAGAGCTTCGTCCGTGGGCTGGACCAGAGGGACGTGACGCGCCGCGTCCGCGAGTACTACGCCGACCTCGTCGCGGACGAGCTGGAATCCTCCGAGCTGACCCAGGCGCTCGCGCGCCCGTTGCGCGCCGGGCAGCTGGACCCGCTCGAGCTGGTCGACAGGGTCAATCTGATCGAAAGCGACCTGTTGGCCCGGTTGCGGAGCAGGCTGACCGACGTCACCCAGAAAGAAGAGTTCTCGATCGCGTTGACCCTGCTGCTGCGGGAGGGCTTCTACGACGCGGCGTGGGAATGGTTCCGGGGCGGGGCACCGGACCAGATCCTGGTGGACCGCGGCATCCGGGACCCGATCGCGACCGATGAGCTGGTGCTCGAAGCCATGGGGGTCTTCGCGCTGCTCTACGGCCGGCGCGGGCACTCGTTCGTGTTGTTGATCGACGAGTTGCACAAGTTGTTGTCCACGGCGCGGAATCCGGCCGCGGCGACGATCGCGGCCGTGAAAAAGCTGTTGCAGGTTTTCGCGGCCGCGGACGGCCTGCTCGTCCTGGTGGGCCTCGAGGACTACATCGACGTGGTCGGCAAGGACTCCGTGGAGCGGCTCGGCCAGGTGATCCGGATGGCGCCGCTGACCACCGAAGACGCCGAAACCTACATCACGCGCGCGAAGGTCGCGGCCGGCGGTGAGGCGACGTTGTGGCCCTTTTCGCCGGATACCGTGCGCTACCTGCTGAAGATCACCGATGGCGTCGCGCGCCAGTTCATCCGGCTGTGCCATCACCTCTATCGCCGGGCGGTCGACGTCCGGACCGCGGTCACCGAGCCGATGATCCGGGAAGTCGCCCGCGACCGGATCGTACTGGACACTGTGGACAGTGTGCGCAACGAGGTGCGCGCGGTGCTCGACGCGCAGGGGCTGCTCTACTACCGGCAGCACCGCCTCGGCGCGAACGTGCGGGTCGACTATTGGATACCCTTCGGTGACGAGGAATCCGGTTGCGCGGTGATCGTGACCGGTTCGATCTTCGACGCGGACGAGGTGGCTCCGCTGCGTGAAGCGGCCATCGAAATCCGGAAAGCGGCTCCCGGAGCCGACACCGTTCTGGTGGTGGTCGGCTTCCTGCCGTCGGTTCTGCAGGACGAGATCACCGACTTCTTCGGTATCGAACCGCTGATGTACGACCAATGGACCTTCCAGGGCGGGCTCAGCTCGATCCTGGCCGGCCGGATCTCGGTGTTCGAGTCGGCCTCCTCGGAGGACCCGGTCGTCCTGCTGCGCAACCGTCTCGAACGGATGAACCGGCAGTACACGAACACCAGGCTTTACCTGCAGCAGCTCACCGCGAGCGTCGACACGATGCGAACCTCTTCGGAGTACCATTTCTCGGCGTTCCACCGGTCATTGGACGACCTGGCCCAGGCGGTCCAGCCCACGCGGAGCGAAGCCGGCGAAGCGCCCTCACCCGGTTTGCCCGCGGATGTGACGGGGTTGTTCGACCAGGCCGACGAGGCGTTGTCGGTGGCGGGCAAGGTGGACAACGCCATTCGCGAGGCGTTGTCCGGCGGCATCAGGGCACGGGACGCACTGCGAACGTCGTTGTCGACGCGCGTGTTCGAAGCGATGGGCGTGGCGGCCGTGATCCGTAGTCTCCTCGCCGAATTCCAGCGTGAAGTGACGGACTGGTACCGGCGGTACGTGCGCAAGGAGCGTGACGCCGACCGGACGACCTTGAGCGCGCTCTGTCACAACTACGACAGTCTTTACGATCAGGTCCCGGTGTTCCGGTTGAACGATCTCGAGGATTTCGAACTGTACGCCACCAGGGCGTCGGGAACTCCCCGTCAACGGGGATACCTCGCGCTGAGCGGCTTCGGAGGACGAGTTCAGGACGCCTTGTTGTCCGCGGACGCGGGCACGTCGGACTGATCCGGTTCCGGGGCGGTCGGTCGTGCCGCTTCCGGCAGGGGAAAGGACCACGGGGGAACCGGCCTGAAGCGTTTCCGCCGGTCGATCACCCTGCCGACCAACGGGGTGGAGGCCAGGTGGAGCAGATTGATCACGACGATCGCGGGCGCGACGACGGCGGCCACGCCGGGCAGGCTCTGCTCCAGCACCAGAGCCAGGATGATCGCGGTGATCCCATTCTGTTGGCTCACGGCCAAATAGGCTCGGTCCGCCTTCGAGGGAAGGCGGACGGTGAGGATCAGCGCCACGACCACCTGAGCGGCGAACCCGGTGACGCCCAGCAACAGGCCTTTCGTGAGGTCCACGCCATTGAGCAACAGCATGCCCAGGCCGCCTGAGGCCAGGAGGAAGGCGCCGTTGGTGGCTCGATCGAGCCAGGGGCCGAGCCACGGCCGGAAGAACAGGCCCGCGGCGGCGAGGCCGAGGAAGAGCAGTTGCCAGGCGGCCAGCCCCATGATGACGACCAGCAGCACCGTTGCCAGGATGTTCGGCTTCGACGGCAGGCGCTCGTCGGTGATGAACCGCAGGCCTGCCCGGCGGGTCAGGACCCACCAGGCGCCGGCCGCCACGATCGCCACCACCGCGTTGAGGAGCAGGCTGAACAGGAACGAACCGACGCTCATGATCGAGAACGTGCCGGTCTCGCCCATCATGTCCACGGCGAGTGCGGTCGCGTACAGGCTCAGCAGTGTGGTGACCGGATCGTCGAACGACGACCACGCGGCGAGGATCGACCTGGCTTCCTCGGACAGCCGCGACGAGTCGCGCAACGCGGCGACCGAGAGCGGGTCGATCTGCGCGATGGCGATGCCGACGACCAGGAAAAGCGGCTGAGGATACGCCCAGTACATCACCGCGGTGATCAGGGCGGCCTTCAGGACGACCCCGACGGTGACGGCCGAGACGACGATTCCGGCATGGGATTTCAGCGACGGCAGGGAGATTCCGGCGGTACTGCCGAACAGGCCGATGGCCAGCAGTGTGGTCGCGCCGTAAAGATAGGCGGAACTGTGCGTGAAATGGCCGAGCCCGGGAAGGTGGACGATCAGCCAGCCGGCGCCCACCGCGGCGGCCATGACCACCAGCCGGCGGCCGGATCCCGGCTTTCCCCCACCCGCTGTTCCCGTCACTGAAAGCTCCGGCCGTTGGCGTGTTCGGTCATCGCCCCGCCTGTTACCAATCCGACCGCAAGTAGGCGGATACGGTCCGCAGCCGGCCTGCTTGTCGCCACCTCTTTCCGCCGTGGCTGCCGTCGGATTGGTAACGAACGACACAGTCAGGGTAGCCAATGATCAGAAAAGGCTCAACGCCCGATCGCGGGACGAAATTCTTTTCGGCAGGCGAGTGTCAGGGCGGCCATTTTACTGTCGGTCACGGCCACCCGGCCCTGGTCCATCGTCACGCCGATCAGGTATTCACCCGGCCGGATCCGGTAGTAGTACACCGCGCCCTGTTCGACATCCAGCACGACGCGTTCGAGCCGGGGGCCGATTACGGTCGAGGCCATTCTCCCGAGTTTCCGGACCCACGCCGGCATGGCCGGGCCCAGTTCCTGGTAGAACTCGCGGCGCTCCGTCACGGAAATCTGGTGAAAATACGGGGCGATGTCGGGGTGCGCCAGCTGATCGGCCGTGCACAGGACGCGGAAATCCTTGCAGTAGGCCACGAACTGCAGGTCGGCCGGGGAGAGCGGGCCGGTCAGCAGATCGGTCAGAACCGTGCCGCCGCCTTCGTCTTCCACATGCGGTGGTGAAACTTTCCTCGGGGACGCCACGACCGCGTCCTCGGGGTCGTCCGGTTTCGGGGTGATCCAGGAGCCCGGGTTCAGCGGCGGCTGGCTGATCAACGCGCGCAGGTCGGTCACCAGCCTGCCGATCGCGCTGTCCACCTGCCGGGCGCCGGCGAGATCCGCCGGCGAGGCGTCCTCGGTGGGCAGGGCCGACGCATCGTGGCAGAACCCGATGACATGCTCCTGGGGAATCACCGAGTCACAGACCAGCAGCCCTCGCGGGCCGTGGACGACGGTGCGGATGAGCGCGCCTGTCTCGGTCGCGGCGAGCATCCGGTCCAGCTCGCCCGCCGCGTTGGTGATCTGGGTGCCGGTCCGGACGTAGATGTCGCGTTCCACTGGCGTGCCGGGCAGGGAAGCGAGCCGGTCATAGGCGAAGTCGAAGCTTCCCCTGGTGAAGTGCGCCAGATGGTGCAGCACGGGAACGTCTTCCATGGCGTTGCGGCACAGGTCCATCGCCGCCTGGTACTTGGCGTCGACGTGGGGCTCACGCTGCAGGCGGATCTCGGACGGTTCAGAAGGGCAGGTCGACATGGATGTCCTTCCGTTCGGATGGCGATGCCGCCAGGTTTTCGGCCACCAGCGCGGTGTAGGGATGGTTCTTCGGCAGGTATTCCCGGCATTCGTCGTGCGCTTGGGCGAGGAGCGCGTCCGCCTCGCCCACGGCCCCGCGAGACGCGAGCGCATTCGCGTGATTGATCTTGCCCGCCAGCGACCACGGGTGGTCTTCACCGAGCCAGTCCGCCAGTTCGGCGCTGACCTCGGCCGAGTGCTCGCGCGTCAGGACCGCGAGGTTCAGGCGGTGCAACGCCGTGTAGACGTGCCGGGACTCCGACGAGGGGAAGGCGCGCCGGCTCTCCTCCAGCAGCTTGATCGCGGCCTCCGTGTCGTGCTTCAAGTGGTAGTCGATGGCGAAACTGAGGGTGCAGCCCGCCGTACGCGGGTCGGCCGTGCCCAAGAGCCGCCGCATCCGCCGTCGCGTTTCCAGGTTCTGCTCGAACGCGCTGTCGAACTTGCCGATCTGGCGCAGCAAAATCGCGCGATGCCACCGGATCCGCAGTTCCTGCGCGGGATCCGTGCCCTGTCCCTCCATCGCGATGACGTGCTGGAGCGCGTCGCTCAACACGGCTCCGGCTTCCGCGTACGCACCCTGCTCACGCAGGTACACGCCGAGGTTGCAGGCCGACACCCAGACATCGGGGTGATCGTCGCCGAAGAGCGCCAGCCGGATGTCGCGGTTGCGGCGCTCCAAGTCGACCGCCGAACCCACGTCACCGGTGAGGAAATAGGTGTAGGCGAGATTGTTGGCCGCCCGGCGGGTATCGGGATGGAATTCGCCCAGCCGGTCCCGGAAACCGGCGAGCGTTTTCTGCTCCGCGGCACAGGAATCGGCGAACCGGCCGAGGCCCCGCAGGTTGGCGCCGCGGCTGCGCCAGGTCTTCAACGTGCGGGGATGGTCCGGGCCCAGCAGTTCCTGCTGTCCTTCGAGCAGGCCGTTGTCCCAGGCCAGCAGCAGCCGGTCGTCTTCTCCGGCCGCGCGGCGAAGGTTCGTCAGCTGGAATTCCAGCCGCATCCTCAGCGAGGACTCGGCTCGGGTCTCCGGCATCCAGCCTGCCAGCACGGCCTCACTGAGCTCGACCGCCTGACGGGCGGATTCCTTGTCCGGCAGGCGGAGCAGGTAGTTCACCTGGTCGACCAGCCACCGCCGGACCGTGATGTCCGGGCTTCCGGCCGCGCCCGCCGGTTCCAGATGGCGCTGCAACTCGGCGAAGTCCGCGAGGTCCTGCGGTGCCTCGGGTTCCGGGCTCGTGGGCGCGAACGCGGCGAGCGCGGAAAGGACCGCCCGGCGGCATTCCTCCGCCTCGTCCGGCGGTTGCGCGGCCCGTAGCAGCCGCTGAACCGGCCGGATCATGCTCAACCGCGCCGGCCTTTCCCAGTTCATCCGGAACAGCTCGTACTGCTCGCCCCGATGCAGAACCTGGTCGAGTTCCAAGGGATCCAGCTCCAGCGCCTCGGGGTCCTTGGCGACCTCGGCCAGCGCGCGGATCATCGCGGGGCTACGGAGGAACCGGAGCGCCACGCCGTCGGGAGACAGCCACGAACACAGTTGCGCGAGCCGGAGCGCGACGCCGCCGAGGTCGTCTTCGGCGAGCGAATCGGTGATCAGGCCGATCGTGGTGCCCAGCGACTCCGGGAGAGAGTCCGCCGCGGCCTCGCGCCGCTGGGCTTCGCAGCGGGCGGCGAACTCGTCGGCCGCCCAGCGCGCCGCGGCGTCCCCGCTGGTGACCTGGGGGCGGATCTTCGCGGCGGTGACCGAAAGCCACGCCGCGACCAGCCGCAGCGCCAACGGCAACCGGTCGGCCAGACCGGCGATCCGCGCGGCGTGTTCGACCGGCAGGCCGGTGACCAGCCGGGCCAGCAGCGCGGCACCCTCGTCCTGGCTCAACCGTCCGATGTGGACAGCCGAGGACGACGGCGTGCGGGTGGTCACGATGACGTGGCCGTTCTCGTGGTCGGGCAGCAGACCGGTGAGGCGGGCGGGATCCGGCACGTTGTCGTAGATCAGCAGCCACCGCCGGAACCGCTCGGGGGAGCCGAGCGCTTCGAGCGCGGCGCCCTGCCTGTCGGCTCCGGAAAGGCTCAGTTCCGCGGCCAGTGCGGTCAGCGCCGCGCGGATGGAGCGTTCGTCCTCCGCCGGAATCCACCACACCAGGTCGTAGTCGGCGGTGAAACGGTGCGCGTATTCGAGCGCGATGGCGCTCTTGCCTGCTCCCGCTTCGCCGTCGAGCCGGCAGGTCACCACGCGGGTGCCCGCGCGGAGCCGGTCGCGCACCTCGTCGAGCTCGGCTTCGCGCCCGCCGAACCGGTCGTCCCGGGGCGGGAGAACGGATCGTCCCGGCCGGCGCACGGGATCGCCGGGATAGAGTTCGCGCCGGCGCCCCGAGTCCCCCTCCTGCCGCTCGAACAGGTCGAAATGGCGCAGCAACCGGCGACGCGCCCGCTCGGCGTTCAGACCGCGCAGATCGATCATGACCGGTTCCGGCCCGTCGTCGACCCGCACCGTCAGCACCTCGGCGTCGCCGGGGGCGGCGGGAAGGCGGGGATGCATGATCCGCAGCACCGAAAGCGGGCCGCCCCGCGCCGGTGGTGCGGGATCTTCCGGCAGGGAGGCCACTTGCGCGCCACCCGCCTCCAGTACGTCGGAGATCCAGTCCGCCCACAACCGGTGTTCGGCGGCGTAGGACAGGAAGATCCGTGGCGGCGCCTCGCGCCGGCCCATGCCGAGCGAGAACCGGTAACCTTCCTGGGCCCTGGCCGGCAACGCGGTCATCCGGCGGACGTGGCCCAGGCTGATCTGGTCCGCGACCGCGACGTAGGCATCCGACATTTCGGCGCCCGGCGCTTCGTAGAGGACGGCGACCGCGTGGTCGGAAAGCATGCCCAGGGGGTGGTAGGGGATTTCGGTGACGGAGATGGTCACGTCCGGCCCGCCTGCCTCCTCGAATCGCGCGTGGACGTGATCCCTGATGTTGCGCGCGACGGCGCTGTCCTGATCGTCGATCTGCAACACGATCGCGACCACGTCGAGCCTGAAGGGCACCTGGGCGGAAAGGGCGCGCGCGATCGTTCCGGCGTGGTCGACGTCGCTGGCGCGAGGATGGAAGCACACCGCCACGGTGTCGCACAGATAGGCCAGCCGCTTGGTCATTTCGTCCGAGGTGCCCGCGGACACGTCGAGCAGGACGTAGTCGTATCCCGCGGCGCGGACACGCTCACGGAGGCCGGGTTCGAGGGTGGCGGTGCGGGTCGGTGCCGCCTGCGCGCCGTCGAGGGCCATGCTGTCGATCGGCGCCGCGCCCGGAATCGGTAACCGGTACCGGTTGCCTGCCAACGGTGTCCGGGTGGGCAGGGCCAGCAAGGAGCGCGCGAGGGCGGCGGTTTCGCCGCCGGGTTCGTCGTCGGCGAGAAATGCCTGGAGATAGGCGTGGACACGGGGATCGTCGGTCCCGTTGTCGATGATCAGGGGCCGGTGGCCCGCCGAGGCGAGCACGCAGGCCACGTTCGCCAGGGCACAGGTCCGGCCCACGCCCCGGGTCGACGAGGTGAAGGCGACGATCCGGAGGGAACGCGCCGTGTTCGCGGAAGGATTCATCGTCGCTCACAGTTTGTTCTGAAACGCGGCGTACCGTTCGGTCGGACTGCCGCTCTCGCGGAGGACGCGAGTCAACGCTTCGGCCAATACGGAGCCGTCCAGTCTGCTGATCATTTCCAGGGTGATCTCGCTCAAGTCCACGAGACGGGACTCCCCAGGGGACTCGTCGTTGTCCACTCCGGGTGGCCTCCCCTTCCGGTTCGAAAAAAACCCGCTTTTTCCCGGGTTCTCGGCGCGGTTGCCGGGCAATTCATGGTACTCGACCGCGGCGCCGCCCAATGCGTCATACGACACAGACCCGCCGGATTACCGGCGTTTCCTCCGGATGGCCCAACTTCGTTTCCGCGACGGGCGAAGCGGTGCCCATCGGATATGGTTTGCTTGCGCTGCCGCACTGGTGGGGAGGTCAGAGGCGTTATGCCGGGTCCGTTCCGCGAGTTCATCCTCAAGATCCACAGTCGCTGCGATCTCGCCTGCGACCATTGCTACGTCTACACCATGACCGACCAGCGCTGGCGCGAACGCCCGCGGACGATGTCACCCGAAATAGTGAATAGTACCGCGAGGAAAATTTTCGAGCACGCCCGTGATCACGGCCTTTCCGCGGTTCATGTCGTGCTGCATGGTGGCGAGCCACTGCTCGCCGGTCCCGCCGGTGTCGAAAGGTGCGTAACCGCGCTGCGTTCGTCCTCCCTCGAGGTCGGCGTCAGTGTCCAGACCAACGGAATGGTGCTGGACAACGGCTACCTGAAGGTGTTGCGACGGCTCGGCGTGAAGGTCGCGGTCAGCCTCGACGGCGACAGGCGCGCTCACGACCGCCATCGACGGCGTCGCGACGGGACGGGCAGCCACGCCGCGGTCAGCCGGGCTCTGCGCCTGCTCTCCTCGGGACCACACCGTTCGCTGTTCACCGGTCTGCTCTGCACCGTTGACCTGCGCAACGATCCGGTCACCACCTACGAGAGCCTGCTGGAGTTCGCTCCGCCCAAGGTCGATTTCCTGTTGCCGCAGGGGAACTGGCTGCGACCGCCGCCAGGACACGAACCGGGCGCCACCCCCTACGCCGACTGGCTGATCCCGGTGTTCGACCGGTGGTGCGCACATCGCCCGCCGGAGACCAGGGTCCGGATGTTCGAGGAGATCATGGCCGTTGTGCTGGGTGGATCGTCGGCGGTGGAAGGCTTCGGGCTGACCGAACCCGCGTCGGTCGTGGTGGAGACCGACGGCGCGATCGAACGTTCCGACATGCTGACGGCCGCCTACGAGGGTGCGGCGGCCACCGGCCTGAACGTCCTGACGGATTCGTTCGACGACGCGCTCCCGCTGACGATCCCGGAACCACGGTCGGCGATCTGCGCGGAGTGCGAGGTCTTCGCCTCGTGCGGAGGCGGTTTGTACGCGCACCGCTTCGGCGCCGACCACACTTTCGGCCACCCTTCGGTGTACTGCGCGGATCTGTTCGCGCTCATCACCCACATCCGCGGGCGAATCGGCCGGGAACTCGCGGCGCTGCGACGGCCATGAAGGTGCCTTTTCACCATCTGCCCGCGCGCACCTTCGCGGCGCTCGCGGCCGGTCGCGGTGGTCCCGCGGCCATCGCCGCCCTGGCGGCCGTGCGGTCGAGCCGCGACCGGCTGCTCGCGCATGCCCTGCTGGAGTTGGCGAAGAAGGCCGGCGGGGAGCAGGCCGCGATCGTCAAGGACGCCTACGCGACGCTCGTCGCGGTTGAAGCGTGGGATCGGGAAGCGGTCGCCGCAGTCCTCGACTATCCGACGGTGAGCGCGTGGCTGCTGCGCACCGCGCTACAGCTTGATCAAGGCCGGGTCGACGAGGCGACGCCCGGTTGGCTGTCTTCCGTGGCCGCCGCCGCCGTGGTGCGTTCGGCGGTCACGGCGACCGTGGAGATCACCTCCATCGACGGCGCGCTCACTTTGCCGACGCTCGGCGTGGCCGAGTATGACGGTCGAGCGCGGGTCGTGTCTTCGCCGCGGGAGGCGATTCTGGAAACCGGACGCGGTGCCGTCGACCTTCGCGCGGGTGGGGACGGCTGGCGAAGCCTGCCTCGTCTCACCGCCGAACACCGTGGCCTCCGGCTGGAAATTCTCGCCGACAACTGGGAAAGTGGCTGGTTCGGCACGACGCCGGTGGTCCCGGCCGAACGGATCGGCACGCGATGGCGCGAAATCCTGGCACAGGGCTGGCGAATCCTGGCCGCACACCGCCCGGAGGCGGCCGAAGAGGTGGCATGCGCGCTGCGCACTCTCATCCCGTTGCGGGGCGACGGCGTCCATCAGGCCAGTGGCACCCCACAGGACGCTTTCGGATGTATGGCGATGTCCCTGCCGCTCAGCCCGGAAATGGCGGCGGTGACCCTGACACACGAGGTGCAGCACACGAAACTGAGCGCCCTCGACGACCTGATTCCGTTGGTGGACAAGAACGACGACAGAACCTTCCACGCCCCATGGCGGCCGGACCCCCGGCCGGCTTTACCGTTGCTGCACGGAATCTACGCGCATTTGTCGGTCGCCGACTTCTGGCGGGGGCGGGACGAGGCGCGGTTCGGGCGATGGCAAGCGGCCGTCGTGGAAACGGCGGCGACCCTGCTCGGCAGTGGCCTGCTCACCCCCGCCGGCGAGTTCTTCGTGAAGGGAATCCTGGAGCGGGCCAGGTCCTGGGATTGACGTCTTTCCTTACCAGGTGACCGGCAATTCGTAGATGCCGTAGACATTCGCGTCGCTTTTGAAGGGCACCTGGTCTTCGGAAACGGCGAGCCGGAGGTCCGGAATGCGGGCGAAGAGCGCATCGAAGACGATCTGGAGTTCGGCCCTGGCGAGATTGTGGCCGAGACACTGATGGGCGCCGAAGCCGAAGGCGAGATGGTGCCGGGCTCCCCGTTCGACGTCGAACCGCAGAGGGTCCGGGAAGACCTCCGGGTCGTGGTCGGCCACATGGGGGAGGCCCACCACGCCTTCGCCTGCCTTGATGCGCACGCCACCGATTTCGATGTCGTCCAGTGCGAGCCGGGAAATTCCCGCGTCGATGATGCTGTAGTAGCGCAGCAGTTCCTCGACCGCGCCGGGCGTCTTCGCGGGATCGGCCCTGATCACGGCGAGCTGGGCGGGATGCCGGAGCAGCCCGAACACGCCGAGCGAGATCATGTTGGTGGTGGTCTCGTGTCCGGCGAGGAGCAGCAGGAAACCGAGACTCACCAAGGCTTCGCGATCCGCCTTGCCACCGGCTTCGCGCTGCTTGCGGATCTGGCGGCCGAACAGGTCGTCGGGCGGGTCGGCCTCCTTTCCGGCCACCAGTTCGTCCAAATAGGACCTCAAGTCGCCGATGGCCTGGCCCCGCCCCTCCGGGGGTGTGTCGCGTTTCAGGAGGGTGGTCGCGCGCTCGGTGAAGAATTCGTGGTCGGCGAAGGGGACACCGAGCAGTTCGCAGACCACGAGTGAGGGGACCGGGAGCGCCAGTGCCCGGACGAGGTCGGCCGGCCGTGGTCCGGCGAGCATGGCGTCGATGTGTTCGTGGACGATCCGGTGGATGCGGGGGCGCAGTTCGGCCACCCGCTTGACGGTGAATTCGCCGAGGACGGCGCGACGGGCCGGTCCGTGCTCGGGCGGGTCCATGAACAGCAGCGACCGCACGCTGCCCGCCTTGACCTGCGGCATGGCGAACAGCGACGGGAAACCCGGTTTCGTGCGGTCGGCGCTGAATCTCGGATCGGACAACATGATCCGGATGTCCTCGTGCCGCGTCAGCACCCATGCTTCCACTCCGCTGGGCGTCATCGCGCGATAGACGGGTTCTTCCTCCTGTAGCCGGAGGTACTCGGGATTCGGCGCATGGGGGCAGGTGCGGGTGAGAGGCAGTGTCACCAGGAGAACCTCCGCTTCTGTCGATCACGGTACCGATTCCGGGGGTTCTCGTCCAACGGCCGCCGGGGTCACCGGGTGCCGTCGCGTGGTGTCGTGTTGAGGATCTGGGTGAGGAAATCGGCGTTCGTGGGCGTGCTCCGCAGTCCGTCGAGGAGTGCGTCGACCGCCTGTTGAGGCCCTCGGCGGTGCAGGGCGCGGCGCAGTGCCCGAGTAGCCGCCAGTTCCGCGGGTGAGCACAAAAGCTCTTCCTTACGGGTACCGGTTCTGCTCACGTCGACCGCGGGGTGGACGCGTTTGGCCGCGATCGTGCGGTCCAGCGCGAGTTCGGCGTTGCTCGTTCCCTTGTATTCCTCGAAAATCAGGGTGTCACCGGCCGATCCCGTGTCGACCAGCGCGGTGGCGAAGATGGTCAGGGAGCCGCCGTTCTCGATCGCCCGGGCGGCGCCGAGGAACCGCTTGGGCGGGGTGAGGGCGGCGGAATCGATGCCGCCGGAAAGAATACGGCCGGAGGCGGGCGCCGCCAGGTTGTAGGCGCGGCCGAGCCGGGTCAGCGAATCCAGCATCACCACCACGTCCCGGCCCATCTCCACCAGGCGTTTGGCGCGTTCGATGGCCAACTCGGCCAGTGCGGTGTGCTCGGCCGGTGGCTGGTCGAAGGTGGCCGCGATGACTTCGCCGGGCACGGCGCGGGCGAAGTCGGTGACCTCTTCGGGGCGCTCGCCGACCAGCACGAGCATGAGGTGGCATTCCGGGTGGTTCTTGCTGATCCCGTGCGCGATCGCGGACAGCACCGAGGTCTTTCCGGCCTTCGGCGGCGCCACGATCAGGGCTCGCTGCCCCTTTCCGACCGGCATGAGCAGATCGGTCACGCGGGTGGTCAGGGCGTGCGGTTCGGTTTCCAGCCGCAGACGCTCGCGCGGGTGGACGGGGACCAGTTCGGAGAACATCGGGCGCGCGGTGGCTCGTTGCGGATGCTGTCCGTTGACCGTGTCGACGTGGACCAGGGACGGGTGTTTGCGACCGTGGCCGGCCGGCTGTGCCCTGCCGGTCACGGTGTCGCCGCGGCGAAGCCCGTGAGCGTGGATCAGGCCGGGACGGACGTGGACATCGTGTGGCGTGGCCAGGTAACCCTCGACACGGAGGAACGCGCGGTTGTCCACGATGTCGAGCACCCCGGCGACCGGTCGCTGTGCATCTTCCGGATGCGATTCGGGAGAGGTTTCTTTACTGTCCATAATGGATTCTTTCGGTGCTGGTGAGTGAAGAGGAGATGCGGCGGGCCGGAAACAGTCCGGCATGGGCCGCGGAGAGCGTCCTGTTCGCGTTGGGAACGGCTTCGACGAAGCACACGTTCAGCGGAACGGAAGAGGAAACTCGCGAATGCTTGTGGGGGACATCGTCCTGAGCCCGCAAGCGTAAGACACTGTGAGCGTACCGGCTGGCGATCGCACGCGCAACGTGCTCGCCCGGTTCAGCTTCCGTCGCCGACGCCGAACCAGCCAAGAATGGTCTGAACCAGGACGGTGACGGACAGGATGGCGACGACCGTGACGCAGAGGGTCGCGACGGTACGGAAGACGGGCCCGTTGGCGGCCTTGCCGAGCACGCTGCGGCGGTTGGCGAGGATCAGCACGTAGACCAGCAGGATGGGCGTGATGATGCCGTTGAGGACCTGGGCCCGCACGAGCAGTTCGATGAGGTTGCCGGGGATGAGGGCGATCGCGCCGCCGACCACGATCTGCCCGGTGAACAGGCCGAGGAACACGGGTGCTTGCCGGAAACCGCGGGAGACGGAGCTTTCCACCCCGACGGCTTCGGCGACGGCGTAGGAAGTCGAAAGGGGCACCACGGCGGCGGCCAGCGCGGAGGCGCCGAGCAGGCCAAGGCCGAACAACTGCCCGGCGAAGCGGCCGGCCACCGGTTCGAGCGCGGTGGCGGCTTGGGCGGCCGAGTCCAGCGGTGCGCGGGTGGTGATCGAGGCGGCGGTGGCGATGATGACGAAAATGCTGATCAGGTCGGCGAAAATGGACCCGGCGACGGTGTCGACGCGCTCACGGGGATAGTCGGCGGGGCCGATGCCGCGGTCGGCGACGGCGGCGGCGACATAGAACTGCATGTAGGGAGTGATGGTGGTGCCGATCAGCGCCACCCCGAGCAGCAGGAAATCCTTCGAGGCCACGAAGTGCGGCAGGCTCAGCCGGCCGAGTGCCTCGGGCCAGTCGGGGTGGGCCAGGATCGCGGAGACCGGGTAGGCGAGGAAGGCCAGGGAAAGGACGAGGAAGATCTTTTCGGCGTAACGGTAGGAGCCGAACACCACCAGGCCCCAGATCGCGGCCGCGGCGATCGGTACGGAGACGTACCGGGACACGCCCAGGAGTTGCATCGCGGCGCCTATTCCGGCGAACTCGGACACCACGAGCCCGACGTTGGCGACGACGAAGCACAGCAGGGCGAAGGCCGACACCCGGATGGAGAACTGTTCGCGGATCAGGGCGCCGAGCCCGACGCCGGTGTACGCGCCGAGCCGGGCGCACATTTCCTGCACGACCACCAGGCCGACGGTGACCAGCACCATGAAGAAGAGGGTGCGGTAGCCGAACTGGGCGCCCGCGGAGGCGTAGGTGGCGATGCCGCCGGCGTCGTTACCGGCGTTCGCCGCGACGAGACCGGGCCCGGCGACCGCGAGGGCGGCGACCAGCCGGCGACGCCACCGTCGCCCGCCGCGCGGAGGCTCGGCCGGGCGGACTTCGTCGCTGACCGTGGTCTCCATCAGCGACCCAGCTCGGCGAGCAGATCGGCCAGGTCGGCCGGGCGCAACGCGGTGAGGGCGGTGTTGGGCGTGCGCAGCCGCACCTGCCGGGGTGCGACACCCTCCGGCCCCGAGACGTCCAGCGCCTGGATCGCGGACCAGTCGATCACCTTGTCCGGGGCCGGCTGGGTGCGCCAGCGAGCCGGGCCGATCCGGCGGGCCAGCACCCGCAGCCCCACTTCGGTGCCCACCAGCCGCAACTCGGTGTCCATTTCGGACAGATAGAGATCGGAGGCGCGGATCACCCGGATTCCGTCGGTGTCCACCAGTTGGTGATCCAGCACGTCGTGCCCCAGCCGCACCTCACCGTCGCGCCGCTGGAAGTCCCGCAGATCCAGACGGGCCGAGCGCAGGCGCACGCCGGCGGGCTCGATCCGTTCCACGACCGCGGCCGGGACATAGGCGCGTCGCCGCCCGATCTTCACCACCAGCCCGGTCACCGGCGGATACGGCTCACCGGCCCATCGGCACACCACGTCGACCAGCCGGCCGATCTCGGCATCGGCCTGGTTGTACACCGGCCGGCCCAGCAACCCGGACAACGACACCAGCGCGCCCCGCACCACGCGGCGCGCCCGCACGTGCCGCGCCCGTCGCCGCAACGACTCGGCTCCCAGCATGCTGACCACAGTCACCTCCACCACAAGACGGCATGACGAAACAGGAAATGGAGGAAACGGTCACGGAAACACCGCGCACGACCGGCGAATGCGACAACCGGCGCAAGGGGCGGAAATCGCAGGCGCTGTCGAACGGAAAAGGAAAACCGGGACGAATCGTCAGAGCGTCGTCACGGTGAACCGCGACCGGGTACTACTGGGGGGCTCACTGTTTTGCACGAGCCTCACCTCCACCTCGATCGCGGTTTCCGGCGCACCCACACATGCCGGGCAGCCGTCACCAGTATCGCCCAGTCTCCCGACGCGTTACACACCGGCCTCGCCCGGGTGTGCGGCGTCACACCGAAGTTCCTGGAAGTGAATTTCGAATCGGATCCGGTCCGGTCTTCGTGAAGTGCCGTGGTATCAAGATGTCCGGAGAGCTTTGTCAACCATGGGAAGGCCGAAGCGATGGCCGGCGAAGAACTCGTGCGCCGGGAGGACGACGGTGGCGTCGCCACGCTGTGGTTGAGCCGCGGTCCCCGCAACGCGCTCGACGCGGAACTGCTGGCGGCCCTGGTGGAGGCCATGGCCGGTGCCGACGCGGATCCGGACATCGGTGCCCTGGTGTTGACCGGAAACGGCCGTACGTTCAGCGTGGGCGCCGATCTGTCGACCGGACCCACGGCGGTGCGCGACCTGATGGCCGGGCTCGGCGGCTACGGCGGAAAGGAATTCCGTGAACCGGCGGGGCGCACCACCCTGCGCATGGCCGCGCTTTCGGTGCCCGTGATCGCCGCGGTCAACGGTGACGCGATCGGCGGCGGCGCGACGGTCCTGCTCGCCGCCGACGTCCGGTTCGCGGCCGATTCCGCCCGGTTCGGTTTCCCGTTCACCCGGCTCGGGCTGTGCCCGGAAGGCGCGTCGACCTTTTTCCTGCCTCGTCTGGTCGGCGCGTCCCGGGCCTCGGACTGGCTGCTGAGCGGACGGTTGATCGACGCGGCCGAGGCGTTGTCGGCCGGTCTGGTGTCACGGGTGCTGCCCGCCGGGGAGGTGCTCGCCGAGGCCCAGACCTACGCCAGGGAAATGGTGGCGCACACGTCACCGAGCGCCGTGGCCGCCACGAAAGCGTTGCTGGCGGCAGGTCCCGCCGATCCGCGGACCGCATCCGACGCGGAAAGCCGGACCATCGCCGAACTGGCCGCGGCACCGGACGGTTTGGAGGGCGTCGCCGCCTTCCTGGACCGCCGTCCGCCGCGGTTCAGGAAACGGAACGTCGCTCGCCCGTCCAATGGCGTGCCCGCAACTCCTGCTTGAGGATCTTTCCGGCGCCCGACATGGGCAGCGCGGCGGTGAACTCCACCGACCGGGGTGCCTTGTACCGTGCGATGGACCGGGCGCAATGCTCGCGGAGAGTGTCCGCGTCCACCGTGGCGCCGTCGGCGAGCACGACCACGGCATGGACCCGTTCGCCCCACGTGTCGTCCGGCACGCCGATCACGGCGCACGCGGCCACCGCCGGATGCTGGGCGAGAACGTTCTCCACCTCGACGGAGTACACGTTCTCCCCGCCGGTCACGATCATGTCCTTGATCCGGTCGACCACGAACAGGTACCCGTTCTCGTCCAGGTAGCCACCGTCCCCGGTGTGCATCCACCCGCCGCGCAAGGCCTGTTCCGTCTCGTCCGGACGGTTCCAGTAGCCGAGCATGACGTGCGCGCCCCGGGAAACGACTTCACCCACCGTGCCGGCCGGGACGTCGCGATCTTCCGCGTCGACGACCCGGATTTCCGCGTGCGGGGCGGCCCGCCCCGCGGCACGGCGCAGACCGGGTGCCGCGTGGTCCGCCGGGGTGAGCACGGTGGTGACCGGGGACAGCTCGGTCATTCCGTACAACTGGGTGAACTCGGCGGTCGGCAGCCGCTTCGCCGCCCGGTCCAGCACCGCCTCGGAAATCGGCGATGCGCCGTAGAGCAGCCTGCGCAGGCTGCTCAGGTCGTAGTCCGCCGCGTCCGGGGAATCGACCAGCAGCTGGATCATGGTCGGCACCAGCAGCGTGTCGGTGACCTGGTGTTCCTCGATGGCCTTGGCGACCCCGGCGGGGGTGAATCCCGGCACGATCACGTGGGTTCCGCCGAGGACGTTGCGCGCCACCCACGACGCGCCGTCCGCGAGGTGGAACATCGGTGCCGCGTGCAGCAATCGCCCGCCCGGCAGCACGAACGCCTCGGTGGCCGCCGTACCGAGCGCGGACACCAGCAGGTTGGCGTGGCTGAGCACGACCCCTTTCGGGGTGCCCGTGGTGCCTCCGGTGTAGTAGATGGCGGCCGGCGCGTCGCCGCCGCGCCGGGCGTCGGGGACCGGCGCGGTGCCGGCGATCGACGCCTCGAGGTCCAGCGCATCCTGGGGCAACGCGCCCATGCGTACCACGGTGAACCCGGGGGCGTGCCGGGCGAGTTCGGGCACCATCGGGGCGAACGTGTCGTCGACCACGAGCACAGCCGCGCCGGACTCGCGCAGCGCGAAAGCGATTTCCGGGCCGCTCCACCGCGTGTTGACCGGCACCGCCACGGCGTCCGCCCACGGCACCGCCAGCAGGAACTCGTGGTACACGTCGCTGTTGTGGGCCAGGATCGCGACCCGGTCACCGGAACCGACCCCCAGCGCCCGCAGTGCCGCGGCGAACCTGGCCACCCGTTCGGCGCACTCGGCCCAGGTGCGCGTACGCCCGTCGAAGATCGTCGCCGGTTCCCCTGGTGCCTGTTGGACCGCGCGGTGCAGTGCCTGAGTGAGGTACACAGCCGCCCCTCTCCGCCGTGTTGTTTACTAAGTGTCAACAGCCTGTATCACTGTTCACTTCTTACCGAAAAAGGCTCTGTCAACAGTATTCTCTTGCTGAACTTGCTTGATTGGAAATTCACAACACGAAGAGATAACAGCTCGGCGGGCGAATCCGGCATACCTGGGCGAAGAACATCATGCGTAGCGCGGCCGGAGTGGTGGTATGCCCGAGCGTGAACGTGGATGGGGCGGCGGGCGAGACGATCGGCGTCGAGGAAGAGTTCCTGTTGGTCGAACCCGAGCGCGGTGTCACCGTAGGAGCGGCCGGTGCGGTGGTCGGTCAGCTGGCCTCGATCAGACTGCCGGGCGGTGGCACGGTGCAGCGGGAATTGCGGCCTTCGCAGATCGAGGCGGCCACCGGGGTCTGCTCGAACACGGGCGTGCTTCGGGAGCAGTTACGGGCCGGTCGTCGCGCGCTGGCTGAGGCGGCACGGGCCGTGGATGTGCTGGTGGTGCCTGTCGGCACACCACCGGTGCGCGGAACGACCGCGCACGATTCCGGGCGCGACGCCGGAGCCGATGCTCGCTTCGCCCGGATCGACGGGCTGTATGCCGGGGTGGTCCGGGACTACGAAGCGTGCGGTCTGCACGTCCATATCGGCGTGCCGGACAAGGATCTCGCGGTGGCGGTGGTCGGTCACGTGAACCGGTGGCTGCCCACACTGCTGGCGCTGTCGGTCAACTCGCCGTTGCACGACGGCCGGGACACCGGGTACGGCAGCTGGCGCATCGTGCAGCAGTCCCGTTTTCCCGGTTCCGGCCTGGCGTCGCCCACCACCGGCTATCGCGCCTGGGAGGCCGCGGTTACGCGTCTCGTGGACTGCGGGGTGCTCGCGGATGTCCATCAGACGTTCTGGTTCGCGCGGCCGTCACCACGCCTGCCCACCGTCGAGTTTCGCGTCGCGGACACCGCCGCCGACGTCGACGATGCGGTGCTGCAGGCGCTGCTGACCAGGGCGCTGGTCCGCACCGCGCTGGCGGAGCTGGACCGGGGCAGGGAAGCCGGATCCCTGTCGCGACTGGCCGATGCCGCGGTGTGGTCGGCCGCCCGGTACGGGCTGTCCGGACCGGCGATCGATCTGGCCCGGGAAACCAAGGTTCCCGCCACCGCGCTGGTGCGGGAACTGCTCCTCCATCTCCGTGACGCGCTGGAAGACACCGGTGACCTCGACGAGGTCCGGGCACTGCTGAGGCGCACGAGCGGGGCCGCCCGGCAACGGCACCTCGCCGCGACGGCCGGTGTGACGGAGGTCCCGCGGCTGATGGCGCTGGCCTCCGGTGGTGACTGAACTGCCGGTTCCGGGTATACGCCTCAGGTGAGTGAGAAAGCGACGACTTTGGCCGTTCCCGCACCCGGCGCCGCGCGAGACCAGGCGGACCTGCCTGCCGCGCGGGGCCCGCTCTCGGCCATGGTGGTGGAGGCGCTGCGGGAACCGCCGCACGAGGTCCGGATGCCCGGCGCCGAACTGCGCGCGGCCGACCCGTTCGGCGATGACCTCCAGTTGGCGCTGCACACCTGCTACGAACTGCACTATCGCGGCTTCGCGGGTGTCACCGCGGACTGGGAATGGGAGCCGGCGCTGCTGCGGCTGAGGGCGGCGCTCGAAAAGGCGTTCCTGGCCGCCATCCGGGAGCGGGTCGCCGGTGGCGACGATGTGATGGGCGAACTGGACGCGCTGCTGGTCGAGCCCGTTCCCGGCCAGGGCCTGAGCCACTTTCTGAATCAGGAGGCCGAATGGTGGCAGATGCGCGAGTTCTTCGCGCATCGCTCGATCTATCACCTCAAGGAGGCCGACCCGCACGCGTGGGTCATCCCGCGGCTGTCGGGACGGCCGAAGGCGGCGCTGGTCGCGGTGGAGTTCGACGAGTTCGGCGGCGGCCACGCCGAGCGGGTGCACGCCCGGCTGTTCGCCGACCTGCTCGCCGCCGCCGGGATGTCACCGGACTACCTGCACTATGTCGAGCATGTGCCCGCGTGCGCGCTGGCGCCGGTCACCATGATGTCCCTGTTCGGCCTGCACCGGCGGTGGCGGGCGGCGCTGGCCGGCCATTTCACCGCGGCCGAGATCACCACCGGGCCCAGCGCGCAGCGGATGGACGACGCGCTCGCCCGGCTCGACGCCCAGGCGCCCTGCCGGCTGTTCTACACCGAGCACATCGAGGCCGACGCCGTGCACGAGCAGGTCATGCGCCGGGACGTCGTGGGCGGCCTGCTGGAGCAGGATCGGAATCTGGCAGGCGACATCGTCTTCGGCATCCAGGCGACCGACCTGCTGGAGCGACTGTTCGCGGAACATCTGCTCGGATGCTGGGCGGCTGGGCGTTCTTCGTTGCGTATACCGCTATGAGTCCGGGTTCTGGCGGACCTTCCGGCGATGGCTGGTGTCGCACAACGGATATCGCTTGCTGCGCCGGCACGCGCAGATCGCGACCATGAAGCGGTCGCAGTGCACCGTGGTGCCGTCGGCCAAGGACAACTCCACCGGTCCTTCGACCAGAATGGGACCGCCGGGCTCGACGATCACCCGGCGTCGCGGTTCCTCACGGGAGGCCGGCACGGATCACCACCAGGTCCTCGTGGCGCTGACCGACGTCGATCAGCCCCGCGTCCTCCAGGAACGTCGCGCGCGCCCGCATCACCGGGCCGAAGGGGATGCGGCGGCGGGCCACCACACCGGCGCGCAGACCACCCGAGCCGAGCATGTCCAGTGTGATGTCCACTCCGGACACACTCGAGTGCACGAGCAGCAGGCACCCGCCCGGCGCCAGCAACCGTGGCGCGATCGTGCACAGTGGATCGAGCAGCGCCCGGCCATCCGGTCCGGCGTCCCAGGACCGGTCACGGCCCGCCGGGCCGGTGGTCGCGGCGGAGGGCACATACGGTGGGTTGGCGAGCACGAAATCGAACCGGTCCGGCCAGCTCATGTCCACAAAGGACGCACGTCGGGTCTTGACCGGAAGTCTCAGGCGCCAGGCGTTCAGGCGGGTCGACAATACCGCCCGCCGGGAAATGTCGATCGCGGTCACCTCGCCCGTGCCGGTCAGCGCCGCGGTCAGGGCGACCGCTCCGGTTCCGGCGCAGACATCCAGCACGCGGGCCCCCGCGGGAATCCGTGTGGTGGCGACGACCGACGCCAGCAGGCGGGTGTCGTCCTGCGGGCGATACACCCCGGGCAGCCGGAACCGCGCGGGTGGCATCTCTGTCGCGGTGGGACAGGTGGGGAAACGTTCCATTGTGGTGGCCATGGGCACTCCCGGATTTTCTGGTGGTGTGACACGACCACCGTCGACCGTGTCGGCAGGCGAGGAATACCCGTCCGTGCGGCGCCAAACCCGGAGAAGCGGAGATCACACGCCAAAGGGGATTTTTAGCAACGTTCACTTGTGGGTACTACGGCTTGCGTGAGTACGCGGATGGCATGGGTGGGACTGCTCCGCCATGGGCAGAGCACGGGCAATGTCGCGCGAGAGGAGGCGGAGTCCGGTGGGCTCGAGGTGATCGACATCGCCGAGCGTGACGCTGACGTGCCGCTGACCTCGTTGGGGGAGAAGCAGGCGGCGGCCGCCGGGGAGTGGCTCGCGCGAAGCCCGGTGGATCTCGTCGTGGCGTCGCCGTACGTGCGGGCCGTCGAGACTGCGCGGGCCGCGCTTGCCGTCGCGGCGGAGCGTGGTGCGCGGGTACCGCGCGCGCCGGTGGTCGACGAACGGTTGCGCGACCGCGAACTGGGTGTGCTCGACCTGCTGACCAGCAAGGGCGTGCGAGAGCGTCAGCCAGGAGAACTGAAGCGCAAGCGCCGCCACGGAAAGTTCTATTACCGGCCGCCGGGCGGTGAGTCGTGGGCCGATGTCGTGCTGCGCATGCGTTCGTTGCTGCGGGAACTGCACGCGGACGCGGCCGGCCGGCGGGTACTGCTGGTCGCGCACGATATGACCGTGTACGCGTTGCGGTACCTCCTGGAAGGTATCCCGGAACGCGAGTTGCTGCGCGTGGCCGCCCGCACGGAGGTCCCCAACGGCTCGGTGACCGGCTGGGAGCACGTGGCCGACGGCCGCTACCGCCTGACCGAAGCGCAGGAGACCGCGCACCTGCACGCCACCGACACCCCACCGACAGAGGATGACGATGCCGCGCCCTCCCTCACCTGACGTCACGCCGGTCACCCCCGCGTTGCTGCGGAACTGGCCGGTGCGCAGCGACGACCGCGGCACGGCGTTCGTGCTCGGCGGAGCCCGCACGGTGCCGGGAGCGGTGCTGCTCAGCGGAACCGCGGTGCTGCGCGCCGGCGCGGGCACCCTCCAGCTCGGCGCGAGCGAGCGGCACGCCACCGCGCTCGGGGTCGCCATGCCGGAGTCTTCGGTGTTCGGGCTGCCCGAAACGGAAAACGGCGCGGTGTCCCGCGCGGCGGCCGAGGTGCTGGCCGACGTGCTGCCGAAGGCGCGTGCGGTGGTGATCGGCCCGGGGCTGACCGACGTCGACGAGACTTTCGCGCTCCTGGAACGGATTCTGCCGCTGGTGGCCGAAGAGTCCCGCCTCGTGCTGGACGCCTATGCGCTCGGGGCACTCAGCCGGAAACCCGAGCTGGTCGAGCCGTGGGCAGGCCAGAGCGTGCTGTCACCGAACCGGACCGAGGCCGAGTACCTGCTGGGCCACGACGTGACGGATTTCTCCGCCGCCGCAACGGAAATCGCCGAGCGATACCGGTCGGTGGTCACGCTGATGGGCGCGATCGCCACGCCCGGGGGCGAGCAGTGGTTCGATGGCGGCGGCCACATCCACCTGGCCACGTCCGGCAGTGGTGACGTGCTGGCCGGCCTGATCGGCGGCTACCTCGCCCGCTCGGCCACTCCGGCGCAGGCCGCCTGCTGGGCCACGCACGTGCACGCGCTCGCCGGACAGCGGCTGATCCCGAGGACGGGGGTGACCGGGCTGCTGGCGCGCGATCTCGTGGCCGAGGTCGGCACGGTGATCTCGGAGCTCAGCCAGTAACCACGCACGGCGTCCACTTCTCGGTTCGGCGACGTCCGTTGTTCATCTTCCGGCCCGGTGATGGGCCTGGATCGGCGCTTGGAAACGACACCGTGGTGAAGCCTGATCCCTGGAGGGTGCCCGTGCCCGTGCCCGTGGCGTGGAGACGCCTGTGGCTCTGGGTGTCGTTGCTGGTCTCGTCGTCGGTCGTCGCCGGGAGCGGGGTGGGCGGTCTGGGCAGGCCGGTCTTCACGCCGTGGCCGGACACGATCGGCGTCGTGAGCCCCATGGACACGCTGGGGAACCCGGTGGGCGCCGACGGTGAGTTGCCCGCCGACGCGCAGCTTCCCGCACTGTTGCTTCGCTGCTCCCGAACCTGCTGTGAAATCCGGAGGATCACGTGACGGTCACCCAGCCACTGCACCTGGACATCGCCGAGGTCGAGTCCGCCACTCTCGAAGCACGTTCCGTCTCGGCGTGGTTCGGCGAGCACAAGGTCCTCGACCGGATCTCGCTCGCGATGCCCGCGCGCTCGGTCACCGCGCTGATCGGGCCTTCCGGGTGTGGGAAGTCCACGTTCCTCCGCACGCTGAACCGGATGCACGAACTCATTCCGAGCGCGAGTCTGGCCGGTGAGGTCCTGCTCGGGGAGACCGACATCTACGATTCGTCGTGGAAACTCACCGATGTGCGCCGCCATATCGGGATGGTGTTCCAGAAACCCAGTCCGTTTCCCGCGATGTCCATTTACGACAACGTCACGGCCGGTCTCAAACTGACCGGCACCAAGGTCCACCGGAACGAGCGCGACGATCTCGTCGAAGAGTGCCTGACCAGAAGCGGGCTGTGGAACAGGGCGCGCCCGGTTCTGTGGTGGAGCAGGGAATGACCAGCACCCTGTTCGACTCGCCCGTCGATCCTCACACGGCCGATTACGTGCACGGCCGGTTCGGCTGACGGACCTGTTACCCGCCGGTACACAAACCGGTGAGGTGACGGCTAGCGCGGTACGCTGGGTGTCACCGCCGCGCGGAGCGTGTCCGTTGAGGGTGGTGGAGACGGGCGGGTCCAAGGAGCGGCGAGCACGGGATTCGGAGGCCGCAGGTGGAAAGGCCACGGGACCTGGTTGTGGTCGGAGCCTCGGCCGGTGGGGTCGAGGCGCTGCGTGACCTCGTCGCCGGTCTGCCCGCCGACTTCGCCGGGTCGGTGCTCGTGGTCCTGCACCTGCCGCCCGGTGGCGCGAGCGCGCTCCCGGCGATCCTTCGCCGTTCCGGTCCGCTCCCCGTCACCAGCGCGCGCCACGGCGAGCAGGTGAAGCACGGGCACATCTACACCGCGCCGCCGGACCACCACCTCCTCGTCGACGACACGACGATCCAGTTGACCCACGGGCCCACGGAGAACGGGCACCGGCCCGCGATCGACACCCTGTTCCGCTCAGCGGCACGGTCGCGCGGCCCGGCGGCGACCGGGGTGGTGCTTTCCGGTGCGCTCGACGACGGCACGACCGGACTGGAACTGATCAAGGCCCGGGGCGGGCTCGCCGGGGTGCAGGAGCCGGAGGACGCGCTGTACCGGGGAATGCCGGACAACGCACTCGCCAGGGTCAGGATGGACTTCATCCTGCCTGCCAAGGAGATGGGCCCGACCCTCGCCGTATACGTGCGCGAGATGGTGGACATCGACGGCACGGCCACGCTGTCGGAGATCGACGAGGCCGAGGTCCTTGCCTCGGTGTCCGGGCTTTCCCCGCCGAACGGGGGGCCGGAGGTGGTTGAAGTGTCCAAACCGTCCGGTCTGGCGTGTCCGGACTGCCAGGGCGTGCTGTTTTCGCTCGACGGGCGTGACACGCGGTATCGCTGCCGGGTCGGGCATGCCTGGACCGCGCAGGCGTTGTTCGAGCAGCAGTCCCGCGAAGTCGAGCAGGCGTTGTGGGCGGCGTTGCGGGCGCTCGAGGAGCAGCGCGATCTGGCCACCCGGATGAGCCATGACGCCGACGAACGCGGCTTCCCGCTCGTGGCCGATCGTTACCGGCGGCACCGCGAGGAGCGCTCCCACGCGGTCGAGGTGTTGCGCCGGTTCCTCTACGAAGGACTGACCCCGCCAGGTAAGGACACGGCTGGTGAAACGGCCTGACCGGGTCCCCGGCCCGCAACCGGCCGATAGGGTGCCGGGCGTGGAAGACGAACTCGACGAGGGCTTCGAGGCGATACTCGGCCATCTGAAGGAAGCTCGCGGCTTCGACTTCACCGGCTACAAGCGGAGCAGCCTCATGCGCCGGGTCCGCAGGCGGATGGCCCAGGTCGGGTTCGAGGGGTACACCGACTATCTCGACCACCTTCAGGCCAACACCGACGAGTTCGCCAGGCTGTTCAACACCATCCTGATCAACGTGACGGCCTTCTTCCGCGATCCGGACGCGTGGGACTACCTGCAGTCCGAGGTGATTCCCATGATCCTCGCCGAGCGCGGTCCCGGTGACCAGGTGCGGATCTGGAGCGCGGGGTGTTCCTCGGGGGAGGAGGCGTACAGCCTGGCGATCGTGTTCGCCGAGGCGCTGGGGATGGAGGAGTTCCGGCAACGGGTGAAGATCTACGCCACGGACGTCGACGAGGAAGCGCTCGCCCAGGCCAGGCAGGCCAGCTACCCCGAGAAGGCCATCGACGGGCTGCCCGAGAGCTATGTCCGGCGCTACTTCGAGCGGCAGGGCGACCGGTTCGTCTTCCACAAGGACCTGCGGCGCTCGGTCATCTTCGGCCGCAACGACCTGGTGCAGGACGCACCGATCTCGCGAATCGACCTGCTCGTCTGCCGCAACACCCTGATGTACTTCAACGCCGACACCCAGGCCGACATCCTGCGCAAGCTGCACTTCGCGTTGCTGCCGCGTGGCGTGCTGTTCATGGGCAAGGCCGAAATGCTGCTCTCGCACAGCCGCATGTTCGATCCGGTCGATCTCAAGCACCGCGTGTTCCGGAAGGTGCCGAACGCGCCGCTCGCCGGTTCCCTGTTCGGGCACCATTTCCTGCAGGACCGCCGGGGCGAACCCGGCGAGGCCGACGAACTGCGCGCGCTGGCGTTCGGGGTGACCCCGGTCGCGCAGATCGTGGTCAACTCCGGAGACCTCCTGATCCTGGTCAACCAGCAGGCCCAGCAGATCTTCGGGCTGTCCGATCGCGATCTCGGCCGCCCGCTGCGTGACCTGGAGATCTCCTACCGCCCGGTCGAATTGCGTGGCTACGTCGAGCAGGTCAGGAACGAGCGGCGCGCGCTGCGGGTCAAGGACGTGGAGTGGCAGCGCGGGCCGGGGGACATGTTGGCGCTCGAACTGCACGTCACGCCGCTCATTTCGGCGAGTGACGAGCCGCTGGGCGTGTCCGTGGTGTTCCACGACATCACCACGAGCCAGCGGCTGATCGCCGAACTGGCGAACGCGAACCGGCAGCGGGAGAGCGCCTACGAAGAACTCCAGTCCACGACCGAGGAGCTCGAAACCACCAACGAGGAACTTCAGTCCACTGTGGAGGAGCTGGAGACCACCAACGAGGAGTTGCAGAGCACCAACGAAGAACTGGAGACCACGAACGAGGAACTCCAGTCCACCAACGACGAACTGCAGACGATCAACAACGCGCTGCGGGACCGTACCGGCGAACTCGACGACCTCAACGAATTCCTGGAGTCGGTCCTCACCTCACTCCGCGCGGGCGTCATCGTGGTCGACCGCGAGATGCGGGTGGTGGCGTGGAACGCGGGCGCGGAGGAACTGTGGGGCCTGCGCTCGGACGAGACCGAAGGCGAGCATCTGCTCAACCTCGACATCGGCCTGCCGGTGGCCGAGCTTCGCCCGGTCGTCCGGCCCGCGCTCGCCGATCCCTCCTACACCAAGGACGTCGTGGTGGAGGCGGTCAACCGGCGGGGGAGGCAGGTCACGATCCGGGTTTCGTGCGGGGCGTTGCGGAACCGGCGTGGGCACTCGACCGGTGCCATCCTCGTGATGGAAACCGCCGGCGCCCTCAGTGCCGTCAGCCAGACCGCCACGGAGGGAACTTCCGGAAGAACCACTCCGGACCGGCCTTGAACGCCGCCCACACGACCTTGCCGCCCCGGATGTCCGGTGTGCAGCCCCAGGTCCGGGACAAATGGGACACAATGCGCAAACCCAGTCCGACGGGCAGTCCGGACTGACTCTGCCGCAACACGGCCTGATGTGGGCTCCCGTCGCGCACGGCGACCGTCAGCAGCCGATCGCGCAGTTCCAGCCGCAACTGCATCACGGTGTCCGCATGCTTGACCACGTTCTCGACCAGTTCCGAGGCCACACAGACGACTTCCTCGATTTCGGGCTCGACCGACCATTCGGCGCAAACCCCGCGGACGAACCGGCGCGCCAGCGCGGCGCTGGACGGCTCGGCCGCGAGATCGATCGTCGCCCGGCGGCGCATCGGCGTGACCCCCAGCGAATCGACGGCTTCGTCGATATCCGCGAAAACGGGCACGAACCTGCTGAACGCGCAGCGCTTCAGCCACCTCCGCCGGATCACGTCGGTGGCCACCACCAGGATCGGCACGCCCGGCCATTGGCTGACCTTCATCCACGCCGCCGAGAACACCGTCAGTAACGGCTCGGAGGGCACTTCGAGGCCGTCGACCTCCACGACCACCGCGCGGGGCTCCTCCAGCGCCAGCTTGATCAGCTGATCCCGCGTTCGGAGATAGTTGAGGGAGTCGAGCCGTCCGGTCAATCTCGCGATCGCGCACCCGGCCTGCTCGCGCTGGGCCACTTCGATTTCCGTCGAATCCTTCACCGGACACACTTCCCGCTGCCGGATCTTCGTCATCCTTAGTCACCACAAGTATTGCCCGGGTACCGCCGAGTTATGCGAGTCCGCAAGGATGTGTTTTCCCCGCGCGGCACGGGGTAACTCGGGCAAGGGGATCACGAACTCCCGCCTCCGTTCGCAGGTATCCCGAGCCCTCGCGAGCGGGGGCGGGTCCCCCTTGCTCCGGCATGGGCAGCCGTGCCTTCAGGCGTGGAGTATCTTGGCGGCGCCCATGAGAGCGGAACGGATGCGTGACAGAAGGCAGGCCCGGGCAGGTGCCCGGCTGCTGATCGTTTGCGCCGTGCTCACGGGACTGTTCCTCATGCACGGACTGTCGGCGCAAGCCTGCACGGCGAGTACCGACATGCCGGCCACGACCATGACCACGGGCGCGACGGCGGCCCATGGCGACCAGGCTTCCCGTGTTCTCGCGCAGAGCGAGCAGGCTGCCGCGCCGCATGCCGTTCACGGAGCGACTTGCCTCTTCACGCCCGCCCCGCGCGGCAGCGATGTCTTCGAGGCTCTGTCGCTGCTCGCCCTGGCCGTCGCGCTGATGTCGCTCGCCGGATGGGACCTCGGCGGCCGATACCCGAGAACTCACCGGGCGCCGCCACGCACCGGATCACGGCTTCTGACCACTTTGTGCGTTTCCCGGACGTGACAGGTCCGTGCTGAGCGAGCCATTGCCCGGCTCGCTCGCTCGCGATGACCTGTTCACTTCCGCATCCGAAAACGCTTGCGGTCAAAAAGAAAGACTTTTCGATGTTCACTCGTGCTCGTTCACGTCGTCTTGCGCTGAGCCTCGGAACGCTCGCTGTCACCGGTGTGCTGGTGGCGGCGTGCGGTTCCGCCACAACGGATTCCTCCGGTATGCCCGGAATGAACCACTCCACCTCCGGTCCGATGTCCGCACAAGGCGGGATGCCGGGCATGGACGACATGCCTGCCGGCGACGGGCTGGCACCGGAATCGGACGGATTCCGGTTCGCCCCCGCCACCACCTCGCTGCCCGCCGGGCAAGCCACGTCGATGGCCTTCCGGGTCACCGACACCAGTGGGAAAACAGTGACCGCGTTCGAGCCGGACCAGACCGAACTGATGCACTTCTACCTGATCCGTTCGGACCTCACCGGCTTCCAGCACGTCCACCCCACCATGGCCGGGGACGGTACCTGGACCGCACCACTGGCCGCGGTCGCACCCGGCAGCTACCGGGCCTACACCTCCTTCATCACGAAGGACGCTTCCGGCAAGGCCGTCCCGCTGGTGCTCAGCCGGGAGGTCACGGTGCCCGGTCCCGCGGCTTCCACCGCGCTGCCGCCCGCGTCCACCACGACCTCGGTCGACGGCTACACGTTGACCTTGGCCGGTGACCGGCTGATGGCCGGGATGAGCCACGACCTCACCGTCACGGTGTCCCAGGGCGGCAGGCCGGTCACCGATCTGCAGCCCTACCTGGACACCTACGCGCACCTGACCGCCTTCCGTGACGGTGACCTCGCCTTCGCTCACCTACACCCGCACGGCACCGTCAACGGTGATCACGGCGGACCCGCGCTGAGCTTCGAGGCGATGCTGGCGAAATCCGGCCCGTGGCGGTTGTTCGTGCAGTTCAAGACCGGCGGTGTGCTCCACACCGCCGCGGTGACCGTCACGGTCGGCTGACCCGGAGACCGCGCGGGCCCGTGCCACGCCCCTCTCCGAACCAGCGCGTCAGTGCCGGTTCGAGATCGTCCGCGTGACCGGCCCAGACCACGTAGCCGTCGGGCCGGATGAGCATCGGCTCGACGTCGGCGCCTTGGCCCGCGCGGTCCACCCGGTCCGACCAGAGGTCGGCGACCTTGGCGAAGGTGCCGTCCGGATCGAGCAGCACACCGCGCCCGGACCGCAGCAGTTCGTGGACCCGGACCGGACCGAGGCCGAGATCCGGCGAAGGACGGCCGACGAGCGGATGGTCGTCGGTGCCCGGCATCGGGTAGCGGATGGCCATTCCGGACTGCAGATCGGCGAGATAGTGCTGCACGTTCGGCAGCCGTACGAGGTCGCTGAAGATCTCCCGGACGGCTGCCGTTTCCGGTTCGCGAGCGCCGGTCCAGTCCATCAGCAGGCTTTGCGCCATGACGTTGCGCAGTACGGCGGCACCGGCCGGGTGCCGCTCCGTGTGATACGTGTCGAGCAGGTCTTCCGGCGCCCAGCCGTGCACGGCGGCGCCGAGTTTCCAGCCGAGATTGAACGCGTCCTGCATGCCCGTGTTCATGCCCTGCGCGCCGAGCGGAAGATGGACGTGGGCGGCATCGCCGGCCAGGAACACCCGCCCGTGCCGGTAGCGCGCGGCCTGCCGGGCCGCGTTGGAAATGCGGCGGCCGTAACGAAGTTCGAGCAACCGGACGCCGGTTCCGAACACAGCACGCAGTCCCTCGCGGATTTCGTCCTCGGTGACGGGGACATCCCTGGACGGCGCTCCCGGGCCACCCAGGACGAGCCTGCGCAGCGGCCTGCCCTGCGGATCGGTGCCCAGCGGGAACAGCGCCACCCACTGCCCGTCGTCGCTCCAGGTGTGCGACGCCACCCCTTCGGCGCCGCTCAACCGCACGTCCGCGGCGATCACGGTCGCGGTGCCCGGCCGGCCCGGGAATTCGGCCCGCAGCAACGATCGCACCGTGCTGTGGGCACCGTCGGCGGCGACGAGGTAACGGCAGCGGATGGTGGCACCGTGCGCGAAGGTCGCGGTGACTCCGTGCTCGTCCTGGGCCAGACCGGTCAACTGGTGGTCGCGCCGGACGTGGATGCCGTGTGCGGCAAGGTGGTGTTCGAAGAATTCCTCGATCTTCACCTGCGGCACGGAGCGCCACGGCAGACGCTGCCGGGCGTGGTCGGCCGAGAGCGCGATACCGGCGAAGTGACCGGTGGCGGCCGGGTAGTTTCCGGTGGCCAGCAACGGTTCCAGCAGGCCGCGCTGGTCGAGTGCTTCCAGCGTCCGGGATTGCACACCGCCTGCCCTGGACAATTCGCTGCGCTGGGACAGTTGGTCGGCCAGCACGGTCGAAACTCCGGCCAGCCGCAGTTCGTTGGCCACGGTCATGCCGGTCGGCCCGGCCCCGGCGATGAGCACGTCGGTGTCCATGGATTCTCCCTTGGTCGTGTCGATCAGGACGGGAGCAACGCTCCGCCCAGCGCAGGCCCCGGTGCCAGAAACCGGCTTCGACGCGTCGATATCCGACACTGACTATGCTGGTACCGGTGGAATCCGACTACGACGAGCTGGACCGTCGGCTCGTGCACGCCTTGCAGATCGACGGCAGGGCCCCGTTCAGCACCATTGCCGAGGTTCTTGGCGTGTCGGATCGCACCATCGCCCGCCGGTACGCGAAATTGCGGTCAGCCGGAGCGGTGCGGGTGCTCGGCGGGGTCGACCCGGCCGCGCTCGGCGCGGTGCTGTGGTTCCTCCGGGTGCGCTGCGCCCCCGCAGCGTCGGTCGCGGTCGCCGAGGCGCTGGCGAGGCGCCCGGACACGTCCTGGGTGAGCCTCACCTCGGGCGGCACCGAAATCACCTGCACGGTGCGCACCGAAAGCGAGGCCGAGAGCGAGACGTTGCTGCTGACCAAGCTTCCGCGCACCCCGCGCGTGGAAGGCGTGACCGCGCATTCGGTGCTGCACGCCTTCTACGGTGGTCCCGAAAGTCTGGTCGCCAAGCTCGGCTCGCTGGACGAGGACGCGATCGAACGGTTGCGTCCGCCCCCGGTGCCGATCCGGCCGGGGCCGGTGCGACTCGACGACGGCGACCGGAAACTGCTCGCCACGCTCGCCACCGACGGCCGAGCCGGACTCGAGGAACTGGCCGCGGTGACCGGCTGGTCACCGACGACGGTCCGGCGCCGGATGACGGAACTGCGCGAACGGGGGGTGCTGTATCCGGACGTCGACGTCGACGGTCGCCTGTTCGGCGTCAGCACCCGAACCCTGCTCTGGCTCTCGGTCGCTCCCGCGTATCTGGAGGAAGCCGGGGTGGCGCTGGCCGGGCATCCGGAAATCGCCTTCGCCGCCGCCACGACCGGGCCGACGAACCTGTACGCGAGCGTGGTGTGCGCGGACCAGCGGGAGCTGTATCGCTACCTGACCACCCGGGTCGCTTCGTTGCCTGCCATCACCCACGTCGAGACGGCACCGGTGATCAGGACCGTCAAGCGGGCCGCGAACCGGCCGTAAACGGGTAACCGCCGCGCGGAGCGTGTCCGTTGAGGGTGGTGGTGGGAGACGCTGGGTGTGGCTGTCGCGCGGAGCGTGTCCGTTGAGGGTGGTGGTGGGAGACGGGTGGGTCAGGCCCGCGGGTGCAGCCGGTCGGCCGCGGTTTCCCCTTTGCGGGCAACGGGAACGTGCTCACCGGCGGCGGCGGGCCCGACGCGTGGCATGTTGCCGTAGACGCATTCGTAACCGCCGGGCGGAACGACGTAGGTCTCGTGCCAGAGGCCGACGTCCCCGGTGTGCTTGACCTTGCGGTTGAAGGAGCGCCAAGCCTCGAGGTGGGGGAAGAGCGAGTCGCGGGCGAACCGCTGGAGTTTCTCGGCGTCGCGCCAGTACTGCACCACGATCGGTCCGCGTGGCTGAAGAGCGTTTACTACGAATAGTCCGTAGTAAACAGCTCTCATTCGCCCGGCCGCTGTGCCCTGGCCTGCTCCCAGCCGGAGCTGGTCCGGAAGTAGGTGTCGTAGAGCTCTTGGACGTCCAGGAGGGACTCCGGAGGCTGCTTGCCGTAGGCGATGCGTTCGAGATGGCGGAAGTACTCGAAGCGGTCCACACCCGGCGTGATGACGATCAGGATGTCGGCGTTGTGGCCGGGGGCGGCGGCGAAGGCATGGGCCAGGCCGGGCGGGACGATCACGAGGTCACCGCGTTCGGCGGTCACCACCTGGTCTCCGGACAGCAGTTGGGCGGTGCCGTCGAGAAGATAGAACAGTTCGGCCGAATTGGCGTGGTGGTGTGGTTTCGCCCCGTCCGCGCCGTCGGTGAGGGTGACGCGTTGCGTGGACAGGGCGCCGCCGGTGGCGCTCGCGTCGGCGAGCAGCCGGACGGTGGTGGGCGCGCGGCCGACGACCTCGGCGTCGGCGTAGCGGACGATCACGGAGTCGGCGAAGTCCGGGACGAAGAGCGACATGGCGGCCTCCTGGTGGTAGTGGACGGTCAGAGGACGAACAGCAGGGCGGCGCAGGCGAGGACGAGGACCGCCGTGGCGAAGTGGATTCCGAACGCGACCGCCTTGGTGCCGCCGTTGCGCAGCACGACGATCGTGTCGCCCAGCGGCACCACGGCCACCATCAGCATGAACCATGCTTCGGCGCGAGCCCCGGCGAACGCGAGCAGGGCCAGGCCGACCAGACCGTAGGCGCCGTCGCGGAGGCCTTTGACGGTCAGGTAGGCGGGGTCGCCGTCGGCCTTCGCGGGCACTCCGTAGCCGGCGGCCGCCGGGCGGGGCGCGAGCAGGAAACGGCACCCGATGAACAGGATCATCAGGTCCAGCAGGATGGCGAGACCGTAGGCGATGGGGGTGAGCATGCCCGCTCCTTTCTAGCAACGCTAGCAACACGAACGACGCTATCAGAGCATTGCCATCAGGTCTAGCGTTGCTAGAATGAAGGTATGACTATCCGGACGCGCCGGGAGCGCGAGCGCGCGGAGCGGGAGAAGCTGATCGTGGCGGCGGCTCGCGAGCTGGCCGAGACCGAGGGCTGGGACGCGGTGACGACGCGTCGGCTGGCCGAGAAGGTCGAGTACAGCCAGCCCGTGCTCTACAGCCACTTCAAGGGCAAGGACGCGATCGTGGCCGCGGTGGCGCTGGAAGGCTTCGCCGAACTGGCCGACCGGCTGCGTGCTGCCCGCGAAACGGCTGACGCGGGTAAGGCCCTCGCGGTGGTCGCCGAGGCGTACACGGCCTTCGCCGAAGGGCGCCCCGCCCTCTACGACGCGATGTTCAGTCAGGCGGCCGACCTGCCGTTCGCCACGCCGGAGGCGCCGGCCGCCTTGCGTGCCGGGTTCGACGAACTGGCCGAGGCGATTCGGCCCCACGCCCACGGCGATGACGTGGGCCTGCTGACCGAGACCTTTTGGGCCGCGCTGCACGGCCTGACCACGCTCACCCGGAGCGGGCGGCTCCCCGCGGTGGCTCGCGACCGGCGCCTCGCCCTGCTTCTGGCGCGCTTCACCGATCGCCGCGGCTGACGCGCCGGCTTGTTTTCGCGATCAATTCGCCATGAATTACCTCGCGACCGGATTTGTTGACGCGACTGCCTGGTTTTGATAATCTCGCCACACGTTTGGGGGAGTCTTACTCGGGTCCGGCGGTCTTTGGTGCTTTCCGCGTATCTCCGTGGAGCTCCAGGATCGCGTCCGAGGAGGGGGATTCGTATGCACAGTATGTCTGTTTGATTCCGGATATTCGTTTCCGCTGCCGCCGGCTTGTCGCGAGCCCGGTCGGTGAAATTGTTCTGTCTTCATTTTCACGAGGGGGAATTCGTGATGAGCGCACATGGTTCGTCATTGCGTGGGTTGACCATTCCGCAGGGCCGGACGGTCGTGGCCGGGAGCTTCGGCCGGATGTTCCCGACGCTGGAACCGCGCCGGCCGACCGGGCTCGATCTCGCCCGGAAGTTCGGGTTGCCCGGCGGGCTGATGGACGGCGGTCAGACCACCGACGGCCAGGAGAACCCGAACTTTCCCGCGGGCTTCACCTATTTCGGCCAGTTCACCGACCACGACCTCACCCTGGACGCCACCTCGGCGCTGGACCGGCAATCCGACCCGAACGCGCTGACCGACTTCCGGTCGCCGCGGCTGGACCTGGATTCGGTGTACGGCAACGGTCCCGTGGTCAGCCCGTACCTCTACGACCAGGACTCGCACCAGACGAAACTGACGCACTCGGCCGACGGTGTCGATCTGGGCCGGACCGCGGCGGGCACCGCCCTGATCGGCGATCCGCGCAACGACGAGAACATGATCCTCGCCCAGTTGCACCTGGCGATCATCAAGTTCCACAACCGCGTGGTCGACAAGCTTCGCGACGGCTCGGTCACGGATGCCTTCGGACAGTTCCTGCCGCCCAAGCCGCCGGACGAACCGAGCACCGAACAGCCGGGCGCCACCCTGGACCAGTTGCTCGACGTGGACAACTACTACAACACCGTGTTCACCGCCGCGCAGCGGCTGGTCCGCTGGCACTACCAGTGGATCATCGTGCACGAGTTCCTGCCCATCATCGCCGACCCGAAGGTCGTGCACGACGTGGAGAAGAACGGGCCGCGGTTCTTCCGGCCAGGCGACCGGCCGTTCATCCCGGCCGAGTTCGCGGTCGCGGCCTACCGGTTCGGGCACCCGACGATCCGCTCCAGCTACCGGATCAACGAGAAATTCGCCGCGAAGATCTTCCCGGACGACCCGGACGCGGCCACCACGCCCCGGACGGACCTGCGCGGCGGCCCGGTCGACAAGGCACACGCCGTGGACTGGTCCTTCTTCTTCCCGGTGACCTCACGGCGGGCGCCGCAGTTCGCCAAGAAGATGAACGCCACGCTCAACACCCAGCTGCTCGACCTCCCGGTGTCCGCGGTGCCGGGTGCCAAGGAGGGCGCGCTGGCCCGGCCCGTGGCCTCGCTCGCGGTGCGCAACCTGCTCCGCAGTGAAAGCCAGGGACTGCCGTCCGGACAGGACGTGGCCCGCAAGATCGGGGAAACCCCGCTCACCGACGAGCAACTGGCCACGAGCGGCCCGATCTACCTGTGGTACTACATCCTCAAGGAGGCCGAAGTCCTCGCCGGTGGCGCGCATCTCGGCCCGGTGGGCAGCAGGCTCGTCGCCGAAGTCCTGATCGGGTTGCTCGACGCCGACCCCACCTCCTACCGCTCCGCGTACCCGGAATGGCGCCCGACACTGGGCGACCACGGCGCGTTCGGCATCGCGGACCTGCTCCGTTTCGCCGGCGTCGTCCACCACGCCTGACGGCTCGTTCGGGCTCGTTCGGAAGGAAGGAGTGTTTACTACGGATAGTCCGTGCCTTATCGGCGGCCGGACGAAAAGCGTGTCCGGCCGCGTGCAGCGGCCTCCGGCGGGCAGCCGATGCCGCGGGCGATCACCGTTGCCGCCTCCGGCCGAGTAAACACTCCTTCCTCCCAAACGCGGAGGTCAGCCGAGGAGCCGGCCGCAGATCGTTTCGACGGCTTCGGCGATGCCGGGCGTGGCGCGAAGCCAGGGGACGCGCGCGGTCATGTTGATCACGCTCAGCGCGGCGTGCACGTGTGTCCGCGCCGCGGCCGGTTCCAGTTCGGGGCGGAGATCGCGCAGCAGCTGTGTCCATTCGGCGACGTACTCGTGCTGCGCCCGGCGCGCCTTGTGCCGATCGTCATCGGGCAGTTGCCTGATCTCGGTGACGAGCAGGCCGATCAGGTCGTAATGGGCGAGCGCGACGCGCGTGTAACCGCCGATCAGTCCGCTCAGCGCCTCCGACGGGCCGGTGGCCGTCGTGCAGGCGCGCGAAAGGTCCATCAGCAGTGCGGCGTTGCCCCGGTCGATCGCGGTCACCAGCATGTCGATCTTGGTCGGGAAGTGGGCGTAGACGCTGGGCCCGGAGGTCCCGGCCGCGGCCGCGATGTCCTCGATGCCCACCCGGGCATAGCCTTGCTGCGAGAACAGCCGGATCGCCAGCGTCAACAGCGCTTCACGACGTGATCGCGGCAGGATCGGCGGCAGGGACGGCTCCGGGGTCCGCGGGACCGGCCCGATGTGCGGCACCGGGGAGTCGAGCACGGCGTTGGCGAGCACGGCGAGTACCGCCTCGTGCTCGCCCCGGGGAAGCTCGATCCGGTGAAAGGACGGGCTGATCAGCACGGCGGTGAAGGAAGACATGATCACCTTCGCCGCGGCGGCGGAGACTTCCGGACGTGCGAGACGCACCAGCCGGGCCAGGGTGGCGTCGATGCGCAGGACTTCTTCGCGCAGCTCGGACCGGGCTTCAGGGGTGAGATTGCGCGTCTCACGCTGCCACAGCACGCCCAACTCGCGATGGTCGAGCGCGAGGCGGGCCAGCGTCGGGACGGCATGGTCCCGGTCGGCGAGATCGAGTTCGGCGAGCAGCTGCCGGAAGGCCCTCAAGCCGTCGAGCACGACCTCGCGGAGCAGCTCCTGCTTTCCGGAAAAATGCCGGTACAACGCCGACGGACCGATCTCCACGGCCTCGGCGAGGTCGCTCATGCCGACGAGGTCGTAACCATGCTCGTAGAACAGCTCGGTGGCGGCCGCGATGATGAGGGCGCGCCGGTTACGGGGCCGGGTGCCGCGCAGTGGACGGGCGCGCTCGTTGACTTCGTGTCGCATCGCTCGTTCCCCTCGCCGCGCTGACCGCCGGCATGTGGGCGAGTCCGGTAGATCGCGAAACCTCAGGATACCGGCGAGACGGTGGTGAGGTGATCGCTCGGCGGCCGCCCGCGATGACGGCGAATGGTCGCTTCCCGCCCTCCTTTCGGGTCCTGCTGCTGGAGATGGGCGCCGACGACTATGTCGTCAAGCCGTTCGGCTTCCGCGAACCGCTCGCTCTGTACCGGTTCGGACCCCATATCGCCGAATCCGTCACCAGGCTTCAGCGGGATCACCGTGTCGACCTCGCCAGGAAAACCGAGGTACGGCACTGGATCAGCACCAAGGAATCCCTGGGTGTGCACCTGACCAACAACAAGCTGGTGGTTGCCGGATCCGTCGTCCGGTGACGACACGGTCGAACTCGCCAAGGACGTCACCGGATTCCTGCGGGCAGGCCGGCTTGTCGGACTCGCCGCGTGGAACCGGCCGCGTGCCATGTTGCGGTGGATGGCGGAGTTGGAACGCCGTCTCCCGGTCCCCGGCCGGACCGTTCCCGCGTCGGCGGTTCGCCGTCGTGCATTGACGGCCGCTCACCCGATCCGACAAGATCAGGTGTAACCGACCCCGAGTCCGTTGATTCCTGACCGAGTGGCACCGAAACTTTCGGGTCCGAAACCGGGGAGCGCATCCCTGCTCAGTCTGATACGCGCACAGAATCGAGTGTGATGTCCCGTGCATGATCAAAGCTGGAACAGGATGCGGCCGAAGGTCGCCGACGGCGATTTCTTCGACATGTCGCTCAACGAATGCCCTTATCCGCCGCTGCCCGAAGTACAGGAGGCCGCCAAACGGTCCATCGAGCGGGCGCATCTGACCCTGGACGCCATCAGCACCAAACTCGGCGCCGCGATCGCGGACCATCACGGCGTGCCCGCTACGGACGTTCTCGTCGGCCCGGGTTCCGGTTCGTTGCTGCAGCAGCTGTTCACCACGATTGCCGGGCCGTCCGGTGCCACGGTGCACGCCTGGCCGTCCTGGGAGGCGTATCCGATCATGGCCGCCAACGCCGGATCACGCACGATCGGCGTGCCGCTGGCCGGCGACGTGCACGACCTCGACGCGATGGCGGCCGCCGTCACCCCGGACACCCGCATGGTGCTGGTGTGCAATCCCAACAATCCGACCGGTACCGCGGTCGGCCCGGCGGCGATGCGGGCGTTTCTCGACGCGTTGCCCTCCGATGTCGTCGTTGTCATCGACGAGGCGTACCGGGACTTCTCGGCGGACGAGGTCGCCGACGGCATCGAGTTGTACCGGAACGACGACCGGGTCTGCGTGGTCCGGACCTTTTCGAAGTCCTACAGCCTGCTGAGTCTGCGCGTCGGTTACCTCGTCGCGCACGGCAAGGTGACCGAACGGCTGCGCGGAACGACCTTCTTCAACCGGGTCAGCAGCGTCGCGCAGGACGCCGCGATGGCCGCTCTGGCCGCGCACGAAACGATCGCCCGCCGATGGGCCGAGACCAGGAACGAACGGGACCGGGTTCGCGAGGCCCTGGTGGAGCAGGGCTGGCAGGTTTCCCCCAGCGAGGGGAACTTCCTGTGGATCGCCACGCCGGAGCACGCGGAAGCGCTGACCGGTTTCTGTGCCGAAAACGGTGTCGTGGTCTGCGGCAAGCCCGGAGAAGGAGTGCGGGTGACCATCGCGGAAAAGGCCGCCAACGACGCGTTCGTCGATGCCGCCGGACGGTTCTCTCCCTGAACCGTCCGGGCAGCGCGCTACAGCTGGTGCCGGACTCCCGCTTCTTGCGTGATACGGCCGAGTTGTTCGTTGAGGCCGCCTTGGAGCGCGACCAGCGCGGCGATGATGAGCATGAAGATGCCCAGTACCACCGAGCGGCTACCGGGCGGTGAGCCGAGGGACGTGATCCCGATCGTCGCCCAGGCGGTCCCGAAGATCATCATCGCCGTGGCGACTCAAGGTGAACCTTTCCGTCGCGGGGGAGGTCGTTCATGGACATCTCGCGTGGGTTTGCCCTCCAGCCGGACGCCGAAACGCCGAACCTACGTGCGCCGCCGGCCGATCGAGTCCCGGATCCGGTCGGTCAGCGCGGCGAGGGGGCCCACCGCCTTCTGGACGGGCGCCGCCGACGGGGTGTCCGGGTGCGGCCGCGTCGGTGCGGTCTTCTTGGCCTCCGCCAGACGGGTGCCCAGTTTGTCGAGGCCGTCCTTGTCGATGGCTTCGCGTACTTTCGGCCAGACCTCGTTCTGTTCGTAGTCGATGTGCTCGCGTCCCTCGTGGATCAGGCGTTCGATCATGGAGTCGATGTCGGGATGGTCCGCGGGTGTCTCTTCGAGCGCGGCGAGCAGGTACTTGGCGGCGCGTTCCTGGTCGACCGCGTGCTCCGCGAGTGCGTCACCGCCCGGTACTTCGCCGCGGACCGCGGGCCAGAAGTACCGTTCCTCCACCGCCTCGTGCCGTGATTCGGCGACCACGATCTCCGTCACCAGCTTCTTCCGCGCGCCCAGGAGTTCGCCGTTCGTGCCGGCCGCGACGGTCGGCGTGGCCTCCAGCCGGGTGAGCATGTCGAGAACCTGCTGGTGGTCTTCGCGTAGCACTTCGAGCGCATCCATCGTCGGCCTCCTTTTCTCGTCCGTCCCGTAGGGACTACCCACCCACACGGCGGATATCCTTCGGCCGGACGGAGGCTGATCACCAGGTGACCGCGTCCAGCCAGACGGTCACCGGCGACTCCGTCCACTGGTAGATCTCCATGCCGATCGCGTGCACCACATCGACGTCCGGCACCGTCCACTCGTAGCGTTTCCACTCGTTGCCGTCCGGAAGCGCGGCTTCCCCGCCTACCGGAGTTTCCCGCGCCCAGTGTTCGCGCGACTGTGAGTCGTAGGCGAAGAATCGGACACTGGCCCGTTGCCGGGTCGGTACGCGGAGATAGAGGCTTACTTTCATGCCGGGTTTCAGGGTTTCCAGGCCATGGGTGACCCCGATCGCCTTGGCCTTGTTCTCGTTGGTCGCTCCGGTCGCGACGAGCGCGAGGGATTGTTTCCCCTCGTATGCCACGACCTGGGTGACGGAATAGTCGAGAACCTTGACACCCCACAACTGGCTCCACCGTTGGTCACCGTCCTCGAAGCCGAACCGGACCGCCGAAGCCGACGAGCCCGAACTCCGCATTTGCCGGACTCCGACGCCGGCTCCGGCCGCGACCACGATCGCCGCCGCGACCGCGACCGCGATCCACCGACGACGGGGCCGGCTCGCCACCGGTTCCGTGTCCGGTTCGGGCGTGGTCTCCTCCGGTGTCCGCAGCATTCGCTCCACCTGCGCGTTCGCCCGTTCCGCAAGCGCTTTCTCACGCAGGTTCCGCAGCGCGCCGTCGGAGATGTCGAAGACCCGCTCACAGGCGTCGACCAGGTTCTCCGGCGGGATCCGGCGGCCCAGTTCGTAGTCGACCAGGTTGCCGTGTCCGCTGAGGTTGAGTTCCTTGGCCAGCGCACGCAGTGACAGGCCCCGCGCCAGGCGGCGGGTGCGAATCTCGGCGCCGAGACGTTTCGTGAACTCGGCTTCTCCGTGGTCGGCCATGACGGGAAAACTACCGCTTCGAGGTCGCCCTTCGTTCCATGAACGTTCAACCTGCCGTTCCCGCCGAGGTTGGTTACCGTGCCTAAGTTTCTTGCAGACCAGGTAAGGCAGGGACGTATGGAAGCAGGCCTCGCGATCCGGGCTCGCGGGATCACCAAGTGTTTCGGCGATGTCGTCGCGCTCGACGGCATCGACCTGGACGTGGCACAGGGCCAGATCCACGGACTGGTCGGGCCGAACGGAGCGGGGAAGACGACGTTGCTCGGTCTTCTGCTGGGCCTGGCCGTCGCCGACAGCGGCGAACTCGAGATCCTGGGTACGCCGGTCGGACGAGCGCTCGCCGGTCCGGACGGCGTCGCGGGTTTCGTGGACGGGCCCGGGCTTTATCCGTCGCTCACCGCACGAGGAAACCTCGCCGCGCTGGTCTCCCTGCGCGGCGGTGACCGGCGGTCGCCGGAGATCGACGACGTCCTCGGCCAGGTCGGGCTCACCGATGTCTCCGACGACCGGGTCCGGGGCTTCTCGCTGGGCATGCGTCAGCGCCTCGGGCTCGCCGCCGCCCTGCTCACCAAGCCCAGGCTCCTCGTGCTCGACGAACCGTCCAACGGACTCGACCCGGCAGGGAAGAAGCACGTGCACGGTGTCCTCGCCCGCCTGGCGACGGACGGAACCACCATCGTGCTTTCGAGCCACCGGATGGACGATGTCGAAACGCTGTGTTCAGAGGTGACCCTCCTCGCGACCGGACGCGTCGTGTTCTCCGGCCCGCTGGGCAAGCTCGCCGCCGAGAACCGCGAACTCGACTACCGGCTGCTCACTTCCGACCCGACGGCCGCTCACCGGGTCGCCGCCGACACGGCCGGGATCCGCGTCGTCGACGATTCCGGGCCACGGCAGGACGCCGACGTGCTCGTGGTGCGGGCGCTGGTGCCCGCGCTGGACGAACTGGTGGTGCGACTCGTGCGCGGGGGCATCGCGTTGCGCGAGCTGGCTCCCGTGGTCTCGCCGCTGGAGGCCGCCTTTCTCGCCCTCACCGAGCAGCAGGAGTCCGACCGATGACCGCGATGCTCGAGCAGACCGAGCAGACCGCGGCGGCCCGTCCCGTCTCGGTGGCTCGTGCCTACCGCTTCGAGTTGGTGAAGCTGCTCGCGCAATGGCGCGTGCGCCTGCTGGTCCTCGCCTGCTGGATCGCGCCGGGGCTTTTCGTCGCCGTCGTGAGCCAGCAGAGTTCGCTGCCCGTCGACACGGTCTTCGGGCGCTGGATGAACGCCACGGGGTGGGCGGGGTCGCTGGTGATGCTCGGTTTCGCGGGCGCCTGGGCGCTTCCGCTGCTGACGTCGCTGGTCGCCGGGGACGTGTTCGCCTCCGAGGACCGGTTCGGGACCTGGCGTCATCTGCTGGTGGCGGTTTCCTCGCCTCGGCGGATCTTCACCGCGAAGGCGTTGGCCAGCCTCACCGTCATTCTGGTGTTCGTCGTGGGGATGGCCGTTTCCAGCGTGGCCGGTGGTGTCCTCGCCGTCGGCGGCCGTCCGCTCGCCGGTCTCGACGGGCACCTGCTGGACCCCGGCGACGCGGCGGGAAAGGTGTTCCTCGCCTGGCTGTGCGGGCTCGCTCCGACGCTGGCGCTCGCCGCCATCGGGCTGCTCGGGTCCGTCGCGTTAGGACGGTCGCCGATGGGACTGCTGCTGCCCGCGGTGGTGGCGCTGGCCATGCAACTGGCCCAGACACTGCCCTTGCCGGTGGCCGTCCGCCTTTCCCTGCCGGGCTACGCCTTCATCGCGTGGCCGGGTCTGTTCACCAGCCCGGCCCAGCTGGGGCCGCTCCTCATCGGCGTCGTGGTCAGCCTGGTGTGGGCACTCACCGCGACCCTGCTGGCCTGTCTGCTCTTTCTGCGGCGCGACTTCACGAACCTGACATCCGACGGATCGGCGCGCCGCGCGATCACCGTGGGCGCACTGCCCCTCGCCGGACTGGCGGTCGTCACCGTCGCGGTCGTCACGGTGGCGGTCCCGTCCGTGGACGCGCTCGGATCCGGCATCGGGCAGGACAAGGTGCAGCGGTCTCTTGCCACCGCGTTCGCCCATCTCTACCGTCTGCAGACCAAAGAGCTGAATCGCCCCGATGTCACCGAGGCGCAGCTGGCGGCGACGGCGGCGTGCACGAAGGGCGGCGGTTTGGTCGCCTCCGAAGGTCCGGGCAACGACTGGCGTTGCGTGGTGTCCTGGCATCTGCCTGACGTCGCCGCCACGGGGACGGCCATCTACCAGCTCGATGTCGGCCCGGACGGCCGATACGTGGCCGACGGCGACGGACCCAAGGAAGTGAACGGCTACTTCCAGGTCCGGACCCCGGCCGGGGACGAGCCCAACCCACTTTGGCAGTTCGACGGCAATGTCGAGCTTCTCTCTACCACCTCGAAGGGATGACCGAATGCACGTACTGTGCCGCCGTTTACCGACCCGACGGCAGCTACGGCGGAAACAGGTCTTTGAAAGCGGTTCGGCTGCGGACCGTCTCCGCCTACTTTCAGTCGAATCGGTAAACTGCCGCAGAAGGCGTGCCGGGAAGACCCGTTCCGGGCTTCTCGGTCAACGTTTGCGCCGCCGGGCGACGCTGATCGGAGCGGGCACGGCGGCGGTCGCCGTGGCCGCCGCGGGCACCGGTTTCGCCCAGACCAACCAGTTCGGCCACCAGCAGGTCGGCCAGATCACCGATCAGGGCGAGGTCATTTCCAGCGACCAGTACATCGCGCCCTACGGGGAGCGGCTGGTGATCAACAACGGCAAGATCATGTCGTCCTCGCCGAGCCCGGACGGCGCCCACCTCGCGGCCTCGGTCACCGACGGCGGCATGGCGCTCGCCATCGTCGACGTGAAGAACTGGAAGGTGCAGCAGCTCGTCGGCAACTCCGCGTCGGCGAACCTGCGCATCAAGGGCAACGACGTGGGCCAGGAGGGCCCCACGTATTCGCCCGACGGTTCGCAGCTGTGGCTGGGGCAGAGCGACGGCTACACCAAGTTCACCGTGAATCCCGACGGCACCGTCGCCAACCCGGTCGCCGTCCCGATCGCGGCGGACGGGCCCAAACACGCGCTGGTGGCCCAGGCCGTCTTCTCGCCTGACGGGTCCACTGTGTACTCCGCCGTGAACGGCCAGAACCGCGTGGTCGCCATCGACGCGGCTACCGGGGCCATCAAGCAGAGCTGGGCCGTGGGCAACGCCCCGCGCGACCTGGTCACGGTCGGCGGCAAGCTCTACGTCAGCAACGAGGGCGGGCGTCCGGCCAGGCCCGGTGACACCACGATCAACTCCTACAACACCCCGGTGCCCGCCGACCCGTCGACCGCCGCCACGACCACCGGCACGGTCAGCGTCATCGACCTGGCGAACCCGGCCGCCGCCGTGCGGAGCATCGACGTCGGCCTGCACCCGACGGCGTTGTACGCCAAGAAGGGCGCGCTGTTCGTCACCAACACCGCCAGCAACGACGTCTCCGTCATCGACACCACCCGGGACCAGTTGGTTCAGACCATTGCCACGCAGCCGTGGCCGGAGGCGACGGTCGGCTACGAGCCCGACGCGGTGACCCTCACCGATGACGGCCACCTGCTGGTGACGCTCGGCCGCGCCAACGCGCTCGCCGTCTACCGTTACGCGAGCCCGAAGGAGCCGGTGAGCTACGTCGGTCTGCTGCCGACGGACTACTTCCCCGCGGAAGTCACGGCCTCCGGCAATGACGTGCTGATCTCCAACACCCGCGGCATCGACGCCCGCCGCCCCACCACCAGCGCCGGGCACGGTACCCACGACACCACGTCGAGCCTGCAGCGGTTCAAGCTCCCGGACGACCGCGTCATCAGGTCCGAGACCGGCAAGGTCTTCACCCAGAACGGCTGGCACGGTGGCGCGGCCTCGCTGGCCGACGGCCGGGGCGACGCACGGCCGGTGCCGGTACCGCAGCGGCTCGGCGACCCGTCGACGATCAAGCACGTTTTCCTGCTGGTCAAGGAAAACCGCACCTACGACCAGGTCTACGGGGACGACCCGCGCGGTAACGGCGACTCTTCGCTGGCCCAGTTCGGGGAGAACGTGACGCCGAACCAGCACGCGCTGGCGCAGCAGTTCGGGCTCTACGACAACACCTACGACATCGGCACCAACTCCGCCGAGGGCCACAACTGGCTGATGCAGGCCGACGATCCGGAGTACACCGAGTCCTCGGCCGGCGAGTACGCGCGCAGCTACGACACCGAGGACGACGCGCTCGGCCACCAGCGGAGCGGCTTCATCTGGACCGGTGCCCAGACGGCGGGCAAGAGCGTGCGGGACTTCGGCGAGTTCCAGCAGTTCCTCACCAAGCCCGCCGGCGCGAGCTGGCAGAACCTGTACTGCGACACCAAGAACATGCAGGCGACCGGGCAGAACACCGCCTACCCGATGGTCTCGTCCTCGCCGATCCCGTCGCTCAACAGCGTGTCGGTGCCCGGCTTCCCGAAGTTCGACACCAGCGTCCCGGACATCTACCGGTACGAGATCTGGAAGCGTGACTTCGAGAAGAACGGCCCGGCCGACTTCACCATGTTCTGGCTGTCCAGCGACCACACCGGTGGACCGCCGAGCCCGGCCGCCCAGGTCGCCGACAACGACCTCGCGGTCGGCAAGATCGTCGACACCATCTCGCACAGCCCGTACTGGAAGGACTCGGCGATCTTCGTGGTCGAGGACGACTCGCAGGCCGGGCTCGACCACGTCGACGGCCACCGTGCGCCGATCCAGATCATCAGCCCGTGGGCCAAGCACGGCACCGTGGACGACCACTACTACTCGCAGATCACGATGATCCGGACCATCGAGCAGATCCTCGGGATCCGCCCGATGAACCAGAAGGACAGCGCCGCCACCCCGATGCGGGAGGCCTTCACCCAGGCGCCCGACTTCACGCCGTTCGCGGCGCTGCCGAACCGGACCTCGCTGACCGACGGACTCAAGACCGCTCCCTCCTGCGGCGTGGACACCCCCGCGGCGCAGAACCCGGCGGCGGCACCCGCGCCGTCGGCCGCCGTGCCCGCGGACAAGCAGGGGCTCGCGGCGCAGTGGGACCAGTGGGAGTCACAGCAGCACCTGACCGGTGCGGACGCCAGGCCCGACTTCGCCAACCCCGCGCAGATGAACCACCTCACGTGGTACCAGACGCACGAGTGGAGCCAGCCCTACCCGGGTGAGGACAAGGTCTTCGCTCCGGCCGACGTGCCGGGCGCCTACCTCCCGTCCTCGGAGAACGACGGCTGATCACGCCGGATCACGAGGAAAGGCTCTTGGCCGGTGTTGCCGCCGGTCAGGGGCCTTTCTCGTGTTTTACCCACGGGTACCGGCAAGCTGGGCGCGTTTCCAGAAAAAGCCCCGGCACGAAAGTTTCGTGCCGGGGACTTCTCCTGGGCCGGCTATTCGATTTCCGTGGTGAACCGGTGCGCCCTCGCGCGTTCGGCGGAGACCTCGGCGACCCTTCGGCGTACCGCGAACCAGCCCGCCACCAGCGCCGCCGCGATGACCGGCAGGCAGTAGATCATGATCCGGCCGGTCTCGCCGTTGAACCAGCTCAGCGCCAGCACCAGGAGCAAGAAGCCGAGCGTGAGGTAGTTGGTGAACGGCGCGCCCGGCAGGCGGTAGTCCGGCCGGGCCAGTTCGCCGAGCTTGGCCTTCCGGCGCATCGCGAGGTGCGCGATCATGATCATGGACCACATGCCGATGATGCCGACGGCGGAGAATTCCAGCGCGATTTCGAAGGCCGAACTGGGCACCACCAGGTTGAGGATCACCCCGACCACGTAGACGCTGGCCGTGAGCAGGACCCCACCGTAGGGAACGCCGTTCCTGCTCATCTTCGCGGTGAACTTCGGTGCCGAACCGGCCGAGGACAGCGACTTCAGGATGCGGCCGGTGGAGTAGAGGCCGGAGTTCACACTGGACAGTGCCGCGGTGAGCACGACGATGTCCATGATGCCACCGGCACCGGGAACGCCGAGCTTGGACATGAACGTGACGAACGGGCTTTCCCCGCTCTTGTAGGAGCTCCACGGAAGCAGCATCACCAGCAGCAGGACGGAGCCGATGTAGAACACCGCGATCCGCCAGGCGACGGAGTTGACCGCCTTCGGGATGACCTTGCGGGGGTTGCTCGTCTCACCCGCGGTCACCCCGACCATTTCGATGCCCGCGTAGGCGAACACCACGCCCTGCAGGATCATCAGCGCGGGCAGCACGCCGGCGGGGAAGAAGCCGCCGTGGTCGAAGACCAGCGAGGGGCCGGTGGCGTGGCCGTCGACGGGATGCCGGAGCACCAGCACGACGATCGCGGTGATCATGAAGGCGACCAGCGCCAGCACCTTGATCGCGGCGAACCAGAACTCCAGTTCGCCGAACAGGCGAACGGACACCAGGTTCACCGCGAGGATCACGAACAGCGCGATCAGCGCCGGAATCCACTGGTCCAGACCGGGCCAGAAGAACTGGGTGTACTTGGCGACGGCGGTGACATCGGCGACACCGCTGGTCGCCCAGTTCAGGAAATACATCCAGCCCGCGAAGAAGGCGGCCTTCTCACCGAGGAACTCGCGGGAGTAGGAGACGAACGACCCGGAGGACGGACGGTGCATCACCATTTCACCGACGGCACGCACGACCAGGAAGCCGAAGACCCCGGCGACCGCGTACACGATGGCGAGCGCGGGCCCGGCGGTGTGCAGCCGGGAACCGGCGCCCAGGAACAACCCCGTACCGATGGCACCACCGACGGCGATCATCTGGACATGCCGGTTGCCCAGGCCCTGTTGGTACCCGGCCTCCTCGTGGGCGAAATGTTCCTTCGCCGCCTGCCGGGTCTTGTCCGCTGGATTCGACAAGTCAGTCATGTCCGGTGAATATGGTGGCCTCCATCACGACGGCACAATGAAACGCGGGCAAGTTTGAGCTTCCCTTAGGGGATTTCGGCTCAGGCATGGCGCAGGAGCGCGGCGAAGCCCTCCGGGAGGTCCAGCCGTTCGTCCATGACCACCACGTCGGCACCGACGGCGATCGCGGCGAACGGGATCGCCTCGTCCGCCCGCCGCTCGCTCGGGGACGCGACGCCGACGGCCTCCAACCGCGGCTTCTCGACGCCGATCTGGGTCGGCTCGGGCCCCGTGAAGACGGTCGCCTCGGGCGGGTCGCCGATCAGCACGGTCGCCACGTTCGCCTCGGCCAGGGCATCGGTGACGCCTCGCAGGCCGCCCACCGCGAGGCCTGACTCGCGGCCGCTCTCGGCCCGGAACCGCTCGGCGGCATCGTCGAGCACGGCGAGTTGCCTGCCCACCAGCAGTTCGTGGATACGGCGGTCCAGGCCGGCTTCGGAGGCACCGGGGCCACGGCCGCCCTCGTCGACGGCGCTGGTGATCCGCCGGACCGGCTCCGGCAGCAGGTCGTGCAGCGCCGACCGCGCCTGGACCTCCCCGGCGAGGACGACGAGCCGTGCCCGCGCCCGCTCGACCGCCTTGGCCACCTGCTCGGCCACCTCTTCGAGGTTGTGCCGGGCGGTTTCCTCGGCGCGGTGCTGAATGTCGCGATGGCCAGGACCGCCTCCCCGGACCTTGTGCACCGGGTGCTCCCGGCCGTGCGCGGTCTCGGTCTCGACGGACCCGTCGGCATGGTGCACGGTGATGTCGGCGCCGGTCCGGTCGACGAGCACCACGACGTGGTCGGGCTCCTCGACCGTGTGAGAGAACACCGGCAGCAGATAGGGCAAAGCGGAAAAACGGGCCACCTGAGCGGGGGGCGGCGCGGCCAGCCTGCGGTCGAGCAGGACCCGGCCGTGCGCCGCGATCACACTGCGCCCGGCGGAGCCCACCGGTGGTGGGCTCTCCTGGATCGCCCGGAGGACCGCGTCCGTGGTCGGCCGGTCGGCACCCTGCTCGTCCAGTTCCGCTTCGACTTCCTTGAGCCGCAGCCGTAACCGCTTGGCGGCGTCCTCGGTGTCGTGGGACTCGTCGATGTGGACGGAGACGAACGGACCTTCGTCCTCGGTCAGCGTGCGAAGACTTGCCGTATGCACTTCGGACTCCTCGTTGATCGGCCTACTTGATCGGGCTGTACCCGGCCCGGCGCCGTGTCAATCACTCGGTCGTCATCGCCGGTGTACGGGTTGGGGTGTTTGCGCGTTGTGCACCCGTGGGTAGGCAAAGGAAAAGAGAAACCAAGGAGGAGAACATTGAGTACCATCATGGAAAGCGTGGATGTCGAGGTACCGGTTACCACCGCGTACAACCAGTGGACCCAGTTCGAATCGTTCCCCGAGTTCATGGAGGGGGTCGAGGAGATCCGTCAGACGGACGCCACACACACCCACTGGGTGACCAAGTTCGGCGGAGTCGACAGGGAGTTCGACGCGACCATCACCGAACAGCACCCCGACGAGCGGATCGCCTGGCGTTCGGACTCCGGCCCCGACCACGCCGGCGTCATCACCTTCCACCGCCTCGGTGACGCCCGGACACGGGTGACCGCGCAGATGGACATCGACCCGGAGGGTTTCGTCGAGAACGTGGCGGACAGGACGGGGATTCTGGATCGGCGGGTGAAGAGCGACATGGTGCGCTTCAAGAAGTTCATCGAAAACCAGGGGCGCGAAACCGGTGCCTGGCGAGGCGATGTCGACCGCCCCGGCAGCTGATCACCGCACAACGGGCCGGGGTGCGAACTTCGCACCCCGGCCCGTTCGTCTGTCAGGACTTTCCCAGTGCCTTCTGAAGATCCTTTTTGGACATCTTCGACCGGCCCTCGATACCCCGCTGCTTGGCCTCGTTGTAGAGCTGGTCGCGGGTCAGGCCACCCGGCCCCTGGCGTTTGCCGGACCGTTTGCCACCCCGTCGCTCGGGCGACATGTCCTGAGTGGAGGTCTTGCTCGCCCGGCGGGACTCGCCTTCCTGCGCGCGGTCCTTGTTGACCGTCCTGGCCGCCATCTCCTTGGCCCGCCGCTCGCCGTAGCCACGGTCTTCGGCCGAGTCCTTGATATGTTCGTACTGTCGTTCGCGCTTGTCGCTCCATGCCCGCGGCATCCGCGTCACCCCTCTCTCGCGTGTAAGGGTCTCTCCGAGAAGTACCCATGGCCGGGTGGGGTTATTCACTTGTCCTCCCGGCGCGCTCTGGCGCACCCTGGTTCATCACGGCCAGATCGGGCGGCTTGCCCTCACCGGCGAGAACAGCACGTATCAGCTCGATTAGTCGGACGGCACTGCAGCGCCGTAGCTTTATCGATTAAGAACGGCCGGGCGAGATCGTGGGATCGATCGCGGTGAGCATCGACCACAAGAACTCATAGGTAAGCGCGTACTCGAGGACGGCGTCGTCAGTGCTGAGGTCGCCGTGCCCGCCCTTGATCTCGTAGAAGAAGACGTCGTGGCCCTGTTCCAGCATCCTGGCCAGCATCTTGCGCCCGTGCCCGGGGTGCACCCGGTCGTCGAGCCCCCTGGTCAAGATCAGCGCCGGTGGATACCAGCGTCCACTATAGACGTTCTCGTACGGTGAATAGGGTTGCATGAAAGCCCATTGCGCCGGGTCGTCCGGGTTACCGTACTCGGATTTCCACGTCGCGCCGGCGAGCAGCCGGTGGAAGCGGCGCATGTCCAGCAACGGTTTGTGGCTGACGACCGCGCCGAACAGTTCGGGATAGCGGGTCACCATCACGCCCATCAGCAGTCCGCCGCCGCTCCCACCCTGGATGCCCAGCTGGTCCCAGGTGGTGATCCCCCGCTTGACGAGGTCGGCGGCGATCGCGGCGAAGTCTTCGTAGACCAGGTGCCGGCCTTCCTTCACCGTCGGGGTGTACCACCGCGGACCGTATTCGCCGCCGCCACGGATGTTCGCGAGGACGTAGGTGCCGCCGCGGGCGAGCCAGCCCCGCCCCACTTCCGCCTCATAGGACGGCAACCGCGAGCGCTCCAAACTGCCGTAACCGGTGAGCAGAGTGGGCCTGGGGCCGTCCCCGGCCTCGTGGCGCACCACGAAGTACGGGATCTTCGTGCCATCCAAGGACTCCGCGAAATACTGGTCGACGACCATGCCTTCGGCATCGAACCAGGCGGGTTCGTGCTTGAGCGTGGCCGACTCGCTACCGACGTGCCCATAGAGGAGCTTGGAGGGCTCGATGAAGCCGTCGACGAAGAGCAAGTACTCGTTGCTGTGCTGAGGGTCGGTGCCGAGGACCTGGACGATGCTCTTCGTCGGCGCTCCGGCGAGTGGCTCTCGGTGCCAGCCGCGTTCCGGGGTGAGCACCAGCATTTCCGTTTGCACGTGGGAAAGTGTGGTCAGCAACAGGTGGTCGCGGGTCCAGTCGTAGGACTGCAGTGAGGTGTGCGCGTCGGGCTCGAACAGCACCGTCAGGTCGCGACTGTCGGCGAGGTAGGCATCGAAGTTCGTGACGAGCAGTGTGCCCGCCCGGTATTCCCGGCCCGCCACGGTCCAGGGGGACCGGACCTGGATGAGCAGCCAGTCCCGGTGCACCGACGTCCGTGCGTCGTCGGGCACGTTGATGCGGACCAGACGGTCGGGCGTACGCAGGAACGTCACCAGCCGTTTGGCGTCGATCCATCGGCCGATGAAGTCGCGCTCGTATCCCGGGACAGCGTCGTGACGGGCGAAGACCATCACGTCACCGGGCTCGCCTTCATAGACCGTCTTCGCCTTGGACAACGGATCGCCCCGGCGCCATTCCTTGATCACCCGGGGAAGGCCGGACTTGAACAGCGATCCCGCACCGAAATCGGTGCTCACGTAGATTCGGTCTTCGTCGATCCACTCGACCTGGTGCCTGGCCGCCTCGGGCAGGACGAAACCGTCATCGACGAAGGAGCCCTGCTTCAGGTCGAACTCGCGGACAACGGTCGCGTCCGCTCCGCCTCGGGACAGCTGGATCAGTGCGCGGCGGTAATCCGGCCCCAGCAATTTGGCGCTCTGCCAGAACCAGTCCTCGTTTTCGGTGGTGGCGACCTCGTCCAGGTCGAACAAAATCTCCCAGCCTGGTTGGTCCTTGCGGTACTCCTCCAAGGTGGCACGCCGCCAGAGACCGCGCGGATGCTCGCTGTCCTGCCAGAAGTTGTAGAAGTAATCACCTGTCCGGTAGGCGTAGGGGACCTGGTCCTCGGACTCGTACACTTCGAGGATCCCGTCCCGGATGCGGGTGAAGCGTTCGGTTTCGGTCAGTGCGGCGGTGGTTTCGGCGTTGCGGGCTTCGACCCAGTTCTTGGCCGCTTCACCGGTCAGGTCTTCGAGCCAGAGGTGTGGGTCTTCGGCTGTGGTGTCCAGGCCGTCGGCGAGTGCGGCGGCGATCGCTTCGATGTGTGCTTCTGCTGCTGCTTTGGTGAGGCGTTGTTCCTTGGTGGGGTTTTCTTCGGGGAGGAGGTTGTCCACTGTGATACCGGCTGTTTCCGCGGTTACGACGACGACCGCGATCAGTTTCTGCTCGGTGATGTTCTCGTCGTCGAACTTCTTCGGATCGTGTCGTCGTCGCACCCAGTCTCGTGCGTGGTCGAGGAGGACCTGTGGCGGTCTCGGTGAGCGACGCGCGATGTCGACGGCTCGCGCGAAGTTCTCCCGTGTCCAGCCGAGTCCTAGATCCCGGGAGATTTCGGCGGCCAGCCGGGTTGCTTTGGCTCGTTTTCGCGCGAACCGGCCGGGGCCGAGCAAGGCTTCGGCGACCAGTGAGTTCACGGCGTCGCGTAGTCCGGGCGTGCGTGCGAGTTCGGGGCCGGCCGCGTAGCGCTGGACGATGGTGACCACCTGGCGGCGGATCCGGGGGAGTTCGACCGGGTCCAGTGTCCGCGCGGCTCGTGTTCCGGCGGTGAGCACTCGCTCTTCGGTCCATAGTGGACCGCGTGGGGTTTCGTGTTCCGGCGTGGTGTTGAGGAATCGGGCGAGCCATCGTGAATAGGCGGATGCCGCTTGTTCGCCGTCCCTGAGTTTGGTGGCGACGAGGATGGTGACCATTCTTTCCAGGCCGCGAAGTTCGAGTTGTGCGAGGTTGTTTGCTCGTGCTACGACGGGACGTGCCGCGGCGAGTGCGTCTGGGGTTTTGAAGGCGGCGTCGGCCCGGTCGGCTTGGTCGCGGAGGTAGCGGAGGGCGAATTCGGGGTTGGCCAGGCCGAGGTCGCCGGCCATGCTGATGGCCAGTTCGGTGGCGGCCTCCTCGCCGTTCGTGCGCACTTCGTCGTTGATGGTGCGGAAGACGGCGGAACGTAGTGCCAGCCGTTCGGTTTCGGCACGGTCGAAGACGGTGTCCATGACATCGCGCGCGATGCCGGTGTGTTCGCCCAACTGTTCTGGCCTGGCTTCGGGTGTCCCCAGAGCGTGTTGTGCGGTCCGGCGGACCGTCCACGAGCCGGAGTCGGTCTCCTCTGGCCACGTGATCCGGAGTTGCCGCGCGAGGTGTTCGGTGAACCGCCGGGCGCCTTCGATGTCCGGGCCGGCGTGCCCCCTGGCCTGCGTGGTCGCCATGGCTCCGGCGGTCGCCCGGATGAGCGCGAAGCGGCGTGTGTCGGTGAGGCCGCTGAGGTCGGCCGCCGCCCACGACATGGTCGCCGCCAGTTGCAGTCTCCGGTTGCGCTCACCGGGCTTGAGCTGCGACAACATCACGTTCGTCCGGGCCTCGTCGAGTCCGGCAGTGTTCCACCGCGCGTCGACGGTGTCGGCGATCACGACCTTGTCCTCCCCGTCCAGCCCGACCGCCAATACCGGGTCGGTCTTGTCCGGCAGCGTGTCGGCCGGTGAACCGTCGTGCCGTTTCAGGCGCACGCCACCGGGTTCGTGCACGACATGCCAGACCCCACCCGGTCCGCCGGTGCGCGGGGGCACGAACACGATCGCTCTGGCGCCTCGGCCCGCCTTGTCGATCCGGTCACGGACCGCCGCCAGTCCGCCCTCGATTTCCTCCGGGGGCTGTGCGGAAAACGCCGAACTTCCGGCGGATCGACCGGGCCGGTGACCGGCCTGGTAATCGAGTGCGGTGAAAAGCTGTTCCGCGTCGGTTTTCCCGGCCACCTCGTGGAACTGCGGTGCCCACGAGGAGAGTCCGTAGCGGTCCTCGGCGGTTTCGCTCTCGGTCTTGCTCCACAACGATTCGGTCCGCGGGCCGGGTTCCGACGTCGGGGCGCCGCCGGGTGCCACGGGGGGCAGGTTTGTCTCCCACTCGTGGGCGACCCGCAGCGACAACTGCGTCGCCTTGCCCGTCCCGCTGCCTTCGGCCGTGCCCGCGACAGCCAACAGCGTGTGGTCGTAGTGGCCCGTCTGACGTAGCTTGTCCACGTGATGGGTCCTGGCCACGATGTCCTCCGCCGTCTTCAGGCGGTTCGGATCGTCCAACAGCGTCTTCGGAAACCCTGACGCGATCCCGGCGATATCGAGACGCGGTCGCGGCCGCCCACCCGCCATTTCCGGTGGAATCGTCTTGGGCACCACCGATTCCACCACCGATTTCGGTGCTGTCGTCGGTTTGTCAGGTTCTCCGTTACCGACGGATCGCACTTCGCCGGTGGAAGCGTGGTAGGGGGGAGGCAACTCGTCCGGATCTGCCCCGTCCTGAAGGTCATCGCGCCCGGGAGCCTCCCCGGTGTAGGGCTGCGGCCCGGGCATCGTGGTGCCGGGTTTTTCGTCCGGGTAGGTCCCACCGGTCTTGGTCGCGGGTTCCGGTTTCTCGGTCAGGGAAGGCTCGGTGTCAACGGTGCTCCCGGCTGCCGCGGTTGCGGCGATCCCGAGTTTCCTGGCCGTGTGGCCGAGGAGGTGGCCGGAAACCCGCGCCACACCGGAGGAGGCGCCGGCGGTGAAGTCCGACCAGCTCACGGTCAGTTGCTGGGTGAGAATGGCATTGGCGACGGTCGCCGTCGTTCCCTCGTGCACCGACTCGCGAAAGACGTGCGCCACCCCGACCGCGAACGCGCGATGCCAATCCCGTGCGCCGTGTGCCTTCCGGAGGACAGCGTCCAGCAACTCCGTCACCGACCTGACGACCCTGGCGACCCGGCGGCCGAGTTCGAACGCCGGCGGCATCAGGAGACCACCCACGAAACCCACCATCGCGGCGTCGGAAAGATACTCGCGGCTCCACTCGGTCCGTGTGCCCTTGGCGAACTGCATTTCTTGCGCCGCGACCGTGATCAGCATCTGGTTACTTATGCTCAGTGTCATCCCGAGAAGCAGTTCCTGACCCACTGCCGCCTTCTCACCCATGGTCCCCAACCGGAGGTTGAACCATTCGAGCAAGGTCTCGAGCGCGGTCCGCGTCATCGCGACCCTGCCGGTGAGCCAGGACAGCACCGCCGGACCGAGTACCGCGCCCGCCGCGAAGGCCCAGACGAACTCGTTCTGCAGCGTGCTCAACTCGAGAATCACCACATACTTCAGGTACTCGACATCCAGGGCCAACTGCCGCAGAATCGCCGCGACCTCGAAAAAGAACGCAGCCGAGGAATCGATGTAGTTGTCCTTGCCCAGCACGAACGGTGCCATTCGCGCAACGAATGCCTGTGCGGCCAGGCCCTGGAACGTCGACTCGATCGGCGCGATCGCGCGTCGCAGATCGGGAGCCACCTCGTCCCGTAAGCGCCGCCCCGCCTGTTCCCACGCATGGGCCAGCGCACGCAACAAATCCTCGTTCGCGTCGGGAAACTCGTCCCCCGTCACGAACAAGAAGAGAAAACGCAGGTCGTCGTTGACGATCAGCGCCATACGCGGTACCCGCGTACCCGAACGGGCCACGGTGCCGGGTCCGGTGGCCGGGTCAGGCCGGATTCCAAGATCGGGTACCACCACCGCCGTTGGTGCATGTCGCGTGCCTCCTCGCCCACGACACGGCTGGCACTGCCGGGGGAGTTCAGCCGGTCCCGGGGCCGGGAGTTCCCGCCGCCGCAGCTGTGGTGTCAGGTATGTGCCGGGTTGGCCCACATGACCTGAGGAAAGCGTGCGAAATCGGAGTCGAACGAGCAGACGCCGACGCCGTGCTCGATCGCGAGCGCGGCGAGGTGGGCGTCGGTGACGAGGTTGCCGTGGAGATCACCCTCGACGAGTAACCGCCCGAATATCTCGGCGTGACGTTCCCCAGAATGGGGGACCCATGCCTGGTCGGCTTCGAGCCAGTCTTCTATATGCGACCACGCTACTTGCGGATTCAGCGGATTTGCGGCGATTCGCGGATGGGTGGCGATCCGCTGGAACGCCGTCAACGAAACCCACGGAAAACCGACGCGCGTCGGACCGTTGAGCGCGCGCTCCAGCCAGGACTTCGACGGCTCATGGAAGGCGCTGCCGCGGTCCACCGCATACAGCAGAACATTGGCGTCGACGATCACCGATCGTGATCCATGTCGTCGAGCAGTTCGAGGGCCTCGGCTACGTTGGTCACGTCGACACGCAACCCGAGGTGTTCGGTGCGCTGGTGGAACGGTCGAGGTGAACTGCCCCGCCGCAAACCGATTCTGGCGAGTTCGTTCACCGCCTGGCTCAAGCCGATGTGCCGCTCGCGACGGAGTTGCTCGGCAGCGGCGACAACATCATCATCAAGCCGGATAGTCGTTCTCACCAGCCCAGTGTACATCAGTGATGCTAGTTGGGCAGCATCAGTGATGCTGCTCGTAAACGGCGGGTCCAGGATCGACGGAGCAAGGAGGCACTGCCGGACAGGGTCACGCGCTCGCCCACCACATGGCTGTCACCGCCCGGGGAGTTCAGCCGGTGCCGGAGCTTCCGGGTGCCGGTAGTCGCCGGGAGTCGCCGACGGAAACCGAGAACCGGTCGACGGCGTTGCCCGCTCCGCCCTTCCAGAGGTTGAATCCGGCTTCGACGCCGATCAGGTACCACTCGGGCCGGATCCAACCGCGCGCCACCGAATCGTCGGTGAAGGCGCGGATGTCGAGGCCGTGCACGGCGGAGACGTCGCCGACCCGTTGGTAGACGATGCGGTTGTGGCCTTGGGCCTGCTCGAACCAGACGTTCCAGGTCGCGCCGGCGAGCCGCACGCCGGCGGCGATCCGCTCGCCGCCGGGCCGGATACCGCCGTGGCTGCTCAGCCAGATGATCAGTTCGGCGCCGTCCGGCGCACCGCCGGTCGAGGGCGTGCTGTTGAACCAGACCACGTAGGCGGCGTTGTAGGTACCCGAATCGGCCTGTCTGCTCACCCAGTCGCTCGTCACCTCGGGCATGGTGGAGACCTGGACCGGGAGACCGCTGTAGGTCGAGCACTTTCCCCAGTGACAGCCCTTGACCAACGACGGGTAGGCCGCGGGATCGCCGTTCGGCGGACGGTCGTGGTCCGCGCTGTCCACGGAGAAGGCGTCCTTGCCCACCGAGACGCACTGCGGGGTGTCCGCACCCCACACGTTGTTCTGCACGAGGTAGCTCCCGCCGTCGGAGGCCACGACGGAGTCCTTGCCGCACACCTTGGGTCCGGTCTCGGCGGACGTCGAGGTCGAAAAGGCGAGCAGGACCACGCCACCGAGGGCGGCCACGGCCGCGCTGCCCAACCCGAGGGTCGCCAAAGTGATCGACACCCGGAACGCCGTCTGGGCCAGCGGATGGTCCATCGACACTCTCCTCACGGTCTCGCGCTCAAGACTGGTACACGGCTCGCGCGCGGTCGCGGTTCAGGGGAGGAGATTCTCACTCACCGTGGACGCCCACCGGCTGACCGTGAAGCGGCTGCCGTCGCGCCGGATCTCGGCCGCGCCGGCACCGGCGAAGTGCGCGGGCACCACGAGTTCCTTGTTGTCGGCGGCGCGTTCCAGCACGCTGCGGCGGGTGGTCGCGGCGAGCCCCGGGTCCTCGCAGAAACAGCTGCTGTAGCGCGGTTCGAGGATCTGGACCGGACTGTGCAGGATGTCCCCGACGAACACGGCACGGTCGGAACCCGACGAAACGCGGACGACCGAGGACCCGGGAGTGTGGCCGGGAGCCGGTTCCAGGCTGATGTTGCCGTCGACGCGGTGGGAACCCGTCCACAGCAGAGCGCGATCCAGCACGGGCGCGACGCTGTCGGCGTAGACGATGAGACTGCCCTCCCGGCGGAGCTGTTCGTGCTCGCTGCGGGGCGCCGGGCGGCGATGGGCGTTGCGAGGGTCGAAGTAGGTCTGGTCGGTCCGGGGGATCAGGTAGGTGGCGTTCGGGAACGTCGGCGTCCACTCACCGTTGCGCAGTCGCGTGTTCCAGCCGACATGGTCGTAGTGGATGTGCGTGTTGATGACGACGTCGACCTCCTCCGGGCGAACGCCGGCCTCGGTGAGCCGGTTCGGGAAATCGGTGGCGAGGTGGTCGAAAAGGGGGATCTGCGGCCGGTGCCGGTCGTTGCCGATCCCCGTGTCGACGAGGACGATCTTGCCTTCGCTGCGCAGCACCCAGGTCTGCACGGCGGCGTGATAGGTGTCGGTCTCCGGGTGCCAGTGATCCGGGGCGAGCCAGGACTCGTTGTCCTGCCAGATCTCGGGCGGGCTGTCCGGGACGACGAACCGCGCGGGAGCGATCTCGCCCTGCCACTCGACAACCTTCACGACTTCGACCTCGCCGATGCTGAAACTGTGCATGACGCGACGGTAGGTGGACTTGGTGAGCTTTCCAATGCTCATATGCATCAAATGAATGCTCATACGTCTCAACATCGACTGTTATGATGAGGCATCGTGGACGTGTTGAGCGACGCGGTCGCGGCGATGCGCACCGGACGGCCCGCGTCGAACCGGCTTCGCGTGGGAGCCCCGTGGTGCTACCGGTTCGATCCTTACGACGGTGCGGGTTTCCACGTGCTGTTGCGCGGAACCGGGTGGCTGTTGTCGGAGGGTGAACCGCCGTTGCGGTTGGCGACCGGCGATATCGTCCTGCTCCCGCACGGAAGCACGCACGTCCTGTCCCACGCTCCCCGGGCCGACGGCGCCGTGCTGTTCGAGACGGCGGTGGAGGACCCGGAAGGCGAGACCGACTTCTTGTGCGGGAAGTACCGCTTCGATCGCACCCGGAGTCATCCCGTGCTGGCGGACCTGCCCGAGGTGGTTCATCTCCCGGCCCAACTCGGGCGTCATCCCGAACTCCGCGCGGCCATCGACCTGCTCGCGGCGGAGGTGGCCGGCGGCAGGGCCGGGCGGGACGCGGTGATCTCGGGGTTGCTGGATCTGCTGCTCGTCTATGTCGTCCGCACCTGGCTCGACGAGAACCCCGCGCACGGCTGGCCCCAGGCCCTGCGGGACCGCGAAGTCGCCGCCGCGCTGGAAGCACTGCACACCGAACCGGCCGCGCCATGGCGGATCGAGGACCTGGCGGCGCGGGTCGGCCTGTCGCGGGCCACCTTGGCGCGCCGCTTCGCCGCCCTGACCGGGCAACCGCCCATGACGTATCTGACGTGGTGGCGGATGACCACCGCCGCGCACCTGTTGCGCGAGACCGATCTGCCGCTGCCCGCCATCGCACGGCAGGTCGGTTACGGCTCGCCTTTCGCGTTCTCGCACGCCTTCAAGCGTCATTCCGGCCTCGCGCCGGGACGCTACCGCGTCGAATCCGATCGCGGAGCGTGACCGGCACGCGCCCCGTTCCAAGGGTCGGACAACGGTGACACGAGTCCTGTCGGATTGTATGATTGTCATGCAATACTCAGGATGCCTCATCGTGATACCGGGCGGGAGACAAGGGTGAACGTGGAAACCGGCATGGCCACCTGCGACCTCCTCGACCTTCATCCCGAACTCGCGTGCACGGAGGTGCAGTTCCGCGATCTGGGCGGGCGGCGCCGGTTCGGTGGCCGTATCAGGACTCTGAAGTGCGTGGACGACACCAAGCTGCTCGCGGAGGTGCTCGCCGGGCCGGGCGAAGGATGTGTGCTGGTGGTGGACGGTGAGGCCTCGCCCCGGTGCGCCCTGATCGGCGACCGTCATGCCGGCACGGCCGCGCGCAACGGCTGGACCGGCGTCCTGGTCTACGGCATGGCCCGTGACAGCGTGGGGCTCGGTGCCGTGGACATCGGTGTCAAGGCGCTCGGCGTGGTGCCCCGCCGCAGTGGCAAGACCGGGCGCGGGGAGATCGACGTTCCGGTGACCTTCGGCGGCGTGACCTTCTTGCCGGGCGGCACGCTCTGGGCCGACGAGGACGGCGTCGTGGTCGCGCCACCGGGGTTCTCCGCGGCGTCAAGCTGATCACCGAGCGTGATCGTTGACATCGGGTGAATGGTAGTATTGTATGACAGGCATACGGTATTGACCGCCCCGAGCCGACGGAGAGGGCGAGCCTCGCATGCTCAAGGCCGAGCACGACCTGTCGTTCCTGCGGATGAACCAGCGGCCGGCCAAACCGGCCACGATGGGCATCACCGAAGTCAGGGGGCCGTTCTACAACACCTTCGGCCCCGCTCATCTGGACGACTACCTGGTCGCGGCCGCCCCGTTCGTGGACTGGGTCAAGATCCCCGCGCCCAGCGTGATCCTTCTCCCGCCCGAGGTTCAGCGGAAATACATCGACGTGTGCCACGCGCACGATGTCGAAGCCGGTGCCGGTGGGGCGATCGAGTGGGTGGTCACCCGCGGCGCGGAGGCCGTCGAGCGGTATTTCGAGGCCATCAAGGCAATCGGCTACGACGTGGTCGAGGTTTCGGCGGGGATGCTCGCCATCCCGGACGGTGACTTCGTCCGCCTGGTTCGGCGCGCGAAGGCGACCGGGCTGAAGGTCAAGGCCGAGGTCGGCATCCAGTTCGGCGCGGGCGGCACCTCGTCGGAAGGGGAACTGGAGCGCGCGGGTTCGCTGCCCGTCAACTGGGCGATCAAACGAGCCGTCACCGCCCTCGACGCCGGAGCCGACTACATCGTGCTGGAGTCGGAGGGGGTCACGGAGTCGGTGACCACCTGGCGTACCGATGTGCCGGCCGCTTTCGTGGCCGAACTCGGTCTGGAACGGATCGTCTTCGAAGCGGCCGATCCGTCGGTCTATGCCTGGTACATCAAGACTTTCGGCCCCGAGGTCAACCTCTTCATCGACCAGTCGCAGGCGATCCACCTGGAGAGCCTTCGAAGCGGTGTGTGGGGCACCAGCGACCTGTGGGGGCGGATCGTCACCTACAAAACCGAGCCGGGAGAGAAATAGATGGCGCGCGTTGTCGTGGTCGGAGGCGGGAACGCCGGTCTGTGCGCCGCGCTGTCCGCCCGGGCCGAAGGGGCCGAAGTCCTGTTGCTGGACCGTGGCCCCGCCGACGGTTCGGGAAGCGACTCGTACTTCACCGGCGGGCTGTTCCGGGTGGCCTACGACGGTCTCGATCAACTCGAAGCGATCGTCGGTCCACTGGGGATGGACCCCTCGACCGGGATCGACGCCTTCGCCAAGTACAGCGAGGCGGACTTCCTCGAAGACTGGGGACGGGTCACCGGCTACCGGTGCGATGCCGAACTGGCGGAAACCGTCGTCGGGACGAGTTACGACGCCATCACCTGGCTGAGCGGGCACAAGGTGCCGTTCCTGTCCGGGCTCGTCGTCGACAGCGCGGGCCGCGTGCGGCACACCCGGCCGGGCTGGCACGGCGGGTTCGTCGAGGTGTCCGGCGCGGGGCCGGGCCTCATGGCGGCGTTGCTGAAAGCCGCCGACAACGCGGGCATCCGGCGGGAGCACGGCGTCGGCGTCCGCTCGATCGAGCGGAGCGCGGAAGGATTCCGGCTGGTCAGCCGGTACGCGCACGGCGAGACCGTGTTCCACGACGCCGACGCGGTCATCCTGGCGTCCGGTGGTTTCCAGGCCGATCCCGAGTGGCGCACCCGTGCCCTTGGCCCCGGCTGGGACCTCGCGCGGGTGCGGGCCTCCCGGTACAACACCGGCCGGGGCATCCGGATCGCCCAGGACCTCGGCGCCGCGTTGTACGGCAACTGGTCCGGCTGTCACGCGGTGGCGTGGAGCGTCGGCTCCCGTGACGCGGGCGACCCGAAGGCGAACCACATCTTCGAGCGGGAGAGTTATCCGTTCGGCATCACGGTGAACGTCCACGGAGAACGGTTCATCGACGAGGCTTCGGACTTCGGCGCGTACACCTATGCGCGCTACGGCAGGGAAGTCCTGCGTCAGGACGAGCAACGAGCCTGGCAACTGTTCGACGCGCAGTGCGAAGAGCAGCTCATGGACGAGTACCGCACGAAGAATCCCGAGGCGGCGCGGACGAGGGCGGACACTCTCGAAGAGCTCGCGGCCAAGCTCGCGGCGCGTGGCGTCGACCGCGACCATCTACTGAGGACAGTCGCGGAGTACAACGCCGCGGTCGACGAGTCGGTGGACTTCAACCCCTACGTCAAGGACGGGCGAGGCACCAAGGGGCTGAGGTTCGACAAGTCCAACTGGTCCCGCAAGCTCGAGCGGGGACCGTTCGAGGCGTACGAAGTGACCTGTGGCATCACGTTCACCTTCGGTGGTGTGCGGATCGGCACCGACGCCTCGGTGCTGGACGAGGACGGCAGGCCGATACCCGGACTGTTCGCCTGCGGGGAGATGGTCGGGGGCCTCTACTACTTCAACTACGCCAGCGGAACCGGCCTGACCTCCGGCGCCGTACTCGGCCGTCTCGCCGGGCGCCGCGCCGCCGAAGTCGTCGCACACGCCTGAATCCGCTTGCCGGATCTTCGGCGAAGAAGCTGAGGAGGACATATGGGAGCCCCTGCGCTCGCGGACTATCGGAACTTGTTCGTCGGAGGCGAGTGGACGCCGGCCTCCGGCGCGGAGTTCCCGTCCGTCGACCCCTACCGCCGGCAGGCTTGGGCCGTCGTCGGCACCGCCACGGCCGAGGATGTCGATCGCACCGTTTCCGCGGCGCGTAAGGCTTTCCGCGACTGGCGGCGGATGGGCGTGTACGAGCGGGCCAAGCTGCTGTTCGCCTTCGCCGACGCCCTCGAACGGGAAACCGACCGGCTGGCCGAGATCGAAACTCGCGACAACGGCAAGCTCTACAAGGAAAACCGCAACCAGATCGGCTTCGCCGTCCGCAACTTCCGGTTCATGGCGGGCATGGCCGACAAGCTGACCGGTGAGACCAAACCGCTGGACAACCCGATGTTCCTCGACTTCACCGTGCGGGAGCCCCGCGGCGTCGTCGTGCTGCTCGCGCCGTGGAACTCACCGATCCAGACCCTGTCGAACAAGCTGGCCCCCGCGCTGACCGCCGGGAACACGGTCATCATCAAGCCGTCCGAACACACCTCGGCGAGCACGCTGGAACTGGGGAAGATCTTCCAGTCCGTCGGGTTCGGAGACGGCGTGGTCAACGTCGTGACCGGTGCCGCGGACACCGGCGCCGCGCTGACCAGTCACGCCGGGGTCGACATGATCAGCTTCACCGGGGGTGTCGGGAACGCCCGTCACATCGCGGCGAACGCGGCCCGCAACGTGATACCGCTGACCATGGAACTCGGCGGCAAGGGCGCCAACATCATTTTCGAAGACGCCAACCTCGACCGCGCGATTCCCGGCGCGGTGTCGGGGATCTACGCCGCGGCCGGGCAGACGTGTGTCGCGGGATCCCGGTTGCTGGTGCAGGAAAGCATCTACGACCAGGTCGTCGAGCAGGTCGCCGAACGGGCCCGAGCGATCCGGCTCGGTGATCCCATGGCCGAGGAGACCCAGATGGGGCCTGCCGCGCACGAGGGACAGTTCGAGCACGTGCTCCGCATGATCGAGGAGGCCGTGGCCGACGGCGCGGAACTGGTGACCGGTGGCAAACCCGCGTTCGAAGAGGGCTGGTTCGTGGAGCCGACCCTGTTCGGCCGCGTGACGCCCGCCATGCGCCTCGCCCAGAACGAGGTCTTCGGCCCGGTCCTCGCCGCGACACCGTTCGCCGACGAGGAGGAGGCGATCGAAATCGCCAACGGCACGGACTTCGGTCTCGCCGGTGGCTTGTGGACCAGCGACCTCAACCGGGCGCACCGGGTGGCCCGGGAACTCGAGAGCGGCACGGTGTGGATCAACACCTACCGGACCTCCGCGGCTCAGGCTCCGTTCGGCGGGGTCAAACGGAGCGGGTACGGGCGTGAGCGCGGTGTCGAAGGACTCATGGAGTACACGCGGGTGAAGAACACCATGCTGGATCTGTCCGACACCGTCCGAGACCCGTTCGTGCTGGGGACGTGATCATGCGCATCGCCTTCGTCGGCCTGGGCGCCATGGGGCTCCCGATGGCCCGCAACCTCGCCAAGACAGACGGTATCGACCTCGTGCTCTTCGACGTCGACCAGCGGCGGCTGGCCGAGGCGGAGAGCTTCGGCCAGGTCGCGCAATCGGTTGCGGCCGCGGTCGCCGACGCGGACTACATCTTCAGCGTGCTGCCGGCGGACGTACATGTCCGGACGGTCGGCGGGCAGGTCCGCGAGCACGGGCACGCCGGTCAGGTCTACGTCGACTTCAGCACGATCTCTCCGGCGACGATCCGGCGGGTCGCCGACGAACTCGCGCCCCAAGGGATCGAGACCGTGGGCGTGGCGCTGACCCGCAGCACCGCGGCCGCACAGCAGGGCACCCTGGCGTTGTTCCTCGGCGGGCCCCAGGAGCACCTCACCCGGTTGCGGCCGGCGTTCGACGCGATGGCGACCGACCTGTTGCCGACGGCCGGGATCGAGGCGGCCAAGGCGGCGAAGATCGTCAACAACATGGTGGTCGCCGCGCTGGACATCCTGGCGTGTGAGGCGTTCGTCCTCGGTGCACGCCTGGGCTTCACCTCACGCCAGGTCCTCGACGCGATGGCCGCGCACGGCGCCGACAGCTGGGTGCTGACGAACCACATCGAGCGATACGTGCTGCCGGACGACCTGGGGCCCGGCCGGTTCAGCACGCGCTACATGTCGAAGGACGTCGGCCTGTGCGGCGCGCTGGCTCGTTCCGCGCGGCAACCCGCGTTCTTCACCGGCCTCGCGGAGTCGTACTACCGCGGCGTGCGCGCGCACGGACATGGCGACGACTACCACATGATCGTCATCCGGTGGCTCGAGCGGGGCGCCGCGATCGGGGAGCCGGTGACCGCTCTGGCGTCCGAGGGCGGTGAGGCAGGAGATCTGGCCACGCTCGCGACCGCGGCATCCGCGGTGACCACGCTGGTGACGCTGGAGGCGCTGACCCTGGCCGCTCATCACGGACTGCCCGTGAAACTGGCCGCCGAGTACATGGAACGCGGATCCGGTGGCAGCGACACGATGCGCGCGGTGCTCTCGGGTGACCATTCCGGGCTCACCTGGCGCTTCTCCGATCTCGCCGGTCAAGTCGACGCCGCGACCGAGCACGCGGCGCGTCTGGACGTGCCGGCGACGATCTTCGAAGTCGCGCGGCATGTCGCGCTGTCCCTGGCCGTGCGTTTCGGCCCGGACGCCGATGTCGGCACGGTGCTCGCGGAGTTGCCATGAAGGCGGAAGGCGAGCTCTACGATTTCCTTGGCTCGCTTGAGTTTTCCGCGCTTCCCGCCGCGACGGTCGAGTCCTGTCTGGCGCTGATCCTGGACCATTTCGGGTGCGCGCTCCTGGGCGCGCGGATGCCGTGGACCCAGGCGCTCCGTCGCGTTACCAGTCCGACCAAAAGCAGACGGAGACGGTCCGCAGCCGACCTGCTTGTCGACACCCGTTTCCGCCGTGGCTGTGGTCGGATTGGTAACGATCGGCACAGTACGGCGGGCATCGCGGGCGGGGGAGCGTTCGTCTACGGCGAGCGGGAGCCGGTACCGGCCACGACGGCGGCGCTGGTCAACGGCACCGCGGGGCACGCGCTCGATCTCGACGACCTGTATTTCCCGGCGATGTCGCACCCGGGTTGCGTCATCGTGCCCGCGACCGTCGCCGCCGCGACCGCGAACCGGACCGACGGCAGGCGGCTCATCACGGCCATCGTCGGCGGTTACGAGGTGATGGGGCGCATCGGAGTCGCCACGGGACTGCGGGCCGGGGAACTCGGTTTCCACGCCACGGGCCAGCACGGCCCCGCCGGCGCCGCGGCGGCCGTGGCGATGCTGGCAAACCATGACGCGCGTGGGGTGGCCAGCGCCGTGGGCATCGCCGGTTCCCTCGGCGCGGGAATCAAGGCGTTCACCAACGGACCGGGAATGGTCAAACGACTGCACGCCGGGCGCGCGGCCGAGGCGGGCGTACTGGCCGCTTCGCTGGTCCCCGAGGGCTTCGACGGACCAGCGACGCCCTTGACCGGAAAATTCGGCCTGGTCCACATCCTCGGCTACGGTGAAGCCGACGTCGAGGCGCTTGCTCGCGGCCTTTCACAGCACTACGTCGTCGACGACATCTACCTCAAGCCCTATGCCGCGTGCGGAGCCCTGCATGGTGCCGTTCGGGCCGCCGACGAAATCGCCGGGGAGATCGGCGATCCCGCGCTGGTCGAACTCGTCGTCGTCGGAACCTCGCGGCGAGCGCTCGACCAGAACAGCGACACCGATCCCGAAGACGCGATGTCGGTCCAATACAGCATGGAGTGTTGTGTCGCGCTGGGCCTGCTCGGGCAGGCACACGAGCCGTTACGGATCATGGCCGTGGCGGACGACCCCCAGGACCCGGCACGAGTCCTCGCCCGGAAGGTCACTCTGGAACTCGACCGCCGCGCGGAGGAGGCCTACCCCGACCCGAACGTGTCGCGTGTGGACGTTTTCCTGACCGATGGGCGCATGGTGTCCCGCTATGGGGAGTGCACACCCGCCACCAGCCGCGGATGGGACGCCGCGGTCGCCAAGTTCGACCGCGTGACAGCCGAGGTTCTCACCCTCCCGGCCCGGCAACGGCTCGTCGCCGCCGTGCGGGCACTGGCTTCGGGCGCCCCGGTCACCGACTGCCTGGACGCCGTGCGGGCGGCTTGAGGTCCAAAGTGGACTCTTGGTCACGTACGCAGGCCGGCGGTCCGGTCGAGGACGCGCTTCGCACGGGGATCGTCGAACTCGGTCAGGATCGCCGCGGCCTCCATCGCGTGGGTCCGTGCCTCGCTCTCGTCGCCATCGGCGGTTGGAGAGACCGCGGAAGATGCCCAATGCTTCCTCGAACCGCCGTGTGGCTGTGGTCAGTCTGCGACGTCGCCAGTTCAGCAGGCCGAGGGCATTGACGGCGACCCCTTCCGAGACAGATCTCGGCGGTGGCGATCCAATCCTCGAACGGGTTCCGGCTCACGTAGATGCTCCGGAGCAGGTCGTGGAACTGGTACCGCGCGGGCGCATGTTGTTCGAGCACGTGCGAGGGGCCGTTCCCCGGATGCGCCCGCCAGCAGATCAAGCATCGGGGATGTCCGCCTTGGCTGCCCTTGCCATGCCTTTCGGGATCACCACGAGGCGTTCGCCCGAACCGACGCTGGTGCCCTCCGGCAGGCGGCCGGCGTAGTTCTCGGTGAGGTCGCGTCCGATCACCGCGACGTCCCCGTTGTCGTCCGCACGTCGAGCCTCCCTTACCCCGACGACAGCGTAAAACTCCGAGTCATCATACCTGTGCTCACCGTGGTCATCGCCGGTGTTTGCGGAAACCTTTTTCGGAAGCCGTCGAAGGCCCGGCGGGCTCTCGGAGCAGGCGGGCGGGCGCTAGACTGTCATACAGTCCTTCAATCGCTGGAGCCGTCGACCCACCCTGGGGACATGATGACGATCGAGAGCGAAGAAGCCGGCGACTTTTCCCTTCGTGTGGGCCGGGTCGCCGCTCCGCTTCGTGAGCAGGCGGCCGAGGTCATTCGCCGCGCCATCCTGGAGTTCCATTTCAAGCCGGGACAGCGGCTGATCGAACGCGAACTCATCGAGCGGACCGGCGTGTCCCGGACGACGATCCGGGAGGTGCTGCGGCAGCTGGCCGCCGAGGGACTGGTGGCGACCATCCCGCAGAAGGGCATGGTCGTCGTCTCCCTCACCGAAGAGGAGGTCGCGGACCTGTACGAGGTGCGCGCGCTCCTGGAGTCCTGCGTCGGGCGGCGGTTCGCGGAACGCGCGACGGACGAGCAGGTGAAGGCACTGAGGGAGGGGTTCAAGGAGCTTTCGAGGCTGTTGAAGGGTGCCAAGGACATCCAAGAGCGCCTGGACGCCAAGGACCGCTTCTATGCCCTGATGCTCGACGGTGCCGGCAGCGCCGAGTTGCGCTCGCTGCTCGGCAGTCTCCAGGACCGGGTGCGGCTGATGCGCGCCCGCTCGCTGTCGCAGCCCGGCCGGGTGCAGAAGACCCTGAAGGAAATCCAGGCCATCGTGGAGGCCATCGAGGCGCGCGATCCGGACGCGGCGGCCGCCGCCAGCGAACGGCACGTGATGTCGGCGGCCCGCGCCGCGGAAACCCCCCACACGAGCCCCGCGGAAGCCACCGCGCACTGAGCGGTTAGGCGAGCCCGTGGGGCGCAGCCACTCGCTGATCGGCGTGAACGATCTCGTTTACGTGTCGTCTGGCGCCATCCGGATACAACGAGCGAGTCACGGGCGGCCGCACCTCCAGAGATTCAACACCTTGTGAGGTACGTTCCACACTGGTCACAGCGAACGTCGCGCGGTCAACTGACTCACTGCCAACTCGATAGCCCGACATCTCCTCGTACGAGTGATGTGATGACTTGCCCAGCGAGGAGCCCGCACGTTCAGCCGCCAGGCAAGAACGAATCGCACCGCCACGCCGCCCGAGCAATGTCTCGTCCGTCGATCACAACCGCGTATTCTGGGCCGAGCAGGTGGAGGGAGTGGCCGATGTGACCTCGGCGCTTGACCACTTCTGTAAAGCCGTCAACCTGCCGACTCCGGACCTGCGAGGAGGGCTGGCATGAACAACAATGCGGACCTGCTTGTTGAGTCATACTATTCATGGATCAAAAGCCACCTATCTTGGATTTCGTGATTCCCAAGTCGCGGCATGCTCCGGAGCGGATTGTCCAGGTGGTCAACAGTCCGCGTCGGGATCGAGTCGAGAACCTGCTTTTCGCGATCAACGACACCCGTGACGCCCGCGGAACGGACACACAGTTCTATGCCTTGATCAATGACACGAAGAGAGACGTAGCCGCGGACATTGTCGAAGCGTTCAACAGATATTCGGTGACGGCTCATCCATGGTCGCATCGAGATGAAATTGTTGAGGCGCTGGCCGCATAGAACTTCCTATCGAGTCACCGCCGCGGAGGGGGCGCCGCCGAGGACGTGGTCGCGGAAGCGGGTCCGGCACAGTGGGCCGTCGCGCTCGAAGGCGTAGGGCTCCGGCGGTTCGGGCGGGACGCGGAGGACCACGAAGGTGACCTGGGTGTCGTCTTCCAGCAACGACTTTCCGGCGGGCAGGTCGGCCGGGACGGCCACGGTCGTGGACGCGGGAATGCCGCTGCCCGCCGCGACCGCGGCGAGGTCGGTGCGAAACGAGGTATGGGTCCGCTGGAAGCCGGTCAGGCCCCAGGCGGCGTTGTCGATGCAGAGGATCGACAGGTTCGGCGGCGCGGCGGTCGCCGCGGTCGGGAGTGAGCCGAGGCTCATGAGCAGTTCGCCGTCGCCGGTGATGACCAGGATCCTTCTGCGTGGCTGGGCCAGGGCGAGACCCGTACCGACCGCGGTGGCGGTCCCCATAGCGCCGTCGATCGCGAACAGGTTGTCGCCGTCGTCGGTCAACCGGGCCGCGTCGAAGCACGGCGTGCCCAGTCCGGCGACGATGAGGTAGCGGTCCGGCTCGGGCACCAGTGCGCGCAGGGCCGGAGTGCGGGACAACGTGGGTTCAGAATTTTTTGACACCGAGCAACCTTTGGCTGAGCAGGATGACCACGGCACGACCGGCACGCTCGACCGCGCCTGCCGCGGCCTCCACGGTCGGCGCCACCTCCTCGGCGTGGTGCACCGGCAGGGTCTGGACGCCTATGGCGTTGAGGACCCCCTCGGCCGCCTGGCCCATGGGATATTGCCACGGGTTCTGTTCGCCCCAGTCTCCGCGCATGGTCACGACGGACAGGAAAGGCACCGCGCAGTGCCGCACCAGCGACAGGTAGTTGACGCAGTTCCCGACACCCCCGCTCTGCATGAGCAGGACACCTCGCGAACCCCCGAGGTAGCAGCCGGTCACGATGCCGACTCCTTCACCCTCGTTGGCGAGGGGCAGCGCGATCGCGTCCGGATCGTCGGTCGCGCGTTCGATGATCCGCTTCAGGCCCGAATCGGGCACGTAGGCGAACTGGGTGTACCCGTTCGCCCGCAGTACCTCGTAGAGCTGGTCCGGCCAGGCCGGAGCGGTGGGTGTTCGAGTGGACATCGTCCTTCCAATCTGGTCACCTCGCGGCGGTGAGGGGAGCCGTGGAGGTCGTGCGGCGGGACATCGCGCTCCCTTCGGCCGACCACGGGGCGTAGCCGTCGGCTGATACTATCGTCATACATTTTGGTGGGCAAGGCGGTCGGAGCCGCCCCGGTCGATCGCGTTGACGGACGGTGTGAGTACGGACCGCGACCGTCCGCTTCCCCTCTGACTGACCGGCTTTGGTGCAATAGGGGAGTAGTCCCGCCAGGAAAATCCACGATGGAAAGCGAGGCGGGACGGCCGTCGGTACTTCGCGTCGCGCCACTCATGTGGCTGGCGAAAGCGGAGGAGTGGGATGATTCCGGCATCATGCGTGCCTTCGATGATACCTACTCCAATTGGGGGAAGCGCTTACCCGAATGGCGCGATGCGGTGTTCCCGGCGGAACCCCCGCTGCGTTCAGTGTCGCGAAGCATGGCAAGATCACGCGAGCGGTGGACACCTAAGGCGCTCGTCTGATTGCATAGCGACACCGTCGGCCTGTGGGACGAGCAAGCAACCGGGAGTGGATGGTGGCGCGAACTCAACGGCTCATCGATCTGTCGCGCACTCTGCTCTCCCGCTCACGGCAGGTCGCGGCGCATCTTCTGGACAGCCCGCAGGCTCCGCGGCGTCCTTTGGTCATCGAAGGGACTCCGGCACCCCGGCCGTCCGCGCCGGCCGAGGGTTTGCCGGTTCCGGTTGATGACACGTTGGCGGCGGTGTGTGCGAATGTGGCGTTG
>NZ_JBHUKR010000016.1:0-51849 GCF_042684065.1 Amycolatopsis pigmentata | reverse complement strand
CCTCGGCCGCGGCGGTGGACGAGGGCCATGCCGATGCGGCCCGCCAGGCCGCGGAAGACGCGCGCGCCGTCGCGACCGGGGCGCGGGACGCGGCAGCCGCGGCGCAGGCGGCGCTGGACGCGGTGAACAACGCGAAAGCGGCCGCGGACTCGGCCGCTTCCGCAGGCAACAACGCAGCCGCAGCCGCCCAAGCATCAGCGGATGCCGCCTCCCTTGCGTCCAACGCCGGTGCCGATGCCGCGAAGGCACGGCAGGCCGCCGCCACCGCCAAAGCCAACGCGGCCCGCGCCAACCGCGCCGCCGCGGCGGCCGGGGCGTTCGCCGCGACTGCGGCGAACGCAGCAACGGTTGCGCGTGATGCGGCGAACCGGGCAGCCGACGACGCCGAGGCCGCCGCCGCGGCAGCCGAGGACGCGGCAGCGCATGCCGGGCACGCCGTGGACGCGGCCAACGAGGCCACCACGCATGCCAACGCCGCCACCGCCGCGGCGCAAGCCGCGATCGACGCCGCCGAGCAGGCCCAGCAGGTCTACGACGCCGCTCGCGCCGCCGACGCGGAACGTATCGCGACCGAGCAGGAACAAAACGACCAACTCGCTCAAGCCGCGAGCGCCGCCGCGGCCCAGGTTGTCGCGAAGGACAAGTGGGAAGCCACCCAGGCGCAGCTCCGCGACGCGGAAACCAACCGGCTGATCGCCGAAGCGAACGATCCGGCCACCGACCCCGCGCGTGTGCTCGTCGACGCCCGCAAGGTCGCGCTCGCGCTGGCCCAAACCGGGGGGCCATGGACCCAGGCGGCCGCCTACAACGCACTGTCCGGTTCAGACACGGTGGCGGTGCTGTTCGTGCGGACCGGGATCGCCGAGGCTGCTGGGCAGGACGACCGAACCACCCTGCGCAGCCTGGCCGAAACCGGCACCGACGGCTTCAAAGCGGCAGTCCAGGCCGCGCTCGCGGGAACCGACGCCGACGTCGCGGCCTTCCTGCGGACTCAGGACTATCCGGGCCGGGGGACCGACGACCGGATTGCCGTCGACCAGGTTCTCGCCGCCGCTCAGGACGCGCACAACACGACGCTGCAGCAGGCCGCTCAGAAAGCCCTGGACGCTGGCGACGACGCATCGCTGCGGCAGTTCCTGTCCACCCGGCAATACACCGCTGCCGCCACCGACGAGCGGATCAAGGTCAACCAGATCCTCGCCGCCGACACCAGCGGGCCGGAGCTCAAAGCCGCCGCGCAGGTCGCCCTCGACGGAACGGCCGGCATGCTCCACCAGTTCCTTGCCGTCGAGCAGTACACCGCCGCGCAACGCGACCAGGACAGCGCCACCCACAACAACGCTGTAGCAGGGTTGCTTGCCCAAGCCTCGCAAGCCGCGGTTACCGCGTCGCAGAATGCCAACGAAGCCCAGGCCACCGCCGCCACCGCGCGCGAACAGGCCACCCTGGCCACCAGCTACTCCGAGCAGGCCGGCAAGGACGCCACCCAGGCCGGCATCTACGCCAACCAAGCCCACCAGTCCGCCGTGGAGGCCCAGGACTCCGCCACCCAAGCCGCGCAATCGGCCACCACCGCACGCGCGGCCGCGAACTCGGCCCAGCAGTCGGCCGAGCAAGCCGCGCGTTCGTCAACCTGGGCCACCGCCTCGGCCAACCAAGCCGCCCGCTTCGCCGCCGACGCCTACGACTCCGCGCACCACGCGTACGTGTCGTCCTACAACGCGCACCAGGACGCTGACGCGGCCGCGGCTGCCGCGCAGCAGGCGTTGCACGCCGCACAACAAAAGGTAGATGACGCGCGGACGGCGGAGGCCTTCGAGCAGGCCCAGTACTGCCAGCAGTACCAAGCCGTCCCACAGGCCTACACCGACTGCATCCACATGATCACGGCCTCCGACTACGACAAGGCCACCACCATGCTGGCCAACGGCTCCATGTGCGAGCTGCTCTACCAGCAAGGCACCGACCTGCACAAAGCATGCCTGTCCGACGTCCTGAGCCCCACCTTCAAAATCGACCAAAACCTCACTCTGGCCACCGTCACGGTCAACGCGTCAACCCAGTTTCTCCTGGGGATGCTGTCGATCGAACTCGCCGGACTATGCGGCGCCTTCGAACCCTGCGGCCTACTCGCAATGTCCATCATCCCCGAAGGCACCGCCTTCACCTCCTGGATGGGCATCGCCGCACTCGACGCGCTAGCCACCACGCGCATCCAGGCGATCCTGGAAAGGTCCATGGTCGAAGACGAAGCATCGGCAGCCCAGCTCGCCGAGTCCGCGACCAACCTCTTCCGTAATTGCGGCACCACCACGCCGAACAGCTTCACCGGCGACACCGGTGTGCTCATGGCCGATGGTAGTACAAAACTAATAGCGCAAGTCACGCCAAACGATCAAGTCTTGGCCAGTTCCCCTTATGCTGCCGGTAGTGCAGCTGGCACGGTTTCCAAGGTCATCGCCGGCAGCGGCACCAAAAACCTCGCCGACGTCGAAATCAGCACGTCGACCGGCGTATCCATAATCCAGGCAACCAGCAACCATCCGTTCTGGGTACGAGGCCTGGAGTCCTGGGTGGACGCCGGTGATCTCAACCCTGGCGAACGCCTGCGCACCGCGGACGGCCGGGAAGCAGTCGTGCTGGACGTGCGCTTGCACGACGAAAAACTCACCGTCTACAACCTCACCGTCAACCACCTCCACACCTACTACGTCCGCGGCGGCGACACCGCCGTCCTCGTCCACAACGACGGTTGCTGGTTCACTGACGATCCTTCCGGCCCCGGTATATGGTCCTTTGCCTTCAGCGAACTCGGCCTTCTAAAATCGAGCCCGCAGAGCGCGGCATATCAGACTCGTATAACAGGCGCGCCGGTGGGTCTCGTCTACAGAGCGGGTGGGTACAACTTCGACGGATACAAAGGTGGGTTCCTCCTCGACGCCAAGGCGAACTACAACCAGTTCATCCAATCCGATGGCAAGTTCATAGGGTTCATCAACGCGTACTTCATCGACGCAGCGCGAAAACAGCTAGATGCAGCCGCTGGGACGCCCATCAGGTGGATCTTCATGCAGCCAGAGTCGGCAGCCCTGGTCCGACAGCTCCTAGCTGACAACGATATAGTGGGTATCGACATCGCCGTGATACCTTAGAAGGAGCTGTCATGCCCAGCCCATTCTACTTGGGGGCGTATTGGGGGTCGCGTGTCGAGTCGGCCGAGGCTTGCGCGGGGAGGTTTGCCAGGTTCCTACGCCGTCTCGCGGAGGTGGAGTCGTTACCGTCCACGTGGTGGAAGGTGGGCCGCGACGAAGCGGAGTCGCGGCGGGAAAGAATTGAACCATCCCAGCAGAATTTGCGCCGATTGCTAGAAGCAAGCTACGATCCAGAACGCCCCCGGCTCGGGTTCAGCGTACACGTCTGGGATCGAACGCACGACTCGGTCCGATTCAATGTGATATGCGGCTCGCCCGCTGTGGTTTCGCCGAACGTAGTTGTGTTTGAACTACCCCGGCCAACGGAAGAAAATAGCAGCCTCTACCAAGCTGAAACCATGAAGCTTGTCTTTAGTGCAGTCGTGGAAGAGTGGGATCCTGAGTGGGCGATTTTTGCGACTCGTGAGATGCGAGAAATGCAGGTGAAGCTGCCGCGACGCCCTATTGCGGGCTGGCTGACATACCTCCGAACTGACCCCTCAGCGGTATCACCCCTAGGATCCGACATCGAGATTTCGGGGCTGGGCGAAGGTACCCTCTTGGTGGCCGGGCCGGAACCACTACTGGTCACCGAGAAACACATTAGAGAAGTCGCCAACCTTGTGAGCCAAGTCAACGTCGAGGCCCGTTGAATCGCAACTCGACCGGAAACGTCCGAGTCGACACCCGATCGCAGCACGCTCAGCCAGCCCACCACTACGCCCCGCCCTGGTTCAAGAGGATTCCACCGTTGCCCGGGCGCATCAGCACGCAGTGGGGGCGCGGAAAGAATGCACGGACCAGTTGCGGGAGCTTTTGCAGGCGGCGGAGTGCTCCGAGGGCTTTGGTCTTGAGGTCGTCGGCGCCGGTGGTCCCGGCTTTGCCGACGCGGTCGTGTTTGACGTTCTTCCGGACCCACCCGTCGGGGTTGATTTCGGGCGAGTAGCCGGGCAGGAAGGACAGCCGGAGTTGACCGTGGGTGGCGTCGGCGAAGCGTTTCGTGACGCGGGCACGGTGGGCGGGATGGCCGTCGAGGACGAGGTAGACCGGCCCGTCGGTGTCGTGCATCAGGCGATTGCAGAACTCGATGAACCGTTTGGCGTCGAGGCTGCCATCGAAGACCGCGAAGCGGAGTGCTCCCTGTGCGGTGATCGCGGAGATCATGTTGACCACGTGGCGCCCGCCCGTCGAGCGCACGGGGATCCTGCCCACGGGTGCCCAGGTGGTGTCGGCGTGATGGTCGGTGCGCATCCCGGCCTCGTCCAGTACCTTCCGGCCCTGGATCGCCGACGACTTCGTCGGTCAGGCTCGGCGGCAATTGGGCGCGGCTGGCGGGACGCCTATCACGTGGATGTTCCTGGAACCGGAGGCGGCTGCCGTGGCGACTACTCTCTTCAGGCGCAACGGTATCGCCTCAACATCACTGTCGTTCCTTGAGGAAGGAAGTCTTCCAGTGCCCGTTCACTTCTTCCTGGGTGCTTACTGGGCTTCGCGGACCGAGCCTGTAGAGGACTGCGCGCGGCGATTGGCGCGCTGCTTGCACCGTCTTACCGAGGTGGATCCGCTGCTGTCTACCTGGTTGAAGGTAGGCCGTAATCGAGCCGAGTCCTTGAGGTTACGAGTTGCCTCCTCGGAGGAGAGCCTGCGGAAACTATTGCAACAAAGCTACGACGAGAAATTCCCCGGTCTTGGGTTCCGGATTTCCCTGTGGGACGGGAGGGAGTCGTCAGGCGTCGCCATGAACGTGACGTGCGGTTCGGACGCGGCGGTCTCCCCGAATGTAGTCTTGATCAACCTGCCCTTGCCTGGCGGAGAAGATCTTCGTCTGTACCAGCCCGAAACCGTGCGAGCTTTGTTCCGCGCCGTGGTTGACGAGTGGGATCCCGACTGGGCGGTCTTCGCGAGCAATACGATGCAGGACATGCAAGCCGACAGGCGTCCATACGTTGGGTGGCTTACCTACCTCCGAACGGAGCGTGCCCTAATCTCTAAGGCGCAAGCTGGCATCGAGATTGCATCGCTCGGCAACGGTGTGCTTTTAACGGCTGGCCCGAACCCTCTACAGGTTTCCGACAATGACATTAAAGCAGCGGAAGCTCAATTAAGCACGATCGAACTCTCCTGAACAGTAGTAGACGGGTAGAGCTGTTCTTTGCCAGACGGGTCTTCATGCAACCAGACGCCGCCCTGGTCGGGCAGCTCCTGGCTGACAACTGACGACACTTTCCTCGCCACCCGGCTCGACGCTGCGACGTGCCAGCCAGCATCGAGGGCGGTGAGTCGGTGCGGTTCCATGTCGTGCTGCAGGCTGGATCCTCCGACATCGGCGCCGTTTGTGCACGTGCTGCATCCCTTTGTTCGCCTACGACAGCGCTCTCGGTGATGTCGTGTGTGCTGACACCGCGACCGGCTATGTGATCCAGGCTGTCGAGCTGCGCTCGGGCAAGGGTGTGGTCCGGGTCGCCGTCAAGCGGCCGCAGGACGTCGACAGAGTTCATCCGAAGCTCCACTCTCTGATCGGGCAACTCCGGTACTCGTGCGAGTGGTTCAATTCAGGTTATATCGCCGTAGGCGTTGAGCGGGGGAGATCCCGCGACGAGTTCTTCGCTGGCCTCGCCGAACTGGGTGAGGCCGTGGAGGTCGAACGGATCTTGGTCTGAGCGTTAGGCGGCTGGTGTTTGCGCGGACGTCAACGCCGAGCGCGTTGACGTTGACGGTGAGGGCGACGATGGTTCGGAGCACGTCGATGTTGTGCCACGATTACTTCCCGGCGAGGAGCCGGTGGCGTTCGACCACGACTGCTGTGAGGGGATTTGCGGCACTTGTGGCCTCAATGGTTGTTCAGGATGTCGAGTTCTCGGGCGATGTTGTTCTTGGCTGCTGTTTCCCGTTGCCGTTGTGCGTAGGTGGTGGTGTAGAGGGTTTGTCGTGTGAGGACGTGGGTGCGTCCGGTGCGCCAGGTCCGTTCGTCGAGGGTGTGTTTTTCGGCGCATACGGCGGTGCGGTATGGGTCAGGGTGGTCAGGACCAGAGTTTCGATGCGCCCTCCCTACTACTGATTAGGATGACGACCGTGAACACGGGCGAGCCCAGGACCATCGAGTGGCTGATCCGCGAACTCGACGCCGACAGCGACGAGCGAGCCGAAGATGCACAGGCCGTGCTCACCTCCCAGGGCCGCCACACCGACGTCGTCCCGCCGCTGCTGCGCGCACTGCCGACACTGGGCAGCTTCGGACAGCTGTGCGCCATTGAGATCCTCAAGGAACTCGACGATCGGCGCGCTGACCAGTCGCTGTTGGACAGCGAGAACAGTACTGTCCGCCAGTGGGCAGCCGAGGCTCTTGGCCGGCTGCGTGTCTATGACGCGGTCCCCGCGCTGCGGCGTGCGTATCAGGCCAGCCTCTCCCGGCGTGATCCGCTCGACTCGGTGGCATCAGTGGTCCTGCGACACGCACTGACTGACCTTGGGGCCAGACAACCCATTGTTCCGCGACTGACCGCCGACCTACAAGGCGCGAGGGGCGCCGGTTTCCCTGCATGGCCATCGACTCGGCTCATCGACGTAATCGGTGATCTTGCCAACCACCGTCAGGTGACGCTCTACTTCCAACTCTGGAGTGTCGAACCGGACGGCCGGACGCGGCGGGTCGATTATCCCAGAGACAACACCATGCTGGACTTCGCCCAACCGTGGCCATTTCTTGTCGTGCAGGCTCGTAACCGCGCGGTCAACGGTGCACGACACGCAGAGCTCCGTGAGGACATCGTCGCGAGTATCGAGTGGATCGGCGAACGCGATCTCGCAATCGACCCCGACGGCTCCGTCGATGGGACTGAGTCCACATGAGACACGCAGGGCGATCTAAGGTGAACCACCCGGAACATAAGACTCCTTTACTCGGCTGGTTACACTGGAGGCTGACCTGGAAGAACAAGCCGTAGCACGCCGCTCAGCCGGCCAGCGACGTCCTGCGCTCCTTCGGCAGCCCCGCCAAGGGCGGCCTGCCCGACGAGTCGATGCTCACCTTCTACGACGCCCTGGACAATCCCGCCACCTTCGAAGACGTCAGCGCCAACGGCACCACGCTGGTCTCCGAAACCGACTACAACCCCTACGGGCAGGTCCTGCGCAACAACTACCAGGACCCCACCCTGCCCAACCAACTCTCGGTCACCCACACCTACGCCGACGGCACCAACCGACTGGCCACCACCCTGGCCGAACGGGCCACCTCGACGAACTACATGATCGGCAATCGCGCCTACACCTACGACCCGTCCGGTGACATCACCACCATCGCCGACACCCCCCAAGGCGCCGCCGCCGACACCCAGTGCTTCAACTACGACTACGTGCAACGCCTGACCCAAGCCTGGACCCCCGGCTCCGGCAACTGCGCCACCACTCCCAGCGTCACGGGCCTGGGAGGCGCCGCGCCGTACTGGACATCGTGGACGTTCGATCAGACCGGTAACCGGCTGACCCAAACCCAGCACGGGTCGGGCGGGGACAGCACGGCCGTGTCCACCTACCCGGCTGCCGGGCAGGTGCAACCGCACGTGATCCAGGCTCTGGACACCACGGGCCCGGGCGGCACTACGCACGCTGGTTATACCTACGACCCCGCGGGTCGCACCCTCACCCAGGGGGCCTCGGGTGCGGGGTTGACGTTCACCTACGACGCCGAAGGTCGGGTCGCCACGGCTACCGATGCCGCCGGCAAGGTCTCCAGCTATACCTATGACGCTGACGGGAAGCTCTTTCTCACCAAGGACGCCACCGGCACCACCCTCACCCTCAACGACCTCGAACTGTTCCGCGCGGCAGGGACCTCCAGCACGATCGGGACCCGGTTCTACACGTTCAACGGCCACCCTGTCGCCGAGCGCAATGCCACGACCGGCTTGTCCTGGATGCTGACGGATAACCAGGACACCACCTACGCCACGGTGAACGCGGACAATCTCGCCGTCGCCCAACGCTGGCAGGACCCCTACGGCGTTGCTCGTGGCCCTGCCCCGACCGGTTGGCCGGACAAGCACGGCTACCTCGGGGGATACCAGAACACCACCGGCCTGACCCATCTTGGCGCCCGCGACTACGACCCGCTCACCGGCCGGTTCACCACTGTCGATCCCATCATGGACACCACCAACCCCCAGCAGTTCAACGGTTATAGCTACGCGGGCGGGAACCCGGTGATGTTCTCCGATCCGTCGGGGCTGTGCCATGGTCCTGACGGATCCTGCCCGCTGCCCGGTGGCGGATACGGCGGCGGCGACGCCTGCCGTAACGGTGGCTGGAGTTGCGGGGATTCCAATCCCAACGTCTGTGGCTGCACCGGTTCCCCAGGGGGCGGTGGTGGGTCCTCGGATTCCGATGTCGGGAGTCCGGGTAGGGGGAGGGCTCCGGATTTCGATTTGCTGGGCCTGATCGGCGCTCCGGAGCGGCCGTCGAAGATTGTGACGCCGTTGTCGCTGTTTTCGTTGATGCCGGGGTATTTAACGCAGCGGGAAACGTCGCGGAACAGCTTGTGGCGTGAAGCCGGGAGCTTTCTGTCCGCCACCACCCGCACCTACAACCTGATGCCGAAAATGTAGTTCGGCAAATGGATATCGACGGTACCCTCCCCGCTGGCGTGCGAAAGGGGGGTAGTAAGATAGGCTCTGGAATTTACAGCGGCGACGGACTTCCCGCGGCACCTCTGCGCTACTATGTCGAGACGGATATACTCCCGACCGCTTCGGGAGGTACAAGGCCTGGTGGCGGCCGGCTGATCTTCGGTGGCCGGGGCGAGGTCTGGTATACGAACCACTACGATGACGGCTTTGTTCAACTCAGGGGGCCGAACTGTGGGTGCTGACAGAAGAATCCCGCCATGGGTGGACCCTAGGACGCCGGACCGTCCATGGCTGGACGTGAGAGCGCAGGTCCCCTGGTTGCAGGGGCGGCCGTACTTGGTCAGCCCGAGCAGTGCCTCTGAGCTACGGGAACGCCTGTCTCGCGCAGGCTTCATGGTTGTCAACGCAAGCCTGCACGAGGGTGCACGAGACCCGGAACGTGCGTTCCTTGTTGAACTTACGCAACGCCTGAGGTTTAACGAATTAGGGGCGGGAAATTGGGCTGCGTTTGAAGATCGACTCTGGGACTTCCTGACCAGTCCTGAGTCTACGCCGTATGCCGTGGTGATCGATGGTCTCGATGCGCTTGCCCGGTTCAATACCTATCATTTCCTGCGTTGTGTGCATAATCTGCTGTCCATAACAGACGGTGCAGCCCTTACCGATAGCACCGCTAATCGTCAGATCGAATACTTCTTTGTCGGCGAATGGGTCAATGGTGAGAATAATGATCGCGAATCGCTATCGTAGGCTTCCCTGATGGCTTACGCCAGTGCCAACTACGGGGTGTCGCTGCTGGGTTTCCCGAGTGTGCTCTATGCCGGCTTCGCGGTGGTGATCTTCGGGCTCTTCCCGCTTGTCGGGCTGACGTTCGGCATTCGGTATTGGGATCTGTTCCGGCACATTTTCCCCGCGTCGCTGATCGCGTTCCTCGGCCGTAGCACGGAGGTTGCGCTCCCGCCGCTGCTGGAGAAGCTGGACAGCTACGGCGTTTCCCGCAAGACCTGCTCGTTTGCCGTGCCGCTGGGGTACTCGTTCAACACCTCTGGCGCGTGCATGTACCAGGCGGTCGCGGTGCTGTTCATCGCCCACGCCTATCAACCTGATCCGCCGGTCACCCACATCGCCTGGGCCGTGACCACCGGAGAACCCACCGACACGCCACGCCCGTGCTGCGGGCAGCGCTCTCCGGATGGTTCGGCACACACCCCGGAAAACGACACCACCCCGCATCGAACCGCCTTCCGGACCGGCCGACCGAACATCGGCATGAGCGCGCGTCGGCCGCGACCGGCGACGCATCCGGTGGAGGTATCTGGCCGCTCTGGAGATCGGTGGTGGTGCGGCCTGTGCTGGTCGGGCGAGTGAGGCATTGCTCAGGGGAACAGATACGTCCGTTTGAGGGTTGGGCGTGGCATGAGTCAACTCGTAGACCGCACGATGACCGCACTCCGCTGTGAGCATGACGTGCTTGCCGATCTCGTGCGCACCCTGACCGACGACCAGTTGGCCACCGCGAGTGGCGCTGCGGAATGGACCGTCGCCCAGGTCCTTTCCCACCTTGGTAGCGGTGCGGAGATCGGCCGCGCGCCGATTGCCCGGGCGGCCGGAGAGACCGTGACGGCCGAGGACAACCAGACGATCTGGGCCCGTTGGGATGCGTCCGCGCCGCGAGCGCAGGCCGAGGGCTTCCTGGAGTACAACGGCCGCTGGCTCGACACGGTCGAGGCACTCACGCCCGAGCAGCGCTCGTCGCTGACCGTCGATCTCGGCTTCCTGCCGGAGCCGGTCCCGCTGGTGACCGCCCTGGGTATGCGGCTCAACGAGGTGGCCAACCACTCGTGGGACGTGCGCGTGGCATTCGACGCCCACGTCGGAGTGGACGCCGACTCGGCCGGGGTGCTGGTCGACCTGCTGACCGGGCCCGTGAGCTTCATACTGAGTTTCCTCGCGAAGCCGGCCGAGCTCGCCGGCCCGGTGTCCGTCGCGATCCCAGGCGCCGGTCTGGTGATCGATGACGCGGTCACCGTGGTGGACCACCTGGAGTCACCTTCCGCGACGTTCAACGGGCCGCCAGAAGCGTTTGTCCGGCTGATCAGCGGCCGTCTCAAGGCCCCTTACGACAACGGCGTCACCATCGACGGCAGCATCACGCTCGACGACCTGCGTCGCGTTTTCCCCGGCTTCTGACGGAATTGTTCCTCGTCGATGTGGTTGTCGGAGCGAGCGCTCTATGCGGCATGAGCGCGCGGATCACTGCGGGCGAAATTCGGCCGCCGCGGTAGGCGCCTCCGACATACCATCACACATGAGCCCGCCCAAGGCGCATCTACCCGGTAAGGGTGCGTCCTGCCCGTCGCACGGTGGGGGTGGCAGCCCGTTCGAGCCGGGCCGGGTCCGGGGAACTCACGCCTCGACGGGAGGTGTCGGGGTTCCCGTATCAACGCACTCAGCGGCATGGTCGACCAGGCCTTCGCCGCTGCGGGAGTGGAGCCGGAAGTGACTGTCGAGGTCGCGAACGTGGGCACGGCCGCCGACTTCATCCGGGCGAGGCTGGGGATCGGCTTCCTCGGCCGCTTTCTGGTCGACGACTCCACCGGTCTCGACACCGTGCAGGTCACCGACTACGAACTGCGCTGGCAGCTCCCCGTCGCCACCGCCTCCGGCCCCTAGGCCCAGCCCGGCCACCGAGGCATTCCTGAACCTGCTCGGTGAGCGATATCCCACCCCTCGCACCGAGAACGAAGGCCGAATTGTTTGAACGGGTCCCATGGAGTCGTCTGGCGGCCCGTTCAGTGAAATCGAGTCACCGGGAGAGGGATAAAATTGGGAGAGTCGAATGTCCCGTTGGTGACTTCAATTGCGGTGAACTGACGTGAACGGATTTGTTTTGTACTGGGGATTCTCTGTTTCCGCTGGTCAGCGAATTGTCCAGACCATCCTGGGGGGTCAAGGGGTCGCAGGTTCAAATCCTGTCGTCCCGACGGCCGAGAGGGTTTCTGCAGGTCAGTGCCTGTGGGGGCCCTCTTTTTCATGTCCTCGGTGGATCCCGTTTGGTCTAATTTTTGGTGCACAGCGCTCGTAGACACCTTGACTGGCGCTTGCCGGTAGCGGCGAAAATTGACTAAAGGGGGTCTACCGGCGGGTAGGCAGGTGTGCTGGCCGGATCGTGGGAGCGTGATGAGGTCTCCGGTTTCGGTGCGGTGGTAAATCACGCGCCGGCTGACCCGGGTTCCGGTGATCAGGCTGGCATCCCGGAGGACGGCGAGGCGTTCCTCCGATGGTGCCGAGGGAGAGACCGAGTTGTGCGGCGAGTTCGGTGCTGGTCGCGGGGCGTTCGAGTTCGTGGAGCATCGTTGCGCGGTTGGCGCCGATCAGTCTTTGGAGTGCCGTTCGGGCCGTGGCCGGGTTTGGGCGGCTGATCCGCGTGCTGGGTAAACCAGGGCATGCCGGTCCGGTGGTGTTTCGCATAGCCATGATCGGGTCTGTTCGATCTTCGGCTCTGGCCCGGATCCGGTGGTGACGATGCGTGCGGGATTCGGTGTTGTGCCAGGGTGAGCGCCGTGCGCTGGTGATCAACTGCTGGATTTGTGTCCTCGGGGCTGTCGCCCCTGGTCCTCGATGGTGTCGACGATGAGGCTGGGGTGCTGGTGGTGCGGGCATCGACGCGGCCCGGGCCGGTGGACTGCCCGGACTGTGGGGTGGCGACGGGGCGGGTGCACGGTTATGTCGTCCTGCAAGTGGCTGATGTGCCGGTTGACGGGCGGCGTGTGCTGATACGGCTGCGGACTCGACGGATGCGCTGCGGGTGCCTCGAGTGCTTGCGGCAGACCTTCCGTGAGCAGCCCGCCGGCTTAGACGGAGGCGATGAGGCCTCCGTCGACGCGGATGATGGTTCCGGTGACGTATGCGGCTTTGGGGCTGGCGAGGAAGGTGACGACGTCGGCGTACTCGGCGGGATCGCCGTAACGGCCGACCGGAATCGCAGCGACACTTTCGGCCGCGACGTCGTCAAGGGAACGGCCTTCACGGACGGCCTTGGCCTCGTCGAGTTGCGTGATCCGGGCGGTCGCGATCCGGCCGGGAACGACGATGTTGCTCGTGATCCCGTTTGGCCCGACCTCACGCGCGAGCGTCTTGCTCCAGCCCACGAGGCTCGACCTGAGCGCGTTGGAGAGGCCGAGATCGGCGATCGGCGCGATCACCCCGCTGGAGGTGCTGGTGATGATCCGGCCCCAGTTCCGCTCGCGCATCCCGGGCAGTACCGCGTCGGTGACGCCGATGACTGAGAGCACCATGGACTCGAAATGGTTCGACCAGGTGGCAAAGTCCTGTCCGGAAACGGGGGTTGGCGGCGGGCCACCGGTCAGGTTCACCAGGATGTCCACTGGCCCCAGCTGCTTCTCGACCGTGGCGACGTTGCCGGGAATCGCACCCAGGTCACGGAGATCCCACTGGATGCCCGTCGCCATCGTGACCGTATCGATGCGCTTGGTGGCGGCGGCGAGCGCATCGGCGTTGATGTCGGCGAGACCGATCCTGGCGCCTTCGGCGGCCAGCGCGCCGGCGATCGCGCCACCGAGTCCGCCACCGGCACCGAGCACTAGGGCGACCTTGTCCTTCAGTCCCAGATCCATGTCAGGCCTCCCGCTTCACTGTCGTCGTGAGCGTTCCGATGCCAGGGACGATCGCCTGGGCGACGTCACCGTCGGCGACCACGATCGCGCCGGGTGTGCCGGTCGAGATGATGTCGCCGGGGAACAGCGGCATCATCTGGCTGTGGAAGCTGACCAGTGACCCCGGGCGATGCGTCATGTTGGCCACCACGTTCGACCGGCGCTCGTCGGTGTTCACCACGGTGGTCACCTCGATCTCGTCCAGTGATCGGAATTTGGCGCGCACGTCGGCCATCGGTACGAGCTCAGGCCCGAAGCAGAAGAAGGTGGGGAAGTTCTTGGCGCGGGTCAGGAAGCGGGGGTTCATGCGGAGGATGTCTTCGGCGGTTTGGTCGAGAATCGTCGTCACTCCCCATACGTGGTCCAGGGCCTCCTCCTCGGAGACGTTGCGGCAGTACCGGCCGATCACGATTCCCAGTTCGGCCTCGACGGTCGTGCGGTTGCTCTGTCGCGGGATGACGATCGGCTCGTCGGGTCCGATGATGGTGTGGTCGCCCTTGATGAACGACGCGGGCTGGTCGGGTGCGGACTCGCTGAGATCGGCGGCGTGGTCGGCGTAGTTCAGGCCGATGCCCCAAATCTTGTGCGGGCGGAGGTAAGGCGCGGTGAAGGTTGCGGTCTCGGCAGGGGTGAAGATCTCTGCGGTGGCTTGTTCCGCGCTGGCCACCACCTCTGGCCAGAGCTTGTTGTCGAGCAATTCCATCGTGTCGGCCGGAAGTCCCGGTGCGAAGTCTTCGACCGCTGCCACTCCATGTTCGGCGACGACCGCGGGAACCGCCCGCCCGTCTCGCGTGATGCTGGCCAGCCGCATACCCGTCGTTCCCTTCCGTTGTGCGCTAGATCAGTAATTACATACTTACTATCAATATGTATACATGACGAGGGAGATGATTCGGCCGCCTGGCCGTCAACGTCTACGACCGGTGGCGAGCGGGCCCGGCCCGGCGCGGGGTGTTGTCGATGTTGGCCAGTAGAGCGGCCCGCAGCCGCTTCGTGTCACGGGCTTCCAGCAGGTCCACTATCTGATCGTGCTCGTCGGCGAGGCTCAGCATGTGCTCGGTTTCGGTGGGTTCGCCCGCTCGCGCCAGGCGGACGAAGGCACCGAGTTGACCCAGCAGCATCGAGAGCACTGGCATCCGTGCGACACCGGCAAGTCGGCGATGGAACTCCTCGTCGAGCTCGAGAAAGCCCTCGCTGTTCCCGGCGCGGGCAAGACGACGTTGCCTGATCACGTTTAGCCGCAGGTCGTCGAGGTCCTCCGGGGTGCACCGTGTGCACGCCTCGGTGACAGCCGTCCCCTCCAACGCTGCCCGCAGTGCCGCGACCTCCCGCTGCTGCTCGGACAAATCGAGCACAAACAGTTGCCGACGTGCACCGCTCCGCACCAGACCGTCTCGTTGGAGCGCGCGCAATGCCTCCCGGACCGGAGTCCGCGACACCTCGAAGGCCGCTGCCAGCTCGCCTTCGTCGAGCACGGAACCCGGCGCCAGCCTTCCGCCCACAATGTCCGCGCGCACCTCGTCGTATACCCGGCTCGCCTTAGTTTCGCGCACCCTCTTACCTTTGCATACTTGATGCACTGTGGCATACATGACCTCACCAGGGTCGCGCGAGGAGAGAGACGCCGGGAAGTCTTCCCCTGTCAAGATCGGTCACATCGTGTTGTCACCCAACCAACGTCGCCGATCACCGTCGGGCGGCACGGCGTGACGCCCTCGTTTCACACGCGTTGGGCCATGCCATTGACTGTTCGCTTGTTGCGTGGTTCACTATTGCGACAAGAATGTAACTAGTTACATAGACTGCTGCTGGTGGACACGGCACGCGCATACGTACGTGGTCGTGCTCGCTCCTCGCACGACGGCTCCGTCCCGTGCCAGCTTGGCCGGAACAGTGTCACGACAAAGGGACGGCATAGTGGATAGCCCTACTGTTATCGACCATGACCTCGACGGCTTGTTCGTCCGAGAAGTGTCGCCGGCGGTCCGATGGCGGACCGGACATCCACTCGTGTTCATCCACGGCGGATTTCATGGCTGGTGGGCGTGGGAGATCTGGCAGTCACATTTCGCAGAGTTGGGATGGTGCACGTACGCGATATCGTTGCCAGGCCATACCGACTCGAAACAACTGCCCGACTCGGATTTCGTCGCGCTCGACCTTTCCGATTACGCTCGCGCCGTCGGCGAACTCCTCGGCTGGCTGAACGAACCTCCTGTCCTCGTGGGTCACAGCATGGGCGGGATCGTGGCACAAATGGTGGCCCAACACGCGAACCCGAGGGCGCTGGTGCTCGTGGCGTCCGGGCGAACACGCAAGGGGGATGAATTCCGGCCCGATTTCCCATTGGGCAAGCCGGTTGTGATCAAGCGAGAGGAAGCGAGGAAAGAATTCTTCCACGTGATAGACGATGATTGGTTCGACCAGCTATTCCAACGATTGTGTCCGGAATCGCCGGCGGCTCTGAACGATGTCACGAGGGGCGGCGCCATCAAGAGCGCAGAATTCGAATGCCCCGTACTCGTGCTCACTGCCGAACGCGACCGCGGGCACGTCAGTGAACTCGCCGACTACGCGACACGCACCTATCGTGCGACCCGGGCTGTCGTGCTGAACGCCGGGCACGACCTCATCCTGGATCCGACCTCGTCCGTTGCGGCCACCTATGTGCACGCCTGGCTCGTTACCCACATTCCGACCGCTCTGCCCGCGATCCAGGTAACAGCTCAGGGTCAGGATTGTTGCCTCGCGCCAGCCGACTAGCCGACGCCGAGCGCCCGCTTGATCAGATGACAAGCGACCATTGACCAGTCACTTCATCTGTCGGGTACTTGCGAACATCGTCAATGTAACTAGTTACAACACCGAACTAGCGTAACCAACTTCAGCACCGGAGGTGAAGTCAGGTGTTCGAGTTCTTGTGCACGTCCAGCACGGGAATCCAATCCGTCCCGAGTATGAGTGACGGCGGGTGCAGCGCGACCACGGACGTCGAGTGGGTACATCTGGATCATGTGAGCGCCGGGCAGTACGGCGGCGATCGACGACCGGTGGTCCAGAAATGACCACCACTGGGGCGGGGGCGAGGACAAAGGGGACAGCGCGGACCGGTGGACTATCCTTGCGGACGATCGCGGCAGCTTCGGCAATCGGCAACCTGATTGAGGTCTACGACTTCATTCTTTACTCGTTCGTCGCGGCACTTGTGTTCGGGCCGCTGTTTTTCCCCGGGGTCGCGCCGTGGGCGGGCACGCTGTTCGCGATCGCCAGCCAGGCCGTAGCCTACGTGGCCCGGCCGCTCGGGGCTGTGATCTTCGGGTGGCTGGGGGACAAGGCAGGGCGCCGGCGTGGTCTGCTCGTCACGCTCAGTCTGATGGGCCTATCCACAGTTCTCATCGGACTCTTGCCCACATACGCAACAATTGGGGCCGCCGCGCCGATTTTGCTGGTCACGCTGCGAGTCCTGCAGGGTGTCGCTTACGGTGGGGAGTGGGGCGGCGCGATTCTTATCGCCGTCGAGCACGCTCCAGAGAAGCGCAAGACATTGTTCGGTGCGATACCGCAACTTGGCACCGCCCTCGGTTTCGGATTCGCGACTGCTTCGCTTCTGATGATCGGTACAATCGTCAGCCGAGAGGCATTCCAGGCGTGGGGCTGGCGGGTGCCGTTCCTGATCGGAGCAGTGCTCATCGCGATCGGGATCGTGGTTCGGACCAAGATCGAGGAGACGCCCGAGTTCAAGGCGGCCTTGGCTAAGGCCGAACGGGGCGCTGAGCCCCGTGCGAGCTTCATGGTGACACTGCGCGAGGGTAGCAAGGCCATTCTCGCGATGGTTCTGAACGTGCAGGCCTCGGCGGTCGCGATACTGACCTTTGCCACGGGACTGTTGGCGTTCGTGCCGCGGCACGTGCCTGGGCTGAATGCAGCGGATGTGCAGATCGGAATGATCATCGGTGCAGTGGTCATGGGGCTGGTCACCTTCGGGTCGGCATACCTCGGCGCACGGATCGGCAAAGAGCGAGTGCTGCTGATCTGCGGCGTCTTCCCAATCGTGACGGCCTTCCCCGCGTATGCGCTGGTGGCGTCCGGTTCAGCGGTACTGCTCTGGATCGGCATGGCGATCGGTCTGGCCACCTTTGGCCTTAACAGTGGGGTAATCGGCGCCGCGATGAGTGAGCACTTCCCGGTCCGCCTGCGCTACTTCGGGTTGTCCTTCGCGTTCGCGGTGGCGAGCGTGATCGGCGGTGCGTTGCTGCCGATCCCCGCGCTGGCCTGGGCGGAGTACCTGGGTGGCTCCACGCTGCCGCTCGCGCTGGTCTTCATGCTTGGCGGTGCCCTGACGGCGGCCGGTGCCCTCTGGACCAAACGTCTGCCGAAGTACGGGAGCGCAGTGCCGGCTCCCTCGACATCTGCCGGCTGATCGATATCTCGAAAGGATGTCCTCGGCGCGAGCCTAGAGCATCTTGGTAACAACATGATGAGGAAAGGGTTTCCGCTGTGGCGAACGAGTCGAGTGTGTCCACTCGGTTGGCTTCACACGTTGCGCAGTTTCGAAACAACTCCTGGGATCCCGACGTGCTACGGCGGACGGAGTTGTGTCTCCTGGACAGCCTGAGTTGTTACTCCGCGGGTCTTTCGTTGAAACATTTCGAGCCGAGCATTGCCGTTGCCGGCAAGCTGTTGAGCCCGAGCTCAAATGGTTATCGTTCGAAGGATCGGTTCTCGTCATTTGCGATGGCATATCTTTACGGCCAAGCAGCTAATTCGCTGGATTATGATGACACGCTTTTTGGTCACCCAGGGGCGCCAATCATTGGTGCCGTTCTGTCTGTGGGTGCACGTGAAGGCCTATCGCTCGATCGTCTGTTGCGGGGAATTTCCGCCGGATATGAGGCCCACACCGTTCTGGGCGCCGCATCCGTGCCGTCGCATGAACGGGCCGCGCAGGTTCGGTCTGTCGGCGTGTGGGACACGGTTGCGGCAAGTATCGGTGTGGGTGTCGCTCTTGACTTTGATGATTCGATGCTGGAGCGCGTAATTGGCGTAGCCGTCGCGCACTCATTGCTGCCCTACACTGCGAAGTGGTACGAGCGGCCTGTGCCTGCGGTCAAGAACAACCTGGGATGGGCGGCTGCGGGGGCCGTGCTATCCATTGATCTGGTGACGGCGGGACAGACGGGTGTCACGAGGGCGCTCGATGGCGACGCGGGGATGTGGCAGATGGCCGGATCGGACCGTTGGGACTTCGAACAGGCCCTGGATGAGAAACCGGCCGTGTTGCGAGTCGGGTTCAAGGCTTTTCCGGTCTGTTGGCACCTTCAGGAGTATCTCAAGACTTTGTCGCAGTTGCTGAAAAACATTTCGCCAGACGACGAGATCGTCGAAATCGTCCTCACTGGCCCCGACGAGGTCGAGAAGTTTTGTGAACCTGACATTCTCGGTACGGCCGACGTAGCATTCAGCCTACCTGCGGCTTTCAGTCTGTTGATCTCGGGAGTCGAGCCCGGGCCGCAGTGGGATTCAGTGAACGACCAGCCAGCTGTCTTGCGGTATCGAGACGTCTTTCGGTATGAGCGCTCAGGCGATAGGACGATCATAATCCACGTGCGTAAGGGGCTCGCATCGAGTGCTGCCGTTGGCCTCAGCGATTCAGTCGATCTTGCCCCGTGGGGCCTCGATGCGGAGGGCGTCCTCGCCAAACACGAGCGCCTGAGCGATGCCGCGCTGTGTGCCGCGGTCGCTGCAGCACTCCCGGCCGGGAGCCCCTCGGTGAGGAACGTTGTCCCCGATCGGCTTTATGCCGTGGTCGAACGGATGATGACGGATCGCGAGTCAGAGTTGGAAGCGAGGAAGCCATGATCAGTTTTGTGGCAGGCCCCGCGTCGCTGGACACATTACGCATCCTCCCGATCCTGGCACCTGGTTGTAGTCTCGGAGGTCGTCACCCTGGCGACCGTCGCGACGTTCCGAGTTCGCGCGAAGCCTCTGGCGCGACCAACGCAGCGTCTAAGGTCTCCATGTGGTCGAAAGCGTTATCGGCTCCGCGTCGAATGAACGCAGCGCAGCGGGGGGTGATTTGGCCGCGCGGTCGTAGCGCTTCCGGGGGTAGGCCTCGGCCATTGACAGACTCCGCTGTCGCATGTTCTAGTGTAATTAATTACTGTAACTAGTTACAAGACTTGAGGCGGACTGCCGTGCCTCGGCGTGGAACTGGTGAGAGCGCAGGGTTCCCGCTGGGCGTTGCCTGTCCGGGTTTTGGCTATTCAGTAAGAGAAAGGATTCGTGTGGTTATGCGGGTCGTTGTTGTCGGTGCCGGTGTTTATGGTGCCGCCGTGGCCGCCGAACTAGCGCGGCGGGGTGCCGATGTCACGGTGGTCGATGGGGGTTTCCCGGCGGGTGGTACATCGGGTGCGACGTACTCGTGGACCAACTCGTCTGGCAAGCAGCCGCGTTCGTACCACGATCTGAATGTTGCCGGTATGAAAGCGCACCGTCGGCTGGCGCGCGGGGTGCCAGGCAGCGACTGGTACCACGAGGGCGGCAACCTGGAATGGGGTGGTGATGACAGCGAGCGCGAGCGGCTGCAGCGGAAGGTCAAGACGATGCTCGGTTACGGGTATGAAGCCCGCTGGCTCAAGCGTGAGGAGGTGCTGCGGCTCGAGCCCGATGTGAACCCTGCGGAATTGCCGGCGGACGAGATTGCCTATTTCCCGGCCGAGGGGTGGATCGAGCCGACCCGGCTGATCGGCCACCTCCTGTCTACTGTAGACGGACAACGGATGTGGGGTGACGCGGTCACTGACATCGAGGTGTCCGGCGATCTGGTGCATTCGGTGCAGTTGGCGTCGGGCCGGCGATTGCCGGCGGACGCGATGGTCAACTGTGCTGGGCCGCAGGCGGCCGACGTCGCGATGCTCGCCGGGCTGGACTTGCCGATGGATAACAAGCGTGGAGCCCTTATCTATACCTCGCCGGTCGCGGTCTCGGTGGCCCGCGTGGTCCACGCCCCGCGCGTGCAGCTGAGGCCGGACGGAGCCGGGCGGCTGCTACTGAAGTCGTTCGAGATCGATGATTCCGTACAGGTGTCGGACACCGGGGAGATCAGCGTGGAGCAGGCCGCCGTCGACAAGGTCGTCGAGGCGGGATGCGCGCTTTACCCAGGTATCCGCACCGGGAGCGTGGAGAGCGTGCGGGTGGGTGAGCGGCCAATCCCCGCTGACGGCTTACCGGTTCTTGGCCGGGTACCCGGGCTGCCCAATTTCCATTTCGCCGTCTCACACAGCGGTGCGACCTTGAGCTTGCATGCCGGCGCTCTCGTAGCGGCGGAGGTCATGGGTGAGGACCACGACCAGGAGTTGGCCCCGTTCCGGTTCGAGCGATTCTGAGGGAGGCGTTGTGCGTACGACAGTCTTGCGCGGCTGCGATCTGGTCGATGGCACCGGTAGCGACACACAGCAGGGCGTTGACGTCGTGGTGGAGGGTGACACGGTTCGCGAGATCGTGCCCACCAGGCCTGCGGACACCTATGGCCGGGTGGATGAGATCGTGGAAGCCGCGGGCTACCTGGCCATCCCCGGCTTGATCAACAATCACTCGCATGGCACCGCGTATGGGCCGCTGTTCCCGAGCGGCCACGAGGGACTGACACACGAACAGGTGCGTGCGAATCTCGACCGGCATCTGCTGGAGGGCACGACCACTGTTCTTTGCGTCGACGGTTTCGTGACCGCTGAGGCCGTCTCCGAGACGAATGATGACCATCCGCTCACCGTCAAACTGGCCTCGTGCAACACCCCGGCCTGCCTGGAAGCGGCGTCGATCACCGATGGCGGCGGTCTGACCGACGAGACGCGCGGATTCACCGCGCGTCAGGCGGTCAAGGAGGGCGCTGTCGCTCTCGGTGAGATCGGTTCCGGTCAGACCCTGGGCGGTGGTGGGGCGAGCTACCTGTACATCCCGGCCGAGGTCGCCCGGCGCAGCGGGGTGACGATCACACCCCGACAGGCGGATGCATTGAAGGTCGCCGTGCTGGGCCAGCACATCTCGGCGTCGTCATTCGACCGGGATGCGGTCGAAGAGGCGCTGGTGGCCGCGGGGTTGGCTGGCAAGCTGTCGGTCGAGGACATCCGCGAGATCATCTCGGACATCGTGCTGCCTGCGTTCGACATCGCGTTGCACGGCCTCGCCGAGGCCGCAGAATGCGCGTACCAGGCGGGAGTGCCGGTGCTCGTGCACAATGCGGCCGCGTCGATGACCCAGGTTGCCACGATCGCCAAGACCGGCGTCCCACTCATTGCTGGGCATTCCAACCATCCGAGCTTCACCGTGCGTGAAGCACTGGAGCACGCCGAACGGCTCAAGGAGGTGGGTGCCATCGTGGATGTGTCCACCGTGGACATCTTCGGCGCGCAGCGATTGACCGACGGCCCGGAGTTGCTGTACGCGATGTTCAAAGCCGGGTTGGTCGATACGATTTCGACGGACTACGCGGCCGGCTTCCACGACGCGATCCTGCTCGCGATCGACCGTGCCACGAAGGCTGGCGTGGTAGATCTGCCTGCGGCGATCCGGATGGCCACCGCCAACGTCGCGGACGCCATCCCCGACGTGGCGCCGCGGCGGGGCAGGGTTACCCCGGGCGCGGTCGCGGACCTGGTCCTGACTGACCCAGCGGAGCTGGCGCACGTCCAGACCGTCATGATAGGTGGCGAGACCGTTGTCCGCGGCGGTCGGCGTGTCACCACCTGACCGGCGCGGGAAGGAACGCACCGTGAAGCGAACAACCATCGGCGACGTTGCCAAGGCAGCCGGCGTGTCCGTCGCGACAGTGTCGCGGGTACTCAACGGTGGCGCCGTCAAGGAGGCAACCGCCACCCGGGTATGGGAGGCAGCTGCCCAGCTCGATTACACCCCCAATGCCCTCACCAAGAGCATATTCGCCGGGCGCTCCACCACGATCGGTGTGGTCATCGATGATCTCACGAGCCCGTTCTACCTCGACCTGATGCGCGGCATCGACGAGGTGGCGGCCAAGCACGACAGCCTCGTCATGTTCGCCAACACGTTCCACAGCGCCGAGCGAGAGGTCGCACATGTGCAAACCATGGACGAACAGCGGGTACGTGGCCTGATCATCACCAGTGGTGAGTCCACGGACACCAGGACGCGCCGGATGGCCGCAGCGGGAACGCCTTGTGTCATCGTCGGGCGGTCGTTGGCGGACCCTCCGCGTGGCCTGCACTCGGTCAGACTGGACAACATCGCGGCCGGCCGGATGATGGCACACCATCTGATTTCGTGCGGCCGGCGATCGATCGGGGTGATTTCCGCCGGCAACCGTCCGGGCCAGCTGGAACGAACCGAGGGGCTGCGACAGGGGCTCACCGAAGCGGGCAGGCCGCTTCCCGAGGATGCCGTGGTAGTCGCGATAGATAACGCCGAGGTCGACGGCGCTGTAGACGCGCTCCAGGATCGTGGTACGTCCCTGGACGCGATCGTTTGCCTCGCCGGGCGCCGTACGGTCGCCGTGCATTCCGCACTGACTGCCCGCGGGCTTAGGATTCCCGATGACGTGGGGTTCCTGACGGTGGACGACTTCTCCTGGGCCCCGGCGCTAGGCATCACTGTGATCGCGGAACCTTCCTACCAGATGGGTAAGCGGGCAGCTGAGCTCATCGTCGACGACCCCGATCAGCCCGAGCAGTTGACATTCGAGCCACAACTCATCGCCCGCGCGTCCTGCGGCGAGAACATATGAACGAGGGCGCAACCCGACAATCCGACGCTTAGCGCGCGGACCGGCGACAGGGACGGGACTTCTGCCCGTAGACCACTGTTGCTGTTTACGAAAACGAATAATTAGTATTCCTCAACGAAGAGGGCGGCCCATGTCACTCCAAAAAAGTGAAGCCAGTCCAGTTCAACGAGAACCGCGACAGTTTCTGATTCGAATCGCCGGTGCTGCGGGACAAATTATCGAGGTGTACGACTTTACGCTATATGGATATCTTGCCGTCTTTCTTGCGCCTCAATTCTTCCCAGCCAAGAGCGAAGTCGCGAGCTTATTGGCCACCTTTGCCGGCTTGCTGTCGACCTTCGTTTCGAGGCCTCTTGGCGCAGCTATTTTCGGTCACTTCGCCGACCGGCTGGGGCGGCGCAAGATTATGGCGATAACAATTTTTGGAGCTTCGGGTGCGGCTACCGTCATCGGCGTCCTGCCGTCGGCCTCGGCGATTGGCGTTGCCGCTCCGGTGCTCGTGGTGCTGTCTCGTTTGACACTGGGAGTCTTCACCGGCGGTGAGGTTCCTGCCGCCGGCGCCATGGTGCTCGAGCAAAGCGGGTCTCGCCGCCGCGCCTTCTCGGCGAGCTGGGTGCAGGTGGGCGGGATCGCGGGAAGCATTCTGGCTTTGCTTGCGGCGACGTTGCTTTCGGCCGTGTTGCCCCATGATGAGCTGGTAACGTGGGGATGGCGCATCCCGTTTCTCATCGCCGCCCCGCTGGGGGTCATGGGATGGTTTGTCCGGGCACGCCTGACGGAGACGCCGGAGTTTCGCAAGATCGAAGAACGTGGCACCCTGGCCCCCGCCCCTATTGTCGAACTGTTCACCAACAGGCGGTACCTGGGCCAGCTCCTACGACTGCTGGGGATCTTCCTGTGCGGGAGCTTCTTCGCGTTTTACGTCTTCCTGACATATGTACCGACCTACCTTCTGGGGCATACCCAGTTCGGTGCGCGCGCCATATTCTTGAGCGCACTTATTGCGCAATGTTTCATGATGTGCATTGTTCCGTTCTCGGGAACGCTTGCGGATCGATTTGGTCGTCGTCCTGTACTTTTTGCCGCGCAGGCTCTTTTCGTGATCCTGTCCGTGCCGGTGTTCCTGCTGATGGGTCTGCGTACATTCGGATTCGTTCTGCTGGCGCAACTTGCGATCGTGGTTCCGATCGGATTGCACCAAGGCGTGCAAACCCCCATCATGCTGGAACTGCTTCCGACCCGAGTCCGTGTCAGCGGCGGCGGGCTTGCCTTCGCCGTCGCATCCGCGCTGTTCGGTGGAACCGCGCCGATCTTCGCGGTGTGGCTCGTGGGACGAACCGGAACCGGTATCAGCATCGCAATAGCGGTCATGGTGGCTGCGGTCATCAGTTTCGGCGCCACCCTGGTGACCGCAGAGACCGGCCGTCGAGATCTAGAGGCGTAGCTCTCGCACGCCGATGACCATCAAACGGCGAACTTGATCGAGCAACGTTGTACCGGAGGTTCGATGAAAACTGCGGCTGTAATGCTGGATGACGCGGATATTACGTACGACGAGACGGGGCATGGTTCATCGGGCATCGTGTTCGTCCCTGGCTGGTGCTGTTCCAGGGACAACTTTAGCGATATATTGCCGATCCTGGCAGCCAGGGGATGGCACGCCGTGGCGATGGACACGGTCGGCTTCTTCGGCTCGACCACGTCCCGGGATTCGTTCACTATCGAGAGGGCGGCTTGCGATCTCGTGGCCCTGGTAAGCTATCTCGGCCTGACCGAGGTGGTGCTCGCCGGGCACTCCGGCGGGGGTGCCATCGCACTGGAAGCCGCGCACCGCGTGCGTAACGCCGACGTGGTGCATGTCGTGGGAATCGATTCGCTGCACTATCTCAACCGTTATCCGAAGCAGGACGACGCAGCAATTGAAGCGACCGTGGCTTCAATGGCGTGCGATCGGCGCGCCGCCGTCGAAGCGACCGTGCACGGTTACTGGGCAGGGAACGATGATCGTGGTCTCATCGAGGACACGATCAGGCAGATGTCGTCTCCGCCCCAAGCCAGCGCCATCCCGTTGTTCAGGAGCGTGCTCGCCTGGGACCTGGATGCGGCGTTGTCGAAGTCGCCATGCCCGGTCACGGTGCTGGCGGCGGCCACGCTGCTGGAACAGGCGGCCGTCGATCGGTACGGCGAGCGGATGAGCATTGTGCCCGTGGATCTCGGTGGCCATTTCTTCTTGCGGCAGCAGCCACAAGCCACCGCCGCACTCATCCTGCAAACAGTGGGTGAGCGCCCACAAACGAAGCCACAGAAGAAGGAAGGACAGGGATGAAAGCCGTTGTCATCGGCGCCGGTGTGCTGGGCGCCTCGGTCGCGTACCAGCTCGCCAAGCGAGGTTGTGATGTGACAGTCCTAGACAAGGGGATCCCCGGAGGTGCCGCGAGCGCGGCAAGCTTTGCGTGGCTGAACTCCTGCGACAAGCAGCCTCGGACCTACCACAACCTCAATGCGATGTCGATTGACGAGTGGGTCGTCGTCGCACGCGAGCTGCGCTCCTCGTCGTGGCTGCACCGTGACGGCAATGTGCACGTCGCCAACAGCCCGGTCGACGCGGAGGCGCTCCTCGCGCGCGTGGAGCGGCTGCATTCCTGTGGCTATGCAGGGGTCGCGATGGCGCCGCGCGAGTTGCCGCGCCTCGACCCGGTGATCCGTGTGCGCGACGACTATGAACTCGCCGCATTTTTCCCCGGCGAAGGCTACATCACCGTTCCGCTGCTCATTCATGACCTTTTGGGTGCGGCGAAGGAGATGGGTGCAACTCTTCGGGACAGCACCAACGTCACCGAGCTCAGCACCGACGGGCAACGCGTCACAGGGGCGGTCGTCGAAGGCGGCGAGCGGGTCGTCGGGGATATTGTCGTTCTCGTCGCTGGGGCAGGTATCGGCGCATTGATGGCTGGCCAGGGAGTCAGTGTTCAGACCGAAGGCACCCCAGGTGTAACCGTGACCACGTCGCCTGGCGCATCGAATCTGACAACGATGTTGCACCTGCCCGGCCTCAGCGTGCGCCCCGACACCGGCGGGCGGCTCGTGGTCCGTTCGGCGGAAAGCGACACCCACATCGACCGGTCCGCCTGGACACTGCCCGACGCCGAGGTGCAAAGGCTGCTCGAGATCACCGCTGCCGGTGTCACCGACCTCGACCCGGCACAAGTCCGCGGAGAAAGGATACAGATCGCCGCACGGCCTTACCCGTTCGACGGGCTGCCGGTCGTCGGTCACTGGGACGGCATCGGGGGCCTCTACGTCATGACCATGCACAGTGGAGTCACCCAGGGCGCGACCATGGGACGCCTTGCGGCAGAAGAGATCACGACCGGAAAAGCGTCTCAGTTACTGGAGCCCTTCCGGCCGACGCGCGTCATCGAAGCCACCGCGAAGGACGTTCCCTATTTCGATCCCTACGCGATCGAGGGCGAGAAGGCCCCGACTTCTTCGTGAGCAGCAAAAGGTTACCTACCGGCGTTTCCGGAGAGGGTGGCCAGCTCAAGTGTACGAGTCATGGAGTTGGAGGCACGGCGGTTACTATCGAGGGACCGATCGTTTCTCGGCGAGGTACTTCGCCAGCGTTGTGACCGAAGTCGGGAGAGGCAGTCGAAGCCCAGGACCCGCCCTGCCGGCGACTCGTAGCGAGTGGAGCAGACCACGGCTGGCTAGCTGGCTACCGCTAGCCGGCCTATCTCCCGGAACTTTCGTTTACTTCCTACTAACGAAGGACATCCATGGATCTTGGACTCATCGGACGGACGACATTGGCGCTTGGCGGCGGAGGAGGACTCGACGGCGCCTCGTGAGCTTGCAGCCGAAGATGCCAACATCGCCAGCGCCGACCTCAGCACCGAATCAGCTCGGATCAGGGCGAAGGCGATCGACCCGTCGGGACCCGCGTGCTTGATGGACGAGCGGCCAGCTGCGGACCTTGCGTGAGCTGATCCGTGCTCCGTCGCCGCGATCCGGTTGGCGGCGTAGTGAATCGACAGTACGCGCGGAATACTCGACCGGCCCGACTCCGGTTGCCATTCGTGCCTCGAATTCAGCGTGCCTTCTGTGCGGCGACCCAGACGGCGACCTGGGTGCGGGAGGTGAAGCCCAGCTTGGTGAGGATGTGCTCGACATGGGTTTCGGCGGTGCGTTGGGAAATGACCAGGTCTGCGGCGACTTCCTTGTTGCTGTGCCCTTGGGCGATCAACTCGGCGACTTCGCGCTCGCGGCGGGTGAGCCCCGCCGGGGAGTCCGCCATTGTGGAGGCCGTGTCTGCTGGCTGCTCGCCGAGGGCGTAGGCGATGGCGTCCTCATAGGAGCCTGTTTGTCCTTTGTGGATGCACTCGTCGAAGGCAACGCGTCCCAGGGCGTGCCGGGCCTGTTGTTCGCAGGCGTGGTGGTAGTCGATCAGGTGCAGGGCGGTGGCGATGGGTGCGCCGATGTCGGCAAACATTGTCTCTGCTGCGCCGAGCAGCCTTGCGGCAGCCCGATGTCGTCGCTCGCTCGCGGCGACCCAGGCCAGGACCTCGAGGGCTCGTGCGGTGCCGTATCGGTCGATGATTCCGTGTTTTCGGGTGTACCTCAGGTAGCCCCTCAAATACTTGTTGGCTTCGGCGATGTCGCCCAGCAGCCAAGCGTTCTGGCCGAACACCCACGTCAACTGCTGGGACGCGGGCCCGGGCCCGGTGATCGCCAACATGTCTGCTTGGCAGGTATCGGCGAGTTTCCGGTCACCTACCATTGCAGCGGCCTGCCCCAGCCGGGCCAACACCGCGTGCAGCAGGTCGGCGTCGGGCTGCTCGGCACCCGATAGGGCGTCCCGGGCCCGCGTCAGTACGTCGATCGCGGCCTGCGGATAGCCGCTGCGGCATAGGCTCAGTCCACGGATGCTGTCGGCAAAGGCCATCGTCGGGGGGTCCTGCAGCTGCCTGGCGAGCCGGTCCCCCTCCTCCAGCAGCCGCATCGCCCTGTCGGTCTCTCCTTGGACAAGGGAGAGGTTGGCATTGAGCAGGAGTGCCCTGGCGCGCAGCGCGCTCGGGGCGTCGGCCCTGGCAAGGGCGATTCCCAGCCAGCGTCGACCCTCACCGAACGCGCCCTGCCCAAACCACCACAGCCACGGCAGGGCCGTCAGGAGTCGTAGAGCTTCCTCCGGCTCGTCGACTTCGCCGAGACAGAAGTCCACGGCGGCCCGAAGGTTGGGTTGCGCTCGCCAGAGGCGATCCAACCAGTACCTCCACGGGGCACTGACCCACTCCACCCGGGCCCGTGCGGCCAGCTGCTGGTACCAGTCGAGGTGACGGCGACGCAGCGTCTCGTGGTCGCCGGACTCGGACAGCCGCCGCAAGCCGTACTCCCGAATGGTTTCCAGCATGTGATAGCAGACCACCTCGCCTGTCCCTTCACGCACCAGGACCGACTTGTCGACCAACCGGGCAACCTCATCCAGTACATCGGCTTCGGGTAGCTGATCGTCCGCGCAGACACCCTCTACAGCGTCGAGTTCGCAGCCACCGACGAACACGGCCAGCCGGGTCCACAACAGACGCTCCTGCTTCGTGCACGACTCGAACGACCAGTCAACACACGCCCGTAAAGTCTGCTGCCGGTCCGGCCCGGCGCGGCACCCCCGCGTCAGCAGGGCGAATCGGTCTGCCAGCCGGTCCAGGATCTGCTGCGGGCTTAGCGCGCGGAGCCTGGCGGCCGCTAGTTCGATGGCGAGCGGGACACCGTCGAGGCGGTGACAGATACCGGCCACAGCACGACAGTTGTCCTCAGCCAGCTGGAAATCGGGGTCGACGACCACGGCCCGCGCCGCGAACAACGCGACCGACTCGGACAACAATAGTTCCGCCGGCGGAGCGTGCCGATCGGGATCCGGCGTCGACAAGGGCGGCACCGCGAACACTGATTCGCCCGAAACACTCAGCGGCTCACGGCTGGTAGCCAGGATCCGCAACCGCGGACACGCCTGCAGGAGCGCCGAGACGACCACTGCGCACGCCGGGACCACATGCTCACAGTTGTCCAGTACCAACAGCACGCTGCGCGTAGCCAAATGTTCCGCCAGCGACTGCAGCGGATCTCGCCTCGCCTGCTCCCGCAGGCCCAGCTCGGCCGCGATGAGATAGGCCAACAGATCAGGATCCTCCACCTCCTGGCTGAGCAGGTCAGGATCACGAACCGAGCTCAAGCCCACGAACCACACCCCGTGTGGGAATGCCCTCCGCACCTCCGCGGCTACGCGCAGCGCCAAGCGCGTCTTGCCCACCCCACCCCCACCGGTCACGGTCACCAACCGGAGCTCTGACAACAGCCGCTTGACGTCACCCAACTCCCGACGACGTCCGACAAAGCTGGTGACGTCCGCCGGCAACCTGCCCTCACGCAACCCCGCAGGAGCACCCATCGCTACCGCGGCTCCTTGCTTGGTTTCACCGCGCTCAACTTGGCCGAACGATTGTCGTGCATGGCGGCTCCGGGAACCATCGTGGTCACCGCAGCTTACGCCTCTCACCAGGAACTATGCTACGCAAAGTAGTCGCAGCCCATCCCACCAGAAGCTCAGCCAGCTGATCAACGGCGCTCTTAGCACGCCAGCGCCTGGCGTCATTGAACTGGCTGGCACAGCCGACGTGCGGGAGCTGGGTCGGTAAGGACAACGTGGCCTTCGGCTGGATTGCTCTGCTCGCCGACCGCGATGAAGGAACGGAGGTCGATGCCAACGCGTAGGCAGCCTGTGACCAGAAGTAGTCATCAGCACTCAACCATAAGGTGAATGATGTTCGCCGCGTCGCGATCTCGGGTTCGGGATCGGCGCGCAGTCGCCACAGCGCCCAGTCATGTTCCAGTAGCCCGTGAGCGGCGTGGCGACGGAGCCGGATGGAGGGTCGCGCGGCGCTTCGATCTCCGGGCGGCTGGGTGATCGGCTTAGCCGACAATGGGATTGTCGCCTGGCTACCGCATCACGCCTGGCGGTCGTATCCGACATGTCTGTTCGACAGGGAAGTCCAATACTTCATTGGTGATCGTGTAATGTCAGGTTCGCTCAACCTGGCCCTGCGGCGAACCCCTATGCGCAACGGAGGCATGCCTTGACCAACCGGTCGTCTCACCGCGCCGAGCCGACGCTGGAACGCACTCTGGCGCCGCCCACCGCTAGGCGGGATACCCTTGTGGATCAAGTTGTGCGACGCCTTCGCCGGGAGATCACCCGGGGGACACTGGACCCGGGCCGCCATCTGGTTGAGACGCGGCTCGCTGAGGACTTTTCGGTCAGTCGGGGTACGATCCGCGAAGCACTCACTCGCCTCGCTTCGACCGGACTGGTCGAGTTTGTCGCTGGTTCCGGGCATCGAGTGCGCTACTTCAGCGACGGAGACGTCGTTGAGATCGGTGAGGTGTTTGCCGCCCTCGAGGGGCGCGCGGCCCTGCACACTCAGCTTCCACTCGAGGCGTCAATCGCGCGGGAGTTGCGCGATATAGCCGAACGCATGCGCGGTCTGCGCGTACCTGACGACCTCGACGAACTGTTGGAACTGGATCGGTCATTTCATGCGACGCTGATGGGACACCAGCCTCGAAGCAAGCTCTTTGATGCGTGGAAGAGTCAGGAGCCCCTGCTGTCGCTCATGGTGATCCCGCTCTTACGGCGCGGTCACTCTGCCAGCCAGGACCACGCCGCCCGCCACCTGCTGCTCCTTGACGCTGCCATGTCGGGAGAGGCATCGAAGCTCATTGAGGCGCTGGAAGATCACTACCATCAGCATGAATGATCGGGCAACGAGGACAAATAACAGGAACGATCGCAAGAGCGGTTGCTGAACCCGCCGAAATCCAGCTCGGCGGCACCTTGTGCCCACGTTCGGCCAGCATCATCTCGGTTTGTGTCGTGCAACGCGACGCTCGCAGCTCCAGCCAGCGCACGACTTAACAACGAACCGCGGGCCTACCCCGTCGTAGCTCCGATATCCGAAGTCTCGTGACCTGCTGACGGCGACGGATCGATGTAGGTCGGTCGCGATCGCGCGTGCGCGCTCGCCAATTACGGTCCGTCAGCTATGTGGGCCGCCTTGTCACGGTCATGGTCAGCGTTCCTCCTAAGTCGGTCTCGGTAGAGCGGTGATCGTTCGTGGTCACCGCACCAGCAAGCGGTGTGCGTGTCTGGGCTTGACGTGGTCGCTGCGGTGCATGAGTATACGACGACATCGTCCAACTATGATGTCGGACAATCGGTGATCGGGAGGTAGACGATGTCAGCCCTGAGACTGTGAGGCGTTCTTGGTATCTCGGTAGCCGGATTCTGCGTGAAATCCATACAGGACAAAGAAAAACGCACGCCGGGAGAGGAGGAGTTCCCGCGCCGCTGGAGCCTGATCCCGGAAGCCGACCTCGACAATCTGGGACGTGTGCACCAGGCAGGGGCCAGGATAGTCGCCGGCAGCGATTCGGGGTGGCGGCAGACCCGTTCGATGGCCTGATTGAGGAACTCGCCTTGATGTGCCGCAGCGGCATGTCGACGATGGCCTCCCTCCTTGCCAGGGCCAGTCACGCGGCCGCGGCGATGGGCCGGGAAATACGGTTCAAGCCTGGCCTGGAAGCAGACCTTATCGCCGTCGAGGGCGACCCACTTTCCGACACCGGGACCCTTCGGCACCATCGGGCCGATGACCGCGTGGCAGCCAGCCGACGAGGGGCCACGTGACGGGCTGCGAACAGCTCGGCCCAGGCCGCGAACGTAGTCTCACGGCAGCGAGGCGCGAATTTTCCGCACCAAACGTGATGCGAGCTTCGTTGGGGCCAGTCTACGTATGGCATCCACAGGCATGCGAAAGGAATATCATCGTGACCGTCCCAGATGCTCACAAGAACTTCGCCACAATGAGTTCATTCAACGCGCAAGATGTCCGCGTCTACACCGACATCATGGTGTCGATGCCCGACGGCGTGTCGCTGGCGGCCGATGTCTATCTCCCGCCGCTCGCAATGTCACCGGACGAACTCGATTCCTGGCCCACGCTGGTGCATCGGACACCTTACAGCAAATCGGTGACCGAGGCCGAATTCGGGTGGGCGCGACAACTTGCTTTCAATGGCTATGCCGTCGTCATTCAAGACTGTCGAGGTTGCTTTGCTTCAGAAGGTGAGCTCGAATTCTTGTTTCCCGAAGCCGAAGATGGACGCCACACTATTGGGTGGGTTCGCGAACAGGTTTGGTGCAATGGGAAAGTCGCAATGTTCGGAACATCCTGGTGCGGTTGGGCCCAAACGGCTGTAGCGGCAGCGGGGGTCGAGGGCATCACTACCTTGGTCCCTTGTCAGAGCGGATTCGATGGTCGCACCTCATCCGTCCGGCAAGGGGGAGCGACAGAATTGCGCTGGATCGCCTGGGCGTTCTGGCACTCGGCGTCTAATACGCAGATCCACCGTAATAATCCGCACATCGCTGCTGCGTTGAATTTCGGTGCAAACAGGTTCTCCGACTACTTGCGGCGCGGGGCCCTGCGAAAGGGTGTCAGTGATCTCGCTTTGGTTCCCCATTACGAGAAATGGGCTTTTAAGATTCTCGGCGACGACTACACCGACGAACAGTGGAGGAGTCCAAGCGTCAGCGCTGCCGCGAATATCGAGCATTACATCGATGTCCCCACGTTGCTTGTCGGAAGTTGGTACGACTCCTACGCCCGTGCGTCGCTGGAACTGTTCTCGGCCCTGGCCGCTACGAAGCGCGGGCCAATCAAGATTATTATGGGACCGTGGACCCACTCTGGCGTTAACAAGGCTTTCTCCGGCGACACCTGGTTCGGCGGGCATGCCGCCATCGACTTTCTGTCACTTCACCTGCCTTGGTACGACCGATGGCTGCGGGGTACCGACAACGGCGTCGATCAACAGCCTCCGGTCACGCTCTTTGTGATGGGAGGCGGGTCGGGCAAGCGTGGGCCCGGCGGCCGGATCGACCATGGCGGTAGGTGGCGCTATGAGAACGAGTGGCCTTTGGCCCGTACCGAGCTTCGTGACTTCTATCTGCACGCTGACGGTGCGCTCACCACGACGACGCCGGCAGAGTTCGAACCGCCGACCTCATTCGAATTCGACCCACGCCGTCCCGTCCCCACAATCGGCGGCAGCAACTCTTCGTTCGCGGACCTCGCCGAACTGCCGAACGACGTCACCGATCCACGATCGCTATCGATCCTCGATCGCCGAGACGAAGTCATCAAGGGCGGGGGCTATGACCAGCGCGAAGCGCCGGGCATCTTCGGATGCGAGGCCCCTTACCTGCCGCTGTCGGCGCGACCTGACGTCCTCGTCTTCCGGACCGAACCCCTTGAAGAAGACGTCGAAGTAACGGGACCGATCACGGTCTCGCTGTGGGTGAGCTCGTCGGCGAAGGATACAGATTTCACCGCCAAACTGGTTGACCTCTACCCGTCCAGCGAAACCTACCCACGCGGATACGCACTCAACATCAGCGACTCCATCATCCGCCTTCGCTACCGCAATGGCCCCGATGCCGCTGAGTCGTACGACCCGGACAGTATCGTGCCTGTTGATATCGAGCTATACCCGACCAGCAACCTCTTCGTCAAAGGCCACCGCATCCGACTCGATATCTCGAGTTCGAATTTCCCGCGGTTCGACGTGAACTCGAACACCGGTGAGCCGCTTGGCACCGAAAGGCGCCGGCAGGTTGCGATCAATACTGTCTACCACGACGCTCAACGACCGTCCCGGATCAAGCTTCCTCTGATCCCGGCGACTGCAGTCACCGACCCGGCCCGCATGGAGGACCACGGTCATGTTCGGCCACCACGTCCTTGGTCTGATCTCGATCGCAGTTGAGCCACATCACCTCGATCAGGGCGCCATCGTCACGGCATAGGGCCAACGGCCGCCGCCCAGAAGGACGGTGGGCGGCGTCGTGTAACGCGATGCCGCAGACCGCTCGCACGTCCAGTCTGCGCACGACTTAATAAGGTACCGCGAGTCAACCCAACCTGAACTCAGCGGTCCGAGGGTCTTCTGATCTGCTGACGGCGACGGATCGGTGCAGGCGGTCACGATCGCGCGTGCGTGCCCGTCACAGTCGCCAATTACGGTCCGTCAGCCATGCGGGCCGCCCTGTAGCAGTCGTGGTCGCCGTTTCTCCCAAGTCGGTCTCGCTACCAAGCGATGCGGGTGTTTGGGCTTGACGTGGTCGCTGCGGTGCATGATTATACGACGACCGCGTCCAACTACGGTGTCGGACAATCAGTGTCGGGAGGTAAACGGTGCCAGGCCTGAGACTGCGAGACGTTCGGGGTCCTCACTCCGATCCACCAGGTAAGACGCCTCGCATATGGCCGGGGCCGTGGGCTCGCGGGAGAGAGATCTTCACGACCAGGGACGACCGCAAGCTACGGCGGCGCGTCCGCAGTAGATCTCGCCTCATGTTCGCTGTAGTGGCGCACCGGATGCATACCAATCACCCTGTCCCACACCGAGAGAGACGAATATCGATGATGTGCCAAAATCGCAAGGGCGCCGGCGTTCTCGGCGTGCTCGCTGTCTGTGCGATAGCTGGGATGACTTCTGTGGCCTGTACTGGGTCTTCGGGATCATCTGCAGCCCATGATTCGTCGACCTTTACGATGGGGATTCCGGCTGCGCCAATTTCCCTTGACATAGCAAAGGATTATGACGACAGCGTCACCACATATGTGTCCCTGGTGACCCAGAAGCTGGAAACGCACTCGGCGACGGGGGAGCTGGCACCTCAACTGGCTACTGCCGTCCAGCAGCCTGACGACACCACCCTCGTCTACACGATCCGCAGCGGCGTCAAATTCTCCGACGGAACGTCGCTCACCGCGGATGATGTGGCGTGGAGCATCGAACACGACGCGACCGGGGCCTCGCAGCTCGCCGCCGACCTCATCGCGTTCGGCAGCGTAAGCGTCAGTGGCCCCATGCAGGTAACGGTCAAAATGTCCCACCCAGACGGGCAGATGCGCAGCTTGCTCGCAACTACCATTTTCGTGCAGGAGGCGAATTTCGCCAAGTCGCACCCGAATGACCTCGGTGCACCGGGCGCCGAACCCATTGGTACTGGCCCGTATATGTTCGTCGGAGACACCCCGCAGGCCGTGACTTTGGCAGCGAACCCCAACTACTGGGGGGCAAAGCCGAAGGTGAGCAAGATCGTCATGGTCCCCGTGAGTGACGACAATACCGCACAGCTGGCAATGCGGTCCGGCTCGATGCAGGCAAACCTTGTCTCAAACCTCAAAACTGCCGGGCAGTACCAACAAATTCCCGGCGTGAAACTGTCCCCCCTCAAATCGAACATCTCGGTGAACTATATATCGCTCGATACCCAAGCGGCGCCGCTCAACGACCTACACGTGCGGCAGGCAATCGCCTACTCGCTCGACAAGGAAGGAATAACAACGGCGGCGTATGGCACCTATGCGGAACTGCTACGCGGATTGAGCACGGCAGACCAGCTCGCGGACGTCATTCCGTCCAAAGCCGAGGAAGACGCGTTTCTCAACGGACTTCCGCAATACTCGTTTGACCTCACCAAGGCTAAGCAGGCATTAGCTCAGTCCGCATATCCCAACGGCTTCCAGCTTGCCGTCAGCTATGACTCGTCGGCGCCCTTTGCCCAGCTCACCGTTCTGAACTTGCAGCAGAACATGGCCAAGATCGGCGTGACGATCACCCCCACTCCGGTGACCCAGAAACAGTGGATCGCAGCCGTCTACGCGCACAAGGACCTTGGACTGCAACTTCTCCCCTTCACGAGTGCGGGTCCCGACGCGGGCACCATGCTCGTCGAGACGACGGCGGCGGGCAACGCCCGTCCCGGAGCCTTCAACACGGCGAACTGGACCACCGCGGACGTTGAGGCGGCAGGTAAGCAGCTGGAGGCATCATCTGACAAGGTAGTTCGCTGGCAGGCCGTCAAGACCATTCTCACCGCGATTGCCAACGATTTGCCGTACATACCGCTGCAGGCTCCAGGCCACGTTCTCGCTGTCGGCGGCGGATTTTCCCTGACCCAGAACATCAGTGTCCTCGACCTCAAGAACAACGGCACTTGGCCCGAATATCTCCAGGCCAACTAGAGACCGAATGAACCTGTAATGATATCAACCACTTCCCGGCCGCCGCGGACTACGCCGCGAGCCTCCCCGATGAAGCTAGCCTGCTGCGTGACGACAGTGCCTCCGGTCGCAGTGGTGCTTCAACTCGACGACCACCTAGTGGCAGGTGAAATCCCATGTCGTTCATGACATTTGCGTCCCGACGCTTGGCCTGGGGCATCGGGATCATGGTGTTGGTGAGTTTTCTCGTGTTCAGCCTGCTGGCCGCCAGTCCCGGATCGATAGTTTCCACACTGCTGGGCTCCCGGCCGGCCACGCCACAGGCGATCGCACAGGTCACCGCGCAGTATCATCTCGACAGTCCCTTTTTAGTCCAATACTGGGACTGGGCGAAAAGTGCACTCAGCGGCGATTTCGGTCGCTCGATCCAATCAGGTCAGGCCGTCACGAGTGATATCGCCTCTCATCTGACGATCACACTCGAGCTGGCCGTGTATGCCCTGCTGCTCATCCTCGCCATAGGAACCACCGCCGGCATCGTCGCCGGGATACGTCAAGGGTCGCTGTTCGACAGGGCGACATCGGGCCTGTCCGTACTCGGTATGAGCGCACCGGGCTTCGTGGTCTCGATCCTTCTCATCTATCTGCTCGGCGTACAAGTCGCGATCTTTCCCGTGTACGGCGGGGGAAACGGTGACTTCACCGATCGCGTCGAGCATCTGACCCTGCCGGCCATCGCCCTGGCCGTCGGGATCATCGCGGTCATCATGCGCCAAACACGTGCGGCCGTGGGCGGCGTCGTGGACCAGGACTATGTAACCTTCGCCCGCGCCCGCGGCCTTACCCTCCGGAGGATAACGCTGCACTACGTACTGCGGAACGCGGCCGCGCCCGTCGTGAACACAGGCGGGCTTCTCGCGATCCACCTGATATCCGGGGCCGTGTTGGTGGAAACGGTGTTCGCCCTCGGAGGTGTCGGGCAGTTGATGGTCCAATCCGTCGAATCAAAAGATATCCCTGTCGTTCAGGGTCTGGCCTTTTTCATCGCGCTCGTTGTGGTCTGCGTCAACCTCCTGGTCGATGCCGTGACGCTCATTCTCGATCCACGAACGCGCGACGGGGCACGGAGGTGAACACATGACAACCGACGTCGTCCTCCCCGGACGCACTATGTCGCCACGCAGCCACGACAAGCTTCGCCTCATAATTCCGTCACTGTGCAGCGCGGTCCTCGTAGCCGTGCTGGTTACGATGGTGACGGGAACGTTGCTGGCGCCGCAAAACCCGTACGCGCAAGATCCTCTGTTGAGCGTGACGCTGCCTAGTCAAGCGCATCTTCTCGGCACCGATCAGCTTGGCCGCGACGTGCTGTCCCAGCTCATCGCCGGCACCCGGCCGGCGATACTCGGTCCGCTTGTCGTCGCTGTCGGCTGCGTGCTGATCGGATGTAGTGCCGGCATGATCGCCGCGTACCGCGGCGGCGTCATCGACGCGGTAGTGACCCGGTGTGCCGATCTCATCCTGTCTCTGCCGGCCCTGCTCATCGCCGTCGTCGTCGTCGGGGTTGTCGGCGGCGGATATTGGTTCACCGTCGCCGTCCTGTTACTACTGTCGCTTCCCTACGAGATCCGGCTAGCCCGTAGCGCCGCACTTGTCGTTGTGAGCCTGCCCTACATCGAGGCCGCCCGAACGCTCGGCCATGGATCAACACGAATCCTTCTCAAGCACGTCCTGCCGAATATCATGCCGACGGTTGTCGCGACCTTCCTTCTCGATTTCGTCGTGGCGCTCATCGGCTTCGTCTCGCTGAGCTATCTCCACCTGGGGGTACCGCCAAGCCAGCCGAGCTGGGGCGGCATGCTCGCCGACGGGCAGCAGCTCATCAGCCAGAACCCCTGGTTGTCGATCGCACCAGCTGTACTACTCATCCTCACTGCTGCGAGTGCCACGCTCCTCGGGGACGCGGTGTACGAGCGCATCTCACGGCGAGGGACACAACAATGACGAGGGTCAGCAACGCCGCGACCACGCCCACCAATACCACGGTTCATACCGCTCAACCGGACGATGGCCGTCTCAGCGTCCAGCACTTGACCATCACAGGCGGACCACAACGCCACCGGCGGCTTCTGGTCCAGGACGTATCCTTTCAGGTCGAATCCGGCCAGACACTCGGCATTGTCGGCGAATCGGGCAGCGGCAAATCGCTCACCGCGCGCGCCCTCGTCGGCCTGCTACCGAAGGGGCTGCACGCATCCGGGTCCGTCAGCTATGGCGGTCTCGAAATCATTGGCAGGGGAGAGCGAGATCTGCGCTCGATCCGCGGCGCACGAGTCAGCCTGCTCCTGCAAGATCCATTCACAATCCTGAATCCACTGCTCACGGTCGGCACGGCACTTCTCGAGTCCATGCGGGTCGACGGGTACCGAACCCAGAGCGATGCTCGCGCCGACATCGGCCGCCGGCTCGCCGAAGTCGGCCTCGCAGCCGATGTGGCTGAACGGTACCCGTTTCAACTGTCCGGCGGGATGCGACAGAGGGTCGCCCTCGCCTGTGCCCTGGCGCGTGATCCGAGCCTGTTGATCGCCGACGAGCCGACCACCGCACTCGACGTGACAACGCAGGCAGAGGTCCTGCGGCTGCTCGCCGGCATCCAGCGAGATCGCGGTATGTCCCTGATCTTCATCACCCATGATCTGAGAGTCGCGTTCGAGGTTTGCGATCGAATCCAGGTGATGTACGCGGGTTCCGTGGTGGAACAGGCACCCGCACGGCAGCTCGCCGCCCAGCCAGCCCACCCTTATAGCCTGGGTCTGCTCCTGACCGAACCTCCGGTCGACCGCTACGTCGAGAAGCTCGCCGCGATCCCCGGTGCCGTGCCGCGCGCGGACGACGTCGGTGACAAATGCGGATTTGCCGATCGCTGCGAATGGAAACAGTCGCCATGCGTGTCGAGCAGACCGCCATTGGCCGCAATCAATGCGTCACACACGTCAGCCTGCGTTCGGATCGATCACATCCGCGGCGAACTGACCGGGCGACTCTCGGCGCGACACACCACCGCCACCTCACCCCGGCCAATCATGGAAGGATCCGCCCCTGTAGCGGTGATCACCGATGTGCACAAGAGCTTTCGCTCAAGCCGGTTCTTTGGCCGCAACCGCGAAGCGGTCGCGCTCGATGGGGTCAACTTCGCTGTCGGAGAGGGGGAGTCGGTAGGACTCGTCGGCGAGACCGGGTCGGGAAAGACGACGATCGCGCGACTCATCACCGGCCTGACGCGGCCCGATTCCGGGACGGTCGAGATCGAAGGTGCCGACCAGACTGACGGCTCCCGGCGCCGCGCGCGGCATCTGCATCGCCTCGTGCAAATGGTCTTCCAGGATCCCTACGCGTCGCTCAACCCCGCCTTGAGCGTCGGCTCGACGTTGCGCGAAGCGCTCGCCGTCCGGGGAAAAGTCGACGACGCGACCGAGCAGGTCACAGCCCTGCTGGCCGAGGTAGGGCTACCCGCCAGCTATGCCGACATCCGCCCGGTCGCTCTCTCCGGCGGTGAGAGACAACGCATCGCTATCGCCCGCGCGATAGCGGTTCAGCCGAAGCTACTGATATGTGACGAGCCAGTCGCCGCCCTGGACGTGTCGGCCCAAGCACACGTCCTCGAGTTGCTCCGGACGATTCGACGCCATTCCAACATCAGCATGCTCTTCATTACTCACGACCTTGCAGTCGTCCGGCAAATGACAGAGCGAGTCGTCGTCCTCTATCGCGGCCAGATTGTCGAGGTCGGCCTGACCGCGGAGGTCCTGGACAATCCCCAGCATGAGTACACCCGAGGTCTCGTCGCTGCGATCCCGGGGAGTGAGGCGTGGAGCATCCGCTCATCGGGAGCCTCGGTCACGTCATAGCCGGAGCAACGCAATGGAAACAAGAGGACCAGCATCCATGTACAAGCATCCCAGCAAACGTGTAATAGTCACCCACCAAGGTCGACAACTTGAGGTCGTCACGACTGGCCCACACGAGGGCCCAGCCCTCGTCTTCCACATGGGCACAACCCACGGCGTCATACCGTTCCCCAGCGAAATCGACCCCGGGCAAAATGGCATGCGCTCCATCATGTACTGCCGTCCTGGCTACGGCGCTTCGACACCCAAGCCGGGGCGCACACCCGCAGAGGCTGCCGACGATGTTGCCGCCATCCTCGACCATCTCGGCATCGACACCTTTGTGACCGCCGGATGGTCAGGCGGTGCACCGCATGCACTCGCGTGCGCCGCCTTGTTACCAGACCGATGCCGAGCCACAGCCGTGATCGGCGGCATCGCGCCGTATGACCAACATCAGTCCTTCCGCGACACGTTCGCGCTCATCGACGAGGTGCGACCAGCAATGGAAGGCGACTGGGAAAGCTACGACCGCGCACTGGCGGACGCGGCTGCCTCAGTGATCGGCATCGACGTCCAACGCGCCGTTGCCTCGCTCCCGTCGCAAACAGACCAAGAGAGCGCTTACGGCGATCTCGCAGACTGGCTCGTCGATTCTCTTGCGTCGGGCTACCTCCCCACCCCGGCGGGTGTACGCGACGACTACCTTGCGTTCATCAACCCGTGGGGCTTCGACGTATCCGACAGCCGAAATGTCGCTGTCTGGCACGGCTCCGACGACCACATTTCCCTCATCCATCCACAGTGGATCTTCGATCACGCGCCTGAGGCCCAGTTGCACATCCTTCCCGGCGAAGGCCACTTCTCAATGCTGCGGCACCTTCCAGAGATCGTGGCCGATCTCGTCACCCGAGCCGCCGACTACAGGCGTTAGCCTCCCAGGACCCGTTGACACTGGCCGCGCAGCGGTTCCTTCGCTGAGACGACGTCATCAAACTCGACAGCGTCGTGCGGAGGGGGCTGCTGTCGCCTTCCCGGCGTAGCGCTACTCGATTCAGGTCGCGTGTAACACGGGTTGACATCGCAGGCCTTCGGACAAATATATAGGACATTGGTGTCGGATAATAAGATTCTTCACTTTGTGAACCGACTGTTATCGCCGACCCCATATCGGAGATCGCCGTCGACGAGATGAGGATGCGGTGTCGAGACTGGACGAGATCGACGCCTGGCTGGTCGAGCGGTTGCCGCAACTGCTCGTCGAGCATCGGGTGCCAGGCGCCGCTGTCGCGGTGAGTAGCGGCGGTGAGGTGATCGACGCGGCAGCCGGTGTGCTTAGTACGGCGACCGGGGTCGAGGCAAATACGGATTCGCTGTTTCATATAGGGTCGATTACCAAGGTTTGGACCACGACTCTGGCGATGCAGCTGGTCGATGAGGGCACGCTCGACCTCGACGCAGCGGTGCTGACGTACCTGCCCGAGTTCCGGACAAGTGACTCGGCAGCGGGAGCCAGGATCACGGTACGGCAGCTGATGTGCCACGTTTCCGGCTTCGAGGGCGACCTTTTCTCCGATACCGGGACCGGCGACGACTGCGTGGAGAAACACGTCGCCCGGTTGACCGAGGTGCCGCAGTTGTTTGAGCCGGGCGAGATGTTCTCCTACAACAACGCCGCGTTCAATGTGCTCGGCCGGGTCGTCGAGGTGCTGCGAAATAGGCCGTACGACGAGTGTCTGCGCGAGTACTTGTTCACGCCGTTGCATTTGACGCACGTCGCCGCTGGACCGTATGAGGCGATCCTGCACCGAGCTGCCGTCGGGCATATCCAGCGGGACGGTGATGAGCCGCAGCCGACCCCGGTGTGGGCGTTGGAGCGGTCCGCGGCACCGGCCGGTGCGATGCTGGCAATGCGTCCGCGGGACCTGCTGGCGTTCGTGCGTATGCATACAAACGGTGGCGCCGGGCCGGAAGGGCAGGTGTTGAGCGCGGCGAGTGTCAAAGCCATGCAGCAGCGGCAGGTCGAACTGCCCGACACCGGCAGATTGGGCGACGCCTGGGGACTTGGCTGGGCGATCTTCGACCTTCCGGGTGGCCAAGTGATCGGTCATGACGGCTCACCGATCGGCCAGGCCGCGTTCCTGCGCGTCGTGCCCGGGCGCGATGTCGCCGTGACGCTCCTGACCAACGGTGGCAATCCGCTCCCGCTCTACGCCGATATTTTCGGGCGCGTGCTGCGAGAACTGGCCGATGTCGAGCTACCAGCCTCCCCGGCGCCCGAGGGTGCTGCCCCGCCGCAGGACGCCTCTCGCTATCTCGGTACGTACTCCTCATCAGTCTGGGAGATAACGGTGACCCGAGACGACGACGGGCGAGTGTGGATGCGGCGCGTGCCCAAGGGGCTTGCGATCGAGATCGGCAAGCGGATCGAGCGAGTCGAGTTGCTCGCCTGGCGCGGCGACACGCTCGTCCCGGCTACGCCCGACGAGCGCGGGTTGCACATCCCGCACGGCTTCATCGGCGACGACGGCGCTGGGCGCGCTCGATATCTCCACATCGGACGGATCTTGCGAAGGGCCGACGCGTGAGCCAAATCAAGAGCGCTGTTGACCCCTGCTCGATCCGGACATACGACTGAGCCACTCGGTGGTAGGCACGGTCGAGCGCGACGTTGAGAACGAAGCACCATTTATTGATCGATCATCTTCCGGCCAGGTCGACCGTCCCGGGGTCCGAGCCCACGCAGACCCCGGGACGGTTCGCCGGCAACTGGGAACCGGCTCCGATTGAGCGTCACACACGACACCGTTCCCGATCGCTTCGATGCCGTTCCACACCACTCGCCACGGCTACGACACTCTTGCCGTACAGCACGGCCGGGCTCGCCACCGCTGCCACCGGACAATTGTGGAGTCAGCCGAGTGGACGTTTCTGTACACGACCAGTGCTTGCCCGAGCTTCTGAACGCAGACTGCCTGCTAGACGGGCTAGAACGCCGCTTCTTGGCACGGTTCGCCAGCTCGAAAGCCGGAACTCGGCGTGCCGCGCACTCTGCGCTCAGCCGGCGGAATACACCTCGAAGTCATCTGCAAACCGCCCAGCGCGTGACCGGTTGTCGAGGAAGAAGCGCGTCGGACGCAGACTCGCAAGGTCGGCAACCGGTACCCGGTCCAGGAGCTCACTGGCTGCGGCGTCTGCCCACACCGGCGCCCAGCCGATGCCGCCGTGTGAGACGGCGAAATACAAGCCGCGAAGCCACGGTACCTCGCCGATTACTGGGCCACCGCGCGGGATTGCCCGCACGCCAACCCGGACCTGAGCCGGGGCAGTGCCTGCCAGAACCGGGATCATCTGAGCAACCTCGTCAATGATCGCCTGTGCGGAGAACGCATTTCCTCCGTACCCGGCGCTCATCGGCACGCCACGCCGGTGCAGCGCCAAGCCACCAGACGGATCGCGACGCGCGAGCCAAGAGAGCGAGTTGACCACGGGATCCGGCATGCCGTGGTCGAGTGGCTGCGTGTACACCATCAAACCTGGAACGAGGTCGAGCGGCACAGCCAGGCCCGCGAGTGCGGCCAAATGCGTCGACCAGCTACCCGCGGCGTTCACTACGGCATCAGCGTCCAGCCTTGTACCGTCATCGAGTCCGACGCCGCGGATCGCGTCCGATGTCGTGTGCATCTCGACGACGGCCCGACCGGTAATCACGTGTCCGCCGAGCCGTTTCACGTTGCTGATCAATAGCGCGATCAGCGCGGGAGCATCGATCCAGCCGGCGCCGGGTTCCCAAATCACCTCGTCATCATCATCGGTGTGAAGTTCGGGTACCCGCTCACGAACCGTGCGTCCGTCGAGCAATTCGAGGTCCACGCCGAGCTGGCGACATGTGGCGTATGAGGCGTGCCATTGATCGCGCTCGTCTGGTGGCACCCAGTTGAGGCCGCCTGACCAGTGCAGCCAGTCGCCGCCCAGGTCCTCGTGCAGTTGTCGGAACCTCGGTTGTACGGCGCGGCGCAGGCGCGCCCGGCCCTCGTCTTCCGGCCAGCTCCAGTGCGGGAACGAAGACATCCATGAAAACGACGCGGAACTGGTGCCCGATCCCGCGTTTGCGGCGTCGACGAGAACGACATCCGCGCCACGTGAAGCCAACCGATAGGCAATGTGTGCGCCAATTGACCCAGCGCCTACCACGACTATTTTCATGCGAGTTTCTCAGTCCTTCCATCTCCAGCTGCGGTGAGGCTGGTCTTGCAAGGGCCGCCGGTGTGTTGTTCCGGCTTTCTTCCGTGGTCCAAAGTATGTCTCCTTGTCAATCGGCTGGCGTGCCACAGTGGGCTAGGTTCGCGGCGGCGTTATGAGCTAAGGATCGAATAAGGCTGAGCGTGTGCCGACGTAGCAAGGGGAGGTGGGCACGTGAATAGCTACGATGAATCTCGTTGGTGATAGTGGTCTTCCAGTGCCGTAATGAGTTTCGCCGAGTCCCCTGACATAGCCGCGTCGAGCAGCAGGAGGTGGCGAGCGGCGTGGTCCTCCCCAGTGGTCGCTTGGCGTCGTGCCAGAGGGACCACCATGAGAGCTAGGAGAGGTTCTTGGCTCTTCCAGGCGTCGAAAAGTTTGGTCCGAGGTTGTTGAACCATCAGAGTGCTATGAAACGCGCGATCCAGGTCCATCAGCTCGTCGAGATCCTCGGGCACGCGTAGGTCATGCATACGCTCCGCAGTCTCACGCAACTCGTGAGCAACCGAATCCGGCAGAGGAAGCCTCGCATGCGAGGCCGCACGCCCCTCCAACGCCGCAAACACCTCACCTATCTCGAACACGTCTCGGTCACTGAAGTACCGGATCCGGTGGCCGGCGCCGGCGACGAATTCAACCAATCCCGTTGACGCGAGCCGTGCGAGCGCCTCGCGGATGGTGCCTCGGCTGACCGAAAAGTCCTCTGCGAGCCGCTTCTCCACCAGGTGAAGGCCAGGATCCAGGGTTCCCCGGGTTATCTCTCGCCGTAGGTGGCGCACTACCTGGTCCACCAACGTGTCTCGCCGGCCAGGTCGCGGCGCGAGCGTCCGGGCCAGTAGGGGCTCGGGATCCCGGACCCCTCGGCTAGTCACGGCTCTTCTCTCCTTCCTGCCTGTGCGTAGCGCTACTCGACAAGCGCCTTGACACTACACGATCTACCAACAACTATATAAGACGAACATGTCAAACAGCAATGTCCGACAGTCAACGAGCTAGATCAAACACACTCGCTCCGTGGAGGCACGCCCTTGAACGGCACCCGGCCCGGCTGCACAACGTCAAACCGCCGGCGCGGCACCCGTGCCCGGGCTTCGCCGCGGTCGATCGGATCTGTCTACTGTGGACCATTCCTGGAAATGAGAACGCAGACTTAATTGCGGAGGCTGGGGAACTTGGGCTGACGTCGCCGTCGGCGTCGCAGCCACCCGCTTACCGGCATTTTGCCCGGTTGGGTCGCGACGCAGCGTCTCAGGTGAGTTATGGACACCCCACATCGTCAGTGTAATGACTGCATTCAATTTATAGAGGATTTGTCGAGTGATAGGGGTAAAATGCAAGTCCGCGAGACCGATGTCGTCATCATCGGGGCCGGGTCGGTGGGCAGCATGGCCGCGTGGCAGCTGGCCAGCCGAGGGGTTGGTGTCGTCGCCCTCGACCGGTTCTCGATCCCTGGGCCGCTGTCTGCCTATGCGGGCGAATCGCGCCTGTTCCGCAAGGTCTACAAGGAAGGCGGGCACTACACGCCGCTGCTGCAGCGCTCCCAAGAACTCTGGCGCGAACTCGAAGCCGAGGGCGGAGCGGAGCTGCTCGCGATGACCGGCGGTGTGACCATCGCCGGAGAAGATCATCCCGATCTCGAGGCTCTGGTGGACGCCAGTGAGTCCTACGACCTCAAACACGACATCCTCGACGGGGACGCAGCGCGAACTCGCTTTCCAGGCCACAACATCCTGGACACCGACACCGTGTTCTTCGATCCCGAGGCCGGCTACCTGCGCTCGGAAAGGGCGGTCGTCACGGCGCTGAAACTCGCGGCCGCAAAGGGAGCCACCTTCCTCGGGAACCGCAAGGCTCTGGCCGTTGAGCCACAGCGAGATCGGTGGATCGTCCGGACCGACCGGGAGGCCGTGGTCGCGCAGAAGGTGATCGTGTCGGCCGGAACCGGCGCCTCGGCAGTAACGCGGGCGCTGGGCACGCATCTCGCGCTCCGGCCGCAGATACTGACCTGGTTTCCCATGGCGCGTCAAAACGCATACAGTGCGCCGGATTCTCCGATCTTCATACGCCGGTCGAAGGACGCGGAGTTCTACGGATTTCCGAGCGCGGACGGCTGGACCGTCAAGGTCGCGGCGAGCGTGTACCTCGACGAGGTCGAGAGCATGGAACGGCCTCCGTCGTGGGACCCCGCACACCTCGAGACCATCCGCCGTTGGGTCGGGACGTACCTGCCGGACCTGATTCCCGATCCCGTCCGCACCCAGCTGTGCGCGGACGGCTACATGGTCGACTCGACCGGCTTGCTGGGCGAGATTCCCGGCATGCCGGGAACGGTGGCTGCCGTGGGCTTCTCCGGCCACGGATTCAAGATGGCATCCGCTTTCGGAGCTGTCGCCGCGGACCTGGCGATCTCAGGTGCGACCTCGACCGACGTCGCGTTCATGAGCCCGGCGCGTTTCCTCGACGAGAGTCAGACGCTCAACACACTCCCGCTGGCCTGATGGAAACGAGGCGCGCAACCATGCAAAGCACGTTCTTCCTCGGAACTCTCGAAGCAGGTGCGGGAAAGACGACCGTCGGATACTGCGAGGTCGACCTCGGAGCCGAGGCGATCTCCCTCCCCGTGGCCGTGATCCACGGCGCCGAACCCGGCCCGCTTCTCGCGGTGACCGCCGGAATTCACGGTGGGGAATATGTGTCCATCCTCGCCGCCCGGCGATTTCTGCAAGCTCTTGATCCGGCCACAGTCCGCGGCACGGTCGTCATCTCGCTCCAGTCCAGCCCTCTGGCCTTCCGCGACCGGGTCGCCTTTGTGAATCCGATCGACGAGGAGAACCTCAACCGCTGCTTTCCCGGGGACGCCGCTGGCACCCCGACCCAGCGTCTCGCCAACTGGCTGTGGGAGAACATTATCGCCCGTGCGGACTTCTACGTGGATTGCCACTGTGGCGACCTGCCTGAGAGTCTCGAAGCCTTCACGGGGCTCGTGCTCAGCGGCGATTCCAGCGTTGACGAGAAGTCGCTGGAGATGGCGAACTGCTGGGATGTCGAACGCAGCATTGTCACGGGAACCTCCGGGTCCACGATCTGGGCGGCCGCACAGGCCGGAATCCCAGCCGTCCTCGTCGAACTCGGTGAGCGAGGACAGTGGACCGAGGGGGAGGTCGAGCGTCAACTCTCCGGTCTCATGGCGGTTGCGGGCCGCGTCGGCATCATCGACTCGCATCGACCCGGCTCCCCGACGACTCATCCGCTGTTCGAGGTGGCAGCGGGTCTTTCGGCGGAGATCGACGGTCTGTGGTTCCCGAAGGTCAAGCCGGGAGAGGTCGTGACTCCTGGGGCGGCCCTCGGCACGATCGAAGACGCGTTCGGGACGACGGTCAGCGTCATCACGTCGCCGACGGATGGGGTGTATGTCTACGGTTTGACGAGCCTGGCTGTGCACGCCGGTGACTTCCTCGCGTGCATCGTCCGACCAGCAGGGGTAGTCCAGTGAGCGCCGACAGCCTCCTAGCCGAGATTCGACTCGACCTACCGGGCGGCGGGTTCTGGAACGGCCAATGGCAGACAGACGGCCACTGGACCGACGTCGTCAATCAGGAGGACGGAACTGTCGTGGGCCGCGTAGTCGCGGCCACCGCGGCCGAAGTCGACTCAGCGGTCCGCGCCGTGGCGGCCGAAGTGCGGTGTCGCGCATGGCCACTGTGGCAGCGACGAGAGGCTCTCCGAGTCGCGAGCGCGACGCTGGCTGAGCGCAGCGAGGTCTTCGCACGTCTCCTTTGCGCGGAATCGAGCAAGCCGATTCGTGACGCGCGAGCGGAGGTGGAACGGGCGGTCGAGACGTTGCGCCTCTCCTCCGAGCAGGCCTCACGCCTGGCGGGAGAGACGCTCCCGTTCGACGACACGCCGCGCGGTGCCGGACGGCGCGGCTGGTACACCCGCGAGCCCATCGGCGTGGTCGGCGCGATCACGTCCTTCAACGATCCGCTGAACCTCGTGGCGCACAAGCTGGGGCCGGCCTTGATCGCCGGTAACGGGGTGGTGCTGAAGCCGTCGGACCACACTCCGTTGACGGCCCTATTGCTGACAGAGCTCCTGCTTCAGTCGGGCGTTCCCGGCTCGTTGCTGGCAGTTGTCGCCGGCACGGGGCGAGAGGCCGGCCAGGCCCTGGTGGCGCACCCCGGGACCGACATGATCTCGTTCACCGGCGGCTACGACACCGGCGCCGCCATCGCCGCACTTGCCGGACCGAAGAAGTTGCTGATGGAACTGGGCGGCAACGGGCCGGTCATCGTCCTCGCCGACGCCGACCTTCAAGACGCCGCCGACGCGATCGTCGACGGTGCGTTCAACAACGCCGGACAGAATTGTTTGTCAGTTCAGCGGATCTTCGTCGAGCGTTCGCGCTACGAGGACTTAAGTTCGATGATCCGGGCGCGCACCGAATCACTTGTCGTCGGATCGAAGAGTTCCGAATGCACCGACGTCGGCCCGCTCATCGATGAGAAGGCAGCCATCCGGGTAGCCGAATGGGTGGAGGAGGCTGTCCGCGACGGGGCGCGAATCCTCACCGGTGGACATCGCACCGGCGTCCTCTACGAACCCACCCTCTTGGCCGATGCGCCAAGCCAATCGAAAGTCCTGCAGCAAGAGGTCTTCGGGCCGGTCGCCACAGTGCTGCCGTTCGATGGCGTGGACGAAGCGATCAAGCGCGCAAACGACTCGCCCTACGCACTTCACGCCGGGGTGTTCACCGCAGATCTCGACTTGGCCCTGCAAGTGGCTGATTCGCTTGATTTCGGTGCGGTCATGATCAACGACACCGGCGATTTCCGAATCGACGCCATGCCGTTCGGGGGAAGGGGAAAGCGCTCAGGCCTCGGACGGGAAGGCGTCCGCTACGCCGTCGAAAGCATGACGGAGCCAAAGATCATCGCCATCAGACGAGGTGCGCCGGCGCACCCGGCTCTCGTAGCCGTGCCGATCGACCAGACTAATGCGTCCGAAAACCTATGAAGAGAAGGGTGACTAACCAGCAGGGACGATGCGGGTCATTTGAGCGTGGGCGGAGTGATGGCGGAGTAGAGGCTGGCGTCGGTGTCGCCGAGCGTGCGCCAGCCGTGCCGGAGCGAGGCGTCGAACGTCACCGTGTCCCCAACTTCGAGGATCACAGATTGGTCCCCGATTTGTCCTTCGAGACGGCCCTCTACCAGGACAATGACCTCCTCACCCACGTGCTGGAACGGTTCGTTGAAGTTGTCGAAGCCGACTCGGAAGACACTGTGCATGAGCAGCAGGGCACCATCGAGGTCGGGGCTGAGGATGTCGTATACCGGACCAACGCCGGGGAGCGTGAGGCGTCGGCGTCGGTCTGCGCGCACCACGTCGACGCGGCCCGACCTGGCGGTCGGCGCCCATTGCGTCTGGGGTGCATCTCCTCGTGCGTGATGCAGGTCGCCGTTCTGTATGGGCGACGGACCGCTGGCGAATGCCGTCAGCGGCACATCGAGAACGTTGGCCAGCTTGCGCAGTGTCTGAACAGTCGGGTTGCCCATCCCGCGCTCGTATTGACTGACCGTCCCGGCTCCGACACCCGCGGCCTTCGCGAGAGCCTCGATCGACAGGCCTCGCGCCCGGCGAGTCAATCGGAGCTGCTCGCCCATCGCGCGGATGCTGTCGTCGCCATGCTCGCCGTCGAAGCCGTTCTTCATCCGACCATGCTATCGACCGCCCGAGTCTTCAGTAAAATGATGCACTTCTCCAGCGCTTCGCAGAAGGTGCGTAACGCTGGGTGTATGAATATGGCACGCCGTGAACGGCGTTGTCGCCGTGCCTGCAGCAGGCATCGACAGCGGACGTCTTCAGTGTTACGGTAGTCATTCTTCAATTTAGTGAAGAAAGCCGCAGTGTCGCGACACCATCCTCGGAGGTCCCATATGGCGCGATTGCCGAATCCCGAGTCGACCCAGCGAGTAGCATCGCCACGGAGGCTCCTGATCGCTGTCGGCATCGGGAACGCACTGGAATGGTTCGACTTCGCGATCTACGGGCTGTTCGCACCACAAATCGCCGCGAACTTCTTCCCCAGCGAGGCGCCGCTCACCGGCCTGCTGGCTACCTTCGCCGTCCTGGCCGTCGCGTTCCTCGCCCGACCCTTCGGCGGCGTCCTCTTCGGAGCCATCGGGGACCGAAAAGGTCGGCGGTATGCCCTATCGCTCGCGGTCGTTCTGATGGGTGCCGGGACCGCCGCGATCGGTGTCCTCCCCACGCACGCGCAGGTCGGGGTGCTCGCCCCGGTGCTGCTGATCTGTTGCCGCATTGTGCAGGGTGTATCCGCCGGCGGTGAGTACAACAGCGCTACAGCGTTCGTCACCGAGCACGCACCGTCGGACCGACGGGGTAAGCACGCGAGCATCATCAGCGCGACAGTCGCGCTCAGCACCGTTCTCGGCACGGCGATGTCCTTGTTCGTTCTCGGCTGGCTGAGTGCGAGCCAGATCCAGCACTTCGGCTGGCGAGTGCCGTTCATCGTGGTCGGGCTGCTCTCCGTGCTGGGCCTTTACCTGCGCCTGCGGATGGAGGAGACGCCGGTCTACCGCGAGTTCCAAGCCAAGCAGGAACTGGAGGGTGAGCAGGAACAGCAAGTGGTCAAGAGCATTCCGGTGCGCCAGTCGCTGCGAACTCACACCCGCGCGCTGGTGACCATCTTCTGCGCGGCCGGCGTGGCCGGGCTGGTGACCTACATCTTCCTCGGTTACATGGTTTCGCATCTGCAGGTGAACCTGCATTACAGTCCCCGGCAGGCCCTGGCCGCTCTGATGATCGCCGCGACCGTTCAGCTGATAGTCACCGTCGCATTCGGGCGTGTCATCGACGCTGTCAACCGTAGGCGTTGGTTCCTCGTCGCCGCCGGTATCACGGTGCTTGCCCCGCTGCCCTTGTTCACACTGCTGCCGAGCGGATACGCGGCGGTTGTGTGCGTCATGTGTGTTCTCGGGACGCTGGTGGCCTCGGTGTCGGTTTGTTACAACTTGCTGACGGTGGAGATGCTTCCCACCAGTATCCGGGTGACCGGTGGCGCAGTCGCGTACAACGTCGCGTACGTCGTCTTCGGTGGCACCACACCGTTCGTCGCCACCTGGGTGACGAAAGCCTTCGGTAGTCCGCTGGCGCCGGCGGTCTACATGGTCGGAGTCACGGCTGTCCTCGCTATCGTCTTGGTGTGCACGCTCCCTGACACCAGCAATGTCGGCGCGCTCGACGAGGTGGACAAGCTGGATGTCGCCGAAGGAGCCGTGCAATGAGTTTCCTAAGTCAACCCCTGGTGCTTGTTGATCTTGGTGGTGGTGTGGTG
>NZ_JBHUKR010000015.1:0-323671 GCF_042684065.1 Amycolatopsis pigmentata | reverse complement strand
CACCACACCACCACCAAGATCAACAAGCACCAGGGGTTGACTTAGGAAACTCATTGCTCCAGGTCAGCACGCGAGGCCGGGCCCGGCATCGGGGATGACCCGGAAATCGTGCCGGAGGGGCATGGGAGAATGGGCGTGCGCGCATCCGACAGCGCGGAAAACCCGCCGTCAAGCCGAGGACCCGAGTGACCTTCGCCGACCAGACCTTCACGCCCCCGGAGCAGATCCGGAACTTCTGCATCATCGCCCACATCGACCACGGCAAGTCCACCCTGGCCGACCGCATGCTGCAGCTCACCGGCGTGGTCGAGGAGCGGGCCATGCGGGCCCAGTACCTGGACCGGATGGACATCGAGCGCGAGCGCGGGATCACCATCAAGGCGCAGAACGTGCGCCTGCCGTGGCGGGTGGACGGCCGCGACCACGTCCTCCACCTGATCGACACCCCCGGGCACGTGGACTTCACCTACGAGGTCTCGCGAGCCCTGGAGGCGTGCGAGGGCGCGATCCTCCTGGTCGACGCGGCGCAGGGGATCGAGGCGCAGACGCTGGCCAATCTCTACCTCGCGCTCGAGAAGGACCTGCACATCATCCCGGTCCTCAACAAGATCGACCTGCCCGCCGCCGATCCGGACAAATACGCCGCCGAACTCGCGCACATCATCGGCTGTGACCCCGGTGACGTGCTGCGGGTGTCGGCGAAGACCGGGCAGGGTGTCCGGGAGCTGCTCGACGAGGCGGTCCGGCAGGTCCCTCCGCCGGAGGGGAATCCGGACGCGCCGGCCCGCGCGATGATCTTCGACTCGGTCTACGACACCTACCGCGGTGTCGTCACCTACATCCGGGTGGTGGACGGCCGCATCACCCCCCGCGAGCGGATCCGGATGATGTCCACCGGCGCCACGCACGAACTGCTCGAGGTCGGCATCATCTCGCCCGAACCGAAGCCCAGCGCCGGGCTCGGCGTGGGCGAGGTGGGTTACCTGATCACCGGGGTGAAGGACGTCCGGCAGTCCCGGGTCGGTGACACCGTCACCAGCGAGCGCAAGGGCGCCACCGAGCCGCTGGCCGGTTACCGTGACCCGAAGCCGATGGTCTATTCGGGACTGTATCCCGTCGACGGCTCGGACTATCCGGAACTCCGTGAAGCGCTGGAGAAACTCCAGCTCAACGACGCCGCGCTGACCTTCGAGCCCGAGACGTCGGTGGCGCTGGGGTTCGGCTTCCGGTGCGGGTTCCTCGGCCTGCTCCACCTGGAGATCACCCGGGACAGGCTGGAGCGCGAGTTCGGCCTCGACCTGATCTCGACCGCGCCGAACGTGGTGTACCAGGTGCTCCTGGAGGACGGCTCCGAGCACATCGTCACCAACCCGTCGGACTGGCCGGGTGGCTTCAAGATCGCCGAGGTGCACGAGCCGCTGTCCAAGGTGACCGTGATCGCCCCCGCTGAGTTCATCGGCGCGATCATGGAGCTCTGCCAGAGCAAGCGCGGTCAGCTGCTGGGCATGGACTACCTGTCCGAGGACCGGGTCGAGCTCCGGTATCACCTGCCGCTGGCGGAGATCATCTTCGATTTCTTCGACTCGCTGAAATCCCGCACCCGCGGTTACGCGTCGCTGGACTACGAAGAGGCGGGCACCCAGGTGTCGGACCTGGTGAAGGTGGACATCCTGCTCCAGGGCGAGCCGGTGGACGCCTTCTCGGCGATCGTGCACAAGGACGCGGCCTACGGCTACGGCAACAAGATGGCTTCGCGGCTGCGCGAACTCATCCCGCGCCAGCAGTTCGAGGTCCCGATCCAGGCCGCGGTCGGGTCCCGGATCATCGCCAGGGAGACGATTCGCGCGATCCGGAAGGACGTCCTCGCCAAGTGCTACGGCGGTGACATCTCGCGCAAGCGGAAGCTGCTGGAGAAGCAGAAGGAAGGCAAGAAGCGGATGAAGACCGTCGGCCGGGTCGAGGTCCCGCAGGAAGCCTTCGTCGCCGCACTGTCCACTCAGGAGCCCACCAAGGGCAAGGGCAAGTAGTCCGCGCCTACACCGTCGTGGGCAGTTGTCCACCGTGCCACGTCATGGCATCGGAGAAGGCCGCCACCAGGTCGACTTCGGCACCTCGGTGGTCCGCGTAGGCCTTGTGCACGTTGAGGACGAGCCGTTCGGCGTCCGCCCAGCCGGTGAACTCACCGAGGTCGCAGTTCCGGGCCGCGTCGAGGGGACTGAGTCCGCGAGTCAGGCCCTCGGCCGCCGTCGCGGCGACCAGCCGGTAGTAGCGGTCGTGCTCGGCGAGGACCCGGTCGAGTTCCGAGGACCCGATGACCGGGCCGTGCCCGGGGACGATATGCCTCGGCTCGAAGGACGCGATCCACTCCAAGGCCCTGCGTGCCCCGTCGACCGAACCCATGAGCAGCATGGGGGTCAGGCCGTTGAAGAGCAGGTCTCCGGCGAAGAGAACCTGTTTGCCGGGCACATGGACGATGACATCACCGCTGGTGTGCGCCGGATGGCCCGGATGGTGCAGGTCGACCCGAAGGTCGCCGAGGTGCACGGTGAGGGTCGACTCGAAGACCAGTTCGGGCAGGCGCCGACGCTCGACTCCCCAGTCGGGAACGGGCGTCCAGATGGGCGGGCAGGCATCGAAGATGGGGTCGTCGCGCAGTCCCGCGCGCATGTTCTCGTGTCCGATGAGGACAGTCGAGCCGGGGAGCAGGCCGTTGCCGTAGGTGTGGTCACCGTGCTGGTGCGTGTTGACCGCCCACTTGATCGGCGCGTCGCGGGTCGCTTTCGAGGCGGCGGCGAGCAGTGCGCTCGTCCGGTTCTTGGTCGCGCAGGTGTCGACGAGCAGGATCGCGTCATCGTGGTGCACGAAGCCCGCGTTGTTCACCCACCACGTGCCGTCGGGCTGGACCCAGGCGTGGACCCCGTCGGTTACTTCGGCCAGCGTGCTGCCGTTTCCCTCGCTCGTCACGCCGCGAGATTCTACGGTGCCGTGACCGCGATTCGGCCGGATCCACCCACGTTCGGTGGCGGTCTACCGCGCCTTCCGCGTCATTACGCTCTGCGCTCAGGTGCGGCGCGTTCCGTGAAATTTTTGTCGGTGGGTGGTGCTTAACTGTGGCGGAACCACAGAGAGGAGGGCACCATGACAGCCATGACCGCGACGATCCAGCCTCCGGCCGACCCGGAACAGCCGTTCACGGTGCGTGACCTGGAGGGCATGCCCGATGACGGCCGTCGCTACGAACTCATTGCCGGGAGCCTTGTCGTGAGCCCCGCACCCGGAAGACCACATCAGAAGATCGGTTACAGGCTTTATGGGGTGCTTGAAGCAGCTTGTCCCGAGGAGTTCGATGTTCTGGGTGCGCCGTTCGCGGTGCATGTGCCTGACGACGATCGAAACGAGTTGCAGCCGGATATCGTCGTCGGTCGCTACGACGATTTCACGGCGAAGGACCTGCCCGTCGCCCCGGTGCTGGCGGTTGAGGTGTTGTCGCCGAGCAGCGCCATCTACGACGTGAACGTGAAGCGGGCGCTCTACGGGGAGATGGGCGTCGCGAGCTACTGGGTGATCGACCCTGAGAAGCAGTCGATGCGCGTGTTCGAGCTCGATGACGACGGGCATTACCAGTTGGTCGCGAAGGTGGCCGATGACGAGCCGTTCGAGGCGGTGAAGCCGTTCGCGGTGCGGATCGTGGTGAAGGAGTTGCTCGGCAGGCTCGCGCGCTGACCGAGCCGCGCCGTCAGCCGTTGCCGAGGACGCGGTCGGCTTCGATGAAGACGGCGCACCGGCGTTCGGCCGCCATCACACGGTCGTATTCGTCCCAGTCGTCGTGCGTGCCGGTGGCGGCGATGAAGACGTCACGCAGGAGCTTGGGCAGGGTGGCGGCGTCGAAGTCCGGGTCGGCGTCGTCCGGGCCGACGAGCCGCACCGGGCCCTGTACGGAGACCCAGTTCCAACCGCGGCGGAAGGTGATGGTGGCGTTACGGCGGTAGCGGAGCAGTTCGAGTTTGCGGGTGCCGCCGCGCGCCACGAAACCGACCGAGGGGCGGCCGCTCACCGGGTCGTCGATCGGGCCGGCGTTGACCACCGAGGAGTGCACGGTGCCGTCGGAACGTGCGATCGCGACGGTGGCGAGGCCGTGCTCTTCGACGGCGAGCCCGCGCACGAGATCGAAATCAGCCATCCCCGTATCCTAGGCTGGTCAGCGTGTTCGATGATCTGCGTTTTCCCGTCCTGGTGGCGCCGATGGCAGGCGGCCCGTCGACGCCGGAACTGATCGCGGCGGTGGTCGAGGCCGGTGGATCGGGGTTCCTCGGCGCGGGCTATCTCAAGGCCGGCGCACTCGAAACCCAGATAGCCAGGACCCGGGAGCTGACCGGCGGCCCGTTCGGGGTCAACCTGTTCGTGCCGGGCCCGCCGCCCGAAGAGTCCACAGTGGATGAATCGGGACGTCTTTCCGCCTACCTGCCGCGCATCGAAGCCGAGGCGCGGCGGTACGGGGCCGAGCCCGGCGAACCACGGTGGGACGATGACGACTATCCGGCCAAGCTGGATCTGGTTGTCGCGCAACGGGTTCCGCTGGTGTCCTTCACCTTCGGGCTGCCCTCCGCCGAGGACGTCACCCGCCTGCACGAGGCCGGGAGCAAGGTCATCGCGACCGTGACGGGTCCCGGCGAGGCGGCGCAGGCGGCCGAAGTGGGCGCGGACGCGTTGTGTGTGCAGGGTTTCGAGGCGGGAGGGCACCGCGGGCTGTTCACCGACGATCCGGCGGATCCGGCCGGGGGAGAGGTGTACGGGTTGCTCTCCGCGCTCCGGCTGGCCGCCGCCGAGACGGATCTCCCCCTGATCGCGGCGGGCGGTCTGGTGCACGGGGCCGACGTCGCCGCCGTGCTCGTGGCCGGTGCCGACGCGGCTCAGCTGGGCACCGCGTTCCTGCGCGCGGACGAAGCGGGCACCCAGCCCGTTCATCGTCAGGCGCTGGCCGACGCCGGCCGGGCCACGGCGTTCACCCGTGCCTTCAGCGGCAGGCCCGCACGTGGGCTGGTCAACCGGTTTTCCCGCGAGCACTCGGCGGCCGCGCCGTCCGCGTACCCGCAGGTCCATTACCTGACCAAACCGGTGCGAGCGGCGGCGGGCGCGGCCGGGGATCCGGAAGGGCCGAACCTGTGGGCGGGCCAGACCTATGCGCTGGCACCGTCGGGCCCGGCCGCGGAGATCTTCGAAAACCTGCGCGCCGAAGCCACCGCCGCGATGGACCGTGCGGCACGACGGCTCCGGTGACGGCAGTCTGACTGTTCAGCCGGCGGCGGCGTTGGGAATGGCGACCGGCTTACCGGCGCGGCGCCGGGCCGTCCGCCCGATGCCCGCGGTGAAGTAGGTGATCATCTCGGCGAGCCCCGCCGGGTCGTCGAGCTGCGGGCAGTGGCCCCATTCGTCACGGATGAGGAGACGGCTGTGCGGCACCAGGGCGTGCAGCCGTTCACCGGACGCCGGCGTCACCAGTCTGTCCTTGCCACACGCGACGACCAGTAACGGCACCTGGAGCCTGTCGAGCCCCTGGTAGGCCTCGGCGAGCTCCTCGACCAGCTGCCGTGCCTGGTCCAGCCTGCTGGTCGCCGACCGGTAGTCGGGGAAGAGGCTGGTGAACCGCTGTACCTGGTCGGCCGCGGCGACGCCGTGGTCGGCGTAGAGCAACCTCGGCACGACGTATTCGGCGATGGACCGGACCACGAAGGACGGCACCGGCAGGGGAAGGGACGCGCACAGGCGGAGCGGCAGGGGGTACCGGCCGATGGTGCGCACGAGCCACGAGTCGACGAAACCGGGCGCGGCGATCGACACGACCCCGGCGATCGGAATCCGGGGGGATTGCGCCGCGCGCAGGCTCATCGTGCCGCCCAACGAGTTGCCCGCGAGGACGACCTTTCCGTAACCGCGCTGTTCCTTGAGCACCGCGTCGACAAAGGCGTCGAGCTGCGGAAGCATGGACCCAGGGCGTAGCGGTTCGGCCTCGCCGAATCCCGGGAGATCGACCGCGAGGACGGAGACGCCGGAGGCCGCGAGCTCCGCCAGCGCGGGCCGCCAGGTGTCCGCACTGTCGCAGTAACCGTGCAGGAGAATCAGTCTTGTCTTCGCGCGGCGCCCCCGGGGCCCGGCTTCGAGCACCCTCGTTCGGCTGCCGGCAAAGGTTCGCTGGCCGACCCGGACCGCGTCCGGGCCGGCGGCAGCTGGAGAGCCCAGCTGAACCGTCGTTTCCCGCTCCATTGCGGTCATGTACCCAGATTAGCGAGGATATCTCGCTTTCCGAGGGGTTTGTTGATCACGAAGCGGTGTCGACGGCGTACCGAACGGAGTTCTCCCAGGTCAGGGCTGGTTAGCGGGTGAAAACGATTTTGCCGGCGGTGGCTCCGTCCAGCATGTTCCGGAAGCCTTCGGCGGCCTCGGCCAGCGGGAGCTCGGCTCCGATCTGCGGACGAATCCCCGTCAGCGCCACGTAGGAGAGGAGATCCGCCAGTTCGTCACGGGTTCCCATGGTCGAACCGGTCACGCGCAGTTGAAGGAAGAACACACGCTGGAGTTCGGCGCCCGGATCCCCGCCGCTGGTCGCACCGGAGACGACGATGATCCCGCCCGGTTTGAGCGATTTCACCGAGTGCGACCAGGTCGCCTTGCCGACGGTCTCGAACACCGCGTCCACCCGTTCGGGCAGGCGTGCGCCCGGCTCGAAGGTCTGGTGCGCCCCCAGTTCTTCGGCCAGAGCCCGCTTCTCCTCGCTGCGCCCTGTCGCCCACACCCGGAATCCGGACGCGCGGCCGAGTTGGATCAGCGCGGTCGAAACGCCGCCCGACGAGCCCTGGACGAGCAAGGTCTGGCCAGGCCGCAGGCCGGACTTGACGAACAGCATCCGGTACGCGGTCAGCCATGCCGTGCCCATCGTCGCCGCCTCCGAGAAGGAAAGGCCGGCCGGCTTGGGCAGCACGTTGCGCGAGGGCACCACGACGAAGTCGGCGAAGGTGCCCTGGTGCTTCTCGGTGAGCAGGGTCCGCCGCGGGTCCAGGGTGTCGTCGCCCTGCCAGCCCGCCGCGTTGACCACCGAGTGCAGCACGACCTCGGTGCCGTCGTCGAGCACGCCCGCACCGTCGCAGCCGAGGATCATCGGGAACTGGTCTTCCTTGATCCCGACGCCCCGCAGCGTCCAGATGTCGTGCATGTTGAGGCTGGCCGCTTTGACGGAGACCTTGACCCAGCCGTCGGGCACTTCGGGCTCCGGGCGTTCTCCGACGACCAGCGAGTCGAGTGGCTTGTCCCGGTTCGGTTCTTGCGCGTAGACGGCGAACATGCCTGCAAACTACCTCGCCGCCGGGGGCGTACGCTGTGATCCGTGTTCGACGGAGTGGCCAACTGGTGGGACAAGGCCGAGCTTTGGCTCGCGCAGTTGTGGTTCCCGCTCCAGTTCGTCCTGGTTATCGCCGTGCTCGGGCCGGCGTGCCTGGGCGCGGCGTGGTTGATCGACCGGATCGTCGACCAGGTGGCCGCCTGGTTCCGGCCCGGCCGGGACGAGGACTACCCGGCACGGTGAGACAGGCGACGAGCAGAAGGCGGATCACCGCCGCGCTGGCCGGGCTGATCGTGCTCGTGCTCGGCGGGTGGCTCATCAAGGACGTCACCGGGCACTCCGCCGCACCGGTGATACCTACCCAGGCGTTGTCCGCCCTGCCCCCCGAGGCGGCGCGCACCTGGCGGCTGATCGAGGCAGGCGGCCCGTTCCCGTATCCCCGCAATGACGGGACCGTGTTCGACAATCGCGAGAAACGTCTGCCCTCCAAGCCCGCCGGTTACTACCATGAGTACACAGTGCCGGCACCGGGCAGCGCAGACCGGGGACCGAGACGGTTGATCACCGGTGACGGGACGGAGCTGTACTACACCGGTGATCACTACCAGACCTTTGTCGCGGTCGACCCGACGAAATAGAAGGCACATGGAGTACACGAAGAAGACCGCCGCCGAACAGGCCCACGCTCGCGGCGCGTACGCACACCTGGTGGACGGTCACCCGGTGGACAAGACGTCCACAATGGACGCCATTGCCACCGCACTGTCGTTTCCCGACTACTTCGGGCACAACCTGGACGCGCTCTACGACTGCCTGACCGACCTGTCGTGGCTCCCCTCGGGGGAACACGTGCTGATCTGGGGCGGTTCGGACCTGCTCAAGCAGGCCGATCCGAAGGCCTACCTCGCGATCCGCGGCGTGCTCTCCGATGCCGAGCGCGCACTGGCCCCAGGCGGCGACCGTGCCGACAGCCGCCGCCTGACCGTCGCTCTGCCCGAAGACTGAGCCCTCTCCTCCGGCGCCCGGCTATTCCGCCGGCACCCAGCTGGGCTTGCGTTTCTGGGCGAAGGCGGTGATGCCCTCCTGACCTTCCTCCGAGGCGAAGAACCCTGCGGAGAGTTCGTTCATCTCGGCGAAACCCTCCTTGGAGGGGCCCGCGTGCCGGGGGCCGGCCAGGAGTTCCTTCGTGGCGGCGAGCGCCCGCGGGCCGCCGAGCGCCAGGGCGCGCACGTAGCGGTCGACCTCGTCGTCCAGTTCGGCGGCGTCGACGGCGGAGGTGATCAATCCGATCCGGGCGGCCTTCTCGGCGTCGAACACGTTTCCGGTGAGGAAGAGTTCCTGGGCGGCGCGTGGCGTGATGCGGGGCAGCACGGTCAGGGAAATGACGGCGGGCACCACGCCGATGCGCACCTCCGAGAAGGCGAACGTGGCCTCGCGGACGGCGACCACGATGTCCGCGGCCGCCACCATGCCGACCCCGCCGGCGCGTGCGGGGCCCGCCAGGCGTGCGACCACCGGCTTGGGACTGGCCCAGATCCGTTCCAGGATTTCGGGGAACTCGTTGACCCCCTGCGCGCCCGCCTCGGCGCCGCGAGCCTCCTTGAGGTCCATTCCGGCGCAGAACACCGGACCGGTGTGGGTCAGCACGATCACCCGGACGCCGTCGTCGTCGCGGGCGCGGAGCAGGCTGTCGCGCAGTTCGCGGCGGAGCTGAGCGGACAGCGCGTTGCGGTTGTGCGGCGAGTCGAGCGTGATCGTCGCCGCGCCGTTGGTCACCGAGTAGTGCACCAGTTCGTCGGTCATGGGCACACCCTGCCACGACCGGAAGTGCGTCAGTTCTGAAGGGGCAGCAGTTCCGTGCTGAAACGGTCGAGGAACTCGTCGAAGGTGCCGGGACCGCGGTGATGGATCACGAACTTGGTCAGTCCCACGGCGAGGTAGCCGTCGAGCAGACGGCGCAGGCTGGGCCAGCTGTCCGCGATGAGCCGTGTCGGGTCCACTCCCGGCCGCCGTTGCCGCGCGACCCCGGCGAGTTCCGGCGTGATACCGCCTTCGGCCAGCAGCAGAGTGATCCCGTAGTGGTCGGGCTCGATCTCGCGGCCTGCCTCCTCCGCGGCCGCCTCGATGCTCTGCCGGGCGCGGCGGGCGTCCTCGGCGGGCAGAAAGCTGCCGAGCCAGCCGTCGGCGAGTCGCCCGATCCGCCTCAGCGCGGCCGGGGCGCTGCCGCCCAGCCAGATGTCCATCGGGACGCGGGGGAGCGGGCCGACCCCGGCGCCGTCGATCTTGTAGAACTCACCCGCGAAGTCCACGGTCTCCTGGGACAGCAACGTCCGCAGCAGCCTCAGCGACTCGTCGAACACGTCGGCGCGGCGTCCGTCCGGCACCTCGAAAACCTCGCGTTCGGCGCGCCGGGCGGGCCGAAGGCCGAAGACCGGCAGCACACGCTTGGGCGCGAGCGCGGCCAGCGAAGCCAGTTGTTTGGCGACGAGCACCGGATGCCGTCCCGGTAGCACGGCCACGGAGGTGCCGGCCTTGAGGCGCCGCGTGCGGGAGAGCGCGTGCGCCATCCCGATGAACGGCTCGACGGAAGGGCCGTAGACGTGCTCGGACAGCCACAGGGAATCGACGCCGGCCTCCTCCAGGAGGTCGACGATGCGGGCGAACTCGGCGGGGCCGGTTTCCGCGCCGAGCCCGACTCCGAACCTGACCTTCACCTCGCCCACGCTACGGCGATCCGCCGCGACCGTGAAGCGATCGGGCAACGCGGGGGCAACGGGCGCATCGTCGTTCACGCACTTCGAGCCGCGACCGACGTTCGGACGGCTTCGGAGTAGCGGCGCGAAACCAGGGCCGCGATGCGCGCGTCCGGCGCCAGTGGCGCGGCGACGGGCGCTTGGGCGGCCCGGTCGGCTTCGGCGGCCACCTGGTCGGGCAGGAGACCGGGGGCGAGGAACCAGGACGCCACGGCGATCTTCCGGGCGCCCCGGGCACGCAGCCTCGCGACGGCCGCGAGGACGTCGGGCCGGTCGCCTGCCGTGCGACCGGCGAAGGCCGGCGCGGTCAGGAAACCGTGCCGTGCCTCCCATCGGCGCGCGAGCCTGGCGACGGCCGCGTTGGCCGGCGCATGCGACGATCCGACGGCGGCCACGACCACGCCGAGCGACGCGTCATCGAGGTCGGCCCCGGTGGCGGCGAGCCGGTCGAGGGCGACCTCCTCCAGCACCGGTCCGTGTCCCAGGATGTCCGAAATGGACACTTCGAGGCCGCGTGGTGCCTGAGTCACGAGGGCGGGCAGGTCGACGCGGGCGTGGTAGGCGCTGCCGAGCAGCAGAGGTACCACCACGGCCGAGGTGTGGCCCTCGGCGTGAACGGCCCGCAGCTCGTCGGTCAGCAGCGGACGCGAAAGATCCAGAAAGGACACTCGCGCGCCGGGAATCCGGTCCACCAGTGCTCGGATCGCCGCCGACGACCGCGGATCACGGCTGCCGTGCGCGACCGTGACGAGAGCAGGACCGGGTGGCGGCATCGGTGCTCGCCTCATGCCTCAGACGCCGGCGGGCTTGAACCGCGCTCGGTGCCTCCGGCTACTCCAGGCGCGGTGCCGGTCGCGCGATCCACGTCCTGATCGGGCTGCAGGATGGCCAGTGGTGCGCCGACGAGCCCGGCGGCCAGGGTGGTGCCGTCGGCGGAGTCGATCACCAGGAAGGCGCCGGTGCGCCGGTTGATCGTGTAGTCGTCCACCGGAAGCGGTTCGGCGGTCCGGACCCGTACGCGGCCGATCTCGTTGAGGGACAACGTTTCCGGATAGTCCACACTGGACAGTTTCTGCTCGTCGAAGCGAGAGGTCAGTTCCTCGACGAAGGCAGGCACGGTGCGGGTGCCGTGCTTGACCAGCACGCGCGCGCCGGGCCGCAGGGGCTTCTCCGACAGCCAGGCCAGCGTCGCGTCGAGCTCGTCGGTCGGTACCGGGGCCTGACCGGCCGCCACGATGAGATCACCCCGGCCGATGTCGAGATCGTCGGTCAGCAGGAGCGTCACCGAACGCCCGGCCGCGGCCTCGGCCAGCTCGCCGTCCGCGGTGTCGATGCGTTCCACCGTGCTCCGCAGCCCGGCGGGCAGGACGAGCACCTCGTCACCACGGCGCACCGTGCCTGCCGCGACCTGCCCCGCGTAGCCGCGGTAGTCGGGGTGCTCGGGGGTGCGGGGACGGATCACGTACTGCACCGGGAACCGGAAGGGCGCGTCGTGCGGATCCGGGGCGGCCGGCACGGATTCCAGGTGTTCCAGCAGGGTCGGCCCGCTGTACCACGGGGTTTCGGCCGAGCGCTCCACCACGTTGTCACCGACCAGCGCCGAGACCGGGATGCTCAGCACCGACCCCCGCGGATAGCCGAGTGAGGTGGCGTGGGCGGCGAACTCCTTGGCGATGACCCGGAACGTCTCCTCGTCGTAGTCGACGAGGTCGACCTTGTTCACCGCCAGCACGAGGCGTGGCACGCCCAGCAGCGCGAGCACGGCGGCGTGCCGCCGGGTCTGTTCCACGACGCCCTTGCGCGCGTCGACCAGCAGGATGGCGAGCTGGGCGGTGGAGGCTCCGGTGACGGTGTTCCGCGTGTACTGCACGTGACCGGGAGTGTCGGCCAGCACGAAGGACCGTTTGGGCGTGGCGAAGTAGCGGTACGCCACGTCGATGGTGATGCCCTGTTCGCGCTCGGAACGCAGGCCGTCCACCAGCAGTGACAGGTCGGGGGTGGACAGCCCGCGGTCGACGCTGGCGCGGGTCACCGCGTCGAGCTGGTCGGCCAGCACGGACTTGGTGTCGTAGAGCAGTCGTCCGACCAAAGTGGACTTGCCGTCGTCCACGCTGCCCGCCGTGGCGAGTCGCAGGAGGCTCGACATCAGAAGTATCCCTCCCGTTTGCGGTCCTCCATCGCGGCCTCGGACAACCGGTCGTCCGCGCGGGTGGCGCCCCGCTCGGTGAGCCTGCTGGCCAGCACCTCCGCGATCACTTCGTCCACAGTGGACGCCGTGGACTCCACGGCGCCGGTGCAGGAACCGTCGCCCACGGTGCGGTAGCGCACGTTCAGTTCCCGCACCTGCTCGCCTTCACGCGGGCCGCCCCAAGGACCCTCGGTGAGTAACATGCCGTCGCGGCGGTAGACCTCGCGCCGATGCGCGTAGTAGATCGACGGCAGGTCCACCCGCTCACGGGCGATGTAGTTCCACACGTCGGCCTCCGTCCAGTTGGACAGCGGGAAGACGCGCACGTGCTCGCCGGGCCGGTGCCTGCCGTTGTAGAGGCTCCACAACTCGGGTCGCTGACGGCGCGGGTCCCACTGCCCGAAGGCGTTGCGCAGACTGAAAATCCGTTCCTTCGCCCGTGCCCGCTCCTCGTCGCGCCGGCCGCCACCGAACACCGCGTCGAACCGGTGCTCGGCGATCGTGTCCAGCAAAGGCTGGGTCTGCAACGGGTTCCGGGTGCCGTCGGGGCGTTCGGTCAGGCGCCCGTCGTCGATCCAGTCCTGGACGTTCGCCACGATCAGCCGCAGCCCGTGGCGCGCCACCACTTCGTCACGGAAGGCGATGACCTCGTCGAAGTTGTGCCCGGTGTCCACGTGGAGCAGCGGGAACGGCACCGGCGCCGGCCAGAACGCCTTGATCGCCAGGTGCAGCAACAGCGTGGAGTCCTTGCCACCGGAGAACAGGATCACCGGCCGGTCGAACTCGCCGGCCACCTCCCGGAAGATGTGGATGGCCTCCGACTCCAGCGCGGTCAGGTTGTCGGTCGCGGCCACCTCGGCAACAGTCGTCATCTCGTTCCCCATCTCGTTCGCATCAGCCGTGCAACCCGCATTCGGTCTTCGCCTGACCCGCCCAGCGGCCGCTGCGCGGGTCCGCGCCCGGCGCCACCTTCGCCGTGCACGGCGCGCAGCCGATGGACAGGTAACCCTCGGACACCAGCGTGTTCTCCAGGACACCGTGCTCGTCGATGTAGGCGCGGAACTCCTCGTCGGTCCACGGCGCGATCGGGTTGATCTTGACCAGGCCGTTGCGCTCGTCCCATCCGACGATCGGCGTGCCGGCCCTGGTCGGCGCGTCGACCCGGCGCACCCCGGTCACCCACGCCGGATACCGCGCCAGGGTCTCCCGGAGCGGAACCACCTTACGCAGTTGGCAGCAGAGGTTCGGGTCGCGCTCGTAGAGCCTCGGCCCGTATTCGGCGTCCTGTTCGGCGACGGTCTGCCGGGGGACCGCGTTGATCACGCGGATGTCCGGATAGACCGTGGCGACCGCGTCCCGGGTGCCGATGGTTTCCGCGAAGTGGTAACCGGTCTCCAGGAACAGCACGTCCACATCGGACTTGATACCGGTGACCAGGTCGATGAGCACGGCATCCTGCATGTTGGAGGCGACGATGAAGTCGTCGCCGAAGGTTTCCACCGTCCAGCGCAGGGCTTCGATCGCGCTCGCCTCCGCGAGTTCCTCGGAAGCCCGTTCCGCCAGTGCTTTCAGTTCCGTCGCATCCCGCGTGATCTTCGAACCGACACTCATTTCGCTCCCTCCGGTGGCCGAAGGCCGGAAAACGTCACGGTGAACACCCTCCGGCAGGAAAAGCACAGCCATCCGGAGTCCTCGGCCGGACGGAGATCTTCGTCGCCGCAGAAGGGGCAGTAAAACGGCGTGGCACGCTCGCTCATCGCTGTTCCTCCGCGAGTCTGCGCGCGACCGCGATCGGATCGCCTGGGCGCTGCTGACGAGTTCGGGTCGCGTAGCCACGAACGGCGTCCTGCCGCCCCGATAGCGGGGCTTCGCCGGGGCGCGCGTTATGGTCGGCTTGACAGCCGCGTGTCAGCGCAGATGGTTTCATCGCAGATCGTCCTCCGCGGCCCGTGCCACCCATTGCGGGAACCGCTCGCCTTCTTCGCGCTGGGCCAGGTAGGCGCGCACCACGCGCTCCACGTAGTCGACCAGTTCGTCTCCGATCACCTTGTGGCCCCGCAGTTTGCGGCCGAACCCGGCGTCGAGGCCGAGGCCGCCGCCGAGGTGCACCTGGAAACCCTCGACCTGGTTGCCGTCGGCGTCGGTGACGATCTGGCCCTTGAGCCCGATGTCGGCGGTCTGGATCCGGGCACACGAGTTCGGGCAGCCGTTGAGGTGCACGGTCACCGGATTGTCCACTTCGGACTGGACGTCGGCGAGCCGCCGTTCCAGCTCGGAGACCAGGTCACGGGCGCGAGCCTTGGTCTCCACGATGGCGAGCTTGCAGAACTCGATCCCGGTGCAGGCCATCACCCCGCGTCGCCACGGGCTCACGTCGCTGGGCAGGCCGAGGTCGTCCAGCTCGGCGCGCAGGCCGGCCAGTTCGGATTCCGGCACGTCGAGGATCAGGATCTTCTGGAGCGGGGTCAGCCGTACCCGGGACGAGCCGGCGCGCTCGGCCGCCTTGGCCAGCGCGACCAGGGTCGACCCGGTGACCCGGCCGGCGACCGGTGCCACGCCGACGGAGAACCGGCCGTCCTTCTGCCGATGCACCCCGACGTGATCGTGCTGCCGCTCCGGCACCTCGGGCGCGGGCCCGTCGACCAGAGGCCTGCCGAGGTACTCCTCCTCCAGCACCTGGCGGAACTTCTCCGCACCCCAGTCCTTGACCAGGAACTTCAGCCGCGCCCGCGAGCGCAGCCGCCGGTAACCGTAGTCGCGGAACACGCTGATCACGGCCGCCCAGACCTCGGGCACCTCAGCCAGGGGAACCCAGGCGCCCAGGCGCTGCGCGAGCATCGGGTTGGTGGACAGGCCACCGCCCACCTGCAGGTCGAAGCCGGGGCCGTGGTCCGGGTGCCGCACGCCGACGAAGGCCACGTCGTGCACCTCGTGTGCCACGTCCGGCAGCCCCGAGATCGCGGTCTTGAACTTGCGCGGCAGGTTCGCGTACTCGGGTTTGCCGAGGTAGCGGCGCTTGATCTCGTCGATCGCCGGGGTGCCGTCGATCACCTCGTCGGCGGCGATACCGGCCAGCGGGGAGCCCAGGATGACGCGCGGGCTGTCCCCGCAGGCGGTCATCGTGGTCAGACCCGCGCCTTCGAGTTTCTCCCAGATCTCGGGCATGTCCTCGATGCGGATCCAGTGGTACTGGATGTTCTGCCGGTCGGTGACGTCCGCGGTGTCGCGCGCGTAGGTGTTCGAGATCTCACCGATCAGCGAAAGCTGTTCGGTGGTGAGGGCGCCACCGTCGATCCGTACCCGCAGCATGAAGTACTCGTCGTCGAGTTCTTCCGGGTCCAGGGTTGCGGTGCGGCCGCCGTCGATGCCGGGCTTGCGCTGGGTGTAGAGGCCGTACCAGCGGAACCGGCCACGCAGATCGCCCGGGTCGATCGCGTCGAAGCCCTGCGGCGCGTAGATGTTCTCGATGCGGGCGCGGACGTTGAGCGGGTGGTCGTCCTTCTTCGAGCGTTCGTTGGGGTTGAGCGGCTCGCGGTAGCCGAGCGCCCATTGCCCTTCGCCCCTGCGCTGTTGGGCGCGCGGGGCGTGGGCGCGGGTTTCGCGCGCGGGCGGGGCCATGAGTGTCCTCCGGGTTTGCTGCTCGTCCCGGGTGCGCGTGCGACGTGCCGAAGGCAGGGAGCATCGCGCGACCCCGGTGGCGGATGGGGGTGGGGCGGAGTCAGCCGTCGCGGCGGCAGAGCGCGCTCGCGACGCGCCGGTAGTCGACGTGGCGACGCACGACGAGCGGGACACCGGCACAAGTCACGTTTCAGAGCGTGCCAAATGCTCATGATGTGGTCCAGCCTCGCCCAGATCCTGGGAACCCACGCGGTTCTCTGGTAATGGGGAGCATCGGGGACACTTGAGGGGTGTTCGGGGTTTATGTGCATGTGCCGTTCTGCGCGACGCGGTGCGGCTATTGCGACTTCAATACCTACACCGCCAAGGAACTGGGCGCGGACGCGTCCACCCGGACGTGGCTGGAGGCGCTGAAGCGCGAGCTGGAATTCGGCGTGCGCACGGCCGGGAACCGGCCCGCCGAGACGGTCTTCGTCGGCGGCGGGACGCCGTCGCTGCTGGGCGCGGGCGGGCTGGGTGAGGTTCTGGACGCGGTCCGTGACTCCTTCGGGCTGGCGCCCGGCGCGGAGGTGACCACCGAGTCCAACCCGGAGTCGACCTCACCGGAGTTCTTCGCGGGAATCCGTGACGCCGGCTACACGAGGGTGTCGCTGGGCATGCAGTCGGCGGCGCCGCACGTGCTGAAGGTGCTCGACCGGGTGCACACCCCGGGCCGGCCACCGGCCGCGGCCCGCGAGGCCCGCGCGGCCGGGTTCGATCACGTGAATCTCGATCTCATCTACGGCACGCCGGGGGAGCGGACCGGGGATCTGCGCGCCTCACTGGAGACGGTGCTCGACGCGGGAGTCGATCACGTGTCGGCGTACTCACTGATCGTGGAGGACGGCACCGCTTTGGCGCGCAGGGTGCGACGCGGCGAACTGCCCGCCCCGGACGACGACGTGCTCGCGGCCGACTACGAACTGATCGACCGGACTTTGAGGGGGGCGGGCCTGACCTGGTACGAGGTATCGAACTGGGCTTCCTCGCCGGAAGCGCGGTGCCGGCACAACCTCGGCTACTGGCTCGGCGGCGACTGGTGGGGCGCGGGCCCGGGCGCGCACAGCCACCTCGCGGGCGTCCGCTGGTGGAACGTGAAGCACCCGGCCCGCTACGCCGCGTTGCTCGCCGAGGGCCAGTCCCCGGAGGCCGGTCGTGAGGTACTGACGCCCGCCGACGTGAGGCTGGAGCGGATCATGCTCGAACTGCGGCTCGCCGAGGGACTGCCGTTGGAGGCGCTCGAAGCGGACGGTGAGCGGGAAGCCCGGGTCGCCGCCGATGACGGCTTGCTGAGCCTCGTCGGCGACCGCGCGATCCTGACATCCCGAGGCCGCCTCCTGGCCGACGCGGTCGTCCGCCGCCTCGCCGCGTGAGGCTCAGGCGTCCCGCTGGGCGATGAACGTGCCTTTGCAGCGCAGCGTCACGACCAGGCCGCGAGACCGGAGAATCCGCGTAGCGTGCCGGGCGGTACCGAGCGAGACACCGTAACTCTTGGCCAAGCGGCGCTCGGCCGGAAGCGGTGTGTTCGGGGGGAGGTCTCCGGCGGCGATCCGCTGGGCCAGGTGTTCGGCCATCTTCTGGTACAGGTAGGTGCGGGGGTCATCGTCAAGGTGATAGTTGGTCATAGGTTCCTGGATTCCTGCTCCACGCGGCTTTCGGTTCGCCGCTTCAAGAGGACACGGCAGAGCAACGCGACGCCGAAGAGTGTGGGTGGGCTCAGCATCAGCAGTGCGAATACGACCAGCTTGTGCATGGGCGCTCCCTTCCTCGTTACGGAATTCGTGTCGGCTGGCACCGGGCGTGGGGTGCCTCGGGTGCATGCGAGAAGCTTCGGTGCGCCGATGGAAGGCGGCTATCACGGGTTTCGACTGGAAACCATGCGTCGGATGCATATGTCGCTGCAGCAGTGAGGCCTAAGCTTGATGCACAATGAGCTAGTGGATTACTACTCACTGTAAGTTTCATCAGGGGACGGAAATGCGCGGGTCCGTGGACTACTGCCGCTGTGGGACGCGGCTTGCTCATGACCATCGAGGTCGGCTGTGTGGGGCCTGCCAGGAGCGGCGCCGGAACGTCCTGATCGGTGCGCCGCAGGTACCGCATGAGTTCTGGCAGACAGACCGGATGCGGGACGCGCTCGACGCCTGGCATATGGGCCGGGTGGTTCAGGCGTACCGCTACCACCCCTGGCACGGCCGTCCCTTGCCGCAAGGTGTGGTGGCCGGGTGGTGCGGGCTCACCCAGACGCAGCTCAGCCGGATGGAGAATGGTGCGCCACCCCAGGATCTCACCAAGCTCATACAGTGGGCGCGTGTCCTTCACGTGCCCACTCAACTCCTGTGGTTCAAGCTGCCGGGCGCGCTTGTCGCCGCCGATGCGGAGGGAGCCCTGGCTCCGGAGGACAGGGGTGAGGACATGAACCGCCGCGAAGTACTGCGCCTGTTGAGTCTGTCCGGCAGCTTGCTGGCCGTCCCGGCGATCGATCAGCTTGATCATGATCGTCTGGCCGCGGCCGCGGAACGTCCAGCGAGCCTCGATCGGGCCACGATCGACGAGTACGAGCGGTTGAACGTGCGGCTCTGGCATACGTTCGCGCAGTCGAAGTCCAAGCGCCTGACCTTCCCTCTGGTTCGCGGACAACTCGATGCGCTCACGAACGCCTTGCGGTCACCCCAATCCCCGGCCGTGCGCCAGCGCCTGTGCGCGTTGGCCGGAGACCTCTTCCAGCTGTGTGGGGAGATCTTCTTCGACGGCGATCAGTACACCGACGCCGCCTCCTGTTATTCGCTGGCCGCCAACGCGAGCAAGGAGGCCAGCACCTTCGATCTTTGGGCGTGCGCGATGACCCGCCATGCTTACGTCGCGGTCTACGAACGGCGATTCGACGCGGCCGTGCCACTTCTCGACGCGGCGGCGGGCCTTGCGGAACGAGGTGATCCGGGCCTGGCTACCCGGCATTGGGTCGCCGCGGTACAGGCCGAAACCTATGCCGGGATCGGAGATTTGGGCGGCTGCGAACGGGCTTTGGACAGGGCAGACGAGGTTGCGGGAAGCAGCCAGCCGGCGCATACCGGTGGCTGGCTTCGTTTCGGGAGTTCACGGCTCGCCGAGAACCGTGGAATGTGCTACGTCGATCTGCAACGGCCGGAGCTGGCGGAACCGGCACTCACCGGTGCTCTGAAGTCCGGCCTCTCGGCTCGCCGTCGTGGTGGCGTTCTCACCGGGCTGACAGGAGTCGGGATCCAGCGTCGCGATGCCGACCAGATTGTCATGTACGGCAACGCTGCGCTCGACGCCGCGTTACAAACTGGATCGGCCGGCTACCTCGGCCGGAAGCTGCACGGTCTTCGGCCCCAGCTCAAGCCGTTCTTGGTGGACGGCCATGTTCGCCATCTCGATCAGCAGATTGCCCGGCTCAAGGCCGTTGCGGCAGAGTGAAGCGAAGGAGTGCGTGTTGTCATCGTTGTCCGAGGAACCCGGGCGGATCTTTCGTGAGGCCTGGATCGCGGGTGTCAAGCGGCACTATCCCGGTGAGCCCAAGGCGAGCTACATCGTGCCGTGGTCCCAAACGTCGGAGTGGGAGCGGGCGAGTGCCGCGGCAGTGTGCGAGCAGGTGCGGCAGTTCGTCGAGATTTCCGGTGGTAGCACGGCGAAACTGACTCGCGCCCAGAAGGGCCGGTTCGTGGCGTTGTGCTGGATCGCCCAGATCTACCGGCGTATTCCCGATCCGAAGCCGGCTTACGTGGCCGACTGGGACGATCTGCCCCCGTGGCAACAAGAAACCGACGCGGACATCTTCGAGACGATCGAGAAGACCGTCGCAGGCTCTGAACTCCAGCCCGAAGGCACGGGTTGATCGGTTGCCTGGCTGGTCAGGGTGCGACGAGGCCGAGGCGGATCAGGCTGCGCGCGGTGTCGACGATCGTGGCTTCCGTGTCGCGGGGCGCCCATCCGAGTACGTTGCGGGCCTTTTCGGTGTGCAGGACGGGTATCCGGCCCAGTTGGCCGACCGAATCACGCAGGGCCGGATTCGACCGGGCCGCTTCGCGCACCTGCTCGGGGGTCAGTTCGACGGTCGGGACCTTGGCCGCGGCAGCACCGAGATGCTTGGCCAGTATCCGGGCCAGGCGGAGGAAGCTGATCGTTTCGCCGCCGGCGAGGAACCGTTGCCCCGCGGCGGCGGGATGGGTCATGGCCCGCAGGTGGATGTCCGCGACGTCGCGGACATCCACCACGACGAAGTACAGCGGCGGCACAACCGGCATCGAACCGTCCAGCATCGCTTTGACCAGGCCGGTCGACGCGGAGAGGTGCGGTCCGAGCGGCGGGCCGAAGATCCCGCTCGGGTTGATCACCGAAAGTTCCAGGTCGCCGCCCTCGCTCCGGACGAAATCCCAGGCCGATCGTTCCGCGATCGTCTTCGACCGTACATAGGGCGTGTTGTCGTCGGCCGGGTCGGTCCAGTCGGTCTCGTCGTACTCGTCGCCGGGCTTGCGGCTGTACCCCACCGCGGCGAACGAGGACGTCAGCACGACCCGCTTCACACCGCCGTCACGCGCTGCGCGCAGGACACGGAGCGCACCGTCGCGCGCCGGGACGATCAGGTCGTCGGCGTTGTCCGGCTGGGTGGCCGGGAACGGTGACGCGACGTGGATGACGTAGGCGCACCCGTCGACGGCGTCCGCCCATCCCCTGTCCATGGACAGGTCGGCGCTGACAATGTCGAGCCTGCCGGCGGGGTCGGACACCATCGCCCGGACCTCCGCGCGCCGGTCGAGTGAGCGGATTGTCGTGCGCACTCGGTAGCCCCCGTCCAGGAGCCGAGCGACCATGTGCGATCCGGCGAAGCCGTTGCCTCCGGTCACGAGCACGAGGTCGTCGTGTGGGGATTTCGTTGTCATGTCTTCTCGCCCTCGAGGTCGTCAACGCATTTCGAGAATGACCGGCATGATTTCGGTGATGGCGCGATGCTCGGCCGAGGCGTCGTCACGGTCCCGTGCGGCCCACATGTCGGCCTTGAGTCGCAGGTAACGCAGCCGGACCCGCAATCGCTCGATCTCCCCGGCCACACGCTCGGCGTTGCGTTGGAACAGTTCGTGTAGCTGCGAGGCATCGCGCGTGTCCAGGTGACGGAGGTAGGCGCGCATGTCTTTCACGCTCATCCCGCTCGAACGCAGGCAGGCCAGTGCTTCGACCTTCTCCACGACGGCCGGACCGTAGCGGCGGTGGCCGCTGGTCGCGTCGCGGTCGACGGCGTCGATCAAGCCGATTTTCTCGTAGTACCGCAGAGTCGGCTCGGACAACCCGCTCAGTCTCGATACCTCCTGGATCGTGAGGTGAGCGGTGTCCTCGGCGTTGCCGGTCGTTGCCATGCGGCCAGTGTGCGGGACTTGAAGCGCTTCAAGTCAAGTCGTGACGCGTCGGCCGTTCAGAACTCGGCGCGGAAGATGCGCAGGCTGTCCCTGAACCAGCCGATCCGGCTGCTCACACGGTAGAACCGGCGCAGGCCGGGGTTGGGGATCTGCTGGTAGGCGGTCATCACGGCGACGTTGTCGCGGTGACGCAGCCGCGGGTCCCAGCGCTCGATGTCCGAGCCGCCGCGGATGGCCGTCCAGTAGGCCGGGTAGGGGTACCAACGGCTCAGGTATTTCTTCAGTAGATGGGTCATTTTGGCGGCCCAGGGCAACACGCTGTCGAAGATGAGCTCACCGCTCGGGAAGCGGTCGGTGAGTCGCCGGAGCAGTTGCCGTACTTCGGCTTCGTGCAGGTACATCAGCAGGCCTTCGGCGATGATCAGGGTCGGCCGGCCGGCGGGGATTTCGGCCAGCCACGCCTCATCGGTCACCGACGCGGCGATCATGTGGTAGCCGTCGGTCTCCTGGTAGAGCCGGCGGCGAAGGGCGATGACGTCGGGCAGGTCGACGTCGAACCAGCGCACCCCGGCGGGCAGGTCGAGCCGGAACGCCCGGCTGTCCAGACCGCAGGCCAGGTGCAGCACGGTCGCGTCGGGGTGGCGGCGCAGGAAGTCGATGGTCCACTCGTCGAACCGCGTGGCCCTCAGCACGACGGGAAACCGGTTGCGGGCCATGTTCGGCTTGTCGAGCTTGGACCAGTCGTAGGCGATCCGGTCCACGGCGTCGGCGGCGAAGCGGTCGCCTAGGACGGGATGCGGGTCCTTGGCGTCCAGCGCCCTGAGGAACAAGGTGACGAGCATCGTGGACTGCACGCCGGTGAAGTCGACCTTCCCAGCCATCATCGTTCAGGCCCCCGTACAGAGTGTTCAGAAATTTGTGAAACAACTGTACGGCACGGTCTGTGCGGGCGGCAAGGCGCGGCGGCCCCGGCGCGGGTGCCCTCACCGAAGGTCTGTTGCCGGCCATATTGCCGAGGTTATCGCCCGGGATGCTGAAAGCGCTTTCCCTTCCCCGGACCCGCCGGAGAAGTTTCGAAACAAAAAGCCGGGACGACAGCGCAACTCATCCGGGGGTCCGCGCATCCTGTTGATGTGCAGTTCGAGGAGTTCTCCCGAGAACAACTGCCGGGGCTGGTGCGGTTCGCGGCCGTGCTGACCGGGGATCGTGACCTGGCGCAGGACATCGTGCAGGACGCGCTGGTGCGCGCGCATCTGCGCTGGTCACGTGTTTCGGCCGCGGACCGCCCCGACCTCTATCTGCGCAAAATGGTCGTCAACGGTTATCTGTCCTGGCGGCGTCGCTGGTATCAGCGCTCAGTTCGGCCGATAGCGGACACGAGCTGGGTCGCCGAGCCCGCCACCGCCGATCCCGCCACCCGCATCGCCGACCACGACCAGCTGGCGGGGCTGCTTTCCGGCCTGTCCCGCGCCCAGCAGGCGGCGATCGTGCTGCGGTTCTACGAGGACCGTGACGACAACGAGATCGCGGCCGTGCTGGGCTGCGCGGTGGGCACGGTCCGCAGCCACATTTCCCGGGGCCTGTCCGCCCTGCGGATCCGCTTGAGGAACGAACTGGAGGTGGCGTGACCATGGTCGAACTGGACGACCTGCGAGAGATCCTGCGTGCACGCGAACCTCTGGCGCCGGAACCCGGAGAGGTCTTCTCCGGTGCCGAGCGGCGGTACCGGCGGGTGCGGACCCGTCGGCGCGTGGTCGGCGCGGCGGCCGCCGTCGTGGTCATCACCGCGGGGCTCTCGGTCGGGCTCGGGCTGGCGCGCCAGCACGGTTCCCCCGCGCCCGCGCCGCAGGTGCAGGCGGCCGCCCCGCCGTCCGATCCCCTCGTGGTGCCGGCGTCCTCGCTGCCGTTCACCGTCGTCAAGGCCGGCGATGCCCAGCTCACCAGCTGGACGATCAGCGAACGCGGTACGTTGGCGGCCTATGACTGGGGCGGCCTGGAGTACACGGTCGTCACCTCCGACAACGATCCCGAAACGGGCTACGACACTCCGCCGACCACCGTCTCGGTCAACGGTACCCGGGCGTCCTTGCGGTGGTTGGGAAACTCCACGACACAGGTCAGCTGGCCGTTGACGCCGGGTAAATGGGTCGCCGTCAGCGCTGAGGTGAAGTACGTGACTCCCGATCAGCTGCTGGTCTTCGCGGATACCGTGCGCCTCGCGCCGGCCCCGGTACCGACCTTGATCCATTCGTTGCGGGTTCCCGCCGGGCTGAGCGTGGCAACCAGGCGTGGCACGGCCTCCCAGGACACGGTGACCCTGTGTCCCACCGGTTCCGGCGCCGGCGCGGGCGCAATCGCCGGCAGCGTCGCCGGCAAGATGCCGAACTGTGTGGTCGTCACGGCGTCCAGAGGTGTCTCGGTGCCGCAACGGTCGCCCACCGGGACTACCGAGCCGTCACCGGGGCGGCACGCGGTGGTCGACGGGATCGACCTTTCCGTATCGGGGGATGGACGGTCCGTGGTTCGCCAGTTCCCCGGCCGGTCGCTTCAGGTCATGGAACTGGAGGGCGACCCCTCGGTGCTGCCCGCGGTCGCCGCTTCCGTGGTCATGAACTGACTTCCCGCTCCCGCTTCTGTCCGGAAAGGACGGTCGCGGAGAGTGCGTGGAGATTGTCGAAGGCGCGGATGAGGTGCGCGTCCAAGCTCTTCGAAGGGTCGTCGATCCAGGCTTGGACCGCGTGCTGATAGGCGGCCCAACCGGTCCGGGCGGCGAGGTCGGCCAATCCGGCACCGGCGCCGCGCTGCCGCAGCGCCTCCGCCACGGCTTCAGTGAGCCACGCGTGCTTGGCCAACTCGCGTTCGCGGAGCGCCGGCGTCACGGCGATGATCTTCCATCTCGGTTCGGAGAACGGGCGGCTTTCCTCCAGGTTCCGCGCGGATTTCCGGAAGGCACACAGCAGTACCTCGAACGGCTCCAGCCTCTCGGGCGCTTCAATGACCGCCCGCATCAGGCCGGCGCGTAAGTCGGCTTCGCCATCGAAGAGCACCTCGCGCTTGTCCGGGAAGTGCCGGAAGAAGGTGCGCTCGTTGACCCCGGCCCGGGTGGCGATCTCCGCCGCTGTGGTCTGGTCGAACCCGCGTTCCCGGTACAACTCCAGCGCCGCCTGCCGAAGGCGGCGGCGCGCTTCTGCTCCGCTCCGTGGCACCCCCCGACCTTACCGTGTTGCGCCAGTGACTGGCCTCACCTTGCGCCAGTGACTGACACTACGCGTAGAGTCAGTCACTGGCGCTAAGTAGTGCCATCAACTGGCGTAAAACGGGAGCGTTCCATGCATGTCTTCGTCACCGGGGGCACGGGCCAGACCGGCCCCGCCGTCGTCTCCGAGCTCGTCGCGGCGGGCCACACCGTCACCGGCCTTGCCCGCTCGGATGCCGCCGCCGCCAAGCTGGAGGCGCTGGGTGCCACACCACATCGCGGATCCCTGGATGATCTCGACGGTCTGCGCCGCGGCGCCGAAGCCGCCGACGGTGTCCTGCACATGGCCTACGGCGGCGACTTCGCCGATCCGGACGGCCTCGCGCGTCGCGACCGCGCCGCGATCGAGGCTCTCGGCCAGGCGCTGGCCGGGTCCGGCAAACCGTTCGTCAGCACGTCGGGCACGTTGGTCACCAGGGCGGGCCGGGTCGGCAGCGAGCGGGAGGCGCCGGATCCGGATTCGGTCGCCGCCTTTCGCATCGCGGGCGAGCGCGCCTGTCTGGCCTTCGCGGATCGCGGAGTCCGAGCCGGCGTCGTGCGGCTCGCACCGACCGTGCACGGCCCGGGTGACCACGGGTTCATCCCGGCTCTCATCGCGGCCGCGCGCAGGGCGGGTGTCTCGGCCTACATCGGTGACGGCGCCAACCGCTGGCCCGCCGTCCACCGTCTGGACGCCGCCCGGGTTTTCCGCCTGGCGTTGGAAAAAGCTCCCGCCGGAAGCGTGCTGCACGGCGTCGGAGAAAGCGCTGTCACGATCAGGAGCATCGCCGAGCGGATCGCGCGGTCACTCGGCATTCCCACTGTCTCACTGACCCTCGAGCAGGCCGCCGAGCATCTCGGAAACCCTTTCCTGGCCAGGTTTTTCTCTCTCGACGTGCCCGTCTCCAGCGAGCACACCCAGGCATTGCTGGGCTGGGTGCCGGAACACCCGACGTTGCTGGAGAACCTCGAGACCGGCGACTACTTCGACCCGGAGGCCGGCCGTCGCGCCGAGGAGATCTGGTTGCGGCACGGCTGACCCGGACGCTCAGCTCCAGATCGTGACGTAGACCGGGGGCCGGAACCGCGAGGGCGGCACGCCGCTGCCCGGCGAGCGCATGACCTGCATCGCGGCCGGTGTGCCCAGGAAATGCAGCAGGGATCCGGCCGCGACCGACCGGCGATCCCTGGGCAGGGTGGTGAGATGCCAGCAGACCGTCGCCGGGGTGGTGGGAGTCGGCACGATCGCGAGTTCGTGGCGCCGCAACTGCGGCGCGACCAGGTGCTCGACCGCGATCGACACCCCCTCTCCGCCGGCCGCGGCGGCCCAGGCGGCGGTCTGGTTGGGGAACACGCTGATTTCGGAATCGGGCACGCCCAGCCGGTGCAGGATCTGCGCGACATCGCTCTCGGCATCGGCACCCGAGGGACCGACCAGCCACCGCCACCGTGCGGGGGGACCACGGTGGCGGTCGCGCGGCGAGCCCACCGCGACCAGCGTGCAGCGGAAGACCGGGGTGGACTCCAGCGCGCCCGGCAGGCACGGGCCCAGCGCGGCGTCGGCGAGCCGGTTGCTCACCAGTACCGGCATTTCGGCGACGCGCGCGAGCCCGGCGGAGGCGTCGACGGCCTGTCCGGACCGCGTGCTGAACGCCGCCAGAAGCGGGTTCGCGACGAACTCGCCGATGGTGCTGGTGACCGCGATCTGGAGCCGCTCCGCGACGCCGTTGGCCTCGCGGACCGCGGCGTCGGCATCGGCGCCGAGAGCGATCATCTGGGACGCGATCGGCAGGAGCCTGCTTCCGCCCGGGGTGAGGGTCATGCCCTCGGCGGTGCGCACGATCAGCTTGTCGCCGTGGTGCTGCCGCAGCGCTCCCAGCGCCTGTGACACCGCGGGTTCACTGACCCCCAGCGCCCGCGCCGCGTCGGTCACCGAGCCGAGCCGGGCGACCATCACGAAGGCACTGAGCTGGCCCAGGGTCATGACCCTCCAGCTTACCAATCCGGCCAAAAGCAGGCGGAGACTCTCCGCAGCCAATCTGCTTGTATAGATCCATTTCCGCCGTGGCTGTGGTCGGATTGGTAACGATCGGCACAGTTGCCGACAGCTGCGCGGGTACCAGCGTTTTCGCTGGTCGGCGCAGGGGCACGAACTCACCCGAGCGGTGTGCCCAGCAGGGGGAGCTTGCGCAGGTCTTCGAGGGTCGTCTGCAGGCCCGCCAAGGCGCAGATGGCGCGCATGGTGATGTCGTAGTCGGCTTGCCCGGGTTCGAGATCCTCGTCCTCCACGACGCCGGCCGCTTCGAAGGCGGCGCGTAGTTCGTCGGGCAGGTCCGCGAGATCGGTTTCGAGGTCGAGGCTGTCGACGTCGATCCAGGCGAGTTGTTCGCCGTTGACGGCGTAAGTGAGGCTGGCGTCCGCGTTGATGGTGTAGGTGCTGGTCGCCGCGGTACGTCCGTCTTCGGACAAAGAAAGCACCACCGTCTCATCGCCGGCCGTGGCTCCGGCGTCGTCGTAGACGAAAGTCCATTCCCCGACGCGTCCCGCGAGCAGCGCGGCGCAGTCGCCTGGTGTGATCCCGAGTGCCGCGGCAGGAAGTGAGCTCCACTCGTCCGGCTTCCGCTCGGGCAGTTCGCAGGGCTGGAACAAGTGGGGTTTGGCGCCGACGGCCTCCAGTGCGGCGGCCGGTTCGAGGCCGCGGACCACGTGCAGGGTGTGGTTCGGATCGTCGTTGGCCAGTTCGGTGATCCAGATCGGGCATCCGTCGTCATCGAGGGTGTGGGGCGGGAAACCGGGGGTGGGCATCGTGAACTCCTTTCTCTTGTCTCACACGCCGACGGGCTCGAACCGCGCTCAGTGCCTCTGACCGGTCCATCTCGGTGCCGGTCGCGCGAGTCTGGACGGCGAAGAGTAGCGCAGAGAATTCTCGTCCATCTCTTCCGGTTCACCGGGTCCTGCGGGTTCGGTGACCAGGGCCCATAAGGGAAGGGTTAACCAGCCGTTGTCCCCTCGCCGGTACGGCGGCAGCTTGTGAAAGATGCAGGTTCCCGCGCAGTTCCAGTACGAGAAGGCGACCAGTGTCGAGCACGCACTGAGCCTGCTCAGCCGGTATGGGCCCGAAAGCAGGCTGGTGGCAGGCGGCCACAGTCTCATCCCGATGATGAAGCTGCGTCTCGCCCAGCCGCAGGCCCTGATCGACATCAACGACCTCGCCGAGTTGGCCACGATCGGTATCCAGGAGAACACGCTGACCATCGGGGCGATGGTCCGGCACGCCGACCTGCTCGCCTCGGCGGTGGCCGGTGAGCATTTCCCGATCTTCCACGACGCCGAGCGCCTGATCGCCGATCCGGTCGTCCGCAACCGTGGCACGGTCGGCGGTTCGCTGTGCCAGGCCGATCCGTCCGAGGACCTGTCGGCGGTCTTCACGGCCCTTCGCGGCGAGGCGGTGATCCAAGGCGCCGACGGGCAACGGGTCGTGCCGGTCCGCGAGTTCTTCACCGGGCCGTACGAGACGGTGGTCGGCGACGACGAGATCCTGGTCGCGCTTCGCGTGCCGATCCGCTCGTCGGCGTCGGCCTACCAGAAGGTCGAACGGCGCGCGGGGGACTGGGCGGTGGCCGCCGCGGGCGCGGAGCTACGGCTGGACGGTGACCAGGTTGCCGAGGCCGGGATCGGCCTGACCGCGGTGGGGGCACGGGGATTCCACGCGCCGGAGGCCGAAGAGTTCCTCGTCGGTGGCCCGGCTACGGACGAGCGGTTCGAGCGAGCCGGCGCGATCGCCGCCGAGCACTGCGAGCCGGTCGCGGACCAGCGCGGCCCGGCCGGCTACAAGCGGCACCTCGCCGCGACACTCACCACCCGGGCGTTACGGCAAGCCAGGCAACGCTGGCGGGGACAGCACGGAACGGACGCGGGAACGGAGGGGTGAGCATGGAAATCAGCGTGACCGTGAACGGCCGGGAGTATCGGCGGGACATCGAGCCGCGGCTGCTGCTGGTGCACTTCCTTCGTGACACGCTGGGCCTGACCGGCACGCACTGGGGATGTGACACGTCCAACTGCGGCACGTGCGTGGTGTGGCTGGACGAGGTGCCGGTGAAGTCGTGCACGGTGCTCGCGGTGATGGCGGACGGGCACCGGGTCCGGACCGTGGAAGGGCTCGCGGACTCCGACGGACTGGACGCCGTGCAGCAGGGTTTCATCCAGTGCCACGGACTCCAATGTGGATTCTGCACGCCCGGCATGATGATGACCGCGCGGTGGCTGATCGACCACAATCCCGATCCGTCCGAAGAGGACATTCGCGAGGCGATCTCCGGACAGATCTGCCGGTGCACCGGCTACGAGAACATCGTGCGCTCGGTCCGCTGGGCCGCCGAACACGAGGCGGCCAGGGCCGAGGTTTCCTCTGAGACCTCCGAAACCTCTGAGAGTGAGGTGCCGGCGTGACCGCGATCGAAGAACACGCCCAGCAGGCTGGGACGCCGGTGGGCTACGGCAGGATGCATCGCAAGGAAGACGCGCGATTCATCCGGGGCCACGGCAACTACGTGGACGACATCACCTTGTCCGGGATGCTGCACGGCGCGGTGCTGCGCAGCCCGTTCGCCCACGCGAAAATCACCTCGATCGACACGACGTCGGCGGAGGCGCACCCGAAGGTCAGGGCCGTGATCACCGGCGAGACCCTCGCCGGGCTCGGCCTGGCCTGGATGCCCACGCTCTCGCATGACGTGCAGGCCGTGCTGGCCACCGACAAGGTGCGGTTCCAGGGCCAGGAGGTGGCGTTCGTCATCGCCGAGGACCGGTATTCGGCGCGGGACGCGCTCGAACTGATCGACGTCGACTACGAACCGTTGCCACCCGTGGTGGACGCCCGCAAGGCGCTGGACGCGGACGCCCCGGTGATCCGCGACGACCTGGAAGGCCGCACGGACAACCACATCTTCGACTGGGAAAGCGGTGATCGCGAGCGCACCGACGAGGTGTTCGCCGCCGCGGACGTGGTCGCCGAACAGGACATGCTGTACCCACGGGTGCATCCGGCACCGATGGAGACCTGTGGCGCGATCGCCGACATGGACCCGATCACCGGCAAGCTCACCGTGTGGACCACGACGCAGGCACCGCACGCGCACCGCACGATCTACGCGCTGGTCGCCGGGCTGCCCGAACACAAGATCCGCGTGGTGTCGCCGGACATCGGCGGCGGGTTCGGCAACAAGGTCGGCATCTATCCGGGTTACGTCTGCGCGGTGGTCGGGTCGATCGTGACGGGCAAGCCGGTGAAGTGGGTGGAGGACCGCTCCGAAAACCTGATGAGCACGTCCTTCGCCCGTGACTATCACATGCACGGCGAGATAGCGTCCACATCGGACGGTAAGATCCTCGGCATCCGGGTCCGCGTGCTGGCCGATCACGGGGCGTTCAACGGCACCGCGCAGCCGACGAAGTTCCCCGCCGGGTTTTTCGGCGTGTTCACCGGCTCCTACGACATCGAGGCCGCGCACTGTTCGGTCACCGGCGTCTACACGAACAAGGCGCCCGGTGGCGTCGCCTACGCCTGCTCGTTCCGGATCACCGAAGCGGTCTATCTCGTGGAGCGCATGGTCGACGTGCTCGCCTACGACCTCGGCATGGATCCGGCCGAGCTGAGGATGCGGAACCTTCTGCGGCCGGAGCAGTTCCCTTATCACAGCAAGACGGGCTGGGAGTACGACTCCGGTGACTACCCCCGGACGTTGCGGCTGGCACTGGAGAAGGCGGGCTACGACGAGTTGCGCTCGGAACAGGCGCAGCGGCGAGAGCTGAACGCCTCGGGCCGCAGCAAGGATCTCATGGGCATCGGCGTGGCGTTCTTCACCGAGGCCGTCGGCGCGGGGCCACGCAAGCACATGGACATTCTCGGCCTCGGCATGGCCGATGGTGCCGAACTGCGCGTGCACCCGACCGGAAAGGCCGTCCTGCGGCTGTCCTGCCAGAGCCAGGGACAGGGACACGAGACGACCTTCGCCCAGATCGTGGCCGAAGAACTCGGCATCTCACCGGACGACATCGACGTGGTGCACGGCGACACCGACCAGACACCGTTCGGGCTCGGGACCTACGGGTCGCGCTCGACGCCGGTGTCCGGCGCGGCGACCGCCGTGGTGGCGCGGCGGGTGCGTGAGCGAGCGAGGATCGTCGCCTCCGCGATGCTCGAAGTGAACCCGGTCGACCTGGAATGGGAGAAGGGCCGCTGGTTCGTCAAAGGCGACCCGGAGGCCGGGAAGTCCATTCAGGACATCGCGATGGCGGCACATTCGAGTCTCGAACTGCCCGAGGGGGTGGAAGGGCACCTCGATGCCGCCTGTGTGTACAACCCGCCGAACCTGACCTACCCGTTCGGTGCCTACCTCTGCGTGGTCGACGTGGACGCGGAGACCGGCCAGGTCAAGGTGCGGCGGTTCGTCGCGGTGGACGACTGCGGGGTGCGGATCAACCCGATGATCGTCGAAGGGCAGGTGCACGGCGGCCTCGCCGACGGCGTCGGGATGGCACTGATGCAGGTGATGGCGTTCGACGAGGACGGCAACCATCTGGGTGGGTCCTTTATGGACTATCTGCTGCCGACCTCGATGGAGTGCCCGTCGTGGGAACTCGGCGAAACCTGCACGCCGTCACCGCACCATCCGATCGGCGCGAAGGGGATCGGCGAGTCGGCGACGGTGGGCTCGCCCGCCGCCGTGGTCAACGCGGTGCTCGACGCGCTCAAGCCCTACGGCGTGCGGCACGCGGACATGCCGCTGACCCCGGCGGCCGTGTGGTGCGCGGTCCAAGGAAGTCCACTTCGGACGGATCTGGCACTCTCTTGACAGGGCGGGGTCTGATGGCCAGTACGGAACTGCTCGCGCACGCCGACTCGTTGCGGGCCGGTCGCAGGCCGTTCGTGCTCGCGACGGTCGTGCGTGCGCAACGGCCCACCAGCGCGAAGCCCGGCGACTGCGCGCTGGTACTGCCCGACGGGACGATCGAGGGGTTCGTCGGCGGTGACTGCGCGGAGGAGACCGTGCGCTCGCAGGGGGTGCGGTTGCTCGGCAGCGGGCATTCGGCGGTGCCGTTGTTGCTGCGGATCACCCCCGACGCCACGCGAGAGCGGTGCGAGGAAGGAGTGCTCACCGTCGGGAATCCATGCCTGTCGGGAGGCGCGCTGGAGATCTTCCTGGAGGCGCAGTTGCCGCCGGCGATGGTGGTGGTCTTCGGCGCTTCCCCGGTGGCGCGGGCGATCACCTCGGTCGGCCGTGAACTGGGCTACGACGTGCGGGCCGGTCGCGTCACCGGCACGGACGTGGATCTGCCCGAGGACACCGAGGCGGTCGTGGTCGCGACCCACGGACGCGACGAGGACACCGTGCTGCGCGCGGCGCTTTCGGCCGGTGTCCGGTACATCGGCCTGATCGCGAGCAGACGCCGTGGCGCGGCCGTGCTGGCGGCACTCGGAGTGTCCGAAGAGGACAGAAGTCGGCTGCACACCCCGGCGGGCCTGGACATCGGCGCCCGGACCCCGGCCGAGATCGCGGTTTCGGTGTTCGCCGAACTGATCGGGACCCGTCCGGCCCCGGAGACACCGTGAGCGGGGTCGCCACGCCCGCGGAACTGGCCGGGCGCCTGGAGACGGTCGGCTACCTGACCGACGAGGCCCTGGCGACCGCGCTGTTCCTCGCGGTCGCGATGGCCCAGCCGATCCTGCTCGAAGGAGAGCCCGGCGTCGGCAAGACCGAGGCGGCGAAATCACTGGCCCGCGCGCTCGACACGGAGCTGATCCGGTTGCAGTGCTACGAAGGGCTGTCGTCGGCGGACGCGCTCTACGAGTGGAACTATCCCCGGCAGTTGCTCGGCATCCGGCTCGCCGAGGCCCGAGGCGAAAAACCCTCGGAGGCCGACCTGTTCAGCGAGGACTACCTGCTGGCCCGGCCGTTGTTGTCGGCGATCGAGTACCCCGGGCCCGGACCGGCGGTGCTGCTCATCGACGAGGTGGACCGCGCCGACGACGAGTTCGAGGCGTTCCTGCTCGAACTGCTCGCGGAAGCGACGGTGACGATCCCGGAACTGGGCACGCGGCGAGCGCGGTTCCGGCCGCTGACCGTCCTGACCTCCAACCGCACCCGCGAGTTGCACGACGCGCTGAAACGGCGTTGCCTCTACCACTGGATCACGCACCCGGACACCGAACGGGTCGCCGCGATCATCCGGCTGCGCGTGCCGGGCGTCGCGGACTGGCTGGCGAGCCGCGTGGCTCGGTCGGTAGGGCGGTTACGCGGGCTCGAACTGTACAAGCCTCCCGGCGTCGCGGAGGCGATCAACTGGGCGGGGGCGCTCCACGCGCTCGGTGTGTCCACATTGGACGCCGACTCCGCGCGCCTGACGATGAGCGCGGTACTCAAGTACGAGGAGGACCGGGCACGCGCGGAGGGGTCACTGGCCGAGGTCGCCGGTGAGTGACCTCGCCACGCTCGCGGCACGCTTCGGCGAGGCGTTGCGAGCACAGGGTCTGGCCGTCGGTGCCGACCGATCGGCCCGTTTCGCGCGTGCGATCACCCTGCTCTCGCCCACACGCCCGGAGGAGCTGTACTGGTGCGCGCTGGCCACGCTCGTCTCCTCACCTGACCAGATCGCCACGCTCACCCAGGTGTTCATCACCGTTTTCGGGGAGCAGCAGAACCTCGCCTACGCGGCCGCGCGAGCCGCCCCCGCCGCAGTCGGCGCGCCGGGCCCGGACACCGGAGCGGAGAGCTCCCGCCGCGAGGTGGGGGAGCTGGCGAGTGGCGTGGAAAGACTGGCCGCGCGGGAATTCGCGGATCTGGACGCCGGCGAACTCGCCCGGTTGATCGAGCTGATGCGGAGATTCCGGCTGGTCACGCCGATGCGCCGGTCCCGGCGCAAACGGCCCTCGGCGTCCGGCCGTCGTGTGGACCTGCGCGAGACGCTGCGGCGGGCCCGCCGGTCCGGTGGTGAACCGGCGGCGCTGCGCCGGTGGGTGCCCCGCGAGAAACCGCGGAAACTCGTTGTGCTGTGCGACATTTCGGGTTCGATGCAGGCGCAGGCGCGCGCCATGCTGCAACTGCTGGTGTGCGCGGCTGGCGGCGCGCGCGCCGAGGTGTTCACCTTCGCCACCCGGCTGACCCGGCTCACCCGTGCGCTGGCCACCGACCCGGTCACCGCGCTGCGGCGGGCCGGTGACCAGGCACCGGACTGGTCCGGGGGCACCAGGATCGGCGAAACCCTCCGCGAGTTCCTCGATGTCCACGGCGCGCGGGGGATGGCCCGCGGCGCGGTCGTGGTGATCGTCTCGGACGGCTGGGAAACCGGCGATCCGGCCGTGCTCGGTGCGCAGATGGCCCGTCTGTCCCGCCTGGCGTACCGGATCGTGTGGGTCAACCCACGGACCGCCAAGCCCGGATACCGGCCACTGGCCGGTGGAATGGCGGCCGTGTGGCCCTACTGCGACGCGGTGGTCAGCGCACACCGCCTCGACGCCGTGGACGACCTGCTCGCCGCCGTGGCCGGGTAGGGCGGGCCCCACCCGGGATCCGGGGGGCTGTACCGGTGACCCCGCCGCACCCGGCTGGTGAGCTTTCCGCCATGACGAAGGCAATCTCGGTACGCAGCGCGACAGCGGTCGCGCTGCGGGCGGTGACCAGGGAATACGGCACCAAGGGGGAACGAATCCGGGCGCTCGACGGGGTCAGCCTCGGCTTCGCCGCCGGATCGTGGACGGCCGTGATGGGCCCGTCGGGCTCGGGAAAGTCGACCCTGTTGCACTGCGCCGCCGGGCTGGAGCGGTGCACCAGCGGCCAGATTCTGCTGGCGGGCCGTGACACCACCACGGACATCACCGCGGCCGGGGATGCCGAGCTCACCGCGCTCCGCAGGCGGGACATCGGGTTCGTGTTCCAGAGCTTCAACCTGATCGGTTCGCTCACCGCCGAACAGAACGTCGCGCTCCCGCTCCGCCTCGGTGGGCGGCGGGTGTCCACAAAGGACGTTCGTGCGGTGCTGGCGAGCGTCGGCCTCGGCGACCGGGCGCGGCACCGTCCTCGCGAGCTTTCCGGTGGCCAGCAGCAGCGGGTGGCCATCGCACGCGCCATGATCACCCGGCCCGCCGTGCTGTTCGCCGACGAACCCACCGGCGCGCTCGATTCGAAGGCGGCGCGGACGGTACTGGGACTGATGCGGAACCTGGTCGAGGCCGGGCAGACCATCGTGATGGTCACCCACGATCCGGCCGCCGCGGCGAGCGCGGACTCGGTGGTCTTCCTCTCGGACGGCCGCGTCGTCGACCAGATCGCCCGCTCCACCGCGCACGAAGTCGCCGCCCGCCTTGCGCGGATCGAGAACGGCACGGGGGTCTGAGCGATGTTCCAGCTGTCCCTGGCGACCTTTCGTGAGCGCCGCAGCCTGTTCGCCGGTGCCGTCCTGATCGTGACCCTTGGCGTGGCACTGGTCCAGTCCTCGCTGCTGATCCTGGTCTCCGCCGCGTCCCCGGTACTGCCGCCGGGCCTCTCGCTCCAGGACGCGGAGCGGCTGCGCGACGGCTATTCGGCCGCGGTCGCCCTGCTGGCGATGATGCTCGCGATCGCGACTTTCCTGGCGGTCTTCATCGTCGCCTCCACCTTCGCGTTCACCGTCGCGCAGCGGCGTCGCGACCTCGCACTGTTGCGCCTGACCGGCGCCGGCCGTGGCCAGGTCCGGCGCCTGCTGCTGTCCGAAGCGATACTGCTCGGCCTGATCGGGACGCTCGCGGGGGTGCCGGCCGGCCTCGTGGTCCAGCGGTGGCAGGCGGCGTTGCTGGTCGGCCTGGACTTCCTGCCCCCGGACTTCTCGGTGCGCTGGCAGGGCTGGATCCTGGCGGTCTCGGCCGGTATCGGCGTGGGGATCGCCGTGCTCGGTGTGCTCGCCGCGGCGCGGCGAGCGTCCAAGGTACTACCGCTGGAGGCACTACGGGATCTGGGCGAGGCGGCCAAGGTGATGACCGGTCCCCGCTGGTTCTCCGGAATTCTATTTCTCGGGGGCGCCCTCGCCTTGGTGATCCTCACACCGGCCTCGTCCGACGAAGCCGCGATACCGTTGGCCGTCAACGGGGCGATCGCCGCGGCGGTGGGGCTGAGTGTGCTGAGCCCGCTGGTGGTTCCGTTGGCAGGCCGGGTACTCGGTCTTTTCCTGCGCCGTTCGACGCTGGGGATGCTCGCCCAGGCGAACCTACGCGACGGTGTGCGGCGTAGCGCCTCCACCGCCGCGCCGCTGCTCGTCCTGGTCGCGCTCGTGCTGAGCCTTTCCGGGACGCTGGGGACGATCTCGGCGGCATCGCGGGCCGCCCAAGCACAGAACACGGCGGCCGACCTCGTGGTGGAGTCGGCCGGGCCGGTGCCGCACGACGTGCCAGGCGTCGCCGTGGCGTCGGCGGAGACGCCCGTGACGATGACGATCACGAGCTACGACGCCAAACAAAAGGCCAAGACCAAGAACGTCCGGGCGCTCGCGGTCGACCCGGAGTCCTACGCGAAGGTCCATCCGCTCACGCCATCGTCGCTCGCCGACCTGCGCGGAATGACGATGGCCATGACCGAGAGCCATGACGATTCACTCGGAGACCTGGTCCAGGCCACTGTCGGCGGACGTGATCTGCGACTGCGGGTTGCCGCGATCCTGCCGGATCAGGTGAACGGCGGCCCGGGTGTGCTCATCCCTCGCGAGGTGGCTGCTTCTTCCGACGACGGCGCCTCGACGGAGACGCTGGTGCGTCTCGTGCCCGGCGCCGATGCCACGGCCGTCGCCGCCACCTACCGCACCGCCGGGGCCCGAGTGACGACCATCGCCGACTGGCTCGAGGCCTCGGCCTCGGCCCAGGAGGCCATGAACACCCGGATCATGGCCGTCCTGTTGGGCCTTTCCGGCGGGTACGCGGTGGTCGCGGTGATCAACGCGATCGTGATCGCGGGTGCCCAGCGGCGGGCCGAGTTCGCGGCGGCCCGCGCCTCCGGTCTGTACCGCGGTCAGGTGGTGCGGATGGCGCTCGTGGAATCCGGCGTGGTCGCCGCGATCGGCGTGGGGCTCGGCACGCTCGCGGCGGCGGGCCCGCTCACCGGGATCGGGCGGGCGATGAACCGGATGAGCGGCACGCAGGTGTTCTTCGTGCCGTGGGTGCCGTTCCTGCTCATTCTGGCGGGCACCGTCCTGACCGTGAGCGTGACCAGCGTGCTCACCGCACTGTCGGCGACGAGGCCCGCGCCGGTCACGCTCCTTGCTGGGGAAGGCCGGTGAACGGGTTCAGGCGGAGTCGCGGATCACCAGGTCGGTGTCGAGGATGACGCAACGCGGAGGGGCGGGGCTTCCGGCGATCATGGCCAGGAGTTCCCGCGTCATCCGCGCGCCCATTTCCTCGATGGGCTGGCGGATCGTGGTCAACGGCGGATCGGTGTGCCTGCCGATGGGGGAATCGTCGAAGCCGACCACCGCCACGTCGTCGGGAACCTTGCGCCCGGCGCGGCGCAGCGCGCGCAGTACACCGAGGGCCATCAGGTCCGAAGCGGCGAAGATGGCGTCCACGTCCGGTCTTCGTTCCAGCAGCCTCCTCGTCGCGTGCTCGCCCGAGGCCTGGCCGAAGTCACCGAAGACCACGAGCCCGTGGTCGGACCGGTCGGCCGCGGCCATGACCTGCCGGTAACCCTTGAGCCGGTCCGCACCGGCGGGCATGTCGCGGGGACCGGCGACGGTGCCGATGGTGCGCCGCCCCTTCTGGATCAGGTACTGCACCGCGGTCTGCGCTCCGCCGCAGTTGTCGGCGTCGACGTAGGAGAAACGGCCTTCGCCTTCACCGAAGACGGGCCTTCCGCCCAGTACCACGGGAATGCCCACGTTTTCCAGGTCGAGCGGGCGCCTGCCGTGCATGCTCACGCACAACGCGCCGTCGACGTGCCCGCTGCTGAGGTAGTGCACCGCGGACGCCTGATAGTCCTTTGTGGACGGAACGGTCAACAGGACGAGTTGCATGCCCGCCGCGGTCAGCTCGCGGGTCGCGCCGAACACCACGCGCGCGAAATACGGGTCGGCGAACAATCGCAGCCCTTCCTCGCACACCACGAACGCCACGGAACGCGTCCGTGGTGGTGTGCTGGTCATCCTGGCCGCGCGTCGTCGCACATAACCCAGCTCCGCCATCGCGGACTCGACCTGCTTGCGGGTTTCGGGCCGAACTCGCGGAAACCCGTTGAGCACCCGGGATGCCGTTGCCGACGACACGCCGGCAGTGCGCGCGACATCGGCCAGGGTGGGCCGGGTGTCGGGCAGCTCAACAGTGGTCACGCCCACCTCCAACACGAAAAATATTCATACGAAATACACGGTTTGTGACCGTGCTTTTACAGCCTATCGTGCAAAGGACGCGGCAGAACGTTTGGCGAAGGTCTCGTCCGATCCCGCACAAAACCGCACTGCAAGTTTCACCCGGCCGTCACCGGGTTGCCGGTCTGCCGACCGACTGGTAGCGATCATGTGATCGCTTTTGGCGGGTATCCGGCGGTGGGTCACCCCCGGGTTTTCCTCTCGCATCGCTCCACTGCTTCCTGTTCGCGGCACGGGCGACGATGGTGATGGCGCCGGTGTCCCGGTTCAACGTGCCACCCCGAACCGGCAGGTGGTTTCGGTCGCGATGGTGAAACTTACATGGCTGACCCGTGTTCAACCGGGGCTTCTTCGCAACTTCTTCGCGTGAAGGGGTGGTAACGCGTTGATCTCCGCCCTGCGCGACTTTCGCAGACTCTTAGGGTAGCCTTACTCACGAGGTGTCCGGGACGGCACAGGAGTCGACAGGAGTTCGCATGCCGGGAAAGGCCAGGCCGGTGACCCGTTTGCGGGTCCTGCGCACGGAGCGGCTGACGCCGCACATGATCAGAATCGTGGCCGGGGGCGACGGCTTGGCGTCGTTCACGCCCAACGAGTTCACCGATGCCTACGTCAAAGTGCACTTCCTGGTGCCGGGCGTGGCCTATTCGGAGCCGTTGGACCTCGGCACGATCCGCGCCGAGCTGCCGCGGGAGCAGTGGCCGAAGATGCGCAGCTACACGGTGCGGCAGTACGATCGCCACGCGGGTGAACTGTCCATCGACTTCGTGCACCACGGTGACCAGGGCGTGGCGGGCCCGTGGGCGGCGACCGCGAAGCCCGGCGACGAACTGCTGATTTCCGGTCCCGGCGGGGCTTACGCCCCCGGTGACGAGGCCGACTGGCACCTGTTCGCGGGCGACGAATCCGCCCTTCCCGCCATCGCGGCGTCCCTGGAAGCGTTGCGGCCCGGCGTTCCGGCCTATGCGTTCATCGAGGTCGCCGACGCTTCGGAGGAACAGGTCCTGGCCACCAAAGCGGACGCGCAGATTCGCTGGCTGCACCGATCGGCGGGCTCCGGTCTGGTCCGCGCCGTGCGGGAAATGGAATTCCTCCCCGGTACCGTGCAGGCGTTCGTGCACGGCGAGGCCGGTTTCGTCCGTGAACTGCGCCGCCATCTGCTCGACGAACGCGGAATGCGTAAGGACCTGCTCTCGATCTCCGGTTACTGGCGCCGCGGCGCCACCGACGAGGAATGGCGGGCCGAAAAAGCGGCTGAGAGGGCCGCCGGAGATCGCTGAGCCGGTTTGGCGAAGGCAGGCGTGGTTTCCTGCTTGCCCGGGCTCGACCCTGGTTAATATGGCCGAGGTCTGCCCAGGGTTTGGTCGGCACCTGATGTATGAGGCTTGGCCTCGTGGCCGGCGCCTCCGTGCGGGTGCCGGCCGCGGTGACGTGCAGAGTGCTGGGTATCACCCGGCAGGCCTACTACCAGTGGCTTCGTGATCCGGTCTCGCGGCCGGCGATCGTGTCCTGGATCGAGACGGAGTACCACGGTCGAGTTTGAGCGGGCGCCCGTAGGCGTGACCGTGCCGCACAACGCTTCGGCGTGCCCAGCCATCCGCTGTGCCTCTTTGGAGTTGAGGTTGAGGATGTCTCGTAGCAGCGCGACCGTGTGGTGATGGAGACCCCGGCTGGTCGCGATACCCCGGGCCTCGTTTCGGCCACCAGCACCAACTCATCCCGGTAGATCCGGCGCCGCCGGAACTCCGCCTCCCGCAACGCATCCAGCCCCGCCGTGTCACTCAGCGAGGACACGTGCTCCGGAGTCAATCCGCCATGTCCACAGTCTACCGGCGTATCGAACTGATGTTTTACACACTTTCGGGTACAATTAAGCCGAGCGAACGGACCATTCGCGCGGCCAGGTAGGCCGAGAGCGGCCAATGCGCCGGTTCATGATGCCGGCAAGCAATCTCGTCTGGTGCCCACCATGAATGATCGTCGAGCCTGACCATCCTGCGAAGCCCGGCAACCGACCGTCATGCCGGGCGGCTAAGGTGGGCCGCGACGCGATCCGGATTGTGAGGCGTGTGCATGGCTGTCGAAAGAAGTTTCGATATCCCCGTCGAGTACCAGGATCTGGTGCATGCCCGCCGTGGCGGCCCCACGGTGCCGAGGGTGGAGAGGGGGACTGACGCGGTCCTGCGGGCCAGATGTGCCGAGAGAGAGTCCATTGTGGACTTCGCGCTGGCCAACCCGCGCAGCGCGCCGGAGCGCGTCAGCGCTGTTCAGGACTTTCGCTCGGGCAAGCCGGATGCGGTCGGCGCGGCGGCGCTGGTCTCCCTGTTGCCGGGCCAAGGGGAGTGCGAGGCCGAAATCGCGGACGGCCTGGTAGTCGAGCACGGGCTTGTCTTCGCCGCCGACGCGATCGCCGCGCTCGGCGCGGTGGCGGTCCACGCCCATTGGGACAAGTATGCGCCTGGCAACCAGGTCAACCATGAACTGCGAGTGGTGGAGCCGCACGCGCCGCCGTTCGGACGCTGGCAGTTCCGCCCGTGGGCCTATGAAAGACCGGCCAAACGGGTGCGTGCGTTGCTCGCGGTGGCCTCCGAGGCCGAGTACGACGAAGCCGAACGGGTGCTCGCCCGGCGTCGCGACCACGACGCTTGCCGGGTCATCGTGTCGTACCTGATGCCGCACCGTCAGGACTGGGTCGACGAAGCCATCGAACGCCTGCTCGCCAACGAAGCCATGGCTCCCTACGAATGCCTGTGGGCCATGCTGCTGCACTCTCTGGATTCTCACGAACAGCTCAAAAAGTTGCTGCGGGCCAAACCGGGCATCTCGCGCAACCTGCGTGACCCGAGCACCTTGTGGACTCTGGCCGAGCGGGTGGGGCCCGCCTTGGTGCCGCATGCGGTCGCCGCGTTCGACCGGAAGCCGGTGAAGGACCTGCTGAGGCTGCTCGCGGTGCTGGATCGCCCCAAAGCCTTCGAACTGCTGCTGGCCGGTTACACCCACGAATATCACGAGGCCGCGCTCGAACTGCTGAACACCGACCCCGCCGACGCGCTGCGGCGGTTGTCAGCCGCGGCAGCGGCCGGTAAAACGGGGACGGCCGCGCAGTTGCTCGCCGATCTCAAACTGGCCGATCCCGCGCTCGCGGCCCACGTGCTCGGACCCGAAGCCGTGGCCCGGATGCCGCAAGCACCCCCGGAGTCCCTGCCCGCGCCCCTGGTGACCCCGCCGTGGCGCCGGAAAGGCAAGGCGGCCAGGCAGGCGGTGATCACCGGTCTCACCCCGAACGTGGAGCCCCGCATGACCTGGTTGCCGGGCGAGTACGAGGAGTACTCCGGTTCGGCCCATCGTTATCACTGGCAGCGTTACACGGACTGGGAAAGGGCCGCAGCCGCCATCCGGGCGGGTGAGCACGACACCCACGCTGCGGTGTCGCTGATGGTCTCCGGACCCGACGAGATCACCCTGTCCCTGCTCGGCGAATGGCGGGCGAACTGGCCTTACATCTACGACGACGTGGTGAAACTGCTGGCGGCGCGGTATGAACTGGCCGCCCTGCCCTTCCTGCTCCGCGCGATCAGGACGTCGTTGCGCAGCTTGGTACCCCTGCTGGGGCCGTTCCTGCACCTCGACGTCGCCCGCATGATGGCGCATTGGGTGGCGACGTCGAAGTCGGTCCGCCCGGACGCGGTGGGCTGGCTGGCCCGGCATGGTGCGGACGCGGCGGCGCTGTTGGTGCCGGACGCGGTGGGCAAGGCCGGAGTGCGACGCCGGTGCGCCGAAACGGCCCTGCGCGCGATGAACCGGAACGATGTCCTGACGGCCGCACGGAGTTACGGCGAACAGGTGAGGTCCGCGGTCGAGGCCATCCTGGAGATGGATCCCCTCGATGTGGTTCCGGCGAAGATGCCGGTCCCGGGCAGTTGGGCAGACCCCCGGGTGTTGCCGCAGATTCCGTTGACCGGTAAGGATTTCGCGCTGCCCGACGAGTCGGTTGCCCATGTCCTCACCATGCTCGCGCTGTGGGACGGCGAAGAAGAACATCCGGGCCTGGAAGTGGTCAGGCAGGTCTGCGACCGGGCCGGGCTGGCCCGGTTCGTGCTGACGGTGTTCCAGCGATGGCTGTACGCCGGGATGCCGTCCAAGGACGGATGGGCGCTGGCCGCGCTGGGCAGCCTGGGCGACGACGATGCCGTGCGCGAACTGGTCCCGCTGATCACGACCTGGCCGGGGAGCGGCGGGAATGCCCGCGCCGTCGCCGGTCTGGACGTCCTCGCACGGATCGGCACGGACTTGGCGCTCAGCCGGCTCCACGCGATCTCGCTGCGGACGAAGTTCAAGGCACTCAAGGCACGCGCCCGGGAAAAGATCGGCGCGGTCTCCGTGGAACGCGGTCTGAGCACCGAGCAACTGGCCGACCGTCTGGTGCCCGATCTCGGACTGGACGGCCAGGGGGATCTCACGCTGGACTACGGTCCGCGCCGGTTCGTCGTCGGCGTGGACGAGCAGCTCAAACCGCGGATCACCGACGCGGACGGCAAACAGCTCAAGACGTTGCCCAAACCGGGCGAAGCCGACGATCACGAACTCGCGACGGCCTCGTACAAACGCTTTTCCGGGTTCAAGAAGGACCTCCGTGCCTTGGCCGCCGATCAGGTGAACCGCCTGGAACGGGCCATGGTGGACCAACGCGGCTGGACGGAAGACGAGTTCCGGACGCTCCTGGCCGGCCATCCCGTGCTGGGCCGGCTGGTTCCGCGACTGCTGTGGCTCGCCGACGGCGTCCCGTTCCGGGTGAACGGCGACGGCAGGACCGTGGATGTCACGGACGGCGAACGGGATCTGCCTCCCGGCGCGATGGTCAGCTTGGCGCACCCCGCGCTGCTGGGCGAGCAGACCGCACAATGGCGGGACGTGTTCGCCGCGCGCCGGATAAAGCAACCATTCCGGCAACTGGATCGTCCGGTGTTCACGGCCGGCGCGACGACGGTCGACCAACTCGTGGGGAAAGAGGTTTCTCCGCGTGGTGTGCTCGGACTTCGCACGCGGGGATGGGAAATCGACGACGACTTTTACGTCGCGGTTGTCACTCGCCCGTCGCCCACCGGGTGGTCCGCGATGGTCGCCTTCGACCCGCCCTTCGCCCGGGGAGACATCGACAGCCTGGAGACGCGACGGCTGGAGAAGATCACCTTGGCCGACGGGCTCGGCCCGGTGATGTTTTCCGAGATCCTGGCCGACCTGACCGCGTTGACTTGAACCTCAGGTGGCGAGCTTGCCGATGATCTCCTCGCCATACGCGGCCAAAGTGCGCTCCCGTTGGTCGTGCATGAGGTAGACGGCGAACTGGTCCACGTCCAGCGCGGCGAGTTCTTCGAGGCGTTCGACGTGCGCGCTCGCCGGGCCGAGCAGGCAGAACCGGTCGACGATCTCGTCGGGCACGAAGTCCGCCGAGGGATTGCCTGCCCGGCCGTGATGCGCGTAGTCGTAGCCCTCCCGCCCGGCGATGTAGTCGGTCAGCTCGCGGGGGACCGGTCCCGACTCGCCGTAGCGGGTGACCAGATCGGCCACGTGGTTGCCGACCATGCCGCCGAACCACCGCAACTGCTCGCGCTGGTGCGGGAGATCGTCGCCGATGTAGGCGGGCGCGGCCACGCACAGGGTGATCCCGGCGGGATCACGGCCCGCCGCCCGTGCCGCTTCGCGCACCGAACCGATGGTCCATCGCGCGATCGCCGGGTCGGCGCACTGGAGGATGAAGCCGTCGGCCTGCTCACCGGCCAGGCGCAGTGCCTTCGGCCCGTAGCCGGCCATCCACATCTCCAACCGTCCGTCACGCACCCAGGGAATGCGCACCGGTGTCCCCCGCAGGATCGCTTCCCGTCCTTCGGCGAGTTCCTTCACCACGTGCATGACTTCCCGTAGATTGTCCAAAGTAGATGGTCGCAGGCCGACGACCCGGTGTGCGGAGTCGCCTCGGCCGATCCCGCATACCGTCCGGTTGCCATACATCTCGTTCAGCGTCGCGAACAGCGACGCCAGTACCGACGGGTCCCGGGTTCCCGGATTGGTCACCATCGGGCCCACCGTCATCGACGACGTGGCGGCGAGGATGCGCGAGTAGATCACGAACGGTTCCTGCCACAGCACGCAGGAGTCGAACGTCCAGCCGTAGGAGAAGCCACGGTCCTCGGCCAGTTTCATCAGCCGCACCACCTCCCGCGCGGGCGGATCGGTCTGCAGCACGACACCGAAATCCACGGCCACGAACCTCCTAGGTCAAATACTGGCAGTGTTCGCGTGGCAGGAACTTCCCGTGGCCGCCACGGCCGCTGAAACCGGAGGGCGAGACGATCACCGTTCCCCGCGAGAGCACCGTGTCCACCTTGCCGGTGATCTCGAAACCCTCGTACGCCGAATAGTCCACGTTCATGTGGTGCGTCTCCGCGGAAAGCACCTGCTTCGCGTTCGGGTCGTAGATGACGATGTCGGCGTCCGACCCCGGCGCGATCACGCCCTTGCGCGGGTACAACCCGAACATCCGGGCCGGTGTCGTCGAGCAGGTCTCCACCCAGCGCGCGAGCGAGATCTCCCCGGCGACGACGCCCTGGTGCAGGAGGTCCATCCGGTGCTCGACGCCGGGCATGCCGTTGGGAATCTTGGAGAAATCGTCGCGGCCGAGTTCCTTCTGCTCCTTGAAACAGAAGGGGCAGTGGTCGGTGGACACCACGGACAGGTCGTTCGTGCGCAGCCCACGCCAGAGGTCCGCCTGGTGCCTCTTCTCCCGAAGCGGCGGCGAAGCCACGTACTTGGCGCCTTCGAATCCGGGCCGTGCAAGGTCCTCAATGGACAGGTAGAGATACTGGGGGCACGTCTCGGCGAAGACGTTCTGTCCACCATCACGTGCCTCCGCGACCGCGGACAGCGCTTCGGCCGCGGACAGGTGCACGATGTAGAGCGGCGCGCCGGTCACCTGGGCCAGCCTGATCGCCCTGGCGGTGGCCTCACCCTCCAAAGAGGACGGACGGGTCAGTCCGTGGTTCACCGGTTCGCTGCGCCCGGCGGCCAGCGCCTGCGCCACCAGTTCGTCGATCGCGATGCCGTTCTCCGCGTGCATCATGATCATCGACCCGGTTTCCCTGGCCTTCTGCATCGCCCGCAGGATCTCGCCGTCGGTGGAATAGAACACCCCGGGATAGGCCATGAACATCTTGAAGCTGGTGACTCCCGCCTCGGCGCAGGTCTCCATCTCCTTCAGCGTCGTGTCGTTGACATCCGACACGATCATGTGGAAGCCGTAGTCGATCGCGCACTCACCGCCCGCCTTGTGGTGCCAGCGATCCAGTGTCGCGGTCAGTGTGCTTCCCTTGGCCTGCACGGCGAAGTCGATGATCGTCGTCGTTCCGCCCCACGCGGCGGCCTCGGTGCCGGTGGCGAAGGTGTCCGCCGACTGGGTACCGCCGAAGGGCATCTCCATGTGGGTGTGCGCGTCGATTCCGCCCGGCAGCACGTATTTCCCGGTGGCGTCGAGTATGTGGTCGGCGTCGGTCAGGAAACCGGGTGCGGTGACGGCGGCGACCGTTTCGTCCTCCACCAGCACGTCCGCCGGGCTCGCGCCGGTGGCGCTCAGCACCGTCCCGCCCTTGATCAGAGTTCGCATCGCGAGAACCTCCTCAGGGTGCGACCAGCGGGCCGTAGGAGTCCGGACGGCGATCGCGGTAGAACGCCCACAGGTTGCGGACTTCGTCGAGGGCGTCCATGTCCAGGTCTCGCACCAGGAGTTCCTCCTCGGTGTCCGACGCGGCGTCTCCGACGAGCTGCCCGCGCGGGTCGGCGAAATAGGTCTGGCCGTAGAACTCGTTGTCGCCCAACGGTTCCACGCCGACCCGGTTGATCGCGCCGACGTAGTACTCGTTGGCCACCGCCGCCGCGGGCTGCTCGAGGCGCCACAGGTACTGCGACAGCCCACGGCTGGTCGCCGACGGATTGAACACGATCTTCGCCCCCGCCAGGCCGAGGGCACGCCAGCCTTCCGGGAAGTGGCGGTCGTAGCAGATGTAGACCCCGATGCGCCCGACGGCCGTGTCGAAGACCGGGTAACCGAGGTTGCCGGGGCGGAAGTAGAACTTCTCCCAGAACCCCTTGACCTGCGGGATGTGGTTCTTCCGGTACTTGCCGAGGTAGGTGCCGTCGGCGTCGATCACCGCCGCGGTGTTGTAGTAGACCCCGCTCTGCTCCTCTTCGTAGACCGGCGCGACGACCACGATGCCGTGCCGCTCGGCCACCTCCTGAAGAAGCCTGGTGGTCGGCCCGTCGGGGACCGGCTCGGTGTAGGAGTAGTAGTCGGAGTCCTGAACCTGGCAGAAGTACGGACCATAGAACAGTTCCTGCAGACAGATCACCCGCGCACCCTGCGACGCGGCGGTGCCGATCAGGTGTACCGCGGCTTCGGTCATCGATTCCTTGTCACCCGTCCAGCGCTGTTGCGCCAGGGCGGCTCTGACCATGTTGCTCACTCGTGTCCTCCTTCACCAATCCGACCAAAAGTAGGCGGAGACGCCTCCGCGGCCGATCTGCTTGTAGACACCCGTTTCCGCCGTGGCTGTGGTCGGATTGGTGAAGAACGGCGCAGTACTTGAGAAAGCGCGAGGTAGACGACGAAGCCGCCCACCAGGCCGGCCACCCAGCTGTAGTCGTAGAGCGGCTTCAGGAATGGGATGAGACCACCGGCCGGGAACGGGCCGTCGGAACCCGGTGCCGTGTACGCCCCGCCGACCGCGAGCACCGCGCCCACCAGCGAGGCGACCAGCGCGCGCCAGTTCCACCCGGCGCGGAACCAGTACCGCCCGCCTTCGGTGTACAGCCCGGCCAAATCCAGTTCGGTCCGGTTGACGACCCAGTAACCCGCGATGAGCACGCCCGCGACGGCGCCGAGGATCCCGCCGTAGAAACCGAGCCAGGCGAAGATGTAGATGGCCGGGTCGGAGTAGAGCTTCCACGGCTGGATCACCACGCCGATGACACCGGTGAGCAGCCCGCCGAGGCCGAAGGTGATCCGTTTGGGGAAGGCGTTGGAGAAATCGTAGGACGGGCTGACCACGTTCGCCGCGAGGTTCGCCGAGATCGTCGCGAGCACCAGCGCGACGAGCGCGATCACCACGAGCACGGGACTGGAGAAGTGGTCCGCGAGTTGAGCGGGGTCCCAGATCGCCTGGCCGTAGAGCAGCGCGCCGCCGGAGGTGGTCAGGATGGCCACCGCCGCGATGAACGTCATCGTCGTCGGCAGGCCCAGGATCTGCCCGCGTACCTGCTTGGCCTGGCTGCCTCCGAACCGGGTGAAGTCCGGCATGTTGAGCGAGAGCGTCGACCAGAACGCGATCATCGCCATCAGGGACGGCGCGAACACCTTCCAGAACGGTGTGCCCCAGCCCAGTTTCGACGGCTCGGCCAGGATCGGCCCGATCCCGCCTGCCTTCACCAGGACGTAGCCCAGCAGGATCAGGAATCCCACGGAAACCAGGGGAGCGGTCCAGTTCTCGAACCGGCGGACGGCTTCCATCCCGCGCCAGATGATGAGCATCTGGACCACCCAGAACACCACGAACGACAGCCAGAGCGTCCACGGCTGACCACCCAGGCTCGCCGCGTTCCGCCAGGCCGGGCCGATGAGCTTGCCGAGCAGGATGTAGATCGCCTCGCCGCCGACCCAGGTCTGGATGCCGAACCAGCCGCACGCGATGAACGCCCGCAGCAGCGCGGCGAAGTTCGCGCCTCGCACGCCGTAGAAGGCGCGGGCGAACACGGGGAAGGGGATGCCGTACTTGGTGCCCGCGTGACTGTTCGCCAGCATCGGCACGAGCACGATGAGGTTGCCCAGGGTGATGGTGATCAGGGCCTGTACCCAGTCCATCCCCAGCGCGATGAGGGAGGCGGCCAGCGCGTAACTGGGAATGTTGTGCGCCATTCCCATCCACAGCGCGAAATAGTTGTAGGTGGTCCAGGTGCGCCGCTCGACCGGCACCGGGGCCAGTTCGTCGTTGATGAACCGGCTGCCGTCGATCGAGAAGTCCTGGCGCAGATCGACCCGGCCGTCGGGCCGGGTGATCTGGGTGAGCTGGGTCATTTCTTCAATGGTGCGCGCCCGTGCCGCCGGAGGGGATTTACAGAGTGTTCGGCATTGGCCCGCTCGTCACGCACTTTGTCGATTGCGCCCGGCACCGGCCGGTGCATCGGCCGGTGCCGGACGTCATCGGCCGCAGACCCTAGCAGCCGATGGTGTTACAGGAAGGTAAGAGGGGGTCAGAAGCTGAAAATCTTGCCCATGGACACGTTCGCGGAGCACTGGTTGGGATAGGTGTGGGTGAACTCCACCGGCTTGCCGTGCCAGTCGCCCTTGGCGGTCACGGTCACGGGTGCGTAGTTGGCTGGGCAGAACATGGCCTCCCCGCGGGGAATCTTCAGGAAGTCTCCGTCTGCTTTGGACAGTACGTCACACACCATGGTCGGATCCGGATGGGTGCCGGAAACTGGATCACAGGTCACCGTCGCCGAGACGGGCGCTCCGAATTCGGTTTGCACGGTGAGGGTGAGTTCACAGCCGGGGGTGGCCGCCGGGCCCATGCTCAGCGCGAGCGCGGAGAGCGCGGCCGGGATCAAGGTTGGAAGAGGCATGACTGAGATCGTGGCACCGTTCGTCACCGCGTAGTGCTACCCGGTCGTGTGAATTCCGTTTTTCGCGGATGTTTCGAAGGGCGGCGCCCGTCGTGACGGGAAAAATCCCAGGTCGCCGGGTTTGGTGCGAGGCAAGGAAAATGTACGTTACAAGTGCGGCCGTCAGGCCATGTCGTGCGCCAGAAGTGCCACATACAATGAAAGCATCGATTCGGGGTCTTCCAGCGCCACGCCCAGAACCTGTTCTATCCGCGCGAGTTGCTGGTAATAGGCCGTTCGCGAGATGTGCGCGGCGGCCGCGGCGGCGGAGACGTTCCCGCCGTGTTCGCAGTAGTGCCGCAAGGCCCGCATCAGGCGTGTCCCCGAAGCGGCGTCCCGCGACAGCAGGGGACCCAGTTCGCGCGCGGCGAAGGCGCGGACCCGGTCGTCGTCGGCCAGCAACTGCAACAGTCCGCGCAGCCGCACGTCCTCCAACCGGTACACGGCACGCCGGGAAGCGGAGTGCAGCGCGGCCGTCGCCACCTGGGCGGCCTCGGCCAGGGTGCGCCGCGCGTGTTCCGGACTGTCCACTGTGGTGCCCGCGGCCAGCACGCTCGGGGTGCGGGACGGGGTGACGGCGGCGGACAGCCTGCGCAGCACGGCGTCCACGTTCGCCTGCGGGGAAAGGGAAAGCAGCGCGCACACGCTCAAGTCGTCGACGAACGCGACGAGCGCCGAGACCTTCGCCCTGCGCGTCGCCAGTGCCGTGGCTTCGGCCAGTTCACGCAGGATGGCCGGGACCGACGCGGTGGGTTCCCGGGCGTCCGTGAGCCGGGGCCGGATCGCCACACCGACCAGCCGCCGCCCGCTCAGCGGCACACCCAGGGCGGACGCGCGGGCCAGCAATTCCGGTGACGGGACCGGGGACGCCACCAACCGCTCGAGCACCGCGCGGTGCGCCTGCCGTTCCAGACCGTCGGTTTCCCGCGCGACGAGCCGGTGCACCGCGAGCGCGGACGCCGCCCGCTCCGCCACCACGACGTGCCGGTACGGCGGCTGTTCGTCGAACAACACCACCAGCCGGCCCCAGTCGTGCCCGCGCGCACCCACGACGGTGACCAGCCAACCCGCTTCGGGGTGGTAGCCGGTGCGCTCGGAAAGGTGGACCGCGCGCGATCGCGCGGGCCAGCCGGCGAGGAGTTCGGCCGGGTCGGTGCCCGCCGCGTCGTAGGCGAGCACTTCACGGGCAAGGGTTTCCAGCACCGTGGGACGTTCGGTCAGCCGGACCACCTCGCGCAGCACCGCGTCCGGTTCGGCGCCGGAGACGGTCAGGTCCGTGAACGTCTGGTGCACCTGGTCCGCGGCCCGCAGTTCGGCCACCTGCGCGTCGACGATCAGACCGTTCACCGTCTCCGTCACCGAAACGTAACGGGTTTCGCGCGACAGCGTGACCAGCGGCACGGTGTTGCGCTCGGCGGCTTCGATCAGTGCCGGTGGCAGTGCGTGACTCCAGTGCCGCACCAGTTCCACGACCAGTCCGGAAACGCCCGCGGCGGCCAGGTCGTCCAGGTAGGCGGACAGCGCGGCGGGATCGTCGGGCAGTGCGATGCCGGTGGTCAGCACGAGTTCGCCGCCCTTGAGCAGGTGACCTATGCCGGCGGCCTCGGCGACGTGCACCCACCGCACCCGTGCGCCCAGACCCTCACCGCCCGCGACCACACACGGGCGCCCCTGCCGGATGACCGGCAGGGCGAGCACCTCCGCGACGGTCGGGTACACGATCAGACTGTACGGCCGGAAACGCTAGTCCGTACACATTGCTCGTGGTGCCCACCCGAGTGGGCCCCGGAGACTGGCGGTGAGGGCCGGGCTCGCGGGGAAGGGCAGGAACATGGGCGAAGATCTGTTGCGCAGGCACCAAGCGGTACTGCCGGACTGGCTCGCGTTGTACTACGCCGAGCCGATCGAAATCGTGGAAGGACACGGCCGCCGGGTCACCGACTCCGCGGGCCGGACCTACCTCGACTTCTTCGCCGGGATCCTGACCAACGCGATCGGCTACGGCATTCCGGAGATCTCCGCGGCGATCCGGGCCCAGCTGGACACGGGCGTCGTGCACACCTCGACGCTGTACCTGATCCGCAAGCAGGTCGAGCTGGCCGAACAGATCGCGGAGCAGTCCGGAATCCCCGGTGCGAAGGTGTTCTTCACCAACTCCGGTACCGAGGCCAACGAGACCGCGCTCATGCTGACGACCCAATATCGCCGCAGTAACCAGGTTCTCGCCCTGCGTAACTCCTATCACGGGCGCGCGTTCGCCACGGTCGGCGTCACCGGCAACCGCGGCTGGTCGGCCAGTTCGCTGTCACCGATCCGGGTCTCCTCCGTGCACGGTGGCTACCGCTACCGTGACGCCTTCCGCGGCCTGTCCGACTCCGCCTACATCGACGCCTGCGTGGAAGACCTCCGGGACGTGCTGGTGACCGGCACCTCCGGTGACGTGGCCGCGTTCATCGCCGAGCCGATCCAGGGCGTAGGCGGGTTCAACGTCCCGCCGGACGGGCTGTTCGCCGCGTTCAAGGAGGTCCTCGACGACTACGGCATCCTGTTCATCTCCGACGAGGTGCAGACCGGCTGGGGCCGCACCGGCGAGCATTTCTGGGGTATCGGGGCGCACGGCGTCACGCCCGACGTGATGACCTTCGCGAAGGGGCTCGGCAACGGCCTCGCCATCGGGGGCGTGGTCGCCCGGCCCGAGGTGATGGATGCGATCACCGCCAACTCGATTTCCACCTTCGGCGGCAACCCGCTGGCCACCGCGGGCGCCAAGGCCACCCTGGACTACCTGCTGGACCACGATCTGCAGGGCAACGCGGCCAAGCTCGGCGAGCGGCTGCTGACCGGACTGCGTGAGGTCGGCGAGCGGTACGAGGTGGTCGGTGACGTGCGAGGCAAGGGCCTGATGATCGGCATCGAACTGGTCGGCCCGGACGGGGCCCCGAGCCCGGCCGCGGCCACCGCGGTGCTCGAGGGGACCCGTGAGCGCGGCCTGCTCGTGGGCAAGGGCGGGCTGCACAACAACGTCATCCGCCTCGCGCCGCCGATGACGCTCACCGGCGCCGAGGCGAGCGAGGCGCTGGAAATCCTCGAAGCGGCCATAAACTCGGCGGCCTCCGGCTGAGAAGTCCCCGTCTGAGAACCCGCGAAAGGGGCAGAAAGGACCGGACGGGCAAGCCGTACTGTGCCCGAAGGACACGACTTTCCCCACATTTCCCGGTAGTCGGCATGCTTTCCGTAGACTTGACGGCAGCCAGACATCCGGAGGTGAGGTGTGGCGGGCTCCGACGAACGTCGTTTCCAGGTGCTGCGCGCCATCGTCGCCGACTACGTGGCCAATCAGGAGCCCGTGGGGTCCAAGGCGATCGTCGACCGGCACAACCTCGGAGTCTCCAGCGCGACCGTGCGCAACGACATGGCGGCGCTGGAGGAGGAGGGCTACATCGCGCAGCCCCATACCAGCGCCGGCCGGATCCCGACGGACAAGGGCTACCGGCTGTTCGTGGACAGGCTGTCGGAGATCAAGCCGCTGTCCCCGGCCGAACGCAAGGCCATCACCACCTTCCTGGACGGCGCGGTCGACATCGACGACATGCTGCGCCGCTCGGTGCGGCTGCTCGCCCAGCTCACCCGGCAGGTCGCCGTCGTGCAGTACCCGACCATCTCCGCCGCCAGCCTGCGGCATCTGGAGGTCGTGCCCCTCTCGCCGGCCCGCCTGATGCTGGTGGTGATCACCGATTCCGGCCGGGTCGACCAGCGCACCGTCGACCTCGGGGACGTGATCACCGAGGAGAACGTGACGCGCCTGCGGGATTCGCTGAACTCCGCGCTGGCCGGCCGCCGGCTGACCGACGCGGCCTCCCGGGTGTCCGAACTGCCCGACCAGGCGCCCGGTGAGCTCCGCGACGTCTTCATCCGGGTGTGCACGGTGCTGGTGGAGCACCTGGTCGACCATCCCGAGGAAAGGCTGGTCCTCGGCGGCACCGCGAACCTCACCCGCAGCGTCGCCGACTTCCCGGGGTCGCTGCGCCAGGTGCTCGAAGCACTCGAAGAACAGGTCGTGATCCTCAAGCTCCTCGCCGAGGCGCGCAACCCCGGTGCGATCACCGTGCGCATCGGTGAGGAGAATGAGGACGAACAGATGCGCAGTACCTCGGTGGTGTCGATCGGCTACGGACGGGATGACATGCTGCTGGGCGGCATGGGCGTGGTCGGTCCGACGAGGATGGACTACCCGGGCACGATCGCCGCGGTTCGCGCGGTCGCCAACTATGTGGGGCGGATCCTGGCCGGGGGCTAGGGGGTTTGGAGGACATGAGAGCGGTGGCGAGGGACTACTACGGCATTCTCGGTGTGCCCAAGAACGCGTCGGATCAGGAGATCAAGCGCGCCTACCGGAAGCTGGCCAGAGAGCTGCACCCGGACGTCAACCCCTCCGAGGACGCGAAGCACCGGTTCAGCGAGGTCACCACCGCCTACGAGGTCCTGTCCGATCCCCAGAAGCGCAAGATCGTCGATCTCGGCGGGGATCCCCTGGACAACGGGGCAGGCGGGGGCGGCCGCGGCGGCGACCCGTTCGCCGGCTTCGGCGGCCTGGGCGACATCATGGACGCCTTCTTCGGCGCGGCCACCGGTGGCGGCCGCGGGCGGGGGCCCCGCAGCCGGGTCCAGCCCGGCTCGGACGCGCTGATCCGCATTTCGCTGACCCTGGAAGAGTGCGCGACCGGGGTGAACAAGGAGATCACGGTCGACACGGCCGTCCTGTGCGACCAGTGCCGTGGCCAGGGCACCGCGCCCGGCGGCAGCGTGCACACCTGCGACACGTGCGGTGGCCAGGGCGAGATCCAGTCCGTGCAGCGGTCGTTCCTCGGCCAGGTGGTCACCGCCCGGCCGTGCCCGGTCTGCCGTGGCTTCGGCGAGGTCATCACCGACCCGTGCCGCCAGTGCGGCGGCGACGGCCGGGTGCGGGCGCGCCGCGATGTGACCGCCAAGATCCCGGCCGGTGTCGGCGACGGTATGCGCATCCGGCTCTCCGGCCAGGGCGAGGTCGGCCCCGGCGGTGGGCCGGCGGGCGACCTTTACGTCGAGGTCGACGAGGAGCCGCACGACGTCTTCGTCCGCCAGGGCCACGACCTGCACTGCAACCTGCGCGTGCCGATGACCACCGCGGCACTGGGCGCGAGCATCCAGCTCGAGACGCTGATCGACGGCGAGTACGAACTGGACATCGAGCCCGGCACACAGCCGGACACCGAGCTGGTGCTGACCGCGCGGGGCATGCCGCGGCTGCGGTCGTCGGGCCGGGTGGACGGCCGGGGTGACCTCCACGTGCACATCGAGGTGGCGGTGCCGACCAAGCTCGACGACGTCCAGCGTGAGCTGCTCCTCGAGCTGGCTCAGCGGCGCGGGGAAGAGCTGCCCACGCTGGCCGCCAACGGCCGCGGCCAGGGCGGGCTCTTCTCGAAGCTGCGTGCCAAGAGCCACAAGTAGCGGGCTGGACCGTGGGGTTGGACACCGACACCACTCCGCCGGTGTTCCTGGTCGACGCGCTCCCCACCGGTTCGCGCGCGCTGCTCGACGGGGACGAAGCCCGTCACGCGGCCACGGTCCGGCGGATGCGGCCGGGGGAGCGGTTGACGCTGGCCGACGGCGCCGGCTCGGCCGTCGGTTGTGTGATCGAAACCGTGCACCCCGGCCGGGACGCCAGCCTCGAACTGACCGTCGAAAGCCGCTGGAGTGAACCACCGGCACGGCCACGGGTGATCATCGCGCAGGCCCTCGCCAAGGGTGACCGCGGAGAGCTCGCGGTGGAACTGGCCACCGAGGCCGGAGCCGACGCGATACTTCCCTGGCGGGCCGCCCGAAGCGTGGCGCGCTGGGACGACGGCGCTCGCGGTGCGAAAGCCCTGGCGCGCTGGCAGACCACCGTCCGTGCGGCCGCCAAACAGGCCCGGCGGGCCACCGTGCCGCCGGTGCTCACTCCGGTGGACACCGCCGGACTCTGTGAAACCGCGGAAAAATCGGCACTCGCGCTCGTCCTTGACGGAACCGCACCCCGCCGCCTCACCGAAGTGGACCTGCCCACCGATGGAGACCTGCTGCTCGTCGTCGGCCCCGAGGGCGGAATCACCGACGCCGAAGCCGAAGCACTGACCAACGCCGGAGCACTTCCGGTCCGTCTCGGGCCGACCGTCCTGCGCACTTCCACGGCGGCCGTCGTCGCCCTCGGCGCGCTCGGCGCGCTGACCAGCCGATGGACGTGAAGATTGCCCGAACATACCGAGTGTTTTCGAAACCTGGAAAAAAATGGGATGATTGCTGGCGCGGACACAGCCGCAAGCACTACCCTGAAGCTGTCTACCTGGGGGGTTCACTCGCAGGTACCCCATCTCCGCCGGACACCTCCCCCCTCGGTCCGGCGGGCCGCGGGGCGGTGGAGCGACCCCCAGGCTCCACCGCCCGCGGCATCTTCGTTCGCCTTCGGCTCACTTCGCTGCCTTGGCGGTTCCGCGTCCTTTTTGGGGGCCGAGCCCCCAGACCCCCGCCAGGGGGCAAGCCCCCTGGACCCCCCGCGAGTTTCGTGGGGTGGGGTGGGTGCCGCGAGTTCCGGGTGGGGGTGGCTCGTTCGCCTTCGGCTCACATCGTGGTGGGGGAGGGGGCTCGTTCGCCTGGCGGCTCACATCGTGTGGGGGAGTTGGGCTTGTTCGCCTGGCGGCTCACATCGGGGTTGGGAGTGTGGGGTGGGTCTTGGGGTGTGGTTAGGGTTTGGGTATGAGTGACGCGGAGACGTTGTTCGAGAGGGTTATCGCGGGGGAGATTCCCGCGGATGTGGTTTATGAGGATGAGACCACGTTCGCGTTCCGGGATATCCGGCCTCAGGCGAGGGTGCATGTGCTGGTGGTGCCGCGGAAGCGGTATCGGAATGTGGCCGAGCTGGCGGCGGCCGATCCTGGGTTGCTGGCGGATGTGCTGAGTACCTCGGCGAAAGTCGCCAAGCTGGAGGGGATTTCCGAGTCCGGGTATCGTGTCGTGTTCAACACCGACGGTGACGCCGGGCAGACGGTGTTCCACGTGCATGCCCATGTTCTCGGCGGGGAACAGCTCGGATTCTTCGGGCGGCACGGGTAACCGCGTGCGCACAGCCACCATGGCCAGCTAGCATCGTAGTCAGGTAACCCGGATGCATCAGCAGCCGCACCAGCAGACACGTCAGCAAGTCAGACACACCAGAAGGTAGGCCCGAGGACACTTGGCCGGTACCGCACAGGGTGGAGCCGCCCGCTCGGATGTCGGAGAGGACGCTCCCCAGACAGGCACCAAGAGTGCGCAGTCACGATTCCCCGTTCCGGACACGGCCGTGTTGTCGCTCCTGGGGTCACGCGACGAGAACCTGCGGGTGGCGGAAGAACTCCTGGACGCCGACGTCCACGTTCGTGGCAACGAGGTCACCCTCACCGGCGCGCCCGCCGACGTGGCCTTCGGGGAACGGGTCTTCGCCGAACTCGTCACGCTCGCCGCGAAGGGCCAGGAGGTCAAGCCGGACATGGTCCGGCGCACCGTGGCGATGCTTTCGGCAGGCGGCACCGAGTCGCCCGCCGACGTGCTCAGCATGGACATCCTGTCCCGGCGCGGGCGCACGATCCGGCCCAAGACGCTCAACCAGAAGCGCTACGTCGACGCGATCGACAGGCACACCGTCGTCTTCGGCGTCGGCCCCGCCGGCACCGGCAAGACCTACCTCGCGATGGCCAAGGCCGTGCAGGCCCTCCAGGCCAAGCAGGTCACCCGCATCATCCTGACCCGGCCCGCGGTCGAGGCCGGCGAGCGGCTCGGATACCTCCCGGGCACGCTCTACGAGAAGATCGACCCGTACCTGCGGCCGCTGTACGACGCGCTGCACGACATGGTCGACCCGGAGTCGATCCCCCGGCTGATCCAGGCGGGCACGATCGAGATCGCGCCGCTGGCCTACATGCGGGGACGCACCCTCAACGACGCCTTCATCATCCTCGACGAGGCGCAGAACACCACGCCCGAGCAGATGAAGATGTTCCTCACCCGGCTCGGCTTCGGCTCCAAGATCGTGGTCACCGGTGACATCACCCAGGTCGACCTGCCCAGCGGGCAGCGCAGCGGCCTGCGGGTGGTGCGCGAGATCCTCGAAGGCGTGGAAGACCTGCACTTCGCCACGCTCACCAGCCACGACGTGGTGCGGCACCGGCTCGTCGGCGACATCGTCGACGCCTACGAGAAGTGGCAGGCCGTCCAGGACTCCGCCACCGGGAACGGCTGGCGCCGCCAGTGAGCATGTTCGCAAATGAGATCCCGGCTCCCATGGTGACCGTTGAGCGCGCCTTGGCCGAAGGCCACGTGGATGCGGAGGCGGGCCGGAGGTCCGTCTCCGCATCCACGTTCGCGCGCAGGTCGGGAGAAAAAGAGTGAGCATCGAGATCCGGAACGAGTCCGGGGTCCCGGTCGACGAGACCTCCATCGTGTCGGCCGCGCGGTTCGCGCTCGACCGCATGGAGGTCAGCCCGCTGGCCGAGCTTTCCGTCCTGCTGGTCACCCTGGACGACATGGCCGGGCTGCACGAGCAGTGGATGGACCTGCCCGGCCCCACCGACGTCATGGCCTTCCCGATGGACGAGCTGGAGGCCGGTCACCGGCCCGACGCCGGGGAGAGTTCGCCGGCGTTGCTCGGCGACATCGTGCTCTGCCCGGACTACGCCAAGGACCAGGCGCGCACCGCGGGCCACTCGCTGATCGAGGAACTGCACCTGCTGACCGTGCACGGTGTGCTGCACCTGCTCGGCTACGACCACGCAGAGCCCGGCGAGGAACGCGAGATGTTCGGGCTGCAGAAGCGGATCCTCGACGACTTCCACGCCGCCGCGGCCAACGCCCGGCGCCGCGACACGCAGCGCACCATCGACGATCGCCTGCTCGGCGCGGCCGGACTCGACACTCCCTCCGAGGGATAGCTGCGCACCGGGGAGACGGTCACTGATGGCGAATCCCGCCGCAATGCTGGTGATCGCGGTCGGGCTGGTGTTGCTCGGCAGCGTCTTCGCCGCGGCCGACGCCGCGGTCAGCACCGTGTCACTGGCCCGCGTCGAGGGCCTGGTGCGCGGCGGCAGGCCCGGCGCGCGCCAGCTCGCCACGGTGGTGACGGAACGGCGCCGTCACATCAACCTGCTGCTCCTGCTGCGGGTCGGCTGCGAGCTCACCGCGACCGTGCTGGTCACCGTCGTGCTGTTGCGCTGGATCGACCCGGACTGGCTGGCCGTGGTGGTCGCCGCCGCGGTCATGGTCGTGGTCAGCTACGTGCTGATCGGTGTCGGCCCGCGCACGATCGGCCGCCAGCACCCCTACCGCGTCGGCATCGTGACGGCGGTGCCGGTGCGGGTGCTCGGATCGGTGCTCGGGCCGTTGAGCCGCCTGCTCATCCTCATCGGTAACGCGATCACGCCCGGTGAGGGCTTCCGCGAGGGGCCGTTCAGTTCCGAAATAGAGCTGCGCGAGCTGGTCGACCTGGCCCAGGAACGGGGGGTGGTCGAGCCCGGCGAGCGGGAGATGATCCACTCGGTCTTCGAACTGGGGGACACGGTCGCGCGCGAGGTGATGGTGCCGCGCACCGAGATCGTCTGGATCGAGGGGACCAAGACCGTCCGGCAGGCGCTCGCGTTGTCCCTGCGCACCGGTTTCACCCGGATTCCCGTGATCGGCGAGTCGGTCGACGACATCGTCGGTGTGGCCAATCTCAAGGACCTCGTGCGCGCCTCGGTGAACGAAGGATCCGCGTGCCCGGTCGAGGAACTGATGAACCCGGCGTCCTTCGTGCCGGACTCGAAACGACTGGACGACCTGCTCCGCGAGATGCAGGTTTCGCGCAACCACATGGCGATCGCGGTGGACGAGTACGGCGGGACGGCCGGCCTGCTCACCATCGAGGACATCCTCGAGGAGATCGTCGGCGAGATCACCGACGAATCCGACATCGAGGAGCGGCCGCCGGTCGAGTACCTCGACGACACCTCGGTCCGGGTCTCGGCCCGCCTGGGCGTGGACGATCTCGCCATGCTGTTCGGCGTCGACCTCGAAGGACACGACGTGGAGACGGTGGGCGGCCTGCTCGCGGAGCGGCTCGGCCGCGTTCCGCTGCCCGGGGCGGAGGCCGATATCGAGGGCCTGCGCCTGTCCGCGGAGGGCGGCAAGGACCGGCGCGGCCGGATGCGGATCACCACGGTGGTGGTCCACGCCGAAGACGGCAGGTTCCCGGGACGTAAGGTGCGTACCGGCAACGGTGACGATCACGAGCGGAGTGGCGGAGATGGCTGACGGTCCGGTGGCTGAGGGGGAACTGGAGGCCGAGGACGAGAAGCTCGTCGTGCTGGCCCGGGCGGCACGCGCCAGGACAGGGGCCGCGGAAGGCGCCGCGGTGCGCGATACCGACGGGCGCACCTACGCGGCGAGCACGGTCGACCTGCCCTCTTTCGGAATCAGCGCGCTCCAGGCGGCCGTCGCGGCCGCGGTGTCCAGTGGCGCGGAAAGCCTGGAGGCGGCCGCGGTCGTGACCGAGGACGCGCTGGTCACCGGCGCTTCGGTGCAGGCGGTGCGCGATCTCGCGCCGTCCGTGCGGATCTTCCGCGCCGACCCTTCCGGCTCGGTGCGGGAAGTACTGCGGGAAGTACGGCCGTGACCCATCGTTCCGGGTTCGCCTGTTTCGTCGGCCGTCCCAACGCCGGCAAATCGACGCTGACCAACGCGCTCGTCGGCGAAAAGGTGGCGATCACCTCCAGCAAGCCACAGACCACGCGCCACGCGATCCGCGGCATCGTGCATCGCGAGGACGCACAACTGATCATTGTGGACACTCCGGGGCTGCACCGGCCGCGAACCCTGCTCGGTGAACGGCTCAACGACCTGGTGCGCTCGACCTGGTCCGAAGTGGACGTCGTCGGATTCTGTGTCCCCGCCGACGAAAAGGTCGGACCCGGCGACCGGTTCATCGCCGCCGAGCTCGCCAAGATCGCCCGCCGGACCCCGGTCATCGGTGTCGTGACCAAGACCGACCTCGTCGCGCCGGAACGGGTCGCGGAGCAACTGCTCGCCATGCAGAAAGTCATGGACTTCGCCGAGCTGGTCCCGGTGTCCGCAGTGGACGGTTATCAGCTCGGGGTGCTCGAAGACCTTCTGGTGCAACGGCTTCCCGAAGGCCCCGTGCTCTATCCGGATGGCGACATCACCGACGAACCCGAGCAGACGCTGGTCGCCGAGCTGATCCGGGAGGCCGCGCTGGAGGGGGTGCGGGACGAGCTGCCGCATTCGATCGCGGTCACCGTCGAGGAAATGATCCCGCGCGAGGGACGCGACCTCCTCGACGTGCACGCGCTGCTGTATGTCGAGCGCCCCAGCCAGAAGGGAATCATCCTGGGGCACAAGGGAGAACGCCTGCGCACCGTCGGCTCCCAGGCGCGCCGCCACATCGAGGCGCTGCTGGGCACGAAGGTGTATCTCGACCTCCACGTCAAGGTCGCGAAGGATTGGCAGCGCGACCCGAAACAGCTGCGGCGCCTGGGATTCTGAGCGGAGATGATCCTCTGCCCGACGCGCGCCTGCTTCGGCATCGACTGCCCGCTCTGCGGCGGGCTGCGCATGGCGGGAAGCCTGGCGCGCGGTGATCTCCCCGCGGCGCTGCACTACAACGCCGTCGCGCTCGGATTCCTGCTGCTGTGCTTGTGGAGCGTGACACGCTCAGCTCGACTCGCGGCTCTCAAGGTGATCACAGAGCGCGCCGTCTGGATCCGCTATCGGGGCGGCAGGGCGCCCGACAGCTTTAGTGACATGCCTTGGGAAGGAGCGCCCTGTCGACACGATCGCGGGGGCGCGCAGACTCGCGAGAAAAACAGTGCCTGGGTGGTCGGACGCCGTCGTGGTGTGCCGGTGCGGACGTGGCAGCACTGGCGGTGGACGCCGGTGGTTTCCGGTGTGGTCTTCGTGGCGTGGTTCGTCGCGCGGAATCTGCCGTTCGCGCCGTTCACCGGTCTCTTCGTGTAGCTGTGAGACGATGAACCGGTGACACCGCTTGTGGCAACTCGCGGCAATCAGGGTGCCCACAAGGCGCGCCCTTGTTGTCCGCTATCGGGGCGGCAGGGCGCCCTACGGCCGTGCGTGACGTGCGTCGGCGAGGAGCGCCCTGTCGACACGATCGCGGGGGCGCGCAAACTCGCGGAGGAACAGTGACCCTCTATCGCGACACCGGTGTGGTGCTGCGGGTGCACAAGCTCGGTGAGGCCGACCGGATCATCACCCTGCTCACCCGCCGCCACGGCAAGGTGCGCGCGGTCGCCAAGGGCGTGCGCCGCACGACTTCCCGGTTCGGCGCCCGGCTGGAGCCCTTCGGTCACGTGGACGCCCAGTTCTACACCGGCCGCACCCTCGACGTGATCACCCAGGTCGAGACGGTGGACGCGTTCGCGCTGCCGCTGGTCGGCGACTACCAGCGCTACACCGCCGCCAGCGCGATAGCCGAGACCGCCGACCGGCTCACCGCGGAGGAGGGCGAGCCGGCGCTGCGCCTGTACCTGCTGGTCACCGGCGCGCTGCGGGCGCTCGCCGGGGGAGAGCGTGACGCCTCGCTGGTGCTCGACGCGTTCCTGCTGCGAGCGATGGCCTTCGCGGGATGGGCACCGGCCATCACCGAATGCGCCCGTTGTGGCCTGCCCGGGCCGCACAACGCGTTCAGCGTGACGGCGGGCGGTTCCCTGTGCGGCAGCTGCCGGGCGCCGGGCGCGGTGCATCCGGCGCCGGAGGTGCTGGTGCTGCTGGAGGCTCTCCTGCATGGCGACTGGGACGTGGCCGAGGCGTCCCTCGCCGGTGCGCGGCGGGACGCCAGCGGCCTGGTCGCGGCGCATCTCCAGTGGCATCTGGAGCGGCAGCTACGGTCCCTGCCACTGGTGGAACGGCGGCAAGTAACCTCGGCGAACGACTCTGGAAAGAACGACACTGGGCGAATCAGGGAGGAAACTCGTGCGGCGCAGGGCACGTGAGGTCACCGCGTCACCGATGCCGGCGCGGCGACCGGAGCCCCATCCCTCGGGTGCCACGCCCCCGGAGATCCCGGCCGCGCTGCTGCCCCGGCACGTGGCGCTGGTGATGGACGGCAACGGGCGCTGGGCCAACCAGCGGGGGCTGCCGCGGATCGAGGGCCACAAGCGCGGCGAGGCCGTGATGATCGACGTCGCGAGCGGCGCCGTCGAACTGGGCGTCCGCTGGCTTTCGGTGTATGCCTTCTCCACCGAGAACTGGAAGCGCAGTCCCGAAGAGGTGCGGTTCCTCATGGGCTTCAACCGCGACACGATCCGCCGCCAGGTGGACTATCTCGGTTCCATCGGGGTGCGGATCCGGTGGGCGGGACGGGCGCCGAGGCTGTGGCGCAGCGTGATCCGGGAACTTCAGGCCGCCGAAGAAAAGACGAAGCACAACACGGCGCTCAACATGACCATGTGCGTCAACTACGGCGGCCGTGCCGAGATCGTCGACGCCACGCGGCGCATCGCGCAACTGGCCGCCGAGGGCAAGATCAACCCGGACAAGGTGGACGAGCGGATGCTCGCGAAGTACCTGTACCAACCGGAAATGCCGGACGTGGACCTGTTCCTGCGGCCGTCGGGAGAACTGCGCACGTCGAACTTCATGCTGTGGCAGTCGGCCTACGCCGAGTTCGTCTTCCAGGACACCCTCTTCCCCGACTTCGACCGGCGGCAACTGTGGGCCGCGTGCCTCGAGTACGCCAAGCGGGACCGGCGGTTCGGGGCCGCCGTCGACGCGGCGGCCAAGGGAGCATCGTGAACGACACGGAACTGCTGGGACGTGCCCGCGAGGCGCTGGAGCGTTACCTCGAGGTGCGGGTCGACCCGGACGGTGCGCTCACCTTCGCCCACGCCGGGGTGCCGTGCGTGATCCAGTCGAGCGAACTCGCCGAGGGGCTGACCGTGCTCAGCCTGACCTGCGTGGTCGGCTGGGACCTGCCCGACCGGCCCGGCGTCGCGGCCTCCGCCGCCGAACGCGCGGGCGAGGGCCTGTTCGGCACGCTCGGCGTGATCCACACCGAGCGCGGGCTCGACATGACCCTGCGGTACGCGTTTCCCGCGCAGGGCCTGGATCCCGCCCCGCTGGGCACTCTGTTGATGCTGGTCGTGTCCACCGCTTCGCAACTGCGGGCGGAACTGCTCGACTTCGCGTCGTAAAGGGGATTGTCGGGGCACTGTGGCAGGATCTCGGCCGTGCACGTCACGACCGAGGCGCCGGAGCGGCGCAAGCCGCGGATCACCTCGCTCGAACTGCTCTGCGTCGTGCTGGCCCTGGCGATCTTCGCGCGGTCGTGGTTCGCCGACGCGCTGGACGTCCCGGCGCTGCGCACCGGGTCGACCGTGTTCGTCGCGATCTGCGTGCAGGCGTTGCCGTTCCTCGTGCTGGGCGTGCTGATCAGCGGCGCGATCGCCGCGTTCGTCCCGGCCAGGACGCTCGAGAAGGTGTTGCCCCGCAACGCCGGTGCGGCGGTCGGCGTCGCCGGGCTGGCCGGCGTCGCGCTGCCGGGCTGCGAGTGCGCTTCGGTCCCGGTGGCACGGCGGTTGATGGGCCACGGCGTCGCGCCCGCGGCGGCGCTGACCTTCCTGCTCGCCGCTCCGGCGGTCAACCCGGTCGTGCTGGTCGCCACCGCGGTCGCGTTCCCGGGCAGGCCCGAGATGGTGCTGGCCCGGTTCCTCGGCTCGTTCGCCACGGCGGTGGTGATGGGGCTGCTGTGGTCGAAATGGGGGCGCGCGGACTGGCTCGCGGAACGGGCACTGCGCCGGCTTCCCGACGTGGAAGGGCGGGGCCGGTGGGCGGTTTTCGCCGAAACCGCGCGCTCCGACCTGGCCGAGTCCGGCGGTTTCCTCGTGCTCGGCGCACTCATCGCGGCCACCCTGAACGTGCTCGTGCCCGGCGGGTGGTTCGACGTGCTGGCCGGGCATCTCGTCCTCGGCGTGGCCGTGATGGCCGTGCTGGCGGTCGTGCTCGCGTTGTGCAGTGAGGCGGACGCGTTCGTGGCCGCCTCGATGACCGCGTTGCCGCTGCTGCCGAAACTGGTCTTCCTGGTGGTCGGGCCCGCCATCGACGTGAAGCTGTTCGCGCTGCAGGCCGGTGCCTTCGGACGGTCGTTCGCCACGCGGTTCGCGCCGGTGACGTTCGTGGTCGCGGTGGTGTGCGCGGTGGCCGTCGGCGGTGTGCTCCTGTGAGGCGGGAGACACAGAACGTCCTGCTCGTTCTGCTCGGCGGCGCGCTGCTCAAACTCGGGCTCAACGGCGACTACCTGCGTTACGTCAAGCCCTCCCAACAACCCTGGGTGCTCGCCGGGGGAGCGGTGATGCTCGGGCTCGCGGTGGTCGCGATCGTCCGGGACCTGAGGGGGCGGGCCTCCCGCGACCCGCACGGCCACCACCATGCCGCCCGCTCGGCGTGGCTGCTCGTGCTGCCGGTGCTCGCGGTGTTCCTGGTCGCGCCGCCCGCGCTCGGCTCGGACTCGGTGAACCGGACCGGCACCAGGGCGCCGGACACGCAGGCGACGGCGAGTTTCCCGCCACTGCCGCCGGGTGACGTGGTGCCACTGTCCATGACCGACTTCGTGACCAGGGCCGGCTGGGACGGCACCGGATCCCTCGACGGCCGGACAGTGGCGCTGACCGGCTTCGTCAGCCATCACGGCGCTTCCGTGCTGCTGGCGCGCATGGTGATCACCTGTTGCGCCGCCGACGCCTTCCCGGTGACGGTGCACCTGACCGGCGACGCGGCCGATGCGGTCGCCGCCGACCCCGACGACACCTGGCTGGCGGTGACCGGCCGCGTCGTGCCCCGGACGGCCACCCGGGCGAACGACTACACGGCCGATTTCACCGTCGCGACCGTCCGTGCGGTACCCGCGCCCCGCGACCCTTACGAAAGCTGACGCGCCGCGGCGCAGCTCGCGCAGGTGCCGACGATCTCGACGGTGTGCGACACCTCGGAAAAACCGTTGCCCGCGGCCATTTTCTCCGCCCAGCGCTCGACGGCGAGTCCCTCGATCTCGACCGTGCGGCCGCAGTGGCGGCAGACCAGGTGATGGTGATGGTGGGCGGAGCAGCGCCGGTACATCGCCTCGCCGCTCTCGTTGCGGAGTACGTCCACCTCGCCCGCTTCGCACAGCGACTGGAGAGTGCGATAGACCGTGGTCAAGCCGATTTCGTCGCCACGTCTGCGGAGTTCGTCGTAGAGTTCCTGGGCGGTGCGGAAGTCGTCGATTCCGGCCAGGAGATCGACCACGGCCGCGCGCTGCCTGGTCGAACGGCGGCCGGGCAGCGGAGCCCGGTCCCGCGCCGGACTGATCATCTGCTTGCCTCCTCCTTCACGTGCGCCACCGCGTCCACCACGATGTGCGCGAGGTGATCATCCACCAGCCGGTAGACGACCTCACGGCCACGGCGCTCGCCTCGCACCACCCCGGCCGCCTTGAGTACCCGGAGGTGCTGGCTGATCAGCGGCTGCGCGACGTCGAGCGCGGCCACCAGTTCGTGCACGCAGCGGTCGGCGTCGCGGAGCTGCAGCACGATGGCGATGCGGACCGGCGCGGCGAGGGCCCGTAACAACTCTCCCGCGCCGGTGAGCGCGGAGGCGGGCTGGGTTGCCGTGCGGGGCTCGAGGGCGTCCGTTTCGTGGTGTTCGGTCTCCGCAGTGCCTGTTGGTGAACGCGCCCAGCCGATCTCGTGGCCAGGGCTCTCCTGTGCACTCGACTCTCGTTTCGGCTGTTCGGAGCCCTGCCCCCGAGATCGGCTACCTTCGGACGGCGCGTTCCCTCGGTCATTGTGGCCAGGTACCTCGCCCTTCGCAGACAGTCTGTCAGGCAGGGCGGCGTCCGGGCTCGCCATCGGCATGTCGGTCTCCAGCCTTGGTGTCGGTAGGACCATGGTAGTTGGCGAAGGAGAACGATCGTCGTTATCGTCTGGGGCCACCGCTGTCAAGCCTCTCCGGGCGGCCGGATACGCTTGGACGAGCCCTAACCGTCCCCGCATCTGATGGAGAGCGTGGAGTGCCCGCCAATACGATCGAGACCGTCGTCAGCCTGTGCAAGCGTCGTGGCTTCGTCTTCCCGTCCGGGGAGATCTACGGCGGTACCCGGTCGGCGTGGGATTACGGGCCTCTGGGCGTGGAGCTCAAGGAGAACATCAAGCGCCAGTGGTGGAAGACCATGGTGCAGAACCGCGAGGACGTCGTCGGGCTCGACTCGTCGGTGATCCTGCCGCGTCAGGTGTGGGTCGCGTCCGGTCACGTGAACGCTTTTCACGACCCGCTCGTGGAGTGCACGTCCTGTCACCGTCGGTTCCGGGCGGACCAGCTCGCCGAGGAGTACGCCGAGCGCACCGGCAAGGAGAACCTGGACGACGACCTGTCCGATGTGCCCTGCCCGAACTGCGGCGTCCGCGGCGAGTACACCGCGCCCCGCGAGTTCAACATGATGCTCAAGACCTACCTCGGCCCGGTGGAGAGCGAGGAGGGCCTGCACTATCTGCGACCCGAGACCGCGCAGGGCATTTTCGTCAACTTCCTCAACGTGCTCACCACCTCGCGCAAGAAACCGCCGTTCGGCATCGGGCAGATCGGCAAGTCGTTCCGGAACGAGATCACGCCGGGCAACTTCATCTTCCGCACCCGTGAGTTCGAGCAGATGGAGATGGAGTTCTTCGTCGAGCCCGGCGAGGACGAGACCTGGCACCAGTACTGGATCGACCTGCGCACCCAGTGGTACACCGACCTGGGGATCGCCTCGGAGAACCTGCGGCACTACGAGCACCCCAAAGAGAAGCTTTCGCACTACGCCAAGCGCACCGTCGACATCGAGTACCGCTTCAAGTTCTCCGCGGGCCAGGAGTGGGGCGAGCTGGAAGGCATCGCCAACCGCACCGATTTCGACCTCACCACGCATTCCAACCATTCCGGGGTGGATCTGTCCTATTTCGACCAGGCGACCGGTCAGCGGTACCGGCCGTTCGTGATCGAACCGGCCGCCGGGGTGGGCCGTCCGATGATGGCGTTCCTGCTCGACGCCTACCACGAGGACGAGGTGCCCAACGCCAAGGGCGGTGTGGACAAGCGCATCGTGCTCAAGCTGGACTACCGGCTCGCGCCGTACAAGGCCGCCGTGCTGCCGCTGTCCCGCAACGCCGACCTCACGCCGAAGGCCCGTGATCTGGCGGCGCGGCTGCGCAAGCACTGGACCGTCGACTTCGACGACGCGGGCTCGATCGGCAAGCGCTACCGCCGCCAGGAGGAGATCGGCACGCCGTTCTGCGTCACCGTGGACTTCGACTCCCTGGACGACCAGGCCGTCACCGTCCGCGAGCGCGACAGCATGGCGCAGGAGCGCATCGCCATCGACAAGGTCGAGTCCTACCTCGCCGCCCGCCTCATCGGCTGCTGACGTACCCGTGACAGTTGTCATGGGCAGGTGATGACGACTGGCCTGAGTACCGGGGCCCGCTTGGCGGCAGCCTTGCGGGTATGAACGGAATTCAGGCCACCGGCATGAACGCGGTCGTCGTGGGGGCGGCCGTGCACCTGTCCGGGCTGCGGAAGCACTACGGCGACGTGCGCGCCGTCGACGGCGTCGATCTGACGATCGCGCCGGGTGAGGTGGTCGCCCTGCTCGGCCCGAACGGCGCCGGCAAATCGACCACAGTGGACATGATCCTCGGGCTCACGAAACCCGGCGCCGGAACGGTGACCGTGTTCGGCAAGACGCCCTCCGAGGCCATCGCGCACGGCACGATCGGCGCCATGCTGCAGGGCGGTGCGCTGCTCGACGACGCGACCGTCGGCGAAATGGTCGCCATGGTGGCCTCGTTGCACCGTGAGCCGGTGCCGGTTGCGGAGGTGTTGCGGCGGGCCGGGATCTCCGAGCTGGCGGGCCGGCGCGGCAACAAGCTTTCCGGCGGCCAGAAGCAACGGGTCCGCTTCGCGATCGCCCTGGCCAGCGACCCCGACCTGCTGGTGCTCGACGAGCCGACGGCCGCGATGGACGTGGCGAGCAGGCGCGAGTTCTGGCGGGCCATGCAGGCCTACACCGAAACCGGTCGCACCGTGTTGTTCGCGACCCACTATCTCGACGAAGCCGAAGAGTTCGCCGACCGCGTGGTGCTGATGCGTGCGGGAGCGACCGTCGCCGACGGTTCGGTGGCCGAGGTCCGCTCGCTCGCGGGCGGGCGCACGCTCCGTGCCGTGGTGCCCGGCATCACCGAGGCCGCGGTCGCGAACCTGCCCGCGGTCACCGACTTCCAGCTCCGGGGCACCCGGATCGCGGTGTCGAGCGCTGATTCCGACCGGACGTTGAAAGCCCTGCTGGCGGCCTTCCCCGGCGCGCACGACATCGAGATCGCCGCGATCGGCCTCGAAGGCGCCTTCCTTTCCCTGACGGGCCAACGATGAGTGCGCATTATCTGGCTCTGGAAATCCGTCGCGTGCTCCGCTCGCCACGGTTCATGATCTTCACGGTCGCCTTCCCGGTCCTGCTTTTCCTGCTGTATACCGGAATCTTCGTCAAGGATGGCGACGGCGCGGGCACCGCCTCGCTGATGGTCAACATGACCGCGTTCGGCGCGATGGCGTCGGGTCTGTTCACCGGCACCCGGGTCGCGATCGAGCGCCAAGCGGGGTGGCAGCGGCAGTTGCGGCTCACCCCGCTGTCGGGAAGCGGCTACCTGGTGGCGAAGGCCGCGACCGGGATGATCCTCGCGCTCGCGCCGGTCATCCTGGTCCCGTTGACCGGCCTGATCGTCAAAGGCGTGTCACTGGACGCGGCCGGGTGGCTCCGGGTGACCGTCGGCGTGTGGCTCGCGGCGGTGCCGTTCGCCCTGATCGGGCTGCTCATCGGGCAGATCGGCACCGCCGACTCGACCCAGCCCATCACGCAGCTGGTGATGTTGCCGATGGCGCTGGTCGGCGGGATCTTCATCCCGATCGACGTGATGCCGCAGTGGCTGCTGAACATCGCGCACGTGCTGCCTGCCTACTGGCTCGCCCAGGTCGGCCGCGGCGGGGTCACCACCGATCACGCGACCGGTCTCGGCCAGGACGCGCTGGTGCTCGGCCTGTTCACGGTCGTGCTCTCGATCGCGGTGATTCGCCGCTACCGTAAAGACTCCGCACGAGTGTGACCCGGCGTCCCGTGAAGGACAGGAGGTAGGAGTGAACGTCGCCTTCAGAGGCGGGTTGCTCGGCGAGACCGCCGATGCCCGGCTGAGTTGGTGGTCGGCCAGCCGGAGCGCTTACGCCCGGGACAGGGTCAGCCACCGTTGGCTTGTCATCGCGGTGGTGGTCTTGCTGCCGATCTTGATGCCGGCGGTGCGCGCGGTCTCCCAGGGCGAGGTGCGGCAAGTGGGGATCGCGACGCTCGTGCTGCTGATCCCGTTCGCCTTCTGCTATCTGATCTTCCCGTACGTGTTGTTCCCGGCGCGTCCTCTGGCCGTGCAGCTGGGCTTCGTGCTCGGCATGCTCGCGCTGGCCTGGTTGCTGGTCACCAACGGCGCGAGCGTCTACGTCCTCACCTATGCAATGACGGTGGCGGCCTTGGGCGTGCCGCCGGGGTGGTTCCTGGTCTTCGACGGCCTGTCCATCTGCGCGGCGTACGCGATCGTGTTGACGGGCGGTCCGCTCAACGGCACGGTCGGTGACGTGGGCACGGTCACGGGCCTGACCATCGCGTTGTTCTTCGTCGGGCGGCTCGCGCACGCCGTGCGGCATCTGCGCGCCGCGCAGGAGGAGATCGCGACCCTGGCCGTCACGACCGAGCGGGAACGGCTGGCCCGGGACCTGCACGACATCCTCGGGCACAGTCTCACCACCATCACCGTGAAGGCGGGCCTGGCGCGGCGCGTACTGGAGAGCTCGAGCGACGTGGATCGTGCGATCACCGAAATCCGCGAGGTGGAGCAGTTGTCCCGAAGCGCCCTGTCCGACGTGCGCGCCACGGTTTCGGACTACCGGGAGGTGTCGTTGCCCGCCGAGGTCGTCGGTGCCAGGGCGGCCTTGCGGGCGGCCGAAATCGACGCGGATCTGCCCTCCGCGGTGGACAACGTGCGGCCCGATCTTCAGCAGGCGTTCGGTTACGTGTTGCGCGAAGCGGTCACCAACGTGATCCGGCATTCGGGCGCCAAACAGGTGCGGGTCCGCCTGGGCCGCACGTGGATCGAGATCACCGACGACGGCGAGGGCACGACGGCGACAGCCGGGAACGGGTTGCGGGGCCTGGGGGAGCGCCTCGCCGAGATCGGGGGGACGCTTCGCGCGGAACCACGGGAAAACGGCGGCTTCCGGGTGCGCGCCGAGGTTACGGAAAAACTGGAGGGCGCTGCGTGATCCGGGTGATGATCGCCGACGATCAGGCGATGGTGCGGGGCGCGCTGGCCACGGTGCTCGGTCTCGAAAGCGACATCGAGGTGGTGAGCCAGGTCAGTTCGGGGGACGAGGTGGTGGCCGCGGCCAAGGAGCACCGCCCCGACGTGGCGCTGCTGGACGTGCAGATGCCCGGTAAGGACGGGCTCACCGCGGCGGCCGAACTGCGTTCCGCCCTGCCGGAGTGCCGGGTCATCGTGTGCACCACTTTCGGCAGGCCCGGTTATCTCGCCCGTGCGATGGCGGCCGGTGCGGTCGGGTTCGTGGTCAAGGACTCTCCACCGGAGCAACTCGTCGACGCGGTCCGTAAAGTCCACAATGGACTCCGCGTGGTCGATCCCGCGCTGGCCGCCGAATCACTGGCCACCGGCTCGAGTCCGCTCACCGCCAGGGAACACGGGGTGCTGCGCGCCGCGGGAGACGGCGGCACGGTCGCCGACATCGCACGGGTCCTTCATCTGTCCGAAGGCACCGTGCGCAACCATCTGTCCGCCGCCATCGGCAAGACCGGTGCCCGCACCCGCGCGGAGGCGGTCCGGATCGCCGAGCAGAACGGCTGGCTCTGACGGGCGATCTCGGATGCGAAGATGGTCCGGATGGGAAAACTCAGGATCCACTGGCTGAGACGAGCCGTGTTCGGCACGCTGTTGATGGTGGTGCTGGTGATCGGGGGGACGGCCCTGCGGGTCTGGCAGGTGGCCCGCGCCGACGACCGCGAGCACGCGGACATCATCCTGGTGCTCGGGGCGGCACAGTACAACGGCAAGCCGTCCGCCATCTTCGAGGCGCGGCTCAAGCACGCCAAGCAGCTTTACCAGGAAGGCGTGGCCAAGACGATCGTCACGACCGGCGGCAACCGCGTCGGTGACAACTACACCGAGGCGTACGCCGGCCTGCTCTGGCTCCAGGCCGCGGGTGTGCCGAGCACGGCCACCTACGCGGTGCGGGAGGGAAGCGACACGCTGGGAAGCCTTCGCGCGACGGCGATCGAGGCGCGTCAGCACGGCTGGGACACGGCCGTCCTGGTCAGCGATCCGTGGCATTCGCTGCGGGCCCGGACCATGGCGAAGGACCAAGGCATCGAGGCCTGGACCTCGCCCACGCACAGCGGGCCGATCGTGCAGGCGCGGCTGACCCAGCTTAGGTACATTTACCGCGAGACCGGGGCCTTGCTGTTCTATTTGGCCAGCAGGACGCCCGCCGACGATGTCGGCGGCAGCGGATTCGGCTGACGACACCCGGGGTGAACGTGGGGTTGCCAGGTGTACACGGACCATGACCTGCGGCGATGGCTGCCGGAACCGCCGAAGACGGCCGCGCTCGCCGGCGCGAGAGCCGACGGCCGGAGCGCGTTCGCCCGCGACCGGGCGCGCGTGCTGCACTCCGCGGCACTGCGCCGGCTGGCCGGGAAGACCCAGGTGGTGGGGCCGGGAGAGGGCAGCGAAGTCACCGGTGTGCCGAGGACCAGGCTCACCCACTCGCTGGAGGTCGCGCAGATCGGCCGTGGCATCGCCGAAGAGCTGGGCGCGGACCCGGACCTGGTCGACACCGCCGGGCTGGCCCACGACATCGGGCACCCGCCGTTCGGGCACAACGGCGAACGCGCGCTCGACGAGGCCTCGCGGGAATGCGGCGGGTTCGAGGCCAACGCGCAGACGCTGCGGATCCTGACCCGGCTGGAGCCGAAGGTCGACAGTGCCGGGCTCAACCTCACCAGGGCGTGTCTCGACGCCGCGATGAAGTACCCCTGGCCGCGCCGGGCCGGACAGGCGAAATTCGGAGTCTACGACGATGACCTCGAGGTCTTCGCGTGGATCCGGGAGGGACTGCTCGAGGGCACTACGTGCCTGGAAGCCCAGATCATGGATTGGGCCGACGACGTCGCGTACTCGGTGCACGACGTCGAGGACGGAGTGCTGGCCGGGCGCATCACGCTGAAGGTGCTCGCCGACGCGGGGGAACGCACCGCGATCGCGGAGCTGGCCGCCAAACATTTTTCCGGCCAGCCCGTGTTCGCGCTGGAGAACGCGGCGCGTGACCTCCTGGACCTGCCCGTGGTCGCCGAAATGGCCTCCTACGACGCGTCGCCGGAAGCCCGGATCGCCTTGAAGCGTCTCACCAGCGAACTGGTCGGCCGTTTCGCCACCGCCGCCGTCACCGGCACTCGTGACGCCTACGGCGACGGACCGTTGTGCCGTTACGGTGCGACGCTGGCCGTCCCCGAACGGGTGGCCGCCGAGGTGGCGCTGCTCAAGGCGCTCGCCTTGCGTTACGTCATGAGCGACCCCCGCCGGCTCGCCCTGCAGGCCGGGCAACGACGGATGCTGAAGGAACTGGTGGGATTGCTGCTCCGGGACGCGCCGGATTCGCTCGACCCGATGTTCCATCCGGCGTGGGAGGCGGCCCCCGACGAGGCGGCACGCCTGCGCGTGGTGATCGACCAGGTTGCCTCCCTCACCGACGCCCAGGCCCACGCCTGGCACAGTTCCCGTCACTAACCGGCACACTTCTCGTCACCAATCCGCCATCGGCGACACACCTTTCCGGTACCGTCGGGCCGGTGACCAAGGCGAAAATCCGTGGTCCGGAACGGGACCACCTACGGTTCGGCTTCACCCTGCATCGCGCCATCGCCGGGGAGGGCGGGAACTCGTGCTTCTCGCCGTACTCCGTGGCGAGCGCGCTCGGCCTGACCGCCCAGGCGGCGAGCGGGCAGACCACGCGTGAGCTGGTCGAGCTCCTGGCCGCCGGCGATCCCGACATCGCCAAGCAGGCCGACCTGCTGCGCAGCGCGGCGACTCTGCCCGAGCAGTCCCGCCGCGAGGCGCCCGTGCTGGAGGTCGCGAACACCCTGTGGGCCGATCAGGGGCTCCCGATCGTCGAAGACTTCGCCGTGGAACTGGCCGCGTGGCCGCGAGGAACGGTCGAACCCGCGCCCTTCGCCGCCGATTCCGAAGCGGCCCGCCGGCTGATCAACGCGGATGTCGCGCGCACCACGCGTGACCTCATCCCCGAGTTGCTGGCTCCGGGATCGGTGGACAGCGACACGGTCGCCAGCCTGGTGAACGCGCTCTACCTCAAGACGTCGTGGACTCATCCGTTCTCCGGCACCGAAGACGCCGACTTCCACAGCCCCTCGGGCACCCGTCGCGTGCCCACCATGCGCCAGTCGGAAAATCTGGGTTATGCGAACGCCGACGGCTGGCAGCTCGTCGAGCTTCCCGCCGTGGGCGGGGTTGTGGCGACCATCCTGCTGCCGGACGGCGACCTGGCCGATCAGGAATCCACTATGGACGTGTCCCGGTTCGGGAGCCTGCTCGATGGCAAAGGCTACCGGCAGGTCCGGCTCGCGATGCCACGGTTCAAACTGGACACCCGGGCCGGACTCAAAGCCGTACTCGAAGGACTCGGCGTGCGGGCGATGTTCCAGCGCGACGAAGCCGATTTCAGCAGGCTCACGCCGGTCCGTCCGGTGTGGGTCGACGGCGTCGTGCACCAGGCGGTACTGCGGATCGACGAGCAGGGACTGGAGGGGGCGGCGGCCACCGCGACGACGTTCCGTACCCTGTCGATGATCAGCGGCCCGCCCCCGGTCGAGGTCGTCGTGGACCGGCCTTTCCTGCTCCTCGTGCGACACGCCGGCACGGGTGTGGTCTACTTTTTCGCCCGCGTTGTCGAACCCTGAGGTAACGAGAGTGACCGCCTTGCTCAAGGCGCCCGAGACGGTGCAGCATCCCGAACCGAAGTCGCGGCGATGGAATCGCGCCGACGCCGTGACGATGGCGTGTTACCTGTTGATCGCGTTGGGGATCTACGGCGGTCTCTGGCTGCACCTCGGCGGTGGCTACCTCTACAACAGCGCGCAGGACCAGAACATGTGGGAGTGGTTCTTCGACGTCACCGCCCACGCGGTCTGGCACTGGGAGAACCCGCTCACCTCGACGCTGCAGAACTTCCCGGTGGGCGTCAACATGATGGCCAACACCGCGATGTTCGGCCTCGGCATCCCGCTGTCCCCACTGACCATGCTGTTCGGGCCCACGGTGACCTGGGCGGTCGCGCTCACCGGAGGCCTGGCGGGCACCGCCTCCGCGTGGTACTGGCTTTTCTCCCGGTACCTGGTCACCTCGCGGTTCGCCGCCGCGATCGGCGGCGTGTTCTGCGGGTTCGCGCCGCCGATGATTTCGCACGGCAACGCGCACCCCAACTTCGCCTGTCTCTTCCTCATCCCGTTCATCGTGCTGCGGCTTATCCTGCTGGCGCAGGGAAAGCGCCCGGTGCGCGACGGGATCATCCTCGGTCTGCTGATCGCCTACCAGGTTTTCCTCGGGGAAGAGCCGCTGCTCATCTCGATGCTGGCCTTCGCGGTGTTCGCGATCGCCTACGCGGCGTCTCGTCCCCGTGAGGCGGCGAAGATGGTGCGCCCCACCGCGATCGGCGTGGGAATCGCCGCCGTGCTCGCGCTGGCGATCATCATCTACCCGCTGTGGTTCCAGTTCTTCGGCAGCCAGAGCTACAAGACCCTGGAACACGGGCCGGTCGGCAACGACACCGCCGCCTTCACCAGGTTCGCCACCGAATCGGTCGCCGGGCAGCCGGGCCCGGCCGCGGACGTGTCCCTGAACCGCACCGAGGAGAACGCGTTCTTCGGCTGGCCGCTGATCGTGCTCATGGTGGTGCTGACGATCTGGCTGTGGCGTGTGGTGCTCGCCCGCGCGATCGCGATCTCGATGTTCGTGATGGCATGGCTTTCGCTCGGCGTGCGGCTGGTGGTCGACCACACCGACACCGGCATTCCCGGGCCGTGGCAGTTGCTGGCGAACCTGCCGCTGTTCGACTCGCTGCTGGAGTCACGGCTGGCGATGGGCGCTATCCCCGCGGTCGGTGCGCTGCTGGCCATCGCCACGGACCGGGTGTTCCAGGCCGCGGCCTCGGCGTCGTCACCGGCCGGGGAGCGCCAACTGCCGGTGCGCCTGCTGTGGCTGGGTACGCTCGTCGCCGTCCTCCTGCCGATCGCGCCCACGCCGTTGCCGACGATCACTCGGCCGTCCACACCGGAGTTCTTCGCCGACGGGACCTGGAAGCGCTATGTCGCCTCCGGCTCGGTGGTCACCGTGCCGCTGCCCAACACCAGTGACGCGCGTGCCCTGCACTGGCAGACCGACGCGGATCTCGGCTTCCCCATCGCCGACGGCTACTTCGTCGGTCCCAACGGGCCGAGCGACAAGCGCGGCCGCTACGGCGCGCCCTCGCGCGCGACCGCCGATCTGCTCAATGCCGTGCGGGAGAAGGGCGATGTGCCGCCGATCACGGACAAGGACCGCGCGCAGGCCCTTGCCGACCTCCGGTACTGGCAGGCCGACGTGGTCGTGCTGGCCCCCACGGACAACCAGCAGGCACTCCAGTCCGTAGTGGAGCTCCTGCTGCGCAAATCGCCGCAGTTCGTCGACGGTGTCTGGCTCTGGGACGTCCGCTCGATGACCGCCTGACCAGCCGCGTACCAGGGGCTGTCACATCTTTGGAGACCGTCTCGTCCTTCCGGTGAAGTCGTTTGCCAGGAAGGAGATCACGATGTCCGTGACGCAGCCTCGCCTGCCACTCGTGCCCGCTGGGAGGGCAGGGTTGTTGACCAGGCTCGGCTACCGCTATGCCCGTCGCCGTTACGGCGCGGTGCCGGATCCGTTCGCCGTCGCCGCCCATCATCCCCGGTTGTTGACGGCCAACGCGGTGCACGAATGGATGGTGGAGAAGGCTTCCCGCGTCCTGCCCGTCAACGTGCGCCAGATCGCCGTCTACCGGGTCGCGGTGCGGCTGGGATGCTCGTGGTGCGTGGACTTCGGCACGATGCTGCAGAAGAACCAGGGCCTCGACATCGAACGCTTGAAGCACATAGACGAATACGCCACCTCACCGCACTTCAGCGCTCAGGAGCGGCTGGCGCTGGCCTACGCGGACGCGATGACCACGACTCCGGTCACCGTCACCAGCGAGCAGGTCGCCGAGCTGGAACGCGAGTTCGGGCCGGACGGCGTGGTCGAGCTGACCTACCAGATCGCCCTGGAAAACGGGCGTTCCCGGCTGAACAGCGCGCTGGGCATCACCGAACAGGGCTTCACTTCGGGGGAGGCGTGCCGGGTCCCGAGTCCGTAGGGACGCGGGTGAGCTTGTCCGGGTTGGCCATGTCGTAGATGGCTTCGATGCGGCCGCCCCGGATGGCGAACGTGGTCAGGTGGGCGTCCAGCGTGCGGTAACCGTCGGCGCCCGGCAGCTTCGGTACGAAGAGGCCGACATCGCCGTTGACCAGAAAGGGGCGCGCGGTGGCGAAGGCGCCCGGAGAGTACATCCGCTGAAGCCCGTCGAAGAACCGCAGGACCTTCGACGCGCCCACCATGACCCGGTGGGTGGTCTTGGCCTTGCCATCGCTGTCGCCGATCAGCACCACATCGGGATGCAGGACCTCGGCCACGGCTCGCACGTCCCCGGCCGCCACCGCGGCCATGAACCGGTCGAGGACCGCGCGCTGCTCGGCCATGCTCGCCCGGGGCGGCGGCTGCGCGTCGTCGAGCGCGCGGCGGCCCCGGGAAGCGTGCTGGCGGGCGGTGGCGGGGGAGACCCCGAGGATTTCGCCGATTTCGGCGAACGGCAGCGAAAAGGCGTCGTGCAGGACGAACGCGACGCGCTGCTCGGGCGTGAGCTTGTCGAGTACCACCATCGCGGCCATCCGCACGCCTTCGTCGCGGACCGCGGCCTCCAGCGGGTCGTCACCGGCGGAGTCCAGCGGGGTGACCACGGGTTCGGGCAACCACTCCCCGATGTACCGCTCGCGCCGGACCGCGGCCGAACGCAGGCGGTCCAGACAGATCCGGCCGACCACGGTGGTCAGCCAGCCGGTGAGGTCCCGGATGGCGGCACGCTCACCGGCGGTGAGCCCCGCCAGCCGCAGCCACGATTCCTGGACCGCGTCCTCGGCGTCGGAGACGCTGCCGGTCAGGCGGTAGGCCACGGTGGTCAGACGTGGGCGCAGCTTCTCGAATTCGCTGACCGGGACATGGCCTGTGTCCATTGCCATGACGATACTTGACATAGGATGGCCGCCGTGGCAGGTCGTATCCGGGACAGTGATATCGCGGAGGTACGTCAGCGCAACCGGATCGACGAAGTCGTGGGGGACTATGTGGCCCTGCGCAACGCCGGCGGGGGTGCGCTGAAGGGGCTGTGCCCTTTTCACGACGAGAAGACCCCGTCGTTCAACGTGCGGCCGACGCACGGCACCTTCCACTGCTTCGGCTGTGGTGAGGGCGGGGACGTCATCAAGTTCCTGATGAAGATCGACCACCTCGGTTTCGTGGAGTCGGTCGAGCGCCTGGCCGACCGGGTCGGCTTCCGGCTCACCTACGAGGGGGGCGGCGGCAGCGTCCAGCGGGACCGCGGCACCCGCACCCGGATGGTGGAAGCGCACAAGGCCGCGGCGGAGTTCTACGCCGAGCAGTTGCGGCTGCCCGAAGCGCAGGCCGCCCGGGACTTCCTGAAGGAGCGCGGGTTCGACGAGCAGGCCTGGCACACCTTCGGCTGCGGGTTCGCGCCCGCCGGGTGGGACCGGCTGGCCAAGCACCTGCTGACCAAGAGGGGCTTCGAACTGCCTGAGCTGCTGAAGGCACAGCTCGTCAAGGAGGGCAGGCAGGGGCCGATCGACCGGTTCCACCGGCGCCTGGTGTGGCCGATCAAGGACCTGTCCGGGGACGTGGTCGGCTTCGGCGCGCGGCGGCTGTTCGACGACGACGGAATCCAGGCCAAGTACCTCAACACCAGCGAAAGCCCGATCTACAAGAAGTCGCAGGTGCTCTTCGGGCTCGATCTGGCCAAGCGGGAGATCGCGCGGCGGCATCAGGTGGTCGTCGTGGAGGGCTACACCGACGTGATGGCGATGCACGCGTCGGGCGTTCCCACGGCCGTGGCGTCTTCGGGCACCGCGTTCGGCGAGGACCACATGAAGGTCCTGCGCCGGCTGCTGATGGACGACGACGCCTTCCGCGGCGAGGTGATCTTCACCTTCGACGGTGACGAGGCGGGCCAGAAGGCGGCGCTCAAGGCGTTCGAAGGCGACCAGACCTTCGCCGGGCAGACCTACATCGCGATCGCGCCCGACGGGATGGATCCGTGTGAGCTGCGGCTGGCCAAGGGCGAGGCGGCGGTGCGGGATCTCGTGGCGCGACGGACGCCGCTGTTCGAGTTCGCGATCCGGAGCATCCTCTCCGGCTACGACCTCGATTCGGTGGACGGGCAGGTGGCGGCCTTGCAGCGGACCGTGCCGCTGGTCGCGCAGATCAAGGACCGTGCGAAGCGGGACGGCTACGCGACGAAGCTGTCCTGGTGGGTGGGCTGGCAGGACGAGGCGATGGTCGTCCGGCGCGTGCGGGAATCGGCCGGATCCACCGTGCAGGCCCCGGCGCGGCGCGCGACCCGGCCGGCGAAAGGCCCGGACGACGATGTCGCGCGGCCCGTGCCGAAGGACCCGCAGTTGATGGCGCAGCGCGAGGTTCTCAAGGCGGCCTTGCAGGAGCCCGCGCTGACCGGTCCCCAGTACGACTCCTTGCCGGAGGAAGCGTTCACGCACCCGGCGTATGTGGCCGTGCACCGGGCCGTGCTGAAGGCGGGCGGGACGGCGGCCGGACTGGCAGGCCCGGAACTGATCGACGCCGTGAGCGCACACGCTCCACAAGGGACAGTCCGGATGCTGCTGTCCGAACTTGCGGTGGAACCCTTGCGCGCCAAGGGAGAAGCCGATGTCCGGTACATCGGGAGTATGCTGGCGGCGGTACAGGAGAACCTGGTCGGCCGGCAGATCGGGGAGATCAAGTCCAGGCTGCAACGGCTTTCGCCGGTCGACTCGCCGGAGGACTACAAGGCACTCTTCGGTGACCTGGTGGCGCTGGAAGAGTACCGGAAAGCGTTGCGGGAACAGGCGATCGGCGGAATGGACTAGCTCATGGGGTGGCTGCGGCGGCTCGTCGGGGATCCGCTGCCGGACGATTTTCCCGGTTCGCTGGAGCCGGGGGAGAACGCGCTGTCGGTGGCGAAGGTGGCCGATGGCGGCCACGTCGTCGTCACGGAGCTGGGGTTGTGGCTGCCCGAAGGGCGCCGAGTCGGCTGGCACATGATCAGCAAGGCGAGCTGGTCCGACGGCGCGCTCACCCTGGTCGAGGCGGAGGAGCTCGGCGCGGCCGGGGCGGCGGTCCTGCTGACCGATCGCCGACCGACACGGCTGGAGCTGCCGCGGCCGGGCAAGGTGCCGTGGATGGTGCGACAGCGGGTGGACGGCTCGATCCGGGGCCGGCACCGGCACGAACTGACCGGTGGTGGCGTGTGGTTCGTGCGGCGCAAGGTTCCGGGTAAGGACGGTGTGGTGCTCCAGGCCCGGCCTGATCCCGGCGTCGATCCTTCCGTGGTGGCCGCCATCGCCCGCGAAGCCGCGGAGAAACTGGCCAACCCCTCGCTGTAACAGTACAGTCGTACTGTATGTGGGATCCCGGAAAGTACCTCGACTACGCCGACCTGCGCGCCCGCCCGTTCTACGAACTGCTCTCGCGCGTCGGCAGCACCAGCCCGCGGCGCGTCGCCGACCTCGGCTGCGGACCCGGCAACCTCACGAAGACCCTGACCGAACGCTGGCCCAGCGCGGTCATCGACGCCAGTGACAGCTCACCAGAGATGGTCGAAGCCGCGCGGGCGGCGGGCGTGGACGCGCGCCTGCTCGACGTGCGTGACTGGGTGCCTGCCGAGGACACCGACGTCGTGGTCAGCAACGCTGTTCTGCACTGGGTGCCCGAACACCGGGACCTGCTGCGACGCTGGGCGCGGACGCTCCCTTCCGGGGCGTGGCTCGCCATCCAGGTCCCCGGCAACCACATCGCCCCCGCCCACACCCTCGCCCGGGAAGTCGCCGACCGATGGGCGCCCGAACTCGGCGGCGTCACGCTCCGCGGCGACGACTCCATCGACGACGCCCAGGGCTATGCCGACCTGTTCACCGACGCGGGCTGCACGATCGACGCCTGGGAGACCACCTACATCCAGCGCCTGACCGGCCCGGACGCGGTGCTCGAATGGATCAGCGGATCGGCACTCCGACCCGTTCGCGCGGCGCTCTCGGACGGGTCCTGGGCCCGGTTCCGGGACGACCTCAAACCCCTGCTCGACGACGCCTACCCGCCGCGCGCGGACGGCACCACGTGGTTCCCGTTCCGCCGCGTCTTCGCCGTCGCCCGCATCCCGTAGCCCGTGGGGTTGGCCGCTCTCGGCTGACTGGCCTTCCGGCTCGCGTCGTCCGGCCTACCGGCTGGCCGCGGCCTCGGACGTACGGTGCCCGTTCCCGTGCACGAACGGCACCCGCTCGCCCACCTTGGCGCCGACCTTGGCCCGCACCACCCCCGCCGCGCCCTGCACCGCCGGGTGGTCGGCGAACTTGCGGTAGGTGCGGACGATCTGCTCATACCGCGCCCGGCCGGCCCGGGTGCCGAACACGTAGCCCACCAGGGCTCCCAACGCGAACGTCTTCATAACCACGCCTCCTCGCTACCCCGGTTACCCATTGTCCCCCGGTCTCAGGGGTGCCTGCAGGACACGATCAGCGGTGCGCTAGAGTTTCTCTCCGTTGGCCGGACTGCTCCGGTCACACAGCGTTCCCCTGTAGCTCAATTGGCAGAGCATTCGGCTGTTAACCGAAGGGTTGTTGGTTCGAGTCCAACCGGGGGAGCTTCACCCCAGGTCAGAGGCCTGGGGCTCTTTCATCTCTAGGCCGATTCGGCCTCATCCCGCCAGAAACCCGCCACTTTCATCAGGCGCCGGTGTCTTCGCCGAACATGCCTTCGAGCGCCGCCGCCGAGGCTTCGTTGGCCACGCGCCGCTTGCGATAGTGCTTGTCAGCGACCTTTTGTGTGTTGCCGAGCTGGTCCGCGATCGCGCTCAGCGGAAGCCCGGCCTCGTCCAGCACCGAGGCCACCGTTTTGCGGAAGACATGTGATGTAACCCACCCGTAACCGACATCGGCGAAGGCTTCCTGAATGCGATGAATCACATTGCTCGGGTCCAGCCACTCGCCGTTCCACGTCGAGAACAGGGGACCGCCGCCCGAGGCCAGTTTTCGCCGCCGCAACATCGATACCGACCACTCCGGCAGCCGCAGCAGGAGCCCAGACTGATTGCCCTTGCGATTGGCGGCCCGGACGAGCCCCTGGCCGTTGACCCGGATCAGGTGATGCCCGACCGCTACCGTCCGTTCCTGCGGGTCGACATCGTTACCAGTGAGCGCCAGCAGTTCGCCGAGACGGACGCCCGTCGCGAGCATGGTCCGCACAATGTCCGGCAAGTCCTGCCACACCTGAGCCCGAGATCCGATGCTTCGTCCGCGGCTGTCCGTGCGCTTGTTGTCGGCCAGCCGTTCAAGGTTCATCAGCAAGTCGCTGCACTGGTCACGGTCGAGTGCCACGACCTCTTTCTGCGTACCCCGAGCAAGCCGCCCGACTGAGCGCACCGGATTGAGCGCCATCGCGCCGTGTCGGACGGCATAGCTGCACAGGCCGGTGAGGACGGCTCGGACACTCTTGGCCGTGTCGTAGCTGGTCGCGTCCTGAACCTTCTTCACCAGCCGGTCGCAGGTCGTGACCGTCAACTCGCGGGCTTGTAGCTCCCCGATGGCTGGAGTGATCCAGTTCTTCAACTGGCTGCGGTAATTCCTGACCGTGCCGGGGGAGCGGTCGCCGAGGTTCGCCTCTCGGTCCAGCTCTGCCGTCCACATCTCCGCGATGCGCTTCATTCGCGTATCGCCGGAGATCTCGTCACCGCGCACCTCTGCGGCGAGCGTTGTCATGGCCTTCTTGAGTCGTGTTACGGCGTCAGCTTTGCTGCGACCCGTGCGGCCTACGCGTTTCAACCGACCGTCAGCCATGCGAAAGCGTGCAGAGGCTTCCCAGGTTTTCGGCGCGATCAGCTTCGTGCGGATCACGCCGTAAGTGCCGATTGGCAGCGGGGGCCGAGGCATCGACGCTCCTTTCAGACCGCGTGATCGAGGGACTCGAACCACGCGATGACGTCTTCGGGCTTGTACCGCACGTGCTTGCCGACACGCCTACCCTTCGGGCCGTAGCCTTTCGTCCGCCACTCGTAGAGCGTCTTGACAGGCACACCCAGGAAGACCGCGACGTCGCCGACTGTCCAAAGCCGACTCATTACAGCACCTCTTTCCTTATTGACCAATGGTTTCCTCGACTTCTTCACGTCCCGTCTGTTTGCGTTCGCGGGCTTTGGCCGCCGCCGTGTTGGCCAGCGCCGCGTCGCCGATGGTCAGCCAGCCGACGCCGTCGAACAGCCAGTTCAAGGTCACTTCGGCCTCGTCGCCCGCCGTGTCGACGTCCGCAGGCGCGGTCAGGTCAGGGACTTCGCCACGCTGGAAGGCTTTCCGGACCGCACGAAGGGCGGTCAGCGTGGTGGAGTAGCGGCGGCTCTTGGTCGAGAAGTGCCCGCCGAAGCCGAGCATGTGTGCCCAGCGCTGGAGACGGCCCCAGCCGTTGTCCCAGTGCTCGCGTTGCTGGGCGCTGGTGCAGTAGAGAGGCCGTTGCCCGAGACGCCAGCAGGCGGCGAGCTGGCGGGCTTGGTGAGTGTCCTGCTGGGCGTAGACGTTGGCGTCGAACTGCCGGATGCGGCGGGAGACGTGTCCGGCTTCCTCGGTGCTTTTGGTGGCGTACTTGGCGAGGTAGGCCGCGACGGCGTTCGTGGTGAGGGTGCCGTTGTCGTCGTGATCGGTCGCCGCCAGGTGAACGCGGCGGATGTCGACCTGTCGGCCCCAGGCGAGCGCCCAGCCGGACCGGTTCTTGGGGTGTGGCGCGGTGGTGAAGCGCGTGACGATCGCAGCGGTTTCGATGTAGCTGCGCAGCAGTTCAGGCGTGATCGAGGGGTCCGGCTTGATGATGCTATCCGGCCTTTCCGGGTCGAGACCATCAAGACGGATCAGGCCATGGAAGTGCACGACGCCGCGCCGTTGATACTCGGCCACCTTCGCGTAGGACAGTCGCACCTTGACGCCCCGGTCTTTGGCGGCGGCCTTGAGATGCCGGTTGAGCGTGATCGTGGTGCGCCGCCACAGCTCACCGGCATGGAGGTTCCAGACGGCCTGAGCGTCGTAGTCGTAGCAGTCTCGGCAGATGGGTTCACCGACGCGGGAATCGTCGGCCGCGTGGCGCTCCCAGCATTCCGAGGGCCGCCCGTGCGGACATGGCGCGGCGTACCGGCGAGGGTGACAGGGGCGGACCTGCCCATTGGCACCGACAACGCGAGTATGGACCGGACCGAAGGCCGGCGCGGTGAGGGTGACGAAGAAACACGGGTGCCCGGTCACGCTTTCGGGTACACCTTTACCGCCGACGAGACCGGCCTTGACCAGGTGATACGTGTCGGCCCGGTAGGTCTCGGCGCCGCGCCGGTTTTTGCAGGCGACGTAGAGCAGCCCGTCAGGCATCTCGTCGGTAACCCGCTCGGTCTCCGAGCCGTGTTCGCCGTGCCAGGTAGCTTCGAGCCTGAGCCGGACCGGGCGGGAGCACGCGGCTGCGGGCATGACGTGAGCCAGCCACCAGCGATAGCCAGGCCGGGACGCGCGGGCCAGAAGGTCACGGTGGAGCGTGCCGGGCTCGGCAACGGCGCCCAGCCCCGCCGCGTGCGTTGCGGTGGGGCTGAATGGCGTGGTCGAGACAGTCACGTAGTGCGGTCTTTCCGGTCAGGAGGTGAACAGGTCGGGGTAGGCCTCGATGTCGGCGACCGTGGCCCACCGGAAGCCGGGGACGAGTTCGCCCGTGGCGGTGTAGGTAGGCAGCACGGCGCCGGGGTTGAACACATGGATGGGCAGCGCGATGAACCGATGCGAGTCGGGGCAGTGCGCCATGCGGGCCACGTCCACGGCCCCGGTCCAGATCGAGACGAACACCCAGATTTCGTCCGGGCCGGTCGCGATCGGCATCGTGGCTTTGAGCATTGTGGACAGTCCTCTCCTGCAACGTGAATTGCGGAATGGTGAAACCGAGGTCAGGCGACGGTCTTTTTCGTACGCAACTGGCGCGCGTAGTCGACGAGCGAATAAATGTGCGCGTCGGTGAGATAGGCGGTCTTCATGCGGCGAGGAAACCCGCCCTCAGCAAGGAGCAGGCCGACGCCGCGCTCTTCGGGAGCGATCTTGCTTGCGTCGTAACCCTGGGCGGCCCAGCCACGCCCGAGGATGATGTCTGACGATGAGTCGGTGGTGCACCGGTACGCCAGCCGGTAGCCGAACAGATCCCGCAGGCTGGTCGGAATGATGTCGGCCGAGGGCCGCTGCGTCGCCGCGACGACGATGACCCCGGCAGCCCGACCGCGTGCGACGAGATCACGCAACAGCCGAACGAACTGGTCTTGCTGGTCCCTGGTGCCCATCGTGGCCGAGAACAGGGCCAACTCGTCAATGACGACCATGATCACGTCGATCGGGTCGGACTGGGCGATCTTCCGTCGCCGCACCCGGTCGAGTTCGGCATAACGCCGGTTCATCTCGGCTTGGAGCCGTTCCAGCGCCAGAAGCGCGCCGTCGATGTCCGGGCCGATGAAGACGTCGGCCAGGTCCCGCCAGAGGCCGAGTTCCACCTGCTTGCCATCGAGCAGCCACAGCGACACGTCCGGGCACAAGGCCCCGTGCGCCACGATGTTGTTCAGCCCGCCCGACTTCCCAGAGCCGGGCTCACCGGCAAGCAGGATGTTGCGGTAGATCAGCTCGATGTCGACGCCGAAGCCGTCTTCGTAGATCCCGAGGTGAACCGGTTCGTAGATCGACAGCCCGGCGACCGGGATCGTTTCGTTCTTGCGTGTCAGCATGACCGCCTCCTCTCAGTCGATGTAGTCGGAGAGGTCTTCACCGCTGGCCACGACCGACGGCCGGGAAGGTTCGCGCGTCGCCTTCTTCGGCGTGGTGGGAAGCGGAACGACGGTTGCGGCCCTGATTGGTTCCGTTCCCTCCGCAGCGCTCTTGCGGCCCACGAAAGTGGCGATCTTGGCCAGCGGCGAGTCGATCGGCGTCGACCTGTCGAGCGGGTCACGACGAACGATGTCGACCGCGAACAGCGTCGAGAGCCTCCGCACGGTGTGCACCCGAGCCTCGCGGGCGTAGCAGGCCGGTGCGATGTACTCCAACACGGCTTCGATGTCGCCAGCGGATGAGCCCGCACGAGTCCATAGCCAGACCCGCTCACCGGTCTTGGCCGGCCGCGCCCACAGCATGAACGGCAACGCGCCGTCGAGGTTCATCGTCCGAGCCCGCGCCTGCCGCAGGCAGGTACGTAACCGGTGCCGGTCGAGCACGCACCAGAACCGCGCGAAGACGAACCACCTCGTCGCCGGAACCAGCGCGATCACCACGACGAGCCCCGCGAAGATGAACCACGCCGCAGTCGGCCCGACCTCGTGGAACAGCCACGCCATGCCGGTCAGCCATGCCACGGTCAGGACGATCTCGACCCGCCAGCGAACCAGGACACCCAGGACGAGAATCGGCCACCACTGTTTCGGGGCGTACCAAACCTCCATGACGTCGATACGACGAGCGCCACGCGGACGACGAATAGCCTTGCTCATGATTCCGCACCTCCAGGCGGATTACTGAGAGGGCAGGGAACCGAGGAGCCCCCGGTCCCATGCCTCTCCCGGAATGACAACTGGTTTGCACCGCCGATGAAGCGGGTCAGGAACCCGACTTCGAACCGGACACGGCCTTGATGTCGGTCGCGCGGAAAGCGACGCCGTTCCGACCGTTCTGTGCCCACGGAATCGCTTGCAGCTCAAGCGGATTGACGGCGGCGCCGACCGTGACCTTCGGGGGCTGTGGGGCCGCAACGGTCACAGTGATGACCTCCGCGCCGGAGCTGTCCATGGCAACGAGCTGCACGGCCCACATCGGGGCATTGGTGGCGCGCTCGGTACGCTGCACCCCGTTTTGGTCGGTCTTCGGCTGGACTTCACGGCTCACCGTGAACGTGACGTTCGAAGTGTCGATCAGTAGACGCATAACTGCTGTCCTCCCGGTAATCGCTCTGTGGTGGCCTGCACCGCTCCCTGCCGCTCTGCAGTGCGTTCCTTCACGATGCCCGCCAAGAGGGGGACGGCTTTACCACACAGAAGGACATCTAGGGACGTCTGTGTTACGTTGAAGACGTCCCGAGAAGTACCAGGGGGGAGGATCATGGCGAACGACCGGCTACGTGACGCACTCCTGTCGAACGGGCTCACGCCGGACGCGCTGGCCGAGCGTATCTCGGTCGACCCGAAGACGGTAGAGCGCTGGATCACCAAGGGCCGAACGCCCTACGCGAAGTCACGCCACAAGATCGCCGCCATTCTGCGGGAGAACGAAACCTATCTCTGGCCCGATGCGCTCGACGACGACAAAGCGTCAGAAGTCAGCAAGTCGGAAATCGTCAAGGTCTACCCGCACCGTAATTCCGTACCCGCTGGCCTATGGGACCGGCTGCTCGCCCAGGCGACGACCTACGTCGACATGCTGGTGTATGTCGGCATGTTCATGACCGAAAAGCCCGGCCTACTGCAAAGCCTGAAAATCAAGGCCAAGAACGGTGCCCGCATCCGCCTGCTCTTTGGCGACCGGGACGCACCCGCCGTCATCCAACGCAGCACCGACGAGGGGATCGGCCCGCACACGATCTCAGCGAAAATCGACCACGCCTTGGCCTATTTCCGGAAGCTCGACGCCGTGCCGGGAATCGAGATCCGGACCCACGGAACCGTGCTGTATAACAGCATTTACCGATTCGACGACGAGATGATCGTCAACCCGCACGTCTACGGCAAGATGGCACCTCACGCGCCCGCGCTGCACCTCCGCAGACTTTCGGCCGGAGACCTGTTCACCACCTACGCGGACAGCTTCACGGCCGTGTGGGAGGACGCCAAGCCGCACACGTGGGAGGACTGAACGAGTGCCGAAGAAGGACTACTACGACGACCCCACGGCCCCGGCCGCGAACAGCATCGTCCCCGCGGTGACCGCCATCGTGCGGAACGAGGCCGGCGAGGTGCTGATGATCCAGCGCACGGACAACGGCCTATGGGCGCTGCCAGGCGGCGCACAAGACATCGGCGAGTCAGTGACAGACGCCGTCCGGCGGGAAGTGTTCGAGGAAACCGGCCTGCGCGTCGAGGTCACCGGCATCAGCGGGATCTACTCCGACCCGAAGCACGTCATCGCCTACGACGATGGGGAAGTGCGGCAAGAGTTCTCGCTGGCCTTCCACGCGCGTCCGGCCGGGGGAGAACTACGGCCAAGCTCCGAGTCACGGCAAGTGCATTGGATCGCCCCTGATCAACTGGACGCCCTCAACATCCACCCGTCGATGCGTGCGCGCATCAACCACGGCGTCACGAACCCAACGAGCGTCCATCTCGACTAGCCACCGAGGCCGCCTCTGCACGCCGTTTGGTGCGCTCGACGGCCGCCAGCAGCTCGGGTGTGGCTCCGGTGATGAACTGGGTGACCAGGGTGCCCGGCCCGTAACGTTGTTTGATCTCCGCGATGCGGTACTCAGCGTCGACTTCTTCGCCGTCCGGCGACGTCGTGAGATCGCAGTACCAAAGCGCATCGCGGATCGAGCCACGCTCGTCATGGAAGTCGGCTATCTCGTCGGACAAGCCGCGTAACTCGGCCTCGTAGATCGCGTAAGAGTGGTGGGCGACGAGGTGAATGAGCCGTTCGGGAGCGTCAATCGTGGCGAGGTAGGTAGCGCCGTCGATGGGGTGGAAGCCGGTATCAACAAGGTCCGGGGCGTAGCCGACGTCATGGAGGACGGCTGCGGCTTCCAGGAGATCTGCATCAGACCCGGCCATTTCCCGCAAAGTTCGGGCTTGCCGGGCAACGCCTTGAACGTGGGACCACCGTCGAGGCAGCGTGTCAGCTAGTTTCGCCGCCGAGATGTCAAAAGCCCACGAGGTCAGTGACATGTTGCCACCGTAGCGTCAGGAATCCTTCCATGCACTCGCGTCGCACACGAAGCTGCCCTTGGACCGGACCGTCACGATCAGGCCCTGTTCTCGCAGGAGCCGTGTTGCGTGCCGAGCCGTCCCAAGCGAGACCCCACACCCGTCGGCCAGACGCTGTTCCGCAGGTAGCAGGCTCTTGGGCTTCAACTTGCCCGACCTGATCAGGCCGGCCAGGTGCGCCGCCAACCTCTCGTAGATGTAGCGCTGTGGTTCGCCATCCGGGTCGAACCGGACGTCCACGTCCATCGTCACCTCGTCGGTGAGCTGTTCCGCCACCGTGTATCTCCCTCCTGTCGACCGTGCGGTTGCCATGCGCCCCGCCGCAGGTCAGAACGCAGTGCGACAGGACGCGACACAGAGAATATCCGATTTTGGGATATCCGTCACCGCTACGGTCGCCTTGACCGGTGGAGAAGTCGATCTACTCGGCCGAGTACCAGCAGCTCTGCCGCGTCCTACGCGAGCTGCGGCACGAAGCCGGGCTGACCCAGGCCCAGGTCGCCGAGCGACTCGACGTGCCCCAGTCGTTCGTCAGCAAGTACGAGTCGGGGGAGCGACGGTTGGACGTGATCGAACTGAGGCATGTTGCACGCGCGCTCGAGGCATCGTTTGGAACGCTACTATCGCGACTCGACATCGATGCACAATGAGGCAAGCAAAAGCGATATGAGAGACCGCCCCTGCGGGTCGAGTTTCTAAACCTGGCTACCTCTCAATCGTCTTCAGCAACGTCTTCGTCGTTGTTGCCAGGCGCAAATGCCTTACCTTGCTTGATTCTCAATCCTCTTCGATATAGCGCTGGAACTTTATAATTTTCGCCAATTTTTTCGAGGAAGCCGACGCCCTGCAAGTAGCTAATGTGATCCAGGTAATCCTTGCCTAGGATTTCCTGGAGAGTCGAGGTGTTATGCTCGGCTTTACCATCGCGGAACAGTTCAATGATCTCTGAATATTCGCCAGCCTCGGCGAGTAGGGTGTCTTCTACGCGTTGCTCGCTGAGGGCATCATGTCCTCTCTTTATTGAATCTGACTGTATTAGCGGAACCCCGATTTCGTAGTCGCGGTGATGACGATCTTCTCGCCGAAGCTGCGCTTCGCGCGATTTCAGGATCAAATCAATAAGATTTCTAGGAGGCTTAACGTTGGCGTCGCCTATTCTTCGCACTATCCAGTTCCAGGTAATTGGCTTCTTGCTTCCGTAATCTACTTTTTCCGGAAATAAAACACTAAATAGGTCGTCGGCCGAGGTTGAATTAATACCCAGTTTCTTGATGAATCGCTCGTTCTCGGCAACCCGTTTGTGTAGCAAACTAAAAAGATCGCTATCATCCCATCGTATTTCAATCTTCCGTGAATTCACATGCGTTAAGTTGACGAACCCTCCCTTTATGATGCGGCCGAATAGATCTCGTCGCACAAAGATTTTTAGCTTAACGTTGTTGAATTCTTGCATGTCGAGATAACATCGAAAAAGCGCTCGTAAGATGGGAGTTTCCATTTGAGGTCTGCTTTGAAATGCTTCATCTAGTCTGTCTACGGCGAGCCATAGCTTGATCTCGGACTTCTGTAGCGCTGCGTCGAGTATTCTGAGCGCATCGTCATAGCGAGACAAGCCGGTAGATTCGGAGACTGGTCCGAAAAATTCTAGAGTCCCACTTAGTTCTGCTGGGCCGATTTTAGCTGTTCCTTGGATTGACTTCGGCCTGATTACCCGTTTGATCCCGTTGACCAGCCTCGAAAACACGCCGCTCGGGCTGTCGTCGGCAGTCCTCAAATTCGAATCAGAGAGAATTTTCTCGATGGCTTGCATCTCATCTATATAGTCTCCGTCAAATAGCTCCAGTAGCCAGTTTCCTGCCAGGGAGAAGAAGTAAGTCTTCCAGACGTTGATGTAATCATCTTCTGTCAGTGTGTCAGCCTCGTACAGTCGCTGGAAGACGGGAGTGCCTGCAATGTTGAAGGCCGAAAGAATTTCTGTGTCAAAAAGCTCGGGGATGTCAGAGTATCTCTTGCTTAGAATTCTATAGAGTGCGCTCTTCCCCGTTCCCTTGTCGCCTGCGATTACGTCAGCTTTGTCTCGGATGACCGCTCGGAACGTCTCGGTCTCGATGAAGTATCGCTCCAGTAGTTCATCGTGCTCCGCCACTGATGAGCCCAGGTCGAGGTCAGACAAGAGTTCACTGACTCGCATCAGATCAATCCCCTCAGTCGGTTGTAGTCAGGTGGTTGTGAGGACTTTCTGTACGTCTTCAAGCCGCCCTACCGGGCGGGCGCGCGAGCCGAACTGGCGCGCGGCCGAGCTGGGCCGCTTCGCTCTGCACGGCCGCGCCGAACGCCGTCGGCCACCGCGCGCGGGACGCGGAGGGCGTCAGAAGGTGCAGGGGTCCTCATCGTCGGCGACTTCCGGAGGGACCACCTTCCCCGCGATCGCCGGATGGTCAAAGCCGGGCCGAACGCTGTCAACCCCGCTTCGCGCCGATCACGCCCCCAGTGATCGTCTTGTACACGCAACGTCACGGAACGTACGTCGCAGGAGGGGCGTAATCGGTTACAGGGTTGACAGCGCCCGTCCCGGCTATGGGCGGCTGTGGATCGCGGGGAAGGTGGCGCGTGGTTGGCGGACGGCGCGGACTCCCGAGCGCGGCTTGGCTCGACCGAACCGCCGTTTACCCGCCAGAAACGACCGAAAATGACCGGTCAGTGTAGGAGTCAACGCGATCACGGTTGGCTACATCGGACCAGGTCATAGGCGGTTTCCGGGGGCAACCGGCAGTGGCGGGAGGGGCTGGAAGAGGCCCGAAGGGTTGTTGGTTCGAGTCCAACCGGGGGAGCAGCAGTAAAGAGGCCCCCAAGATCATCGGGGGCCTTCTCTACATCCACGGTTGATATCAGTCCTGGTCAGCGAGCCTGCTCATGCGCCCGGCCATCTTCCGTTTCGCCTCGTCGAGCACGTGCCCGTAGATGTTCGCGGTAGTCGTGATCGAGGCGTGGCCGAGTTGATCCGTGACCTCGCGGATAGTGGCGCCGTCCATGAGCAAAAGAGTGGCGCGGGTGTGGCGGAGATCATGAACGCGGCTCCGGTCTCTTTGTCCTGCTGACCACACGTCCCAGTCATGCCACATCCCCTGGCGCCGTTTCCGCGGTTCCTTGTGGCCGTGCCATCCTCCATCAGTGAACGAAGGTGAGCCTGCGCCGGTGTGTCGACGCTGCAATCGGCCTGTGACGCGCAGCCGTGACCACTACGGTGTCTTCGAGGGGATGCACTTTGTGTGCTTCCACTACGAGTTCGAGCACCATTGGGCAGATCCCGATGACGATTGCGGTGTTCCCGGCTGCCCTTCCGCCGCAGGGGGCGAAACAGGGATGTCTTGCTTCGGGTGGCTCGGGAGCTGCTTGACGATTGGTCGGACGGCCCGCCGGCCAACTGGGGTAACCAGACGTTGCCGGACTATCTTGAAGCACTCGTGGCATGGTTGATCGACTCGGACGGCTATTACGCTCGACGCAAAAGGCAATTCCGTGGAGCAGTTGGGAGCTGGTCGCAGTTGCATTGCGGGCAGCCACCGTTTACGAGTAGCTGCACCGGCAAGCGCGCCCGGTCCTACGAGGCAGGCGAGCACCGCAAGGAAGATCCATTCGTGTGGGCCGGTGTCTGGATCACCCTGGCCGCTGCGGCGATGGCGTTCGAGGAACTGCTTGTCGAACCATCCCGACACCCTGACTACTCGCCACGACCTGGCTCACTGGCAGGAACAGTCATCGGCGAGTCCGTCAAACCAGCGGTGAAACTCGGGCTCACGAGATTTAGGTCCGAAATGGACACTCCACAGTGGCCGGGGAATCTCGTGGTGCCGGTTGCGATTCATGCGGGCAAGTCGCTCGTGCGCGGACTTGCCTGATGAGAAGGGAGACGCCGTGGCAATCGCCGAGGGACCGGTTCCTCAGACCGGAGTAGGTGTCGTCGCCTCGTTCGACTTCATGCGTGACCGGGAGCTGTGGCGGTGGGCGCCTGACACCGTGTCCTTGTATATCGCTCGCACTGATCCTGTGCCGATGCGCGATCCGTTGGCGATGGTGTCCGGGCTCAACAGCCCGACGCTGGTCGCTCGCCCTACGCGGGAGGTCACGCGGGAACCCCTGGGCGCGGAGGTGGTCTTGTATGCGTGCACGGCGTGCAGCTTCGTCGGCGGCCACGACGGTGAACGCGCGCTGCGGGCGGCGATGCGCGAGGCGGGTGCGCCGCGAGCGGTGACGACATCGGGGGCTGTTCTGGCCGCGTTGGCGGCGCTTGAGGTGCGCAGTGTTGCCGTCGTTCATCCCTACATCGAGCCGGTTGGCGCGCGGCTTGCGGGGTTTCTTCGCGAGGCGGGGGTCGACGTCGTGGCCGCCCGCGGGTTGGGGCTGGACGCGCTCACGGTCGGTGCTGTGGATTACGCCGCCGTCGCTGAGCTCGTCGCGGCGGGGGATCATCCCGACGCGGAGGCGGTTTTCGTCAGTTGCACGGCGCTGCCGACCTACGACATCGTTGCCCCGCTGGAAGACCAGCTCGGTAAGCCAGTGGTCACCGCGAATCAGGCCGGGTTGTGGGCCGCGTTGCACGCGATCGGTTTCGAACCCGACGGGCCGGGCCAACGGCTCATGGGGGTCAAACCGGTTAGAGCCGTTTGATGGTCGCGCGCCAGGCCGGCGCGCCATCCGTGGTGAACCTGGCCATCAGTGTTTCCGGGCTGATGGACGTGATGTTCCAAACGGAGTCGAACGCGGCTTTCAGCTCTTCTTCGCTGACGGGATGCGGGCCGGTTTCCGGGCCGACGTCGCTGAAGCACAGTATGTGGAGCGTCGCGCCGGGCCGGGTCACCGACGCCAGGCTCGTTACGTAGTCCCGCCGTTCCTCGGCATCGAAGGTGTGGAACAGGCCGCAGTCCAGCACAGTCTCGAAGGTGCGGCCCAGCCGGTCCAACCGGAACGCGTCAGCCAGGGCGAACTCGGCATCGATTGCGCGGGCAGCGGCCTTTTTCCGTGCGATCGCCAAGGCGGTCTCGGCTACGTCTACGCCCAGAACCGGCAACCCGAGCGAGGCGACACGGAGCGTGTTCTCGCCGGTACCACAGCCCGCGTCCAGCACCGCGCCGGTGAATCCGCCATCGGTCACCAGCCGCGCGACGGCCGGCTGGGGCTCTCCGATGTCCCAGGGGGCGGGGCCGTCGTGGTAAGAAGCATCCCAGGATTGACCCGCCTGCCGCTCATGACTGGTCTGCCGGCGGTGGTCGGATGGATGGCCGGCGGGGCTTGTCGGTCGTCTGGACATCGTCGTCCCTCCTCCGTGCTCGTCCGAGCCTGATCCGGTTCAGTATCGCCGCCAGGCGCGGTCAGAGAAACACGCGAGCGATATCCAGCCACTTCTGTGCGTCCTCGCCGGCCGCGGTGAGATCGGTCGCGGCTCGTGGCCTGCGCTGGGTGACTCGAAGGCAGAAGTCGAGGGCACTTCCCTGAACCCGTTGCCGGGCATCTTCTGGGCCCCATACCCAGGTTTCGCCGTCAGGTCCAGCCAGTTCGACACGGAACGGCTCTGCAGGAACGGGCAATTGGGCAGCGTAGAACGACAATCCTCGCCCTATCACTCCCAGCGACGCCACGTGCCGCAGCCTGCCCGTCGGACGGCGCGAGACGCCCAGCGCATCGAAAACGTCCTGCCCGTGAGCCCACGTTTCCATGAGCCGAAGCGGTACCATGAGCGCCGCGCTCACCCGCGAGCCGAACCACGGAAATCCATGGTTCACGGGAACATCACCGAGCGCCGCCGCCAGCTCGGTGCGACCGGCACGCCATTCTTCCAGGAGCACCGATCGCGGTTTGGCCGCTCCCGCGTCGGCGTCGAGATCAGCGTATCGACTGCCGGCGGCTTCTGCCTGCTTCAGCACGGCGTCGAACGCCTCGGGGGTTCGGATGGCGACGAGAACGTTCGCGTCAGCCGCGGTGAGATGGGCTATCTGGTGGGCGATCGTCCATCCGGCCGCCGGTGTTGGTTTGGTCCAGTCGCTCTGCGCTGATACGAGGGCGTCGAGCTCCTCTCCTTCGGCCACCAGATCGGCCAGAGCGACCTCGCGCTCCAGGCCGGATATGTCGAGGCCGTAGTTCAGCATCGGCAGCACCTTCACACGCATTCGCCGGCAACGCCCTGCCTCTGTGGAACAGGTTACGTTGATTTGTCGTCGTCAGGTTACCTGATCTTGACTTCGGCAAGTCGAACTGGTTGTCGGGACGGGAATCACAGCGAAACTGGTGAGGGGATGCCCGGAGGCTTCGGCACTCCTCTCGCTGGATGCCGTCCCCGGGTGAAGGTCACTGTCGGTGGTGTTTCTCATTATGTGGGATACATCCCGACTCGGGACCTTCGCTGGTCACTCCGCGAATGGGTGAGGGTGTGCTTGGTTCGGCAGCCGGAAAGGCCGGAACTCGGTCACCCGAACGGACATTTGTCGTGGACATGGTTCGAACCACGTCCGCGCTGATCCCGTGAGGTCACGCGGGTGTCCACAAAGTACACCGTTTCGGCCTGGCTTCCACGTCGGCTGCGAGGCTGGTCACAGTGAATTTTTCATGCACCACCGGAGCACTATCGAAGCACTCCGCGCGGTCGTTCCTTCGACAGGGACCACAATAGTTACGTCCTGGCAAGCCAACCGCAACGCTACCGCGCTCTCTCCGTTACCAATGCCCGCGGATCACCAATTGACGTCCGTCCAAATGGGTCATTTTTGACGCCAGCCCATCGAACTTGGACAGGAACTAACTTACAGTCTTCTTACCTCGCCCACTCCGAGGCGACGGGCCACCCGACACCAGTATCCGAAACACGACTACCCCCGGACAAAGCCTCAGGCTCTCCGGTTCCTTCGACCCTACGGACACCACATGACCTCCTCCGCGGCATGAATCACTATCAACTGAAAGGGAAACAGCAATGTCGATCACCACGACCTCCGCCACGACCCCCACCGTGATCAGTGACCGTGACAAGCAACTCGCCTATCCCGCGGTCGTGCCTGTCCAAGCAGGTGCCACGAGCGCGGCTCCCGAACCCGCGGAAGGATTGTGCGGAGAACTGCTCACCTCCGTGCCGGCCGACACCGAACACCTGGGCTGGATCTGCATCCAGCCGCAGGGACACCTGCCTGGCTCGGACCACAGTGCCGAGGACGGCACAACATGGTGATCCCGGTTCGCACCGTGATCTACACCGTCACCGAAAAGGACTCCGTCCGCGCGATCGAACTCAGTCCGGAGTTCTGCCGGCACAAGCCCGCGGTGATGGCCAGCGCCCGCCTCGTGGCGGTGTGCGAATGGCCCTGCATGGAACAACTGCGCGAGGGACTGGGCCCGCACCAGTGTTCCCTCGGCGTGTTCCAGCATCTGAGACACACCGGCCCCATTCCCATCGGGGCCCGGATCGCCCTCGCGGCGCGGTGCGTCTCGCGTTCCGGTCCCTACAGCGAATGGGAGGTCGAGGTGCACGACGGATTCGAACTCGTCGGAAGCGCGCACCTCGGGTTCGTAGTCGTCGACCAGGCAGAGTTCGAACGCCGCCGCCTGCACGGCAAACATCCGGCCGAAGCAAGGTCGCCTGTGGCGGGGCAAGACCATGAGGATGTGAGAAGCATAGTCGGCCTGGGGATTTAGGAAGTTTCCCTCGTCGACACCGCCGTCAGGGGCCGGGGCACCGCGTTCCGGTCCCTGACGGCAGATGCTTGTTTAGACCATTTACAGGGGTCCTCGCAGAGGCTTACCGTTTTCGTGTGGGTTGCCGCGCGATCACGAGGAGCCGCCGCATGCCAGCGTTTCGACACGTGTGTGTCGTGGCCGCCCTGTTCACGGGCCTGATCGCCGCACCGCCGGTGACGGCCGGAGCCGCACCCGCGCCGCCGATGTATCCCCAGGTCGGTCCCGGCACGCACCTGCTGGACCATTCCGCGAAACTGGCGGGCTTCGTCGAGCCGGACTGGTACGAGGCCAACATCCCCTTCGTCGACCTGCCGGACAAGGCGATCGAGGACACCTACTACTACCGGTGGCGTACGTACAAGGAAGCGCTCAAATACACCGGTGCCCGCGACGGCTGGATCGTTTCGGAGTTCCTCGGCCCGGTCGGCTATTCCGCGCCCGGAGGCGGCATCGACGCCGCGGCGGGCCACCACATCTACGAGGGGCGATGGCTGCGCGACAGCCGTTACCTCGACGACTACATCGACTACTGGCTGCGGGGGAGCGGCTCGAAGGACAAGCCGGCGACGGAAGAGCTCAACCCCAACACCACCGACTGGGCTCACGAGTACTCGTTCTGGGCCGCGGACGCTGTCTTGGCGCGTGCTTCGGTGGACGGGCGGCGGGACTTCGCGGTGGACCGGCTGCCGGAGCTGCGGCGGCAGTGGGCGGCGTGGTCGCCTCAGTTCGACGATCAGCTCGGCCTGTACTGGCAGGTGCCGGTGTGGGACGCGATGGAATACACGGCGAGTTCCTACCAGAGCCCCGATCCGTATCACGGCGGCGCCGGCTTCCGGCCCACGCTCAACGCCTACCAGTACGGGGACGCGATGGCCATCGCGAGCCTGCTGCGCCTGCGGGGCGCGAGTGGTGACCGGCTGCTGGCCGACCGGTACGAGCACGACGCGCGATCCCTTCAAGCGAACCAGGAACGCTACCTGTGGGACAGCGGCGGCCAGTTCTACAAGCACGTGATGCGCGATGACAACCCCACGCGCGCCAAGATCGGCGACCGGGAGGAGATCGGGTTCATTCCGTGGTACTTCCACATGGCGCCGCCGGGTGACGCCGCGGCGTGGGCGCAGTTGCGCGACCCGGCGGGTTTCGCGGCCCCGTTCGGCCCGGCCACGGTGGAACGGCGAAGCCCCTGGTACCTGCACGGCGCGCTTCAGGGTTGCTGCCACTGGTCGGGTCCGAGCTGGCCGTACGCGACGAGCCAGACGCTGACCGCGCTGGCGAACCTGCTGATCGACTATCCACCGCAACCCTACGTCGGCGAAGAGGACTTCTACGATCTGCTCCACGGTTATGCCCTGACACAGCGGAAGAACGGCCGGCCCTATGTGGCGGAGGCACATCACCCGGACGAGGACCGGTGGCTTTACGACTCGCCCGGCCACAGTGAGGACTACAACCACTCGTCGTTCAACGACCTGGTGCTCTCCGGCCTGCTGGGCATCCGGCCGCAACAGGGCGACGACGTCCGCATTTCACCTCTCGCACCGTCCACTTGGGACCATTTCGCGGCGGAGAACGTCCCCTACCACGGGCACAACCTGACGATCGCGTGGGACCGGGGCGGGCAGGTCTACGGTCACGGCGCGGGACTGAGCGTCTGGGTGGACGGCGCTCTCGTGCGTCGCCAGCCGGACCTGAGCCCGGTGGACATCCCGGTTCCTGATGGTATGCCACGGAAACCGGCGCGGGTCGTCAACGATCTGGCCAACAGTGCGGTGGCTTCCGCCTCCTACACCTGGCCGGGTGACAAGCCGTCGAACGCGGTCGACGGACAGGACTTCTTCCTCGATGTTCCTTCGACACGGTGGACCAACTACGGCAGTCCGAACGCGCGGGACTGGCTCGAGGTCGATCTTGGCGCCGCCATCAGCGTTTCCGACGTCCGGATCTCGTTCTACGACGACGGCGGAGGCGTTCGCACACCCGATTCCTACGAGGTGCGGTACCGGAAAGCGGACGGCTCGTGGGCAAGCCTCCCGCGGCAGGTGCGAACACCCCAGGCGCCGATCCGCGGCCGCGTCAACCGGATCACGGTCCAACCCCCCGTCCACACCGACGGGCTCCGCATCCTGGCGTCCAGAGTGGACGGTGGCGCGGTCGGCATCACCGAACTGGGGAGCTGGCGGGCCGGATGACCTACTCGCGCGCGTGGTCCGGGACTCCCGCCGGCGCCTTGGTGGACGAACCGCCGTCGGGGCCGCCCTGCCGGAACGTGCGGGCGAGGTGGTCTTGGAAGCGGGCGTGGCGGAACTGGTAGACCGCGCCGGTCTGGCGTAGCACTCCGCGATGGTAGGCGTCGTCGAGGAAGACGGGGACCGACCAGGGAAGTTTGCCGGTGACGGGCAGCCAAACGCGGGACAGCACCAGCCATTGACCCCAGGCGGTGAACGCCAGGGCATAGGAAAGCGCGCCGCTCAGGCCTCCGACGACGCCGGTGGCGAGTCCGCCGAGGCCCCACACCAACGGGCCGAGCAGGCCCTGCAGGGAGGCGACCACGAGCGTGCCGCCGAAGGTGATCGCGAGCGCGAGCGCCGGCGCGAGTGCCAGGACCTGCCGGATCACGGTGGTGCGGTTGGCGCGCAGCATGGTGAGCGGGCTCGCGGCCGAGTTGAGGTCGAGCGGCGTTTCCAGCGCGGCCACCAGACCGAACACGATGCCCGCCGCGAGCCCGAAGACGGCCCCGCTCACCAGCATGTTGATCAACGCCGTCCGGATCAGCACGTCCATCGACGGCAGTCCGTAGACCGTGCCGCGCACCACGGCGCTCACCGACCCGTATCCCAGACCCACCATGCAGCCGCCGAGGAGACCGGAGCCGAACCTTCCGGTGAAGGTGCGGACCATCGGGACCTGGCTGTTCCGGCCGAGCAGGCGCATCTGGACGTACGACGGCTGGAACACCACCCCGCCGAACACGGTCATCAGCCCGTAGACGAGGCCGAAACCCAGGCCCACCAGGGGACCGATCAGCAGCCCGTCCAGCAGACCGGCCTCGAGGCCGAAGGGGAAGCCGACCTTGATCACGTCGAGCGGCAGCAGGATCAGCCAGTCGACGAGCGTGGTGACGGCCGCCGACGCCAGGACCACGCCGAGAATGCGGGACGAGTTGCCGAGCGAGTCGCCCAGCTGCCACCACGCGAGATCCGGTGAACCCAGCCGGGTCACATGGTGGGCGAGGTAGCCCAGCCATCGCTGGACGCGGTCCGGAGTCCAGTGCGGTCTGGGCACCCCGGCGGAGTGCGGCCGGTAGGCGGTCGGGACGAAACTGCCCAGCAGATGGTCTTCGAGGTCGTCCGAGGTCGGGAACCGGGTGATGTCCAGGAGCGCCGCCGGATCCTTGTCGCGGTAGATGGTGCGGGCGAGGACGACCATGAGCGGCGTCCTGAGCACTTCGGCGAGATTCTCGCGCGCGGGATCGTCCCCGCCGTCGCGCAGCTCGGCCAGGACCTTGTCCCAGCGATTCGTGCGGCTGGAGCGGCGCAGGTAGTCGTCCATGTCGGCGGGCGTCAGGTCGTCGATCCAGATGCCCGCCGCCCAGGTGAGCACGTCGGTCGCGGCGACGGCCGTGCGGTATTCGCCGGGGCGGCTGGTCAGCAGCATGGGCAGCGACGTGGCGTTCAGCGCCAGCAACGCGTCCCGGTGCAGGACTTCGGGAATCTCGTCGAATCCGTCGAGCACCGGCAGAACGCGACCGGACTCGACCAGCGCGGCGGCCAGGTTTGCGCTGCCGGGCGTCGCGGCGACCAGATCCGGGTGGTCGCGCAGCAGCCGGCCGATCAGCCAGTCCCGCAGGGAGGCTTCCGTGGGATCCCACGAGCCCAGGCTGAAGATCACCGGAACCGGGTCGGCGGCGGTGCGCGTGGCGAGGTAGTCCAGAACGAAGCGCAGCGTCAGGATCGTCTTTCCCGACCCGGCGCGGCCGAGTACCACCAGCCGGCCGGAGGGGACGCGCCGGTAGACCTCCGCGATCCTGGTCAGGTCACCCGTGAGGTCCAGCGGATCCGCCGTGTCGCCGGGCGGGACGCCCCGGACGTTGTCCCAGTGGTCGGCCAGGTGTCCGGGCACGGGATGCCACCGCACGGGCAGCGGGAACGGGTTGTGGGCGCCGCGCTGTTCGACTTCCCGGCGCCACCGGCGCTGGAGCACGTCGGCGAGCCGATCGGTCACCTCGGCCAACGGCGGGCGCACGGCGGTCGGGACGGGCCCGGGTTCGGCCGGCGGTACCGTGCCGGCCGCGGACATCAGTGCACGGCGCTGCTCCGGGATGAGTTTCAAGGCGTCGGCGATGAGCCGGATGGTGTCGAGCCGGAAGTTCTCCTCGGTGCTGGTCTCCAGTCGGCGAATGGTCCGCACGCTGACCCCGGACTGCCGGTTGAGTTCTTCCTGGGTCATTCCGGCTTCACGCCGCAGCCGGCGCAAAAGCGGGCCCAATTCACTCGTCACCTGATGCCTTCCCCCGCGAAATCGGTCTTGGTGACTCTATCGCTCCGACCGGTCATCTGTGGCCGGTTCCTGACCTGGTCTTTTACCCGGGTCGATCGCGAGCATTCGAGGGCACGCCGATTCCGGGAGAGGGGAAATCATGAGTGTTCGCCGTCGGCTGGGTGTGGTCCTGATGGCCGGCCTGGCCGCCCTTGCCATTGTCGTCACGCCAACAGCAGCCATGCCTGCGAGCCGGCATGGACCACTTCATCCGTTGCTCATCCGGCGCATCGAGCATCCCTGATCGGAGGAGACGAGAATGGCGGACAACTACCGGTACTGGTGTGGTGAATGCGGTTACCACACCCCCTGGCTCACCGAATCGCAAGGCGCCGACGCGCAAATGACCCACTACATCCAGCGCCACCCCGGCATTCCGCCCGGGGGGCGGGTCGAGTTCCGTCAGCGGCCCACGGGCGGTGGCGGATGCCTCGGTGTCGTCGCGGCACTGTTTTTGATCCTGCTTCTCGCGAGCACGTGCCAGCACGGATCGCAGAGCGCGCCCCAGATCCCCCCGGCCGTCCACCTGGAAACCCGATGAAGGCGGGAAAGGAGGAAACCGTGACGGCGAAAGGTGGCCACGCGGCAGAAGTGTCCATTTCGGACCTCAGCGAACTTCGTTCCTTGAGCGCGTATCTCGGGCGGGTGCCGGGCGTGGCGGTGACCCGAATGCCTCGTACGACAACGAACGGGGGTCTGGGCTCGTGGGACGTATTGCAGATCGCCGTCACCGGCGGCGTGCCGCTGATGACGGCGCTGCGGAGGCTGCCCGCCTTTCTCCGGTCCCGGCGCCCGGGTGTGGCGGTCACCGTCAAATGCGGAGGCGAGGTGGTCACGCTGACCGCGGAAAACGTCGGTGAGGTCTTGCCGGTCCTGGAGGCGATGCTCGACGGAAAGTCATGACCGGCCTCGACCCGGCGTGAGCACCCCCGGCCCCGGTGGGCCGCAATGGTGCGCAGGCCGCGACACCGATTTGGGAAAGCTGCGCTGTGCGCCATAATTGATGCCGTGTTCAGGGACTTAACTCAGGTGCAGCGGCTGGACCTTGATCCCGAAATCGCCCGGCATCCTCTGATCGAACTGGAGGACGGCCGGTACTGCTGGTACAGCGGCTTCTATCACCAGGAGAGCTTCGCGCAGCGCGTGCGCTATGTCTTCGCCGAGCCGGAGCGCTACGAAAACTTCGATGGCCCGCCGTTCGACAAACTGCGCATCGGCAACTTCTGCCAGTTCGCTTCCGGGTGCGTCTTCATGCTGGGCGGCAACCACGGGCACGACGCGAAAGCGGTGACGCCGTACGGGTTCTTCTCCATCTTCGAGGGTGCCCGGAACTGCATCGCACCGGTCGGGGACACCGTCGTGGGGCACGAAGTGTGGATCGGCTACGAGGCGCTCGTGATGCCGGGCGTGCGCATCGGCACCGGCGCGATCATCGGTTCCCGCGCCGTCGTCTCCCGCGACGTGGCGCCGTTTTCCATCGTGGTCGCCGACAACAAGGTGGTCCGGCACCGCTTCGATCCGTTGTCCCGCAAGCTGTTGTGGCGGATCGGCTGGTGGACCTGGCCCGACGAACGGATATCCGAGGCGCTGCCCCTGCTGCAGGGCCACGATGTGCGCGCGCTTGCCGAGTTCGCCGGCGTCACGCCCGAGGAAGTCGTCGGCGACCCCGATCCGGCCGAACAGGCATCGCCGGATTTCAGCGGGGCGTGAGGATCACGACCGGGATTTCCCGCTCGGTCCACGTCTGGTACTTCGCGAAGTCGGCGTAGAAGTCGACCAGGCGCGGCCAGAGATCGTCGCGCTCCTCGGATGAGGCGACCTTGGCCACGACGGGGATGTCGCGACGGCCCTTGATGTGCACGCGGGTTTCGGGGTGCGCGATCAGGTTGAAGTACCACTGCGGGTGTTTGGGCAGACCGCCCTGGGAGGCGACGAGGACCAGGTCTTCGCCGGAACGCAGATAGAGCAGCGGGGTCGTGAACAGCCGTCCGGACTTGCGGCCGCGGTGCTCCAGGAGCAGCGTCGGGGCAGGCTTGCGGAAGGCGGCCCCGATCCGCCACTTGTTGCCGACGCGCCCGTTGGTCAGCTTGAAGATCTTCACATGGAGCTTGGCCATGTACTTCATGCCTTTGGCGGTCACCGCCGAATCCAGGCCCTTGGGAGTTTTGTCGGGCAAGGTGAAACGTCCCATCGTGAACTCCTGACGGTCTAAGGGATTGACTCGGCGGGCGGGCCGGCGAGGACGGATGTCACGAGGTCGACGACGTCGGCGACGACCTCGTCGGTGGTCCAGGTCTCCGCCTCCGGGCCGAGCAGGCGACGAGTGCGCTCGACGTCGCCCAGGATGTTCAGCGTCGTGTTCATCGCCTGGAGCAAACGGAAATTGAGCGTCCGGCAGGGGACGCCCGGGCTCAGCCGTTCCAGCACTTCGATGAAGGTGGCGTTGCGCCGGAAGAACGACTCGGAAATCGAGGCCAGCCTCGTGTCACCGGTGGCCAGCAGGTGGCCGACGAGCCGGATCCAGTGGTCGCCGCCGGAGCCGAGCACGGCGACCACCGGCCGCACGAGCGCACGGGCCAGATCGTGTGTGGTGATGGCTCGCTCTTCGAGTTCCAGGAGCACCGCGTCCCGCTCGCGGGTCACCTGGTCCAGCCGGCTGCGCAGGACCGCGTCCAGCAGTCCGTCCTTCGAACCGAAGTGGTAGTGGATCGCGGCGACGTTCGTCCCGGCCGCCTGCATCACCGTGCGCAGTGACACCGCGTCGACGCCGTGCTCGGCGAACAGCCGCTCCGCGGCCGCGACGAGGCGCCGTTCCGTGCCCGCCGCGGAGCCGCCCACTCGGGTGGCTTGAGGGCCCATGGTGCGAATCTATCACGTGTTTCCATCACTTGATAGATTCCGGCCGGTGGGCGTCAGCGGAGCTGACTGATCACCTTGGCAAGGGGGGCCAGGTATCGGTCTGCCGTGGCGAAGTAGCTGATGCCGTAGGTTTCCCGGATCCCGCGAAGGGAGTCCGCGACTTCTCCCGCGCTCCCGTGCAACACGCCCGGCAGCGCCAGCAATTCCTCTTCCGACAGGTCGGGGTAGAGCGCGCGCGGCACGAACAGATCCGGCTCGCCGGATCCGGCGATGTGCACGGCGGCGAGGAACATGCCGAGTTCGAGCTGGTCGAAGCGCTCGCCGGCGGCCCGGCGCACGAAGCCGACCCGTGCCGACAGAGGGTCGGCCTGACCGGAACCGGGCAGAGGGCCCGCGCCCGCGATGTTCACGATGTCCGCGTGCCGGGCGGCGATGGTGAGGACCTTTTCGCCCGCGCCGCCGATCATCATCGGCACCCGGTGGCCTGCCGCGGCCAGTTCCCGGGACACCTCGGTCACGGTGTGCTCCAGGTGCTCGATCCGTTGCCGGGCACCGGGAAACGGCAACCCCGCGGCCTCGAACTCCGCGGCGGCGTAACCGGTGCCCACGCCGAGTTCGAACCGGCCGTCGGTGAGTTCGTGCACGCCGGCGACGTCGCGAGCCAGCAGTGCGGGCCGGTAGAACCCGGCGTTGAGCACCAGGGTGCCCAACCTCGGCCGGGTGGTGACCTCGGCGGCGGACACCAGCGCGGGGAACGGCGCGGTCATGCCGAGGTGATCGGGCACCAGGAGCACGTCGTAGCCCAGGTCCTCGACTCGCCGCGCGGTTTCCTGCCATGCCTTCCGGGGCCCGGCGGTGAAAAGGTTGACGCCGAATCGGAAATCTCTGGCGGTCATCATGGTCCTCTCGCGGTCGCGTGCCGAACGTGGCGCTGCTTCCACCTTGTGACCGCCGGCCGCGGCGAGTCCAATGAATGTTCCGCATCGAGCATTGCGTTTCGGGTATCACCGCAGCGTGCGGGCTATCTGACGAGGCGCGCGCCGGTCCCGGAATTACGCGGGCGGGTTCTCGAATTCGATCGGATAGGTCGAGGCACGGAGGCCGCTGTCCTGAAGCGCCATGATCGGCCGCCGGCCGGTGTTCCCACGCGGGACCCGCACCGTCGCCTCGAATGTTCCGTCCGCCTGGACCGGGAAGTCGCCGAGCCGTGGGCCGTTCTCGTTGTCGAGGAACAGCGAGACGGTTCCGGGGGCGAAGTCGACCCCGTGGATGTCCAACGGGGATTTCGTCAGCGCGACGCCGTTCGCGTCGAGCTGGGCGTGGGTGAAGTGGTTGAACGCCTGGATCGCGGGAGCCGGGGGCGCGGCCGCCGCGAGCACCGTGATCCTTTCCGGCGCCGAGGCCAGCCGCCGGCCGTCCTGTACCGCCCGAACGGCATAAGTGCCGGGCGGTTGATCGGGCGGGACGGTGATTCGGGTGGCGATGGTGCCGTCTTCTCGCACCGTGGTGTGGCCCACCACGGTGGCACGGGCGTCGTCGAGCACCAGGTCGACGTCGTTGGTCACGGCCGTGCTCGCCAGCAGCCAGGGACTCCAGTCGGTGGCGATTTGGTCCTTCACCGCGTAATCGCGCACGCGGAACGCGTACTGGCTTTCCGGCATCAGGGTCGGCCCGGTGCTGAACCGGTTGCGCCCGTCGTACGGGCCGTCGCGGTCGATCTTCACCGTGTCCGACGGGTCGGGCGTGAAGCCGAAGGGGCTGAAACCCCACTGGATTTCGGACAGCACCACCTTCCCTGCCACCGTGTCGTCCCACTCGATGGCCAGGTTGTTCGCGCTGGGGACGGGAAACGACTCGCCGCTCACGTCCAGGGAGCCGCCAGGGGAGACCACGGTCCCCAGCGTCGCCAGATGGGTCATCGAGACGAACAACCCGTCGTCGACACCGAGCTGCCGCACGTTCGGGCCGGGCTCGAAGGGCCGGTCGAGGGTGAAGGTGACGGTGTTCGAGGCCACCTTCTCGCCCTCGGGCACGACACTGTCGATGAACACGTCCAGCCGGTCGAAGCCGAGCGACGTGGCCTTCGTGAACGCGCCGGACAAGAGGTTGAGCTGAACGGCCAGCCCGGCGAGTTGATCCAGCGGCAGCGAGGTGACGTCTTCGCCGGGTACGACGAGGGGGTGGTCTTTGATCTGATCCAGCAGCTTCGTGACGGCGAGGCCGATGCCGCCGATCAGATTGCCACCGCTCAACCGCACATTGAGCGTGAGGAAGTCGACCGCGGCCGCGATCGGATAGTGCGGATCGTGGGGCACGCCCAGATACAGCCCGAGTTCGGCGTCGAAGGTCAGCTCGAAGGCCGGGTCGAAGGCCCCGCTCAGGGGGCCACCGGTCGTTTCGTGCCACTGCACCCGCACGCCGGGCAACTGATAGCTGAATGTCAACTGCGTCGCTTGCCGCACCGGCGACAGCAGTTCGAGCAATTCCTCGGAAACGTTTTCCGTGGTCAGCGCGCGCAGCGTGCCCTTGTCGGGAAAATCGGGGTCGATGTCGATCGCGTCCGGCCGCGCGTCCCGGACCGTCTGCCGGACCTGGCCGGCCACCGTGCTTTTCTGCTCCCGCCAGATACCGTCGAAAATCTTGTCCAGCGGGGTGGCCAGCATCGCCTCCATCGCCGCGGCCTGAGTTGGCTCCAGTTGGGTTTCGACAAGCACGCGCAGGGATGTGGCGGCAGGTCCGCCCAACGGTTTCCGGACCGGCGGAGGAGCCGTGCCCACCGCGACGAAACCCAGTTCGACCTGCAAGGGCGTACCCGCGATCGGAAAGTAGTCCACCGTAATCCCCTCCCCTTTGCGCGCCGCCGCGCGCACCCGTCCGACAATATAACGGCATCACCGCGCATTTCACGAATACTGGAACAATTGTCGCAGGACATTCTGGCAGTGTGTGCGGGATTCACGCCCCGGCGTTCCCGGGGAGACGGTTTTTGACACGGCGACAGGAAGCCCGGCGGGTTGGCGCGGGGATCGGCTCCGGAGGTTCTACGCTCGACGTCGTGGAATGGACGTTGCCGGAGTGGACGGTGCTGGCGTTGCTGCGAGAGGAACCGCGGCATGGTTTCGCCATTGCCACACTGACCGCTTCGGACGGTCCGCTGGGACGGGTGTGGCACATTCCCCGGCCGATGATCTACCGCGCGCTGGGACGGCTGGAGCCGGCCGGCTTGGTTTCCCCGGTCACCGTGGAGTCCGGCCCGGGTCCACAACGGACGGTCTTCGCGCTGACCGCCACCGGTCGTGGAGCGGTCGACGAGTGGCTGACCCGTCCCGTGCCGCATGTGCGGGACATCCGCTCGCATCTGCTGACGAAACTGGCGTTGCTGGACCGGCGCGGCGGCGATTCGCGGGCCCTTCTGCGGCGTCAGCGGGATGTGCTGGAGCAGATCGTGGGCGCGCTCGAGTTCGAACGGGCACGAGGCAAGGGATTCGACGCGGTTCTGCTGGCGTGGCGGCACACCGCGGCCGATGCGGCGCTGCGGTTCGTCATGGACCTGCTCGGCGCCGGTTACCGATCCGACCAAAAGTAGCGGAGACGCCTCCGCGGCCAATCTGCTTGTAGACACCGTTTCCGCCGTGGCTGTGGTCGGATCGGTTACGAACGGCACGGTAGTGGTCGTCGTCACTTGATGGCCCCCTGCCGGCGCCACTAGCGTCACTAGTAACAGTGTTACTAGCAGCCTCGGTGTCGTGGGTGCCGCCCGCGTGGCCGTGGCCACGATCGGAGGCCGAGCAATGACCCTGGCGGAGGAAACCAAGGCGCCGCTGCGCCACGCGGACCGGTTCTTCATCGGCGGAGAGTGGGTGGAACCTTCGTCCGACGCGAAGATCGAGGTGATCGACTCCGGCACCGAGGAGCTGTTCTTCCGGGTGGCCGAGGCGCGGGAGGCCGACATGTCGCGCGCGGTCTCGGCGGCGCGTGAGGCCTTCGACGAGGGTCCGTGGCCGCGCATGAGCCATGCAGAGCGGGCGGAGTTCCTTCGCGCGCTCGCGGCGGGTCTGATGGAGCGAGGCGCGGACATCGGCCAGTTGTGGCCGCGGGAATCCGGTGTCCTGCACGGCATCGCGCTGGCCGGCGGGTACGGCGCCAAAATCATCCTCGACCAGTATGCCGATCTGGCCGGCACCTATCCGTTCGAAGAGCCGGCCACGCCGATGGCGGGGGAGTTCGGGCTTCTCGTGCGGGAGCCGGTCGGTGTGGTGGGGGCGATCATCCCGTGGAACGCGCCCATGCAGCTGATCGCGAACAAGGTCGCTCCGGCGCTGCTGGCCGGGTGCACCGTCGTGCTGAAATCCGCGCCGGAAGCGCCCGGCGAGGGCTATGTGGTGGCCGAGGTCGCCGAGGCGATCGGGTTGCCGCGGGGGGTGCTCAACGTGGTCACCGCCGATCGCGAGGTCTCCGAACTGCTGGTGCGTGACCCGCGCGTGGACAAGATCACCTTCACCGGTTCGACCGCCGCCGGCCGCCGGATCGCGTCGCTGTGCGGGGAGCGGATCGCGCGCTGCACCCTGGAACTGGGCGGGAAGTCGGCCGCGGTGATCCTCGACGACATGGACATCGCCACCGCCGCGCGGACGCTGTCGGAGGCGGAGTGCCTGATGTCCGGGCAGGTGTGTTCGTCGCTGACCCGGATCGTGGTCAGCCGGGCGCGGCACGACGAACTGGTCGAGGCACTGGCCAGTACGTTTTCCCAGGTCCGGGTCGGTGATCCGTTCGACCCGGCCACCCAGATGGGGCCGTTGGCGGCGCAGCGCCAGCGGGATCGGGTGGAGGGCTACATCGCCAAGGGCGTGGCGCAGGGCGCGACGCTGGCCGCCGGCGGTGGCCGTCCGAAAGGTCTGGACCGGGGCTGGTTCGTCGAGCCGACCGTGTTCGGCAACGTGGACAACTCCTCGGCCATCGCCCAGGAGGAGATCTTCGGGCCCGTCCTGAGCGTGATCCCGGCCGAGGACGAGGACCACGCGATCGCGGTCGCCAACGACACGATCTACGGCCTCAACGCGTCGGTGTTCACCAACGACGTCGACCGGGCACGCGAAGTCGCGCGGCGGTTGCGTTCGGGCACCGTCGGCCACAACGCGTTCCGCACCGACTTCGGCATCGCCTTCGGCGGGTTCAAGCAGTCCGGCATCGGGCGCGAAGGTGGTCGCGAAGGCCTGCTTCCCTTCCTCGAAACCAAGACCGTCATCCTCGAAGGCCGCCCAGCGGGCTACTGAGCCTCCGGGCGCCGAGGCGTCCACGCGGGCCCGATCGCGCTGGGAATCTCCGCGACCTCATGGCACGATCTGGCGAATGAGCAGTAGACCCGCCACGGCGCAGCATCTGCGAGACCTCGCGTTGCTGCGCCGTGTCCGCGACCGGATCGACCGGGAGTACGCGCAGCCGCTGGACGTCGAGGCACTGGCCCGGGGCGTGAACATGTCGGCCGGACATCTCAGCCGTCAGTTTCGGCTCGCTTACGGTGAGTCACCGTACTCCTATCTGATGACGCGACGCATCGAACGCGCGATGGCGCTGCTGCGCCGTGGGGACCTGAGCGTCACCGAGGTCTGTTTCGCGGTCGGCTGCGCGTCGCTGGGCACCTTCAGCACTCGTTTCACCGAGCTGGTCGGGATGTCGCCCAGCACCTACCGGCGCCGCGCGGCCAACGCGACCGCGGCACTGCCGCCGTGCGTGGCCAAACAGGTGACCAGACCGGTCAGGAATCGAGAAGCGCCGCTCATCGAGCCGCACCTAGTGTGACCAGTATGGACATCACGATTCACGCGAGCTTCCTGCCGCACGACGACCCGGAGGCCTCCGTGGCCTTCTACCGCGACACCCTCGGCTTCGAGATCCGCAACGACGTGGGCAAGGGCAAGATGCGCTGGCTCACGGTCGGCCCCGTCGGCCAGCCCAGCACGTCCATCGTCCTGTCCCCGCCCGCCGTCACCCCCGGCATCACCGACGACGAGCGCCGCGTCATCACCGAGATGATGGCGAAGGGCACCTACGCCGCGCTCCTCCTGGCCACCAAGGACCTCGACGGAACCTTCGAGCGGCTGCAGGCAGCCGACGTCGAGATCGTCCAGGAGCCGACAGAGCAGCCGTACGGTATCCGCGACTGCGCGGTCCGTGATCCGGCGGGCAACCTGGTCCGCGTCCAGGAACTCTGAACTGAGGGGAAGAGAAAAAAGAACATGGGCACGAGAACGGAGACGCCGCACGTCGCCGACAGCCACGATCTGATCCGCGTGCACGGCGCTCGGGTGAACAATCTGGCCGACGTCAGCGTCGAAATCCCGAAACGCAGACTGACCGTGTTCACCGGCGTCTCCGGCTCGGGCAAGAGCTCTCTGGTGTTCGGCACGATCGCCGCGGAGTCGCAGCGGCTGATCAACGAGACCTACAGCGCGTTCGTGCAGGGGTTCATGCCGACGCTGGGACGGCCGGACGTCGACGTACTGGACGGGCTGACCACCGCGATCGTGGTGGATCAGCAGCCGATGGGCGCCGACCCCCGTTCCACGGTCGGCACCGCCACCGACGCCAACGCGATGTTGCGCATTCTGTTCAGCAGGCTCGGGAAGCCGCATATCGGTTCGCCGCAGGCGTTTTCGTTCAATGTCGCCTCGATCAGCGGAGCGGGCGCGGTCACCGTCGAACGCGCCGGGCGCACCGTGAAGGAGCGCCGCAGTTTCAGCATCACCGGGGGGATGTGCCCGCGATGCGAAGGACGGGGCTCGGTCAACGACATCGACCTGACGCAGCTCTACGACGACAGCAAGTCGTTGAACGAGGGTGCGCTCACGATCCCCGGTTACAGCATGGACGGCTGGTTCGGCCGGATCTTCCGGGGCTGCGGCTTCTTCGACCCGGACAAGCCGATCCGCGAGTTCACCAAGAAACAGCTGCACGATCTGCTCCACAAGGAACCGACCAAGATCAAGGTCGAGGGCATCAACCTGACCTACGAGGGGCTGATCCCCAAGATCCAGAAGTCGATGCTGTCGAAGGACGTGGACGCGCTGCAGCCGCACATCCGCGCGTTCGTGGAGCGGGCGGTCACCTTCGACACCTGTCCCGAATGCGGTGGCACCCGGCTGTCCGAGGCGGCGCGCTCGTCGAAGATCAAGGGGGTCAGCATCGCCGACGCCTGCGCGATGCAGATCAACGACCTCGCGGGCTGGGTCCGGGAACTGGACGCGCCGTCGGTCGCGCCGCTGCTGACGTCGCTGCGGCACACCCTCGACTCGTTCGTCGAGATCGGACTCGGTTACCTCAGCCTCGATCGTCCGACGGGCACCCTTTCCGGCGGCGAGGCACAGCGCACCAAGATGATCCGTCACCTCGGGTCGTCGCTCACCGATGTCACCTATGTCTTCGACGAGCCCACCATCGGGCTGCATCCGCATGACATCCAGCGCATGAACGACCTGCTGCTCCGGTTGCGGGACAAGGGAAACACGGTGCTGGTCGTCGAGCACAAGCCGGAAGTGATCGCGATCGCCGACCACGTCATCGACCTCGGGCCCGGCGCGGGGACCGGTGGCGGCGAGGTGGTGTTCGAGGGCGGCATCGCGGGGTTGCGGTCCTCGGGCACGCTCACCGGACGGCATCTGGACGACCGCGTCCGCCTGAAGCCGTCGGTCCGGACGCCCTCGGGCGTCCTGGAGGTGCGCGGCGCGAACACGCACAACCTGCGGGAGGTCGATGTCGACCTCCCGCTCGGCGCGCTGGTCGTGGTCACCGGGGTGGCCGGGTCGGGCAAGAGTTCCCTGATCCACGGTTCGGTCTCCGGCCGGGACGGCGTGGTCGCGGTCGACCAGACTCCGATCCGGGGCTCACGGCGGAGCAACCCGGCCACCTACACCGGCCTGCTCGACCCGATCCGCAAGGCGTTCGCCAAGGTCAACGGGGTGAAGCCGGCGCTGTTCAGTCCCAACTCCGAGGGAGCTTGCCCCACCTGCAACGGCGCCGGGGTCGTCTACACCGACCTGGCGATGATGGCGGGCGTCGCCACCACCTGTGAGGAGTGCGAGGGACGGCGTTTCCAGGCCGCGGTGCTCGAATACACCCTGGGCGGCCGCGACATCAGCGAGGTGCTCGCGATGCCGGTGACCGAGGCCAGGGAGTTCTTCGGCGCCGGTGACGCGCACACCCCGGCCGCGCACGCCATCCTCACCCGTCTGGACGAGGTCGGGCTCGGTTACCTCAGCCTCGGCCAGCCGTTGACCACGCTGTCCGGCGGTGAGCGCCAGCGGCTCAAACTCGCCACCCACATGGGAGGCAAGGGCAGTGTGTACGTCCTGGACGAACCGACCACCGGCCTGCACCTCGCCGACGTCGATCACCTGCTCGGGCTCCTCGACCGGCTGGTCGACGGCGGCAAATCGGTGATCGTGATCGAGCACCACCAAGCGGTGATGGCGCACGCCGACTGGATCATCGACCTCGGCCCGGGTGCCGGCCACGACGGCGGCCGGATCGTCTTCGAGGGCACCCCCGCCGATCTTGTCAACACCTCCTCGACTCTCACCGGCAAGCACCTCGCCGCCTACGTGAATCCCTGAGGGCAAGTTACCGGTCAGTAACCCGATGGCAGGTGCTTGCGCGGGGGCGGGTAGCGTACGGCGGTGCCGGACAGTACGGCTGTTCTCTCAGCCAGTGACCGTGAAGGAGCCGTCATGCCCACGCTCGACCGTCAGGACAACGTGTTCGTTCTTGACATCGGCGAGGGAGAGAACCGTTTCCATCCGGACTGGATCGCCTCCGTCGACGCGGCACTGGACGAGGTGGCGCGAGCGGACGGACCCCGTGCCCTGGTCACCGCCGCGACCGGCAAGTTCTATTCCAATGGTCTGGACCTGGACTGGCTGTTCGCGCACGCCGAGGCGCATCACGACTATGTCGTCTCCGTGCACGCGCTGCTCGCGCGCCTGCTGTCCCTCCCGGTGATCACGGTGGCCGCCCTGCAGGGACACACGTTCGCGGCCGGGGCCATGTTCTCCCTCGCACACGACTTCCGGGTGATGCGTGCCGACCGGGGTTTCTGGTGTCTGCCGGAGGTGGACATCGACATCCCGTTCACCCCGGCCATGTCCGCGCTCATCCAGGCCAGGCTCGCCCCGCGGAGCGCACACGAGGCCATGGTCACCGCTCGCCGCTACGGCGGGCGGGACGCCGCGACCGCCGGAATCGTCGACCACGCCGTGGATTCCGACGCCGTCCGTGCCACGGCGGTCGGGATCGCCGCCGCGCAGGCGGGCAAGGCCGGTGACACGCTCGGCACCATCAAGGCCCGCCTCTACGCGCCTGCCTTGACGCTTCTGCGCGACACGGACAACCCCCTCGGCTGATCCCGGCTGTTCCGCGGAGGACCGGCGGACGTTTTCGGGCGTTGCCTGTGAAGCCTGTGAAACTTTCCGGAACCTTGCGCGGGCGGCAGTGTCGTGGATCGGGAAAATGATCCTTTGATCGTTGTGCCGTGCGAACCCGCGACTGAAAGATGCGTTCTATCCGGAGGGAGGGCCGGAACGGGCCCCGCGGAGTAGAAATCAGTCCTGGACCGGCGACCCAGTCCGCTCGAAGCGAAGTGAGAGGCGCTGAAGTCGCTGGGCCAGGGGAAAAGAAGGTGTGACCGATGAGCGAACGCACGGATTGCGTCGTGGTGGGCGGCGGCCCGGCCGGGATGGTGCTGGGGTTGCTGTTGGCCAGGGCCGGTGTCGAGGTCACCGTGCTGGAAAAGCACGGCGATTTTCTCCGGGATTTCCGAGGGGACACGGTGCACCCGTCGACCATGCAGCTGCTGGACGAACTGGGCCTGGGCGAGAAGTTCGCGGCGCTGCCCCAGAGCAGGATCAGCGAGGTCGTGATTCCGCGCGGAGACGGCGACCGCACGGTGGTGGCCGACCTTCGCATGCTCAAGACCGCCCATCCCTACATCGCGATGGTCCCCCAGTGGGACCTGCTCAGCCTGCTGGCGGAGGCCGGCCGCGCGGAACCCACGTTCACCCTGCGCATGAACACCGAAGTGACGGATCTGATCGGCGAAGCGGGCCGGGTGGCCGGTGTGCGCTACCGGGAAGCCGACGGCAAAACCGGCGAACTGCGGGCGAATCTCGTCGTCGGCTGCGACGGCCGCTGGTCCGTGGTCAGGCAGAAGGCCGGACTGGAGCCTCGCGAGTTCGCGGTGCCGATGGACACCTGGTGGTTCCGGTTGCCGCGGGACGAAGGCGAAATCCGGACCCTGGCGCCCATCGTCAACGACGGGAGCTTCGTGTCGCTCATTCCGCGCGAGGGTTATTTCCAGATCGGCTACTCCATGCGCAAGGGAATCGACGCGCGGCTGCGTGAGGAGGGACTCGACCGGTTCCGCGAGCGGATCGCGGAAACATTGCCCATGCTGGCCGACCGGGTCGACGCGATCGAGTCGATGGACGACGTCAAACATCTCGACATCCGGGTGAACCGGTTGCCGCGCTGGCATGTCGACGGCCTGCTGTGCATCGGCGACGCCGCCCACGCGATGTCGCCGGTGGGCGGCGTGGGCATCAACCTCGCGGTGCAGGACGCGATGGCCACCGCGCGGCTGCTGGCCGAGCCGTTGCGCCGTGGGTATGTCACCGAAGTCGATCTCGCCAAGGTGCGACGCCGCCGGAGGTTGCCGACCGTCGCGGTGCAGGGACTTCAGCGGATTCTGCACAGCAAGGTCGTGAAGCCGGCGGTCGAAGGCAGGCACGCGGACATGCCGAAGCCGGTAGCCAAGATTCTCTACCTCACCAGGCTCTTGCCGAGTTACCTGATCGGGGTCGGCTTCCGTCCCGAACCAGTTCCCGCGTTCGCCCGCCGCCCTTCGGAGTCGCCGTCGGTCCCCGTCGCCGAAGTCGCCGCGTGAAGATGCCCGGGGACGAGAGGCGCCAACCGGGCGAGGGTGGTGCGGGTGGGACCCTCGTCGCGCATTCTGGGAGAGCCGCTCACCGCGAGGGCGGTCCGCGCCGCGTCCTCCGGCCTGCCTTCGGCGACGGCCTTCCGGCAATGCCGGAGCATCGGCACGAGCACCTCGCCGAGAAGCGACAGCGGAGGCTCGTCCAGCACCAAGCTCGCGACCAGCGGCAGGTACATGCCCAACGGTGCCAGGACTCCCGGCACGTCCACCAAGGTCGGGCCCGTTCCGTGGATCGAGAAGCGAATGGTCGTACCGTCCGGAGAAACCACATCCCCGTCGTCCATGGCAGCAGGGTAGGCCGGAAACGCTCCGGTCCACGAGTCTCCGGACAGGGCTACCGGCTCGGCCGGATGGCGCAATCGCTCAGCCGCGGTAGTGGCCGGCGAGTGCGGTGAAGGCGGCTTTGGGTTCCCACGGCAGGCCGGGATAGGTTTCTCCGTAACGGTTTTCCAGAACCTTGACGATCCCGGGGCCGGCCAGGTCGAGGTCGTCGCGGGGGTCTCCCTCCGGGCGGTGCGGGAAGTTTTCGAGCGCGAAAAGGAATACGAAAGCGCTGTCGACACCTTCGGCGTCGAAGATCTCCAGTAGCTCGCGCAGGTAGGTGGCTTGTTCCGCCTCGTCGCGGACATACTCGCCGTTCAGCCGGATCGGCGCGCCGGTTTCCTTGTCGTACTCGACGATCTCCATGCCGCGGGCGCCCCGGTCCCCGGCGCCACGGTAGGCGCTGCAGCCGAATTCGGTGATCGCGACCGGTTTCCCTTGCGCGACAAGGGCGCGCACCCCCTCGCTGTACCGGTCGGCGACCTCGGCCGACCGGTAGAGGTCGACACCCACGAGGTCGAAGGACGTCCAGTCGACGCGTTCGAGGGGGATGGCGGCGTAGGTGATCCGGCCACCGAACCGTTCCCGGACCACGGCCACGGCGTCGGCCAGAAACTCGTTGACCCGTAGGGAAACTTCGCCGACCAGCTCGCGCATGCGCTCCGACCCCGGTTGGTCCAGCAGCGCCGCGAGGCGGTCTTCCTGGGTGGCACCGGGCAGGAATCCCTTGTTCATCAGGCTCAGTTCGGCTCCGGTGACGAACACGACTTCGGCTCCCCGCACCCGGATCTTTTCCGCCCGTCCGGCGCAGTCGGCGAACAGCGAGAGCATTTCGTCCGTGGTCAGCTCGAGCGGGTAGGGCGAGAACCAGACCTCCAGGCCGAGATCGGCGGCGTAGGTCGCGGCCAGTTCCAGCCGTTCCGGATCACCGCCGGTGATACGGACGGCGGTGCAGTGCAGGTCGTCACGAATGATGCCCAGTTCGCGCTTCACCGTCTCCGGCTCGAAGCGGGTACGGGAGATCGCTCCGTTTCGGACGAAACCGGTGTCGTAGGTGATGCCCTTGGCCCGCATGGCGGTGGTCCTTCCTGTGGGGTTCGAGAGCGAGCGTAAGAGATAAAAGTGCGTGCGCGCAAGTTTGCGTGCGCGCATCGAATCTGGAAGCATGAGCCGGTGGGATTGCGCGAGGAGAAGAAGCAGGCCACGCGAGAGGCGCTGCGCGAGGCGGCACTGCGGCTGGCTCTGGAACAGGGGCCGGACAACGTGCGTGTCGACGACATCGCCGAGGCGGCGGGGGTGTCGCCGAGGACTTACAACAACTATTTCTCCAGTCGTGAACAGGCGATCGTCGCCGCCGTGACCGCCGAAAGGGAATCGCGGGTCGCCGAGGCGGTCGCGTCCCGGCCCGCGAACCTCCGCCTCGCCGACGTGGTGACCGAGGCGATCGTGGAGCAGTACACCGACCCGGGTGAGCACGGCCGCGACGCGCTGCTGATGATCACTACCCACCCCGCGCTGCGGGAGGCCTTCGCCGGCACCGCCGTAGCCATCGAACATCCGCTGGCCGCCCTGATCGCCGCGCGTCTCGGCGATCACGACGACCACGTCGCCCACGTGCTCGCGGCGAGCGTGGCCGCCGCCGTCCGGGTGGCGCTGCACCGCTGGATCCGGCCTGCCGGAGGATCAGCCAGTGGTCTCGTCGTCCCGTCCGGTTCGTTGTCCGACCTCCTCCGCGCCACGCTCGCGCCACTCGCGCCCGCGTTCGACGCCGCCGAAAACCGTCGAAAGTCCTGACCGCGCACCGGAAAACGCGTGAGGCAAAGGGGCGGCCGTTTCTCTCACTTCGGCTAAGCGGACGAAGGCCTCCGTTAGCGTCCCAGGCTGGGGGTTGCCGCGTACGAGCGATCGACGGACAAGGAGAAGAAGTGAAGGCAGTCGCGATCCAGGCGTTCGGCGCCCCGGAGGGCCTCGCGGTCATCGACCTCCCCGACCCGAGCCCCGCCGAAGGCCAGATGCTGATCGACACCGAAGCGATCGGGGTCGGGGGCGTCGACACCATGATCCGCAGTGGTGCGCTCGCCGCCTGGGGTTTTCGGGAAGGCCACGTTCCCGGCGGCGAGATCGCGGGCACGGTGGCCGCGGTCGGCGAGGACGTCGACACGTCTTGGGTCGGTCGGAGGGTCTGGGCATTCGGCGTCAGCGGTGGCTATGCCGAGCGGGCCGTCGTGGCGGCCACGGCGGTCCTCCCGTTGCCGGCGGGTCTGTCCGCCGTCGACGCGGTGACACTCGGGAGTTCCGGGATCGTGGCCCACTTCGGCCTTCGCCATGCCCGCTTCGCTCCTGGCGAGTCGGTGCTGGTGCGTGGCGCGGCCGGTGGCATCGGAGTCATGGCCGTTCAGCTCGCGGCACGTGGTGGCGCCAGTGTGGTGGCGGTCACGACCTCGTCGGCCGAACGCGGTGATCGCCTGCGTGCACTCGGCGCGACTCATGTACTGGACCGCGCCGGTCAGGGCGAGGACGCGCCCGAGGGTTACGACGTGATCGTCGACATCGTCGCCGGTCCGGAGCTGCCTTCGTGGTTCGCCAGGCTCAACCCGAACGGCCGGCTGGTGGCCGTCGGCGCGATCGCGGGCTTCCCGCCGGAGGACTTCGGCAGGACGATGTTCGAGGCCTTCCGGAAGTCGATGTCGTTCGCGACCTTCAGCGCGGACACCGTGGCGGTGTCCGACCGGCGCGCCGCGACGGCCGAGTTGTTCGCCGGCGCGGTTCGCGGCGAGGTGCGCGCGGTGGTGCATGAGGTGCTGCCTCTGGATCAGGCCGTGCTCGCGCACCGGATGATGGACTCGGGCGAGGTGTTCGGAAGGGTCGTGTTGGTGACCCGGCGGTGAAGCAGGCGGAAATTCGGGCGAAATCGCCCCGATGATGCGGAACACTCGGGCCCGCCGATGAGTTCTGGCAGATGTACCGGTCTCTACCGGTGACACGAATCGAACGTCATGCCGACGGCGCAAGGGTGCGAGGCGGCTGTGACCCCGGACCCTGTGAGGTGCTCGTCATGACCGCCGCGATCCAGGAAAGACCGGCCACGCGGCCGGGCCGCACGCCGCTGGTGGTGCGGCTGCTCGTGCTGGCCACCTTCGTGGTCATCCTCAACGAGACCCTCATGATCAACGCGATTCCGCGGTTGATGGACTCGTTCCACGTGACCGAGCAGGCGGCGCAGTGGGTCTCGACGATCTTCATGCTCGCCATGGCGGCGGTGATCCCGATCACCGGATGGTTCCTGGAGCGGTTCGCCACCCGGCAGGCCTATGCCCTCGCGATGGGTGCCTTCCTCCTGGGGACCGTCCTGGCCGGGGTGGCGCCGTCGTTCCTGATGCTGTTGCTGGGCCGGGTCATCCAGGCCTCGGGCACGGCCGTGATGATGCCGCTGCTGATGACGACGTTGATGAACGTGGTGCCCGAGCAGGACCGGGGCCGGGTGATGGGCACCGTGACCCTGGCGATCTCGGTCGCGCCGGCGCTCGGTCCGGCGGTCTCCGGACTGGTCCTGCAACTCGGTTCGTGGCGGTTGCTGTTCGCGACCGTTTTTCCGATCGCGGCCCTGGTGACCGTGTTCGGGCTGCGCAAGGTGCAGAACATCAACGAGCCACGGGTGAGTTCGATCGACTGGTTCAGCGTCGGCGCCGCCGCGTTCGGCTTCGGTGGTCTGGTGTACGGGCTGAGCCTGTTCGGCGAGAGCGGTCAAGCCGTGCTCGGCACCGGCATCGTCCTCGCCGGGGCCGCCGCGATCGCGATCTTCGTGGTTCGTCAGCTCAGGCTGCAGCGCACCGGTGTGCCGCTGATGGACCTGCGCACTCTCCGGCACCGCACCTTCGGGTTGTCCCTGGCGCTGATGTCGATCGGGTTCCTGGCGATGCTCGGGTCGATGATCCTGCTGCCGCTGTACCTGCAGAACCTGCGCGGCCTCAGCCCGCTGCAGACCGGGTTGCTGGTCATGCCCGGCGGTCTGGCCATGGGTCTGCTGGGACCGACCGTGGGGCGGGTGTTCGACCGGTTCGGCAGCAGGCCGCTGGTGCTGCCGGGCTCGATCGGAATGGTGCTCGCACTCGGCGGGTTCACCATGCTCTCGACGACGATGCCGTACTGGCAGGTCCTGGCGCTGCACGTGCTGCTGATGGTCAGCCTGGCGGCGACGTTCACCCCGCTCTTCACACTCGGCATGGGCGCGCTTCCCGCGCATCTGTACTCGCACGGCAGCTCGATCCTGGGCACGTTGCAGCAGGTCGCCGCGGCGTTCGGGACCGCGCTGGTGGTGACCGTGATGGCCGGGCGTGCCGATCACCTGGTGGCTTCCGGTGTCGCCGCGGTTCCGGCACAGGTCAGCGGAATGAGGCTGGCCTTCGTGGTCGCGACGGCCCTTGCCCTGGTGACCATCTTCATCGCGATGAAGCTGCCGAACCGGGCCGCGGCCACCGGCACCGACGAGGCCGAGCCGGGCACGGACGGTCACCCGGTCGCCGAGGCGCTCGCCGTCAACGAGGCCTGACGCGCGCCTGTCTGCTGTGGGGCACGGCCTGATCGGGCCGTGCCGGGGCGTCGAGGGCGTACATTGCTCTCAACAGAGCCAAGATCGTGACCCCCGGTCGGCTCGTGGAGTCACCGGAGCGTCACTCTGGGCTGCCTCCGTGCCAATCCGACCGAAAGTAGGCGGACGCGGTCCGCAACCGAGTGGCTGGTATTGACCCATTTCCGCCGTGGCTGCCGTCGGATTGGTGACGAAGGGCAGAGTAACGCCTGAACACCCACAGAGCAGACAGGACACCGATGTCACGCATGAATGCTCAGAAATACCTGGCGCAGGCGATCCATGCCTACGGGCTGACGCACGTGTTCATGGTGCCGACCTCGTTCGTCGCCGCCTCGGCGGAACTCGACCGGCTCGGCGTCCGCACGATCATGACGCATGGCGAGAAGGCCGCCGTGTACATGGCGGACGGCTACGCGCGCATCCGGCGCGCGCCGGGTCTCGTCCACGCGCAGAACATCGGCGCCGCCAACCTGGCCGCCGGGCTGCGTGACCCGTACATGGCGGGCTCGCCCGTCGTCGCGCTGACCGGCGCCCCGCATCCGTCGACGACCTACCGGAACCTCTATCAGGAGATCGAGGATTTCCCGCTGTTCAAGCAGGTCACGAAGTTCGCCGCGCAACTGCACCTCCCGGAGCGGCTGCCCGACCTCCTTCGTCAGCTCTTCCGCGAGGCGACTTCGGGCGCGCCGGCGCCGGTGTACCTCGCGGTCAGCGGCGCGCTCGGCCAGGCCATCGACGCCGACATCGAGCCGCCCGAGGGCAACGTCGTCGCCGAGCCGATCTTCGCGACCGTGCCGGCCACCCGGCCGCGGGCGGGCGACGACGAAATCCGTGCCGCGCTGGCGAAACTGGCCGGTGCCGCCCGGCCGGTCATCGTGGCCGGGGGAGGGGTCGTGCAGTCCGGTGCGCAGGCCGATCTGGTCGCGCTCGCCGAACTGCTCAAGATTCCGGTCGCGACCTCCATGAACGCCAAGGGGACGATCGACGAGCGCCACGAACTCGCGGTCGGTGTCGTCGGCAGCTACTCGCGGGCGTCCGCCAACCGCACGGTGATGGCCGCCGACATCGTGTTCTTCGTAGGGAGCCACACGGGAAGCCAGGTCACCGACAACTGGCGGCTTCCGGCTCCCGGCACCACGGTGGTCCAGCTCGACATCGACCCGGCCGAACTGGGCCGTAACTATCCGAACGCGGTCAGTCTTTGTGGTGACGCCAAAGCGACCCTGGAGCGGATGCGCCAGATCGCCGAGGACGAGCCGGAAACCCATGAGGCATGGGCGCTCGAGACGGCCGGTTTCGTCGCGGAATGGCGCTCCTCGCAACGCGAGCGACTCGAGTCCGACGCGGTGCCGATGCGGCCCGAGCGCATCTGCGCGGAGATCAACGCGGTGCTGCCCGAGGACGGAGTCCTGGTCTCGGATACCGGGCATTCGGGAATCTGGACCGCGAGCCTGTTCGACCTGAAGCCACCGCAGACCTACCTGCGGTGCGCGGGCAGCCTGGGGTGGGCGCTGCCCGCGGCCATCGGCGCGCAATGTGGTGCCCCCGAGCGCCGGGTCGTCTGCTTCACCGGTGACGGCGGGTTCTACTACCACCTGGCCGAGCTGGAAACCGCGGCCCGCTACGGGATTCCCGTGGTGATCGTGGTGAACGACAACCGCTCGCTCAGCCAGGACTTGAAGCCGTATCGGCGTGCCTATGACGGGAGTCCGACCGCGCACGGCGACAAGATGTGGATGTTCGAGGAGGTGAACCTCGCCGCCACGGCCCGGTCGCTCGGCTGCGACAGTCACCGTGTCGAGACACCGTCGGAGTTCGCGGACGCTCTCAAGGCGGCGATCGCCTCGTCGCGTCCGACGGTCATCGACGCCGTGTCCCAGATCGACGCTTTCCCGGACCCGCCCTTCGGCGGGACCACCTTCTACGCGAGCGACGAGAAATCCTGATCGCGCCAGTACGCGAGGAAGGTGGCTTTACTACGGATGAACCGTAGTAAAGCCACCTTCCTCGCAAACGTCAGGCGTTCGGCGCCGGGTCCGCGTCGGCGAGCGCATGCACGTCGGTGACCGCTCCGTGCGGCTCCTCCGTGAGGTCGGACTTATGGGTCTCCCGCAGCGCGAGGATGCTGATCACGGTCAGCAGACAGCAGGCGGCCATCACCGCGGAGATCACGCCGGTGCCCCCGCCGGCACCGGCGATGCTCGCGAAGACCACGGGCGCGACTCCGGCACCGATTCCGGCGATCTGGTAGCCCAGCGACGCACCGGTGTAGCGGGCTCGCGTGCCGAACAGTTCGGTGTAGAGCGGAGCCAGCGGTGCGTAGATCGCGGGATGCGTGATCGACTGGCCGAGCACGAGGGCCAGGGTGAGCAGCCCGACGGACTTGCTGTCGATCATCGGGAACAGCAGGAAACTCATCACGGCGGTGGCGATCGCCCCGCCAAGGACGACGGGACGCCGTCCGACCCGGTCGGACAGGGCCGCGTAGCCGATGACGGTGACGGCGGCGCCCGCCGAAGACAGGGTGAGCGCGTTGAGCACCGTCTGCCGCGGGAATCCCACATGGACGGCGTAGGACAGGCAATAGGTGGTCAGGGTGCCCTGTACCACGAAGGCCGCGAAGCCGACACCGATCGCGAGCAGCAGGTTCTTCGGGTACCGGCGCAGGACCTCGAACAGCGGCGGCGAGGCCGGCGCCCGGGTCGCGGCGAACACCGGCGTCTCGTCGACCTTCAACCGCACGAACAGCCCGATGGCCACCAGCACCACGCTGAGCAGGAACGGGATTCGCCAGCCCCAGGACAGGAACTGCGAATCGGTGGTCACCGACGTCATCAGGGTCAGGACCAGGGTCGAGACCACCATGCCGCTCGGCGCGCCGGAGCCGGTGAAACTGGCCCACAACCCGCGGCGGCTGGTGGCGTGCTCGGCGGACATGAGGACCGCCCCGCCCCATTCACCGCCGACCGCGATGCCCTGCAGCACGCGCAACACGATCAGCAGGATCGGTGCCCACACGCCGATCTGGGCATAGGTCGGCAGAACTCCGATCAGGGCACTGGCGACACCCATCAGGGTCATCGTGATCACGAGCATCCGCTTGCGGCCCAGCAGGTCGCCGTAGTGCCCGAAGATCACGCCACCGAGCGGACGCGCGAGGTAGCCGGTGGTGAAGGTGCCCAGGCTGGCGATCGTGCCGACGACGGGCGAAAGGCTCGAGAAGAAGACCTTGTTGAACACCACCGCCGCCGCGGTGGCGTAGAGGAGGAAGTCGTAGTACTCGATCACGCTGCCCAGAAAACTGGAGAGCACAGCCTTGCGGAGCTGTGTCGAAGAGCCGGGTGACCGGGGGGAATCTGCCATCGTGTGTCCTGCCTCGTCGCTGACCACCGGAAAGTGCTATGGCGTCCATCACACCGGACCAGGACATTAGGCACTTTCGTGATCGCGGTCAATACTCTGCCCGATGTTGGCAGGAGGCCGCGACCGATCTGTCACCGGTGTGAGCGGCGGCGCGGTCGACTACTCCAAAATGGTGCGCAAGGCGGTACCGCTCGGCTGATCTTGACGCCGACCTCGGCGAATGGTGTTACTGGTTCTCTTCGGCGTGGCTGACCGGTGTTTTCGGCGGGGGCAAGGAGTCGAGCCGCGCCGCGGCTGGAGGTTCAGGCTGCCGAGCCGAACGAGCGCCGGGCGTGCAGCATCGAGTCACCGATCCCGTCGGCGATATTGCTTGTCATGCTTGCGATACAAGAAAAGGCCCCAAAGAGCCTCACAGAGTTGCCACGGGCCGAGGCCGACGTGCGGGTCAGCGCTGGGTGGTTTCCGTCACGTCCTGGCGGTCGTTGGTGCGGACCGGCTGCTGTTGCTTGAGGAGGTCGCGGATTTCCTTGAGCAGTTCGATGTCGGTGGGCTCGGCGGGCCCCGGTTCTTCGCCACGGCGGCGGCGTTCCCGGAGTTTGTTCATCGGCATGATGAACAGGAAGTAGACGATCGCCGCGATGAGGACGAAGTTGATGACGGCGTTGATCGCGGTGCCGAGGTCGACGAAGGTGGATTCCTTTCCGGACAGGACGTGGAACCCGAAGCCCTGCGCCACCTGTGTGCCACCGAGCGCGTTGATGAACGGCTTGACGATGCCGTTGGTGAAGGCGGTGACGATCGCGGTGAAGGCGGTTCCGATCACGACCGCGACGGCGAGTTCGATGACGTTGCCGCGCGAGATGAAGTCCTTGAACCCCTTGAGCACGACGTCTCCTTCCCCGGGACTGCGGCGACGCCCGGCATCCTAGCTTCGTGAGCACCGGGATGGCAGTGCCGGGGCGGACCGAACGCCGGACAGCGCGCCGCCGGCGTCCACAGTGGACGGGTCAGGCGGGGCCGGACGCCGGACGGTAGCGCGGGCGCGTCCGGGCGGTGAGCGGCGCGGCGGGCGGGTCCTGGTTGTGTACACGCAGGTGAGCGGCGGTGAGTTCGGCACCAGGGCCGACCCCGAACTCGTCCGCGAGGCGGGCGCGGAAGGCGGTGTAGACGGTGAGGGCGGCGGCTTGGTCACCGATGGCGGCGAGCGCGAGCATCAGCCTGGCGTGCAGTCCTTCGTGCAGCGGCTCGTCCCGGGTGATCTTCCGGAGTTCTGTCGCCGCCTGCTCGGGGCGTCCCGTGGTGAGCGCGAGTTCGGCGTAGGACAGTGCCGCCGAGACCCGGCGGCCGGCCATCGCGATCGCGGCCGGGTGGCGGGCCAGCCGTGCGTTCGTGTCCTGTGCCGCCGGGCCACGCCAGCACCCCAGGGCCTCGCCGAAAAGCTCGCACGCCAGCGTCACGTTTCCGTCGTCGCGGGCGCGTCGCGCGCGACTGTCGCGATCATGGAAGCGATGGACGTCGAGGAGGGCGGGCTCGATGTCCAGCCGGTACCCGTGACCGGCTCGCACGAGATATCGCCGGGCGAGGAGGTCACGCAGCCGCTTGACGTAGGTGTTCACCAGCGCGGACGCCGAGGCGGGCGGGGCGCCGCCCCACAGGATGTCCACGATCTCTTCCCGCAGGACCACGGTCTCCGGTTGCAGCGCGAGCAACGCCAGCAGGCACCGCAGTTTCGGAGAGCCGAGATCGGCGTGGCCGGGACCGATCCCGACCGGGCCGAGCACCGCTATCGCCGGACCGGCGGCGGAGGGCGGGCGGGTGAACTCCGCTCCGTCGATTCCGATCGCGGCGGCGAGGGCGGAGACCGACCGTGGCTGCGGTGTCCGCACCCTGCCGTTTTCGATGTCCCGCAGTGCCCGCACGCTGATTCCGGCTTCGGCGGCCAGTCTTCGCTGGGTCAGACCGCGCCGGGCCCGGTGCGCGCGGACCGTCTGTCCCCAGTGGACAGTCGCGGGAGTCATGACGGGAATTCCACCTCCGCACGCCGGCATCCGTGGTCTTCCGAATTCTGCCGCTTCTGCCGCCGTCCGGCCAAGAACACGCCCGGGTGACGTCGGAAACACCGCAGGCCAGGCGGGACTTTTCGGCTCCGGAGCCGGAGTACAGCCGGAGTCCATCGTGCGGTCGCGGGAAGCCCGTAGCGTGGTTTTCCCGGCGAGACAAAGCTTTTCGAAATCGCCGACGGATTTCGTGACGATGAGGAGATGGCGATGAGCACTGATGTAATGGTCCGCGCGTGGAAAGAACCGCGCTTCCGGGAAGGACTGACCGGCGCGCAGCTCGCCACGCTGCCCGCGCACCCCTCCGGTGAGGGATTCGGCGAACTCGACGCCGTCGGCCTCAAGACCACGCCGGAAGCCGCGTTTGTCGCCTACAGCGGCGGAATGATCTGCACGCTCACCCTCGAGTGCCCGCTCGTGACCATGGTCTGCTGCTGACCCCGCATCCGAGGCCGTGGCCGGCCGAACGAAATACCCGGCCGGCCGGGCGCCGCGGGGGGTGCCCGGCCGGCCTTTCCCCGCCCGCCGGAAAGTGAGGGGTGATGTGGCGTGGACGCATGGCTGACCGAGGAGGACCGGCGCGCGTGGCGCCGGGCCGCGCTCCTGCCCGAGCGGCGCCCGCCCGAGGGCGTCGAGCCGGTCACGGAGCCGGTGGTCGAACGCTGGCGGGAGCGCATGTTCGTCGGCGAGGAGCTGTTCGGTTCCTGGCTGAACAGCCGGCGACTCGACCGCACCGCCTTCCGCCGCCTCCTCGCGGCCCCGGAGCCGGAGGTCGTCCCTGATCCGCCGCCGTGGCTTCCTCTGCTGTGCGAGGCCTATGCGGACCAGCAGCCACCTCCGGCTCCGGGCGCCGACGACCACCCGTTCGCGGGATTCGTGCGGCCACTCGTCCGGGCGGGGGCGGCCCGGCTGCGCAAACGTTTGGCGGACCAGGGGCTGCTCCCGGCGCTGACCGAACCGGTGGCGCGGCAGATGCGCGGCGCGCTGGCACGGCGTCTGCTCGGCCAGTGCACTCGCACGCTGGTGCTGGAGTTGAACGTGGCGCGCGTGCGCGGGCTTCTCCGGGGAGACGGCCCGCGCGAGCGTTTCCGGTACTTCCAGGAGCGTTTCCTCGACGACACGGCCGGGCGCCGCGCGCTCTTCCGTGAATATCCCGTGCTGGCGAGGATCATGGTCGATGCCGTCGGCCAATGGGTCGACGCCACGGAAGAGCTGCTGGTGAGAGTCGTCGCCGACCGTGCGCTCATCGCCCGGACGTTCTACGGCGGCGAACCGGTCGGGCCACTCGTCTCGGTGACGGCGGGCTGGGGCGACGCGCACCATCGAGGCCGCTCGGTGACGTGTGTGGAGTTCGGCGGTGGTCTGCGCCTGGTCTACAAGCCCGTCCCGCTCGCGGTCGACGCCGCGTTCGCGGACTTCGTGTCCTTCGTCAACCGGCTCGGCCCGCGCCACCCGCACCGCACCATTCAAGTGCTGAACCGGGGCGGCTACGGCTGGGTCGAACACATCGGCACCCGGGACTGCGACAGCCCGGCGGCGGTCGAGCGGTTCTACTGGCGGCAAGGCGGCTTCCTGGCCCTCTTCCATCTGCTCCGCGCGGTCGATTTCCACCAGGAGAACCTGATCGCGGCGGGGGAGTACCCGGTGCCGGTCGACCTGGAGACGTTGTTCCACAACGAGATTCCGGCACCGGAGCGCGGCGACGCCTACCACCGGGCACTCGGCGTGCTGGCCGGATCCGTGCTGGCGACCGGATTGCTGCCGATCCGCCTGTTCGGCGCCGACGGCCGGGCGGGCGTGGACCTGAGCGGCCTCGGCGGCGCGGGCGGGCAGACGATGCCACGGCCCGTGCCCGTGCTCAAGGAATCCTTCACCGACACGATGCACGTCGGCGGTGACCGGCCGACGATTCCGGAAGGCCGCAACCGGCCGCGCCTGGCCGGTGTTCCGGTCGCGGCGGGCGAACACGTCGAGGCCGTCATCGCCGGTTTCACCAGCACGTACGACCTGCTGGCGGCGAACCGCGAGGCGGTCGCCATGGCGCTGGAACCGTTCCGGGAGGTCCGCGTGCGGCACCTCGTCCGGCTGACCCGGCGCTATCTGCTGTTCATCCAGGAGGGGCATCACCCTGATCACCTTCGCGACGGACTGGACCGCGAGGCGCTGTTCGCCAAGCTATGGGCGGAAGCCGAGGCGATTCCCGCCCTCGCCCGCGTCGCCGAGTCGGAAATGGCCGACCTCCACACCGACGACGTTCCGATGTTCTCGGCCACCCCGGACCGCACTGACCTGCGCGACAGCAGGGGAGAGGTCATTTCCGGGTTCTTCGAACGCAGTGGCTGGGAGCTGGTGCACGAACGGCTCGCGCGGCTCGGCCCTGAAGATCGTGAGCGGCAGGTCGAGATCATCCGTGGTGCGTTGCTTCCCCCGCCCGAGACCAGGCTTCGACGGCCACGGGACACCGTTCCGGTGATGGACCGCTTGCCCGGCCATGACGAGTTCCTCGACGCGGCCGTGGAGATCGGGGAGAGCCTGGCCGCGACGGCGATCCGGGGCGATGAGGACGCGACGTGGATCGGCCCGCGGCTCGACGGTTCGCGCGATGACTGCTGGCAGTTGGCTCCGCTGGCCACCACGCTGTATGACGGAACGGCGGGCGTGGCGGTCTTCTTCGGTTGCCTCGCCCGAGCCACCGGCAGGGCCGACTTCGCCGATATCGCCACGGCCGCCGCGGTATCGGTGCGGCAGCATCTGCGCTACCAGGACCCGGGCGGGCGCCCCACCGGGATCGGCGCGTTCAACGGCCGGTCCGGCCTGGCGTACGCGCTGCACCAACTGGGGGGAATCGTCGGCGAGGAAACGGTGCGCAAGGAGATCCTCGCCGGGCTCGGACAGCTCCGGCGGCAGATCTCTCAGGACACCCAGCTCGACATCATCGGCGGTGCCGCGGGTTGCGCGGCGGTCCTGCTGAATCTTCACACCGCCCTCGGCGCGCCGGAACTTCTCGATGGGGCAAGGGAATGCGGTGAACACCTCCTGCACACCGCGCGTGAGGACGGTGACACACTCTGCTGGCGCGGCGCGTCATCAAGCCGTCCGCTCGCCGGATTTTCCCATGGCCAGGCGGGAATCATCTGGGCCCTGCTGCGAATCGCCGAAGCCACCGGCGAAAACCGGTTCACCGACGCGGCGCTTCGCGGTCTCCGGTACGAACGGCGGCTGTTCGTGCCGGCCGAGAAGAACTGGCAGGACCGGCGCGACAGTACCGGGGACACCGCGATCCGGACCGGGGGGCCGGTCCAGTGGTGCCACGGAGCGCCCGGTGTCGCCATCGGCCGGTTGCTCTGCCTCCGTGTGCTCCCTGGCGATCGCATCCGCGAGGAAGCGCTTACCGGTCTGGAAACCACGCTACGACAAGGGTTCACCGGCGCGAGTCACTGCCTGTGTCACGGCGACCTTGGCAACCTGGAGGTGCTCACGCTCGCCGCCGCGGTCACCGCTGAACCCGGACTGCGGGACCGGCGGGAACGTCTGGCGGCGCGGATCCTGGCCACCGGGCGGCAGAACGGCTGGCGCTGCGGGGTGGCACCCGGAATCCACGCGCCCGGCCTGATGACCGGCCTGGCGGGCATCGGCCTCGGCTTGCTGCGCGTATGGTCGCCCGAGACGATTCCGGCCACGCTGTGGCTCGAACTTCCCCAGCGTCACTCGACCCCGTATCCACCCCCTCCCGGGGTCAGGATCTCCAGGGTGTCCCCGGGTTCGAGGTCGGCGGAGTCGCAGCCGGCCAGTTCGACCACGGTGCCGTCGGCGCGCTGAATCCGGTTGCGGCCCAACGCTCCGGGTGACCCGCCGGACATTCCGTAGGGCGGGACGCGGCGGTGACCGGACAGGGTGCTCGCGGTCATCGGCTCGCGGAAGGTGATCCGGCGGACCGCCCCGTCGCCCCCGTGCCAGCGACCCGTTCCGCCGCTGCCGTGCCGGATCGAGAAATCCTCGACCAGCACGGGGTATCGCCATTCGAGGACTTCGGGATCGGTGAGCCGTGAATTGGTCATATGTGTCTGGACCACCGGCACACCGTCGAATCCGTCTCCCGCGCCCGACCCCGACGCGATCGTTTCGTAGTACTGGTGACGTGAATCGCCGAAGGTGACGTTGTTCATCGTGCCCGAGCCTTCCGCCTGCACACCGAGAGCCGCGAAGAGCGCGCCGGTGATCGCCTGCGAGGTTTCCACGTTCCCGGCCACCACCGCGGCGGGATATTCCGGCGCCAGCAGGCAGCCCTCCGGAATGATGATCTCCAGTGGGCGAAGGCAACCGTCGTTGAGCGGGATGTCGGCGGCGACCAGGGTCCGGAACACGTACAGCACGGCGGCGGTGGCCACCGATGACGGCGCGTTGAAGTTGGTGCCGAGCTGGGCCGAGGTGCCGGTGAAGTCGATCGTGGCATCGCGGGTTTCCCGGCGTGCGGTGATCTTCACCCGGATCACCGCGCCGGAGTCCATTTCGTACGCGTACTCGCCGTCCTCGAGCGTGCCGATGACCCGGCGCACCGCTTCTTCCGCGTTGTCCTGCACGTGCCGCATGTATCCCTGCACCATGTCGAGTCCGAAGTGGTCGATCATCTTGCCGACCTCCTCGACACCCTTGGCGTTGGCGGCGATCTGCGCGCGCAGATCGGCCAGGTTCGTTTCGGGATCACGCGAGGGATACGGCGACTCCGTCAGCAGGCGGCGCGTCTCGGTTTCCCGGAAACGGCCGTGTGAAGCCAGGAGCCAGTTGTCGAACAGCACGCCTTCCTCGTGGACCTCCCGGCTCGTGGCCGGCATCGAACCGGGGGTGATACCGCCGACCTCGGCGTGGTGGCCCCGTGAAGCGACGTAGAACAGGATCTCTTCGCCCGCCTCGTCGAACACCGGCGTGATCACCGTGATGTCCGGCAGGTGTGTGCCGCCGTGGTAGGGGTCGTTCACCGCGTAGACGTGACCGCGTTCGATGTCCTTGCCGCGACGGCGGATCACTTCCTTGACGCTGGTGCCCATCGACCCGAGGTGCACCGGGATGTGGGGCGCGTTGGCGACCAGGTTGCCGTCCGGATCGAACAGGGCGCACGAGAAGTCCAGCCGCTCGCGGATGTTGACCGACTGGGCGGTGGCCGCCAGCCGTGTGCCCATCTGTTCGGCGATGGACATGAACAGGTTGTTGAAGATTTCCAGCAACACCGGATCGGCTTCCGCTTCGGCGGCGGAATCGGGCACGCCGTTTCCGGTCTGCTCGTCGACCCGCTCGACGAGCAGATGCCCGGCTCGCGTCACGCCGGCTCGCCAGCCCTCGTCGACCACCGTGGTGGCGTTCGCTTCGGCGATGATCGCCGGGCCGGTGACGCTGTCCCCGGCCACCATCCGTTCCCTTTGGTAGAGCGGAGCTTCCCGCCAGGTGCCGCCGCTGTGGAGGCATACGGTGTCGAGCGGACCGGCCGTGCCGGTGGTGCCGGCTCGTTCGCCCAGCGCGGAGAGATCAGGCTGGTCGGACAGGCCGGTCGCCTCCACCGTGACCGCTTCGACGATCAACGGACGATCCATCAGGAACGAATACGTTCTGCGGTAGTTGTTTTCGAATTCCGAGACCATTTGCGCGCGTTCGGTCAACTCGACCGGGACGAGCGTGTCGGTTCCGTCGTAGCGGAGCTGGACTCGCCGGGTGACGCGGATGCGGTCGGAGGGGATACCCTCCTCGCGGAGTTCGGCTTTCGCGGCGTCTTCCAGCGTGGCCGCGACCTCGCGCAACCGGTCCAGCACGGCGGGTTCGAGCCGGGCGACGACGGACTGTTCGCGGATCTCCGTGGTGTCGGCCAGCCCGATGCCGAGCGCGGAAAGCACACCGGCCATCGGCGGGACGAGGACGGTGCGGATACCGAGCGAATCGGCGACCGCGCAGGCGTGCTGCCCGCCCGCGCCACCGAACGTGGTGAGCACATAGCGGCTGACGTCGTGTCCTTTTTGGATGGAGATCTTCTTGACCGCGTTGGCCATGTTCGCCACCGCGATCCGGAGGTAACCCTCGGCGACCTGCTCGGGCGACCGGTCGTCACCGGTGCGATCGCGGATTTCGCTTGCCAGCTCGGCGAAACGGCGCCGCACGATCTCGTGGTCGAGCGGCCGGTCGCCGTCGGGGCCGAACACGGCTGGGAAGTGCGCGGGCTGGATGCGGCCGAGCATCACGTTCGCGTCGGTGACGGTCAGGGGTCCTCCATTGCGATAGCACGCGGGGCCGGGGCTGGCGCCCGCCGAGTCCGGGCCGACCCGGTAACGACTGCCGTCGAAGTGCAGGATCGACCCGCCCCCGGCGGCGACCGTGGTGATGTCCAGCATCGGGGCACGCAGCCGGACGCCCGCGATCCGGGTGATCAGCACCCGCTCGTACTCGCCCGCGTAGTGCGACACGTCGGTCGAGGTGCCGCCCATGTCGAAGCCGATCACGCGATCGAACCCGGCCAGTTCCGACAGGCGCACCATTCCCACGATTCCGCCCGCCGGGCCGGAAAGGATCGCGTCCTTGCCCCGGAAGTGCCGTGCCTCGGCCAATCCGCCGTTCGACTGCATGAACATCAGCCGAACGCCTTCCAGCTGTTCGGCCACCTGGCCTACATAACGGCGCAGCACGGGGGAGAGGTAGGCGTCGACGACCGTGGTGTCGCCCCGCGGAATGAGTTTCATCAACGGGCTGACCTCGGACGACAAAGAAATCTGCGGGAAACCGGTTTCCCGGGCCAGTTCGCCGATCCGCCGTTCGTGCGCCGGGTGGAGGTGGCTGTGCAGACAGGCCACGGCGACCGCGCGGAACCCGTCGTCACGAGCCCGGCGCAACTCCCCGATCAGCGGCTCCTCCGCGAGCGGGCGCAGGGTTTCACCCTCGGCGGTGATCCGTTCGCCGACCTCGATCACCCGGTCGTAGAGCAGTTCGGGGAGCACGATGTGCCGGTCGAAGATGCGCGGGCGGTTCTGGTAGGCGATCCGCAGCGCGTCGCCGAAGCCCTTGGTGATCACCAGGACGGTCGGCTCGCCCTTGCGTTCCAGCAACGCGTTGGTGGCCACGGTGGTGCCCATGCGGACCGCTTCGATTTCCCCGGCGGGCACCGGATCGCCGGGGCCGAGTTCGAGCAGCGCGCGCACCCCCGCGACCGCGGCGTCGGCGTAGCGTCCCGGGTTCTCCGACAGCAACTTGTGCGTCACCAGACGGCCACCCGGAGTGCGCGCCACGATGTCGGTGAACGTTCCGCCGCGGTCCACCCAGAATTGCCATGATCCGGCCATACCCGAAGTATCCTCCGCCCCGGACGTAACGGCCGCTCCCTCACACACGAGGTATGAGCGACGAGAAGGAGATTCCATGACCTTGCGCGCGAGAATCGCCGCTTTCCTTGCCATGGCCTGCGTTGCCGTACTGCTGTTCGCGAATCCGGCTTCGGCCGCGACGCCGCAGAGCACCTGGTGCGCCAAGCACGCCAACCTCGCCATTCTGGGCGCGAGCTCCGAGACCGGCTACGGCACCACCGGCTACCCGAGTGGCGCGGAGACCTTCCAGCGCACCGTCTACGGCTGGGTGACGCGGTTCAGCGACAGCCTGCACTCGCAGTGGGGCACCAACATCCAGAACTACAGCCACAACGGCGCGCTGGCCGCGGACTACCTTCCCGGCGGCCGCTGGAGCATCACCACCGGCGCGGTCGCGGACATCACCACCGTGCAGCCCGACCTGGTGCTGATCAACCTGGGCGGCAACGAGTTGTGGAGCCAGGCCGACCCCGCGACCTTCAAGACCAACCTCGGCACCCTGGTCGACAAGATCCGTGCTGCTCGCCCCGGCGTCGACATCCTCATGGGCATCTACGCCGAGCTGAACTGGCAACCGAACCAGTACGGCGGGAACACGCAGAACTACACCTGGTCGCAGTACGGGGCGGCGATCTATGACACCGCGGTGGCGAAGGGGACCGCGCTCATCGACCTGCGGCAGTACGTCCCGCCGGCCGCTTCGACCAACCAGCCGAACCCGTCACCGTGGACTTCCGACGGCGTGCACCTCAACGACGCGGGCAACCTCGCCGAGTACGGCGGATGGTGGGGCTGGGTCTCCTCGCTCGCCTCCATCTGCTGAGAGATTCAGGGCTTACCGATCGTTTCAGAATGCGGTTCGGAGGCGGCGCGGACATATGGGGCTGCAGGCCAGTTGGAGCAGGCCCTGGTGGAGGTCGGCGCGTCGCTCGTGGCGGGTGCGGAGTCGTTTGAACTGATGCAGCCAGGCGAGGCTGATCCCTTGGAGTGGACACCCTGACAATGGATCTTGATGGTCCAGGGAGGGATGTCCAGGTGGGACGCCAGTCTCCGTACCCGGAGGAGTTCCGGAGGGACGCCGGAGAGGTGCTTACGGCGCCCCGGGCGCTCACGCCGAAAGCACCTTTCCCACAAGCGTGTTCGCATCATGCACGCTCAATGATCACAGGCGAGCACTCACCGTCACAGTCTCGCACCGCCTCACTGTGTGGGGCCGGTCAGGCGGCCGGCACGGTGCCGGGCTGGTCATGCACGTTTGCTACCGCGTTGATCTGATCTGTGCCCGCCTGGGTGAGGAAGACCCACGTCCCGTAGACGCCCCACATCAGGCCGAGCAGCGAACTCGCGGCGTAGAAGCCCATTCCGTTGGTGGAGCCGACGGTGGCGAACAGTCCGGCGGCGGCGATACCTGCCGCGAACACGACGAGCGCGACGACGAGGATGGGCCGCGCATGCTGGGACGTGCCACGGCGGGCAGCGTAGTCGAGCACCGAGAGCAGACTTGCGCTTGCCGCTGCGGCGACCAACAACTCGACCCCGAGTGCCCAGGTCGGCTGCGGCAGGGTGACCAGCGATGCGGTGACTGTGGTGGTCAGGAACAGGGAGACGGTTTGCGCGGCGCGGTTGCGGTATTCCTGGGAGGTGGCGACGACGTCGAAGCGGAAGGCGACAACGATGAAGGTGAGGCCGGTGAGGCCGGCGGCGCTTCCGCCGACGGTCGCGGCGAACGTGGTCCACATGGCGGTTGCTCCTGTGCGATCCGTGCTGGGGTGGAAGGTCTCGGTGCGATGAAGTGCGGCGGCCGTCGCGCCGCCGCCCACCTCGCGAAACTACCTCGTTTCGACCATGGCCATCGGGTCTTCACCGTTCTCCAGAGCATTCACCGCGTTCTTCCAGGACGGGTCGCCCGAGTAGAGCTGGCCGCGCAAGTAGGCCCACACGAGAGCCCGCAGAGTCGCCACGCGCTCGGGATTTTCGTCGCTCGTCTCTGCCGCGTCATATCCGGATATGCCACCGAAGATGTGACCAGCGCCGTACATGGTCACCATGGTTTTGTTGCCGCCGGGGCTGGCCGAGTAAGCGTCAGCACGGTAGCTGAGCCGATTGGAGAAGTTGGGGTTGAGGTCCTGATCGCCCACGATGATCAGGCCGGTGCCTGTCATCTGCTCGAAGTCGGTGTAATACAGCACCGGGTAGTTCGTCTTGGCCCACTCGGCGAAGTGCTCGTCGTTGCCGATGCCCGGAGCTCCGATGAGCACCCCCGCCTTGACACGAGAGTCGGAGAGGTCCTTCGGCCGGTCGTCCTCCGGGTCCAGCATCCGGGCTCCGAGGAGGAGCGAGACGGTGTTGCCGCCCATGGAGTGTCCTACGGCACCGACACGGTCCCTGTCGATCCGCCGTTCGGCAAGACCAGGGACGGCGGCCTCGATGTCGTCGAGGCGGTCGAGGATGTTGTGCATGTCGGTGGCGCGGTCACGCCAGAACAGGGGCGCGTCCTTGAGGTCGGTGTCGCGCAGACCGAGGGCCGTCGAGTCCAGGTGGGTCGGCTGGATGACCGCGAACCCGTGGGCGGCGAAGAAGTTCGCCAGCGGCCCGTAGCCGTTGTAGGAGGACAGGAAGTTCGCCAGCCCGTGCCCGTGGGACAGGAGGATGAGCGGCAGGTCGGTGCCGGTCGCGGGGATCGACACCTTGACCTCCAGCGGCACGGGCCGGCCGGGAACGTCGAGGGTGACCGGATGGTAGGTGAGGACGGGTTGCGACGCGTTGACCGGGATGTTGGCGGCGTCGCTGTACGGCTTGCTCATCGGAGCCCTTTCGAGATCGGTGTTGACATAGCGCCTGTCGTAACTGGCGGTAGGCATGGAATCGGCGGTCGTGGCCGCGAGCCTGATGGGCCAGGGATGGCCACCCGGCACCTGGGTCGGTGTGGACGGCGATCTCCGCGGCGGTGCACAGATCTCGTCAGGTGTTCGTCCCGCGGTCTTGCGGCAAGGGGAAGACGACTGACTCAACCATCGACTGTCATGCCTCCCTAACTCGACGGATGCACTTGTCTTGCCGGGAACTGTAGGATCAACCGAACAAACCGAACTAGGGCGAAAGTGACATGACCGAGTCCGCAATCGATGGGCGTCACAGAAGAGCACGGTTCGGAGTCGAGAGCCTGGTTGTGCGCGTTGCCGATGGTGACTTCCCGACCGTTGTGAACAGTGGGTACGCGGTCAAGATCACGCATGGCGGCTCTGCACCCCCTTTTCAGTACCTCGGGCGAACCCAGGGTCCCCCTGTTCCTGGCGCGGTGACGGTGATCGAGCCCCATGAGGTCGTGAGCTGCCTCGATCGGGACAAAGCCGCCGCTGACGGCCAAGCCATTGTGCAACTGATGTTCATTGACGCCGATCTCATGCCAGTCGGCCCAGGCCGGCCGCGCTTTCATGAGGTGACCTATCCAGACCGCAGCCTCTTCAACGGCATTGCTGCGCTGCACAGGGGTCTGGCGCACGGCGAGGACGAGTTGGATCTCGAGTCGTCGCTGATCCGCTTGCTGACCGTCCTGCTCGCCAGGCATGCGGATGCTCCCGGCGCAGCGAGTCCGGCACTTCGTCCTCGAGCGCTGCGTCAAGTACGGGAGATGCTGCACAGCCAACTGAACTCCAACATCAAGCTCGACGACCTCGCGGCAGTCGCCGGTTGCAGCAAACGCCACTTGATCAGGAGTTTCCGGCAGGCTTACGGGGTTCCACCGCACCATTACCGGACCCTGTTGCGCTTGGCACGCGCCAAGTCCATGCTGGCAGCGGGACGATCCGTGGCAGAGACCGCCGCCGAGCTTGGTTACTGTGACCAGAGCCAGCTCAATCGGCACTTCCGGCGGGCGTTCGGCATGAGTGCAGGTGGCTATGCCAGGAGCGTGCGGTAGACCTGCGATGTCTTGGCTCAACTGCCACCTTGCCGGCCCTCATGGGAAAACGCTGGCCGGTGGGCCGGGTCACGTCCGCTGGAGTGGTGTATCGACGGCCACTCGGTGACCGGGTCTCACAGCCCCGCGCACTGACCGGCCCGGACGCCGCGCACCCTGTTGGGGCGCCCGTCGTTGCCCGGCGGCGGGGTGTTCCCCCCGCACACCAGGTTGCCGCCGATGTCGTTGGTCTCCAGTTCGGTCGCCGGCGCGTTCTCCGGCGGCACGAGGGTCGTGGTGGTGTTCCCGAACACCGTGAGACCGCCCGCGATCCGGTTACCGCTCACCTCGACGAACCCGATGGTGCCCGTGATGGACACCGGCCCGGCGATCGTGGTGCCGGAGCAGCCGGGAGCGCCGTCGTCGCCCGCGTCACCGATGACGATGACGCCGGTCATCCCGGTCACCGTGACCGGGCCGAACACGCCGCTTCCGCACATCAGCAGACCGGTTCCGCCGTTCGCCACGACCGCCCCGAAGGTCTCGCACCGCTGCCGCTCCAAGCGGCACGAAGTTCACCGAGTGCCACACCGTAGCACCGCTGGTAGCATCACGCTATGAGCCTCCAGCCTGAGATTACTCAGCGTGACTTGCGCAGCCGGTCCCGGGAGATCATGGATGCTGTCGAGCATGGGCAGTCTTTCACGGTCACGCGAGACGGTCACGGGATCGGAGAGTTGATCCCGCTGCGCCGGCGACCCCGGTTCGTCTCTCGGCAGCAGTTTGCGGCCATGTCGCGCAACACGCCCAGTGTCGATCTCGAGGCCTTCCGTGCCGATCAGGACGCCGCGGTCGATCACGAGGCGATCAGCCAGTATGACCGGTGAGCGCTACGTACAGGGCTTGCTTGACACTAACGTCGTGATTCTTCGTCAATGGGTGGATCCGGCGGAGCTGCCCGATGAGATGGCGATCAGTGCGATTACTCTCGCCGAGTTGTCCGCCGGTCTGCACGAGGTTCGGGGTGGACAGGAACAGACCGTGTACGACGAACACGCGGAACGTGCCAGGCGACTTGAGATCCTGCAACGTGTGGAGAACGAGTTCGATCCGATCCCCTTCGATGCCGAAGCCGCTCGTATTTACGGCCGTGTGACGGCCGCTGTCATCGGTGCCGGCCGGAAGCCTCGGCGTCGTATTGCCGACTTGATGATCGCTTCAATCGCCATCGCCGAGGGTTTGCCGTTGTTCACAACGAACCCGAAGGACTTCACCGGTCTCGACGCTTTGCTGACGTTCGTACCCGTCAATCGCCCCATGGTGTCGCATGAAAGTTGACCGAGGCCCAGAAATCGCGATTTGCCGACCGATTGCCGTTGGGATCACCAGCCGCGTTCGCGCCATTCCCTGAGCTTCGGCCGCTCCGCGCCCAGCGTGGAATCGTCGCCGTGCCCCGGGTAGAACCGCGTGTCGTCCGGCAGGACGTCGAAGATTCGCTCGGGAGACGTCATTGAGTAACGACGTGAAATCCTCCGGATTGGTGGTCCGCCCTATTCCCCCCGGAAACACCGGCGCGCCGGTGACACCGATGCCGAGTTGGCCCTGGGCGTTGTCCCCCCTCGACCACACCTGCCCGGCTGAGTCCAGCGCGACGCTGAAGCGGTTGCCGCCCGCCAGCGCGGTCACCGTCGTGCCGGGCGGCAGGAGAGTCCGCACCGGCAGTGGACGCTCGACATCGGTGCCGCCGAGACGACCGGACTGCAGCGACATCGGCATCGAGAGTGACGGTGTGAAGACGGTCCGGAGGAAGATCGCCCGATCGGGAGGGCCACTCGTGCCGGGGTCGGGCCTCGACCGCACGCGCGGGGTTTCGGGGCAAGTGATAAGGGAAAGTGGACCACAGGTTGTCCGAAGAGGAGTGAGGAGTCCGCGTGGCGGATCTGCTCGCGCCGCGCCCCTCCGGCCCGGCGCGTTTGCGTGAATTGCTGGCCGGGCCTGGCCCGGTGGTGGCGCCGGGCGCTTACGACGCGCTCAGCGCGCGGATGGTCGAAGCGGCCGGGTTTCCCGCGGTCTACCTGACCGGTTTCGGCACCACCGCTTCGCTGCTCGGCCGTCCCGACGTCGGGCTGCTCACGATGACGGAAATGGTGGACGCGGCGCGGCGGATGGTGTCGGCGGTGGCCGTGCCGGTGATCGCGGACGCGGACACCGGTTACGGAAACGCGCTCAACGTCATCCGGACCGTGCAGGAGTACGAAGCGGCCGGGGTGGCCGGGCTGCACCTGGAAGACCAGGTCTCGCCGAAGCGGTGCGGGCACTTCGAGGGAAAGGAGGTCATCGAGGCCGAGTCCATGATGGACAAGGTCGGCGCGGCCGTCGCGGCCCGGCGTGACCCGGATTTCCTCCTGATCGCCCGCACCGACGCGCGTGCCGTGGAAGGGCTGGACGCGGCCATCGAGCGGGCGCGCGGTTACCACGAGGCGGGCGCCGATGTGCTGTTCGTGGAGGCGCTGCGGTCCGAGTCGGAGATCGAGACGGTGGCAACCGCGCTCGGTGACGTCCCCTTGTTGTTCAACTGGGCCGAAGGCGGCCGGACTCCGCCGTTGAGCCTGGACCGGATCACCGAACTGGGCTTCCGCGTGGTGATCTTCCCGGTGTCCACGCTGCTCGCGGCGACCGAGGGAATGCGCCGCGCGCTCGACGACCTTCGGCGCGACGGCACACCCGTCCCGGAAAACCGGCCGGGTCTGGCCGAGTTCGCCCAAGAGGTCGGCATCGCCGAGATCGACGACATCGCGGCGAGGTTCGGTCGCGGTTGACGAGAAGATTTTCCGGGCCGGGTGTCGATCCGGGCGCATGCTGTTCGTGTGGAGGGTGAGAAACCGGTCGACACCGAGGAGGAACACCCCATGAAGCAGTACCTGTTGAGCATGTACCAGCCCGACGGCGAACCGCCCCGGCCGGAGGTCCTCGAGCCCATCATGCGAGACCTCGAAAACCTGCGGACCGAGATGAAGGCCGCCGGGGCCTGGGTGTTTTCCGGCGGCCTCCACTCGGCGGGCAGCGCCACAGTGTTGCGGGCCAAGGACGCCGAGGTGCTGATGACCGACGGGCCTTACCTCGAGGGCAAGGAGCATCTGGGCGGCTTCACGATCGTCCGAGCGCCGGACCTCGACGCCGCGCTCGAATGGGGCCGCAAGATGGCGCTGGCGGTGCGCCTGCTCCCGGTCGAGGTCCGGCCGTTCCAGGGAGAAGTCTGATCCGTGGCGGTTCCGGCCGCGGAAATCGAGCGCGTGTTCCGGGAGGAGTACGGGCGAGCGGTGGCTGTCCTGGCCCGCTCCTGCGGCGATATCGACCTCGCCGAGGAAGCGGTCCAGGACGCCTTCACCACGGCTTTGCGGCGGTGGACCGATCTCCCGCCGAGTCCGGCGGGGTGGATCATCACCACCGCCCGCAACCGGATGATCGACCGGCTGCGCCGGGAGAGCATCCGGGCGGACCGGCAGACCGAGTCGGCGGCGCTGAATGCCTACGACGAACCGGCGGAAGAAGGGCCCGTGCGCGACGACCGGTTACGCCTGATCTTCACCTGCTGCCACCCCGCGCTCGCTCCGGCCGCACGGGTCGCGCTGACGCTGCGCCTGCTGGGCGGCCTCGGCACGGCGGAAATCGCTCGCGCCTTCCTGGTCCCGGAATCGACCATGGCCCAGCGCATCGTCCGTGCCAAGGCCAAGATCCGCGACGCGCGGATTCCTTACCGGGTCCCCGCGGAAGCCGACCTGCCCGACCGGCTCCGCGCCGTGCTCGCGGTGGTCTACCTCATCTTCAACGAAGGTTATCTGCCCGGTTCGGGGACGACGTTGGTGCGGGAAGACCTGTGCGGGGAAGCGATCCGGCTCGGCAGGCTCCTCGCCGAACTGATGCCGGACGAGCCGGAGGTGCTGGGGCTTCTGGCTTTGATGCTGCTGACCCATTCCCGCCACCGCGCCCGTGTCACCCCGCACGGGGACCTCGTGCCGCTGGCCGAGCAGGATCGCGATCTTTGGGACCGTGACCTGATTGCGGAGGGCCAGGCCCTGGTGCGGCGGTGCCTGCGGCGTGACCAGCCGGGTCCGTACCAGATCCAGGCGGCGATCAACGCCGTCCATTCCGACGCGCCCAGTGCGGCGGCCACGGACTGGCGTCAGATCGTGTGTCTGTACGACCAGCTCTTCGCGATCAGTCCGACGCCGGTGGTGGCCCTGAACCGGGCCGTCGCTGTGGCTGAGGTGGAGGGCGCCGAGAAGGCGCTTTCCGTAGTGGACGATCTCGATGACCTTGGTGGCTACCACACGTTTCACGTCGTTCGTGCGGATTTCCTCCGGCGTCTGGGCCGGGACGCCGAAGCCGCGGCGGCCTACGAAACCGCCATCTCCCTCGCCGGAAACGAGTCCGAACGGACGTTCCTCCAACGCCGCCGTGCGGAGCTGGCCGGTGACTAGGTGACCTGGCCGGTCAGCGGACGACGGCCTTCAGCGCCGCCTCGATCGCGGTGGCCAGCGTTTCCAGATACTCGTCGTCGCTGCGCCCATGGGTGACCAGCATGCGGAAGGCGAGCGGTGCGATCAGCAGATCGACACCGAGTTCGAGATCCAGCCCAGGCTGGAGTTCGCCACGGTCGATCGCGCCCTGCAGTATCGCGCGTGCCGCCGCCCGCCGCGGTGCGGCGACCCCGGTGTCGAGGATCTCCGCCAGAGCGTCGTCGCGGCCGGCCTCGGCGAGCAGTCCGGCCCCGATCCGGGTCAGGAGCGGGTGGGCCAGCTGGCCACGGAAGAGGGCGAACAGTTCGCGCAGATCGGTGCGGAGGGCGCCGGTGGCCGGCGTGGGCGGAAGCGTGCCGGTGACCTTGTCACGGATCAACTCGGTGAGCATCGCCTGCTTCGAGGGCCAGCGCCGGTAAAGCGCGGCCTTGCCGACACCGGCGCGCCGGGCGACCGCCTCCATCGATATCCGCGCGTACCCGGCCTCGGCGAGTTCGGTGAAGGCCGCCTCGGTGATCGCCTCGGTCACTTGCCGCCGCAGGGCTGCCCCGCCGGTCACGGGCCGGCCCTCCTCTTGCTTCGTCGCCACGCGGCCGAGCTTAGCGAACGGAACGGTCTCGTTCCCCGTGCTATCGTCGACATGGAACGGAACCGTTCCGTTCCATAAAGGTTGGAGGGAGTCCCACGATGAAGTTCCTCTTCGACGACGAGTCCTTCTCCTTCGAGGCGCTGCGCTCCGCGGGCTACATCGCCTACGGCGGCGCAGACCTCGGCGAAGTCCTGGTCACCTGCCGGCAGATCCCGGAAGGGGACGAGGATGCATGGTCGGCTCAGTGGGCGGCGACCGCCGCACGCGTCGAGCGTGCGGGCCGGGAGGCGCTGGCAGCCGGTCACCGGGTCAGCGCTCGGGAGGCGCTTCTGCGCGCGTCCAACTACTACCGGACCGCCGACTTCTACCGTCGCGAGAATCCCGCCGCCGATGCCGAGTCTGCGCGGCTCGCCAAGGCGTCCCAGCAAACGTTCGCCGACGCGGCCGCCTTACTCGACACGCCGGCCCGCGCGTTGCGTATCCCGTACGAGGACACCACGCTGCCTGGCTACCTGTTCCTCGTCGACGATTCGGGCGCTCCGCGCCCGACCGTCCTTTTCCACGGCGGGTACGACTCCACGCTGGAGGAGGACTACCTGGCGGTGGCCGCGGGCGCGCTGCGGCGCGGCTACAACGTGATCACCTTCGACGGCCCCGGCCAGGGCGGCACCGTCCGCGAGCAGGGCCTGCACTTCCGGCCGGACTGGGAGGCCGTGGTCACTCCGGCGGTCGACTTCGCGCTCGGCCTGCCCGAGGTGGACGGCGGACGGCTCGCGCTGATGGGCATGAGTCTTGGCGGCTACCTGGCCGCGAGGGCGGCCGCCTTCGAACACCGCGTCGCCGCGTGCGTGCTGTTCGACGGCGTGTACGACCTCCACGAAGTCTTGGCCGCGATCGCCGATCGCGCCGCTTCGACGCCCGGTGGTCCGGAAGCGCTGATGGCGCAGAACACGCAGGCGCGCTGGGTGGTTCGCAATGGCCGGTGGACCTTCGGCGTGTCCGGCCTCGACGAGTTGGTCAAGGCCGGCGAGGCCTACACCATGGCGGGTATCGCCGACCGCATCACCTGCCCGACGCTTGTGCTCGACGCCGAGAACGACCAGTTCTTCGCCGGACAACCGCAGCGCGTGTTCGACGAGCTGACCTGCGAGAAGGAGCTGATCTTGTTCCGTGAAGACGAAGGTGGGGGCGAGCACTGCCACGAGGGGGCGATGTTCCTGTTCCACCAGCGCACCTTCGACTGGCTCGACACGGTATTCGCCAGCTGAGTGCGTCCCGGCCTGCGCGACCGGGTAGGGCGTTGCCCGTCACGCTGACGTCTCCTAGACTGTTACCGAAAGTAGCAGTTACTTGTAGTCGCACCTAGGAAGGAGTGGGGCATGCCCCTTCCGTCGCTGCTGGCCGGGCCGATCGAGGTCCTTCGAACCCAGACCGGTGAGCTCTTCGATCGTGCTCGCGCCGAAGCCATGGACCGAGTCGCACAGCTGGCGGGTCGTGGCGCCGATCGGGTCGATGGGGTCGGCCAGGCCCTTGCCGACGAGACGGTGACCGCCACCGAGCAGTTGACGGCCGCCGCCGATCGCGTCGCCGGGGAGGTCGCCGGAACGATAGGACGGTGGAGCACCGCATTGGGGGACCGCATGGTGCGCCTGGGCGAGGACCTGGCGCACCGCGACCCCGGGCATGAGTGACCGCTCCGCCAATCCGTTCGGGTCACGGCTGCTGGGGTCGGCCGACCAGCCCACGCCGATCCTGCGGATACGAGTCCAGGTGTTGCTCACCGTCCTGCTGATGGTGACCAACGTGGTCGGCGCGGCCGTCGTGTTCGCCTTGCTGGTGCTCGTCATTCCCGGCCCTCGCCCGGCGGCGCTCACGCTGACCGCGGTCACCGTCGCCGGTCCGGCCTATGTGGTGTTCGGGCTCGTGCTGGGTGGATGGTGGGGCACACGGCGGGCATTACGGGCCCTGCGCTGGGCCTTGGCCGAGCGGGTGCCGAGCGCGGCGGAGCGCGCCGAAGCGTTGCGTGTTCCGCGCGAGCTGACGGTCGTGCAGGCGGTGCTGTGGGCCGGCGGGGTACTGGTGGCCGCGGTCCTTCTGGGCGTGGTGCAGCCGTCCCTGCTGGTCACGGTGCCCGCCACGATCGGGTTGACCGGTGTGGTGGTGTGCGCGAACGCCTATCTGCTGGGCCAGTTCGTGCTGCGGCCGGTGGCGGCGCGTGCGCTGGCCGACGACCTGCCGGACCGCCGGCCGGGCGGGGTCGGGACGCGGATGCTGGTGTTCTGGTGCCTGGGCACCGGGGTTCCGACCGCTGGGCTGATCGGTTTCGCGCTGCTGGTGTTGTCGCGGGGCGGGGTGACGGCGGACCGGTTGGCGGTCACGGTGGTCGTGCTCGGTGGCGTGGTGCTGGTTTTCGGTTCGCTGGTCACCGTTTTCACGGTGCGGGCGATCGTGCCGCCGCTCGGTTCGGTGCGCGACGCCATGGCCCAGGTGCGTCAAGGCGAATGGGACGTGGAAGTCCCGGTGTACGACGCCACCGAACTGGGCCTGTTGCAGGCCGGTTTCAACCGCATGGCCCGCGGTCTGCGGGAACGGGAACGGATCCGCGACCTGTTCGGCCGGCACGTCGGGCAGGAGGTCGCCGCCGCGGCGCTGGACACCGGACTGGGCGAGGTCACGCTCGGCGGCACGGTATGCGAGGTGTCGGTGCTGTTCGTCGATCTCGTCGGGTCGACCGCGTTGGCCGCGACCCGGCCGCCGACCGAAGTGGTGAGTCTGCTCAACCGGTTCTTCGCGTTGATCGTGGACGAGATCGACACCCGCGGCGGCCTGGTGAACAAGTTCGTCGGTGACGCCGTCCTGGCTGTCTTCGGTGCTCCCGTGCCCCTGCCCGACCATGCGACCCGGGCGCTGGCCGCCGCACGGGCGATCGCGCGGCGGCTGCCCGGTGAGATCCCCGATGCCGTCGCGGGTGTGGGAGTGGCCGGCGGGCGGGTGGTCGCCGGCAACGTGGGGGAGCGCCGGCGATTCGAGTACACGGTGATCGGCGATCCGGTCAACGAGGCCGCGCGCCTGACCGAATTGGCCAAGACCGAACCGCACCATGTGGTCGCGTCCCTGTCCGCGCTCCGGCTGGCCGGGGCACAGGAAGCGGCTCTGTGGAAGGAATCCCGCACAGTGACCCTGCGCGGACGTGCCGAAGCCACCACCATCGCCGTTCCCCGCGCACCGGCTCCGGCCGTGGACCAGTCCCCGGTGGCCGGCTGACGGTTTATCTGTTACTCTCATTTACAGTTACTTGTGGTAACAGGACTGGGCTCTGGAGGATGTCGTGGACCAGACGAACGCGCCAGGCGGAACGGAATCCGGGCCGGGCGGCCGTGGCACGATCACCCGGCGGCTGCTGGACTCGGCGGAAACCTTGTCCTACGACCCGGTCCAGGAGGTCGACTGGGACACCCCGCTCGACACGGACCATCACGGGGCAAGCCCGGAGTGGAGCACCCTCTACGGCACGCCCTACTGGGCGGAGATGACCCCGGAACAGCAGCGGGAACTGACGCGGCAGGAAGCCGCATCGGTGGCCAGCACCGGGATCTGGTTCGAGATGATCCTGCAACAGTTGATGTTGCGGGACTTCTACGGCAAGGACCAGACCGACCCCGCGTTCCAGTGGGCGCTGACCGAAATCGCCGACGAATGCCGCCATTCCATCATGTTCGCCCGTGGGGCGGCCAAACTCCGCGCACCGGCCTATCGCCCTCGCCGGCTGGTGCTCGAACTGGGCCGGTTGTTCAAGACCATCGCCTACGGCGAATCCGCTTATGCCGCCATCCTCGTGGCCGAGGAAGTCCTGGACGTGATGCAACGGGACTGGATGCGCGATGAGCGGGTGGCGCCCTTCGTCCGCACCATCAACAACATTCACGTCGTCGAGGAGTCCCGGCACATGAAGTTCGCGCGAGCGGAGACCAAGCGGCGATTGGCGGCCAGCGGCCGGTTACGCCGGCGGATCTCCGCACTGGGGACCTCGATCGCGGCGTATTTCATCATCGACAGCATGGTGTCCCCGAGCGTGTACGCCAACGCGGGCCTGGACGTGCGGCGGGCGGTACGGGAGGCGAAGGCGAACGAGCACCACAAGTCGATGCTGCGATCGAGTTGTGCGGGGCTGATGGAGTTCCTGGCCTCGGCGGGGCTGCTCACCCGGGAAGCGACGTGGTTCTACCGACGCGCGAATCTGGTCTGAACCAGTGGCCTACTCGATCACGCAGACCTGTTGTGCCGACGCGTCCTGCGTCTCGGTCTGTCCGGTCAACTGCATCCATCCCACGCCGGACGAGCCGGACTTCGGCACCACGGACATGCTCTACATCGATCCGTCGACGTGCATCGACTGCGGTGCCTGCACCGACGCCTGTCCCGTCGACGCGATTTTCCCGGCTGACGAGCTGACCGGCCCGTTGCGGATTTACCCGGAAATCAACGCCGGCTTCTTCGACGGAAAGGACGGGGGATCCGGTGACCCCGCTCCGAACTTCCACGAGTGGGGTCCCCCGGTCTTCTCGCGCGTGATTCCCAGCGACCTTCCGGCGCTGAAGGTCGCGGTGGTCGGCACCGGTCCGGCCGGGATGTATGCGGTGCGCGATCTGTTGCTGCACACCGATTTCCGGGTCACCTTGATCGACCGGCTGCCGGTTCCCGGCGGCCTGGTCCGTTACGGCGTGGCGCCCGATCATCCCGCGACCAAGAAGATCGGGGAGACCTTCGCGCGTTTTCACGCCCATCCCCGCGTCCGCCTGCGGCTCGGGCTCCAGGTGGGACGCGATGTCACCACAGCCGATCTCGCCGCCCAGCACGACGCGGTGATCTATGCCGTGGGCGCGTCGGCCGACCGTCGTCTCGGCATCCCCGGTGAGGACCTGCCGGGCAGTACCTCGGCGACAAGCGTCGTGGCGTGGTACAACGGCCATCCCGAGGCCACGGCCGAGACCATCGATCTCTCGGGTGAGCGGTTGGCCGTCGTGGGCAACGGCAATGTCGCCCTGGACGTGGCACGGGTTCTGCTCAGTGACCCCGATGCGCTGGCGAGCACCTCGATCTCGCCGGATGCCTTGAGCCGCTTGCGATCCAGCCGTCTCCGGGAGATCGTCATGCTGGCCCGGCGAGGCCCGGAAGACGCCGCCTGCACGCCGTCGGAGCTGCGTGCGCTCATTCAGCACGAGGACATCGAACTCGTTGTCGACGCGGATTCATGGCCGGTTGATACCGCGTTCGCGAGCGAGCAAGGGAAATTGTTGCGGAGCCTTCGTCGAGAGCGCGTCGACTATGCCGGATCTCCCCGGTCCGATCGGCGTCGGATCGTGCTGCGGTTCAATTCGGCGCCGACGCGAGTAGTCGGGGACGACCGGGTACGAGGAGTCCGCGTCACCGGCGATGGCGGCGAGGTCGAAATCAGCACGGGGGGTGTTGTGCGGGCGATCGGTTATCGCGGGCGCCCGGTTCCCGGGCTGCCCTTCGACGAGCACACGGGCACCGTTCCGAACACCGGCGGCCGGGTCGACGGAGTGCCGGGCGCGTACGTCGTCGGCTGGATCAAGCGAGGGCCGTCCGGCGGTATCGGTGCGAATCGGAGGTGCGCCGAGGAGACCGTCGGCGCGCTGCTCGACGACATCGCCTCGGGAGTGTTCACCCACGGTGGGGCTTCGTGTTTTCGCCGTAAAAGCTTCCTTGGTCGCTGATCTCAGCCGTCAGTCTGCGGTCGATCAGGCGGTCGTGGCGGACCCAGCATGAACGCATGAACCTCGGTATCCCCGAGCAGACAGAACCGGAGCTGCCCGCGGAGTAGGCGTCAACCACGCCCCTGCGGCGGCCGATGCCTCCGTCGCACCGTCCTTGGCGCAGCGCGTCACTGTCGCTGTCCACGGTGTAGTGGGCGGGCGCTGACCGGTTGACGACGGTCCGGCGCCTGCCCGCGCACCGTCTTCCCGTGCTCGACTGGTGGCCGTCTTCAGCCGCTCCACCGGTCGGGACCGGTTCCATCGTCAGGACACGTCGCTCAGGTCGCCGGGCACCGGGCCGCCGAACTCCGTCTCGGCCACCACCTCGTACCCGGTGACGATCTCCGGCGTGATCCGGACGAGCGAGTTCATCGCGCGGCGGACCCACGGGCGGAGCAGGAGTTCGTACCGCGCGGTATCGGCCGGGTCGTCGATCGCGGTCGCGAGGCCGGTCATGACCACGCTCCAGCCGAGGTGAGCGCCGGGGTCGAACTCGTCGGCCTCGTAGGCGACCACCTGACCCGCGGCGTTCCCGACCGGGGAATCGGGGTGGCCCCGGATGATGATGTCGCCCTCGTCGACCAGATGGCTGGCCGGGCGGATGGCGGGCAGCGCTCGCATGCTGAACACGATGCGCCCCAGCGAAATGCCGCGGAGCCGCCGCCACGACTCCGCCGCTGTCAGTTCCCGGACTTGCTTGGTCACGGCCGCCTAGCATCGCCGCCGGGCGCCGCCCCGGATAGGGTCCAAAGACCTCACCCGTTCGGAATAACCGAGAGCAGAGGGCCAAGGTCCCGCGTAGCGGGGACGTAGGCCTGTCGCCGGTCAAGGCGGATCCTCCGTAATTTCCACCGTAAGGCTCGCTGGGATGAGGAGTGAGGGCCGATGCCCGCAAACACCGTTGGCCCGCTCGTGGTGGGCGTGGACGGATCGACCTCGGCGCTGAACGCCGTCCGCTGGGCGGCGGCCGGCGCCGCACCACGCAACCGCACGCTGCGGCTCGTGCACGCGCTCGACGACCTCGCCGCGCGCTACCCGAAACCGATTCCGACCGACGAGGACCTGGTCGAGCGGTTCCGTCTGCGTGGTCACCGGTTGCTCCGCGAGGCACGCGACGTGGCTCGCGAAGTCGATCAGAACGTCAAGATCGAAATGGACCTCAGCCAGCGCCGTCCCGTGGAGGCGTTGCGCGCGGAGTCGAGTTCGGCCTCGCTGCTGGTCCTCGGGACCACCGGCATCCGGCCGCTCGGCCGGGCGCTGATCGGGTCGGTTTCGATCGCGCTCGCCGCGCACGCGCGGTGTCCGGTGGCGCTGATCCGCCCGCACGTGGCCGAAGAGGCCCCGCCGACGGACGGTCCCGTGGTGGTCGGGGTGGACGGGTCGCCGTCGAGCGAAGAGGCCGTCGCGCTGGCCTTCGACGCGGCGTCGTGGCGCCGGGTCCCGCTGGTCGCGGTGCACGCCTGGGACGACGCCTTCCTGGCCGAGATGTTCGACGAGGCCCGCTGGGAGCGCGAGCGCCCGGAGATGGAACAGCGCGAGTGCGAGGTGCTCGCGCAGCGGCTCGCCGGGTGGCAGGAGAAGTACCCGGACGTCGTCGTACGGCGGGCCGTGACGCGGGGGCGGGCCTCGGACGAACTGCTCGCGTTCGCCGACCGCGCGCAGCTCATCGTGGTCGGCAGCCGCGGTCGCGGCGGCCTCGCCGGAATGCTGCTCGGTTCGACCAGCCAGGCGCTGATGTCCTACGCCCTCTGCCCGGTCATCGTCGCCCGCGCCGAGGAATGAGAAGCCCCAAGCCCCCCGACCTGTCCGCCAGCAGCGGACCAAGAGGAGAAACCATGCGAGCACAGGACATCATGAGTACACCGGTGGTGACGGTGGGGCCGGAAGCCCCGGCGAAGCAGGCGGCGGCGCTGCTGTCGGCACACGGGTTCACCGCCCTGCCGGTGGTGGACGAGGACGACCGGCTGATCGGCATCGTCACCGAGGCGGACCTGATCGCCGACCGGGTCCCGCCCGACATCCGCTTCCGCGCCGCGGACACCACGGCACGGCGCGGGGGAGAGACGGTGGCCGACGTGATGACCAGTCCGTGCACGGGAATGGCACCCGGCACCGACGTGGCCCTGCTGGCGCGGACGCTGCTGGAGGACCGGATCCGCGTCATGCCCATCGTGGAGGGCTCGCGGGTGATCGGCGTCGTGACCCGGGGCGACATCGTCCGCACGTTCGCCCGCCAGGACTCGGAAATCGCCGCCGAGGTCCGGCGCCACCTGGCCATCTACGGCGGGCCGGACCGGTGGAAGGTCGAGGTGCACGACGGCAAGGTGCGGATCGTCGACGCCTTCGACGACGAGACCGACCGCCATGTCGCCACGCTGCTGGCGGAAGCCGTGCCCGGGGTGGTCAGCGCCCAGGTCTCCACCGTGGTTTCCTGAGATTTCCTGAGCAAGGCGTGACAGCGGGCTGTCACGCCTTGGTGCTCAGCAGCGGGCGGCCGAGAGCTGGATGGTGTAGACCGGCGTCCAGTCAGGGTTGGAGACGGCCGCGTTCGGATCGCTCGCGTAACACTCGATGAGCCGGCCGGCCGCGTCGTAGGTGCGAAGCGTCGCTCCGCCGGTTTGCCGGTTGTTGAGGTATCCGTGGCCGACCCAGTTTTCCAGGCTGTAATAGCCGTAGTCGAAGTACCAGAAGTCGTAATACCATGACTGGGAACCGGCTTTGATCTTCATGCACGTGTATCCGGGGGCACATTCCGGTGCGCTGTTGGGCTGCCTGCTGTAAAAGGCAGCGGGAGGCGGGTCACTCCATGGGCCTCCCTTCTTCGCCGCGGTGGTCGCGTTGGGCGTCGTCACATCCTCCGTGGCAGCCGCCGCCGTGGCCGTGCTCGCCACCAGTACCGCGGCGCCGGCCAACAGCATCGTGAACGCTCTTCTCATGACTCACAACTCCCCAGGTGGTCAGTGTCAGGACCGACTATGCTCGCCGCGGCGGGGTTTGTCGTTGTCGATGAGCGCACAGCTGTTGTGCCCGCGCGCACCATCGTTCGGCGAACGGCGAAACTGGCGTGGTGAAAACCCATAAGCGCCGCGGAAGGCGTGGCTGAAATGCGAGGCGCTGGAAAATCCCCACCGGGCCGCGATGACGTTGATCGGCTGGGTGGCCAGCCGGGGGTCGGCCAGGTCGCGGCGGCACCCCGCCAGGCGGCGTTCACGAATCCAGCCGGCGACGGTGCGCTCTTCGGCTTGGAACAATTTGTGCAGATAGCGCGGGGAAATATGGTGGGCCGCGGCGATTGTCGCCGGGCTCAGGTCCGGGTCGCCCAGATTGTCCCGGATGAACGCGTGAATCCGTGCCATGAGCGCGCGGCGCGCGGTGTGGGGTGGCACCGAACTCTCCGCGTCCAGCCCACTGGCCAGTGCCGCGGTCAGCACGTCCAGTGTCAGCATGGGCAGCCGTGCCGCCTCGGCCGGATCGAACTCGTCCATGCGCCGGGCCAGTTCCAGCAGGAACCGCGAAGCCAGCGCCCCCAGCCCTTTGCCGCCCCGGATCGGAATCCCGCTCAGCCGTCTCACGTCACCGGCCGGCAGCGGCAGCAGCGAACGGGGAAACTGGAGAAGCAGCAGGCGGCTCGCGGATCCGCCAGGCGAGTGCCACCCCCGGAAGGGGCGCGAGGTATCGAACAGCACCAGGTCCCCGGCACACAGTCCGGCCTGCCGTCCGTCCTGTTCCATGATGCCGCCGCCCCGGATCAGGCACCCGACTTTGAACACCTCGGGATCCGTTTGGCGGATGAGTCTTTCCGTACGCTGCACGATATGCGGCGTCGTGGTGAGCACCGTCGCCTGCACCGGCCCGAACTCGCCGATACCGACCCGCGCCTGGAAGTGGCTCTCCACGTCCGGCGCGCAGCGCAGGTCATAGGGAACCCACAGCTTGGAGCTCACCTCCCGCCAGAACGCGAACCGCTCACGCGCCGGAACTTCGGCGGTGCTGATCACATCCATGCCTGCCCCCAAGTCGTCATGGCGGTGCCGCGAGCGCACCCGCCCCTTGAGTCGAGGCCGATCTTGGGTCCGTTTCACGCAGGTCTGGACCACGGTGAGCCGCCCCCGGACCGGGGGCCCGCGGCCGCCGGATGATCGTGGCCAGACCATGATCAACCGGCGGCCGCGAGGGTCACCTGTCCGGGGCGGACCCCCCTTGCTTCAGCTCAGCCGTCGTGGTGACGCTGCTGGGGCGCGGTGTACTGGACGCCGGACCAGGCGGCCTTCGCGCCGGAGTCGCCGATGCGCACCACCTGCACGGCGGACACGGCCGCGAGGGCGACCGTCAGCACGGCGAGCACAGCGATGATCGGCTTCGCCGGGACCCGCGCCGCGCCGGGGGCCTCGCGACGGCGCCGGTGATCGAACCAGACCAGGGCGAGACTGACCACGAGCAGGCCCGCGACGAACACGAGCAGCTGGTCACCGAGCTCGGCGTGCGCGCGGATCAGGTCGTTGGAGGCGAGCCGGTCGCGCAGGTCCTCCCCGGTGCTGGTGGCGACCGGGATGGAGATGGCGGCCAGCGCGGTCAGGCCCACGACGAGCCAGCCGAAGCGCCTGCGCGCCGCGGGCCACACGGCCACGACGATCGTGCCCAGCACGGCCAGCGGGACGAGCACGACCACCGCGTGCACGACGAGTGGGTGTAGTGGTAATCCATTGACGAAGACGGGCATGTCCTGTGAACTCCTCGGAATCTCTCGAGCACGCACAGCTTGCCCGTCGATTCTGTGAATTTTCTTGGTGCGCTCCCGCGATTTACTCCCGGCCCGGCATGGAGGCCGCCTCCCGGGCGCGTGGACCGAGTCGGATCGACGGGAACTCGCCGAACTCGGCCGGCCGATGGGTGACGATCAGGGCGGCCCGTCCCGCGGTGAGCGCACGAAGGTCACGGGCCAGCGACGCGGCGGTGACGGCGTCGAGGTGCGCGGTGGGCTCGTCGAGGAGCAGGATCGGCCGGTCGGCCAGCAGCGCGCGGGCGACACCGATCCGCTGCCGTTCGCCTCCGGAGACAGCCGTGCCGTGCGCGCCGAGCGCGGTGTCGAGCCCGTCGGGGAGCCGGGCGAGCCAGCCGTCGAGACGGGCCCGGCCCAGCGCGGCACGAAGGTCGTCGTCCGTGGCGGAAGGCCTTGCCAGCAGGAGGTTTTCGCGCAGGGTGCTGTCGAACAGGTGGCTGCGCGGGCCGCACCAGGCCAGTTGCTCGCGCACGTCGTCACCCCGGTAGCCCTGGGTGTCCGCGTCGTCGAGCAGCACCCGGCCGCCGGACGGGTCGAGATAACGCATGAGGGCGGCCAGCGCGGTGCTCTTGCCCGCGCCCGACGGCCCGGTGAGCACGACACCGTGTCCGGGCCGCACAGTGAGGTTCAGACCACGCACGGTGTCGTCGGTCGCGCCGGGCCAGCGCACCGAAAGGTCTTCGGCGCGCAGACCGTGGGCGGTTTCGGGGACCAGCGGCCGCTCGGGTTCGGTACTGGGGGTGGTGCCGGCGTCGAGTTCGGCGAGGCGGTGGGCGGCGACGCGGGCGCCGAGAAGCCGTTGCGCCGCTTCGGGAAGCGCGGTCACGAGTTCGCCGGTGGCCAACGGGGTCAGTGCCAGGACCGCGAGTTCGGGGCCGGGGAGCCGTCCCGAGCGCAGCGCCGCGATCCCGGCGAGCAGGCAACCGAGCATGGTCGCGCCGATGGCCAGCGTGCCGGCGCCGGCTCCGGCGCCACGGGCGGCGGCCGAGCGGGCCAGTTGCCTGCTCAGCGCCTCGCCGTCACGACGAAGCAGCACGTGACGGCGTTGATCGGCGCCGAAGGCGATCAGTTCGGGCGAGGCGGCGAGCAGTTCGACGGTGTCGGCGGAGACCTTCGCGCGCAGGCGCGCGGTCTCACGTTCGGCCCGGCGTGAGGTCATCGCCGAGAGCATTGGCGCCAGCACGCCCGCACAGAAGAGTCCGAAAAGGACAATCAGGCCCGCTTCGGGAAGCAGGACGCCCAGCGTCGCGGCGGTGCCGAGGGCGACCATGCCCGCTCCCGCGACCGGCACGAGGACCCGGAGCAGGAGATCCTGCTGACTGTCCACATCGGACATCAAGCGGCTGAGCAGGTCGCCTTGGTGGAGTCTGCCAGTGGTGGCCGGGCCGAGGCGCACGAGCGCGGCCCACACCCGGACCCGCAGGTCCGACAGGGCACGCAGGGCGACATCGTGGGAGACCAGGCGTTCGAGGTAACGCAGCACGCCCTTCGACAGGCCGAAGGCGCGCACCGCGACGATCGCGACCATGAGGCTGAGCACGGGCGGGTGCAGGGCGGCGGCCGAGATGAGCCACGCGGAAGTGCCGGTGAGCGCGACCCCGCAACCCAGAGCGGCGGCGCTGAGCAGGCACGCGAGGGCGAGGCGCCGACGGCGTCCGCGCGTGGCGCCGGCGAGCCACCCCCGCACCTGCGGGAGTCGGCCCTCCAGGACAGGAGCAATTCTCGGCGCGGATTTACCAATCCGACCAAAAGTAGGCGGAGACGGTCGGCAACCGGACTGCTTGCGGGGACCCGTTTCCGCCGTGGCTGTGGTCGGATTGGTAACGATCGACGCAGTAGGCGATAAGTCGGCATGGCGCTCGCCCGGGACGGTCGCGGGCACCGCTTCCTCGTCCGGCACGCGGTCTGCGGCCACCAGGGAAACGACCCGGTCACAGGCATCGAGAACCGCTTCCCGGTGGGTCACGATGACCGCCGTCTTCCCGTCGAGGATCGCGGGAAGCCGCTCCACGATGGCGACCTCGGTTTCGGCGTCGACACCTTCCGTCGGTTCGTCGAGCAGGAGCAGGGGACGGTCCAGTACCAACGCCCTGGCCAGCGCGACCCGTCGCTGCTGTCCGGTCGACAGACCGTCGCCCAGCTCGCCGACCTCGGTGGTGAGCGGCAGGTCGAGTCCGGCCGCGCGGGCGGCCCGAGTGACCTGCGCGTCGGTGGCGTGCGGGCGGCCGAGCCGGATGTTCGAGGCGATGTCCCCGGCGAGCAACCGCGGCCGCTGCGGCACCCACGCGAGGCGTTCCTGCCACGCGGCGCGGTCCAGCTCCGCCAGGTTCACGCCGTCGACGTAGACGTGCCCGGCGTCCGGCGGGTACCAGCCGAGCAGCAGATCCAGCAAGGTCGACTTCCCGGCGCCGCTGGGTCCGGTGATGCCCAGGACTTCACCGGGTTCGACCCGCAGACTCAAAGCGTCGAGAACGGGCCCGGAGCGGCCGTTCACCGTGACGCCTTCGACGCGTAGCGGAACCCGGGAAGGGTTGGGCGCGGGCGACCGCGTGCCGCCGACGGTCGGTTTTTCCTCCAGCAGAGCGAAAATCTCGCCGGCGGCCGCGACACCTTCCGCGCTGTCGTGGAAGCGGGCGCCGACCGCGCGCAACGGCAGGTAGACCTCCGGCGCCAGGATCAGCACCACGAGCGCGGTGTGCAGGTCCAGCGTGCCGCTGACCAGGCGCAACCCGATCGAAACCGCGATCAGTGCGACGGACAACGTGGCGAGCAGTTCCAGGGCGAGCGCGGACAGGAATGCCACTCGCAAGGTCCGCATGGTCTGCTTGCGGTGCGCCTCACTGGCCGCCCGCAGGCTCCGCAGTTGCGCTCGTGCCCTGCCGAACGCGGTCAGCGTGGCGAGCCCGGCCACCAGGTCGAGGAAGTGGTTGCCCAGCACGGCGAGCGTGCGCCATTGCCTGCCGACCTCGCGCTCGGTGTACCAGCCGATGAGGACCATGAAGACCGGGATGAGCGGCACCGTGACGGCCACGATCACCGCGGCGACCCAGTCCGCCACCAGGATGCGGACGCCGACCACCGCGGGCACCACCGCCGCGACGAGCAGTTGCGGCAGGTACCGCGAGAAGTACCCGTCGAGCCGGTCGACCCCGCGCGTGGCCAGGGCCGCCAGATCCGCGGGGGAGTGGCCGGCCCGCCTGCGGGGACCGGTGCGCAGGACATGGTCGATCAGCGCGGCGCGGAGTTGCGCGAGAACCCGTGCCGAGGCGCGGTGCGCCATCGTTTCCGACAACCACGAGACTCCGGCCCTGGCGAGCACGACCACACCGAGCAGCCCGGCGACGACGGTGAGCGCACCGAGCCCGAATCCGTCCAGAAAGGACTGTGAGATCGCGGTGGCCAGAAGGTCGGCCTGAGCGAGCAACAACACCGCCGTCAGCACGCCCAGCACCGCGCAGCCGATGATGAACGGCCGCGCGGCGCGGGCGTGCCGCGTCAGCGCCCGGTGCACCGGGGGTGTGCGTGACTGTGGCACGGTCACGGGACGAGGCCTTGGTGGTCCGGAATGGACGCGCGGCCCACACGCCGCCGGAACACCCAGTACGTCCACGACTGGTAGAGCAGGACGATCGGGGTGAAGGCCACGGCGACCCACGTCATGATCTTCAGCGTGTACGGGGTCGACGCGGCGTTCGTGGTGGTGAGGCTGTTGGCCGCGGCCGTCGTGGACGGCAGCACGTCGGGGTAGAGCACGCCGAACAAGGTGACGGTGGCCGCCACGATGGTCAGCGCGGTGAACGTGAACGCCCAGCCTTCACGGTCGGCCACCGCCGAGACCGCCGCCGCCACCAGCGCCGCCGCGGCGAGCGCCACAGCGGCCCACGTCCAGTTCTTGCCGAACTGGAGCTGGGTCCACACCAGGAACAGGCCGGCGGGCACGATCGCCACGGCGGCGAGCGTCCGGCTGAGTGTCCGGGCCCGGTAGCCGATCGGGCCCTCGGTCTTCAGACCCAGGAACGTCGCGCCGTGCAGGGCGAACAGGCACAGCGTGGTGAGGCCGCCGAGCAGCGCGTACGGGTTGAGCAGGGTGAGCAGCGTGCCGGTGAAATGGTGCTGCGCGTCCAGCGGGACCCCGCGCACGATGTTGGCGAACGCGACTCCCCACAGGAGCGAGGGCAGCAGCGAGCCGAACATGATCGCGCGGTCCCAGTTGCGCCGCCACCGCGCGCTGTCGATCTTGCCGCGGAACTCGAACGCGACCCCGCGCACGATCAGTGCGACCAGGATGATCAGCAGGGGCAGGTAGAACCCGGAGAACAGGCTGGCGTACCAGAGCGGGAAGGCGGCGAAGGTGGCGCCGCCCGCGACCAGCAGCCACACCTCGTTGCCGTCCCACACCGGGCCGATCGTGTTGATCATGACGCGGCGGTCGGTGTTGTCCTTGCCGAGCATGCCCAGCAGCATGCCGACGCCGAAGTCGAAGCCTTCCAGGACGAAGTAGCCGGTCCACAGGAGGCCGATGAGCAGGAACCAGATGTCGGTCAGTGCCATGACGAGCTCCTAGTAGGTGAACACGGGGGTGCGGGATCCGGAGTCCACATCGGACTCTTCGGGTGGGGTGGGCTCCGGCGGTCCGGCCTTGGCGTAGCGCACCATCAGCGCGCCGTCCACCACCGCGAGCACTCCGTAGAGCAGAGTGAAGACGACGAGCGAGATGAGCACGGTCGTTCCCCCGACGCTGGGCGAGACGCCGTCCGCGGTGCGCAGGACGCTGTACACGACCCAGGGCTGACGGCCCATCTCGGTGAAGATCCACCCGAGCGCGTCGGCCAGGAACGGCAGGGCGAGCGAAGCGACGGCGGCCCGGAAGAACCATTTCGACGCGGGGGTTCGCTCGCGACGGAACAGCCACAGGCCGACCGCGGACAGCAGCGCGGTCAGCAGGCCGAAACCGATCATCAGGCGGAACGTCCAGTAGGTGACCGGGATGTTCGGCTTGTAGTCGCCGGGGCCGAACGTCTGGGTCTCGCCGGCCTGCACGTTGTTGATGCCCTCGACCGTGCCGTCGAACGAGCCGGTCGCCATGAACGACAGCAGGCCGGGCACGCGGACGCTGAACTTCTCCTGCGAACCGTCGAGCGAACCGATGGTGAACAAGGAGAACGACGCCGGTCCCGCGGTGTCGTAGAGTGCTTCCGCGGCCGCCATCTTCATCGGCTGCTGTTCGGTCATCAGGCGTGCCTGCAGGTCACCGGTCACGACCACGCCGATGCTCGCGATGAGCACCGTGATCAGCGCGGCCTTCATCGACGGCCGGTACACCTCGGTGGAGCGCCCGCGCTTGAGCTGCCACGCGCTGATCGCGACGACGAAGATCCCACCGGTCACGAAGCACGCGGTGATGGTGTGCGCGAAGGCGCCGACCGCGGTGGAATTGGTCAGGACCGCACCGAAGTCCTTGAGCTCGGCACGGTGGCTTGCCGGGTTGACCGCGTACCCGACCGGATGCTGCATCCACGAGTTCGCGGCGAGGATGAAGTAGGCCGAGAGCACGGTGCCGATCGAAGCCAGCCAGATCGTCGCCAGGTGCACCCGCTTCGGCAGCCGGTCCCAGCCGAAGATCCACAGGCCGAGGAAGGTCGATTCGAGGAAGAACGCCAGCAGGCCCTCGATGGCCAGCGGCGCGCCGAAGATGTCCCCGACGAAGGCGCTGTAGGCGCTCCAGTTCATGCCGAACTGGAATTCCTGCACGATTCCGGTGACCACGCCCATCGCGAAGTTGATCAGGAAAAGTTTGCCCCAGAACTTCGTCATCCGCAGGTAGTGTTCCTTGCCGGTACGCACCCAGGCGGTCTGCATTCCGGCCACCAGAAAGGAAAGCCCGATCGTCAGCGGAACGAAGATGAAGTGGTACACGGTGGTGATCCCGAACTGCCACCGCGCCAGGTCCAGCGCGTTCATGTCTCTCCTATCCGCCGCACGCGAGATCGTCCCCAGCGTCGGGCAGTGGCGGTGGGGGACGGGAGGGTCCTAGGTCACCGGGAGCGCGGGACGGTGGTCATCGGGATTCGTGCGTTACGGCAGCACCGGCCGCGCGGCGGCCGTGGTCTCCTTGGCGGATGCGGGTTCTGACGCTCGACCCGGGCGCTGGAGGCCTGAAGGCGGCCTTCGTCGTGCACGGCGACACGACGGTGACAGAGGTCTGGGCGGACACCGCGGCGCTGGCGGCGGCGGCCGACCGCTGGGGTGTGCCGGACGCGGTGTCGGTGCGGTTCCCGCACGGCGGCTCGCGGGCCGGCCCGGTGCTGGTGGACCACGCCGGTCTCGCCGACCTTGAACGCCTGGTGACGTTGGCGCCGCCGTACCAGGAATCGTCGGTGCGGGTGGCCCGGTTGCTGGAGCCGTCGCTGCCCGGCGTGCCGGTGGTCGCCTGCTTCGACACGTCTTTCCACTGTGGACTTCCGGAATCCGCGTCCCGCTACGCGCTGCCGAAGAAATGGACCAGTCAGAACCGTCTGCGCCGCTATGGCTTTCACGGCCTGTCGTGCCGCCACACGGTGCGCCGTGCGGCAGAATTCCTTGGTAAGCCGGAGAATGCGTTGCGGTTGGTGTCCGTACACTGGGGTGCGGAGGTTTCGGTCACCGCGATCAGCGGGGGCGCCAGCGTGGACACCTCGATGGGGTTCACGCCCATCGAAGGCGCGGTCTCCGCCACCCACTCCGGATCGGTCGATCCCGGCCTGGTGCTGCACGTCCTCGGAACGGGCGAGGTGACCCCGAGCGAGATGACCGACACGCTGTTCGAGCGGTCCGGGCTGGCCGGGATGACCGACACCAGCGGCGACGTGCGCGAAGTACTCTCCGCCAGGGCATCGGGCAACGCCGACGCGGAACTCGCGCTGGCGGTCTACCTGCACCGGCTCAGGCGAGAGATCGGCGCCGCGGCGACCAGCCTCGACCGGCTCGACGCCGTCGCGTTCACCGGTGGCGTCGCCGAACACCAGCCACCGCTGCTGGCCGAACTCCTCGAGGGCCTGGGCACACTGGGAATCCACGGCCTCCCGTCACGGGTCGCCGGCGCCGGGGACCGGGTGGTCAGCGTCGACGGTGCCCTTGTCACGGTGTTGGTCGTCGCCGCCCGCGAAGACCTCGAACTCGCGCGTGGCGCCGAAGAGCTTCTGTGCGGCTGAGGGACACCCTCCTTTTGCGTTGTTCCGCAATGACATCCGTGCGTTCGTCGCCGGTGCGAGTGGTGCCCGTGGGGCCTGCTGATGGCCCCGATGCCTTCGAACTTTCCGTGCGGCTTTCGACTGAAGGGCGGCCGTACGACTTCCACTCGTTCATGTAACTATTTTAAGTTATGTTCGACTTTGCGTTCGATATAATTGGCTCGTGTCCACGAAGTTTCATTTTCCTTGAGCGATTTTCTTATGCGGTGAGTCAACTACGGCTCGTGGTCATCGCTCGACAGCGACAACCGATCCTCTACGGTTCGGTCATGACGACTATGGACTCCCGCCCCGATCGTCGGCCCCCCATGCTGAATGCCGACGAGAAGACCACCCTGCTGGCCTTTCTGGACTACCTGCGAGAGGCCGTCCTCGCGAAGGTGGCCGGTGTCCCGGAGCCGGCGGTCCGCACGGCAGGCGTCCCATCCGGGACCAGCCTGCTCCAGTTGATCAAGCACCTGACGGCCGTCGAACTCACCTGGTTCGTTTGGGCCTACGCCGGTGCCGGCCGCGAACGCTGGGAGACCAAGAGTGCGGTGTCCGCCGACGACACCGCGTCGGACCTGGCGGACGCCTACCGCGAGGCGATCGCCCAAGCCAATGAGATCGCCCTCGCCTGCACCGATCTGGACCGTCCCGGCGCGCGCTCGCTGCGCGAAACCGCGCCGCCGTCGATGCGCTGGATACTGGTCCACATGATCGAGGAAACCGCCCGGCACGCCGGTCACGCGGACATCCTGCGTGAACAGATCGACGGCTCGACCGGACGCTGACGAGGTGCCTTGTCCTTACGTGACAACGGGCCGGGTGGCGGTCACTCCGCGGAGACGGCGTGGGTTCCGGCGCCATCTCCGCGAAGTCCGCGACGTGGAACTACTCCCAGCAGATGGCGGTGCCGCACATCGGGTGCGCGGTGGTGCTCGTGCTGGCGAGAGCGGTACCTCCCGAGAGACTCCCGACGACGATGCCGGCGGCGATGGTGGCCAGGGCGATCTTCCGGATAACGCGCATGACGCCTACCTCCGTGAAGGGAATAACCGGCCCAGTAGAACCGGTAATGGTGAGAGGCTAACTTCGAACCGGGTGTTCCGATATCCGGCGAAGGGCGCAACGAAGTAGCCGAAGTGGCTGATCATCACAGTGCTTTGGTGGCCGAGCGAACAATTCCCCAAACCTGTTGTTCACGAACGGGAAATCGGGGGACCGTGTGCGCCTCGGCTGGCCCTAATCCGTGTAGGACTCGATGTAGGCCAGGGCCTGGGTGAGGGAGTCGTGCTCGGTCCCCGCGGTCAGGATGGTGTGCGCGGCGGGCCACGGGTGCACGTTGCCCGCCATCTGGCGGGCGATGTCGGGGGTGGCGTCGGACAGCGATGTGCCGCGCTCCGCGATTCGTTGCGCGGTAATGGTTTCCGGGGCCCAGCAGCGTAGTTGCACCAGCCTGCTGTGGGTCTCGGCGGCGGTCTCCGCCGCGATCGCCCGCTGGTCGACCGAAGTCCAGGACGCGTCGAGCACGACCGTTTCGCCGAGCCGGAGGAGCTCACCCGCCCGATGGCACAACTCGTGGTAGGTGCGCGTGGTGTGGGCGCTGTCGTAGAGACCTTCGCCGTACTCTTCGGCCGCGCTCTTCTCCGGGGAGAGGCCTGCCATCTCCTTGCGGATGCGGTCGGACCGGAGCACCGTGCCACCGAGCCGGTCCGCGATCGCGCCGCCGACCGTCGACTTGCCCGACCCGGGCAGGCCACCGACCAGGATCAACCGGGGTACGCCCTGCCGGAGGTGCCGCAACGCGAGCGAGGCGTAGCCGCGCGCCAGCCGCGCCGCCCCGGAGTCGCCCTGGTCGTGCCGCAGGCACGCCACCTTGGCGCGGACGAACGCGCGGTAGGCGATGTAGTGATGCCGCAGCGCCGGTGGCGCCGCGTCCCCGGAGTACTCCGCATACCAGTCGAGCAGGTGGTTCCCCAGGTCGCCGGCGCCGAGCCGTTCCAGGTCCATCGCGAGGAAGGCCACGTCGTCGAGCGCGTCGAGCCACCGTAACCGGTCGTCGAACTCCAGGCAGTCGAGCACGCGGGGGCCGTCTTCGAGACAGAAGATGTCGTCGGCCAGGATGTCGCCGTGGCCGTCGACCACGCGCCCGCACTCCATCCTGCGCTTGAACAACTCCTCGCGTCCGGCGAGGAAATCCTTGGTCAGCTGCTCGATTTCGGCGACCATGCCGGGTTCGAGCACCGCGCCGTGGAACGGCCGGACCTGCGCGAAGCTGTCCTCCCAACGGCGGCGGATCGCGTCCCGCGAACCCTCGGCCGAGATCTCCGGCCCCCGCTCGGCGCGGGCGTGGAACGTGGCCAGCTTCCTCGCCAGCTGCTTCACCGTCTCGCCGAGCGGCTCGCCGCGTTCGACCAAAGTGGACATCCGGCGGTTCTCGGGCATGCGGCGCATCACCACAAGGTGGTCGCAGGGCTTGCCGTCCGGCCCCATCACGTCGGCGACACCCAGGTACACATCGGGGCAGAGCCGCCGGTTCAGCGCGACTTCCTTGTGACACACGTCTTCCCGGCTTTCGCGCGAGGTGAAGTCGAGGAAGCCGAGATCGACCGGCTTCTTCAGCTTGTACGCGCGATCTCCGACGAAGAACACCACACCGGAGTGCGTCTCGCTGACCGCGAACTGGCTTGATCGCATAGCTCTCAGGCTCGCGCCGCCGGGCGAGGGACCGCAAGAGGGCCTAAGTCCCCGCCCGGGGGCGAAGTGCTCTACTCCTCGTCCGCGCGGGCGCGCTGGCCGTCGCGCAGCTTCGTGGCCAGCACCGCGGCCTGCGTCCGGCGTTCCAGGCCGAGCTTGGTGAGCAGGCGTGACACGTAGTTCTTGACCGTCTTTTCGGCCAGGAACATGCGTTCGGAGATCTGCCGGTTGGTCAGCCCCTCGCCGATCAGGTCGAGCAGGGTGCGCTCGCGTTCGCTCAGCCCGGACAACGGGCCGTTGTTGTCGGCGTCGGCGCGGAGCTTGGCCATCAGGGTCGCGGCGGCGCGGTTGTCGAGCAGTGACCGGCCGGAACCGACATCGCGCACCGCGGAGACCAGCTGGAGACCCTGGATGTCCTTGATCACGTAACCGCCCGCGCCGGCCAGGATGGCGTTGAGCATGGCCTCCTCGTCGGTGTAGGAGGTCAGCATCAGGACGTTGAGTTCGGGCAGCTTGGAGCGCAGATCGCGACAGAGTTCGATGCCGTTGCCGTCGGGGAGCCGGACGTCGAGGACCGCGATGTCCGGCCGCAGCGCGGGAATCCGCGCGAGGGCCTGGGCGGCGTTGGACGCCTCACCGATCACCGTCAGATCCGGGTCCGCTTCGAGCAGGTCGGCGACACCGCGCCGGACGACCTCATGGTCGTCGACCAGGAATACTTTGATCACAGTGCACCACCTTCGCGCCGGGAGTCCCTCAAGACTACGGCCGGTGGCCACCCGTCGGCTCACCGAAGGTCATTCCGCCACGGGACCAAAGTCACCGCGGTGCCGTTACCGCCTGCTCTCGCCGGGTCCCCACGCCGAGGGCGAAAGTGACAGTCATGGTAGGCATGGTCGACACAGCCGCGCATCACTGGATTCTGGTCGGCGTCGACGGATCGTCGTCTTCGTTGCACGCGACCCGCTGGGCGGCCCATGAGGCGGCCCGCCGCCACATTCCGCTTCGTCTCTTCCACGCCTGCGTGCTGCCGCCGGCCGCGCCACGCGTGCCGATTTCGCTCCCCGGGGGCGCGGTCGAGGCGCTCGTCGAGTACGGGCACCAGATCCTGCGGCACGCGGAGCGGGTCGCGCTGGACACCGAGCCCGGCATCGAAGTCCACCGCGACCTGCGGGTGGGCCCGGCGGCGGGCCGTCTGATCGACGAGTCCGAGGCGGCACGGCTGGTCGTGCTGGGTTCCCGCGGGCTCGGCGGGTTCGAGGGAATGCTGGCCGGTTCGGTGTCGGTCGGCGTGGCCGCGCACGGGCACTGCCCGGTGGTCGTGGTGCGCGGGCGGACGCTGGACGATCCGCCGCCCACGTCGGGGCCGGTGGTGGTCGGGGTGGACGGCTCGCCCGCCAGCGAGGCGGCGCTCGAGTTCGCCTTCGACGCGGCGACCATGCGCGGGGTCCCGCTCGTCGCGGTCCACACCTGGACCGACATGTCCGCCGGCGAAACCTGGTCGGTGCTGCCGTTCGACATCGACTACGACGCGGTCGCCGAAGACGAGCGTCTGCTGCTGGCCGAACGGCTGGCGGGCTGGCGCGAGAAGTACCCCGATGTCGAGTTGGAGCAACGGGTGGTGCGCAATCGCCCGGTCCGCGGGTTGCTGGAGGAGTCCGAGGGCGCGCAACTGGTCGTCGTCGGCTCGCGCGGCCGCACCCCGCTCAAGGGCGTCGGACTCGGGTCGACCAGCCAGGCGCTGTTGCACCACGGCACCTGCCCGGTCGCGGTCGTCCGCCCGTGACGCGTTAAGCCACCGGGGCGGCCCAGACCAGCCGTGTGCCGCCGGATTCCCGGCGCTCTATGGCGAACGAACCACCGACGTCCCGCGCGCGCTCGTCGAGGTTGTGCAGGCCACTGCGCGCGACGGTGTCCGGGATGCCGACGCCGTCGTCGGTGACGTCCAGCACCAGATCGTCGCCGACCGAGATGGTGATGGTGACCGTGGCGGCGCGGGAGTGCCGGACGGCGTTGGCGAGTGCCTCCCGCAACACCGCCTCGGCGTGCTCGCCCAGCTCCGGGGAGACCACCCCGACCGGGCCGGACATCCGGACGACGGTGTGCAGGTCGGTGTCGTCGGTGAGCTCGGCGATCACCTCTTGGAGGCGCTTGCGGAGCTGGGTGGTGCCCTGCAGGCCGCCGTGCAGGTCGAAGATCGCGGTGCGGATCTCGGCCACGATGCTCTGCACGTCCTCGACCAGATCGGCCAGCCGTTTCTGGATCTCGGGGGAGCGGGTGCGCTGATGCGTGCTCTGGAGCGCCAGCCCGTGCGCGAACAACCGCTGGATGACGTGATCGTGCAGGTCGCGCGCGATGCGGTCGCGATCACCGAGGACCCGGAGCTCGTTGAGGTGCCGCTGGTCTTCGGCCAGCTGGAGGGCCAGCGCGGCCTGGTCGGCGAAGGCCGCGACGAGCGGGAGCTGGGCGCTGTCGAACTGGTCCTCCCCGGCCTTGCGCAGGGCGACGAGCACACCGGAAACGGTGTCGGTGGAGGCACGCAGCGGCAGGACCAGCGCGGGCCCGAACGCTTCGTCCAGCCCGTCGGAGAGCTCGTAGCTCAGGCTTTCCACGCGCCGGGGCTCGGCGTCGGTGAACGCGGCCCCGCAACTCGACCCTTCCACCGGAATCTCGCGGCCGGTCAGCTCATCGGAGTCGAGGCCGGCGCAGACGGTGACCACCAGGTTGGTGACGTCGGACTTGGGGAGCTCGGGGTCGTCGGGCTGGGCGAGGAAGGTGTAGTCGGCGGCGGTGAGGGCGAGCGCGCGATTGGCGATCAGGTGCAGCACGTCGTGCGGATCGGCGGCGCCCAACAGCTCGGCGCGGATTTCGCTGGTCGCTTCCTGCCACCGCTGCCTCAGCCGGCTTTCCTCGTACAGGCGCGCGTTTTCCACCGCGATACCGGCCGCCGCGGCGAGGGCCTGGACGACCACCTCGTCGTCCTCGGTGAACGGCAGGCCGCCGTTCTTTTCGGTGAGGTAGAGATTTCCGAATACTTCGTCGCGCACCCGGACCGGCACGCCGAGGAACGAGTGCATCGGGGGATGGTGCTCGGGAAAACCGGAGGAGGCGACGTGTTGCGACAAGTCGTCCAGCCGTAATGGTTTGGGCTGGTGGATCAGCAGGCCGAGGAGGCCGTGACCGGTGGGCAGGTCACCGATGCGGCGCCGCATCGCCTCGTCGATGCCTTCGTAGACGAATTCGGCCAGGCCCTCGCGGTCGGGGTTGAGCACGCCGAGCGCGCCGTAGCGGCAGTCGACCAGATCGATCGCCGCGTGCACGATCCGGCGGAGCGTGGTGTCCAGTTCCAGGCCGGAGGCCACCGCGAGCATGGCCTCCAGAAGCCCGTCCATCTGGTCCCGGGCGCTGACCAACTGCTCGACGCGGTCTTGGACCTCGCGGAGCAGTTCGCGTAGCCGGAGTTGCGACAGCGTGCCTCGTAATGAGGGATGCACGTCGTCAAACGGGGTCAGGGCGTCCGAGGACATACCGACATCGTGGCATCGCCGGTTGCGAAATACCAGGAAGTCGATCTCACAGTCGAAAAGTTCTGTGACGGCGCGGTTTCGTGGAGAATTTTCGCGAGGGACCAGGCCCCGCCACCGGACCGGGCGATCACCCAGGGTACAAAGACCCGCCGTTTCGGGGACGCCCGCCTCTGCCTGGAAAACGGATCCGAGGGCACCGTGAGAGTCGATGCGAAACCCTCTGGAGCCCACCATGACCATCCCATTGCCCGCGCTCAGCAAGCCGGTCCGGCTTGCCCTGGATGCGGCCGTCCGCGCTCCGTCCCCCCACAATTCCCAGCCTTGGCGGTTCGAGGTCACCGGCGACCGTATCGACGTGTTGCTGGACCCGGAGCGCGTACTGCGCGTAGTCGACCCCGACGCTCGCGAAGCGCGGCTGTCCTGCGGCGCGGCGATCCTCAACATCCGCGTCGCGCTCGCCGCCGCCGGGCGGACGAGCCTGGTCCAACTGCTGCCCGACCCGGGCCGTGACGAACTGCTGGCCAGGGTGTGGGTCCGCGGAGCGCGGCCCGCCGCGCCCGCCGACACCGCGCTGGCGCGCGCGATCGGCCTGCGGCGCAGCAACCGGCGGCCGTTCACCGACCGGCCGCTGCCCGGCAAGGTCCGGCACGCGCTGATGGACGCGGCCGGCCTGGAGGGCGCCGAGTTGGTCCTGCTGGAGCAGCCTGGCGACGTCGACGCGCTGGCGGCGCTGCTGCGGCACGCCGAGCACATGCAGAGCGAGGACCCGGAGTTCCGCGCGGAACTGGCACAGTGGACGGTGACGAACGGCAGTCGCGAGGACGGCGTGCCCGCCGTCGCGGGCGGGCCCCGACCCGAACCCGGCAGCCTGCTCACCTTGCGTCACTACGCCGTCAGCGCCGGCCCGCAGCCGGACCGGCCCTTCGAGCGCGAACCGCTGGTCGCGGTGCTCGGTTCCTACACCGATACGCCACTGGCCCAGCTCGGTGCCGGTCAGGCCATGCAACGGGTGCTGCTGACCGCCACGAACGCGGGCGTCAGCGCGTCGTTCCTGTCACAGCCGGTCGAGGTCCCCTCCACGCGCGTGGCGTTGCGGGAACTGCTCGGCCGCCGCGCGCAGCCGCAGGTCGTGCTGCGCTTCGGTTACGGCTTCACCGCACCCGCCACCAAGCGGCGCGCCGTGGACACGGTCACCCGGCATGGTGCTCCCAACGCGGAGGAGGCGCTGTCATGACCTGGTCGAGTACCGAGATCGGCGTGCTGGCACGGGCGGTGAGTCACGCGCCGTCCGTCCACAACACACAACCGTGGACGATGGAAGCCCGCGCCGAATCGGCCGAGCTGTATGAGCGGTTCGACGTCACCCTGCCGCACCATGACCCCACCGGCCGCGACCGGCTCATCTCCTGCGGGGCCGCGCTGGCGAACCTCGAACTCGCCGTCCGCGCGCTCGGCTGGGCCGCCGACATCTCGCTGTTCCCCGATGCCGGTCATCCGGATCTGGTCGCCGTCGTGGGGACGGCCGGGCGGAAGGAAACCACGGCGGCCGAGGTCGAGCGCTACGCGGCGATCTTCCGGCGGCACAGCCACCGGCACCCGTTCGATCTGCACCCGGTTTCGCGCGGCGCGCTGCGGGGCCTCGCCGGTGTGGTGAACGAGCCGGGCGTGCAGGCGCGCGTGGTCGACCCGCGGACCGAGTGCGCCACGCTGGCCGAACTGTTCGACTACGCGGCCGAGGTCCTGCGCGACGACCGCGGTTACCAGCGCGAGCTGGCCTCCTGGAGTGACGGACCCGCCGACACGACTCTTCCGTGGGGTGGGCTGGTGCGCGCGGACACGCACGTTCCCGACACGGTCACCCTGACCGAACGCCTTATGCGCGAAGGCATCCTGATGCTGCTGACGCCCGACGACACCCGGCGCGACCACCTGCTCGCGGGCGTGGCGATGCAGCAGATCTGGCTCGCCGCGATCACCCGCGGGATGGTCGCGTCCGTGCTCACCCAGCCGTTGCACCTGCACGAAGTCCGGTCGGCACTGATCGAGCGGCTCGGTCTGGCCGGCTATCCGCAACTGTTCCTGCGGCTGGGTCACCCGGCGCAGGCGGGGCACGAAGTCCCCTCCGCAGAGGACGAACGCCAGCTGTCCCCGACCCCCGCGTCTTCGTAGGTTTCCTTGTGGGCGACCACTTTCCGGTCGCGGAATCTTCAACTGGAGGATTTTCATGGCCACCACGAACGTGATCGTCGTCGGTGTCGACGGGTCGGAGTCCGCACTGAACGCGGCGCGCTGGGCGGCCGCCGAGGCGAAGCGGCGCGGGCTCGGCCTGCGTGTCGTGCACGTCTGGGGCGTGACGGGCGGATACTACGGCGGTGGGCTTCCCTTGCCCGCCAGCGCTTTCGACGTGCTCAAGCAGGAAGCGGAACGCGTTCTGGACCAGGCCGTGGAGGCGGCCCGTCAGACGGAACCGGACCTGCCGGTGACCGGGGACATGCCGTGCCTGGCCCCCATCCCGCATCTGGTGGAGCTTTCCCGCACCGCGAGGATGATCGTGCTCGGCTCGACCGGCCGCGGTGGTTTCACCGGGATGCTGGTCGGATCCACGACTGTCGCGGTGAGCACCCACGCACACTGCCCGGTCGCGGTGATCCGCGGCCAGGAGCACACCGGGCCGGTGGTGGTCGGCATCGACGGCAGCCAGGCGGGGGAGCCGGCGATCGAAGCCGCGTTCGACGCGGCCGCCCAGCGCGAGGTCCCGCTGGTCGCGCTGCACGTGTGGTCGGATTTGGACTACGACAGCGCCTTCGGCAGCACCCGGTACCTCGCCGGTGGTGAAGGACTCGGGGAAGAGGAGCAGCGCGTGCTCGCCGAGGCGCTCGCGGGATGGCAGGAGAAGTATCCCGACGTGGTGGTTCAGCGCGTGGTCCTGAACGACCGGCCTCGTCACCAGTTGCTGGAGTGGAGCAAGCGCGCCGCGCTCGTGGTCGTGGGGTGCCGCGGCCGTGGCGGGTTCCGTGGCCTGCTGCTCGGGTCGACCAGCCAGGCGCTCATCCACCACGCGGAGTGCCCGGTGCTCATCACCCGGGGCTCCTGATGGTTTTCGTCAGGCCGCTCGGCGACATCCGGGTCTCGGACGCGGGTGTCGCGGGCGGCAAGGGCGCGAATCTCGGTGAGCTTTCCGGCGCGGGCTTCCCGGTACCGGACGGGTTCGTCGTCCTTTCGTCCGCTTACCGCGCGACGATGGAACTGGACGGGATCCTGGAGGAACTGGCGGCGCTGCACACCGAAGCGCTCGCGACGGCCACGGAACCGCACGAGGGGAAGCTGGCCGCGCAGTGCGAGCGCATGCGCACGCTCACCCGCGAGGCCGTGCTGACGCCGGAGGTGAGCGAAGAAATCGTGGCCGCGTACCGCCGGCTCGGCACCGGAGCGGCGGTGGCGGTCCGCGCGTCGGCGATCGGTGAGGACGGCGACGAGTCCTCCTTCGCCGGGATGACCGACAGCTATCCCCGCGTGTGGGGCGAACACGCGGTGCTGGAACGGATTTCCGCCTGCTGGGCTTCGCTGTTCTCGCCACGACTGGTCGCCTACCGCGCGAAGCGAGGGCTCACCGGTGAGCCGGTGATGGCCGTCGTGGTGCAGCGCACGGTCGGCGCCCAGCGCGCGGGCGTGACCTTCACCGCCGATCCCCGCACCGGCGACTCCTCGATCGCCGTGGTGGAGGCCGCCTACGGCGAGGGCGAGCCGATCTCGGGCGGCACGGTGGAGGTCGACACCTATGTGGTGGCCAAGGAGGACCTGACGGTCCTCTCCGCCCGGGTCGCGCACCGGCGCGTGCTCGACGAGGCGAGCCTGCTCGAACTGGTGCGGCTGGCATCACGGGTGGAGGACCATTTCGGCCGTCCGCAGGACATCGAGTGGACGATCGACACCCGTGGCGTCATCTGGCTGGTGCAGACCAGGCCGGTCACCACCCCGGTTTTGTCCACAAAGGACACACCGCTGGTGTCGGGGCTCGGCGCGGCACCCGGTGTGGCCAGCGGAGCGGCCCGTGTGCTGGTTGTGCCTGAGCAGGAAGCGGCGCTCCTGCCCGGTGAGGTGCTCGTCGCCCCGATGAGCGACCCTGACTGGGCGCCGGCGATCCGCCGTGCCGCCGCCGTGGTCACCGGCAGCGGCGGGATGACCTGCCACGCGGCGATCGTGGCGCGCGAGTTCGGCGTCCCCTGCGTGGTCGGCACCGGGAACGCCACCCGCGTGCTCGCCGACGGTATGCCGGTCACCGTGGACGGTGTGGCGGGCGAGGTCCGTCCGTGGCGCCCGGCGCGGGTGAGCGGCGAGCCGCGGCACAAGCGGCCCCCGGCACCGGTTTTCGAGTCCGTCGCGACCCGGTTGTACCTGGATCTGCCCGGTTCTTTTCCGGCGCGGCAGGCGGCCGTCCGTCCGGTCGACGGAGTGGCGCCGCTGCGCGGTGACGCGCTGGTCCTGCGGGCGCTGGCCGGACGCCATCCCCACGAAGTCATGGTACATGGTGAGCAGAAGTCCTTTGTGGACGATCTGGCCACGGCGATGCTGGAGGTCACCTCGGCCTTCGCGCCCCGGCCGGTGATCTACCGGGCGAGCGCCCTGCGCACCGACGAGTTCAAGGCGCTGGCGGGCGGTGGGGCGGCCGAGCCCGCGGAGAGCGACCCCGAGATCGGCTATCGCGGCTGCTACCGCCACGTCCGGCAACCGGCGCTGTTCGGCCTGGAACTGGACGCGCTGGCACGGGTGCGGGACCGGACGCCGAACCTGCACCTGCTCATCCCGTTCGTGCGCACCCGCTGGGAGCTGCAGGAGTGCCTGCGTCTGGTGAGCACCAGCGCGCTCGGCCGGCAACGCGGGCTGCGCCGGTGGGTCGCCGCCGAGGTGCCGTCGGCGGTGTACTGGCTGCCCTACTACGGAAAACTCGGCATCGACGGTGTGGCCGTCGGCGTCGACGAACTGACCGAGCTCATGCTCGGCGCGGGCAAGGACGCCGAACAGTGTGCCGAGGCCTTCGATCCCACCGACCCGGCCGTGCTCGACGCGATCCGCGCCATCGCCGGTGAAGCGGCCCGTCTCGGGATCGCCTGCCTGGCCCATGGGCGTGCGCTTTCCGGCGATCCGGATCTCGCGGCGCGCCTGGTCGAATCCGGCGTCACCGCGGTGTCGGTGGACCCGGAGACCCTTCCGGCCGCTCGTACGGCGATCGCTTCCGCCGAGCGCCGTCTACTGCTCCGGCGTGCCGCCGCCGAGGTCGGCCGGGCCCGGGTGAGTTCAGGGAGACCACTATGAACAACCATCCGATCGTTGTCGGCATCGATGGGAGCCCGGGCGCGCGGAGGGCGGTGTGGTGGGCCGCGAAGGAGGCCGCGAGGCGGCACTCGCCGCTGTTGCTCGTCCACGGCTACGGCATTCCGGCCGCCTTCTACAACGAAACCGCGCCACCCCAGGACTGGTTGGCGGACAAGGAAAAGCAGTCCCGCGACTGGCTGGCCGAAGCGGCGGAGATCGCCGAACGGGCCGACCCGGACGCCGAGCTGTACACCGAGTCCTTTTTGGACTCGGCGGTGCCGTTGCTGATCTCGGAATCGGGTTCGGCCACGATGGTCGTGGTCGGCTTCACCGCGCGAAGCGTCCTCGGCGAACTCGTCATGGGCTCGACGGGGGCCTCGCTGGCCGCGCACGGGCACTGCCCGATCGTCGTGGTCCGGGGCCGCGACGGCAGGCTGATCTCCGCCGATGATCCCGTCGTCGTCGGTGTCGACGGCGGTCAGGGTTCCGTCGCCGCGACCGGGCTCGCCTTCGAGGAGGCCGCCCTGCGAGGCGTCTCCTTGGTCGCTCTGCATGCCGATGAGGGCCGGGAGCGTGTTTCCCTGGACGCGGTCTTGGCCCCGTGGCGGGAAAAATATCCGGAAGTGACGGTCCAGGAGGTCACCACGCGCGAAGACCCCCGCAAGGGACTGCTGGACTGGAGCGGCCGTGCCCAGCTCGTGGTGGTCGGCAGTCGCGGGCGGGGCGGGTTCACGGGTCTCCTGCTGGGGTCGACGAGCCACGCGGTGATCCACCACGCCGACTGCCCGGTGCTCATCGCGCGTTCTTCAGCCTGATACTGTGCCGATCGTTACCAATCCGGCCACAGCCACGGCGGAAACGGGTCTATACAGCCAGATTGGCTGCGGTCCGTCTCCGCCTACTTTTGGTCGGATTGGTAAATGCGGGCAGGTCATGAGTTCGGCGCGCGCTGATCGCGTGCGGCGAACTCCTTGACCGCGTCGTGGACGATCTGCGCCAGCGTGTCGCGGACATCGGCGGTCCAGCCCGGTTCGTCCGCGCCCAGCGGTTCGAGATCGGCGTACTGCGAGTCCAGCAGCGACACCGGCATGAAATGGCCCTGGCGCGTGCGCATCCGCTCCGCGAGGACCTCCTTCGGCCCGGCGAGATGCAGGAACCACACGTTCCCGCCGGTGCGCAGGATGTCCCGGTACCGGCGTTTGAGCGCGGACGAGGACACCACGCCGCCGGTGTGCTGGTGTGCGCGGATCCAGCCGGCGATGGTGTGCAGCCACGGCTCGCGGTCGGCGTCGGTGAGCGGGACACCGGAGGACATCTTGCGGATGTTCGCCTCGGGGTGGAACACGTCCGCCTCGGCGTATTCGACACCGAACTCGGCGGCGAGGGCCTGCCCCACCGTCGTCTTGCCCGAACCGGCCACACCCATCACGACGACCACCGTCATCCGACCCTCCGGATTCCTCGACATGGAACAGACCTGTCGAAAGTACCCATTCGCACCACACTCCGGGGCATCGGTTCGTCACCAAAGTCCCTCAGGGTGAAGGCCTCCGGCCCTGCGGCCGGGGGCCCTCCGCAGGGCAGATTAGCTTCATGACCTCCTTCGTCGAGACGTATCCGAGCGCCACCCCGACCCCCGTGCAGCGATCCCGTGCCGTCCGCGTCGTCGCCTCCGCCGCGCGGGACGCCGCCGATCTGGCCGAACTGCTCGACATGCTGGGCCTCGATGCCAAGGAGGGCACCGGCACCCTCGGCGAGGTGCCTGCCGTGGGAGAAGCGGCGGTCCCGCAGGTCAGCGGCCAGCACCGGCTGACGATCGCGGAACTGCACGCCCTCGTGGCCACCGTTTCGCATTGAGCCGCCCGCGCACGGCTGGGGATCAGGCCTGGTCGTAGGCGCGACGGAGTTCCGCGACGTCCAGTTTCGTCATCCCCAGCATCGCCTTCATGGCGCCCTGGGCCTTGCGGGTGTCCGAACTGCCGATCAGGTCCATCATCGCGTTCGGCACGATCTGCCAGGACAGTCCGAACTTGTCCTTCAGCCACCCGCACGGCCCCTTTTCGCCGCCCTCGGAGAGCTTCTCCCACAGTTCGTCGACCTCTTCCTGGGTCTCGCACCGGACGTAGAGCGAGATCGCTTCGGAGAAGGTGAACTGCGGGCCACCGTTGAGCGCCATGTACTCCTGGCCGTCGAGTTCGAAGGTCACGACCATCACCGAGCCGGCCGTTCCGGGGCCCGCCTCGCCGTAGCGCTGGACGTCGGTGATCTTGGAGTTGGGAAAGACGGAGGTGTAGAACTCCGCCGCCGCTTCCGCCTGGTCGTCGAACCACAGGAAGGTGACGATCTTCTGCATGAGGGGTCCCTTCTTCGCCGGTTGTCGCGAAGGTAGACCCGGCGCGACACCGGAACTCATCGGAAGAAGGCGGTCAGTTCGACGCGGGAGCGGATGCCGAGCTTGGTGAAGATGTTGCGCAGGTGATGGTCGACGGTGCGCGGGCTGACGAAGAGCTGCGCCGCGATTTCCCGGTTCGTCGCCCCCTCGGCGACCAGCCGTGCGATCTGCGTCTGCTGGGGGGTGAGTTCGGTCATGCCCGGCTTGCCCGAGGGCGTCACCGATTCACCCGCGGCGCGCAGTTCGCCTCCCGCGCGTTCGGCCCAGTACACCGCTTCGTAGCGCTGGAACGTCTGCCGCGCGTTACGCAGGTAATCCCGGGCCGCCCGTGGTTTGCGGCCGCGCCGCAACCGTTCCCCGAAGAAGAGCTCGGTCTTCGCGCGCTCGAACGGTCTGCCGCCGGGCGGGTGCAGCCGCAGCGCCTTGCGGAAGAGTTCGTCGGCTTCGTCGCCGTCGAGCAGCAGGGCCCGGCAGCGCATGGCCACCGCCATGTGCCCGGGGTTGCCGGTGTGCCGGGCCCAGCTGTCGAGCCTGTCGACCGCTTCCCGCGCGGTCTCGCGCTCGTCGGCCTTCACCGCGGCCTCGACGAAATGGGGGATCGCGGTCACGCGGGCGAACGGGCTGCCACCGTCCCGGCGGTCGGTCGCCAGGAGGGGGCTCAGCCTGCTCAACGCCTCGGCCGCCCGGTCCTCGGCGAGGTCGATGCAGGCCATCGCCCACGATCCCAGCGCCATGGGCCAGGCGAGCCCCCGCGCGGTGGCGTGCTCGGCCGCCCTGTCCAGCTCCTTCTGCGCCGTTTCCTTGTCGCCCCGGAACCCCGCGACGAGCGCCAGTACGCAGCGCAGGTTGACGACGGCGACGTGCTGGCCCGCCGCCTCCGCCAACCGGAGGCCTTCCACCGCGCTGTTGACGGCGGCGGAGAAGTTGTCCAGCCGGAGCGCGGCATGGGCGGCGAACTCCAGCGCGCGCGGCATGTTCGCCGGTGTCCCTTCGGCGCGTGCCGCGTTGACCGCGTGGGTGCCCATCGTGTGTGCGAGCGTGTCGTCTCCGAGCGCCAGCGCGGCCATGCAGCCCCAGATCTTCGGCGCGCACCCGGGTTGCGACGAGGCCAGCTCGACCACCCGGTGCAGCGGTTCCTTCGCCTCGGCGTACCGGCCCTGGATCGCCGCGCCGATCCCCGCGTAATGGTCGACCATGAGCTGGAGCAACGGCGGCGCTCCGGTCCCGACCAGCGCGCTCACGCGTTTCCCGGTGTCGAAGTAGTCGTGGTAGTGACCGGCGCCGACGCTCGCTTCGGCCGCGCGCATCAAGGCCGACGCCGCCAGCGGAACGTGCCGCCCGGCCAGCAGTTCGGCCGCATCGAGCAGGTTCCGGTGGCCGACATCCGGCACCCCGTCACGGAGCTCGATCTCACCCTCGAGCAGGTCGGCCATACCGCGCACGGCGTCGTCGGACAGGATCGGCCGGAGCCGCCGAAGCAACGACCGGCTGCGATAGGTGTGTCCCGCGAGCCAGCAGTCACGGGCGGCGGTGAGCAGGCGCAGCGCCCTCGCGTCCCGATCGGGCGTGAGCTCGGCGGCCAGTTCATAGGCTCGTGACGAGGACTCGTAGTCCTTGGCCTTGCGTGCCGCGGCCGCGGCCGCGTCGAGTTCGCCGGCGAGCCGTTCGTCCGGTTTCGAGATCGTCGCGGCACGGTGCAGCAGGGCGTCGAGGTGCCGCTGTTCGTGGTCCAGAACACTGGCCAGCAGCAGGTGGATGGTCCGCCGCTCGGTGAGCGGCGCGTCGGTGTAGAGGCACGAGCGGATCAGCCGCGTGGGCACGCCGACTTTCTCACCGCGGACGTGGAGCAACCCGGAGCCGGTGGCCTCGTCGAGCGCCCGCAGGTCGATCCCGGCTTCGGCGGCGGCGGAAACCAACGTGTCCAGACCAAGCCAATCACCGGTCACGGCCATCAGTACCAGCCGCCGTGCGCCGGGAGAGAGCGCTTCGTACCGATGGCGGTAATGCGCACGGAGACGGCTTTCCGCCGGTAGGGCCACCGGCGCGGGCACGGTACCCGCGAGCTGGGACGGAGTAAGCGCCGATGCCAGCTCGGTCAGCGCCAGCGGATTCCCGCAGCCGAGCGAAACCAGCTCGGCCGCCAGGTCTTCGGGCAGGCCACCGGGCACCTGGTCGGCGAGGAGCCGGTGCGCCGCCACGTCGTCCAGTGGGCCGAGCGGAAGCCGGCGCAGACCGGTGGACAGGTCGGGGTGGCACGCCAGCAGCAGCACCACCGGTTCGGTGGTCAGCCGCCGGGCGGCGAAGACCAGACCCGCCCGCGACACGGGATCGAGCAGATCGAAGTTGTCCACGCTGCACAGCACCGGGCGCTCGCGGGCCGCGTTGGCGAGCACGCCGGTCACCTCAGAGTAGGCAGTGAAGGTGTTGCCGGAGCCGAACAGGGTGGAAATTTCACGATCCGGAAGAAGTGTCCGCAACAGCTGGTGCAGACCGGCAAGCGGAAGGCCGTTTTCGGTCTCCACGCCCTCTACCTGCAGTATCAGGAAACCTGATGCTCTTGCGCGGACGGCGGCGAGGGTGGTGGTCCGGCCCATGCCGGTGTTTCCCGCCAACTCGACTGCACCCCCTCGGCCCTTTCGGGCGTCTTCTAGGAGTCGGTCGAGCATGGCGAGTTCGCTGTCGCGGCCGCGGAGCATGGGCCTAAGTGTTGCGCCCCGGTAACGATTATGGAAGGGACTGGCGATTTCACCGATGCATGGAGCCCCCGATCGAGCACAGGATGTGACCTCCACAGTTGCTGCTCAGTGGTTTCAGGAGGTCGCGATGTACACAGGGAAGGCAGTCTTGGAGGAAGAACGACTGCCGGGGATCGGGGCACGGAGGCACCGTCTCGCGGCGATGCTGCGTCCCGAGATCCCGAGTGTGGTCGATGAGCTGGTGCGCGAGATCCGGCGCGCCTTGCCCGAGTACGGGCGACTTCTCGATCAGGCGCAGGGAGCGGTACTCCGGCAACGAGTCGAGTACGTAGTCAAACTTTTCGTGGACCTGGTCGAGTACCCCGAGATGCCCCGGGGAGACGCGGAGAAGATGTTCCGCGCGATCGGCCGGGCCGAAGGCCACGCCGGCCGCACGCTGGACGCGCTGCACGCGGCTTTCCGCATCGGAGGCCGGATCGCGTGGCGGCGCATCTCGCGCGTGGAGCGTCAGCGCGGGCTGCCCGCGGTCGACGTGTCGTGGATGGCCGAGCGGTTGTTCGTCTTCCTCGACGAGATGACCGCGCTGTCGGTCCAGGGCTACCGGCAGGTGCAGGACCGGGTGGCCGACGCCGGCCGCGGGTTGCGGCGCAGGCTGCTGCAGATGCTCCTGAAGCGCCCCGCCGTTTCGCGCTCGGTGATCAACGACCTCGCCCGCAGCGCGGGCTGGACCGTTCCCGAGCATTGCGCGATGGTCGCCTTGGACATCGAGGCAGGCAGCCAGGCGCACCTGGATCTCGCGCTGGGCACCGATGTGCTGGCCGATCTGCGGGATTCGGAGCCTTGCCTCCTGCTGCCCGGCCCGGTCACCTCGGACCGGTTGCAGCGGTTGTCCGTCGCGTTCCGCGGCGCGCGGCTGGTGATCGGCCCGACGGTGCCGGTGACCGAGGCGGCGGCTTCGCTGCGGTGGGCCCGTCAGGCGTTGCGGCTGGTCGGCGAGGGCGTGCTGCCCGACGTGCCGATGACCGTGTGCTCCGAGCACTGGGCGACCCTGTGGCTGCTCACCGACACGCCGCTGCTGCGGCAGGTCACCAAGCGCAGGCTCGCGCCGCTGACGCAGTTCCCGTCGAAACAGCGTTCGCGCTTGGCAGGCACGTTGTACGCGTGGCTGCGGGCCCAGGGCAACGTGCAGGAGACGGCGTCGAAGCTCAACGTGCACCCGCGGACCGTGCGGTACCGGATGCGCCAGATCGAGAACGCCTTCGGCGAGGAACTGCGCAACCCGGACGCGCGCTTCGAGATCGAGGCCGCCTTGCGCGGACTGGAACTGCTCGGCGTCCCCTACAACTCGTGAACCGGGTGCCGCCCGCTCCTCTCGTGGGCGCCGGATCTGAACCTCCTCTATCGATCGCGGTTCGGGAGGAAGGTGGCGTTACTACGGTTCATCCGTAGACCCACCTTCCTCCCCTGCCTGGCGGCGCACGAGGGGACCGTTGACGGGTTGCCGATTACGCTGACCGGAGTCGGTGGCGGCGAACCCGGGAGGCGCCTTGGAAGCGGAGGAGTTCCGAGCCGTGCTGGGCGCGGTGCGGGATCTGGTGCGCAAGGACGTCGTGCCGCGCGAGGACGAGATCGAAGGGCGCGACGAGATTCCCGCGGACCTCCGGCGCCAGGCCGCCGACATGGGGCTCTTCGGCTACGGCATCGAGGGGCCGTTCCGCATTTACGAGGGCACCAGCGAGGTTCAGAACCGTTTCCGCCGTGGCTGCCGTCGGATTGGTCACGAACGGCACCGTAGGGCAAGGCAGTCGCTGCGGAGCGCCCGATGATGCCGTTGGAGGGCGTCACGGTCGTCGCGCTGGAGCAGGCCGTGGCGGCGCCGCTGGCCACACGGCATCTCGCCGATCTCGGCGCGCGTGTGATCAAGGTCGAGCGAGTGGACGGGGGAGACTTCGCGCGCGACTACGACGACGCGGTGCGGGGGATGGGTTCGCACTTCGTGTGGCTCAACCGGGGAAAGGAATCCGTCGCGCTCGACGTGAAGAACCCGGAAGGGCTGGCCGTGCTGCGCGAACTCATCGCCACGGCCGACGTGTTCCTGCAGAACCTCGCTCCCGGCGCCGCCGCACGGCTCGGCCTGGATGCCGGGACGCTCCGGGCACGACGGCCGGCGCTGATCGTCGTCGACATGTCCGGCTACGGGCCCTCGGGGCCCTATCGCGACCGTCGCGCCTACGACCTGTTGGTGCAGGCGGAATCCGGGCTCGTGTCGATCACCGGGACCCCGGAAAAGCCCGCCAAGGCGGGCATTCCGGTGGCGGACATCGCCGCGGGCATGTATGCCTACTCGGCCGTGCTCGCCGCGCTGTTCCGACACGCGCGTACCGGCGAGGGCGCGCACGTCGAAGTTTCGATGCTGGACGCGGTCGCCGAATGGATGGGCCATCCGCTGTATCTCGCGTCGCACACGGGAGAACAGCCGCCCCGCACCGGACTGGCGCATCCGGTGATCGTGCCCTACGACGCCTACCCGACCGCCGACGGCGGCCAGGTGCTGATCGGGATCCAGAACGACCGCGGCTGGACGCGGTTGGTCACCGAGGTGATCGGGAAACCGGATCTGGCGCGGCATCCGGACTTCGCGACGAACCGGGCACGCTGCCGCAACCGTGCCAAGGTGGACGCGGTCGTCGCGGAAGGGACGAAGACCTTCACCGCGGCGGAACTGGTCCGCAGCCTGGACGCCGCGGGCATCGCCTCGGCCAAACTGAACTCGGTGCGAGAGTTGGCCGCGCACCCGCAACTCGCCGAGCGCGACCGATGGCGGGAGGTCGACACGCCTGCCGGGAAAATCGCGGCGCTGCTCCCACCGGCGACCTTCGCCGACACCACGGCGGCGATGAACGGCGTGCCCGCGCTCGGCGAGCACACCGCCTCCGTGCTCGCCGAACTCGGCCGTAGCCGGGCGGAGGTCAAAAACCTCGTGCGAAAGCGCGTCGTCGCCACCACCGACCACACCCTGAGCTGAGCTCGTCGGTGTGCGCAGGGGTGGTGCGGGATCGCGGCTTTGCCGCCGGGGGGCGGGCTCGGGCTTGGATGCGTGGTCGCTTCATCGTTTCACTCTTTGGTGGGCGAGCACGTGGGTCTTGTGGTGGGTGTTCTTGTGGTGACGCCTGTTTGTTTTAACACTTTCCGGTGAACTGGGTCTTTACCTAGGAGATCACGTTCAAACGTTCGATAAAATGGCCCCATGAGCGCACCCGACCTTCCCACCCTCCCTGGTTTCCCGGATTTGCCGGAGTTTCCGGACTTTCCGGTGAGTCTGGAGGGGATGCGGCGTGAGTTGCAGGCGGCGCAGGGGTTGGTGAATCGGATACAGGCCCGGTATTTCGAGGTGCTGGCCCGTTTCACCCGTGCTGCCGAGGAACGCGCGACTGTTCCGCAGGAGCTGGCGCTCGCGCTTGCGATCAGCAGGAGCGCGGCGGAAAGCCAGGTCGGTTTGGCGGAGGCGTTGACGACGCGGTTGCCGCGCACGCTGGAGGCGATGCGGCGTGGCGAACTGGATGGTTTCAAGGCCTCGAAGATCCATGAGCCGACCGCGGTCCTGACCGATGAGCAGGCGCGGGAGGTCGACGCCATCATGGCCACCCGCTTGTCCGGCAAGGACCCGGGTGGTCTACGTAGGTCTGTGAATCTGGCGGTGATCAAGGTCGATCCCGAGGGTTACGCGCAGCGGTGTCGTGCCCGCCGCGCGCAGCGGCGGGTCGAGTTGATCCCGATGGATGAGGGGATGGTCCGGTTGTGCGGGGATCTCCCGGCCGAGGAGGGTGCCGCCGCTTATCGGCGTATCGATATCGAGGCCCGTCGCCGACGCCGCCGGGACAAAACCAAAACCCTCGATCAGCACCGGGCCGAGGTGTACTCCGACCTGCTGCTCACCGATGATCACGGTGTCCGGGTGGGCCCGCGTGCGGAAGTGTTCGTCTACCTCGATTTTATGACCTGGCTCGGTCTCCACGACGAGCCCGGGAACCTGGCCGGGCACGGGGTGATTCCGGCGTGGCTGGCCCGCAGGATCGCCTACGGCGACAACAGCACCATCCGCCGGGTGATCATCGACCCCGACACCGGGCAGGTGGTGTCCGTGGGGCGCAACGCCTACCGGCCACCGAGAGATCTCGCCCGCCTGATCCAGGTGCGGGACAGGGAGTGTCGGTTCCCGCATTGTCATCGGCCCGCGCAGGCCAGCGACATCGACCACGGCGAACAGTGGCTCGCCGATCTTGGTGAGACAGCGGACGAGAATCTCATCGCCTTGTGTCGTCGCCATCATCGACTCAAAGACCGGCCAGGGTGGCGATTCCACCTCGACAAGACCACCGGCCGCCTGACCGTGACCACGCCGACAGGCGACCGCCACACCACTGACGTCCCGCCACTCCACGACCCCCGTCCACCCGAGGAACCGCGCCCACCGGAACCCGGCAATCATCGATCCACAGTGGACGGTCCGACGACAGCTGACGCGTCAGAGAGCAACGGTGCGCCCGATAACCGGGATAGCGGCGCAGAACCGCCGCCCGAGCTCGGCAGCCATGATGCAGCCCCCGATCTAGAAGAGTAAGAGCGTCCTACCTTCTGACGTGGTTGGTGTGGGCCTCTCGTAGGGTTCGGCTGGCCCTGGGCGCCGGATGTGGCTGTTAGAGCGTTGCCGTTGGTGGCTGGAGACACTTGGCCGTCCGGCGCCCGTGACGACTCGGCCGCTGATGGGGATGTGCGAGCAGATCGCTGTGTAGGAGGACGTCGGCGAGGTCGTCTGTGGGGATGGATGGACGCGACGGATTTCTCCTCCGAGACAAACGCTGCTACCAGCCAGCACCCTCAATACCAGCAACCGCTTGACCAACAGATTGGCAAGTGTCTCGTGTGGATCTTGAACGGGGACATGAGATGTTTGGGCCGTGATCGACTCGTTGTCGCAACGGTTGGTGCCCGACGAGATGTGGGTCTTGGTGGAGCGTCGAAGCACCCCAACAGCATGTCTCGTCGGGAGCTTGCGGGGTGACGGGGCGGTCTTGGGTCGTGATCGACTGGGCCGACTCCGGCGAGCAAGGCCTGCCGAACGCAAACGTGGCCATGCCGGTGTGGCGAGGGTATTCAGGGCGCGCCCGGCTTGTCACCTGACGAGACCGTTTCCTCGCGGGAGTCCTTCGTTTCCTCGTCGGAGCCGTTTGCCGGCTTCGCAGGGTTTTCCGGTGCGACGACAGGGGCTTCCGCTTCCTTGTCAGGTTCCTTGGTTTCTTTGTCAGGCTCTTCGGTTCCCTTGTCAGGTTTCTCTGTTTCCTTGTCAGGCTTCTTGGTTCCCGCTTCCTGCTCTTCGGTTTCCTCCTCGGCGTTTTCCGTGACGAGTGCTTCCAGAGCGTCCGCGGCGGCGGCAGGGCCGCCCGCGCCCCGCAGGGACTTGCCGATCAGGGCGGCGCCGTCACGGAAGGCCGGTTCGTCGAGGATGGCGTCGACCGCGGCGCCGATCTGCATGGCCGTCGAGGTCGAGGAGCGGAGCCTGATGCCGGCACCGGCTCGCACGACCTGGTCGGCCACGATCGGCTGGTCGTCCCGGACCGGTGCGAGGACGAGCGGCACACCGTGGTAGAGCGCCTCCGAAACAGTGTCGTGCGCGGCGTGGCAGACGACGGCGCTCGCCCGTTCGAGCAACGCGCCCAGCGGTACCGCGCGGCGCACGACCAGGCCGTCGAACTCGGGCACGGACTCCGCCGGGTCCACCACGACGGTCTGGATCCGGTGCGATCGGGAGAGCAGGGCGCTCGCGCATTCGGCGGTGAACCGCCGGGGAGTGTCGGTGTTCAGGATGACCACCAGGAGCCGGCGCGAGGGATCGAGCGCCGCCCACGGGAACTCCGTGCCGGCGTTCGACTCGTCGATGACGGGCCCGAAGAACCGCACCTGGGCCCCGGCGCCCGAACCGGCCAGTTCGCGGGTGGTGAACGCGAGCACGAGCTCCCGGGAGAAGCGCGGGTCCTCACCGGACCTCGGGTCACCGAATCGTTGCTGGAGGTCACGGGTCAGCGCCCGCAACCACCGGTCCGCCTTGGGCATCCGGGCCGGGGAAGAAGCGAACTCCGAGGACGTGCTCGCCGAGGTCACCCAGCGCAGCCCGAGCCGGTTGGCGACCAGCGCACCCGCGAGCGCGTGCTGGTCGGCGACGACGAGGTCGGGCCGGAACTTTTCGGCGGCCGCGCGCACCCCGGGCTCCATCGCCGTGGCCAGCGGCACCAGTGTGTTCTCCCAGAGAAACCGCAGGGCCGCGAACCCGTGAATGGTCTCTGGCGGCTCGTACGGCGGAGGCACGGCACAGTCGAAGATCCTTGCGCCACGGGCGATCGGCGCGACGACCTGCTCCGCACCCGCCCAGGCCACCTGGTGCCCGCGCTCGGCCAGCTTCGCGGCCACGCCGGCGATCGGCGCGATGTGTCCGGCCGAGGGCGGCACGACCACCAGGAACCGGCTCATCGCCGGCCGCCCCGGTCAAACGGGCGTGGTGCGTGCCGACCGTCTCGGTGAGCCACGTGGAGAACTCCTCGCGCGCCAGCTCCTTCATCGTGCTGTGCAGCGTCGGCCGGATTACCGGCAACGCGTTCGCGTGAGCGTAGCGGACGCAAGCGCGCCGCCGAAGACGGCGCAGCGCGGACCACGTCGGCCGAGGACGCCGGGATGGCCCGAGGGTGCGGGTCGAAGGTCATCGTTCCGCTGATCCGGGCCGTCCAGACCTCCGCGCGGGAGCAGAGTCGCCGAGGGCCGGATCTCGAGGCCGGACACCTTCGGACAGGTGTCCGGAAATGCCGGTGACCTGCTTGACAAGAGTGTCCGGCGAGGTCAGAGTAGCGATCACACGTGACCGTTCACCGGACGCTTGTCCGTGCGCGCCCGGTCACCCCGTGAACGTGAGGGGAGTTCGATGATGAACGCACGGCCCGCATTCGAAGCGGGGCGGCCGGTGGTGCTCAGGAACGGCACGGTGCTGCCGATGGACTCCGGGCACCAGGTTCTCACCGGTACCGACGTGCTGGTGGTGGACGACCGGATCGCGGCGGTCGGTCCGGGCCTGTCCGTGCCCGACGGAGCCGTGGAGATCGACGCGACCGACGGCATCGTGATGCCGGGCATGATCGACACGCACCGGCACATGTGGCAGACCGCGATGCGCGGCTACGGCGCGGACTGGACGCTCACCCAGTACTTCGTCTGGTACTACCTGGAAAGCGGGAAGCTGTTCCGGCCCGAAGACGTGCACGCCGGCAACCGGCTGGCGGCGGTCGAGGCCATCGACGCCGGGGTGACCACGGTCGTCGACTGGTCCCACGGACTGCGCACGGTCGACCACGCCGACGCGGCGGTCGACGCCCTCGAGTCGGTGCCGGGCCGGTTCGTCTTCGCCTACGGCAACATCCACCAGTCGCCGGCCGAATGGACCGCCGCGCCGGAGTTCCGTGACTTCGTGCGCCGCCGCATCACCGGCGACGACATGCTCGGTTTCCAGATCGCCTTCGACGTCACCGGCGACCCGGCGTTCCCGGAGAAGCCGGCCTTCGAGGTGGCGCGCGAACTGGGTGTCCCCGTCACCACGCACGCCGGTGTCTGGGGCGCCACCAACGACGACGGTATCAAGCTGATGTACGAAAACGGCTTCATGGGGCCGGAAACGGTGTACGTCCACGCCGCGTCGCTGTCGGCCGACTCCTACCACCGCATCGCGGCGACCGGCGGTTCGATCTCGGTGTCCACGGAAAGCGAGCAGAGCGCGGGCCAGGGCTACCCGCCCACCTGGGCCATCCGCGCCCACAAGATCCCGGTGTCGCTGTCGATGGACACGAGCGTCTGGTGGAGCGGCGACCTGTTTTCGGCCATGCGCACGACGCTGGGCGCCGACCGTTCCCGTGAGCATCTCGAAGCACACGCCAAGAACGACACGGTCACGCACTGTTCGCTGCGCGCGGACCAGGTGGTCGAGTGGGCGACCCGTGGCGGCGCGCACGCGATCGGGCGTGAGCACGATCTCGGCAGCATCGAAACCGGCAAGAAGGCCGACCTCGTGCTGATCAAGAACGAGCATTCACCGGTCTCGTTCCCGGTGCTCAATCCCTATGGCCACGTGGCGTTCCAGGCGCAGCGCGGCGACGTGCACACGGTTCTGGTCAACGGGCGCGTGGTCAAGCACGAGCACCGGCTGCTCGACGTGGATCTGGCCGCGATCCGGGGCGAAGTCGAGCGCACGGTGGAGTACCTGCGGTCGGAGATGGGCGACGAGGCTTGGCAGAAGGGCATGAACCCGGACATCCCCGCGACCAAGATCCTCGACAACCCCTACACCTACACCGAGTACCACAGTGCCTCCACCCGTGGCCGCTAGTGCGCATGGTCTCACCCGCGACCAGGGGCGCGGCCGTCTGACCGTGCGATAATCGCTGTACGGACGAACGTCCGCACAGCGGATCGCACGGTTCGTGGCGGCTTCGCGGCAGACAAGGAGAAGCTGGATGAGCGAGAATGCCGGCCAGGACGGACAAGGCGCTTCGGGGCCGCTCGCCGGACTGCTGGTGGCGGACTTCTCCCGGATCCTCGCCGGCCCCTACGCGACGATGCTCCTCGCGGACATGGGCGCCGAGGTGGTCAAGGTGGAGGGACCGCGCGGCGACGACACGCGCACCTGGATGCCCCCGGTGCGGGACGGGGTGTCCACCTATTACCTGGGCGTGAACCGTGGCAAGCGGTCGATAGCGCTGGATCTGCGGGAAGAGGGCGATGTCGCGCTGGCACGGGAACTCGCTCGCCGCGCCGACGTCCTGATCGAGAACTTCAAGCCCGGCGGGATGGACAAGTACGGCCTGGACTTCGAGTCCGTCCGCGCGGCGAATCCCGGCATCATCTACTCCTCGATCACCGGGTTCGGCTCGGGCGCGGGCGCTCATGTGCCCGGCTACGACCTGATGGTGCAGGCGATTTCGGGATTGATGAGCCTGACCGGGGATCCCGCGGGCCCGCCGTACCGGGCCGGCATCTCGGTGTTCGACGTGATGGCCGGAAACCACGCGGTGATCGGCATCCTCGCCGCGCTGCGGCACCGGGACGCCACGGGTGAAGGGCAGCACGTCGAGGTGAACCTGTTGTCCTCGGCGCTGACCGGCCTGGTCAACCACAGTTCCGCCTACGTCGCGGGCGACACCGTGCCCTACCGGATGGGCAACGCCCACCCCAGCGTCTTCCCCTACGAACCGTTGCCCACCGCGGACAACGACCTGATCGTGACCGCCGCCAACGACGGCCAGTTCCGCAAGCTGTGCGAAGTGCTGGGCATCCCGGAGATCGCCGACGATCCCCGGTTCGCCCGCAACGCGGACCGCACCGAGAACCGGGACGAGCTGCGGCCGATCCTCACCGAGCGGCTCACCCGGCGCGGCGCGCTGGAATGGTTCGATCTGCTGGTCGACGCGGGCGTGCCGTGCGGGCCGATCAACACCATCGACGGCGGGTTCGCGATGGCGGAGCGGATGGAACTGGACCCGGTCGTCGTGGTGGGCGAAGGCGATGACGCGGTGCCCACCACCCGGCACCCCATCCGGTTCTCCGCGACCCCGGCGAGCTACCGGCTGCCGCCCCCGAAACTCGACGAGCACGGAAAAGAGCTCCGCGAGTGGCTGAGTGAGGAGGACGGCGATGCCTGATCGTGAGTATCCGACGGCGCTCGGGGCTTCGTCGCTGAAGAGCATCACCTTGCTCGGGCAGGATCTCGCCGAGGACGTGATGGGCCAGGTTTCCTTCGGTGAGCTGGCTTTCTGGCTCGCCACGCAACGGCGTCCCACGCCGGGGGAGACGCGCGTGTTCGAGGCGGTGCTCGCCGCGCTGGCCGACCACGGGTTCACCCCGACCGCGATCGTCACGCGGCTGACCTATCTTTCGGCGCCGGACTCGATCCAGGGCGCGTTGGCCGCCGGTTTGCTCGGCGGTGGCTCGCGGTTTCTCGGCGTGACCGAGGACTGCGGCCGGTTCCTGCACGACGTCCTGTCTACTGTGGACGGAGAGCTGCCCGCGGACGACGCCGGGTGGGACGCGCTGGCGCTGGAGACGGTGCGATCGGCGCGGGAAGCCCGGAAGTTCGTGCCGGGCCTGGGCCACCACGTGCACAAGGAAGGCGATCCGCGCACGCCACGGCTGTTCCGCATCGCCCGCGAGGAGAACCTGTTCGGCCCGCACCTTTCGTTGTTCGAAGCGATCGGGCGGGTGCATCCGGAAGTGCTGGGGAAAACGCTTCCGCTCAACGGCGCCGGCGTGTGCGGCGCGGCACTGGCCGACCTCGGCCTGCCGCTGGAACTGTTGCGTGGCTTCGCATTGCTGGCCCGGACGGCCGGGCTGATCGGTCAGCTCGCCGAGGAACTGCGGCACCCGGTGGGCAACGACATCTTCCTGTCGGTGGACCTGAACAACCGGTCCGTCGCGCCCGATCCCTATGACCAATCCGACGGAGGTCGACATGGCTGAGCTGGTCGCGGTGATCGCGTCCACCCACCATCCGTTCTATTACCGGGCCAGCACCGCGACCGGCGAGGACCGCCCGCCCTTCGCCGACGAGTGGGTGCGCAAGGTCGAGGCGTTCCGTGAGACGCTGACGCGCGCCCGTCCCGACGTGCTGGTGATGGTCGGTTCCGACCACTTCCACCAGCTCTGGTTGGACAACATGCCGCAGTTCCTGATCGGGAAGGCACCCTTCTACGACGCGAACTACTACAACGAGGAACGCGAGTTCGGGCTGCCCCGGATGCTGATGAAGGGACAGGAAGACCTGTCCGGCTATCTGCTCCGCGAAGGCCTGGACGCCGGATTCGACCTGGCCTTCTCCAACGAACTGCGCATCGACCACTCGATCACCTGCCCGATCATCACGCTGCGCCCGGAAAACGACCTGCCGATCGTGCCGGTCTACACCAACATCTTCGCTCCGCCGCTGCCGCAGCCGAAGCGGTTCGTCCAATTAGGACGGACGATCCGCGAACTCGTCGAGTCGTGGCCGTCGGACCAGCGGGTCGCGGTGATCGGTACCGGGCACCTGTCGCTGGAACTGGGCGGACCGCGGCAGTTCGGGCCGCACGGGCCGGATCCGGAGTTCGACCGGAAGGCGGTCGAGTGGATCTCCGGCGGTGACATCGAAAAGTGCCTGGGCGAGGTCAGTCTGGAAAGCCTGCATCTGCCCGGAAACGCCACCCACGGGTTCATGGACTTCATGCTGATGATGGGCGTCGCGGGGGCGGGTCAGAAAGCCGACTACGTCGACACCTACGACCTCTTCCACACGATGGAGGCCTACTTCACCTGGTATCCGGACGGCGGGAATTCATGAGCAAGTATCTGCTGAACAAGTTCCTCTACACGGTCGACCGCGACCCCGAACTGGTCGAGCGGTACCGCGAGGATCCGGCCGGCACCGTGGCGTGGTGGGAGGCCGAACGCGCGAACGCCATCCTCAACTGCCACAGCGGTGAAGCGTCCACCTGGCTGCGGTTCGAAGACGTCGAACGCGAGGCGCTCGCCACGCACGACTACCCGAAACTGTTCGAACTGGGCGCGCATCCGTTCCTCACTCTGACGCTGTTCATCGCCATGTTCGAGCGGGACTACGAACCGCTGGGATTCCAGACCGAGTACGCCCGGCGGCTCGCGCACTTTTCCCTGCCTTACCCGGACATCGCCACGTAGGGGCTTCAGGAGACCACGGGTACGGTCTCCAGCGGGCGTGAGTACCAGGCGTCCCAGTCCGCGCTGATCGCTCCGGCGGTGTGCAGGAGCATGGGCAGGTGGCGGGTCATGAGGGTTTCCATCGAGGTCTCGGCGGCGTGCGCGTTGACGTTGACCGCGGCCACGACTTTCCCGTCCCCGTCGCGGATCGGCGCGGCGACCGAGCGGATGCCGAGGGCGAGTTGCTGATCGGTGGCGGCCCAGCCCTGGGCCCGCACCTCACGCAGGATCGCGTCGATCTCGTCACGGCCGGGCTCCCAGCGCGCCGGGATGCCCGACCGGCTGGGGTGCGCGAGCACGCGGTCGAGTTCGTCCGGGCTCAGCGCGGCCAGCAGCACCTTGCCGAGCGAGGTCTGCAGCGCGGGAAAGCGCGTTCCGATGGTCACCGCGAGGGTGACCAGCTTGGGCACCGCGACGCGGGCGACGTAGACGATGTCGGAGCCGTCGAGCTGCGCGATCGAGCATGATTCGCCGGTGCGTGTCACGAGGTCCCGCAGGTGCGGGTGAGCCAGTTCCCACAGGTTCATCGAACCGACATAGGCCATGCCGAGTTCCAGCACGCGCGGGGTGAGCGAGAAGCCGCCGTTGTCGCCACGGACGTAACCGAGTTGTTCCAGCGTGATCAGGATCCGGCGGGCGGTCGGCCGGGCCAGTCCGGTGGCGGTCGCGACCTCGCTCAGCGTCATGGCCGGGCGCCCCGGTGGAAAGCAGCGCAGCACGTCCAGCCCGCGGGCCAGGGCTTCGATGAACTCGGGATTGCCGTCTCGGCGCATACGAGCAGGCTAGACGGTTTCGGGATTGCTGTCCGGACATGGGTCCGGCAGCCGGACGGTTTGTCCCCGCCCGGGCACGCCCGGCATCGGTGAGGGCGCAGGCGGTGGCCTTATCCCGCGCGAGCCGCGAGCCGGCCGGAAAGCGACTGGGACGTCCGGGCGAGGATCCTGGCCAGCTGCATCGGTTTCGCCCGGGCGGTCTGGATCACCACGCTCATCGCGGCGATCACGTCGCCGTCCGGTCCCAGCACGGGCACGGCGACGACCAGGTTTTCCACCGTGATCTGCCCTCGTGCCACCGCGACGCCGCTCTGGCGGATCCGCGCCAGTCGCCGGCGCAACTCCATCGGATCGGTCAGGGTCAGGGTCGTGAACCGCTCCAGCGGCGACCTCAGCACCTCGTCCTGGAGTTCCGGGTCCGCGTAGGCGAGCAGCACCAGTCCGGTTCCCGTGGCGTGCATCGGCCACCGGTCACCGACCCGGCTGGAGACCGCGTACTCGGCACGCGCCCGCAGGGTTTCCACGTAAACCACTTCCAGGCCGTCACGCACGCCGAGGTGCACGTTGCCGCGGGTGATCCGGTGAAGTTCATCGAGGAAGGGGAACGCGGCCTCTCGCAGTTGCAGGCCGCGTGGGGCGAGCGCGGAAAGTTCGAGCAACCGCAGCCCGACCGAGTACCGCCCGTCGGCGTCGCGCTCCAAACCGCCCCAGGTGACCAGTTCACGCGTCAGCCGGTGCGCGGTCGGCAGGGTCAGCCCGGCGCGGCGGGCGATTTCGCTCAACGACAGGTGCCGGTGGCGCGGGCCGAACGCGTCGAGCACGGCGAGTAACCGGGTCGCCGCCGTCATCCGGGGCCCGGCTTCCTCGGCCGCCCGCCTGTGCTCCGTGGGGGCCGGGCCCCCACGCCCCTGCTGGGGGCAAGCCTCCAGACCCCCTTCCCGCGGTGGGGGAGGCGCGGGTTCGTAGAGGGCGGTGTTCGCGAGTGCCGAGGATCCGTCTGTCGTTGTGGCGATGGCCAACCGTTCGGTCAACACTGACCCCTGTTCACGTCAATCAACATCAACATCTCGCCGGGCGCGTAACAGTCTCCCCAGGTGAACTCGCCCGCACAAGGGATTCCGGGCCGCCACGGCGAATCTTTCCCCAAGTGCTCGGAGCGGGTGAGACGGATGATGTAGGCGTGCTGGCCCGAGCGACGCGATCCGCTGACCGCTTCGACCGCAATGTTGTTTCCGTGTCGCGAAATACCCACTGCGTGAATTGTGTACGATTCGCGACTCTGGGTTGCCCCTGACCAACGTGGGCTGGACGGAGTCAGTGTCGTGCACAAGTCGATGCGCCGATCGGTTTTCGCCCCGGTGGCTGTCCTCGCCCTTGCCGCGTGCAGCGACACCAGTGCCTCCAGCGGAAGTGGCCTGGCCGTGGCACCGCACACCCGGGGTGGCGAAGTCACGGTGCTGGAAGGCTCGTCCTACGCGGGGAGCTGGCCGGCCGGTCTCGACCCGGCGACCAACACCAACAACAGCGCCAACATATCGCAATACAGCGCCATTTTCGGTGGACTGTTCACGATGACCGCGAAGGATGACGGCAGCGACGCGAGGGTGGTGCCCAACCAGGCGGAGAGTTACCAATTCCTCGATAACAGTCGAACGGTGAAAATAACCATCCGCAACGGGGTCAAGTTTTCGGACGGCACGCCGCTGGACGCCGAGGCGGTCGCCTTCAACTTCAGGCGCGATCTCGCCACGCCGTGCAGTTGCGCGCCGAAATGGCCGCTGGCCTCCGACGGCATCACCGTCCAGGGCAACAGCGTGCTCCTGAAGTTCAACCAGCCCTACGCCTCGATCATCGACGAGTTCCCCAACACCAACGTCAACTGGATCGCCTCGCCGGCGGCCCTGCGGCGGCTGGGGCCGGACGCGTTCAAGGTGACCCCGGTCGGCGCGGGGCCGTTCAAGGTCTTCTCCGACAAGCTCAGCTCCGAACTCGTGCTCCTACGGAACCCCTTCTACTTCAAGGAGGGGCTGCCCTATCTCGATCGGCTGGACTTCAAGGCCGTCGACGGCGATCAGTCCGCCTATCAGGCGTTGCGCGCCGGGCAGGCGCAGGCCTACGAAGGGCTGACCACGGTGCCGGTACTGGACCAGGCGCAGGCCGACCCCGGGCTCACCACCACCGTCCAGCCGCCGACCTCGCCCTACGTGGTCCAGCTCAACACCAGGACCGCGCCGTTCAGCGACCAACTGGCGCGGGAGGCGATCTACTACGCGACCGACTTCGGCGCCATCGCCCGCGGCGTGTTCACGAACAGGTACCCGGTGAGCCAGATGTTCACCGGGCCCGGCGGTCTGTTCCATCACCCGACGGTGCCCGGCTACCGGAACTTCGACCTGGCCCGCGCCAGGCAGATCATCGGCCAGCTCAACGGGCTGACCATCAAGCTGGGCACCTTGAACACCTCGCTCGCCCAGCAGGTGGCGACCGCGCTCCAGAGCCAGTGGCGGGCCGCGGGGATGACCGTCGACCTGCAGGCCTCTCAGCTGAACGGGCTCGTGCAGCAGTACAACTCCGGCACCTGGCAGGTCATGCTGCAGACCGCGGGTTCGTGGGACCCGGCCGCCGGTTCCGGGGTGAGTTTCCGCTTCTCCTCGACCTCGGCCTACAGCGGTGTGGCCGACCCTCATCTGGACGACCTGCTGTATCAGGGGAAGGCGACGACGGACCCGGCGCAGCGGGACGCGCTCTACGCGCAGGCCGGCCGGTACATCAGCGAGAAGGCATACGCGCCTTTCGGTATCGCTTTCGCACCGGCCGACCTCGCCGTCAAGGGCGTGTACGGACCCGGACTGACCACCAAGATCCCGCCGCTGACGATCTACTCCGGCATCCTGTGGGACCAGGTCTACCGAAACTAGAAGCGTGTCAAGGGAAATCGGTCAGGTGGTGGCCGTCCGGTCGCCGGCCACGTCCTCGGCCCGCTCCCGCACCCCGCCCGGTACCCGCAGTACCAGGACCGCCGCCAGGCTCACCGCGCACAACAGTCCTAAGTAGAGGGATATCGGGGTGGACGAGTGGTAGGCGCTGAACAGCGCGGTGGCCACCAGGGGCGTGATCGCGCCGCCGACCAGGCCACCGAGCTGGTAGGCGATCGACGAGCCGCTGAACCGCGTGCGGATGTCGAAGATCTGGGTGAACAGGCCGCCCTGGGCTCCGGCCATGATGCCCTGCACGATCGCGGCCACGAAGAACGACACCAGTGCGGCGGCCACGTTGTGCGTGTTGACCAGGAGGAACAGCGGGAATGCCCAGACCACCGCGGACAGCGCGCCGATGGCGTAGATCCGCTTGGCACCCCAGCGGTCGGCGCACCGGGCCGCCACGTAGATCGCCGCTATCCAGACCAATGTGGACAGAAGGAGGAGGGTGAGCAGGGTGTTCCGGCTGAACTTCACGGTCGTCGTGCCGTAGCTGAGCATGTAGACCATGACCGTGTAACCGACCGCGGGCGGTGCGATCGACAGGAGGCTGGCCAGCAACAGGGTGGCCGGGCGTTCCCGCACCAGCGTGCCGACCGGCAGCTTGCTGACTTCCTGCCGGTCCACCACCTTCCGGAACTCCGGGCTCTCCGAGAGTTTGCGCCGCACCAGCATGCCGACCACGAGCAGGGCGATACTGAACAGGAACGGCAGGCGCCAGCCCCAGGTACGGAAGTGCTCGCCGGAAAGCTGCGTGACGATCAGGAAGACCAGGTTCGACGACAGCACCCCGATCGGCACGCCGAACTGTGCGAAGCTGCCGTACATGGCGCGCTGCCGGGGCGGGGCGTGCTCGGTCGCGACCAGCACCGCGCCACCCCACTCGCCGCCGACACCGAAACCCTGGACCAGCCGCAGCAGCACCAGCAGCACCGGCGCCGCCACGCCGATCGCCGCGTACGTCGGCAGGATGCCGATGAGGAACGTGGACACCCCCGCCATCATCAGCGTCAGCACCAGCATGGCCTTACGGCCGAGCCGGTCGCCGAAGTGGCCGATCACCGCGCCGCCGAGCGGCCGGGCGATGAACCCGACCGCGAACGTGCCGAACGCCGCGAGCGTGCCGGCTACCTCGGAGAACGACGGGAAGAACAACGAACCGAAAACCAGCGCGGAAGCGCTGCCGAAGACGTAGTAGTCATACCATTCGATCGACGTGCCCACGCAGCTGCCGAGCAGCAGCGCGGCCTTGCTCCGTTCCGAACCGGACATCGGACCACCCTTCGCCGTTGAGGGACAGTTGTCTGGCACTGTAGAGCGGTGCGCGCGTTCTCGCGCGGGTCAGTTACCAATCCGACCCAAAAGCAGGCGGAGACGGACCGCAGCCAATCTGGCTGTATAGACCCGTTTCCGCCGTGGCTGTGGTCGGATTGGTAACGATCGGCACAGTCCCCGAACCGGCGAAAAGCCGGTCAGCCGGCCAGATCCGGACCTCCCGTGATCGGCACTTCCAGCAGCAGCGGGCCGTCCGGCATCGCGGTGAGCGCGGCACGCAGGCCGGCGATGGTGCCCACCCGCTCGGCGGGCAGGCCGTATCCGGCGGCGACCGAGACGATGTCCAGACCAGGCAGGTCGAGCCCCGGCACCCCGGAGACGCCCAGCGCGTCGACGAATCGTTGCAGCCCGCCGTATCCGTTGTTGCGCAGCACCACGAACGTGATGGGCAGTTGGTGCATCGCCGCGCTCCACAGGCCCTGCACGCCGTACTGGGCCGCCCCGTCGCCGATCACCGCGAACACGCGTCGCGACGGATCGGCCAGTGCCACGCCGACGGCGGCGGGCAGACCGAACCCGAGCCCGCCCGCGGCGGGGAAGTACAGGCCGCCCGCGCCCCGGATCGGGACGCGCTCCCAGAGCATCCCGGTGTTCGAAGTGGACTCGCTGATCAGGACCGCGTCTTCCGGCAGGACCTCGGCCAAGGCGTCGTAGACGCTTTCGGCGGGAAACGGCGCCTTGTCCGCGGGCACCTTCTCCGGCGCGGTGCGCGGGGTGACGGGCGCCCGGTCGGCGGGCCGCGCACCGAGCTTGACCAGCGCGCTGAGGACGCGCGTGACGTCGCCGACGAGCGCGTCGCCCATCGGGGCGCGTGCGGCCGCGGTGGGATCGCTGGTCACGGAAACGAGTTCGGCGCCGGGTGGCAGGAAGGGTCCCGGACGGTTCACGTGGTAGCGGAACACGGGCGCGCCCAGCACGAGGATGAAATCGTGGCCCGCCAGGTTTTCGCTGACCCCCGCCACGTTCGTCGGGAGCACGCCCCGGTAGTGCGGATGCGTGGTGGGGAAAGGGCACCGGGGCGGGTGCGGGGCCAGCCAGACCGGGAGCCGTGCGGCCTCCGCCAGCTCGATCGCTTGGGAGAACGCCGGTTCGACGTCGACTTCGGGGCCGAGGACGAGCACCGGCGACGAGGCCGCGGCCAGCCGGGTGGCGAGTTCCTCCACCTGGCCCTCGCCGGGACCGCCCAGCGGGGTGACCCGGCGGCGACCCAGGTGCTCGACCTCGTGCGGCTCGACTTCCGCCGTCCAGTCGTCGAGCGGCAGGGAAACGAAGACCGGACCACGGGGCGGCAGCATCGCGAGGTGATAGGCCTGCGCGAGGGTGCGCGGAACGTCCTGCGCCCGCTTCGGTTCCAGCGACGCCTTGACGTGCGGGGTGGGCACGACGGTCAGGTCCGGCTCCGAAAGCATCGCGCCGAGCCCGACCAATCCGCGCGACTGCTGACCCGCGGTGACGATCAGCGGCGTGTGCATCTCCTTGGCGTTGGCCAGATTGCCCATCGCGTTGCCCAGTCCCGCGGCGGCGTGCAGGTTCACCAGTGCGGGTCTTCCGGTGGCCTGCGCGTAACCGTCGGCCATCGCCAGTACCGCGCCTTCGTGCAGGCCGAGGATATACCGGAAGTCGGCCGGGAACCGGTCGAGGAAGGGCAGCTCGTTCGAACCGGGGTTGCCGAAAATCGTGGTCAGGCCCCAGGCCCGGAGCAGGTCGTGCACCGTCTCACGCACCGTTGTCATGATCACCAGCCTTCTCGCGTGCTTTCCAGGACAACACGACCCCGCGCCTGACACAACATTTGTGCTCCTACCAGGGCGTTGGGCACGCCGTTTCCGTGACGTGAAAGGCATATCGCCCTCCGTGGTCCGCCCCCGGCATAGTCGGTTCGCGACAAGGAGGTGCGGTGATGACGACCGTTCTGCCCAGTCCCGAGGTCAATGCCCTGGTCACCGGCAACACGCAGCTGATCGGCGGCGAGTGGGTGCCCGCTTCCTCCGGTCAGACGATCGACGTGATCGACCCGGCCACGGGCGGTGTGCTGACCCGGGTGCCGCGCGGTGGTGCCGAGGACGTGGACGCGGCGGTGCGCGCCGCGACGGCGGCCTTCCCGGCCTGGCGTGACACCAACCCCTCCGTCCGGGCCGGACTGATCATGAAATGGGCGCGGCTGATCTCCGAACGCGAGACCGAGATCGACCGGATCGAGTCCCAGGAGGTGGGCCGTCCGCACTGGGGCCCGCCGCCGATGGCGCGGATCCTCACCTTCATCGCCGGGCAGGCGGACAAGGTGCAGGGAATTTCGATGCCCGGCCACAGTCCCGACGTGCTCGGCCTGACGCTGCGCGAACCCTACGGCGTGGTCGGCAGCGTCATCCCGTGGAACGCGCCGGGGCCGATGTTCGCCAACGACGTCGGCGCGGCCATCGCGGCGGGCAACACGATCGTGATCAAGCCGGCCGAGGACGCGCCGTTGACGCCGCTCGCGCTGGCCCGGCTGGCGGTCGAGGCGGGCATCCCGCCGGGAGTGATCAATGTGGTCACCGGCTACGGCACCGAGGCCGGTGCGGCCATTCCCGCCCACCCCGGAATCCGCCGGATGAGTTTCACCGGTTCGCCCGAGACCGGCAGCGCGGTGATGGCCGCCTGCGCGGCGAACCTGGTGCCACTGCACCTGGAACTGGGCGGCAAGTCCCCGCAGGTCGTCTTCGACGACGCCGACCTCGACGCGGCGATTCCCGCGATCGTCAACGGCATCACGCTCAACACCGGACAGATCTGTGCCGCGGGGTCCCGGGTCGTGGTCCAACGGAGCGTGCACGCCGAGGTGGTGCGGCGGCTGGCCGAGCGCATCGGGCAGGTCCGGGTGGGGCCGTGGCACGAGAAGGTCCACATGGGACCGTTGATCAGCGCGCGCCAGCACGAGCGGGTGCTGTCCTACATGCGGCTCGGCCAGGAGGAAGGCGCCGAACTCGTCACCGGTGGCGGGGTGCCTTCCGGGGAGGAGTTCGAGCGCGGTTTCTTCGTCGAGCCGACGCTTTTCGACCGTGTCGCCCCGGAAATGCGGATCGCGCGGGAGGAGATCTTCGGCCCGGTGCTCTCGGTCATTCCCGTGGACGACGAAGCCGAGGCGGTCGAAGTCGCCAACGGCACCGACTACGGCCTGGTCGCCTCCGTGTGGACCCGCGACGTCGGCCGGGCGGTGCGGATGTCACGCCGCCTGCAGGCCGGCCAGGTCGCGGTGAACGCCGCGCTCGGGGCGGGCCTGATCGGCGCGCCGTTCGGCGGTTACAAGCGCAGCGGTTTCGGCCGGACGATGGGTGCCGACGCCGTTCTCGACTACACCCAAGTGAAGGCGGTGTCCCTGCGTGGCACGAACTGACAGACTGTCTGGGAACCGCTACTCGGGCAGCCAAAAAGACCAGCCGAACGCGCAGTCCGCAGGTCCGGCGCGTTCCAACAAAAGCACTGAGAGAGATTTCCGGATGCGGGTGCTCATGGAGCCCCGCCACGGAGCTCGCTACGACGACATCCTCGCGCTCGCGCGGACCACCGAGCGCGCCGGGTTCGAAGCCTTCTTCCGCTCCGACCACCTGCTCGGGGTCGATTCCCAGGACCGCACCTTCCGGCCCACCGACTGCTGGACCACACTCGCCGGCCTGGCCAGGGACACCGAAGCGGTGCGGCTCGGATCGCTGGTGGGGGCGGCGACCTTCCGCCAGCCCGGTGTGCTGGCGAACATCGTGGCTTCGATCGACGAGATGAGCGGCGGGCGGATCGAACTCGGCCTCGGCACCGGCTGGTACGAGCGGGAGCACGCCGCGTTCGGCCTGCCGTTCCCCGAAACCCGCGAACGGTTCGACCGGTTCGAAGAGCAGCTCGCGGTCATCACCGGGCTGTGGACGACGCCGATCGGGGAGGATCCGGGATTTTCCTTCCAGGGCAAGCATTATCGGGTGGAGGCCAACCGCACGCCGCCGAGGACGGTGCAGTCGCCGCATCCGCCGATCATCATCGGGGGCAGCGGCCCGAAACGCACCCCGGCCATCGCGGCCCGGTTCGCCACCGAGTTCAACAGCGCGCTGACCGCCGATCCGGCCGCGCGCTTCGCGGTGTTCGCGCGAGCCTGCGAGGCGATCGGCCGTGACCCCGGTGACGCGCGGCTTTCGACCGTGCTGCCGGTCGCGTGCGGCACTACCGAAGCCGAGGCCCAGCGCCGGGGGGAGGTCATGGTCTCGGAGTTCATCCGCGCCAACGCGACCATCGGGTCGCCGTCGGCGGTCGTCGACCGGATCGGCGAACTGCGCGAGGCCGGTGCGGACACCGTCTATCTGCACATCTACGACATCCACGATCTCGAGCACATCGAGTTGCTCGGCGCCGAGGTCCTGCCGCACGTCGTGACGCCGGCTGTGGCTTAGAGCGCCGACTCCCTTCCGGAAAGGTTCGCCCGTGGTCACACCCGGTTTCGTCGTACCCGACGACCGAGAGGCCGTCACCGCGACGCTGCGCGCCCAACTCGAGGCGCTCCCGGCCCGCTCGGGGTTCTACGCCGACCTCTTCGCCGAACACGGCGTGACGCCCGCGGCCGTCGCTTCGCTGGAGGATCTGCGGAAACTTCCCTTCACCACCAAGCAGATGCTGCGGGATTCACAGGCCGCGGCGCCGCCGCTGGGCAGGCATGCCGGGGTGGAGATGGCCGACGTCATCCGGTTGCACGCCTCCAGCGGCACTACCGGAAAACCGAGCTGGGTCGGTGTGACCGCGCGGGATTCCGCCGCCTGGACGGAGATGGTGGCACGCGCCTTCCACACGATGGGCGTCACCCGCGACGACGTGATCGTCCACGGCGCGGGCACCACCCTTTTCGTGGGCGGACTGCCGATCCTGGACGCGTTCCAGCACCTCGGTGCGACGGTGATCCCGATCGGCACCGGCGCGTCCGCGAAGGCCGTGCAGGCCATGGACACGCTCCCGGTCACCGCCCTGCACTCGACCCCGTCCTACGTGCGCTACCTCGCCGAATACGTGCGCGGGCTCGGCCGTGACCCGCGGGAGTTCGGCCTCCGGAAGCTGCTGGTCGGCGGCGAGCCCGGCGGGGGCGAGCCCGCGTTCCGCGAGCACGTGGAGCGCGAATGGGGCGCGCGGGTCACCGAAGGGCTCGGGAACGCGGACATGGCGCCGGTGCTCTTCGGCGAGGTACCGGACTCCGGGGGAATGCGGTTCACCGGCGGCCGCCACGTGATCGTGGAGTTGATCGACCCGGACACCGGCGAGCCGGTGGCCGCCGAGCCCGGCGCCACCGGAGAACTGGTCTATACCTCTACCGACCGGGAGTGCTGCCCGCTGGTGCGGTTCCGCACCCGGGACCGGATCGTGGTCACCGGCCGGGCGGCCGACGGCGCGCCACTCATCCGGTGTGTCGGGCGCACCGACGACATGCTGATCGTGTTGGGGGTCAACGTGTTCCCCTCCGCGGTCCGTGACATCGTGCAGACCTTCCACCCGCGTACCACCGGTGCCGTGCAGATCGTCCTGCCCAGGCAGGGGCCTCGCGTCGATCCGCCGCTGTGCGTCGACGCGGAATGGGGCGAGGACGCGGGCGACAAGGCGAGATTGAAGGCCGAGCTGGAAGCGGTGATCCGGGACCGGCTCTCGGTGCGCGCCGAGGTCACCCTCGTTCCGCCCGGTTCCCTGGAACGTTCCGAGATGAAGTCCCGGCTGACCCGGTCGGTCGAAGAGGGAGGCTGAACATGGCGGAAACCGTCCGAGCGGCCGTGCAGTCCGGGCCGCGCAAGATCGAGATCCGGGAGTTCCCGCGTCCCAAAGTCGGGCCGGACGACGGTTTGCTCCGCGTCGAGGCCAACGGGATCTGCGGCAGCGATGTCGAAACCTACAAGGGACACCTGGGCAACCGGGAGGGCAAACCGTTCATCCCCGGGCACGAGCCCTTGGGCATCATCGAGGAGATCGGCGAACGCGCCGCCGAGCGATGGGGCGTGCGGGCCGGTGACCGGGTGGCCGTCGAGGTGATCGTGCCGTGCCGCCAATGCCAGCAGTGCCTGGTCGGGCGATACCAGGCGTGCCCCAACCGGAAATACGGTCATGGCGTCACCGGGATCGACGTGGAGCCCGCGCTGTGGGGCGGTTTCGCCGAATACCTCTATCTTTCGCCCGGCACGGTCGTGCATCCCATCGACGTGAACGTGCCCGTCGAAGTCGCGGCGATGTTCAACCCGCTGGGCGCGGGCGTGCGCTGGGCCCGCACCCTCGGCGACATCCAGCTCGGGGACACGGTGCTGATCCTCGGCGCCGGGCAGCGCGGTCTCGCTTCGGTGATCGCCGCGCGTGCCGCCGGTGCGGGCACGGTCGTCGTCACCGGGCTGGAATCCGACGCGCACAAACTTCAGCTGGCCCGTGAGTTCGGCGCCGACCACACCATCGTGGCCGACGCCGAGGACACCGTGGAGCGGGTCCGGGAGATCACCGGCGGAGCGATGGCCGATGTCGTCCTGGAACTCACCCCGATGGCCGCCGGGCCGGTGACCGACGCGCTGCTGTCCGCTCGTCACGGTGGGCGGGTCGTGCTCGCGGGGCTCAAGGGCGGCCGCGATATCCCGCTCAAGACCGACCTCATCATCAACCGGGCGCTGTCGGTGGTCGGCGCGTTCGGGGTCGACGCACGGGCCAACGAACAGGCCATCGCGCTCATCGAGTCCGGCCGCTTTCCGTTGGAGAAGCTGCACACCCACACCTTCGGGCTGGACGAAGTGGCGCTCGCCATCGAGACGCTCGCCGGGGAGGTGCCCGGCGAATCGGCGGTGCACGTCTCCGTTCACCCGAATTCCTAGGCTTTCGAAGGAGGTTTCTCGAGTGCTGGTCGACGCGCACGCCCACCTGCTGCCCCGTGACTACCCCGAAGACGCGCCGGAATGCTTTCCGCGGATGGAGGCGATCGACGGCGACACCGCGCGGATGCTGCTTTTCGGCGCCGTGCGATTCCGCGCCCGCGATGTCTTCTTCGAAGCGGAACGGCGTCTCGAGGCACAGGACGCGTCCGGCGTGGACATGGAGGTGCTCACGCCCATGCCGCCGTTGCTGCGTTACGACCTGCCGGCGGCCGACGGGCTTTCCCTGGCACGTCACGTCAACGAGTTCACCGCCACGCTGTGCGCGCACGATCCCTTGCGCTTCACCGGGTTCGGCATGGTGCCGTTGCAGGATCCCGACGCGGCGGCGGCGGAGCTGAGCGCGATGAAGGACGCGGGGCTGCGCGGGGTCGAGATCGCCTCGAACATCGCGGGCAGCTCCATCGGGGAGGAGAAGTTCCTGGGCTTCTTCGCCGAAGCCGAACGGCTCGACTTCCCGATCTTCGTGCACGCCATGCCGTCCCCGACCGACCGCCTGCCCGCCTCGGCCATGGGCACCTACGTGGTCGGACTGGAAGGCGCGCTGGCCGCCGCCTCGCTGATCACCGGTGGCACCGCGGCGAAGTGCCCGGACCTGCGGATTTCGTTCAGCCACGCGGCGGGCGGATTCCCGCTGATGGTGCCCCGCCACCAGTACTTCTGGAGCGGCGTGTGGAACGAGGAGACACCCGTGCCCGAGCGCGCGGTCGCGCACGACGACGGTCCTTCGCCGATGGACTACGCCCGGCGTTTCTATTACGACACCATGGTGTTCGACGCCCGTGCCCTGCGCTACCTGGTGGACCTGCTCGGGCCTGACCGGCTCCTGGTCGGTTCGGACTTCCCGGCGATGCCCCGCGAAGAGCCCGCGGGGAAGACGTTGCGCTCACTTGGTCTTCCCGAGGACACGCTCGCCGACATCACGTGGCACAACGCGTTCCGTTTCCTCGGCATCGACCCGCCTCGCTGAGTCTGTCGACACTTTTGGTCGTGGGGTTGCCTCGGTATCGGTCGCCGCCGGTTGATTGCGGCGGTCGGAGGTTTACCGATCCTGTTGGCGTGGTTCGCCGACTGGCGGCCGTCCTCGATCGGGAGGTTTTCCCTGGTACTGCACACTTTTGCTCCGTAGCGCTACTTCACCCTGGTCCGCCGTAGCCCTTCCGCGTGATGGCGATCGGACCTTTTCACCCTTTCCGGTACTCCTGAGTTTGTTCGAACCTTGCCGCTCATAGGTTCGATAAAATAGGAGGCATGAGCGACCCGTCCCCGCCCGATCAGCCTCGTCATCGTCCTGTGCGGACGCGTGGGGCGATGCTGTGCAAGCTCCAGCAGCTGCGCAGGCGGATCAGCCGTCTCCAGGCCGAGGAACTGGAGGCGCCGGAAACAGGCCCGAAAGACACCGCACCCCATGAACGCCCGGCCGACGGCGGGCCGGGACCACCGAACCCGCTCCCGTCCGATCCACCACCGTACTGACAAACTCCCCAGAGAAGGGGCTTTCGAGGAGGAACTGATGCGGCCCCAACGCCAGGTCACGCGCGGTCGGCCCGGCTCACGCGAGCGCGCCGGTCTGCCGCAGCAGACTCAGCGCGTCGGCGACGGCCCAGTGCTCGGCCATCCGCCCATCCCGGTAGCGGACCAGATCCATCACCCGGAACTCGACCTGGTTGCCCGAGGGAGGAACGCCGAACCAGGGGCCGGTATGCCGGGCGCGGAACACTTTGTGGGTCGCCACCAGATCTCCGTCCCCGACACAGTGCAGGATCCTCACGGTGAGCTCGGAGAAGGCGGCATGCATGGCCGCCATGGTCGCCCGGACTCCTTCCCTGTCGTTTCCCTGTCCTGGTTCGACCGTGTGATTGTGGTAGCCGGGGTGGACGAGCTTGTCGATCAGCTCGAACCGTCCACCCTGTTGCACCTGCTCGACGAAGAACCGCATTCGGTCCACATTGGATTCCCATTCGACGCTGTCCGTCACGGCTCCAGTCCACCATTCGCCGGCGAAGGGAGCCAAGACCCATCGGATCCACCAGCTATACCCTGAAGGCATGGAATCGCGGGAACTGGCCTACTTCGTCGCGGTCGCCGAGGAACGGAACTTCAGCCGTGCCGCCACTCGGCTCGGGATCGCCCAGCCCGCCCTGTCCCGGGCGATGCAGCGGCTGGAACGCCGGCTCGGGGTGCGGCTGCTGGAGCGCACCAGCCGCCACGTCTCACTCACCAATGCGGGCGAGGTTCTGCTGAAGGAGGGCCGTAAGGCACTCACCGCGCTGGTGATGGCCGAGCGTTCGGCTCAGCGCGCGGGGCGAGCGGCTCCACGGTTGACGGTGGTCATGAAACCGGGCGGTGACGCCGGCCTGCTCGAACCTCTCCTGACTCGCTTCGCGACCCACCCCGACGGGGTCGATGTCGAGGTGTTGATCTGTGGCCTTGGCGAGGTGAAAACGTTGCTCCGCGACGGAACCGCGGATATCGCGCTCTTACGCCTGCCTCAGGACGACTTGGACGGACTGGCCACTGAAGACCTGCTGACCGAACGCGAGATGATGGTGGTGCCGCGTACCCACCGGCTGGCCGGCCGCCGGTCGGTAGGCGCGGCCGACCTGGCCGGCGAGATCCTTCCGCGGTGGGCGGAGGATGCTCCGGGCACCGGACCGGTCATCAAGGACACCGGGCAGGTGGCCGAACTGATCGCCCTTGGCCGGATGATCGCCGTTCTGCCCGAGTCGGTGGCTCGCCACCTCGGCCGCGGCCTGGTCGCCGTTCCGGTTGAGGGTCGCCGGACGACCTTGGCCGCCGCCTGGACCGATCAGCGCCGTGATCGTGCGCTCGCCTCGTTCGTCCGCACCGCGGCCGAGACCGCGACGATGCTTTCAACCGTCTTGGGGGACCGAGAGCAGCTGGGTGCCGATGACGGACAGGAGGTCGAGCTTGTCGGCGCTGTCCGTTCCGGGCGCGGGGGTGAACCAGAGGAGACGCTGGCGACCGTCCTCGCTGAAGAGGTTGAGGCAGTTCACCTCGAGTAGCCCGAGCGACGGATGGATGATGCGTTTGCGGTCGTCGCGGCGAAAGGCCACATCGTGCTCGGCCCAGATCGACGAGAATTCCGCTGAGCGCCGGAGCAGGGTTGTGATCATCGAGCCGGCCTTGGTGTCCTTGGCGTTTCGCGCGCGGCGGCGGCACGCAGGTCGGCGGCGAACGCACGCGACTGGGCCTCGTGGTCCTCGTCGGGATAGACCCTTCCGGGCCCCGGGTTCGGTGAACCAGCGGAAGACGAAGCTGGCCCAGGTGCCCCGGAACGCCGACTGGTCGCCCAGCAGCGCGACGGCCAGCGGATTCTGCACCAGGGTCACGTGCAGATCGGTGATCACCTGCCCGAGGCGCCCGCCGGCTGGGCGACTTCGTCGCGGCGCAATCCGGTCACCCGGCGTCGTGGTCCGGACACCAGACCGACGTCTTCGGGGCGGATGGTGAAGTCGAACGGCGCCGACCGGCACGTCGTGCCGGGGGCGCCACGCCGGCGAAACCATGACCGTCCCGTTAGGACGGTCATGGTTTCGGTTTACCGGAAGAACGACGCCGCGTTGCCGGACATCACGGCTTGCCGTTCGGTGTCCGGCAACAGGGCGAGCAACCGCTCGGCGCCGGGGCCGTGATCGTGCGGGTAGTCGCTGGCGTAGACCAGGAAGTCCCCGAAGCGCATCATCTTCCCGAGTTCGGCCAGTTCCTCGTCGCTGCCGGGCAGCTGCGCCGGTTGCGTGGTGGCGCGGAAGTGCCGGTACAGGTAGGTCTCCGGTGGCTCCTTCACCCACGGGACCTCGCGCCACAGCGACCGCCATTCCTTGTCGAACCGCCACTTCAGCGGCGGCAGCCAGGAGAAACCGCATTCGGCGAGGCACACCCGGAGCTCGGGAAAATCGCTGAACACGCCTTCGGCGATGAGGCTGACCACGTGGCCCTGGATGATCTGCGAGTTGCTCAGATAATCCTCGAGGTAGGTGTGGGCGAACCCGGACGATGTCGGCGCCGTCGCGTTGCGGCCCCACGCGTGCAGCGTGACGACCAGCCCGTGCCGGTCCGCGGCCGCCAGGACCTGACGGTAGCGCTTGTGGCCGTAGCGGACCTCCAGCCCGCGGATCGGCAGGAGCACCTGCACGAACCGCTCGTCCGGGCCGAGGCGGTCGATCTCCGCCACCGCGGCCTCGGGGTCCATGCTGGGCACCACGATGCTGCCGCGCAGGCGTTCGTCCTGGTCGAGCCACTCGGTCCGGATCCAGTCGTTCACGGCCCGGGTGAGGGCGGCCTCGTAGTACGGGTTGCGGGTCATGTCGAAGGTGGTGGTGCAGGTCAGATGCACCCTGGCCGGGTCCTCGGTGTCCAGCACCTCCTTGCGCAGGGCGTGCACGTTGTCCGGGGGGAAGACTCCGCGAGCCCGGGCGTCGGGCGTGGCCGAGGTCCGGGCGCCGGGCGGGTAGGCGCCGCCGAAGGCCGGTGACAACCGGACATTGCCGTCGGTCACATAGTTCCGCCAGTAACCGTCCAGATACGGGAACAGCGTCTGGATCGACGCGGGCGCGCAGTGGACGTCGGTGTCGATGTGGCCGCTCACGGGCGCTCCAAGCGGTGGTAGAGACGGTAGGCGTTCTCGGACATGATGGTTCGCCGGAGGTCCTTCGGCAGGTCGCGCAGAGCGGTGTCGGGGTTGTCGAAATCCCAGTGCGGATAGTCGGAGGCGAACATGATCCGATCCGTCATGCCGGTCTGCCGCAGCAGCGTCGCCAGGTGCTCACGCTCCGGCGGCTCCTCGATGGGCTGCGTGCTGAACCAGAAGTGCTCACGGAAGTACTCCGACGGCCGCCGGGCGAGCAGGGGCACGTCCTCGCGCAGCAGGGGCCACGCCGCGTCCATGCTCCACATCAGGTGCGCGGACCACGCGATGCCGCCCTCGACGAGCACCACCTGAAGATCGGGTACCTGCTCGAAGACGCCTTCACAGATCAGGTTGGCCGCGCCCATCGCCATCACGTTGCCGTACCAGGTGTGGTGCTCCAGGTAGAACGACGGCCAGCCGTCGGCGCGGTGGTGCTCCATGCCGCCGAGATGCACGGCGACCGGCAGCCCCGCCGAGGCGGCCGCGCGGTAGATGGGCACGTACTTCTGGTGGCCGAGCGGCATTTCGGTGCCACCGGGGAAGAGGACCTGGACGAACCGGGGGTCGCCGGCGAAGCGTTCGATCTCTTGGATGGCCAGTTCCGGCGTCTCGTGGGCGACGCAGAGGCTGCTCACCAGCCGGGGCTCCGGGTCGAGGAACATGTCGACGACGGCGTCGTTGAGCGCCCGGGTCAGTGCCCCGGCGTATTCGGGCTGCTCGGCACCGTAACTGTGGCTCTGCAACGGAATGAGCACTCCGTAACCGAGGCCGTACTGATCCAGCAACTGTTCCTGGATCAGTCTGAGGTCACTGCCCGGGATACCGTTGGCGGGAAAGGAGTCCAGCCGCATCCCGCCGTTGCGGATACGCGGGTACATCGCGGGGGGCGGCGCGACGCGGAAACCGAAGGTCTCGAACCGGGTACGCCACGGTTCGGGCAGGCGGGCGGCGAGATCGGCGGCGGGGACGGACGGGTGGATGTCGGCGTCGACGACGGCGGTGCGCTGCCTCACAGGTGCGGATGTCATCATTCACCTCGAAATCGTCTTGGTGGACGTGTCGACCACCACGTAGTCGTCCTCGATCTGCACGTCGTAGGTTTCGGCCACATACGGCCCCGGGACACGGTCGGGGAACCGCACCTCGGTGTCCTCGTCGATCGTCTTGCCGGGTTTCACCGAGACGCCGTAACTGCGTACGCCGGGTTCCGCGGCGTTGATGTAGGACTGGCCCGTCGTGATGTCGTACTCCCAGCCGTGCCACGGGCAGGCGAGGAAGACGTCGTCGGTCATGACGTAGTCACCGGGGCCGCCGGACGTCGCGGTGGGCGCGGTCCGCCCCAGGCACAGCGGCCCACCCTGATGGGGGCAGTAATTGTTGAGGGCGTAGAACCCGCCGCCCACGTGAAAGACGCCGATGGAGCGTTTTCCGACCCGCACGATGCGCCGTTGTCCGGGCGGGAAGTCCGAAACCTTCGCCACGACTATCCGCATAGGTCACTTCCTTTCCTCGGCGAACCCGTCAGGGCGTGGGCTCCAGCGAAAACGAGGGCGGGCCGTGCCCCATTCGGCTTTGTGAGCCGACCGGTCCACAGACGCACCTCCGCCGTTTTTCGTCCTAAGAGGACCCGGCGCGATGGCGTTCACCCGCGTCTGCCAGCGTGCGAGATCGAGTGCCGCCTGCCGGACCAGGTTGACGATACCTGCTTTCGCGGCGGCGGAGGAGTAGGAAATGAAGGGATCCGCGCGCGGGCCGGCGGTCGATACGGTCACCACGACACCCCCGCGACCACCGGGCCGGCGCGGTCGTGGCGGGACACCAGCGGTCACGGGCGCGACACCGCCGGTCACACCGAAGACGTCCACGGGCCCCACGGCGGGTCCGGTCCCGGTCACCGGCACCTCCCTTCTCTTCGGCCGCGGCTCGCGCCGCCGGTCACGATCCGGCAACGGTCACGGAACGTGGCCGTTTCGTCGGCGTCATCCGGCTTCGGCGGGGCCGCCGGAACGAAGTGTTTTGTCACCTGTCATGAACATGCCATCGCAACGCGGGGAAGGTTATTCGTGAGTGTGTTCGTGGACTGGTTCGGTTTCCGCGCGCAACAAGGTTTCCGCCAGGCGGTCGCGCTATGGTCGCCCGAGAATCGCCGTTGTAACGTTTCTTGTCAACATTCTTCGTGGCGGTACCCGAGACGTTAACTTTGTACTCCGGACTGGTGAGGTTCCGTAAATGGACGACAAGATCATGGCTTCTCCCGCGGAAGCGGTGCGCGACATCGGCGACGGCGCGAGCATCGCGATCGCCGGTTTCGGTGTGTCGCACCGGTTTCCCTCCAGCCTTATCGTGGCGCTGCACGAGCAGGGTTCCACCGGGCTGACCGTCTACTGCAACGGTCTCGGGCAACCCGGCACGCCCACCGCGCACCTGCTCGCCGACGGGCAGCAGATCGCTCGTCTGGTCACCTGCTTCTCCGCCCGGCCGGGCATCGTCTCCGAGGCCGAGCGGCAGATCCGGGCCGGGCTGATGGAACTGGAACTGGTGCCGCAGGGCACGCTGGTGGAGCGCATGCGCGCGGGCGGAGCGGGCATCCCGGCGTTCTACACCCCGGCCGGCGCGGGCACCGCGATCGGCGAGGGCAAGGAGGTCCGGATCTTCGACGGCCGTCCGCACATCCTGGAACAGGCGATCAAGACCGACTTCGCGTTCGTCCGCGCCGCCTGTGCCGACACCGCGGGCAACCTGAAGTTCCGCGGCGGGAGCCGGAACTTCAACGTCAGCTTCGCCAAGGCGGCCGCGGTGACCATCGCCGAGGTGGACGAGATCGTGGAGGTCGGCGGGATTCCGCCGGAAGAGGTCGGCCTGCCGGGTGTGTTCGTCAGCCGGGTCGTGAAGAGCACCGTGCAACTCGACGTGAAGAACCTGCCCATGCGGCCAAGCCGGGCCGCGACCAGCGCACGCGAGTACGCCGGAAAGCCGGCGCTCACCCGCGAAGAGATGGCGCGCCGCACCGCGGCGTTGCTGCCCGACGGGGCGATCGTCAACCTGGGCGCGGGAATGCCCACCCTGGTCACGAACTTCATCGGCGACCGGCCGGTCACCCTGCACAGCGAGAACGGGATGCTGCGCTACGGCGAACGCGTCGTCGGTGAGGAGTTCGACCCCGACGTGCACGACGCCGGTGGCTACTTCGTCGGGCTGCGGCCCGGGGCGTCCTTTTTCGACAGTGTGACCTCGTTCGAGATCGCGCGCTCGGGCAGGCTGGACGCGGTCGTGCTCGGTGCCTATCAGGTCGGAGCCGACGGGGACCTGGCGAACTGGACACTGCCCACGATGACCGGCGGCGGCATCGGCGGCGCGATGGACCTCGCCGTCGGAGCGAAGCAGGTCATCGCGCTGCTGGAGCACACCGATTCCCAGGGGCGGCCCAAGCTCGTCGAGACGTGCGAGTTCGATGTCACCGCGCGCGGTTGTGTCGACACGGTGGTCACCGACCTCGCGCTGCTGACCCGCACCGGCGAGGGATTCCGCCTCGACGAGATCGCCCGCGGCTTCACCGTCGAGGAAGTGCTGAAGCTGACCGGCATGCCGGTCGCGGTCGCCGACGGGGTGGGGGTGCTGCAGGACAGCTGGTGACCGGTGCGCGATGATCGACGCCCTGGTTCTCATGTCCGCGTTCCCGTCTTCGCCGATCGGGTGAGCCGCCACACGTCAACGTAGGCAACCGATCCTGCCGTCGGCGACGGGCGAATGTTGCCGAGAACCCGAGTCATGCGTCGCGGTCGGCCGCACGGGGAACGGCACCATGCCCCGGCCCGGGGACGCGGCCCCGGGGCGGCACACGCCGGGCATGGTGCCGTCCAGGGTCTCCGTTGACCCTCTTGCCGGGCGTCAGGAGGAGTATGGGCCAACCGCCCTCCGGCGGCAACCATGTCAGGCCAAGGTTGTCTTCCACTGTGCGGACTCGGGGTTCCCGCCGGCCGTCTCGCGTGCTTGTCTTTCCTGGGTTGTCCTCACCGCCGCGCTTAAGGAACCGCATGACCGTCGATGCCCGGGTCGTCGAGCCGAACCGCCGGAGAGGCCCACCCCGATTGTCCACTTTGGACTTCACGGTGCCGGGCCGGCGCGCACCGGCAGGCGCGCGGCCACCTCCGGTTCCCGGAGGACCGGGAACCGGAGGGCGGTTCAGGCCAGGCCGAGCGCGCGGATCGCGTTGTCCTTGAACAGGCCGGGCTTGATCTCCTCGCGGATACCCGCCTTTTCCAGATCGTTCAGCCAGCGTTCCGGGGTGAGCATCGGGAAATCGGTGCCGAAGAGCACCTTCTCCTTGAGGAGAGTGTTCGCATAGCGCACCAGAATGGGCGGGAAATATTTGGGCGACCAGCCGGACAGGTCGATGTACACCTTCGGTTTGTGCGTCGCGACCGAGAGTGCCTCCTCCTGCCACGGAAAGGAGGGATGCGCCATGATGATGGTCAGATCCGGGAAATCGACCGCGACGTCGTCGAGATAAATCGGGTTGGAATAGCGGAGCCGCAGTCCGCCGCCGCCACGCCGGCCCGCGCCCGCACCGGTCTGACCGGTGTGGAACAGCGCGGGAATCCCCGCCTCCTGGATCACCTCGTAGAGCGGGTAGGCCTCCCGGTCGTTGGGCTGGAACGCCTGTGAGGTGGGATGAAACTTGAACCCGCGCACGCCGTGTTCCTCGATGAGACGGCGCGCCCGGCGCACGCCCTCGGCACCGCGCGCGGGGTCCACGCTGCCGAACGGGATGATGACGTCGGCATTGGCGCGCGCGCGTTCCGCGATGTCTTCGTTCGTCGGCGCGTCCGGCTGCTCGGGTTTGTCCTTGACGTCCACCATGAAGGTGACCGCCGCCATGTTCTGCGTCCGGTAGAACTCGGCGAGTTCGTCGACCGTGAAGCTTTTCGGGGCGGTCTTGAAGTACTTGGCCATCGCTTGCAGCGAAGCGTTGTCCTCGGGGCGGGGCTCGGCGGTCGACAAGCGCTGCACATGCGTGTGGACGTCAATGGCGCGCAGGTTCGCCAAGTCCAAAGTGGTATTGGTTCCGGGCTGATTCACAGGCTCACTCCGATGGGGCCGGACAATGATGTCAACAGGATTTCACGGTATCAGGAACGTTGACAATGCCGGATTTACGCGGTTAGCCTCGGCCGTGGCCTTTCTCACCGTCTGGCCCGGGGGAGACGTTCCGTGGAAGCGGGGGCCGTACCGGCGGCGGCGCGAAGGCGGCCGAACGGCCGATCGACGAGTCCACTATGTACGGTGCGGTCGAGCACGCGACGCCGGTGCGGGCCGCGTCCCCGGCGGAGGCCGTCGCGATGCTCACTGTGTGCCACACTGGATGTGACACCCTGCCGCGGAATCGTGGCAGGGTGACTGGAGATCAGCGCTGTACGAAGGGGTCGGCGTGACGGACGTGACGACGAACGCGGCCGGGGTGTGCCCGTCCTGCGGGCGGCCGCCCGGCGAGGTGGGCGGCTTCGACGGCGCGCGGCGGGGCCAACGCCGGCTGGCGGCCATCGCGCGCGCGGCATCGAGCGTCGCCGACGCGGCGTCACTGAGCGTCACGCTCGATGTCATGGCCCGTGAGGTCGTCCAGGCCACGCACATCTCGGCCGTGCAGATCCTGCGCGTCGAGGGCGGCACCATGCGGGTCGTCGGCAAGGCCGGGTTCACCGACGCCGACGACTTCCCCGAGCGGCTCGAAGACTGCCGCAAGCTCGGCGCGCCGCTGATGTTCGTCAAGGCGTTCCGGACGCAGAAGCGGGTCGTGCTCGCGCATCGGAAGGCGGCCGTGCTCGCCGACCCGCGCTGGAAGCCGCTGCACGAGATCATGAGCGCGCCGGACTGGGACGCCTTCGCCGCCGTGCCGCTGGTCGTCCGTGGCCGCGCGGTCGGGGTGCTCAACGCCTTCTACTCGCCGGCCGAGGAACCGAACCCGGAGAACCTGGAGTTCCTCGAGTGCATGGCGGACCAGGCCGCGATGGCGGTCGATTCGGCCGATCTGCTGGCGCGCTCCCGTCAGGACGCCCAGGTCGAGGAGCGCGCGAGGCTGGCCCGCGAGTTGCACGATTCGGTGGTGCAGCAGGTGTTTTCCATGCGTATGCACGCGAAGGCGTTGCGCGCCCAGGTCGAGCCGGGAGGCCACGCGACGCCCGAAAAGGTGCGCATGGTCGCCGACGAACTGCTGGGCCTGGCGCAGACGGCGCTCGCCGACCTGCGCGGCCTCGTGTTGCAGTTGCATCCGCTGGAACTGGCCGGGCGCAGTCTTGTCGGCGCGGTGCGGACGCTGGCCGAGGGCGTGCAGGCCACGTCCGGCGTGCGGATCGAGATCCACGACAGCGAACTGCCCGCCCTGCCGACGGAGCAGCAGGAAGACCTGTACCGGGTGGTGCAGGAGGCGTTGAACAACGTGGTCAAGCACGCGAGGGCGACCACCGCGATCGTGACGATCGCCGCGCCGCCAGGGGAGCCTGCCGGACCGGTCACGGTCGAGGTCAGCGATGACGGCGTCGGCCTGCCGCATTCACGGACCGAGGCGGGCACACTCGGTCTGGTGTCGATGCGCGAGCGGGCCCAACGATGGAGAGGCACTATGAAGATCGAGAACACGCCGGACGGCTGCCGGGTGCGGGTCACCATGCCGGTGTGGGAGGGCAGGCTGTGAACCCCCGGGCCCGAGCCCGGCCGCGGCTCCCCGTGCGGGCTCGCGGCAATCAGGGTGACCACGGCGCGCGCCCTTTTTGTCCAGTGTTTTGTGGGGGCACGGCCCCCACACCCCCGCTGGGGGCAAGCCCCCAGACCCCCTCAGCGGGGCGGCAGGGCGCCCATCGGCCCCACGTGACGTGCTCCGGTAAGGAGCGCCCTGTCGACACGATCGCGGGGGCGCGCAAACTCGCGGAGGAACAGTGCAGGACGTGATCGGGGTGCTGGTCGTCGACGATCACGCCGTGGTCCGCCGGGGGCTCGCCGCCTATCTGGAAAGCGCGGCCGGCATCGAGGTGATCGGCGAGGCCTCCGACGGCCAGGATGCCCTGGCCCAGCTCGCGCGGCTGGCGAGCCAGGAGAACCTGCCCAAGGTGGTGCTGATGGACGTGCTGATGCCGCGCATGGACGGCCTCACCGCCATCGGCGCCATCGTGGCGAAGTACCCCGACGTGCGGGTGGTGGTGCTGACCAGTTTCGGCGAGACGGAACGGGTCCACGCCGCGCTGCAGGCGGGTGCGGCGGGATACCTGCTCAAGGACGCCGATCCGGACGAGGTGGCGGCGGCGATCCGGGCCGCCGCGCGCGGCGAGGTCCATCTCGACCCGGCCGTGGCCGGGCGGCTGACGCGGCAGCTGGTGTCGCCGCCGATGGGCCTGACCGCGCTGACCCCCCGCGAGCGCACGATCCTCACGCTGGTGGGGCGTGGCCTGTCGAACCGGCAGATCGCCACCGAGTTGTCCATCAGCGAGCGCACCGCGCGCACGCACGTGAGTCACGTGCTGACGAAGCTGCAACTTTCATCGCGCACGCAGGCGGCACTGTTCGCCATCCGCGAGGGCCTGATCGACTCGCCGGGCTGAGTGCGGTTTCCTTTATCGTCCATAATGGACTGTTGTGCACGAGATGCGGGTGGCGGCATCCGGACTGGGGGGTCGTCCGGACGCCGCCACCCACTCTTTTCCAACGGCGGACTTCCCCGCAGAAAACCGCCGTCGGTCTGGGTGGACGCGCTGCGCCTTAGCGGCCCGGGTGGCTCGTCGGCGCGTTGGACGCGTGCGTGTTCGGATCGGGCGTCGGGTGCGCCTCCCTGCTGCTGTGGTCCTTTCCGGAGGGAGTCGTGGTGACCGGCGTGTTGTCGGCCTTCTCCTCGGCCAGCACCTTGGTGCAGTAGGCGTCCACTTTGTCGTTACCGCCCGCGGTGGTGATCAGGACCTTGAACGCCGGGCTCTCCAACGCCTTTCCGTGCTCGGAGCCCGCCCCGGCCTCGTAGGCGTGGCAGAGCCCGGTCAGCGAAGGGGTGGGCGACGCGCTGGGATCGTGGTCGTCACCGGAAACGCTCGGGCGGTCCTTGGCGGTCTCGGAAGACTCACTGGCGTGCGGCTGGGCGCCGGTGGTGGCCGGGGCGTGCGTCGAGCTTTCGCTCGCCGGGACGGAAGGGTGGCCCGTCGCGGCGACGGCCGCGACACCTCCGACAGTCACGGCCGCGGTCGCCGCGGCGGCCACGGCGAGCTTGGTCGTCAACAGCTTCGCCAACGTCGTCTTGATCATCGATCGATCTCCATCACCGAAGGAACGGGGTGAGACGAGGCGTCCGCGCTCGTCTCACCTCCTACAGCGCCGACCGCCCCGGTTCTGTCACACCAACCCGTGACCAGCGGTTTCCCTCACGTGGCCACGAGCCCTTCGGTGGGTGGTAGCCGGGAAGCGCGCACGGCGGGGTGGGGTCCGGCGAGTACACACCCGTCGCCGACGACCAGCACCGAGTGATCCTCGCGCGCGAGATAGCGGCGGATCAGGCCCGCCGGGGATCGTCCTCGGCGACCAGCACGAACGCGCACACAACGGCTTTCCGCTCGGCTGGCCGCTCTCCCGACGGCCTATTCCGTTTGGTCTGGACCATCCTTTGGCGTCGGGCTCGGGAGGACACTCGACCGTACTGAGGCGATCGACTTGTTGCGGCCTGTTGGCCGACGAATAGCGCTTCCCTGTGGGCGCGGTCGTCTTCGTCCGCGTGGAGAGCCGATGTTGCCGATCTCGGTGTCGGTTTCGCTGGGCGGCTTCATTATGCCGGTGCTCGCGAATGGGCAATCTCGCGCGGAGACGTCACTCTTTCGTGTGCCGACGTTTTGTCGGTGTTCGATCGCATGGTCGATACACTGGTCGCATGCCTGAACAGCCTGATCCTCAACCGTCTCAACCGCCGGAGCCTCCCGAGCCTCCCGAGCCTTCTGAGTCTCCCGAGTCTCCGCCGGTAGGCACGAACCCTGGTGGGGCGGGCGGACGGATGACAATTTACCAATCCGACCGAAAGGAGGCGGACACGGTCCGCAACGGACGTGCTTGTATAGACCCATTTTCGTTGCGGCTGCCGTCGAATTGGAGTTGTCCTTCGCATGCGGCAATTCCAAGTGGGCCAGCTGGACCAGGTTCTGGGTGCCCAGGGCCCATCGCGACGCAGTGTCCAGGGCACGGACGGCGATGCCTCGACTCGAACCACGGCCGCGGTCCAGTAGCCGACCTCTCCCATTCCGGGTCCCGACTTTCACCACTACGTGACCGATAGGTGGGCTGTCGTCTTCATCGACCACTCGCCAGGACCGGTCGACAACGTGGATCGGGAATTGTGTCCTCTCGGTGGATCCTCCCAGTGGCCTCATCCAGAGGGGAACGCTCCGCACGGCAGGGAGGAGTCACTGCCCGTAGGCTTCACGCATGTGGAGACGGATTCCCGCGATGGACCGCTGGGTGCTCACCAAGATGGGAACCCGCGATCCGAAGATCATCCGCTACCTGCCCCTCCTGGGCCGGTCGGCGAACTACAACCGGCTGTGGTGGGGCATCAGCGCTCTGCTGGCCGTCACCGGTGACAAGCGCGCGAGGCGGGCGGGGCTTCGCGGCATCATCGCCGCGGTGGTGGCGAGCTTCGCCGCGAACATCCTGGCCAAACAGGCGGTCCGCAGGCCGCGCCCTCCGATCGACCTGACGCCGATCCACCGCAGGCTGCGTCGTTTTCCCCAGACCACGTCGTTTCCCTCCGGCCACTCGGCGTCGGCGGCCGCGTTCGCGGCGGGCGTGGCCATCGAATTCCCGGTGCTCGCGGCGCCGATCGGGGTGATCGCGGCCGGGGTGGCGGCGTCGAGGGTGGTGACCGGCGTGCACTACCCGTCCGACGTCGTGGCGGGTAGCGCGCTCGGCGTCGGCGCGGGTGTGCTGACCCTGTGGTGGTGGCCGCGGACCACACCCGGCCCCGCGATGGTGGAGAACGTGCCGGGACCCGCCTTGGCCGATGGCGAGGGGCTTGTCGTCATCGTCAACTCCGCCGCCGGGAGCGCCGGGGAAGACCTGTGCGAGGTGCTCGAGCGGCGACTGCCGAAGGCCGAGCTCATCGAGCACCCGGGCGATGCCGACCTCGCCGACGTGCTGGCCGCCGCGGCCCGCCGCTGCCGTGTCCTGGGAGTCGCCGGCGGTGACGGGTCCATCAACGTTGCCGCGCGCATCGCCGTCGAGCACGATGTCCCGCTGTTGGCCATCCCCGCCGGGACGCTCAACCACTTCGCCAAGGACCTCGGTGTCGGCAACGCGGACGAGGCGATCGACGCGCTTCAGGCCGGGGAAACGGTCCGCGTCGATCTCGGACGGGTGGACGGGCAGGTCTTCGTCAACACGTGCAGTACCGGGTTGTACACGGACATGGTGCGGTACCGGGAAAAGTGGGAACGCCGGCTCGGGAAGTGGCCTGCCGTCCTCGTCGGCCTCGTCCACGTGACGCGCCGTGCCAAGCCGCAGGAACTGATGATCGACGGGCGCCCACGCCGGGTCTGGATGGTCTTCGCCGGGAACGGCCGTTACGAGCCCACCGGTTTCGCGCCGTCGAGCCGCCCGCAGCTCGACGACGGCCTGCTCGACGTGAGGATCGTCGACGCGGAAAGGCCGCTGGCGCGAAGCCGGATCGTCTGGGCGCTGCTCACCGGCACCCTTCCCTGGTGTGGCCCGTACGAGGGTGGCACCGCGACGGAGGTGAAGATCAGCGCCCCCGACGGCTTGCTGCACGTGACCGTGGACGGTGAGTTCACCGAGGTGAACCCTCAGATGACGATCACGAAGGAACCTCGGGCCCTGGCCGTCTACCGCCCGCGTCGCGGCTGACCGCCCGCGCGTGCCGGCCGCGGGGTCAACGACGACTCGCGCGGCCGGTGACGGCGGTCGCGACCTCTGTCACCGGCCGAGGTCGTATTCAGCGCGCGAACCCGGCGTGCGCGATCACCTCGGGTAAAGACGCGATGCGCCCGGTGCCGCCCCGGCCACCGACGGACAGCGACGCGGCCGCGGCGCCGAGCAAGACGGCTTCGTCGAGAGGGTCACCGAGGGCGAGCCTCGCCGTGACGGTTCCGGCGAAGACGTCACCCGCGCCGGTCTGGTCCACCACTTCGGGCGCCGGAATCGCCGGATATTCGCGGCTCCCGGTGGAATCGCCGAGATAGACGCCCGCGCTGCCACGAGTGACCGCGACCGCGTCGGCACCGCGTTCGCGGAGTTTCGCCACCGCCACCACGGGATCGGCGGTGCCGAGCAGCATCGCGATCTCTCCCGGCGCCGACGGGGTCACGAGTGTCGCCATCGGCGCGAGGGTGGCGAGAGTCTCCGCCGCGTCCTCGGCGGTGCCCAGGCGCGGCCGGAAGTTCGGGTCGTACACGAACCGCTTGCTCAGCCGCGCCGCCTCGCGCACCGCGGCCTTGGCCGTCGCCGAGATCGCGCAGGTGATTCCGCTGGCCAGCACCGCGCCCGCCGAACCGAGCAGAGCCGGGTCGAGGTCGGCCGGGCACAACGCCGCGCCGACCGAACCGGTCCGCGCGTAGCAGAACTGACGCTCACCTTCGGGATCACCGTGCTGGAGGTAGATTCCCTGCTGCCCGGGGACACGGCGCAGCAGCGCGTCGTCGACACCGAGTTCGCGGATGTAGGCGGCGACCGCTTCACCGAGTTCGTCCTCGGTGATCCGCGCGATCAGCCCGACCGAGGCGCCGGCCGCCACCGCGGCCGCGGCGGCGTTCACCACATCTCCGGAAATGCCGATCCGGGCGGCGACACCGGCCCGGAACGGGGCCAGGGTCGAGATCTCCACCAGGGGCTCACCGAGCAACAGGACGTCGTAGTGGCTCACCAGTCGTGCACCGACCCGTCGCGGCGGCGGTTCACCGGCAGGTACCGGGGCTCGTACGGGAAGGCGGCCGCGGCCTTCTCGTCGAGTTCGACGCCCAGCCCCGGCGCCTGTCCGGGATGGAAGTAGCCGTCGGAAAACGTATAAGAGGTAAGGAAAACCTCGTCGGCGGGTTCGGCATGGCCCATGTACTCCTGGATACCGAAGTTCGGCACCGCCAGGTCCACGTGCAGCGCGGCCGCCAGCGACACCGGCGAAAGATCGCCGGCGCCGTGGGAACCCGTGCGGACGCCGTACAACTCGGCGAGGCCGAAGATCCGCCGGAGATGGGTGATGCCACCCGCGTGGGAGACGGCGGTGCGGATGTAGTCGATCAGCCGCTCGGTGATCAGCTGCTGGCAGTCCCAGATCGAGTTGAACACCTCGCCGACCGCGATCGGCGTGGTCGTGTGCTGGCGCAGGATCCGGAACGCGCTCTGATCCTCGGCGGGCGTCGGGTCCTCCATCCAGAATAGCCGGTGCGGCTCCAGGTCGCGGCCCAGGCGGCCCGCCTCGTTCGGGCTGAGCCGATGGTGCACGTCGTGCAGCAGGTGGAAGCCGAACCCGAAGCGCTCGCGCACCGCGCCGAGCATGTCCGGCGCGAAGCGCAGATACCGCTCGGTGTCCCAGTAATCCTCCTGCGGGCGGGCCGACCCCGCCGGTTCGTACACGGACTGGCCCGCCTCGGGAACGCCGTAGGTGCCCTCCAGCCCGGGCACCGCTGCCTGCGCGCGCACGGCCCGATACCCGAGGTCGAGGTAGCGGGCGACGTCGTCGAGCATTTCCGGCACGTCGCGGCCGCTCGCGTGCCCGTACACCAGCACGCCGTCGCGGGCCGCGCCGCCGAGCAGCTGGTAGACCGGCAGGCCGGCGATCTTTCCCTTGATGTCCCACAACGCCATGTCCACGGCCGCGATCGCGGTCATGGTGACCGGGCCGCGCCGCCAGTAGGAGCCCTTGTAGAGGTACTGCCAGGTGTCCTCGATGCGGTGCGCGTCGCGCCCGATCAGCAGCGGACACACGTGGTCGCGCAGGTATGCCGCGACCGCGAGTTCGCGCCCGTTCAGCGTGGCGTCGCCCCAGCCGACCACGCCGTCCCGGGTGGTCACCTTCAGCGTCACGTAGTTGCGGCCTGGCGACGTGACGATCACCGTGGCGGCGACGATTTCACTGACGATTTCGCTCATGACCGGTCCCGCCGGGCTCCGCACCACCGCACGATCGCATGATATACGGCGAAGGCCGGAGATCCGCTGATCTCATCTCCAACGAGATGTGGTCCAGACCAGATCTAACGCGGGCTCACCAGTCCGGTGCGGTAGGCCAGAACCACCGCCTGCACCCGGTCCCGCAGGTCGAGCTTGGTCAGGATGCGTGACACGTAGGTCTTCACGGTCTCGTGGCTGATCACCAGCTTCCCGGCGATCTCGGCGTTGGAAAGCCCGTCCGCGATCAGGGTGAGCACCTCGCGCTCCCGGTTGGTGAGCGCGCTCAGCGGCCCGGACCCGGCCGGAGCCTCTTCCTCCACCGGGCGCAGCCGGAAGGCGTACCGGCCGATGAGCTGCCGGGTCACCGCGGGTGCCAGAAGCGCCTCTCCGGCGGCCACCGTGCGCACACCCGCGATCAGTTCGGCCGGTGGCGCGTCCTTGAGCATGAACCCGCTCGCCCCGGCGCGCAGCGCTTCGTAGACGTACTCGTCGAGGTTGAAGGTGGTCACCACGAGGACTTTCGAGGGGTTGACCACGTCCGGGCCGGCCAGGCGGCGAGTGGCCTCGATGCCGTCGAGCGCCGGCATGTGGATGTCCATCACCACGACATCCGGCCGCACGCGCTCGACGAGCGCCACCCCGGCTTCGCCGTCGGCAGCCTCACCCACGACCTCCATGTCCGGCTGCGCGTCGAAGATCGTGACGTAGCCGGCGCGCACCAGCGCCTGGTCCTCGCAGACCACCACCCGGATCGGCGCGTTCATGATGACAACCCCCGCGGAATCCTTGCCGACACGGCGAATCCACCGTCCGGACGCGGACCGGCGTGCAGTTCGCCGCCGACCACACTGACTCTTTCCCGAAGCCCGACCAGACCACGCCCGCTGCCCCGGCCGATACCCGCCCGGCCCGCCCGTTCCGAGGTGACTTCGAGGTCGGTGCAGTCGTCGCGATGATGGACGTTGACGACGGTGCGTTTGCCGGGCGCGTGTTTGAGCGCGTTGGTCAGCGCTTCCTGGACGACGCGGTAGGCGGCGACCTCCGCCGCGCTCGCCATCGGCCGCGGTTCGCCGTGCTCGACCAGTTCGACCGGCTGACCGGCGGCCTGGGACTGCGCGACCAGGTCGGCCAGCTTGCCCGCCACGGGCTCCTGGCCGTGCTGGGCGTTGCCGTCGAGCGCTCCCAGCAGATAACGCAGTTCGGTCAGGGCGCGCCGGGCGGTGCCGCTGATCGACGACAGGCTGGCGGTGACCTTTTCGGGCTGCTCCATCAGATACTGCGCGGCGTCGGCCTGCACGGCCATCGCGGTGACATGGTGGGTGACCACGTCGTGCAACTCCCGCGCGATGCGGGCCCGTTCGGCGTGGACGACCGCTTCCTCGGCGCGTCGTTGCCGTTCGGCCGCCGCCGCGGCCGCTGCCCGGACCTCGGCGCCGACGAACCACAGCACCGCGAGGACCGCGCCGAAGGTCACGTAGTCCATGAACTGTTCGGGTGAGCCGGCCGCGTGCGTGGCGACGGCCAGCGCGACATAGGCCACGAGCGCGGCGGGGATCGCGATCCGCTGCCTGCTCCTGCTCAGGTGGGCGCCCGCGTTGTAGAAGGCGACGAACCACCCCAACGACGCGATCAAGGTCGGGTAACCGAGCAACTGGAACGCGGCGAAGGCGCCGCTCGTCACAACCAGGCAGGTCAGCGGCCAGCGCAGCCGCCCCACGAGGGGCAGAGTCTGCGCGACCATCAGGAGCAGGCCCAGCGCGTCCAGTGGTCGCCGGTCCGGGAACGCGGCCAGGTCGATGCCGCGCTGCTCGACGCCGGGAACGAACGAGAACACGAAAAGCATGGTCGCGAGCGCGATGTTCCAGACCATGCCCCATCGCGCCGATCGGAAGACAGGCGGCAACCAGGCTCTTGACACACGCGAAGACTAGCGCGTGTCCCAAAAGTCCGTGTTGCCGCGTGCTTGCCGTGCCTGAACGACGTAAAAGCGGAGTAGCATCGCGTCTTACGCGAAGCCGTTCGGGGAGGAACTGGGGGCGGCGATGGCCGATGGCCAAGGGGAAAGACGGCGATCCGCGCAACTCGAACGCGCCCGGAAGATGGTCGCGGACGGTTCCTGCGCGGTGCTTTCGCTGGACATCTTCGATACCGTGCTCTGGCGCCGTACCCCGCGCCCGGCCGATGTCTTCGCGATCCTGGGGGAGCGGTTGCGGGCCGCCGGCCGGGTTCCGGATTGGCTTTCCGCGGCGGCCTTCCGCGAAATGCGGATCGCGGCCGAGCGTGCGGCCAGGGAGCGTCAGGAGGAGAACGAACTCGGCACCGAGGTCTCCCTGTTCGACATCTGGGGACGCATGGTGGGCTCGGCGTTGGACCGAGACGCGCTGGCGCAGGTCGTCGAGGCCGAGGTCGAAACCGAGCGTGATCTCACCGTCGTGGACCTCGATGTCGTGGAAATCGTCGAGCTGGCGCGCGAGCGGGGCCTGCCGGTCGTTCTGGTTTCGGACACCTATTTCACCGAGGACCAACTCGCCAGGCTCCTCGACCGGCCCGAACTCGAGTCCCTGAGTGGTGCGCGGATCTTCCGTTCCCATCAGCACGGCGTGAGCAAGGCCGACGGGCTGTGGAAAATCGTGCTCGATCAGCTCGGCCGCAGGCCAGAACAGGTGCTGCACGTCGGGGACAACGAGGATGCCGACTTCGCCGTGCCCACCGAACTCGGCATCCGCGCGGTGCATTACGCCCGAGTGGACAGCCGGTTCGAGGTCGTGCTCGAACGGGAGCACGAATCACTCGAACCGTTCGGGCCGCTGGGGGCCCGGTTCGATCTCGCCGAGGGCGATTTCGGGTTGACCAGCCTGCGCGCGAAGACGCTGGCGGCGGCCGATCCGGCGGCGCCCAGCGAAGTCCGCGCCGCCTACCGGTTCGGCGCCGCCGTGCTCGGCCCGGTGCTCACCGGGTTCGCCGAGTGGGTCGCGTGGCGGGCACGGGACTCGGGGAATTCGACGCTCTGGTGCCCGATGCGCGAGGGCACGCTCCTGTCGAAGCTGATCAACAGGGCCGCCGCGGTCCGGGGCTGGGAGGTGAAGGCCCGGCCCGTCTGGCTGTCGCGCCATGTGGTGTCGCTCGCTTCGCTCGACACCGGAGACAGCGACCAGTTGCGCACCTTCATCCGCCAGCGGTATCGGCTCACCGTCAGCCAGTTGCTGTCGGTCCTCCTGCTCAGCCCCGGCGAGGTGCCGTCGCTGGCCACTCGACTGGACGCGTTGCTGGACAACGACCGGATCGTCGACCAGGTCGGCGAGGCACTGGTCGAGACCCCTCATCTGCGGAACCGGCTCGCGGCACTCGTGACCCGTCACCGCGAAAAGTTGTTGGCGGAACTGCGGTCCAGCGGAATGTCGGCCGATCCCGAGCCGGCGCTGGTCGACCTCGGGTGGGGCGCCACGATCCAGCTCTATCTCGGGCGGGCCCTGAAAAGAGCTGGTCTGGACGTCCTTCCGGCCGGTTACTACCTGTCGACCGATGCCCGCGCCACCCGCGTCCACCTGGACGGCATGCGCATGGAGGGCTACCTGGCGCAGGCCGGTCATCCGCACGACGTCGCGGCGACGATCAGCCGCAGTCCCGAGGTGATCGAGCAGTCGGTGAACGACCTGTGCGGGTCGCTGCTCGGCTTCACCGAGGACGGTTCACCGATCCTCGGCCCCGGCGCCGAAATCGGTACGCAGCGAACGCAGCGCCTCGCCGTCCAGGACGGCATTCTTGCCTTCCAGGACCAGTGGAACGCCTACGTGGCCAACGCCGGTGGGGCGTGGCCGGAACTCGTCACCACTCCGGCGCGGGAACGTCTGGCGGATGTGCTCGTCTCCGCGCTCAGGGCACCGACCGCGGAGGAGGCCGGGACCTTCGGTTCGTGGACACACGACGACAACTTCGGTTCCGCGGTGTCCAGCCGGGTCGTGCCGGAGGACCTCCTGCGTGCGCTGCCCTACCTTTCCCCCAACGACCTGACCGACCTCGACATGCGCGACGCGTTCTGGCCCGCGTTGCTGGCGGCGTCCGATCCGGCCCTCGCCGCCGCGGAGCGTGCTCTCGCGTCGGGCGCGGTCGACCCGGTCGTCTTCGAACCGTCGGACGAGCCCGCGCTGACCCGGATTTCGGTGAAATCCGCGGACGGCAAGTGGTACAAGGGCCCGTCGAAGCGCGTCCGCATCAACCACAACGGACTTTCCTTCGCCCGCCTGGACTTCTTTTCCGGCGGCGGGGACATCACCGACATCGCCCTGGCGTTGCCCGGGCGCCCCGCGCTGGTGCGGATCGATGCGATCGAGGTGACGGCGATTCCCGCCGGGCAGGGCGGCTCGCGGACGTTGCGCTGGGACCGGCCGGAGGATTTCGCCGGCCTGGTCCACGCGGCGTGCACCTGGCTCGGCGGCACCATGATCGAGTTCCACGTGGAGGAATCCGAAATCTGGCTGCCGATCGCCGGGCGCCTCGGAGCCCCGGCCAGTTCCGGCCAGGTCACCGTGACCTTCGCGATGCTGCCCCGCTCCCGCAGCGGGTTGGAGGAAACCCTGCCGGCCGGCCCCCGGCTGCTCCGGGTCGCCGGCCGGATCCGTGAGGAATACCGCGCACGCGGCCCGGCCGGGCTCGTGGCCTCGATGGCGCGGATGGCCCGGAGGCAGATCCGCAACGGCGAGCTGATCCCGCGTCAGCCTCCCACGGACGAGTTGTGACCAGGGGAAACGTCGAGAAAGCGCGCCATGGCGCGCAGGGCGAGGCCATTGGTCAGCCCGCCGTTCGGGAAACGCGACGCGTTGCGGATGAACTCGCTCACCGGCGTCCGCGGCCACTGACCGTCGGGCTCCTGCGCTTCCAGCAACCAGCCGATGCCGCGTCCGATGGCCGGGTCGTCCGCGTGGTGTCCGGCGGCCAGCAGGGCGCGGACCGCCCAGGCCGTTTCCTCGACGGTGCCCGGTGTGGTGCCGTCACCGGTGCCCCAGGAACCGTCGGCGCGTTGCGTGCCGACCAGCCACTCGGCGGCCCGGCGCGCGGCCGGATGCGTCCCGGCTCCGGCCTTGACCAGGGCCTCCAGCACGACGGACGTACCCGCGGTGAACGCCCGGTACCACACCGAATCGAACGAACCGTCCGGGCGCTGACTGGCCGGAAGCCACCGCACGGCGTCGCGCACGGCCTTGGCGTCCGCGGGCGTTCCCGCGTCCAGCAGGGCGACGACGGCCTGCGCCGTGGTGTGCGGGCAAGGACCGCAGTTGTCCACTTTGGTGTCGCGGACGCACAGGCTCCACGACCCTCGGCGGTCCTGCTGCGCGAGCAGCCAGGACACGCCACGAGCGACGTGGTCGTCCTCCCGGCCCCCCGGCATTCTCGCCAGTAACGAGATGATTTCCGCGGTCTCCACCGAGGCCGGCCAGCCGTGCGGCGAGGACCAGCCCCAAAAGCCCGGCGGACAGCCGAAAGCGACGAAGGGTCGGTCCTGCTGGCGGTCCTGGAACAGCGAACGGGAGGAGACCAGGCGCGGATCGTCCCGGTAGCCCGCGTCGATCAGACCTTCCACCGCGTAGACCGACCAGGTGAGGTCGAGCGGCATCATGTTCCAGGAACCGTCCGGGTTGGCCTTCGAACGCAGCCACTCGACGGTCAGACCGACCAGTTCCGGTGCCGCACCGGAGCGTGCCAGCGCTTCGCAGGTCAGGCCGGCCGCCCACGGGTCGTCGCTGAACTCGCCCGTCATCCCTTCGTGCTCGTGGATCTGCCGGATCAGCCGGAGCGCGGCCGGAGTGCCCAGGCGGTCGAAGAGGCGGCGCACCGGGCCGCCGGGGCGCGTGCGGCTCTGCGCGAGGCCGGCGGCGGCGACGAGCGGTGCGCGAAAGTCGAGCAGCCGGCGGAACAGCCGGGGGAACGCGGCGAGCACGAGCGGAATTCGCGGCAGCTCGCCGGGGTCGAGCCAGCCCGCGCGGGCGTAGAACCGGCGGCACACCGCGGCCATCTCCTGGTGGGGGATCGCGTCGAGCCCGCCACGGTCGTCCAGCCACGATCGCGCGGCCCGCACGGCGTCGCTCGCGCGCTCTGGCGCGAGCTGCTGCAGGGTCGCCGCCGCGACCGCGGTCGGCGCGGCCTCGGGCGGCGTGCCGGGGACGGTGCTCCACGCGCCCTCGGGGGACTGGCTGCGGCACAGCCACTCCACACCCGCCGCGATGAGATCGGCGGAGCGCTCGGCGTCGGCGGTGTGCAGCGCCGAGATCGCGCCGACGGTGGCCAGGACCGAGGTCCATTCCGTGGCTCCGTAGTCGAAGACCCCGTCGGGCCGTCGCACTTCGAAGAGAGCGTGGGCACCGCGGCCGACCGCGCTGGTCACCTCGTCGTGCAGGCGTGAATTCGTCCGGGTCATCGCTGGATCCTTCCCGTCTGGCGTGCACCCGGCACCGGCGAAAGCAATCCGGCCTTCGGGTGAATCGACCATTCTCTGAATCGTGGCGTCATGATGGCTCGGGACAAAAGGGGAGCATGATTTTCCGGATGGTTCGCCGCCGCACTCCGCGCATAACAAACCGAGCTTACCGGCAAGCGGTGCTTCCTTGACAAGATCGAGAGTCGCCTCGTAGCTTTCGAGCAGGCCGAGCGAACGGAGAACGCCAGTGTCTTTGCGGGTCATCGGAGCGGGCATCGGGCGTACCGGTACGTTTTCGCTGCATCTCGGTCTGAGCGCGCTGCTGGACCAACAGTGCTACCACATGTTCGAGGTCGTCCAGCGCCCTGAGCACATCGAGCCGTGGGAAAGCGCTTTCACCGACGGCGCTCCGCCGTCCGGCTGGCACGCCTTCTTCGCGGGGTACGACGGGTCGGTTGGCGGCCCGACCTCGGCGTTCTGGCGCGAGTTGCTGACCGTTTTCCCCGAAGCGCTGGTGGTACTGTCCGTCCGTGACACCGACGAGTGGTGGCGCAGCTTTTCCCGAACGGTCGTTCCGGTCCTGGAACGGCATCTGCGGCACCCGGAGGCCGACGACGCGCGGGTCGTCGAACTGGGCCACCTCACCACCGTCCGGCACCTGACGGCGGGCTGGGCCGACGAAAACACCGCCAAAGCGGCCTACGACGCGCACAACGACGAGGTGCGTTCGCTCGTGCCGGCGGATCGGCTGGTCGAGTGGACCCCGGCCGACGGATGGGGCCCGTTGTGCCGCGCCCTGGAGGTCCCGGTGCCCGCCGAACCCTTCCCGCACCGCAACACCGCCGCCGAACTCCGGGCGATGGCCGGGTTGTGAGCGAGGCAGCCGTGAGGACTGTTTGGACGCGATTCCGCCGCATCGTTCCCGATACCGCGTTACCAATCCGATCAAAAGTAGGCGGAGACGGACCGCAGCCAATCTGGCTGTATAGACCCGTTTCCGCCGTGGCTGTGGTCGGATTGGTAACGATCGGCACAGTAAGGGAAGCTCCGAAAAAGCAGCACGATTTCCCCACACCGACTGGTCACTGCGTGTCCGCCGGTATCAGGCCGAAGGCGAAGAAGCTCACCGTCCAGTAGACGAGATACAGGCTCAGCAAGGTATAGCCGTGCCATCGTTTCAACTGGCCGGTGGAAAGGAAGTAGCCGGCGAGCCAGGTCAGGACGACCAGGGCGGGCAGATGCCAGGAAAGCACGTGCGGGCCCACCACGAGGGTGCCGGCGAGCAGAACGATGCCCAGTTTTCCGGTGACCGAGAAGATGACGCTGCCGATGACGTTGCCCACGCCGATCTCCGGGGCGCCCTTGCGGCTGGGTTCCACGGTCAGGAAGACATCCTCGATCGTCAGCACGAGTGTCGCGATCGTCGCGCCGAAGACGGTGCCTTCGAGGCCGTAGTCCTCCAGTATTCCCTTGGTGCCGATGCCCATGGTCGCCGCGCCGATGACGAGACCCGCCAGCGCGAGGACCGCCAGTCCGAGCCCGGCCCAGCCGGAGAGCTCGAACTCTTCGGCGAAGGGCGGGCGCGGCGTCCGGGCTTCCCCGTGCGGAAGGACCGCCGGCCCGGGGGACGCCACCGAAACCGGGGACCGCCCGGCGGACTTCGCCTCGGCTTCGCGGACGAGCGCGTAGGCTTCGTGGATCTCCGCGTCGCGGAAGACCGGCGTGCCGCTTCGTGATTCCCGGACCGCGACGTAGGCGATGAACAGCGCGAACAGGGCGACCAGCACTGTTCCGTCCACCACGGTGAGCGGTGCCTTCAGGACGAAGAAGATCATCACCAGCGGCGCGGCGGCGAAGGCGACGAGATAGTCGCGCGGAACGGTGACCTTCGTCGGCGTGATGATCGCGGCGAGCGCGAGCACGATTCCGGGCAGCGAGAGCGCCGTTCCGACGATGACGCCGAGCGCGACCCCGTCCGCGTCTTCGAGGTTGGCGGCGACGGCGTAGAAGACGTCGTCGAACTCGATACCCGTGAAGATGACGGCGAGCAGGAACAGGGAGATCCTGAGCCCCTTGGCGGCGCCGACGAGGTAGCCGATCAGCTTTTCCGCGCTGTAGATCAGCAACGCCGCGCCGGAAACGAAGACGAAGACAGCCGACATCGCCCGTGCCGCTCAGCCCGGACGGCCCGGATGCGGGCGGGGTGTCGTGCGCGCCGCACCGGGTCGTGACGGATCGTTGGCCGCGCTGACCGCCGCCAGCACGATCCCGTGGTCGGGGGAAAGGTGGCAGACGGGATCGGCGCGGGTGGCGTCACCGGTGAGCTGGAACGCCTGGCACCGGCAGCCGCCGAAGTCGAGTTCTCGGCGATCACAACTCCGGCATGGCTCCGGCATCCAGTCCGTGCCGCGGAAGGCCTGGAACAGCGGCGAGTCCCGCCAGATCCACTCCAACGAGCGCTCGCGCACGCTCGCGCGGGGCAAGGGGAGTTGGTGCGCGGCCAGGCAGGGGAGGACATCGCCGTTGGGTGCGACGGCGAGCAACCGGCGGCCCCACCCGCCCATGCACGGTTTGGGCTGGTCGCCGTAGTAGTCCGGCAGGACGTAGATGAGCTCCATCCGCCCTTCGAGGCGCTGACGGGCCTCGCGCACGATCGCCTCGGCACTGGCCAGTTGTTCGCGGCTCGGCAGGAGGGCCTGCCGGTTGCGCCAGGCCCAGCCGTAGTACTGCGTGTTGGCCAACTCGACCCGATCGGCCCCGAGCCGTTCGGCCAAGGCGATGATCTCGGCGACGTTACCGATGTTCTGCCGATGCAGGACGACGTTCACCGTCAAGGGCCACCCGAGCCGCCGGACCAGAACCGCCGCCGCGATCTTGCGTTCGAAGGAACGGAGCCCCGCGATCCGGTCCGATGCGGCCGCTTCCCAGTCCTGGATACTGATCTGCACGTGATCGAGGCCGGCCGCCCTGAGCTTCTCCGCCCGGAGCGGCGAGAGACCGAGCCCGCTCGTGACGAGGTTGGTGTACATGCCCAAGTCGTGCGCGCCGCGGACGATCTCCACGATGTCCCGGCGCAGCAGAGGTTCGCCGCCCGAAAAATGCGCCTGCAGCGTTCCCAGTTCGCGTGCCTCGGCGAGCACCCGCAGCCACTGCGCCGTGGTCAGTTCGTCGCCGTAGCGGGCGAGGTCGAGCGGATTCGAGCAGTACGCGCAGTGCAGGGGGCAGGCATAGGTCAGCTCGGCCAGCACCCCGAACGGCAACAACGGTTCAGTCACGCCCGAACTCCAGATATCCTTTGGCGGCCAGACGATTCAGGAAGCCCCGGACATCGCCGGCGACCACGCGGTCGTACCGGAGGCCGAGTTCCCGCACCACGGTTTCCACTGTGGACACCCCGTCGCACAACCGGAGCACCGCCGCCGCGGTCGGGTTCAGGACGGTCACCGTCTCCGGGGACAACAGCACGTGCTGTTCGCGCACCGGGTCGAAGGTCAGGCGAACCCGGTCCGACAGCTTGGGACACTCATTCCCCATAAGCTCGGTCGATGGCATCCAGCACACTCCACAGGACGTCACATTTGAAGGACAGCGCGGCGAGCGCGGCTTCTTGTTCGTCGACGGAACGGCAGCGTTCGGTGACCACCTCGAGCGCGTGTTCGGAGTCGCGCGGAGCCTGGTGCAGACGCGTGCGGAAGTAGGCCAGCCCGTCGCCGTCCATCCACGGGTACCAGCGTTCGAACGCGGCGAGGCGCTCGGCCATGAGGTCCGGGGCGAAGAGTTCGGTCAGTGAGGACGCCACCGCCTCCACCCAGGGCCGGGTGCGTGCGAAGGTGACATAGGCGTCGACGGCGAAGCGGACGCCGGGAAGGAGATGCCGCCTGTCGCTCAGTTCCTTCCTGGGCAGCCCCACGGCCTCGCCCAGGCGCAGCCAGGCCTCGATGCCGCCTTCCCCGCCGGCCGTGCCGTCGTGGTCCACGATGCGCTGGATCCAGCGGCGCCGGATGTCACGCTCCGGGCAGTTCGCCAGGATCGCGGCGTCCTTGCGGGGAATGCTTTCCTGATAGTAGAAACGGTTGGCCACCCAGCCCTGGATCTGCCGGCGGGAGAGCCGTCCTTCGTTCATCTTGACGTGGAAGGGATGCTGGTGGTGATACCGCTCGGACTGGGCTCGGAGCTTCTCGACGAAACTCGCCGTGCTGGACAACGTCATCATCCCTCTTTTCGCCGATGATCCGGGCGGGGCGCCGGAATCGCCTCCGGCGCCCCTTGCCGAAGTGTCCAGTGTGGACATCAGCTTTCCAGTTGTGCCACGTACATCGTCACCTCGGGCGGGACCCCGATCTCCTCGAACTCCGGGGCTTCCCACACCGCGGGCTGGGACCGGGTGGCCGAAGATTCCATCGCTGCACACCTCCTCTCCACCGATGCCTGGTGTGTCTCGAAGTCCGCGTCGCCGCCCGAGGCGATGGGGCCGCGCCTGGGAGAACTAGGGTGTTTCCGGCAACGAGAAGACGAAGAGCGCGTCCCCGTGCGGCCCGCCCATCATGCCGGGCGCGAACCCTTCGACCCAGGATCCCCAGCCGACCGGCACCGCGATGTACTGCCGGCCGTCGACGCTGTAGGTGGTCGGGCTGCTGTGATGCCCGCTGCCGGTCTGGAACTGCCACAACAGCTCGCCGGTCCGGGCGTCGAAGGCGTTGAACTCGCCCGACGGCGTGCCGCAGAACACCAGGTCGCCCGCCGTGGCCAGCACCGAAGACGAAATCGGCAGGTGCCACGTCCAGCGCCACGCCTCCTCGCTCGTGGCCGCGTCGATCGCCTTGACCTGACCCGCCATGTCGTCGGTGTCCACCGTGACGCTCGCGCCCCAGTAGGGGATGCTTTCCTTGAACTCACGCCGCCGCCGGGTCACCGTCGCGCCGACGTCCTGCACCGGCACGTAGAACATGTTCGTCCTGGGGCTGTACGCCGCGTGGCACCATTCCTTGGCCCCGGCCGGTCCTGGCCAGAAGTGCACCGCCTCGCCTTCCTTGTCGGGGAAGATCTGCGGTTTGACATCACCCTCGGCGGTGATCTCGCCCCAGGTGATGCGATCGGAGAACGGCGTCACCCGGACCAGTTCGCCGTTCGTGCGGTCCAGGACGAAGAAGTACCCGTTCTTGTCGAAGTGGCCCAGCAGTTTCCGGCCGTCCTGCTCGAACAGGATGGACTCCATGTTGGAGTCGTAGTCCCACAGGTCATGGGGGGTGAACTGGAAATGCCAGCGGATTTCCCCGCTGTCGACATCCACCGCGATCACGCTGTCGCTGTGCTGGTTGTCGCCTTCGCGGACCTCGCCGTCGAAGTCCGGCGCCGGGTTGCCGGTTCCCCAGTAGAGAAGGTTGAGCTCCGGGTCGAAGGTTCCGGTGACCCAGGTGTTGCCGCCGCCCCGCGTCCAGGCCGGGCTGTCCGCCGGCCACGTTTCCGAACCCGGCTCACCCGGCTTCGGAATCGTGTAGCACCGCCAGCGGCGAGCTCCGGACTCGACGTCGTAGGCGTCGAGATGGCCACGAACCCCGAACTCGCCACCCGAACTGCCGACGATGACCATGTCCTTGACCACAAGGGGCGCGACGGTGGCGCTTTCGCCCGCGCGTACGTCACCGTGCACGGTGTCCCACAGGCATTCGCCGTTGGTGGCGTCGAGCGCGACGACGTGGGCGTTCAGGGTGGCCACGATGACTTTCCCGTTCACCACGGCGACGCCGCGATTCACGTTGCCGCAGCAGAGGGAAACGTCGAACGGGATCGCGTGCTTGTACTGCCAGAGCTGCTGGCCCGTCCTGGCGTCGATGGCCCAGACCCAGCCGTCCCACCCCGAGACGTACATGACGCCGTCGACGACGATCGGCGCGGCTTCGAACGCATAGGTCGAAGCGCCCGCGTGCATTCCGGCCGAGCCGAACTGGAAAGCCCACGCCGTGGACAGGCGTTTCACGTTCTCCGTGTTGATCTGGTCCAGCAGGCTGTATCGCTGACCATCGTAGGAACCGTAATAAGTGAGCCAGTTGTGCGATTCCGAACGCGCGTCGAGAAGGCGTTCGTAGGTGACGTCCTCGGCCACCGGGGGAGCCGTGCCGAGCGACGCGCTCAACTCCGAAAGCTTGGCAGCCGGTGGTGCGTCGACATAGTCCGTCATGACGAATCCTTTCTTGTGCCTCAGACGCCGGCGGGCTTGAACCGCGCTCAGTGCCTCTGGCTGCCTCAGGTGCGGTGCCGGTCGCGCGTTCTACGGCCTCGGCTGCTCAGGGCGGTCGAGGCGGGCTTCGGGGGGCACGTCTCCGAGAACGACGATCGCGCCGATCAATCCACGGCCCTCGTCGTTGCCGACGTTGGAGCTGAACCAGTAGTAGCCCGGTCCGTCGAGGTTGATCGTGGTCTTTCCCCGCGAATAGACGGGAAGCCATATCCAATGGCTGTCACCGTTGCTCGGCAGGAGCGCGCAGTGGGTGTTGGTGTCGTCGTTGACGAGTTCGACTTCGAGGTCGCCGCCGTGCGGCATGACCAGGATCGAGGGATCCCAGGCGAGTTCGTCGGGCGGGATCCGGATCTGTGCCGTCATCCGCCCGTCCGGGCCCTCCTCCGCGTGCGCGAGGCCGCCGTGGGCGACCAGGCGCCCCAAGGTCGCCCCGTTCTGTTTGTCCAGGCCGAGTTCGCTGATCAAACCGGACAGCTCCCGCGTACTGGCCACCACCGGCCTCACCTCCCGATTCCGATCCGATACGGAAATCCGGCTTCTTTTCCGCACCAGCTGGCAGGCGAACATCTCCGGCGCGGGGAAGCGATACTTCATTACAGGTGAACCAGAACGCTATCCGCGCCGGAGTCGCCGGATCAAGGAACTTGTGCGGAACGGGAGCACGCGGGCAACGAGCGGTGGGCACCGGCCAACAGCCGGTCGGCGGGCGGTCAGCCGGAACGCGGCCGCGCCGCGTCACATGCCCTGGCCGCCAGCATGAAAGCGAGTTCCGCCCGCTTCCGGCGCAACACGCGCAGCACTTCGGCGGGCAAGGCGCGCTGTGCCACGGTTTCGTCCGTCCGGGCGAGGACTTCCTGCTCCGCGTCGGTGACCAGAGGATAGAGCGTTCGTACCATCGCGAGCGCGTTTTCGGGGCTCATCGAGTGCCAAACGTGGTCCAGGGCAAGGAAATACCGCTCGGCGTACGGCGTCAGCACGTGCTCCTGCCCGTGCCGGTGAAAGCCCGCCATGACCGCCTGGCGCTCGACGAGTGAATAGGCGTCACTGAACATACGGTGCCATGCCTGACTTTTCGCGCGTGAGTCCGGCCGTGCGGCCTCGACCGTCAGGGCCCGGCGCCGGTCGTCGTCCCCCGGTTCGGCCGGGAGCAGGGCGGCGAGGAGTTCGTCGACCGGTTTTCCTTGCACGGCAAGGTGGAGCAGTGCCCGCCAGCGGAGGTCCCGGTCCACCTCCAGACCGGGCCATGGTCTTCGTCCCCACGCGATGTCGTGCAGCAGGGCGTCTTCGCCGCTGATCGACGAGGTCAGCGCGTGGGCCAGGGTGAGCAAGCGGTCGCCACCGGCGGATGAGGCGTCGAGTTCTTCGCGTATTCGCCGCGCGATTCGCCGAAGCGACGCGGCGCGGTTGGACCGGGCACCGAAGACCCGCGCCGCTGTGATGGCGCGCTGCCACAACAGGCCGAGGACGCCGACATCTTCCTCGGCCGGCGCGTGGTCGAGCACCACGGCGACGAAGGCGCGTGCGGGGATGCGTGCGTCGAGCACGCTGTCCCACAACGTTCCCCATGCGACGGCACGCGTCACGGGGTCGGACAACGCCGAGATCCGGCTCATCACCGTACGCCGTGATGCCGGGTCGAGCCGGATCTTGACGTAAACGTGCCCGTCGTCGTTGGGCAGCACGACATCGCAGACCTGGCGGGTTCCGTCTCCGTCGTTTTCGCGGGCTCCCTGGTGATCCGGATTCACCCACCTCCGGTGCTGAAGGCGTAGGGCCTCCGAATAACAGCCGACGCGCAGACGGACTCGTCGCGCTTGCGGATCGCTCAGGTGCGTGACCGTTCCGCCGGTGGGCAGGCGGTGCACCTCGACGGTGTCCACGCCGGGTCTCCTCAGCCATTCGGCCGCCCATCCGGTCAGGCCGGGCGCCGCCGCGGACTCCAGAACGCGGATGAGATCACCGGTGTCGGCCGCGGACCACGCGTGATCACGCAGGTAGCGGCGAAGACCGGCGAGGAAGTTTTCCCAGCCGACCCGCACCGCGAGCTGACGCAGCACAGCGGCCGCCTTCTTCGCCATGATCGGGTCGGCGCCGAGGTGGGCCGCGCCGGCGCCGGGCGTGATCGGATGATTATGGGGCAAGCGATCCGCCTGTCGCGCCACCGAACAGACCTCGTGTTCGAACAGCGCCCATGCCTCGCCGAAAGGTGTCGCCTCGGGCTGCGCGAGGGCGGCGATCAGCGTGGCGACACCTTCGTGGAGCCACAGGCCGTTCCACCACCGCAAGGTGACGAGGCCACCGAACCACATGTGCGCCATCGCGGAGAGCAGAGCCTCGGCCCTGCGCCGCCGGGTCTCTCGCGTCACTCCGGAGCGGAAAAGGAACCGCTCGTCGCAGACGACGCATCCGGGATGCGGGGCCGTGGAGAAAGCGCATTCAGGGCTGAAGACGTGGTCGTACTTGGCGAACGGGTAAGGGCGGTCCAGCAGATCCGCGGAGAAGTCGAGCCCACGGGTGATGACCTCGAACAGTTCGTCCGCGTCGTTGCCGAGAGCGTCGAACAGTGCCTCCCTCGCGTAGAGGGCGAGGGGGAGATCGCCATGGGTCGTGGTGATCCGGCGGAAGGGACCCGCCACCAGGACGGTCAGATGCGGGGGCAGCGGCGGCGTTCGCGCGAACGTCCACACCGCCGTGCCGTTGGAAAACCGTTTCGGCACGCTCGTGGGTTCGGTGTTCGTGATGACGTGCCATCGATCGTCCACCGTCACGCTCAGCTCCAGCGCCGCCTTGAGATCGGGTTGATCGAAACACGGGTAAACCCGGTGGGCGTCGAAAAGCGCGAACCTGGTGTGCAGGTAGGACTGCCCGTCCACCGGATCACGGAACCGGTGCAGGCCCGCGCCGTCGCGGCGGTAGGGTGCCGTGCCGACCACCCGCACCACGTTCTCGCCGACGACGACCGGCAGGTAGATGCGCGCTCCGTGCTGCGCCACCGTGCCCACGGCGGAGCCGTTGCATTCGATCAGCTGTGCCGTGCCCGCGTAGTCGAGGAAGGTCAACGTGTTCCCGGCGCCGGCCCGGAACCGGATCGTCGCGCCGCAGCGGAATTCGTCACCGGGCCGGGTGAGATCGAGGACGACGTGGTAGCGCACGTGCGAGATGAGCCGCGACCGGGCGGCCGCCTCGTGTCCGGCCGGATGGCCCGGCGCGCCGGCCGAGCCGGCCGGATTCATCGCCGGAAGCCGCCGAGTGTCATAGCCGCACCTCCAGACCGGCCAGACCCAGTTCGACGCCCGCCGCCGTGACCATCGCGTGTTCGGGTGAAGCCGGGTCGAGGATGGGGTTCGTGTTGTTGATGTGGGTGAACACTTTCCGGGCCGCGGGCAACCGGGACAGCGCGTTCAGCGACCCGTGCGCACCGCTGATCGGCAGGTGACCCATGTCGCGTGCCGTTCGGCTTCCGCTGCCGGTGCGCGCCATTTCGTCGTCGGTGAAGAAGGTGCCGTCGACGAACACACAGTCGGCGGCACCGGCCCACGCCGCGAAGGCGTCGTCCCACCGTGGCACGGTCGGCGCGTACACGGCGGTGCCTCCGGTAACCGTGTCGAGCAGGTGGTAGGCGATTTCCCAGTCGTGGCCCGGCTTCGGTTCCCGGACGTAGCGCGGTGGCTTTCGTCCGGTGGCGAACGCGGTCACGCGCAATCGTTGGTCGAGGGTGAAGGAAACGTCGGTCGTAACCTGACGCCATGACAGGTCCGCGTAATCGGAAAGCAGGTCGCGGACAGGGAAGACATCGGCGAGGGTGTCCAGCACGGGCGCCGTCGCGTAGACGGTCAGCGGCGAGCCCTCCCGCAAGATCAGAAGGCCGATGGTGTGGTCGAATTCGGCGTCGGTGAGCAGCACACCGGCGACCGGCGTGTCCCGTGGGCCGGGGCCCGGATGCAGGCACGGCGTGGCCGCTATCTGGTGGTGGACGTCCGGCGTGGCGTTGAGCAGGAACCAGCGCGCGCCGTCACCGGAAACCGCCAGACTCGCGTGCGGCGAACCCGTTCCGGGATTGTCGCGAGCGCCACGGCATCCCGCGCACGCGCAGTTCCACTGTGGATAGCCGCCACCCGCGGCGGCGCCGAGGCATCGGAGCAACACTTTTCCACGATCGCGGACCCCCGGCGGCCGGGGCAACGGTTCTCCCACGAGTGGTGACTCTTCGGGCACGAACGGGTGGCCGCGGCCAACGAAAGGTCAGACCCCCAGCAACCGGCGGATCTCGGGCGTGTGCCGGCGCGAAACCGGAATGTAGTCGGGCACGCGTGGGTCGGTGATCAGGAGCAGTTCGCCCTTGATTCCGCGCTCCAGTTCGGCGACCCGGCGCAGGTTGACCACGAACCGGCGATGCACACGGCAGAAGCCGAACGGTTTCAGTTCCCGTTCGATGTTGTCCAGGCCCCTGGTGGCGGCCTGGACCTTTCCGCGATCGGTGCTCAGCCAGACCGTGTTCCGATCGGCCTCGGCATACCTGATTTCGGCGGGCGCGAGCACCATCACCCGCTCGTTGCGCACCCCGATGATCCGTTGGGGCATCGGCACCACCGGCGTCTCTCCCGGGCGCTCGTAGCGCTCTTCGCCCTCGTCGGAGCCGAATTCGCAGAGGACGCCGACAAGCTGGTTGGCCGCGAAGACCGGCCTCAGGCTCACGGGCACGACCTCGCCAGGGCCCATGGTGTGCAGCCGGGCATGACCGGTCCACTGTGGACTGCTCAGCGAGCGCTCGGTGGCCCAGCGGATCAGCCCGGGCAGTTCGGGGATGTCGGGCCTGGCGCGGCGGGCCGCGTCCACCATCGGCGCGTCGACCCGCAGGCCGAGCAGCGACTGCGCCGCCTCGTCCGCGACGATGGCGTGACCCCCGAGATCGAAACCGGCGAAGGAGCCGTCGCTGCGGGACGCGATGTCGGTGAAGCGCTGGACGACGATCCCTCCTTCCCAGACCGTCCGCCGCCGGATCTCGGCCTCCACCCCGGCGGCGGCCTTCTCCAGCCAGGACATCACCTGCGCCGGGATGTCCGCGGCCCAGCGCGAGACGTTGATCAACGCGACGGGGGAGTCCGTGACCACGTCACGGATGGCGATGGCGGCACAGGACCACTGATGGAAGCCTTCGCACCAGTGCTCGGACCCGCTCACCGTGACCGCGCCCCGGCCTTCGAGCGCGGTCCCGATTCCGTTGGTGCCGGTCGTCTCCTCCGCCCATGCCGAACGCGGGGCGAGGTTGCTGTCCTCCGCGCGCGCCCGCACCGCGGGATCCCCCCAGGACGCGAGGACTCGTCCACGACCGTCCGCGACGGCGACCATGCCGTGCTCGTCTTCCAGCCGTTGTCCCGCCTGGGCGGCGATCCCGCCCAGTTTCGTCAGCAGGACATCGGCGTCCAGGCGATGGTCGGTGCGATCGGACGCGCCGGGTGCGACCGTGAGGCCGGGATCGACGTCGTACTGGTCGCGGCATCGGTACCACGAGGCCAGGATTTCCGGACGGACGCCCTGGATCACCGTCTCGCCTGCCGTGAAGCCCTCCCACGCCCGGGCGACGACCTTGTCGTCCACGCCCGTGCCGCCTCGCCTCGTCCGGGTGTCGCGGCCGGCTCCGGCCCGCATGGTCGTGGGCACGTCCGTCATCCGACCTCCTTGTCGTAGATGCCGATGACCCCGTCAGAGCGCGGACGGTCGCCTCAGTCACGTTAACGGCGTGCGGCAACTCGCTCAAGGACTATCTGGAGTCATGTCGATGCTCACCGTGACGGCCTTTCGGCGGCGGTGAAGGCGGGGAGTTGATCAAAATCGTGCGGGACAAGCGTTTCCGAAGTCCACGCTTTCGGCACGATAATCGCGCCCCGTTTCCCCACGACGGGAATCTTCGGTGTCCCGCTCGTTTCCGCCTTCGTGTCTATAGTGCACGGTGAACCGCCTGCACGAGACGGGAGAGGCCGGGGGCATGAGCGGGCACGGCGAGGAGCGGCTGCGAGCGCTGTGGGACAGGTATGCCTCCCGTTACGACCGCGATATGGGGCTCGTCGAGCGAGTGTGGTTTCGCGGCGGCCGGGAGTGGGTGTGCGGCCAAGCCGCCGGGGAGGTGCTGGAGGTCGCGGTCGGGACCGGACGGAACCTGCCCTATTACCCCGGTGACGTGCGGTTGACCGGCATGGATTTCAGCCCGGCCATGTTGGATCTCGCCGGCCGGCGTGCCGCGGAACTGGGTCGCGAGGCAACGCTGCGGGAAGCCGACGCCCAGGCGTTGCCGTACGACGACGCATCCTTCGACACCGTGGTGTGCACGCTCGGCCTGTGCGGGTTTCCCGACCAGCGCGTGGCGATCACGGAGATGCACCGCGTCCTGCGCCCCGGCGGGACGTTGTTGCTCCTCGATCACGTCGGCAGCCACCACAGACCGATCTGGTTCGGGCAGCGGCTCCTGGAGAAGCTGACGGTGTCGATGCTGGGCGACTACCAGACCCGTCGGCCCCTGCCGCTGGTCGAGGAGGCCGGATTCGTCGTGCGACGGCGGGAACGCCTCAAGCTGGGCACCGTCGAGCGGCTCGCCGCGACGAAGCCCGTCGCCTAGGTACTCCGGCTCCTCGCCTGGTCCTTCGCTACGCTCTTCGTCGCCGGATTCACCGGCGCGGTTCGCAAGACGTGAACGGGGGCTTTCCGGTGTCGGTGGACGAGGTACGGGAGGCGTATGGCCGCCGGGCGGACGAGTACGTGGAGCTGGCCTTTTCGCCGGCGGGCAGGCACGAACTCGACCACAAGCTGATTTCCCGCTGGGCCGGTGGACTATCCGGGCGCATGATCGACGCGGGCTGCGGACCGGGGCGGTGGACCGGCTTCCTGCGAGACCAGGGCTGTGACATCGAGGGCGTCGACGTTGTGCCGCGCTTCATCGAAATCGCCCGCTCACGGTTTCCCGATGTTCCCTTTCGCCTTGGCCGGCTGAATGATCTCGAGGTACCTGATCGGTCGTTGGCGGGGATCCTGTCGTGGTATTCGATCATCCACACCGATCCCGCGAACGTGCCCGGCATTCTCGGTGAGTTCGCGCGGTGCCTGGCCGACGGCGGCGGTCTGCTGCTCGGCATGTTCGAGGGGCCGCGCGTCGAGCCGTTCCCGCACGCCGTGACGACCGCCTACTTCTGGTCGATCGAGGAAATGTCCCGGTGCCTCGCTGATTCGGGTTTCCGGGTGGAGGCAACGGAAAGCCGTGTCGACCCGGGCAGGAGGCCCCACGCGGCCATCGTCGCGCGGCGCGTCCGCGACGAGCGCTGATCTCGGGCCGAAGGATGGTTCCGGACGGAGGAGAAACGCTGCGATCGAACAAATCCGAGGGGACCGAGCAGGGTTTCGATCGTCTGCTCAACATCGCCGCGGGGGTGGTCGCCCTGGTCGCCGGCGCGCTCGGCGCGGTGGGGGTGGGGACCGGGATCGCCGCGGCCCTGCTGCGCGAATTCCCGGTCGCGGTGCTCACCGGAATCCCGCTGATCGGGGTGGCCGTGCTGGCCGGTGTCGTCGCGTCCTTCACGCGCGGCAACGCGCGCGTGGCCGATCATCGGCGGACCGCCGTTCTTTGCGCGGTTCTCGTCGTCGCGCTCGCCGGGATTTTCTGGCTCCGCGTCGCACAGGCCTTTTTCCAGTACAGCTCTTTCGCCGATGACACGACCGGCGGCTGGACCTATGCCGGACTCATGGTCGCGGCCGTCACCGCGGGCGCCGTGCTGGTCCTCAGGCTGCCGCGGCTGCGCGCCCGGACCGCGGTGACCATGGCCGCGCTGTTCCTTCTCGGTTCCGCGATGCTGGGCATCATCACGCTGATTTCGACGGGCCTGCGGGTGCACACCCAGCCACAGCTGAGCGCCTCCGTCAAAACGGCGGGCGACACCGCCGAACTGTCGATCACGATGTCGGCCTACGGCATGTCGGCCAGCGACCACTACGAGCTGACCGGCTGGCTGACCGGCGAACCGGGTCGCCCGGCCGACACCGTCCAGCTCCTGCGCACGTGGGCCGGGCCCGGTAGCGACGGCACCCTCACCTACACGACCACGGTGACCGTGCGGCTCACTCCCGGCCGTCCCTGGGCGATCGTCACCGCCCGGCTCGACAGCGATCCGTCGCGTCCCCAGGCGCCTCCGGTGACCTGCGATCCGGCGCCCGAGACCGGCTTCACCTGCACGGCGATCCGCCTGCCGGTCTGACCGGAACCCGGCGCGTCACCGTCCGGTCGTGACGACGGGGTCGTGCGGGCGTCCGTGCGGATGCAGGGCGCTGGCCGCGAACAACTGGTGGAGCAGCTGGATGGCCACCGAGCCCTCGCCCACCGCGGCCGCGACCCGCTTCACCGAGCCGTGTCGCACGTCGCCGGCCGCGAAAACGCCCGGCATGCTCGTTTCGAGCAACAACGGATCACGGCCGGCCCGCCACCGGTGGCCTTCACCGAGATCGGCGCCGGTGAGGACGAAACCGTGGGCGTCCCGCGCGACCTGCGGGGGCAGCCAATCCGTGTGCGGGCGGGCGCCGATCATGACGCACAGCCCGTCGGCGTCGACGGTTTCCTCGGTTCCCGTCATCCGGTCGCGGAGTACCAGGCGTTCCAGCCATCCGTCGCCTCCGCCGCCGACGATTTCGGTCCCGGGCCGGACCCGCAGTCCCGGCGTCGCCTCGATCTCGGAGACCAGGTACTGCGACATCCCGTCGGCGAGCGACCGCCCACGGACCACCAGCGTGACCCGCCGGGCGTACCGGGCGAGATACAGGGCGGCCTGCCCGGCCGAGTTCCCGCCTCCGAGGACGTAGACGTCGCGGCCGGACATGGCGGGCGCCTCGGAGGTCGGGCCGCCGTAGAAGACACCCGCACCGGTCAACGCCTCGATCGCGGGAATGCCCAGCCGGTGATAGCTCGCGCCCGTGGCGAGGAGAACGGCGGGGGAGCGCACGCGGGTGCCGTTGGACAGGGTGACGACGAGTTCTTCGTACTCGCGCTCGAGCCCGTTCGCGCCCTGCATGAACGCGAATTTCGCGCCGAAGATCCAGGCCTGGTCGTAGGCCTGCTGCGCGAGGCGGCGGCCGCTGATGCCCCGGGGAAAGCCGAGGTAGTTGCGGATCAGCGAACTGGAGGTCGCCTGGCCCCCGAGTCCGCCTTCGTCGAGGACCAGCGTGCTGAACCCTTCCGAGGCGCCGTACATGGCCGCCGACAGCCCGGCCGGCCCCGCGCCGACGATCACCAGGTCGAACTCCATGCGCTCCGGGGTCACCGGCGAACCCGTCGCCAGCGCGAGTTCGGCGTCGCTCGGGTCCGTGAGCACCGTGCCGTCGGGGAAGATGACGAGCGGCAGTTTCCTCGCCCGTCCCGCCTGGGCGATACGGGCACGCCCTTCGGTGGAGTCGGCCAGACAGAAAGAGTGCGGTATCGCGCAACGTCCCAGAACCCGCCGCAACTCATACGCCCGCCCCGACCACGATTCGCCGACCACATAGATCGTGTAGGGCGAGGTTCTCCGTGCCTCCGTCCACTCCAGCAGCAGACTCGAGATCGCCTGGTGGAACAGTTCGTCCGGGGACTCGGCCGGCCTCAGCAAATAGTGGTCGATGTGGCCGTGGGCGATCGAATCGAAGATCACCTCACCCGTTTCCCGGTTTCCCCACTCGCCCCACGCGATCAGCAGCCCGCGCTTGGCGTGCGGATGAAGACGCCGGGCCCGGTCCAGCAACTCGCATCCCGTCATGCCGGACAGCCACTGACCCGAAAGCACCAGGGCGACCTCTTCGCCTGACGCGGCAAGGTCTTCGAGACGGACGCGCGCCTCGCGCGACGACGAAACGCACAAAACACGGTAATGGCTCGCATAGCGCTCGCGTAATTCCCGTTCGACGTCGCGCAGTGCATCCGCGTCCTCGTCGACGGCGACAATCACGGCGCCGGCCATGGGTCCCACTGTAGCGGCAATCCGCCGCGGCGCTGATTCTCCGGAATCGTCGCGGTTTGTTCACCGGGGGTGAACGGTGACTACGGTCATCGGTCGCTCACCCCGCGTCCATGTTCGCCGGTGGCTACTTCGGACGGTCATCGGTCGTTTATCCCGGGTATATTTTCCGGGGCCCTGGCAAGGATGGAATCGTGGTCGGCAAGATATTGACCTGGTCGTCCGTAACGGGGTGGTGTAATAACATTCGAAAAAATCTCTCCGAATACTTGTGCGCGCCAATCGAATCGAAGTAGCGTCCGCTTTCGGCCGAGGTGGGAGGTGTGCCGTCGGCATCTGAACCGATTCCTTAATCCGCCCGAGTTGGAGAAGCATGTCCGAGCGGCCCGAGCCATCCCGTTCTTCCCGTGCGCGGTCCTTCGCGCGCCGGCTCCGCCCGAAGTCGGTGCGCGCGAAGGTGGCCGCGCTGCTGCTGGTGCCCGTCGTGTCACTCCTGGTGCTCGGGGCGCTGGCGGCCGTGTCCACAATGCAGGACGCCTGGTCGCTCCAACAGCGCAAGGACCTCGGCGCGAACCTCGCCACGCCGGTCGCGGCGCTGACGACCCGGCTGCAGGCAGAGCGGTCGGCGGTGGCCCCGTACCTTTCGCCGAACGACACCGGCGACTCCCGTGTCCTCGCCGAGCGGCACGATCAGACCGAGGCGGCGCTGAGCGCACTCCAGGACGGTGTCACGCGCGACAGCGGTGACATCGCCACTATCGCCCCCGAAGTGAGCCGCCGCTTGGGCGACGTCAGCCGCGACATCGACGGGCTCCGCGCCGATCAGGCCGTGATCGTCGCGCGGCAACTGGACTGGCCGACCGCGTTCGACGCCTACAACACCGCGATCGGAGACACGATCGCGGTCGGGTCAGCGCTCACCGATGTCCAAAGTGGTGAGTCCGCGAAAGCCGTCGAAGCGCTGGCCCGGATCGGCGAGATGCTCGCCCGCCAGGACGCCGTGGCCAATTCGACCCGGGCGAGCGGGCGGCTAACCGCGGAGGAGTACCGGGCCTTCACCGACGCCGTTGGCGGGCAACAGGTCGTCGCCACCGACGTGGTCCGCGACCTGACTCCGGACCTGCGGGCAGGATTCCAGCGGCTCGTCGGCGGTGACGATTACGCGTCCCTGACCGCCCTCCAGAACACGGCTCGCGGCGACGTGTCAGGACGCGCCCTCGCGGCGGCCGTCGCCGGCGGTGCCTGGCGGTCCGCGATGGGCCCGGTCGCCCAATCCGTCACCACGTTCTGGACGAATGCCGCCGGCGCCGCCGTCGCCGAGACCGGCGCGGCCGGCAAGTCGGCCCTGACCAAGGGTGCCCTCGTGATCGTCCTGGGCCTGGTCGCCGTGCTCGCTTCGCTGGTGATCTCCGTCCGGATCGGCCGTGGCCTGGTGCTCGAACTCGTCACGTTGCGCGACTCGGCCCTGGACCTGGCTCTTCGACGACTTCCGCAGGCCATGCGGCGGCTGCGGGCGGGCGAACGTGTCGACGTCGACGCCGCGGTGCCGGTCGTCCCGCCCGGCGAAGGGGAGATCGGGCAGGTCGGCGACGCGCTCAACGCGGTCCAGCGCTCCGCGCTGCAGGCCGCGGCCGAACGCGGAGAGCTGCTGCACGGTGTGTCCGGTGTGTTCGTCACGCTCGCCCGGCGCAGCCAGTCGCTGGTTCACCGTCAGCTCGCGCTGCTCGACACCATGGAACGGCGCACGGAGAACCCGGCCGACCTGGAGGACCTGTTCCGGCTGGACCACCTGGCCGCGCGGATGCGGCGGCACGCCGAAGGCCTGATCATCATGTCCGGCTCGGCCCCGGGCCGGAAGTGGAGCAACCCGGTGCCGCTGCTGACGGTGATCCGGGCCGCGGTGGCCGAGGTCGAACACTTCCAGCGGGTCGAGGTACGGCGCATGGCACCGGTGTCCGTGCGGGGCGCGGCGGTGGCGGACCTGACGCACCTGATCGCCGAACTGGTCGAAAACGCCACCTCGTTCTCGCCGCCCACCACCACCGTGCGGGTGCGCGGCGAAGGGGTGGGCAGCGGATTCGTGGTGGAGATCGAAGACCGCGGTCTCGGCATGAGCCCGGAGACGCTGGCCGAGGCGAACCAGCGCATCGCCGAAGCGCACCAACTCGATCTGGTCGACCGTGATCAGCTCGGGCTCTTCGTGGTGAGCCGTCTGGCCCACCGGCAGAACATCCATGTGACCCTGCGGCCTTCGGCCTATGGCGGGACGACCGTGGTGATCCTCCTGCCCGCGGCCATCCTTTCGCGGCCCGACCGGCCCGACCGGCCTATTCCGGCCGAGGAGCGTCCGAAACTCCTCCGGCAGCCCGCGGCGGTGTCCGTGCCCGCGCCGTCGGTCGGTCCCGGCGACCCGGCCCCGCCGACCGTGGTGAAGGAACCGTCGTCCGACGGCCCGGCGACCGCCATCGTCTGGCCGAGCGACGACGCCACGGGCGGCCTGCCCCGGCGGACCCGGCAGGCGAATCTCGCGCCGGGCCTCCGGCGGAGCGATCCGCGCAACGGCAAGGGAAACGGCAGTGGCAACGGCAACGGCTCGGCTTCGCCGCAGCCGAACCCGGACCAGGCCCGCGCGACGATGTCCGCGCTGCAGCAGGGATTCCGTCGTGGCCGCGACGGATAGCTCCGGTACGGACCCCAGACAGGGAGGACAGATGTTCGAAGCACGCGAGGACACTCGGGAACTGGATTGGTTGCTGGACGAAATGGTCTCCAACGCGCCGCGAGTCCGGCATGCGCTGCTGTTGTCGAACGACGGCCTCCCGATGGCCACCTCCGCCGGCACGGACCGGGAGACGAGCGAGCACATGGCGGCGGTTTCCTCGGCGCTGAACAGTCTCGCCAAGGGTGCCGGTCGTCAGTTCGAGGCCGGTGCCGTCCGGCAGACGATGGTCGAGTTGGAGGGCGGGTTCCTGTTCGTGATCGCCGCGGGCGGCGGCACCTGCCTCGCCGTGTTCGCCGAAGCGGGCACCGACGTCGGCATGGTGGCCTACGAGATGGCACGCCTGGTGCGGCGGGTCGGCGAGCACCTGGTCACCGTGCCCCGGCGTCCGGTCGTACCCGAGAGACAGTCTGCTCATCGCGAGATGCCTGGGAAAAATGACCGGCCGGACGCGCCGTCCTCGCGTTTGTCAATAGGCGCCGAGAGGACCGGCCCGTGAAAACCGCGCGAGGAGGTGTGGGGGAGTGACCCAGCCCGGCAGTGAATGGTACGGCGACGAGTCCGGCCCGATGGTCCGGCTCTACGCCCTGACCAGGGGCCGAGCGCGGCCCGCGGGCGAACCCCTCGACATGATCGCGCTCGTGCTCGCCGGCACCCGTCCCGAAGACGACCTGACGCTGAGCCCCGAACAGGCCACGATCCTGACCCTGTGCCGGGACCGGATGCTCACGGTGGCCGAGATCGCCGCCAAGGCGCGCCTGCCGCTCAGCGTGATCCGCGTGCTGCTGGCGGATCTGCAGGCCGGGCGGCACATCCAGGTGATGCACCCGACCGGCCACATGCCCGACGAGAAGATCCTGAGGGAAGTTCTCGATGGTCTCCGAGCGCTCTGAGCCCGCCGACTCCGGCCGCGCGCAGCCCATGATCGCGTTGAAGATCATCGTCGCGGGCGGCTTCGGGGCAGGCAAGACGACCCTGGTCGGTTCGGTGAGCGAAATCCAGCCACTGCGCACGGAAGAGACCATCACCGAGATCAGCCGCGGCATCGACGACAAGGACGGGGTGGAGTCGAAGACCTCCACCACGGTGGCCATCGACTTCGGCCGGATCACCTTCAACGACCGGGTCGCGCTGTATCTCTTCGGCACCCCGGGCCAGGACCGGTTCTGGTTCCTGTGGGACGACATCGCCCAGGGCGCGATCGGTGCGGTGGTGGTCGCCGACACCCGGAGGCTCGAGGACTGCTTCCCGGCGGTCGACTATTTCGAACGCCGCGCGATCCCGTTCGTCGTCGCCGTGAACTGTTTCGACGGCTCCCGCCGTTACCGCGAGGAGCAGGTGTCCGCGGCGCTCGACCTCGAACCGGACACCCCTGTCCTCCTGTGTGACGCCCGGGAACGGGCCTCGGCCAAGGAGGCGCTGATCGCGGTGGTGAACCGGGCCCGGCAGCTTCACGGATTCTGACCGGCCTTCACCGGGCGGTCTGGCCCCGGTGGTTCAGTCGTGCCGAAGCGAGGATCCAGATGTCGGCGCAGAGGCCCAGCGAAATCACCCCGCTCAGCCACCACGGTCCGCCGTCGATCACGTTGAGGGCCGCCAGCACCCCCCAGCCGAGCGGGCGCGCCGCGCGGAGGATCCGGGCGTCGCGCCACCACGGCGGGCGCGGGGCCTCGTGTTCGGCCAGCCGGGCCGCGTACTCCTCGACCGGGCCGAACTCTTCCTCGGGCGTGCGGCCGCTTTCGGTCAGGTGCGCCGCCGCTTCCGCCGCCAGTTCGCCCGCACGTTCCCGGGTGAGGTCGTGCCTGCCTTCGAGTAAACCGGCAAGGTCGCGCAGCCACGCTTCGGTGTCCTGTCCGGAATGCTTCGAGCGGGTGCCACCGGTACGGCTTGTTCCCCAGGCGAGCAGCGCGATACCGAACGCGATCAGCAATGGAGCGGGCAGCGGGAACAGTTCTTTCCTGGGCAGCAGTTCGAAAGCCACCGCGGCCAAGGGAACCAGCAACACCACTGCGCCGAGTATCCAAGGCGCGCGACGCGGCTTGCCTTCCTTTGACAGCGAGAGGAACAAGAGGACGCCGTAGATCATGCAGACCAGCAACGCGGTGCCGGCCAGCCCGGCCATGGTCGCGGGCAGCATCAGCCCTTCACTGATCCAGGCCCACGCGCCACCGAGTACCGCCAGCACTCCGTAAAGCATGAGCGCGGAAGACGACCGGTCGTCACCGCGGTGCTCGGGCGCCTCCTCGGGTTCGACGGTCGCCGCGAATTCCTCGGCCGTGCCGAACGCCTCTTCGGGCCGCTGACCGCTTTCCGCGCAGTGCCGCGCCACCTCCTCCATCCTGGCGTCGGCGAATTCCTTGCCCACTCCTCGCGCGGCCAACGCCAACCGCGCCCGCGCCTCCCACCTCTCCGGCTTCATCGCGGCTCCTCTCGGGTCGGTTCCAGGAGGTGGTCCAGTGCGGCGGCGAACTCGCGCCAGCGCGCGGTGTCCGCGGACAGCATCGCGTGGCCGGATCCGGTGAGCCGGTAGACCTTGCGTCCCGGCCCGCCTTCCCCGGCCTGCCAGTGCGCTTCGACCAGCCCGGCGCTTTCCATCCGCCCGAGCACCGGGTACAGCGCACCGCCACGGATGCTGCCGAGCCCGGCCTGCTCGATGCGCTGGGCCAGCGCGTAACCGTGCTGGTCGGACTCGGCCAGCACCGCGGCCACCACCAGTTCCAAGCTCCCGCGCAACCAGCTCGTCGTCGCGTCCGCCACTGAATCGCATCCTTGAGTAGATCTCGATGACGACTAGTACGGATTCAGACTAGCAGAACATCGTCAGCCGCGGTGGACGACGCCGATGCGGTCGAAGGTGAAGGGCCGGAGGGAGTCCGGCCGCCGCCCGTCGAGCGCCCAGGTCGTGAGGGCTTCGGCCACGGCTGGAGCGAGCGCGAAGCCGTGCCCGCTCCAGCCGGTGCCGACGAACACGGAGTCGAGGCCGGGCACGGTGTCGATGACCGGGATCAGGTCGATCGTGCTGGTGTCGGCCCGGCTGTTGTCGACGGCGAGTACCTCCACGTCGGCCAGCGCGGGCAGGGTCGCCGCCAGATCGGCCAAGGTCGTGCGCAGGACATCGGGATCGGCCGTGCCGGAACCGGTGACCGGGTCCCAGCGGCCGGGGCGGCCGCCGGAAAGCATCACCGAGCCTTCGTCGGTCGTTTTCACCGACAACGACCGACGGGTGTGCCCGATCTGGTGGTTGAGCGTGAACCCGGGTGGCGCGGTCACGAACGTGACCTGCGTTGCCTTTTCCCATACCGGCAAGGTCAAACCGGCCGCGTCGTCGAGGAGGCGCGGTGTGGACCGGTTCGCCGCGATGATCACCCCGCGCGTGGCCCGCAACTCGTCACCGGTGGCCGAACGCACGGTGACCGAGCCGTCTTCGTCCGGCGAGATCGTGGCCACCTCGGTGTTCTCCAGCACCGTGGCGCCCAGTTTCCTGGCCGCCGCGGCGAACGCCCTGGTGGTCGCGGAATGATCGGCGGTTCCGTCGTTCGGTGTGTAGAGCGCGAAGCGCACGTCCTCGGCGATCCCCGGTTGCATCACGTCCAGTCGTTCGCGATCGACGATCTCGCACGGCACACCGGCCGCCCGCTGCGCCTGGACTCTGGCCGGCAGACTCCGCCAACCGGAAACACCCGCGATCTCGACGTCATAGAGGTTGAGCAGACCGTTGCGCCGGTAGCCGGTCGGGGCTTCGAGCAGGGTGTCCAATTCGGGCCAGAGTTCCTGGGCGCGGCAAGCCAACGGCAGCTCGCGGAGGTCACGTCCGCCTGCGCGGACGCCTCGCCGTCCAGGACCGCCCGAGGCGCCGGCGGCAAGCTCTCCTGCTTCCAGCAAGGTGACCTCCGCGCCCCGGCCCGCGAGATTCCACGCCGTGGCCGTGCCGACCACACCTCCGCCGACAACGACGTACTCGACGGATCGCATCGACCGTCCTTTCATTTCAACCGACCCTTTCCAGGAAACGCCGGGTGCGGTCCTGCCGGGGAGAATCAAGAACACGCGCGGCCGGACCGTGTTCGACAACGCGTCCCTGGTCCATGAACACGACGCTGTCGGCGACCTGGCGCGCGAAACCGATTTCGTGCGTGACCACGATCATGGTCATCTCGTTGGCGGCCAGATCGCGCAGGACGTCCAGCACTTCGCCGACGAGTTCGGGATCCAGCGCGCTCGTCGGCTCGTCGAACAGCATCAGTTTCGGCCGCATGCACAGGGCGCGCGCGATCGCCACCCGCTGCTGCTGACCACCGGACAGCTGTGCGGGATACTCCGCGTGCTTGTCCGCCAGCCCGACCCTGCCGAGCATTTCCCGGGCACGCTCGATCGCTTCCGCGCGGGGCGTGCGCTGAACATGAACCGGTGCTTCGATCAGGTTCTGCAGCACCGTGAGATGACCGAACAGGTTGAACTGCTGGAAGACCATTCCGATGTGCCGGCGTGCCTGGCGGGTCTGTCGTGGCGTTGTCTCGATCAGGTCGTCACCGGCCCGCCGGTACCCGACCAGCGCACCGTCCACCCGGATCACCCCGCCCTGGATCTTCTCCAGGTGGTTGATGCAGCGCAGCAGCGTGCTCTTGCCGGAACCGGACGGACCGATAAGGCAGACGACCTCACCGGGGGACACCACCAGATTCACGTCCTGGAGAACATGAAGGGAGCCGTACAGTTTGTGCAGGCCGCGAATCTCGACCGCGGGCACGTCGCGAGCATCCGTCATTGTCCGGCCTCCAAGGCCAACCGGGAGAGTTTCCGGGAAGCGGCCGAAGAAACTCCGGCCCGGCCCCGGTTGAAATACCGTTCGACATAGTGCTGGGCCACGGTGAGCAACGCGGTCAGCACGAGGTACCAGAAGGTCGCGACCAACAGCAGCGGGATGGTTTCGTAGGTCCGCGCGTAGATGATCTGTGCGCTGTAGAGCAGTTCCGGCATGGAGATCACGCTGACGATCGAGGTCGTCTTGACCACGTTGACGAACTGGTTGGTCAACGGCGGGACGATCGCGCGCATGGCCTGGGGCAGCACGATCCGGCGCATCATCAGGCCGTTCGACATGCCCAGCGCTTCGGCCGCTTCGCGCTGACCGTGGTCCACCGACACCAACCCGGCCCGGAGGATCTCGGCACAGTAGGCCGCTTCGTGCAGGGTCAGCCCGATGATGGCGGCACCGGCCACCGAGATCACCGTGTTGGTCCCCACCGTGAACAGATCAGGACCGAACGGGATACCGAGCGATAGTTTCGGATACAGCGCCGCCATGTTGTAGAGCAGCAGCAACAACACGAGCAACGGGGTCGCGCGGAAGAGCCAGATGTAGGCCCCGGAGACCGCGTTCAGCACCCGGTTCGACGAGTGTCTCATCGCGGCCAGCACCATTCCGGCCACAATGGACAGTGCCATCGCGATCACCGCCAGTTCGACGGTCCGGGCGAGGCCGGCCAGAATCGCCGGGCTGAACAGGTAACGGCCGAACGTCGGCCACGAGTAGTTCGCATTGCCGACCGTCGACCTGACCACCGCCACGACGACCAGGGCGAGGACGACGCCCGCGAGCCAGTTTCCGTATCGCTTCCGTGGCAGCACCCGGGACGGCGGATCGACGCCTTTACTGAGGGGCATGGTTTCCGGCATCGTCGTCACGACCTTCCGTTCAGGATTTCCGTGGTATCGAGATCGTTTTCCTGAAGGCCCCATTTCTCCAGGATCTTGCGGTAGGTGCCGTCGGTCATCAACTGGCGGACGGCGTCGTGGACTCCGACGGTCAAGGGGGAGTCCTTCTTGAGTCCGACGGCCACGAGTGACCGCTGGTAGCGGCCGGCCAGGCGGAACACGCCTGGCGATTTGCTCGCCACATACTGCGTGAGCGAAATCGAGAAGTAGAGGACATCGATATGGCCGGCGCGCAGGGCGAGCACTGACGCGGTTCCGTCGGGGTAGAGGCTGAGGCGCCAGTCCGGACGCCCGGCCCGCGCACAGGTACCGGCCGCCTGATCCAGTTGGCCCTGCTGGACCGATCCGATCACCACGCCCACGGTGCGGCCGCAGAGATCGAGATAGGAGTTCACCGGGAAGTCGGTGTCACTCCTGGCGAGGAAGCCCTGTCCTCCGTTGTAGTAGGTGACGAAGTCGGCGTTCTTCCGCCGCTCCGCGGTGGGAGCGAGCGAAGCGAGCACCATGTCGTAGCGCCCGGCGGCCAGCCCCGGGACGATCGCGTCGAGACTGGCCGGGATCGGGGCCGTGCCAAGGCAGAACACGTCCGCGATGGCCTGGCTCATGTCCCGGTCGAGGCCGACGATGGTGGTGTTGTCTTCGGCGTAGTAGGCCATCGGGGGCGTGCTCGGCACCATCGCGACGAGGAAGGTGCCGCGCTGCCGGACCGGTGCGGGCACGGTCGCGGCCAGCGCCGGATCGCACCGGCCATGTGGACGGGTCACCAGGGCGGGATCGGCCGGACTCGCCGAGCTCAGCCCGCATCCGGTCACCGTCAGCACCAGGGCCAGCGACCACGCGATCGTTCGCGGAGTTCGCCGCATTGCACCACCTCCGCCGTCGAATGCCGTAGCATGCGCTTCATGGGATGTAGTGTCTACTTCATGAACTCGCGAAAGTCTAGTGGTGACTAGATGGACCCTTCGTTGACGAAGCGCATCGCCGGAGTCCGGGACCAGTTGAGTGGCGGTGGCCTGCGGGTCGTCGACTTCTTCGCGCTGCACCCCGCCGAGGCCTCGGTGTATTCCGCGCAGGAGATCGCCCGTGAGGCGGAAGTCAGTGACGCGACGGTCATCCGGACCGTCAAACAACTGGGCTACAGCGGGCTCGGCGAACTGCGCCGCGCGGCGGCCGCCATGCTGAACCCGGTCCGTGACCCGGAACAGACCCTGGCGGAGCAACTGACCCAGTCGGACGACAACGGCCAGCTCCTCGCCAAGATCAGTCTCGACGCGGCCCACCTCGCTCGTTCCTTGCCGCGCGCCATCCCCACCGAGGTCTTCGAGACCGCCACCCGGATTCTCGCGGCGGCCTCGCGCATCCTGGTCGTCGGCTACGGATCCGCTCACCCGGTGGCCGAATCGCTGTCACTCGGCCTGCGGAGAATCGGCCGGATCGCCGGTGCCACCGGCCTGACCGGTTACAACTTCGCCGATGAACTCGGCCAGCTCACCGCTGATTCGGCGGTGGTTCTCATCGCGCCGCTACGCCACGTGCGCGAGCACGACGTGGCGATCGCCGAAGCAGGGCGGATCGGCTGCCCGGTCGTCCTCATTACCGAGGTGCTCGACAGCCACTTCGCTGACCGGGTGGACGCCGTGCTGGCCACCCCGTCCACGGAGAAACTCCTGGCAGGCACCCAGATCGCGCACCTGTTGCTGGTGGACGCGCTGCTCCTGGCCGTGGCCGCCACCGACCCGGACCGGGCGCTGGACGGCTGGAAGACCACGAACCGCCTGCGCGGGGAGATCGTCGACGGGAATCTCGATGTGCCGCTGAACCCCTTCGTGGCCTCCATGCGGCCGGACGATTCCGATGGCAATGGAGGGGACACGAACTAACCGCCACTTCCACCGCGCGAACCGCCGACCGGCGTGACCGTCTCGCGCATGGACTGGACCATGCATTGATTCAGCTGTGGTAGATTTATCCAGTCAGATAAAAGTGCAGGTGGGGGCTGTGGAGCGGACGTACATCAACGAAGCCCGCCGCGCGCAGATCGTGCGCGCGGCCATAGGGACGATTGCCGATCTGGGCTACGCCAAGGCGTCCTTCGCCAAGATCACCGAACGTGCCGGGCTGCGAAGCCCGCGAATGATCTCGTACCACTTCGCCGACAAGGAGGACCTCGTCCGGCAGATCCTGATCGAGGTCTTCACCTTGGGGGCGAACTACATCGCGGAGCGGATGGCACAGGCCGGCACCGCCCTCGAACGGTTCCGCGCCTACTTGGAGGCCAACCTCGAGTTTCTGCGCGAACACCCTGCCGAGATCGCGGTACTGACCGAGATCGGCCCGCACGTGCGCAACGAGATGGGTGAGCACTACACCTCGGCAAGTGCGCAGGAGATCAGCGTGCAGGGGCTCGAAAAACTGCTGTCCGAGGGGCAGACCGCCGGTGAGTTCCGCGAGTTCGATGTGCGTTCGATGGCGGTCATCGTCCGTGGCGCGGTGGACGGCGCCGCCACCCGGTTGCGCGAAGAACCCGACTTCGACTTCGACGCCTACACCCGCGAGGTCGTCACCACATTCACCCTCGCCGTCCGACGGGGCTGATTCGCTTTCATTGGGGGTTTCTTGTGCTCGATACACAGTCCGGCCGGGGTGGCGCCATGGTGAGCCGTGTCTTGCTCATCCACGTGCTGATCCCGTTGGCGCTGTTCTACGGTCTTCGCGGACTGGGCGTGAACCCGTTCGCGGCACTTCTGGCGGGGGGTGCGATCCCGGCCGCGAGCGCGGTGCGTGACATCGTGGTGGACCATCGGGTCAGTGGCGTCCGCGTTTTCGTGCTGGGTGCGATGGTGCTGACCGTGGCGATCTCGTTCGTCACCGGAAGCCCGCGGGTGCTGTTGATCCGGAACGCCTGGGGTACGGCGGCGCTGGGCGTCTTCCTGCTGGCGAGCCTGCTCACGCGGCGCCCGTTCCTGTTCGAAGCGGGAAACATCGTGTTCGACGAGAACAAACGCCGGATCTGGGCGCGCAACTGGGAGAACTTCCCGGCGTTCCGGAGCCTGTTGCTCCGGTGCAGCGCCATCTGGGGCCTGGCAAGCCTGGCCGACGCCGGCGTGCGGGTGGCCATGGCGATGACGCTGCCGGTCGATGTCGTGCCGGTTCTCGACGACGTCCTGCTCGTGCTCACGCTCGCGTTTCTGGTGGCGGTGCAACGCTTCTACGGTCGTGCGCACCTGCGCCGGAACGGATTACGGTTGAACGGCGTGGAGATCCTGCCGCTGGCCGAGTCGCGATGACGCTCCCGCCGAGGGACGAGGTCGCGGCCCGGGTCGCGCTGACGGACTCGGTCGCGAGGGACGGGGTCGCGCTGACGGACCCGGTCGCGACGGATGGGGTCGCGCTGATCACCGGAGCGGCGAGCGGGATCGGCGCGGCGGTCGCCCGGCGGTGCGCTGCCCGGGGAATGCGGGTGGTGATCGCTGATCGAAACGAGCGTGGCGGTCGATCCGTCGCCGACGAGACCGGCGGCCGTTTCGTGGCCGTCGACGTCGGTGTTCCGGAAGCCAACAACCGCGCCGTCTCCATGGTGATGCGCGAACTCGGGCGGCTGGACGTGGCCGTGCTCAATGCCGGAATCCCCGGCCGCTGCACGCTGACCGACTTCACGCCGGACCGGTACCGCCAGACGATGCGCACCAACCTCGACGGGGTGGTCTACGGCGTGCACGCCGTCATGGCACCAATGCGGCGGCAGGGTGGCGGATCGATCGTGGTCATGGCGAGCATGGCCGGACTGACCGGGTCGCCGGATCTGTTCTACGCCACCGCCAAACACGCTGTGCTCGGCCTGGTCCGCTCCGCGGCAACCCCGCTCGCTTCCGCCGGTATCCGGATCAACGCACTGTGCCCCGGCTTCGTGGACACACCGATCCTCGCCCCGGTGCGCCAAGATCTCCTCGGCCGCGGTTTTCCGCTCGCGCACCCGGACGAGGCCGCGACCGCCGTCGAAGAGATCCTCGCCGCAGGGAAGACCGGGCAGGCTTGGCTGCTACAGGCGGGCGAACCCGCGTATCCGATCGAGCCGCCCGAAATTCCACTCCGGACCTGATGGCCGAACCCTGTACTGAGGAATCCCGGAGTCATCGCGGCGCGCGGGTCGACACGGCGACCAATCCTCATCTGGCCAAATGGGCTAGGCGGAAATTCAAGCACTTGCGCCGAGCGCCAGCGAAGGCCCGCAGGCAACTCGCCCGAATCGCGCACTTACCCGGGCACCTTCGCGCACTGGCGCCACGGGGCACTCCCGGCCGGTACGACAGTGGGAGCCGTGTGACGCGAGAGTGTCACGCGCGGAACCGCCGCCGGACACCGAGATCCACAAGCCTCCATCAAGCCTGGACGAGTAAGTGAGGAGTCGTAGGGTCGGGCATGGCCACCGGCATCGCCGAGACGGTCTCGGGCACCGCCGCGGGCGGGAAGGTCGTCGGCGCCGCCGACCGAATCCTTCGCCTCGGCAGTCTACGATGACGTCAAGGAGGCGACGGGGTGAGCGAGATCGGCAACGTCCTGAGCGAGGACGACGATATTCCGCTGTGGATAGACATTCCGCAGGGATACTTCGCGCTTCCGCTGGACAGCGCGGGAGCCGCCCTCGACCAGGCCGGGTCTCTGCTCACGGACGCGACCGAGCGCGGCCAGGCCGGCCTCGTCGACGTGGACGACAACTCGTGAACATCGAGACGTATCGCTACGTCGAGGAAGAGGTCCTCAACGCGGACTACAACGTTGTGGTGCGCCACTCCTATCTCCCCGACCGCGCCTACAACCCCGAGAGTTTCCTCAGCGTCCTCGCCAATTATCCGTGGCAGGAGTACGGCTACAAGGTGGGCCGGTGGCAACGGGAGAACTTTTTCGACGGCACGTTCCTGGAAATCCTTGGCCTCAAATACCTGACCTGGGAGAAGAAGCACGACACCGTGCTGCTGACCGACCTGAGGAACGGTCAGCCGGTCTCCGAGGTCATCGGTATGGTGCTCAGCGGAGTGGAGCCTCTTCGAACCGCCACCGAATTACCTGGCCCGGCTGGGACCGTGGCTGGCCGACCACCCGGGCACCCCGCCCAAACTCCCGAAACGCAAGTAACCGCCGCGGCTACGCGGAAGACCGGTTGGAGAAGGACATGGAACTCGGGCTCACGGGAAAGCGCGCGATCGTCACCGGCGGGAGCCGTGGCATCGGACTCGCGATCGCGGACAGTCTCGCCGCGGAGGGCGCCCACGTCGCTTTGATAGCGCGGAACACCGACGAACTCGCCCGTGCCGCCGAGCACGTCGGCCGCCACGCGACACGCGTCGTCCCGGTGTCCACCGATACCCGTGACGACGACGCGGTGCGTGCCATGGTCGACCGGGTGGCCGGCGTCTTCGGCGGTGTCGACATCCTCGTCAACGCGGCCGCGGAACCGGCGTTCGCCGCGCCGCCTCCGCTCGCCGAGCTGACCGATGACGCCCTGCGTGCGGAGATCGAGACCAAGGTTCTCGGCTACCTGAGGTGCATCCGCGCGGTGGTGCCCCACATGATCGCCGCGGGGTGGGGGCGCGTCGTCAACATCGCGGGTTTGGCCGCACGGCGCACCGGCGCGCTCGTCGGGACCGTGCGCAACGTGTCCGTCGCCGGGATGACGAAGAACCTGGCCGACGAACTGGGTCCCTCCGGTATCACGGTGAACGTGGTCCACCCCGGCCTCACGGTGACCGAACGCGTCGCGAAGGCCGTCGCCGATCGCGCCGCGAGCGAAGGAAAGTCGACCGCCGACGTCATCGCGGCGATGGCCAGGGACGTGAGCATCGGACGGCTCGTCACGTCGGCCGAACTCGCCGAGGTCGTCACCTTCCTGGTCTCCGAACGCAGCGCGGCGATCAACGGCGAGTCCATCGACGCCGGCGGCGGCGAGAAGGGCGTCATCCACTACTAAAAGGCACAGTGCTTGAAGGGGACGTGGGTATGCGCAGCGCCACGCACACTCACGTCCCCTTGCGAGCGGGAATCCACCGGATTCCCTGGCGGGGTCACCGCCCGTTCATCGCCAGAGTTTTTCGCTGGCGAGCTTGGCGCCCTCGGCCAGTGACCGCAGTTTGGCCCAGGCCACCTCCGCGTGCCCGACCCGGGACCCGATACCGCAGTCCGTCCCACCCTGGACGTTTTCCGCGCCGACCACACTGGCGTAGTTCACCAGCCGCTCGGCGATCAGTTCGGGATGCTCCACCAGATCCGTGGCATGACCGACCACACCCGGCATGATCATCTTTCCCTCGGGAAGCCGCACGTCCTCCCAGACCCGCCACTCGTGAGCATGCCGCACATTGCTCGCCTCGAACGTGTAACACTGCGCGTTCACCCGCACCAGCAGATCCACAATGTGCTTCAACTCGATGTCATGCGTATGCGGCCGGTGCCCGCTTCCCCAGCACGAGTGGAACCGCACCTGCTCCACCGGAATCCCCTCGAGGCTGTGATTGATCACCTCGACCGCGAACCCCAGATACTTCCGCAGATCCGCCACGTCCCACTCGGGATAGAACATCCACGTCGTGAAGAACTCCGGCTCGTCGACCTGCACGATCAACCCGGCGTCGGTGATCGCCTTGTACTCCTCGCGAACGACCTCCGCCACCGCCATCATGTACTCCTCCTCCGAGGAGTAGTGATCATTGAAGGCACCGGCACCCAGGCTCAACGGGCCGAGCGCCGCGATAAAGCCCTCCGGCGCGTTGTCCAGACCTTCCTTGCCCTTCAACGCGACCTGCAACGCCTCGATATCCTTCGCGATCGCGTCGTGCCCCACATAACTCACCGGACCGGTGCACACCCGGGTCCGCACCTTGCCCGGCTTCCGCCCCGGAGTGAAGAACCCAGGCCGCACCGGACCACCCGAACCCGACAGCCACAAGCCCGACTCGTAGAAACCGGGGAAATCCGCCCGATCACGCTCGCCCGGCCCGCCGCGCTTCGGCGACCGAGCCTTTTCCTGGATCTCCCAGCCGGTCACCCGGCCGTGGATGTAACCGGCGTAGGCACCCTCACCGGCCTTGACGTACTCGCCGTCGTTCACCACATTCAGACCACAGTCCAGCTGAAAGTCGACGACCTCTTGAACCGCACTCGCGACCCTGGCCGCCACCGCGCCATCGTCCCGCTTTTCCGCCCTGACCAGGGCAGCCAAATCCTCGGGAACCGGCAGGTTGCCACCGTGGGAAGTCCGGATGTGTCCTTCGTTACGTTTCATTTCTTCTCCAAAATGGACGGTAGCTGCGGGCGAACAGAAAACTGCGGGAAACTCAAGGTGTCTCGGCCGTGGCCGGCAACCAGCCCCAGGGATGCGGTCCCCACTGCGGGGGCACCAGTTCTCCGGATTTGACGGTGTGCACCGGAACGATTCCGTGTTCACCACGGAACCATTTCTTGGTGGTGTCGCGGAAGGTGAAGTCACCACGGACGAGGTCGAGCACGGTGATGTCGGCTTCCCGGCCCACCGCGAGCGCACCGAGTTCGTCCGCCTGCCCGATCGCCTTCGCCGCGTTGGCCGTGGTCATCTTCACCACGTCTTCGAACGAGTAGCCCACCGCCATGAACTTCGCCATGCATTCGACCAGACTGTGGAACTTCTGGCCGGGCGCGGTGAGGTCGCTGCTGATCGTGTCGGGGAACATGCCCCGCTCGGCCTGTTCGCGCGCGACGTCGTAGCCGAAGTTTCCCATACCCACCGCGGGATCCAGGGTCACCCCGCGGTCACGCGCCTCGCGGAGATTCGCCAGCGACTCGGTCAGCCGGTCCATCACACCGCCGAGGTTCGGGGTGCACAGGTGGGTGAGAATGTCACCGGGCTCCAGGGTCTTGATCAGGAACTGGGTGACTTCGGCCAGCCGTTCCGCCCGGCTCGCCCGGCCACCGAAGAAGTCCCCGATGTGCGTCATCAGGGGCACTCCGAGCTCCCGGGCGACCGCCTTCGACCGGGTGACCATTTCCTCACCGAGTTCGTCGACGATGCCGCCGACGAGGCGGAGTTTCACCCCGCTGATCAGACCCGGATTGTGCTCCGCACAGGCCGAGATGGCGGCGGGATTGATGTCGTCGAGGCTGTAGACGTCGGCCGGTCCCGGCATCGTGTGCGCGTAGCTGCCGACGTTGACATACACCGAGACGCGCGTGCGCGCCTTGGGCAGGATGTGCGTGGGGAACACTCCCAGGTTGGCCACCCCGACCGAACCGCAGTCGACCAGGGTCGTCACGCCCGACCGCACGCCGATGGCGTCGGGGTCACAGCATCCCATTCCCACCCCGGCCGTCGTCGCGCCATGGGCGACATGGGTATGGATGTCGATCAGTCCCGGCACGACATACCGGTCCGTGCCCCGGATCTCGAGTACCTGACTCGCACCGGCCGGGTCGATGTGCGGCTCGATGGCGGCGATGCGGCCGCCGCTGATGGCGATGTCCCTCTTCCCGTCAAGGCCGGAGCCCGGATCAAGGACATGACCGTTGGTTATCAGCAGGTCGTACGTCGTCACGTGGTTGCTCTCCTCACCCGAACGTCATCTCGAGCGTAGTTGCAGGTAGACCGGGGTGGGAGCGACAATCCGGCAGCCACTGTTGACCTGACCGCAACAGAGCGCTCCACTCACGCTTCCGGTGTGAGCTTTCGGGGGACACGGCAAAGCGCCGTGGTGGGCACCAGGAGGTACCCACCACGGCGAACCGGTTTCCCGGTGCCTTACTTCGCCAGCCACACGTCCTGCAGTATGGGGTCGAACTGAAGGGAAGCCTTGACGCCGCGCACCTTCGGCCCGGTGGCCCAGAGGCCGGTCCTGGTGCAGATCGGGATGAGCGGCGGGCCGTCGGCCAGCGCGTCGGTCATGATCTTGTGCATCGGCTGTGCCCGCCCGGCGGGATCGAGGGTTGACGACGACTGCTTGAGCAGTTCGGCCACGCCCGGCAGGGTGTACTTGCCGGGGTTGAACAGGCCGCCGGGCAGGTAGAAGTTCTGGACGACCACACTCTCGTCGGGACGGCCGGACTGGTAGACCGACACGGTCGCGTCGAAGTTGCCCTGCCGGCGCGCCGTGACGAACTGCACGTTCTCCATCGGCTTCACGACGACGTTGATCCCGATTTCCTTCCACTGCGACTGAAGAACCTGCGACAGCTGCATGTTCGTCTGTGCCGTGCCGGTCTGCAGTTCGAAGGTGAACCCGTTCGGCAGGCCCGCTTCGGCCATCAGTTGTTTCGCCCTGGCCACGTTGAACTGGGCCGCCGGGCTCTTGTCGAGGTCGGGGGGCAAGGCCCAGTCACCCGGGGAGAACGGCTGCGCGCTCGGCACGCAGCTGTCCGGGAAAATGTTGTCCGCGATGGATTTCCGGTCGACGGCCAGCAGCATCGCCTGGCGCACCTTCGGGTTGCCGAATTCGGACCGGCCGGTGTTGAGGATCACGCCCCAGAAGTCGGCTATGTCGCCGGTCACGATCTGCAGGCCGGCGGCCTTCGACTCGGCCACCTGCTTCGGCTGGATGTTCGTGTAGTCGAGTTGGCCGGACCGCAGGGCCCGAAGCCGGGCCGCCTCGTCGATGTAGACGGTGACGTCGACTCCGGCGAGTTTGACGCTGTCCTTGTTCCAGTAGCTGTCGGATTTGCTGAAGGACATGTTCGCGCCTTCGAACTTGTCCAGCTTGAACGGACCCGCGCCGAAGGAGACCTTCGAAAGGTCGGTACGGTCGAGGGCGGCCGGGCTGATCAGCATGCCGGCCTCCCCGGCGAAAACGCCGAGCATGGGCGCGCCGGAATCCGTGAAACGCAGGCGCACATGGGTGTCGTCGATGACTTCGACCGCGCTGACGTTCGCGATGAAGTTCGAGAAGTTGGTCGTGTGTTTCTGCGCCCATTCGATGTTGGCTTTGACCGCCGCGGCGTTGACGGGGGCACCGTCGGTGAATTTCAGGTTCGGCCGCAGCGTGAAGTCCAGGGACAGCAGGTCGGGGGCGGCCTTCCATTCCGTGGCCAGCCCCGGGTGGAAGGTTCCGTCGGGCGCCCGTTTTATCAGGGATTCGTAGAGCAGGCCGGTCCATGCCCCGTCATAGGGCGAGGAAGTCCGTGGGTCGAGCGAGGCGGGAATGGCGGCCCCTCCATAGCGAAACCGTGCGCTGGTGTCGACTTCGCCGCCGGTCTGGGTGCCTTGGGGCGAGGACGTACCGCACGCGGCGAGGGGTATGACGAGAGCGGCCGCCAGGGCCACGCCGGCAAAGCGGCGGGTGAATGCTTTCATCTGTTCTTCCGTTCTTTGCTGAAAAAATTCGGGCCGCGCCTATCCTGCGGACATGCCCGGTGGCGAGCCGGTGTCACCGAGGGAGAGCCGCCGGCTCCCGCGCCGGCTCCGGGGAACTCGGCTCGTGAAGCAGGCAGGCGACCTTGCGGGTCGCGCTGAGCGCGATCAGCGGCGGATCGGTCGTCGCGCACGACGCCATGGCATGACGGCAACGGTTCCGGAAGCGGCAGCCGGACGGCGGATTCGCCGGATCGGGAGCCTCGCCGTTGAGCAGTATTCGCCGGCGTGTCCGCTGGACCACCGGATCGGGCACCGGTACCGCGGAGGCCAGCGCCTGCGTGTAGGGGTGCAGGGGATCGCCCACCACCTCCTGCGCAGGACCCTCCTCGACGATCCGTCCCAGGTACATGACGGCGACTCGGTGCGCCAGGTGCTGGACCGTCGCGAAGTCGTGGGAGATGAGCAGGATCGCCTGCCCGGTTTCCTCCTGCAGCGACAACAGCAGGTTCAGGATTTCCGACCGGGTCGACAAATCGAGCGCCGAGGTGGGTTCGTCGGCGACCAGCATCCGCGGCGACAGGGCGAGGGATCGCGCGATGCAGACCCGCTGACGCTGCCCGCCGGAAAGCTGCTCGGGATACCTCTCGGTCAGCACGGGATCGAGCCCGACCCGCGCCAGCAGGTCCCCGGCCGCCTCCCGCATCTCGCCGCGCCGGATCCGGCCGTGCACGAACAACGGTTCGGCGACGGCATGCCCGATCGACTTCGTCGGATCCAAGGAACCCAGCGGGTCCTGGAAGATGACCTGCAGGCTCGTCCGCAGCGCGGTCAGGCGCTTGCCCCGCGCCTGGGTGATGTCCGTACCGCCCAGCGTGATCGTCCCCGAGTCGGGACGATCGAGCAGGGTGATCAACCTGCCGAGAGTGCTCTTGCCCGAACCGGACTCGCCGACCACCCCGACGGTCAGCCCGCCGGGGACCTCCAGATCCACACCGTCGACGGCCCTGACTCGCTGCGCGGACCGGCCGATAATGGTGCGGGACAAGGGAAAGGTCTTTGTGAGGCCCTTGACCGAGAGCAGGCTGTCGCTCTCCTCGCTCATGCGATCGTCTCCCATCACGCTTCGTGTCCCGGCGGTCATCGGACGGCCACTTGCTGCAGCACGAGGTCACCGGCCGCGACCCGGGCGCAGCGGGTAGAGCGGCCCGCGCCGAGATCGGCCTCCTGCTGAGGTCGCGCACAGGCCTCGTGTCCACCGTGGACACACCGGGGTTCGAACCGGCAACCGGCCGGGAAGGTGCCTGCCACGGGGACCCGTCCGCGGATGACCGGCAGCGCCTTCCGTGCCTGCCCGTTGTGGGGCGTGGAATCGAGCAGGGCTCGCGTGTAGGGGTGCACCGGGTCGGCGAACAACCTCAGTACGTCCGACCGCTCCACGACGTTCCCGGCGTACATCGCCACCACCCGGTCGCAGAAGTCCGCCACCACACCCAGGTCGTGGGTCACCAGCAGGACGGCGATGCCCTGCTCCCGGCGCAGTTCGCGCAACAGTTCCAGGATCTCGGCCTGGATGGTGACGTCCAGCGCGGTCGTCGGTTCGTCGGCGAGCACCAGCGCCGGATCGCAGGCGATGGCCGAGGCGATCATGACCCGCTGCTGCATCCCGCCGCTCATTTCGTGCGGATAGGCCAGTACCCGCTGTGCGGCGTTCGCGATGCCCACGCGGTCGAGAAGCTCACGAGCGTGACGGAGGGCGACCTTGCGGCTCTCCTTGAGATGCAGGCGGCGTGCCTCGGCGATCTGTTCCCCGACCGTCATCGTCGGGTTCAGGCTGCTCATCGGCTCCTGGAAGATCGCGCCGATGGCACCGCCGCGCACGGCGCGCAACTCCCGGGGGGAACACGTCAGCAGATCCTTGCCCTGGAAGCACACCTGCCCCGAGGAGATCTTGAGTCCACTTTGGAGCAGTCCGAGGATCGCCATCGCGGTGACCGTCTTGCCGCAACCCGACTCGCCGATCAGCGCGACCGACTCACCGCGGGAGACCGTGAAACTCACGTCCTGCACCAAGCCTGGCTGGGAAACCTGACCGACGAGGTCCACCGTCAGCCCCCGCACCTCGAGCAGGGGTTCACCGGTCGGCTGTCCTTCAGTGTCTGTCTGAACACGCGCCCATCCGATCACGTGGCCAGGGCTCGCCTCAGCTTTGACGTCACGTCGTGGCTGCTGGGAGCCCTGCCCCCGTGATCGGATACCTTCGGATGGCGCGTTCACCGGCTCGCCATGAGCAGGCTCGTTCCGGTTCTCAGACGCTCTGTCAGGGAAAACACTCATCGCCGCCCCCTCGATGTCATCGTGTCCCGGATGGCGTCGCCCAGCGTGTTGAACGCGAGTACGGTCAGCACTACGGCGATGCCCGGAGGCAGCACCGACAGGGGCGCTTGGAACTGGTTGTCGTAGGCCGTACGCAACATCGAACCCCAGCTCGCCGCGGGCGCCTGTACCCCGAGTCCCAGGAAACTGAGCCCCGCCTCCGCGAGCAGCGCCACGCCCATCAGGATGGTGGTCTGGACCAACAACGGCGCAGCCACGTTCGGCAGGATGTGCACCCACAGCGTCCGGCGGGTCGAACAGCCGATCGCTCGGGCGGAATCGACGAACGGCTCCTCCGCCACCGACATGGCGGCGCCACGGACCACGCGGAACAGGCTCGGCGCGAACACCACGCCCAGCGCCACCATCGCGTTGGTCAGGCCCGGCCCCAGCACGGCGACGACCGCGAGCGCGAACGCCAGGCCGGGCAGGCTCAGCAACGTGTCGGCGAGCCTGCTGATGACCGTGTCCACCACACCGCGGCGCAGCCCCGCCCACAGTCCACTCGGGACACCGAGCACCAACGCCACGCCGACCGAGATGAGCGGCGCGAGAAGGGCGAGGCGGACCGCGTAGATGAGTCTGCTGGCGACGTCACGGCCGAGGTCGTCCGTCCCGAGCGGGTGGTCGCCGCTGTAGGGGGCGAAGCTCTTCGCGATGTCCTGCGCCGTCGGATCGTGGGGGGCGATCCACGACGCCGCGATCGCGAGGATCACCAGCAGGAGGAGGAATCCCGCGGAGATCACGGTCGAGGGCCTGCGGAACAGTCTCGCGAGCGCCGACGGACGCTTGCCGACGTCACCGGAACCGGCCGTCCGGCCCACCCGGGCTAACCCGCCGATCAATTCGGTGGTCATGCTTTACGCACCTTCGGGTTCAGCCTGCCGTAGACCGCGTCGACGACCAGGTTGGCGACGACCACCACGGCGGCGGCGAAGAGGACATAGCCCTGGAGAACGGGGAAGTCCCGTTTGAGGATCGAGTTGACGGCCAGCGTCCCGAGCCCCTGCACGCCCGACACCATTTCGATGACGATGGCGCCACCGAGCAGTCGTCCCGCCTGCAGGCCCAGCACGGTCACCACCGGGATCGCGGCATTGCGCAGGATGTGACGCCGGATCAACCACATCGTCGAGCAGCCCCGGGCCAGCGCGGTGCGGATGTAGGGCCGGGCGAGCACGTCACCGACGCTGCCGCGGGCGTGCCGGGCCAGTTCGGCTCCCGTGGCCAGCCCCAGTGCGACCGCGGGGATGATGGCATGCTGCAGCCATGGGCCGAACCCGTCCGACAGGGACGCGTATCCGGTCGCCGGAAGCCACTTCGTCGCCAGCGAAAAGATCAGCACGAGCAGCATGCCCACCCAGAAGCCGGGCATCGCGATGCCGACCGTCGCCATCAGCGACACCGCCCGGTCGATCCAGGTGCCCTGGCGCAGCCCCGCGATGATCCCGGCCGGAACGCCGACCGCGATCGCGATGAGCAGGGCCAGGATCGTGATCGACAGGGTGGCCGGGGCGGCGCGCATGATCGCGCCGCTCACCGTCTCGGACGAGAACAGCGAGTTTCCGAGGTCACCCCGCACCACGTGGCCGAACCAGGTGAAGTACTGCGTCAGCAGCGGGCGGTCGACGCCCAGCTGGTGCCGGATGGCATCCACGCGTTCCGGTGTGGCGGCCTCGCCCGCGGCGAACTCCGCCGGATCGCCCGGCACGAGATGGATCAACAGGAACGTCAGCACCGAGACCAGCCACAGCACGACGACGCCGCCGAGAATCCGCCGGATCACCGAATACAGGCCGGCGAGCCCGGATCCGCGCCGTGGACGACGACTTTCCCCCCGGTTACCCGGCACCGGAATACGGTCGGGTCTTGTCGCGACGCCACTGACGCGCCGCTCATCGGACGGTGATTCTTCGCCGTCCGATGGGGCTTTCCGTGGCTCCATTGCCACCTCCCGATCATGAAGGAATCAAGAATATGGTGAAACCAGCATCGAATTCATGGCCGGGGCCGGCCATGCCCTGATTTTCGGACTTCTTTTCAACGCCAGGGTTTTTCGCTCGCGGTTTTCCGGGAATGGCTCGTTCGCCCGCGGGTCAATCAGCGACGCCGGGGCGACAGGGGTGGACATGACCATGGGCAGTCAGCATGTCGTACCTCACGTGTTGCTCTCCTCACCCGAAGTTCATGACGAGAGTAGTTCCAGCTAGACGGAGGTGAGAGCAACAATTCCGGCGGCCGCTGTTGCCCTGGGCGCAACACGGGTCGCGTCCCGCCCGGTGGGCCACTCGATGGCGGGGGCCTTGGCGGACCCGGCGGTGGGTACTGCCGGGGTGACCACAAATCGGGACCTTCATCTTTGTTTTCCAGCCCGAAGACCTTGCCGCGTCACCGGCCGTATCGTGACGGTTCGACAAGTGCCGATGCGGGCCCACAGTGAGGTGGACATGACCAAGCCAGCGCCGCGTGCCGGATGGCCGACGCCCTTTCGGCCACGGATCTCGGCTTCGTTTTCCTACCGGCTGCACGCCATCTTGGCCGCCAACGGCCTGTATCGCCGGGTCGCGGCGAGGCTCGAACGGGCCCCGCGCGCGTATCGCGCTTTCACCACCGTCGAACGTGTCTCGAAGGAGCGTTTGTACGGGTGCCGGATGTGCGGCCAGTGTGCCCTGCCCACGACGGGCTACGCGTGCCCGATGACCTGCCCCAAACAACTGCGCAACGGCCCGTGTGGCGGCGTGTCGCCGGACGGGAACTGCGAAGTGCACCCGGAGATGCGGTGCGTGTGGGTCATCGCGCACGAGCGCGCCACCGCCGCCGGGCACGGCAGCGATCTCGGTCTCCTGCACCGGCCGGTGGACCACCGCGAACACAGCCGCAGCTCCTGGATCAACTACTGGCTCGGCCGCGACGACGAACTCGCGACCGACCCGCGATCTCGTCCACTGCTGCCCATTGTGGAAGTCTCATGACGACGGCTGCTCCGGGCCTGCGCGCCGCGATCGACGAGAAGCGCTTCGCCGTCACCGCCGAGCTGGGACCGCCGCGAGGCGCCGACACACAGCAGATCGCCCGTAAGGCCGACCTTTTGCGGGGCTGGGTCGACGCGGTGAACGTGACCGACAACCAGGGTGCCCGCGTCCGGATGTCGAGCCTCGGTGGTGCCGTGCTGGCCCAGCGCGCCGGGCTGTCCCCGGTCATGCAACTGACTTGCCGCGATCGCAACCGGATGGCGTTGCAGTCGGACCTGCTCGCCGCCGGTGCGCTCGGCATCCCGCACGTGCTGCTGCTCACGGGTGATCATCCGCGCGCGGGCGATCACCCGGAGGCGAAGCCGGTGTTCGACCTCGACGGGGTGCAGCTGGCCTGGCTGGCCAGGACGTTGCGCGACGACGGTGTCCTGGCGTCCGGAGAGAAGGTCGATGGCCGTCCACAGTGGATGATCGGAACCGTGGAGAACCCGTTCTCCCCGCCCTTGTCCTTCCGTGCCGGACGGCTGGCGAAGAAGGTCGCGGCGGGCGCGGAGTTCGCACAGACCCAGTACGTGTTCGACCTCGCTGTGTTCACGCGGTGGATGGCCGAGCTGAGGGATCTGGGCGTCACCGAGACGTGCGCGGTGCTCGCGGGCGTGGGACCGATCCGGTCGCTGCGCATGCTGGAGTTCCTGCGCACCAGCGTGCCCGGCGTGCATGTGCCCGCGGAGATCGAACGCCGGCTGCGAGGCGTGCCCGCCGATCGGGTCGGCGACGAAGGAATCCGGCTGTGCGCGGAGACGATCCAGCAGTTGGCGGAGATCCCCGGGGTCGCGGGGGTACACGTGATGGCCTTCGGCTTCGAACGCGGTGTCGCCGAGATTCTCCAGCGGGCCGGGTTCACCCGCACGGCCGGATCGTTCGCCGCCGGTTCTTGAACATCGTGACGGGTGGAGGAGAGGGTATGAACGCGTTGGTCATCGACGGAAGGGCCGTGGCGGCCGGGGTCCGCGCGCGGGTGGCACGGGAAGTGGCCACGCTGCCCACTCCTCCGGGGCTGGCCACCGTTCTCATCGGCGACGATCCGGCCTCGGCGATCTACGTGCGCAACAAGCGCCGCCAGTGTGCCGAGGCCGGAATGCGCGACCTGCACCGGCACCTGCCCGGAGAGATCACCCAGGAGGCCGCCGCCGCGGTCGTCGACGAACTCGCCTCCGACCCTCAGGTCACCGGAATCCTCCTCCAGTTGCCCCTCCCGCCGCACCTCGACGCCGCCGCCCTCATCGAGCGCATCCCTCCGGAAAAGGACGTCGACGGACTCACCGAGCGCAGCACCGGCCGCCTCGCGCTGGGCAGGCCGGGGCTGCGTCCCTGCACCCCCGAGGGGGTGATGGTGCTTCTCGACGAGATCGGTGCGGTCCTCGAGGGCGCGCACACCGTGGTCGTCGGCCGGTCCAATCTGGTCGGCAAACCGATGGCACAGCTTCTGTTGCAGCGCAACGCCACCGTGACCGTGTGCCACTCCCGTACTCGTGACCTGGCGGCCGTGTGCCGGACGGCGGACGTGCTCGTGGTCGCCGCCGGCGTGCCCCGGCTCATCGGCGAGGACGCGGTCAAGCCGGGAGCGATCGTGCTCGATGTCGGCATTCATCGCACCGAGAACGGGTTGTGCGGCGATGTCGACACTGACACCGTCCGCGAAATCGCCGGTGTGGTGACCCCGGTGCCCGGTGGCGTGGGTCCGATGACCATCGCGATGCTGCTCCAGAACACCCTCACCGCCGCCCGGGAAAACCCGATCACCTGATCGACTTGCCTGACGACGCTCTCGGGGTTTCCGCCCCGGGCGAGCGTGGCCGGCGCCGACCACGTGTTGCGCTCAGGTCAACGGCGGTCTGCGCCGGCCGGCGCTGTGCCGGGCCGCCGCGGCGAAGTCGCCGAGGCCACGCGGATCCGGGTTGACCGCGCTGAACGGGCCGATCTACTGTCAGAAGCCCTCAACTTCATACCGCGCCGTTCCAGCCGGAGCGGGAGAGATCCCATCGGTGACGGTGGGGCGCCGAAGGAGCAACTCTCCCCAGAAACTCTCAGGTCCCCCTACCGCTCCGGCGAGGCGAACTCTGGAAAGCCGGGATTTCCGATCCCGCACCCACGGTGCAAGCCCCTCCGAGCAGGCGGTGAAACTCTCAGGTACCGATGACAGAGCGGGGAGGTGCCCAGCGCCACGATCCGTGGTGCCCGAAACAGGGAGCCTCCGAAAATGCCCTTGAGCGCGTTCGATCTTTATTCCGTCGGTATCGGGCCGTCCTCTTCGCACACGGTGGGCCCCATGCGTGCGGCGAAACGTTTTGTCGACAGGCTGCGGGAAGACGGCCTGCTCGCTTCGGTCATCCGGGTCAGAGCGGAGTTGTTCGGATCGCTGGGCGCCACCGGCCACGGGCACGGCTCGGAGAAGGCGGTCATTCTCGGTCTCGAGGGTGAGGACCCGGCCACCGTCGACACCGACACCGCCGACCAACGGGCGGCGCGTGCCAAGGAAGAGGGCAGGCTGTCGCTCGGCGGGAGCAAGGTGATCGATTTCACCGCGAGCGAGGATCTGGTGCTGCATCGGCGCAAATCCCTGCCCGCGCACCCCAACGGCATGGTCTTCACCGCCTACGGCGCCCAGGGAACGGTCCTGTGCGACCGTACCTATTACTCGGTCGGCGGCGGTTTCGTGGTGAACGAGGACGCGGTGGGTTCGGACCGGATCGTTCGTGACACCACCGAGGTGCGCTATCCCTTCGGCACCGCCGCCGAGCTGCTGGCCATCTGCGCTCGTGAGGGGCTTCGCGTGAGCGACGTGATGCTGGCCAACGAACTGTCCTGGCGGTCCGCCGAGGAGATCAGGACCGGGTTGCTCGGGTTGTGGAACGTCATGGTCGCCTGCGTCGAGGCGGGTTGTCACCGGGACGGCGTCCTGCCCGGTGGTCTCCGTGTCCCGCGGCGCGCCCCGGGCCTGTTCCGGACCCTGACGTCCGAAGTGGACAGTGAGGACCCGCTGCGCGTCCTGGACTGGGTCAACCTCTACGCGCTGGCGGTCAACGAGGAGAACGCTTCCGGCGGGCGCGTCGTCACCGCGCCGACCAACGGTGCCGCGGGCATCATTCCCGCCGTGCTGCACTACTACGCCCGGTTCGTCCCCGGCGCGGACGACGACGGCGTCGTGCGGTTTCTCCTCACGGCCGCCGCGATCGGCATCCTCTTCAAACAGAACGCCTCCATCTCCGGCGCCGAGGTCGGTTGCCAGGGCGAAGTCGGATCCGCCTGCTCGATGGCCGCGGCCGCGCTGTGCGAAGTTCTCGGCGGCACGCCGGAACAAGTGGAGAACGCGGCCGAGGTCGGTATCGAGCACAACCTCGGCCTCACCTGCGACCCGGTGGGCGGTCTGGTGCAGATTCCGTGCATCGAGCGCAACGCGATCGCCTCGATCAAGGCGATCAACGCCGCCCGGATCGCCATCAACGGCACCGGCCGTCATCAGGTCAGTCTGGACAAGGCCATCAAGACCATGCGGGACACCGGCCGTGACATGCACGTCAAATACAAGGAAACCGCCCGAGGCGGCCTCGCGGTCAACGTCATCGAGTGCTAGGTGGCCCTGACTCGTCCATGTTCGAACCCATCGTCCGTTTTCTTCGGGATCACACGGGTACCCGCCGCTGAAGGACAACGTAGGGAAGGAACATGGTTGTATCCAAAGCGGCGGGACGCGAGGCCACCGAACGCAAGCCGGTCGAGGTGTTCGCGCTCATGGCCGGAGTGGTCTTCCTCGTGGCAGGCGTGCTGGGGTTCATTCCCGGAGTGACCACCGGTTACGACGCGCTCGAGTTCGGCGGACACCATTCCGGCGCGATGCTCTTCGGCGTCTTCCAGGTGTCCATCCTGCACAATCTCGTGCACCTGGCCTTCGGCGTCGCCGGACTGGCGGCCTTCGCGACCCGGGCCCCCGCGCGTGCCTATCTGGTGCTGGGCGGCGGGATCTACCTGGTCCTGTGGTTGTACGGCGTTGCCGTCAGCAAGGCGACCCCGGGCAACTTCATTCCCGTGAACAGCGCGGACAACTGGCTGCACCTGGGACTCGGGCTCGGCATGATCGGGCTCGGCGTCCTCGCCACGGCCATCGAACGTGGGCAGGGCACCTATCCGGCGCCCCAGGACCAGGGAGAACGGTAAATCCGGTGCGGGGCGCAGTTCGTCGGCTATCGCGCGACGGGAGCCTGCCAACCTCGTCGCAGCGCGATCAGACGCACCACGAAGACGAGGGTGGCCGCGGCAATCTGCTCCGGCGCCTGTAACACGTGCAGGCGGTAACAGGCATAGACGGTCACGGCGCCGATGAGTGCGGCCAAGGCATAGATTTCCGAGCGCAGGACGATCGGGATTTCACGGATGAGCACGTCGCGGATCACCCCGCCGCCGATGCCGGTGATCACGCCGACGGTGCACGCGCCCACCAGCCCCAGCCCTTGCTGAAGCCCGAGCTTGGTGGCCGTCACCGTGAACAGGCCCAATCCCGCGGCGTCCAGCACCAGGTAGGCGCGACGCAACCGTTGGACCTGCGCGTGCATGAGGAACGCGACCAGCCCGGCGACGAACGCCACCGCCACATACGGCCAGTGCCGCAACGCGAACGGAGGTGTCAGCCCGAGCAGCAGGTCACGCACCACGCCACCGCCCAACGCGGTGATACCGGCAAGCACCGTGACTCCAAAGAGGTCAAGCCGCGCGCGCACGCCGGCCAGCCCTCCCGAGAGCCCGAACACGAAGACACCCATCAGGTCGGGCACCAGCACCTGCAACGGCTCGTCAGTCACGCCCGCAGACTAACCCCGAGCAGGCCCGCGTCGAGACCGTCGAGCGACGAGATCCGCGCCGCACCAAGGCGGGTCTCCGGGAAAATACCTGATTCCTGTCGCGGGAATCGGCGATACCGTGCGATGATGCGCGGTCCCCGTCTTCGATCCACAAGGCATCCCGATCGTGAGGCCGTCGATGCCGGGAACGGGTGGGTGCCGAAACAGGCGATCAGACATGTCCTGCTGATCCTGGCCGGAGGATCCGCGGCTTTCCTTGTGCCGTGGACGATCTATCTCCAGAGCACGCTACCGGACCGGTTCGGCACCGGCAACTGGCGGCTGGCCTGGGTGGGGTTCGACGTGGCGTTGCTGACCTGTTTCGCCGTCGCGGCCTGGCTCGGCTGGCGGCGCCGGCGTGGCGTGGTTCCGGCCATGACGGTCACGGCGGCCTTGCTCTGTTGTGACGCCTGGTTCGACGTGATGCTCGACTGGGGTGGGCCCGGCGAATGGAGCAGCATCGCGATGGCCGCACTGGCGGAGTTGCCCGTCGCGGTGCTGCTGGCGAGTTGGGCGCGCCCGCTGCTGACCGCGGGCATGCGCAGCCGGCCGTTCGCCGTGACGGACATCGAACTGCACACCGATCCCGGCTACCGGCGCCTTCAGGAAACGCTCTCGGTGAACGGGCCGTCGACGATCGCCGGGCTGGCAAAGACACTTTCTCTGCCCGCGCACGAACTTCAGCGGATGCTGGACCGGCTGGCACAGGCCGGCCGGGTGACCCGCCGCCGCGACGGCCGGTGGCGGGTGACCAAGCTGAACCTGCGGCCGCCCGTGGCGACCGAACTCGCCGACGCGGACCAGGCGCGGCTAAGGGCCTTTTACGACGCGAAATACGACCATGAACTACGACTGTTCGGCTGGGCGGCACGACATCGCGAGCAGTTCGGGTCGTGGGGTCGCGGTCACCGGGCGAGTACCTACCTGACGGAACGGGAACTCGCCGAGTTCACCCAGGAATACGAGGAACTGCTCACCCGCTACTGCCTGCTCCACGACAGCTCGGCGGCCGGCACCCGGGAGGTCGCCATCCGCTGGTACGCCTTCCCGCAGCCGGAGGACGCGAGCGACGTGATCGGGATCGAGTCTCCGAACCACGCGTGAGAGAGCTGGTGCAGGCCCGTTGCCAGGCACCGCAACGAGGACGAGAAAATACCCGATCGAGTGATATCGATGGTGAACTTCACACAGGTCGCCCGCTCGGTGCCCCGGTACCTCATACTTGCGAGTGAGATCGATCGGCTTGGTCCGGGGAGGGGCGGAGACGGTGCCGGACTGCGCTCAACCCGCTCATGTCCCCGTGGCCGATCTGCCGGAAGCGGTGGACAGAGCCGCCGAGGAACGCGACTGGGCCGCGCTTGAAGCGTTGTGCGACAGGCACATCCTCGCGGTGGAAGGCGAACTCGCCGCTCGGCTGCTTTTCGTGCTCAGCCAGGTCCCGAACGAGGAGCTGCGCGCGCGACCACGCCTGATGATCTCGTGGGTCACCGCCTACCACGCGGCGAACCAGTCGGACGCGGGCGAACTCCGGCCGTACTTGCGTCAGTACATGGAGCTCGGTACCCGCCTCGCGGCGACAATGGACATAGCCAGGGAGAGTTCACTGGCGACACTCGTGACCGTCGGCACCGCCGCGATGATCGCCCTGCGCGCGCAAGGGGCCTTCACCGAGGCCGAGGATCTGGGGCAGCGCCTCACCACGCGCGCGGCGCAGCTCAGCCCGCTGCCCGGCGTCGACGCGGTACCGCGTCCCGGTTGGCTGGCCATGCAACGAGGTTTGACGCGTTCCCTGATGGACGACTTTCCCGCCGCCGTCGACTTGTATCGCCAGGCCTACGAGTACGCGACGGTCGAGCCGGCGACCACCGCCACCGCCCTCAACGCGAGCGCCAATCTCGCCATGATCTTCGGCCATCTCGGGCACCCTGCCCTCGCGCGGCAGTGGCTTGACCGGATGCGTGGCTTCGCATCGCCGTCGCGGCGGGTCCGGTTCCTGCTCACCGTGGGCGGAACGATCGCCGAGGGCTGGGATGCGCTGGACCGCTACGACGAGGCGAGCCTCGCGGGCCGTCTGGAGTTCGCCGGGGACGGCACCAGGCAACTGGAGGTCTGGCCCTTCGTCGCGGCGCTGGTGTCGGCGCACGGGCTGTACCTCGGCGATCCCGCGACGACGCTGGCCCATCTCGGTACCCTCCGGCTCAGCCACTCGCCCGCGCTCATCGACCAGGGCACCGCCGCCCGGGTGCTGCGACGGGCCCATGTCGAACTGCTGATCGCGACCGGCCAAGCCACCCGCGCCCTCCGGATGATCAAGGAGGCCGACGGGCAGGCGTCGTGGCTGACGCTGCCCGCCGCCCGGCTTCGCCTCCTCAACGGCGAATACGAGGCGGTCCGCGCGATAGCCTCCCGCACTTCCTGGCACGAAACGACATCGCGCCGGGATGCCAGGCAAATGTTGTTCCTCAGGGCGATCGCCGCGCTCCATATGGGAGACAAGGACGAGGCCCGCCGGTCACTCGCGCCCATCAGCCGCGTGCGCACGCCCGACGAAGTGCTCTCGCTCGCCTCGTTGTCACCGGCTGATCGCGAGGATCTGTTCCGCTTGGCCGATATCCCGCTGGCCGATGAAGCGGCGCGGCGCTTGGCCCAGGCGAGGCCGGTGTACCCGGAACGCGTCCACCTGGTCGAACTGACCAACCGTGAGCAGGTGGTCCTCGCCGAACTCGACGCCGGCCTGACCGTCGCGGAGGTCGCGCGCAAGCTCGTCGTGTCCGTCAACACTGTCCGCACGCAGATGAAAAGCTTCTACCGCAAGCTAGGAGCGACCAGTCGTGAGGACGCGCTGATGCGTGCCTACGAACTCGGCGTCCTCTGACACCGGTGTCCATTGTGGTCACCGGAACAACGTGGAACCAAGCGGACGTTGTCGGTCGAAACCCGGCAGTATCAGGAAACTCGCACTGGCGGTCGTGGTGGTGAAGGGCAGCAACGCGTCCACATTCTCCATGTGGGTGAGGGTGCTGGTGAATGTTCGCAGGTCGTTCTGGAAACTGACGAAGAGCAGGCCCGGCCCCGGTTCGGCGATGCCGTACGAACGGCGCAGCATGAGACCGACGCCGACCACGTTGGAATGCGCCCGGCGGACGTGAGCGGACGCCGGGACGAGGTAGCGCCCGTCCGGTGTTTTGGCGCCCAGGTCCGGATCCGACGCGATGGTGCCGCCGGAGAGCGGCTCGCCGGTGGCGCGGCGGCGGCCGATGACCGCCTCCTGCTCGGCGACCGGCAGCGTGGCGAAGCGCGGCAGATCGAGTTCCATGCGCCGTATCACGGCAATGGTGCCGTCGGCGACCGGGGCAGGCCCGGCCAGCCACAGATCCCTTTGTTCTTGGCCGGTCGTGTGCGGACCCACGATGCCGTCGATGAAACCGAGCAGATTTCGTGGCGCGGCAACGCCTTGGTCGACGGGAATGCTCGAACCGCGACTGCCGGACTGCCGCCAGCGTTCCCGTATCCGGTCACCAGCCTGACTCACCAGCGCGGCGGCGACGATCGGAAGGACGGGGGCGCTCCCGGCGCAGATCTGTATCACCAGATCGCCGCCGCGTGCCTGCGGGGCAATCTGTTCCCGGGAGAACGGGGGGAGATCCATCGCGCCCGGGAGGGAAGCATCGGCGCTGCGCACCAGCCGGGGCCCGACCCCGACGGTCACGGTGAGATCGCCGGGCGGCAGGCCCAGCAGTCGTGCGTCGTTCCCCGCGGTGAGCGTGCGGATGGCCTCACCGAGTTCGGCCAGCAACGGGCCGACGGCGACGCCATCACCGATGTCGGCCACCACGGCCAGCAGGTTGGCCTGGGCAGGCTGCGGGAGCGTCACACCCGCCTGATACCGGCCCGTCGGCGGCACCGACGGGGTTGGCGCGGGTCCCTCGAACTGGTGTGGCTGAACGGAAGGCGATTCACACCCGGTGAGACCGGCGGCCACCACGGTGCCTGCGGCACCGAGGAACGCGCGGCGTGACGGATGATGCTCGGCTCGGCGCATGAAGGGGAGACTGCCATATCCGCCCTGCCGCGAACGAATCCGGCGGCCATGCCAAACTGCGAGGCGTGGCTCGTTTCGGTTGTCGTGCAATGATCGCAATGTTGGGCGTAATGACACTCGGGCTGGCCGGTTGCGGCGGGGGACCGGAGCAGGGCCACCGGCCGGCCGGCGCGCACGTGACGATCCGGGTTCCCGCTGACGCTCCGACAATTTCGGCCGCGGTATCGCTCGCCCAGTCCGGCGATCTCGTGTTGGTCGCGCCGGGCGTGTACCACGAGTCGGTCAAAATCACCACGGCCCACCTCACGCTTCGCGGCGAGTCCCGGGACAAGGTCGTCATCGACGGGCAACTGCAACAGGCCAACGGCGTCGTCGTCGCCGCGCCGGGCGTGGCCGTGGAGAACTTGACCGTGGAGAACAACACGCAGAACGGCGTGCTGGTCACCGGTTCCGCGACCGCGATCGCCGGAGCACCGGGAAAGAGCGGCGGCTACGACACCGGTGACGAACCCGTCGACTTCCTGAAATCGTTCCTGGTGTCCTATGTGACCGCGACCCGCAACGGGTTGTACGGCATCTACGCGTTCTCCGCGCAAAACGGTGTCATCGAGCATTCCTACACCTCAGGCGGTGCCGACTCGGGGATCTACGTCGGACAGTGCAAGCCGTGCCACATCGTGGTGCGGGACAACGTTTCCGAACTCAACGCCGTCGGTTACGAAGGCACCAACGCCAGTGGCGACCTGTATGTGGTCGCCAACCGGTTCTCCGGTAACCGGGTCGGACTCACCACCGACTCCGACCACCAGGAGAAACTGCTTCCGCAGCGGGGCGCCGTCATCGCGGGCAACCTGATCGCGGCCAACCAGCAGGCATCGACCCCTGAACAAGCCGACGGCGGGTGGGGAATCGGCATAGGCGTCGACGGCGGCAGCAGCAATCAGTTCGTGCGCAACCGGGTCACCGGCAACAGCAACGCCGGACTGGTTATCACCGCAAGCGCCGATATACCGGCAGATGACAATCAGATCATCGGAAACACCTTCGCCGCCAACGGTGTGGACATCGGCTGGACTTTCCGCACCGCCACGCGGGGACGGGGCAATTGCCTGCGGGACAACGATCTGGCGACGACCGTGCCCGCTCAGCTCGTGGCCACGACGTCCTGCCCGGCTCCTGCTGAGTCGCCCACGCCATCGGGTTCATGGGTGATGCCGAAACCACCTGGCGGTATCCCGTTCACCGAGGTGGCCGTGCCTGTCCTTCAACCACAGTTCCCGGATGCCGCCACCTCCGGAGCCACCGCTGTTCCGGACGTTCCCGCCCTCCCCGACGCCGCGAGCATCCCGTTGCCGTCGGCGTCGTTGCTCGCCGGAAGCGCAGTGGTACAACCCTCCTGAGCAGCGGTTACCGCGTCGGCGTGAGGCCGGGTACCGGCTGGACCGGAACGTATTTCCCGGTGTCGAAATCGATGACGACCGGATCCGGCTGGGATGCCACATCGGCCCGCACCCGGTACATGGTGCCGTCCGGGCCGATCCAATAGCGCACGACGCCCGCCTCGCCGGTCTTGGTACCGGTGGTCGGGCCGGTCATGACCTCCGCCTGATGACCGTCCACCTGGTCCTGTCCGGTCCAGGAGGCACCGTTCTGTGGCAGGAGTTGCGCGTTGTCCGGACGGTCGCTCCCGAGGCCGAGCGCGACGGCCAGGCCCGTGTCCAGTGAACTGCCGGAAGTCCGCAGTGGACGGCTGTACCAGTTCTGCTCCGGCGGTGTCGCCGGTGCTTCCCCCGGCGGGTTCGGCATGGGATGGACGAGCACGGTGGTGGCCGTCCACTGGATCAGCCCGTCTCCGGCCGTATCGCGTCCGGTGCCGCGCACCACGCCGTAACCGATTTTGGCGCGGTAGTCGATCGAACCAGCGATGACCAGACCACCGGCGGTGGTGGGAACCGTGATCGTGACCGCGCGGCCCCCTGCCTGGAAGTTGCGGAACCGCGTGATCGCCAGCCGGTTCGCCTCGTCCGAAGTCAGCGCACGTGGGCCGGTAGGGCCGGAGTTCGCGACCAGCACCGCGATCAGCGTGACCACCGCGCCGATGGCTATACAGATCGCGGCCACCCAGCGCGGCCGGAATCGCCGGCGCCGGCCGGTCGCGCGCCGCCGAAATCCTTGCCGGACACTCTTACCCCGCACGCGGCGCAACGCTAACAGTTCTGCCGGTTCACCCCCCAAATCACCCGGTTCCCGCGCGTACGCGCCAAGAGCGTTCTGCTTATATGTGACGGTCGGTGATGACCTTGCGTGGTCAACGTGCCACCGGGGGTCGCGAGTCGAGGCGGGTGTTCTGTTGAGATCACGAGGGGACAGCGATGGCTATGAGCCAGGCCGGTAGCGGAGTGCGCCCGGCAGCCGGGAAGCGGTCGGCACGGCTGGCGCGCTTGGGGTTGTCCGGTCTGCTGCTGATGAGCAGCGCCACCGGCACCATGGCGGGGACGGCTGCCGCGTCCACTGGCGATGGCACGCTGACCGTCGAGGTCCTGCGCGACTTCTTCGGGACAGGCGTCATCAACACCACAATGGACGTGCCACAGCGGGGCATGAGCGTCGATGTCAGCGATTCCGCCGGTCACCACGTCACCGGAATCACCGATGCCACCGGAAAGGTCGTGGTGTCGGCGTCGACCGTGCTGACCGGCGGGCAGTACCGCGTCGACGTCAGCGTTCCGGCGCCGTACAGCGATTATCTGCGGGCCGCGCCGGCTTCGACGGCGGCGAACCATTTCGACAGCTTCACCAGTTTCGCCGATGTGTCCGACGGCAAGAACGCTTCGGTGATCACCGGGGTCTGGGACGCGGCCGACTACGCGCTGCCCGATACGCGCTATTTCGTACCGATCCAGAACGGCGCCAAAGGGACCGACACCCGGGCGCTGGTGGCGTTCGGGACGAACACCCGGGGCACCTGTCCCACCGATGTCGCGTGCCCGGCCGTGATCGACACGCAAGCCCAGGTGGGCACGACGTTCGGGCTGGCCTACGACAAGGACCGGAAGCGGCTGTTCCAAAGCGCGTTCGCCCGGCGGTACGCCCTTTACGGTCCGGACGGCGGTAACGCCATCTACACGGTGCCCGCCGACGGTGGGAGCGCGCCGACCTTGTTCGCGAAGGTTCCCCTCGCCACGGTGACACCCCACGACATCGCCAACATGAAGAAGGACGGCGGGTTCACCAATGCGCCGGGTAAGGAAAGCATCGGCGGAATAGCCCTGTCCGAGGACGGCTCGACGCTGTACGCGGTGAACCTGCTGAGCCGGACGCTGGTGAGCTTCGACGCGACCGGGAACACCGCGTTGTTACCTGAGTCGACGGTGCCGATCCCGGACCCGGGTTGCGCGTCGCCCACCGACTGGCGGCCGTTCGGCGTTACCACGCACGACAACAAGCTTTACGTCGGTGGAGTCTGCTCCGCGGAGAGTACGCAGGACCGGTCGGACCTGAAGGCCGTCGTCTACCTCTACGACGGGAAGCGGTTCACCACGGTGCTGGCCCACGCGCTTACCGATGAGCGCGGTGCCGTCTTTATCGGTAGCCCGAGTCAGGGACAGAACAACCACTGGAACCCGTGGGACACCAAACTGTCGGACTGGGACAAGTTCCAGCCCAGTGGCACCACCGCCTTCATCGATCCGCAGCCGGAGCTGTCCAGCCTGGCCTTCGCCCGTGACGGTTCGATGATCCTGGGTTTCCGCGACCGGTTCATGGACGTGCTCGGCGCCAACGGACTGGACCCCAGGCCGGGCAACGACAACCCGGAACTCGGCATGTCCGGCGGTGACATCAACATGGCCTGCGCCGACCCCGCCGGTGGATACTCGTGGGAAGGCACCGGAAACTGCCCCAACCACGCGAAACCCGCCAACGACCACGGCGAGGCCAGTAGCGTCGTCGAATACTTCCCGGGCGACTTCTTCGCCGGCGGGCACGAGGAAACCGCGCTGGGTGCGGTGGCCTACATTCCGCAGCAGCAATGGGTGGTCAGCACGGAGTTCGACCCGACCGTCCACATCGAAACCGACGGAACCGGTTACCACAACATCGTGACCGGCGAGGGGCCCGGTAACAAACCGGCCGCCAACGCCTACGAGTTCGTCGGACAGGAGGCGAACGGGTTCGGCAAGGCCGGTGGGCTCGGCGACATCGCCTACGCGGCGGCGAACGCGCCGATCCAGATCGGCAACCTCGTGTGGTTCGACGGCGACCACAACGGCATTCAGGACCCGGGGAGCGTGCCGCTGCCGAACGCCACCATCAACCTGATGGACGCCAACGGAAAGCGGGTGGCCACCACCAGGACCGACGCGGCCGGCGAGTACTACTTCGGTGGTGTCGGCGCCACCTACCAGCTCACGCCGGGCGGGAAGTACACCGTGGAGTTCGACGTCTGTACCGCGAACACCAGCAAGGTGCCGAGCCGGCCACCGGCCGAGGACCTGCGGTTCACACTGCCGACGGTGGGTGAAGACCGGAGCCATGACTCCAATGTGGTCCCGCCGACGTCCGGGCAGCTGTGCGACGGAAACGCACCCGTGGTGGCTCCGAAGGCGCCCGGCGGAGTCGATCACACGATCGACGCCGGCGTGTACCTGCCGGTAGCGGCACCGCCGCCTTCCTCGACACCGCCCTCGTCGTCGCCGCCGAGTCCGATGCCGACGAACCCGGCTCCCACCAACCCGGCCCCGGTCGGCACGCACGCGGGTTCGCTGGCCTACACCGGTGTTCCCGGTCTGCCGATGTTGATCATCCTCGGGGTCCTGCTTTTCGGTGCGGGCGCGGCCTTGGCGTTCGCCGGCCGGAAGCGCCGGGCCAACCAGGGCTGAACACCAGGTGGTCTGCTCACCCGTGATCTTTCAGCGCGGGTGAGCAGACCAGGGTACCGATCCGACCAAAACCAGGCGGAGACCCGTCCGCAGCCAATGTGCTTATAGACACCCTTTCCGCCGTGGCTGTGGTCGGATTGGTAACGATTGGCTCAGTACAGTCCGAGAGCGGAGATCGCTTGTTTCGCAACGGTTCTCGCCTTGACGGTTTGCATCTGGTCGGTGGTGACCACGATCGCCACGCCCTGCTTCGCGACGGCGTAGACCGCGCCACCGCCCGTCTGGAGGTATCCGCCTTGCCAGCCGGGGGGTTCGGTGGCGGGATTGCTGGTGTCCACGGGCGCCGCGTGATCCACCAGAGCGGTCGCCACGGCGGGTTCGCCGACGTAGACCCGCACGGTCAGCTGCGGTTTCCCGGCCAGGTCGTAGAAGAAGCAGGCGGGATGGGGGCGGTCGGCCGAGAGCTTCACCTTCGACACCCGCTGGCCATTGGCGTCCGCGACGAAGTCGGTGGCGAGGTATGGACATGGTCCCGCGGCTACCGGCTGGGGCTCGGGCGGCAGCGCCGGGGCAGCGGAGGTGACGGTGACCGGTGGCGGCACGCTGGACGGGAGTGGCGCCGTGACCGGTCCTGACGGCCGCGAGCACGCCGCTGTGACCAGAGCGAAGGTTCCGAGAACAAGCACGACTCGACGCATCGGCCACAGTGAACCACGCTTTGGCGCCGCCAAGGCAATCCTGCTCGAGAAAATGAGGAGCGCGCATGGCGATACAGCAAGCAGCGCCGCCGAAGCCGTCGCCCGGCCGGGGCAGAAAGACCGTGCGCGCGCTGGGCGAACTGTTGATGACGGCGGGCCTGGTGATCCTGCTGTTCGTGGTCTACGAGGTGTACGTGACCGACCTGGTCTCCGCCGGGAAACAGGCCGACGCCGTTTCGTCTTTGGACGATGACTGGGCCAAGGGCCGCCGGCCGCATCCCGAGTTGATCAACGGCCAGGCCTTCGCCAAGATCTATGTCCCGGGCTTCGGCGCGGACTACCATTTCACCATTCAGCAGGGCACGGACTACGCGTCGCTGGAAACCGGGCCCGGGCACTACCGGGGCACCGCGCTTCCCGGAGAACCCGGCAACTTCGCGATCGCCGGGCACCGGGTCGGCAAGGGCGCGCCGTTCAACGACCTCGACCTGCTGAACTCGTGTGACGCGATCGTCATCGAGACCCAGAACGACTTCTTCGTGTACCGGGTGCTGCCCTATGCGGACGAGGTCGCCGGCTGGGCCACCGGCAAGGGACGCGACCCGAAATGCGCGGCGGTCGGCACGCTGCGAACGAACGCGCCGGACGGCGGCCCCTACGGCCGGACCGTGGGCCGTGAGGTGGTGAACCCGGACCAGGTCGAGGTGATCGCGTCGGTGCCGGACAAGCCGGCCGACGCGCTTCCGCCCGCTCAGCAGGTCGCGCTGCTCACGCTGACCACTTGCCACCCCCAGTTCTCGGACCGGCAGCGGCTCATCGTGCACGCCGTCCTGACCAACCAGTATTTGAAGCAGAACGGCGCGACCTACGCGCAGCTGCTGCACTCCATCGGAGAGGGATAGATGTACGGCTGGATCTGGCGATGCCTTCCCGGGCCGGTGGTCGCGAAGGCCACCCTCGCGATCGTGCTCGTCCTGGGCGCGGTCGCCCTGCTGCTGTTCGTGGTGTTCCCATGGCTGGAACCGTTGCTGCCGTTCAACAACGTGTCGGTGCAGTAGGGACTGCCACCCCTGCCGAAAGTGAGGTTCATGGTCGGCTCGTCCGTCTCCCGACGGCCGGCTCCGGAGCAGGGCGCCGGGCCGGGTGCGTGCGGACCAGCCTGATGAACGAGGCGGCCATGGCCACGATCATGATGCCCAGCAACGCGTAGAAGGCGCGGTGGAGCCCGTCCGTGAACGCCGCGGCCAGCCTGCTGTCGAGTTCCGGCGACGATCCGACGAAGATCGTGACGGCGAGATCTCGCGGTATGGACAGGGAAGCGAACATGATCGCCAGCGGGAACGAGAAGGACCAGCCGATGCTCGCGAAGGTTCGCAGCATGCCGGATGATATCCCGATGAGCTCTTGCGGCGCCGCCTTCATCACCGCCGAACTGTTGGCGGGGATGAAGAAGCCGAGGCCGAGCCCATTGGCGACGTTCGCCACCACGATGAGCCAAAGTCCGCTGCTGGTCGAGACCTGGGCGTAGCAGAACAGCGCGACGATTTCGACGGCCAGTCCGACGGTGATCGGGAGCAGCGGCCCCGCGCGGTCCGCCAGCCGGCCGCTGACCAGGCAGACCAGCCCGGCGAGGACGTATCCCGGCATCATCAGCAACGCGGTGTCCAGTGGAGACAGGCCTTTCGTGCCCTGCAGGTACATGATCGCCAGCCAGAGCACCGCGTAGTTGGCCAGGCCCTGGAAGAGCGCGGCCAGCAGCGGTGCCGACATCGCGGGAATACGGAACGACGACAGGCGCAGCATCGGTTCTCGGTGACGCAGTTCGTTCCAGACGAAAACGCCGAGAACGCAGATCCCGGCGACCACCGATCCCACGATGAGCGGACTCGGCGGTTCGATCGCCAGCCGGGTGACGGACCAGATCAGACAGAACAAACCCGATCCCAGCGTGCCCATCCCGACCGGATCGAGGATTCTGCGCCGTGCCGGCGCCCGGTCGTGGAGCACTTTGCCGGCGTAGGCTATCGTCACCGCACCGATCGGCACGTTGAGCCAGAAAATCCACCGCCAGGAAACGTAGGTGATGGCCAAACCGCCGAGGACGATGCCGGCGACCGCGCCGAGACTGAAGGCGATACCGGTGTTGCCGTAGGCCTTTCCGCGTTCCTCACGGGTGAAGACACTCGAGATGACCGCGCCACTGTTGGCGGTTACGCACGCCGCCCCGACACCTTGCAGCAGGCGGAACACCACGATCGAGGTCACGTTCCAGGCGAAGCCGCACAGCAGCGACGCCACGGTCAGCACCCAGAATCCCGTCTGGTAGATCCTGGCCGGACCGTAGAGGTCGCCAAGGCGTCCGGCCTGGGTGGTCAGCAGCGTGTTGACCAGAAGAAAACCGATGACGACCCACACGATCGACGTCAGGGCGGCGCCGAAACTCCGTTCGAGGGTCGGCAGGGCGAGGATGACGATCGTGGTGTCCATCCCGGACAGGAAGACCCCGGTCATGACCACCGCGATGGTGGAGCCCTTACGCAGCGGTGGCGCGTTCGTCTCCGTTGCTGTCGACATTCGACTCCTTGGTGAGATGCGGGCTCAACGGCGTACCGCGGTGATGATGAGGAAGCTGCCCGGCGTGTACTGGTCCATCACCGTCATACCGGCCTTGGAAAGCGCTTCCCGCATTTCCTCCGGATCGAATGAGGTGACGCCGAGGCAGGATTCGTGCCGCTGTTGGAAATACCGGTAGAGCGGATCCGGGGAATGCCGGTAGGTGAGCATCGTGAAGGTGCCGCCGCGGCCAAGGCACCTGCCGATCTCATGGATCGTCTGGTAAGGCGTCTCAATCGACTGAATCGTGTTCCAGCAGTTCACCGCGCCGAGCGTGCCGTCGGCGAAAGGCAGATTCCCGGCAGCGCCGCGCATCACCAGACTGTCCGGTACGACCTCGCCGAGGCGCCGGACCATCGCCGCCGCCAGGTCGAAGGCGATGATGCGCTCGCCGCCGAGGTGACTTGCCAGCACCTTCGTCCAGCGGCCCGTGCCCGCACCGAGATCGAGGAGGGGACCAGCGGCCGGGCGCACATGGTCGATGAGGTAGGCGTCCTCGTCGGCGATGGACACCGCGCCGCTCCAGTTCGTTCCGTTGACACGCAGGAAGGCCGGGCGCAGCAGAGGTTCGTAGCGCGAGAGATACAGCGGCGAGTTACCCGCGATCTGGTCTCCGGCTCCGGGAGCGGTCCCGGACAGATCGAGATACCCCTCATCGGTCAGATAGCCGGCGGCGCAGTCGCGGCACGTGATGGCCGTTCCCCGGCGCACGAGCCGCCCACCACAGGCCGGACATCGGAACAAGGGGGCGTACTTGTCGAACAGCGCTGACGTTCGTCCTGTGGCCTGAGGGGCTCGCACGGGAAGGATCTCGTCCGGGGCTTCGGATTCGACCTGCCGGGTGCTGATCGCGGCGGCTGCCTTGGCGCCCATGTAGGCCAGCAGGGTCCGGGTGTCCTTCTCCCAGAAGGCGACCACCGCGTCGCGGGTGAGCGTCGTGAGCCATCGGCGCTCGTGGTCACGTTCCGCGTCGCTGAGCCGCCAGCGCGCCGGGGACGGCCATGAACGACCGATGGCCGGTGTCTCCGGGGTGAAGACGGCCAAGCAGCGCTCCAGGCGGGAAAGATCGTCCTGGTCGAGGAAGCCGCTTCGGGCCACCGGGAGGATCGATGCGGCATCCTCGGGAAAGTGCGCCAGCAGGTAGACCAAGGCTGCGCCGAGCGGGGTGTTTTCCCTTACCGTGCCCAGCAACTTGAGGTAGTGGTCCAGCCCGGCACGGATGTTCCGGCGCAGTTCCGGCTCGCCGCATTCGGCCAGCAGCCCGAGCAGCACGACGAGATGACCGCTTCGCTCGGCGGGCACCGTGAGGACTTGCCCGGCCATCTCGCGTGCCGCTTCGGACGCTCCTGGCCGGGATTTTCCGCCGGACACCAGCGCGCGGAGCAGGCCGGGATACCGCCGGCCCGCCTCCTCCTCGTCGTTCGCTCGCAAGAACAGCGCAAGGCGTTCCGAGGGTTCTGCTCTCATGCCTGTGTCTCCCCTGGGTGGCGGCGCTACCGTCGAGAAAATATGCGGGATACCTGTCGGCGCAAAGCTTCCTTAGCTAAACGCAGACCGCGCGAATGCACAAGACAAGCGGAAACTTGCAGGCACGTCAAAGAATTCCCGGTGCTGTTGTGCTGAGGTCAACTCTGCCCGCGGTAAAGGCCCTGGATTTGTTTTGTGATATACATCACCCGGGTCCTTGGCGACGAGAATTTCCGGTGGACACGCCGGGCGCGATCGGTAACGTGGGGCCGTGTACCGGGCTGGATGAAATCGTGCCGGTGAATACCCGGCCCGCGGCCGTACGCAATTCGCCGGCCTAATCGGCCGCCGGTGATCGCTATCCCGCAAAACCACGACGAAGACCACCGGACGACGGTGACCGGAATATCCGCACGTTCAAAGGAGGGGCAGATGGCCGACCAGACGACGATCGCGATCCTGCATCCGGGACAGATGGGGACCGCGGTGGCCCGGCAGTTACGGGGCAACGATGTGGATGTGCTCTGGCTACCGGAGGGGCGGAGTCCGGCGACCCGGGAACGTGCGGAGACCGCCGGACTGCGTCCGGCGGGCAGCATGGCTGAACTGGTCGCCCAGAGCGCGGTGATTTTCTCCATCTGCCCGTCGGACGCGGTCGAGGCGGTCGCGGAATCCGTCGCGGAGCACGGATTCTCCGGCATCTACGTCGATGCCAACGCGGTCGCCCCGGAGCGGGTCGGGCAGGTGGCGAAGACGATCGCGGCGAACGGTGCCACGGTCGTCGACGGAGGCCTGCTCGGCGCGTCGATCGCGGAGAAGCGCTTCTATCTCGCCGGGCCCGCCGATGCGGTCGCCGTGGTGACCCGGCTGTTCGCGGGGACCACCGTGCGAGCGATACCGCTGAACGACGAGGTCGGGACCGCGTCCGCGCTGAAGGTGGCCTTCGCCCTGTGGCAGAAGGGAGTCCGTGCCCTGGCGGCCGTTTCGTACGCGCTGGCGGAGCACTACGAGGTCACCGACAGGCTGCGCACCGAAGCCGAAACCGAGGCCGAAGCGGAGACCAAGCGGACCGGCCGGTCACCGCTGAGCGATCCCGCCGGCTTCCTGTTGCCCGCCGCGACACGCGGCTGGCGCTGGGAACTCGAGATGGAGGAGATATCGAGCACGCTGGCCACGGCCGGCCTGCCGGGTGGCCTGCCACGGGCGGCCGCTGAAATCTTCACTCGCTGGGCCGGGTTCCGGGACCGCCCCGACGGGGACCTGGCCGAAGCCGTTTCGTTGCTGCACGACGCCGTCTCCACCGAGGCACGCCCAGCGTGACTCACCAGGTCTGTTCCGCACCGGTCCTTCCCTGACGCTTTTCCGTACCCCGGGAATCGTGATATAAGTTGTTTCCGATGATACGACTTGTATCTTCCTGAGGGGGACGTGGATGGCCGCCGAACAGCAAGGCCGGACAATGCCCGTGCAGGCCGAAGCGGGCCCTGGCCGGTTGTCACGGCCGCTGATGATCCTGGTGGCCACCGCCGTGGGCGCGGCGGTGGCGAATCGCTTCTACATCGAACCGCTGCTGAGCCTGGTCGCCCATTCGTTCAACGTGTCCACCACCGCGGCGGGGCTGCTGGTGACCAGCGCGAACGTCGGCTATGTCATCGGCCTGATCCTGCTGGTGCCGTTGGGGGACCTGCTGGAACGGCGCCGACTGATCACGACCATGCTCGTGGCCGCGGGCGTGGTCGCGGCGGGCTGTGCCGTGGCGCCCGGGCTGCCGGTGCTGGCGCTCGCGCTGGCCGGCCTGGCGCTGCTGTCGGTGTCCGCGCAGATCCTCATCCCGCTCGCCGCCACCCTCGCGGCTCCCGAGCAACGCGGCCAGGTCGTGGGGGTCGTGACGAGTGGGCTGCTGATCGGCACGCTCGCCGCCCGGACGGTGAGCGGCTTCGCGGCGGGACTGGCCGGGTTCCGGTTGATCTTCGCCGTCGCGGCTGTCGCGATGATCGTCCTCGCCGTGCTGCTGAGGCGGATGTTGCCGCTGGTGCCCTCGACGCACCAGCAGGGCTATGGCGCACTGCTGAAGTCGGTCGTGACCTTGGTGACCGCGGAACCAGAACTGCGCCGCCGGATGACGCTCGCCTTCCTCCAGTTCGCGGGCTTCACCGTGCTGTGGACGCCGATGGCGTTTCTCCTCTCGGGACCGCCCTACAACTACGGAGCCACCATCATCGGCCTGTTCGGGCTCTTCGGCGTCGCCGGAGCGATGGCCGCCCCGGCGGCGGGACGGCTTGGCGATCGTGGCCACAGCGGCCTGACCGTCACCATCTCCCTGGCCGTCATGCTCCTCAGCTGGGGAGCGCTCGCCCTCGGCCGCTCGACGCTGATCGCGCTCATCGTCGGCATCGTGCTGCTGGACGCCGGGTTCCAGGGCGCCCACATCAACCATCAGCGAACCGTCTTCGCGCTGCGACCCGAAGCACGCAGCCGCATCAACACCGCCTACATGTTCGCGTTCTTCCTCGGCGGGGTGGCCGGATCAACGCTGGCCGCCGTGGTTTACAACGCTTCGGGCTGGCCGGGAATCTGCGTTCTCGGCGCGAGTCTGGCCATACTGGCCCTGCTCGTGTGGTCGGTCTGGAAACCGCGCCGGTCCGCCGTCACCGCGCAGGAGGGCGTCGCGAATCCGTGACCGCAGCCAGGCGTGCGCCGGATCGGCGTCACAGCGTGGATGCCAGGCCATGCGGATCGCCACGGGCGTGATGGGAATGGGCAGTTCGAACGGGCGCAGACCTGCCATCAACAGCGCCGGGTTGATCAGGATTTCCGGCGCTATCATGACCAGGTCGGTCTGACCGATCATGGAGAATGCCGATGTGTAGTGGCGGGTCGTCATGGCCACGGTGCGCCGCATATTGTGCTCGGTGAGCGCGGTGCCCACGGCGGCGGCCACCGTGTCGGCCTCCAGGATATCTATGTGCTGCGCGTTCGCGAACCGTTCGATATCGACCGGTCCGGTCAGCAGATCATGTCCGGCCCGCGCGACGCCGACATAGCGACTGTAGGAAAGATGCTCCACCATGAGTTCGGGCGAGATCGAATGCACCCGTCCGATCTTGAGATCCGCCGTGCCGTCGTAAAGGACTTTGCTGTCCACCTGCCCCGCGGACAGAAAATGGAATGCCGTTTGGTCGTAGGACGCCAGCCTCGGTGCCAGCAGGCCCGCATAGCCATCGTCGACTATGAGCACGAAGTTGCGCCATACCGAGCCCGTGCCGCCCTCTTCGCCGGAGGAAAGCAACTGCTGAGCTTCACGCACCAGCAGGTGGACGCGTTCACGCAGCTCGACGCCCCTGGGCGTGATGACCATGCCGCGTCCCGCCCGGGCGAGTATCGGATCGCCCAAGGTGCGCCGGATACGATGAAGTGTCCGGCTCATCGCGGAAGGAGAGAGCTTCAGTCGTCGCGCGGCTTCCGTGACGCTCTCCGTTTGCAGCAGGGCGTCGAGCGCGACGAGTAGCCGGAAATCATGGGTCAGGTACAGCGGTGTACTTTCATTCCCCCGAACCAACGCGCCTCCCGCGCAACTGTGAAGTCGACCGCACGGCATCACCGATGTGCAGGGGCAGCCGACTTCTTCGAACGTGTCCGTGCGGTGTGTTACGCTCGTGTTTCGCTGTCGCAGACGTCTCATCATCCCTAGCCGATGATTGTAGCAGCGTTCCGCCCATTTCGAAGGTCATACCGATCGGATTCCGGTTTTCGGCCACTGATACGACTTCGGGTCTATCTCCACTCGTTCGCCGCATGCGTGGTTGACGGTCGCTCTAGGTAGCGCGGAGCGTTCATGGGTGGAAGTGGATCCGGCACAGCCGCCGGAGAATTGTTCGCGTGCCGTGAAAAACATTTCTGAAAGGTGAATCGTGTAACGCTGAGCGCTTTCGTTCACCGTCGGCTGTGTTCGAAATCGTGTCCTACGCCGGGCGGGCCTCCAGGCTCAGGACTCATCGAGCCGGACGACTCCGTCGAGCAGGGGGAGCAGGAGATCCTCGAGTCGGTCATGCTTGCGCCCGAGCCGGGTGGCGAGTTCATCGCAGGTTGTGAAGCTGGTGATGGTCCCGACGGCGACAGCCGCGGTGTCCGGGTCGAAACTCCGGCGCAGTCTGCCGGCCTCGGTGAGCCTGGTGACGAACCGCGCCACCTGGTCGAAGCGCCACTGCTCTCTGCTGCTGATCACGCGATGGGCTTCGGGATCGACCGCGGAGAGACTGATCAGACGCCGGAACAGGTCGGGGTCGATGTTCCAGAACCGGCATAGCTCGCAGACCATCTGCTTGAAGGCCGCGACCGGCTCCTCGATGGCGGCCGCCGCCCGCATGCCCTCCACGAGCCCGGCTCGTTGGGACAGGTTTTCCGCGACCGCGTCGAGCAGTCCGAGTTTGTTGCCGAACTTGCGGTAGATGGTCACCCGGGTGACCTCGGCGTCCGCGGCGACCTGTTCGAGGCTGAGGTTGCGGTAGCCGACGTCGATCAGGTGCTGCCGGGCGGCGGCGAGGATGTTGGTCCTCGTCCGCTCCACGCCGCGTGCGCGCAGGCCTGGTCGTCCTGGCTGCGACTGGTCCTGGCCCACGTCGCGATGATACAGGACGTGTTGTATGATACGACTTGTAACATCAACATGAGAGCGGCGGGGAGGTGTGTGGCCTTGACCGAGTACCCAGTGGTGCTGGTGACGGGTGCGAACAGGGGGCTGGGCAAGGAAACCGTGCGGCAGCTCGCCGCGCGTGGGTGGTCCGTCATCCTGGGAAGCCGCGATTTCGCCAGTGGTGAAGCCGCCGCGCGCGAACTGGGCGCGGCGGGTGTCAAACCGACGGCGGTGCGGCTCGACGTGACCGACGCCGACAGTGTCAGGGATGTCGCCGACTGGTTGGACGTCGAGTATGGGCGGCTGGACGTGCTGGTCAACAACGCCGGAACGGTTGTCGACCGGCTCGCCGAGGACACCACCGCCGCGGACATGCGGCGCCATTACGAGGTCAACGTTTTCGGTGCGGTCACCGTGACCCAGGCCATGCTGCCCCTGTTGGGAAAGTCCCGGGCACCGCGCATCGTGAACGTCTCCAGTACCACCGCGTCGATGTCGTTGACCAGTGGTGGCACCGACTTCGGCGGCGACGCCGCGACGCGGATGGCCTACTCCTCGTCGAAGACGGCGCTGAACATGCTGACGGTTCAGTACGCCAAGGCGTTCGGCAGGAACGAAGACCTGTCGCACATCAAGATCAATTCGGTGACTCCCGGCTACACCGCGACGGATATGACCAAGCATCGAGGCACCCGCACGGTCGCCGAGGGAGCGCGCGCCATCGTCGAGTTCGCCACGCTGGCCGATGACGGTCCCACCGGCGGCTTCTTCAACGACGCGGGCATGGTGCCGTGGTAGGTACCCCTACTCGGCCACGCGGTCGGCCATCGGGTCCCACTCCTCCCGGATACCGAGGGCGTGCAGCACGGTCGGGCGATGCCGGTGCGCGGCCCGCAGGACGACGCTCGCCGCATCCGAGGTGATCAGGTCGGCCAGCGCCTCGATCTGGATGCGAAGGAGCTTCACCGCGGTGGCGTCCAGTAGCTCCGGGCCGCCGTCCGGCCCGACGACCAGGGCCGACCGCGCAGACTGGACCACGACCTCGGGCTCGGGAACCACCAGATTGCCGAGCCCGGTCAGGATCCGGATGGTCTCGCCCAGGCCGCGGTAGCCGCCTCGCCTGCCGGTCGTCGCGCACATCACCGCGATCGGCTTGCCGGTGAGGGCGCCGGCGCCATGCGGACGGGAGGCCCAGTCGATCGCGTTCTTCAGCGCCGCCGGAATGGAATGGTTGTATTCCGGCGTGGCGATCACGACGCCGTCGGCCCTGCGGATGGCTTCGCACATCCGCATCACCGGCGGTGGCGGTACCAGTTGGGTCTCCAGGTCCTCGCTGAACATGGGCAGGGCGCCGAGGCCGTCGAACAAGTGCAGGCGCATGTTCTCCGGAGTCAACGACGCCAGCACGCTCAGCAGACGGGTGTTGAAGGAGTCTCTGCGTAGTGATCCCGATATCGCCAGAATGTCGAGCGTGCGCGGCCCCTGCCTTGGCTGCGACCCGGTGGTCTCAGCGAGCGTCATAGCGGAGCGGAGTGATCTGCTGGATGTCGTATTTCTCCCGCAGGTTCATCACGGCCGCCTCGTCCGCGGTCTCGTTGCTCCACATCTCCAGCAACTCCTCGAAATAACGTTCGTGATCCGGCGCCGGCGCGGACAGGAAAAGCATCCGTGCGGGCGTGTCGGTCGGGTTGGTGAAGGCGTGCGGGCAACCGGGCGGGACGAACATGCAGCTTCCGGCGCCGGCCCGGACCGGACGCCGGTCACCCGCCCCACGCCAGGAACGCCAGTCCTTCGAGGTGCGCTGGCCCGGCTCGAACGCGAGAAGTTCCAGTTCTCCTTCGAGGACATAGAAAATTTCTTCGCTGCGGGTGTGCACGTGCGCGCCCACGTCGAAGCCCGGCGGGACGAGAACCTCGAAGAGCGAACCGGTCCGGGAATGATCCCCGGTCACCTTGAAGGTCACCTCCTGCGCCTTGGTCACGAATTTCCGGCCCGCACCGGGTGGCACGATCAGACCGTCGGTCATGGTGTTCCTCCTCGAGATCCGCACCGTGTCAGGACACCGGGACGTGGGCTTCCCGCCGGGCCTTCGCGGCCGTTTCCACCGGATCGCCCACCCAGCTGCCCACGGCCATCTCGGCGGTGATACCCGGGCCGAAGCCCGCGATGATTCCGCTGGCCCCGTTCTCGACCTCGCCTTCGTCGAACAGGCGGCGCAGAGCCTCGAAAACAACGGCACTCGCGATGTTCCCGAACTCGGTGAGCGTGGCCCGGCTGTGCCGGAAAGCATCGGATTCGACGCCCAGGAAACGGCACAGATCGTCGAGGATCCGCGGACCGCCGGCGTGAATGATGTAGAACCCCAGCTTGGACGCGTCCCAGCCATGACTGCGCACCAGGTCCCGCATCACCGGGGCCAGCGGCTCCATCGTGGTCGGTACCCGCTTGTCGAGCCGGAAATGAAAACCCGTCTCTTTCACGGCATAGGAGATCCAGTCCTCGGTGTCCGGAATGAGATACGAGCCGTTGCGCTCGAGGCTCATCCCGGTGCCACCGTGGCCCCGGACGACGGCGGCCGCGACCGCGTCACCGAACAGGCCGTCCGACAACAGGGAGCCCACGTCGCCGTCGGAGGGCTGATAGCACATCGAACAGAACTCGCAGGAGACGATCAGCGCGTTGCTGCCCAGGTGGGCGGTGCAGAAGTCGTGCGCCCGGTTGATCGCCGCGCCACCGGCGGCGCAGCCCAACTGCGCGATGGGGATCTGCCGGGTGTCATAGCGAAACCCCATCGTGTTGATCAGCCAGGCGGTCAGTGAAGGCATCATGAACCCGGTGCACGAAACGTAGATGATCACGTCGATGTCCGACGCGTTCAGCTCCGCGTTCTTCAGCGCTCGCTCCACGACCGGGGGGATTCGTTTCTTCGCGTGCCGCTCGTAGGTGAGGTTCCGCTCCTCGAACCCCGGATGTCTGAGCGTTTCCTCCAGCGGGAGGATCGTGTGGCGCTTGAGGACGCCGGTATTACGGATCAAGCGGAGAGCCAGATTCAGCTTCGGATTGTCGGCGTGCAGTCGTTTGGCCATGTCGAGCGTCTCATCCAATGTCACGATGTTCTCAGGGACGGCGACGACCGGCTTGCACAGGATTGGCATAGTGGTGGATCCATCCTCATCACAACAGAATCGCCCGGGTATCGGATTTGTCACCAATCCGACCGAAAGCAGGTGGAGACGCACCGCAGCCGAACGGCTTGTAGAGACCCGTTCCCGCCGTCGGACTGGTAACTAAACGGCACAGTATTCCCCCAAATTTGCGACCTTCGTGGCTTGACGATCAGGTCGTGGCCGGCGAGCCGCCGAGGCGTCGTTGCGAGGCCGCGAACCGGCACCCGACTATCTATACCGGCGCCTGTGTCGGCGGGTCAACCCCGTGGCTGATCCATGCCAAGTGGCCGCGAGCGGGCATTTTTTGTGTCGCACATCACAGGCGTTTCCGCTTGGTGGCGTATTGAGAAGCATCGTTTCCCCGCGCACAACGATGGCGATCAATCATTGAGGACATCGCATTCCTGCCTGACATGTGGTTCCGGTCCGGAAACCATGCACGAGGTGACATGATGGAATTCTCTTCCGCCCGCACCGCGATACACCTCGTTGCGTTCCCCTCGATGGTCTGCTAGATATCGTTCTGTCTGCACCGAGCGTCGATAGGACCGATTCGCCGACGCGGAATACAAATCTGAGCGGCCGCGGGGGCCGCTCGATGGAACCGCCTTTGGTAGCGAAAGAGTGGGCAGGTCGATGGCGAAGATAGCAGTGATCGGTGCGGGAATCGGCGGGCTGGCCGCCGCCCTGTTCTGTGCCAGGCGCGGGCACCCGGTGACCGTGATAGAGCGCGACGAGCAACCCAAGCCCGATGCGACGGCCGAAGACGATTTCCGGTACTGGGACCGCGCGGGTGTGCCCCATGCCCGGCAGGGACACAACTTCCTCGGCCTGTCGACCCGCATAATGCGCGAGGAAGCACCGGACGTGCTCGTCGCGGCCGCCGCCCGGGGTGCACCGCGGATCCCTGTCGCCGGCGCGGACGTCGACGAGAATCTGTTGTGCCGCAGGCTTGTCTTCGAGGGAACCCTGCGCCGGATCGTGGAGGCGGAGCCTGGTGTCACGGTGCGGTCGGGCACCACCGCCACCGGCCTGGTGGTGCGCGGGGAAAGTGCCGCAGCGCCGCATGTCCGGGGTGTCCGGCTGGCGGGTGAAGAGGATGTCGGCGCGGATCTCGTGGTCGACACGAGCGGGCGGCGGACGCGTTCGGTCCGATGGCTGACCGAGGTGGGCTGCCGCGCGCCGGCCGAGACCGCGCAGCCATGCGGTTTCCACTATCTCACCCAGCATTTCCGGCTGCGGGCCGGCCAGGTGTTTCCCGTGTCGGCGGTGCCGGTCTATGTCAACCTGGGTTTCACCAAGCTGGTGGTCTTCGCCGCGGACAACGGCTGCTTCCAGATCTCCATGACCGTCGGGGCGGACGATCCGTTACGGCACCGGCTTCGGGACCCCGGGGTCTACCAGCGTTTCCTGCAAGCCGTGCCGTTGACCGCGCCCTGGCTCGACCGTAGCGAGCCGATCGACGACCCGCATCCGATGGCCCGGCTGGAGGACCGCTGGCGACGGCTGATGAGCGAGGAAAAGCCGGTCGCCGCCGGATACGTTCTGCTGGGTGACGCGGCGATGCAGACCAATCCGGCCTTCGGGCGGGGAATGCCGTTGGCGTTCCTTCAGGCCCAGCACCTTGCCGAAACGGCCGAAACGGCCAAGGCCGATCCGGCGAGTTACGTCGTGCGCTGGGACGAATGGGCCGAGCGGAATCTGGGAGTCTGGTTCAAAGCACAGCTCGCCAGCTCTCGCGAACAGCGAGAGCACATAGAGGCCGGGGTACGCGGAGCGTCTGTCGCGCCACCGCGCGACCACGTGAGCCGCTTCCTCGCCGCACTGGCCGTTCTGAGCGCGCACGATCCGGAGATCAACGCCGTCCAGTTGCGGTTCTTCAACATGCTCATGGCACCTCAGGCGCTCCTTCGGGATCCCGTCGCGATGCCGCGAGTCCACGAGTATCTCCGCACTCACGTCGATCGCCTCACCCCGGCACCGGGTCCGGGGCGGCCCGAGTTCGAGCGGCTCGTCCTGAGCCGACCGGCTTGAACCCCGACACACCAGAAGGAGCGACCGCTTTGACGCAAGCGAATGGACCGGGTCCGGCCCTGGGGGCGATGGCGGACCTCACCGTGCCGATGGCGATCCGGGTGGCGGCGACGCTGCGCATCGCCGACCACATCGCCGACGGGGCGTGCACCGCGACGGAGCTGGCAGCCAAGACGAATGTGGACGCCGGGCCGCTCGAGCGGATGCTGCGGCACCTGGCCACGGCTGGTGTGCTGCGCCACCAGGGGCCCGGCCGGTACGCGCTGACCGCCCAAGGAGAGGCGCTCCGGGACGATCACCCGAGCCGGATGCGTAAACGCTTGGACATCGAGGGCGCTCTCGGCCGTGCGGAACTGGCCTTCGTCGAACTGTTGGGGGCGATGCGCAGCGGCAAGAACGCCTACAGCGCACGATACGGTCGCACCCTGTGGGAGGATCTGGCCGCGGACGCCGCCCTTTCGAAATCCTTCGACGAGATGATGGCGTTCAACCTGCGCGAGGTGCTGCCGTCGATCCTGTCGGCCTATGACTGGGGGTCTTTCACCCACGTCGTGGATGTCGGCGGCGGCAATGGCGCGCTGTTGAGGGCGCTGCTCGCCGAGCATCCGAACCTGCGTGGCACCCTCGTGGACCTGCCGAAACCCGCCGAGGCGGCCGGGCACGCCTTCGCGGCGGCGGGACTTGCCGACCGGGCCGATGTCGTCGCGGGAAGCTTCTTCGACCCCCTCCCGGCGGGCGCCGACGCGTACCTGCTCTCGGATGTCCTGCACGACTGGAACGCTGACGACGCCAGGGCGATTCTGCGTCGCTGTGCGGAGGCGGCAGGAGACCGTGGACAGGTTCTCGTCATCGGCGAGTACGGCCAGGACGGCGAGTCGCCGAGCACCGCCATGGACATGCGGATGTTCGTTCTCGTGAACGGTCACGAACGCCGGATCAGCGAGGTCGTGGCCTTGGCCGGGCCGTCCGGGCTCAGGTTGGCGGACGTGTCCACGGTGGGCGAGATCTCGGTCATTTCGTTGAAGACCGAAGGGGAGCGGTGATATGGCGGACCACTCGATCAGTCTCGTCCCGCCTACGTTCGGCTCGGTGGCCGAGGATCGCCGTCACCGTAAGGAAAGGCTGGCCGCCGCGCTGCGCCTGTTCGCGTTGTTCGGTTACGAGGACGGAGTGGCCGGCCACATCTCGGCGCGCGACCCGGAACATCACGACCATTTCTGGATCAACCCGATCGGCATGCCGTTCTCGCGCATCCGGGTGAGCGATCTGATCCTGGTGAACGATCTCGGTGAGGTCGTCGAGGGTGACCACCAGACCCACGAGGCGCCGTTCTCGATCCACTCCGCGATCTACCGAGCGCGGATGGATGTGCAGTCCGCCGCGCACAGCCACTCGATTCACGGACGGGCGCTGTCCGCACTCGGCGAACCGGTGGAACCCATCACGCAGGATTCCTGCGCCTTCTTCGGCGACCAGGGATACCTCGACGAGTACACCGGTGTGGTGCTGGACGAAGCGGAGGGGAAGAAGCTCGCCGCGGCACTCGGCGAGGCCAAGGGCGTCATCCTGCGCAACCATGGGCTCCTTACGGTAGGAACGTCCGTCGACGCGGCCACCTGGTGGTTCATTTCCATGGACCGCTCCTGCGAAGTCCAGCTCGTGGCGAAGGCGGCCGGAAAACCGATCCTCATCGACGACGAGAATGCCGCGCGCACCCACGCGCAACTGGGCACCGAATACGTCGGCTGGCTGAACTTCCAGCCGCTTTATCACCAGATCGTCAGCCGGCAGCCGGATCTTCTCGACTGAGCCCCGCACCGGCTGCGACCACCCACCGCGGGGACACGGTCCTCGGCCGATCGTGCGACTTCCGGTGTGGCCAGGCCGGAAGTCGCACACTCGCCCCGAAGCCGGCGTGCCTCACCGCCTCGTCTCGTACCTGGTCAGCACGACTCCGCCGGGAAACGTCCGCGTCTCCACCAGCTTCAGCCGCACCCAGCTGTCCACCGTGGTGAAGAACGGTGTGCCGCCGCCCACCAGCACCGGATGGGTCACGATCTCGTATTCGTCGACCAGCCCGGCCCGCATGGCCGCGCCGGCGAGCGCCGCGCCACCGACCCTCATCGGCTCGCCGTCCTCGGCCTTGAGCCGGGTGATCTCCTCGATCGCGTCGCCGGCGACCACACGGGCGTTCCAGTCGACCTTGCCGACCGTCGAAGAGAACACCACCTTCGGCGTATCCCGCCAGTTCCGCGCGAACTCGACCTGCGCCGGCGTGGCGCCCGGCTGCTGATCGCCGGTCGGCCAGTAGGAACTCATCGTCTCCCACAGCCTGCGCCCATACAGCAATAAACCGATCGCCCGCTCCTGGTCGAGCCACCACTGAAACAGCTCGTCGCTCGGCCCGCTCCAGCCGAGGTCGTCGCCCGGCGCGGCGATGTAGCCGTCCAGGGACAGGTTCATGCCGTAGACCAGCTTCCGCATGGCGCCATGCCTTTCCGTCAGTCGGTCTCGGGAGTCTAGGACCGGACGGCCGGTCGCGTGGCGGAGGAACTATCTGCCGGACGCGGCCTGGAACTGTCTTTGGCGGTGGGACGCGGTCCGGATTTCGGTGATCGCGTCGTCGAGACGGTGGAGCGCGGCGTAGACCCCGGCGTCGACATCTTGCGGGTTGGTCGTCGCCAGCGCGGTGTGGAGGTCCAGCGCCGCGTTGAACAGGTGGGTGCCGATCACTCGGTCGAGGGTGCGGACGACGTTGTCACAGTAAGCGAGCACCTCTATGCGGAGGGCGTCTTGCGAGGAAGGGTGCGAATCACCCCCGTCACCCACTCCGGGAGGATTGTTTCCCTCAAAACCGTCATGGGAAAAACTTCCGCCATATCTCGATGACGCGTCTCGCCCGGTCACGGTCGATCCCTTCTGTGACGGCAATTGCCATGCGGGTATCACCGATGTCTTGGGCGATGGCTCCTACCGTAACAGTTCCGATTATCACCATCCAGTTCGGTCGCCGGACAGCCGGAACGTTTTCCCGCCGGTCCTCTTTTCCGGGGCGGCTGTCCGCGTAAAATACGGAGGGAGGTCGGATGCGTTCATCCAGACACCGTGACGTGGCCGACGACGCGAGTTGTGTGGTGGAGCGCCATGGCGGTTGACCGTATTCGGCTGGCACGGGCCTTGGCAGCGATCGCGACGGATTCGGGGACACCAGCCGAACTGCCTGATCGTTTGTGCCAGACGTGTGTGACGGTTCTTCCGGTCGACGGAGTGGGCGTGTCGTTGGTGAGTCGAGAACATTCCGGCGGGCGAGCTTTACTCGGCGCCAGTGACAGTGTGAGCGCGCAGATCGAAGAATTGCAGTTCGATCTCGGCGAGGGACCCTGTATCTCGGCCTTCGGCGACGGCCAGCCGGTCCTGGTGGCCGACCTGCGGGCCGACGACCTTCACGCTCGGTGGCCGATGTTCACCAGGGCGGTTCAGGCGATCGAGGCCGTGGCGATTTTCGCGTTCCCCCTGCAACTCGGCGCGATCGGGATCGGCGTACTGGACTGTTACCGTGCCCGGGCGGGCCCTCTGCGGGAGGTAACGGAGGCATTGACCGTGGCCGACGCGGTGACGCTGGCGCTGCTGAACTTGCAGGCACGCCTGAACGGGGGGCCGGGCCCCGCTGAAGGTACCGAGCTGTTCGACTTGTCCTGGCGTGATCACGCTGAAGTACACCAGGCCACCGGAGCGTTGGCCGCGCAACTGGACATCTCGACCGATGAAGCCCTCGCGCGACTGCGCGCCTATGCCTTCCGGCACGCCCGTCCGCTGCGCGTCGTCGCAGCCGATGTCATGGCACGCCGGCTGCAGTTCGAGCCCAACGGCGACGGGAGCGGACGCCCATGATGTCCGTCCCCGTTCTCGTGCTCTGAGAGGAACAGTCATGACAACACCGGTGCCCTCCAGAGAGGTCGAGCTGGCGGTGGCGTTCACCGACATCGCCGACACGATGGTCGACGACTATGACGTCGTGGACCTGCTCCACCGGGTGGCCGCCTATTGCGTACGTCTGCTCGACGTGTCCGCTGCGGGCATCCTGCTCGCGGACGGCCACGGAGGCTTGCGATTGCTGGCCTCGTCCAACGAAAAAGCCCGGCTGGTGGAACTTTTCCAGCTGCAAAACGAACAGGATGGCCCCTGTCTGGAGTGCTATCGCACCGGCCAAGCGGTCACGGCGGTGGGTCTGTCCCGGTGGTCGAGCCGATGGCCGGGATTCGCGGACGAAGCTCTGGGGCAAGGCTTCCGTACCGTACACGCACTCCCCATGCGGTTACGCGAGCAGACGATCGGCGGCCTCAACCTGTTCCGCAGCGAAGCCACTTCGCTTTCCCACGGAGATTTGAAGCTGGGCCAAGCGCTCGCCGACAACGCCACGATCGCGATCCTGCAACGTCGTGCCCGGGCGCGCAGCGAAACGCTCATCGAACAACTGCAAGGTGCGCTCAACAGCCGGATCACCATCGAGCAGGCCAAAGGTGTGCTGTCGTCCCTCGGGGATATCGGCGTCGACGAGGCCTTCGAAAAGCTGCACGGCTTCGCGCGCCATCACAACCTCCTGCTCACCGAACTCGCCCGCAGGGTGGTCATGGATTCGGTGGAAGCCCGCCGCGTCCTCGCCTTCCGGCGTACTCCATCCGCCTGACGGCGCGTGGGAACGCATCTCCTGGCTCTGAATGACAGCAGGGGCCGGGCGCGACCGTCCATGCGTTGATCGCATAACGGGTAGGCTGCGGGCATGCTCCCGGATCTGGATTTGCGGCTGGTCCGGTATTTCATGGTCGTTGCCGAGCTACTGAACTTCGCCCGTGCGGCCGAGGAGTTGCGGGTCGCCCAGCCCTCCCTGAGCCGTCAGATCCAGCGGCTGGAGAACACCCTCGGCGTGCGCTTGCTGGAGCGCACCACCCAGGGCAGCCGACTCACCGCCGCCGGTGCGGCGTTCCTTCCGCAGGCGCAGCAACTGCTGCGCGGCGCCCAGCGAGCGGTGGTCACCGCACGCGCCGCGGCGCCGGCACGCACGATCACCATCGGATACGTCGACGATCTGGTCGTCACGCCCGCCGTACGGGACCTGCGCCACCGGCATCCCGACGCCCACATCCGCACCCGCCACCTCGGCTCGCAGGACGCCGGTGCCCTCCTCGACCGGCAGGTCGACGCCCTGGTCATCCGCGCCCCGCTGCCGATCCCGGCCGATGACCTCGACATGACGGTCCTCTACGACGAGCCTCGGGTCGTGCTCGTGCCCGCATCCCACCGCCTCGCCGGCAAGGAGTCGGTCACCGCCGCCGACATCTCGGCGGAGCCACTCGTCGGCTGCACTGGCATGGGCGCCGATTGGACCAGCTTCTGGCGGCTCGAACCCCGGCCCGGTAGCGATCCCGCCCCGCTCGGCCCCACCCTGGCCGACACCTACGACGACAAGCTCGAAGCCATCGCCGACGGCAACGCCATTGCCGTCGTCCCCGCCGGCGACCGGCGCTACACCCTGCGCCCGGACCTGGTTACCGTGCCCGTCGACGGGATCGAGCCCTGCCAGGTCGTCGTCGCCACCCGTGCCGCGGACACCAACCTCCTCGTCGCGGAGTTCGTCAGGTCCGCCGGAAAACTTCTCGTCCCCGCCGCGTGACCACCGGGTCGACGCCGTCATGCGGCTCCTGCATGACGGGGTACCGAACAGGTCTTGGACGAGACCGTCGGCAGCTCGTTGGCTGGACACATGACCGTCGACTACCACTCACAGACCGTTCTGCTGACCGGGGCGAGCTCGGGGATTGGCGCCGCCTTCGCCAGAACCCTGGCCGCACGCGGCTCGAACCTCGTGCTCGTCGCGCGGCGCGCCGAGCGGTTGGCATCGATGGCGGACGAACTGCGCCGCACCACCGATGTCCGAATCGAAGCGATCCCCGCCGACCTTTCCCGCCCGGCCGTCGCCGACGAGCTCCACCGGGCGGTCGCCGATCGGGGCCTCCACGTCACGGGCCTGATCAACAATGCCGCGTTCGGGTCGTTCGCGTTGTTCAACGGCGCAGATCCCGGACGCCTCGTCGCCGAGATCGCCGTCGACGTCATGGCACCAGTCCACCTGACGGCCGCGTTCCTGCCCGAGATGGTGAGCGCCGGCAACGGGTTTGTCATCAACCTCGCCAGTGTCTCCGCCTACCTTCCTTCTCCCCGGATGGCCGTCTACAGCGCTGCGAAGGCATTCGTGCTCAGCTTCACCGAGTCATTGTGGACGGAGCTGCGCGGCACGGGCGTGACCGCGTTCGCCGTCCTGCCCGGCGCCACCGCCACCGACTTCACGACCGGGATGGGGCCGGACGCGGGGGTGCTGACCGCCGGCAGGCTGCGCACGCCCGAGGGCGTCGTCACTACCGCCCTGAACCACCTCGAGCGCCGGAATCCCGGCCCGACCGTCATAGACGGGCGGTCCAACCAACTCGGCGTGCTCATGAGCCGATTCCTGAGCCGGCGCCGGAACGCCCTGATGATGGCGCGTGTCTTCGACCCCGACCGCCGTTCGAACCCTGCCCGGTGACCCGTCCCGGGTACCGTCCTTTGCGGACTCACTGGCAGGACGGTGGGATCATGCTGGAGGTAGTTGTGCCGGCATCGTCCCGGACTGCCGGAGGCCGGCTTGGTAGGCGTCGGGAACGTGCGCGGTGTTCATCACGCCCGTGCCGAAATCGCTGAGTATCAGGAAATCCTGGCTGGGTTCGATCAGCGTGACCTGGCTGCCACCGGGGCGCAGCTGGTCGATTTCGGCGGCTCCGGGTCCGGTGAGCGTGAAACAGGACACCACGACGACGTGGTCGTGCCCCGCGCCGAGCGCGGCGTTCAGCGGGCTGAGCACACCGCCGTCGATGTGCTTGGCGCCGTTGACCGTCACGGGTGGGAACAGGCCTGGCACCGCGCAGCTGGCGGCCAGCGCCGTCGCGAGGCCAGGACCTGTGTTCGCATCCCATACCCGTAGGCGGCGGGTGGAGATGTCGAGGGCTGTGCAGCGGAAGGTGTCCGGCCAGGGCACGCCGGCGAACGCCGCGAACAGCGGAAGGCCGAGATATCCGCTTTCCGTGACCGTTTCGGCGGCGAGCGCGTACTCGCCGATCCGCGCCAGCTTTTCAGCTGGGCCGGCCTCCTCGGCCGCGAGCGTCATCAGCGGTTCGATGTCGGCAGAGGCGTTCGGGGCAAGCGTCAGCGGCCTGCTCGTCTTCTCGGGTAATGCGGTCAAATCGAGGCCGGCGGCGAGCGTGGCGCCGACCACGGAGCCGGCCGAGGTGCCCACGACCCGATCGGGACGGGCGAGGCCGCCCCGGCGGGCGAGTCCGGTGAGCAGTCCGGCCTCCCAGGCGATGCCGAGCGGGCCTCCGCCGCCGAGCACGAGCGCGGTGCTCACGAGACGAACCTGGTGGTGGTGATGCCGCCGTCCACATACAGGGTCGTGCCGTGGATCATGCGGGCCTCGCCGGAGGCTAGGAAGGCGACCGCGTAGGCGATGTCCTCGGGGGTGACCGGGACCCGGCCCGGAGTCCCGGCGGTCATCCGGTCGATGACCGGGCGGTCCTTCTCGTTTCCGGGTGTCAGGGTGACACCGGGGGCGACGGCGTTGACCCGGACCCCACGCGGGCCGAACTCGGCGGCCCAGGTGCGGGTCATCTGCTCGTCGGCGGCCTTGGTCGCGGTGTAGAGGGCGGCGAAGGGACTGCCGACGGCGGCCATCCACGAGCCGATCGTGACGATGACGCCGTCGCCGCGGACGGCCATGGCCGGGGCCAGTTCGGCGACGAGCACATGCGGCGCGCGGATGTTGACCGCGAGCATCGCGTCGAGGGCATGGTCAGGGAGGTCCGGGGTCGGCGTCGCGGGGTAGATACCGGCGTTGTTGACCAGGATGTCCACCCGGCCGCCCGCGGTCGCCGTCGCTTGCGCGGCGAACCGGCGGACGTCCTCGGCGTCTCCAGCGAGGTCGGCGGTGACGAAGTCGGCCTTGCCACCGGCTTGCCGGACACCGGCCACCACCTGCTCGCCGCGTGCGGCATCCCGGCCGCTGACGATCACGTGGGCGCCGCGGGCCGCGAGCAGCCGGGCTATCGCGGCGCCGATGCCGCTGGTGGACCCGGTCACGAGCGCGGTCCGGCCGTCGAAGGGCAGTTGTCGCGTGTTGGTCATGGCTTCCATTCGGCCTGCTCGGCCCCGGCGCTACCAGTGCGGGCCTTGCCTGGGCATGACGTGCCCAGGCAAGGACGGCGCCGGCCGACGTACCGTTCGTGCCATGAGTGCGGACCGTTCGGCCTTCGGCGCCTTCCTGCGGGCTCGCCGGGACAGGCTCACTCCCGCCCAAGCCGGCATCGACGCGTTCCCCGGTCCCCGTCGCGTGCCCGGCCTGCGGCGAGAGGAACTGGCGATGCTCGCGGGCCTGAGCACCGATCACTACAGCCGGTTGGAACAGGGCCGGCAATCGACCGTGTCGGAATCCGTGCTCACCGCGTTGATCCGCGCGCTACGGCTGGACGAGGCCGAGGCGGCGCATCTGCGCGACCTCGCCGCACCGACGTCCCGCAGCCGCCCGCCGGCGCCCGAGGTGCAGCGGCCCGATCCCGGGCTGATGCGCCTGCTGGCCACCCTTCACCACGTGCCGGTGCTCCTGTTGGGGCAACGCGCCGAAGTGCTGGCGCGCAACACTTTGCTGGCGGCCGTGCTCGGCAGGCCCCTGCACCCTGGTTCGTCCTTTATGGACTATCTGTTCGGCGATCCGTCGGCCCGCGAGCGGATCGTCAACTGGGCCGAGTTCGGCGCCCGGGCCATCGCGGCGATGCGGATGGAGGCCGGCCGCCGGCCGCACGACCAGCGTCTCGCGGACAACGTGCGGAAGCTGTTGGACACCGATCCGGATGCCGCCCGGTGGTGGCAGGACCACACCGTGCGCGACTACGCGCCGGTGTCCAAGGTCATCCGCCATCCCGACGCAGGACTCCTGGAGTTCGGCGTCGAAATCGTCAGCGCGCCGCACCTTCCCGAGCAGCACCTGGTCGTGTACACAGTGGAACCCGGCTCGCCCACCGCGCGGGTCCTGCCCATCCTCGCCAGTTGGGCCACCGACGCCACGACTCCCGTGAGTCCACCGCGGTGACTTCTCACTCCCAGTCGTGGAAGCCGCGCGCGGCCTTGCGGCCGAGTGGCAGCCGACGGGTGGCCAGTTGAGTCGATCGCGACGTCAGCGCGCCGGCCACGCATCCGACCGGCAGCAGGACGATCAACGCCGGAATACCCAGACGCCTGGCCACCGCCTGGCAGCCCACGGCCAGTACGACGATCAAGCCGAGGCCCACGAAGACCTGATCACTCGTCACCGCAATGCCACCGTTCGGCACGGCCATGAAGACTCCGAGCAGCGCGCTCGTCCGGGCCTCGGTCAGCGATACGATGCCGACGATCCCGGCCGGCACCGCCACCACCGCCGAGAACGCGCGGCTCGGCCCTCGGCAGAGCCATGGTGCGGTCCGTGTGGTTCGGCGGACTCACCGCTCGGACATGGATCAAATCCATGGCGAACCTCTCTCCGGCGGTGGGTGCGGTGCGCGGGCGCGTCCGGCCATGACAGGTCGCTCATTCAGTAACGCGACGGGTGCCGGGGCTCAGGCATCTACCTGCACAAGGGCATGCCCATCGGCGCCACCGCTCACCAGGCAGGCACCGTCCGTTTCGGCCGAGACCCGAAGACCTGCGCGCTCGACATCAACTGCAAGGCCCACGACCTCGACAATCTCTAAGTCGTCGACACGAGCTTCTTCCCGGGTATCGGAGCGGTCAATCCCTCGCTCACCGCCATCGCCCTGCGCGTCGGCGACCACCTCGCCGAGCGGCTGGGCTGATCGAGAACCACACCGCCGGACATGAGATGAGAGCGGCGGGAGCCGTATGCGGGCAAGGCGACCCGGACCGCCGACATCACCCGATCCCCGGTGCGCTGGGTGTCCCTGTCCAGCAGCTGGCGACTCACCGACCGGGCCGCGGCTTCCGGTGGACCGGGCTCCGCACTTGATTCCATGAGAGCGCTTCCAGTTCTGCCCAGCCTCCGCGTGGCCGCGACGCGGTCCAAGGAATGTGAGTCCAACGGTCTGGGGAACATCATGCGATAGCCCGGCCGCATCACCGGCGCTGTGCGAGGAGAAGACGACACCGGAACTGGTGCGGATCGAGTCGGGGAGGGCCGGCCGAAGCTCGGGTGTCATCCGCGGCAGGTGATGCCGCACTCCGGCTGTGACTGGCACGCTGCGGCGGTGCGGGCATTTCCGGCCGCGACCGCGACAAGCAGCGGGGGTAAGGACATGACGCAACGACGGACCGATCCGTTACCGGAAGATATTCACTGGGGGCTGCTCATCGCCGCGGCCGCGACGCTCCTGGCCGGGAGCGTAATCGGCCTGACCGGTCTGGGCTTGGGTGCCGCGGCGGTGATCGCGAGCGGCAAGCGCTGGTATCGCCGAGTGGACCTGCCGGCCAACCAGATCGCGAAGCTGAAGTGGCAACAGGCAAGGGCTGCGGCCGGGGCGGGGGCGGGGGCTTGGCGCGACGCCGAGTCATCGTCCCGGAGGCCCGAACAGGCGTGACGGGCGGCGGAGTTCCCGAGCCGGGGCCGCTGCCGGAAGGCAACGATCCCAGCCGAGCCCGCCCGAGAGGCTGATCGTCGCTTCGGGAACCGGACGCGACGCCGCAGAGATGCGACATCGCGGGTGGCTTTCAGCACGAGAAGATTCACCTGTAGCAAGAGGGAACCAGGTCCCGTCCTGCAACGCGACGGCGAAGATGTAGGGATCGAGTGGTCCACGCTCTCCGGCTTGCCGTCGGGTCGTACTTCTGCGGGTCGCCCGAGCCCAGGCCGATCACGTAGTGGGTGTGGTGGCTGGTGTGAATGACGATGCGCTCGACCTTGCCGGGGTCGCCGATCCGCGGGCCGCTCAGCAGCCAGGCGATGACGCCGTCTTCGCCTTCGTAGATGGGGCTGGGCGCGCCTTCACCACACATGGCGCGGTCCACGGCTTCTGCCGGTGAACCGCCGGACCTCGCACGCGTTCCAGAATCGGCCAACGTTCCGGTGATCAACTTGTTACTGTGTGTGTTGACTGTCTTGGGGGTGCCGTGACGACAGACCATGAGAGCTCCGGAAGCGAGCAACGACACGCCAACACGGTCGACAACACGGTCCGCAACTCGGTGACTGGCCCGGTGTCCGGCCGGGTGGTGCTGGCAGGTTCGATCAACCAGGTCTCGATCACCGAGTCCACGGCAGCGCCGGTATCGCCGGTGGAAGAGCGCGTGGGCCTGTTGGCCATGGCGTCGCGGAATCAGTGGACCGCGGCCGCCAACGATCGGCGGTTGGTGCATCCCGCCCCGTTGCCGGTCCGGTGGCGCCGTTCGAGCGAGCCGGTGGCAGGCCCGGTGTGGGCCGCCGGCCACGCCCGGTTCGATCCGCTGCCCGGACTGACCGTCCCCAGCGGCAGCGAACTGGCCGGGGGCGACCACGACGCGCTGCACCGGATCTACGGAGGGTTGCCATCGGGGCGGCTATTGTTGATCGGGAAACCGGGGTCCGGCAAGAGCGCCGCCGCGATCCTGCTGCTGCTGGACGGGCTGCGCTACCGCGAGCAGGCCACACCGGAGGATCGGGCGCGGATTCCGGTGCCGGTGCTGTTCACCCTGCACGGCTGGCACCCCGATCGTGGCGAGTCCGTCACCGACTGGATGGCCGGCAAACTCGCGGAAACCTATCCGATGTTCCACGGCCGCGCCGGGCGCCGCGCGGCAACGGAACTCCTGACTGCCGACCGGGTCGCGGCGTTCCTCGACGGCCTGGACGAAATCCCGGAGACCGTCCGGCCCGGCGTGCTCAAAGCCCTGGCCGACGCCCCGTTTCGCCTGGTCCTGCTGACCCGCACCGCGGAAGCGGTCGCGGCCGCGCACCATGGTCCCCTGGCCGGTGCCGTCGCGCTGGAACTGCAACCCGTGCACCCCACCGACGCCGCGGCCTACCTCCTCCAACCGCTGGTCGACCCGCCACCGCCGGCCTGGCAAACGGTCACTGATCACCTCGCCGAGTCCGTGGGCCGGCGTCACCCGGCCAGCGCAGTGTTGGAAGCCCTGGCCACTCCGCTGGCCCTGAGCCTGCTCGGCGACGTCTACGGCCAGGCCGGTCCGGTCGACGAACTTCTCGACACTGCACGATTTCCCGCCGCTGCCGACATCGACAACCATCTCCTCGACCACGCCATCACCGCCGCCTACACACCCCGACCCGGGCACCCGCGTCCTCGCTACAGCGTGGCGACCGCCCATCGCACGCTGCGCTACCTCGCCACCGAGTTGACCGAGCGACGCACCTCGGATCTGGCCTGGTGGCACATCCCCACCTGGGGACCGCCCCCTTTTCGAGTGATCGCGTTCGCCGTGACGACCGTGCTCTCCGACGGGCTCCTCGTCGGGCTCCCGCTGGGTCTCGTGTTCGGTCCCGTGTTCGGGCTCCTCGTCGGGCTCCCGATCGGGCTGATGTTCGCGTTCGTGGCCACCTTGGTGCTCCGGGCCGGGCCGGGGGCATCGGCGGCGCCACAGCGGATTACCGGTCTCACCGGTCGGAGCACGGTGCACAGCCTGAGGTATGGACTCGGGTATGCGCTCGTGTTCGGGCCCATGGTCGGGCTCGTGCTGGGGGTCGTGTCCGGGCCGTTGATCGGGCTCGTGTCCGGGCTGTCGTTCGGACTCGTGTCCGGACTCGCCGGCGGCGCCATTCTCGGGTTTGCCAGGACGGACGGCGACGACAGCTCGCTCGGGCCCACGGACCTCTGGCGGCACGACAGAAACGCCTTGCTCGTGAACGCACTCGGCGGTGGGCTCGTGATCGGTCTTCTGGCCGTGGTCGCGGTCGGGCTGGTGCCCGCGCTGCCATCGACACTCGCGTCCAAACTGCCGGTTGTCGTGCTGGTCGTGCTGTCGATCGTGCTGCTGGCCGGGCTCGCCTCGGGGCTACGGGGCAGAATGCTGATCAAACGTATGGACACCGTGCCGAGTGCACCCGGTACCGCTGTTGTCGAGACCGCACTGGCCGCGATACATCTTGCCGTCCGGCACAAGATTCCGCTGCGGCTGCTCGCATTCCTGGAAGACGCGCGGAGCAAGCATCTCCTGCGCACAGTGGGACCCGTCTACCAATTCCGGCACGCCTCACTCCAAGCACGGCTGGCACCGCCTACTCGCAAAGAATCGTCCCGCGGCTAATACTCGGGCCGGACTTCGTGATCTCGCCGCCCGACGGTCCGGCGAATCGGGTGGTGACCTCATCATGGCATTTGGCAGACTGGGCGACGTGACGATCACGATCAGGCGGGTTCGTTTTGCGGACGCCGCGCGTATCGCGGTCTTGCTGGGGCAACTGGGCTATCCCACCGACGCGGTGCGGGTACGTGCCCGGCTGGACGATTGGCTGACCGACCGGCGCAGCGTGCTGATCGGTGCGGAGACGGATGGCCTGCTCTCGGGTGTCGCCGCGTTGCACGTGATTCCGCTGCTGGAACACGACGGGCACCGGGGCCGGCTGGTGGCGCTCGTGGTCGACGACGCTTGTCGTCGCCTGGGCCTGGGACGCAGGCTGGTAGCCGAGGTCGAACACGAGGCGCGCAGGCTCGGATGCCGGGAACTGGAGGTCACCAGTGCGCGGGACCGAGATGCCGCCCAGCGTTTTTACCGCAGCATCGGTTACGAGGATATCTGCGATATAGCGGCGCGATTCCTGAAGGCGCTGAACTGACCTGCTGAACGAGAATACCCGAGAACGCTCTTTCTTCGAACACCGAATGCGGCCCTGCGACACGCCGTTCACCACGGAGATCAGCGACAAGTTCGACCGGCCGACCATGCCCGTCCGCGTGGTCGGCCCCGGCGCGCGAAGAATTCGGGCAGGTTTTCCGGCACCGGGGCACGGGGCACCGCGCCCGTGCCGAAGCCCGGACGGCAGCTACCGTTCGTGCCATGGCGTTCACCGGGACCCCACGGGCTCGTCCTCGCTGGCATCATGCCGCGACCGCGAACTCGCCGCGACCGGGCGTGAGGCCGCGGAGTACGCGGTCGACGTCGGTGCAATGCCGGGGAACGGGACACGAGTCAGCCGATCATTTCGTGGTGGGGAGCCGCAGGCTGATGCGGAAACCGCCCTCGTCGACATATTCGGTGGTGAGCGTGCCGCTGAGGAGTTTGGCTCGCTCGCGGAGCCCGATGAGGCCATGGTGCGCGCTTGGCAGGGCGAGGGGGCGCCGGGTCGAGGGGCCATTGGTGACCGTCACGCCCACGACATCCGGGTCTTGCCAGAGTTCCACGGTGACCCGGGCGCCGGGCGCGTGCTTGCGCGCGTTCGTGAGGCCTTCCTGAACTGTCCGGTAGATGGCGCGTTGAGCTGTGGCGTCGACGCCTTCGGGGAGTTCGCCCTGCAGGGTGGCGTCGATGCCGCTGTCGGTGATCAGGGTGGGCAGGTCGGTGAGGGTGGGTTGCGGGGCGAGCGGGGTGGCTCGGTTCGCGGAGGCCCGCAGGGGGTTGATCATGTGCCGGAGCTCGTCGAGGGTTTTGACGGCCAGCTCACGTATTGTGCCCGCGGCGGTAGCTTCTGGCGGGTTCGCCGTCACCTGGAGCGCGGCCGCCTGCACCGCGATCAGGCTCACCTGGTGGGCGACCACGTCGTGCATCTCGCGGGCGAGTTGGGCGCGTTCCTCGGCGAGTACCGTCTGTGCCGCGAGTTGCTGGCCGTGTTCCCGGGCTTCGATGATCTCTTCCAGTCTTACCGCCAGATCCGCACGAGCTTGCACGAGCTGGCCGAGAAACGCCGGGGCCGCTCCCAACAGGGTCGAGTAGATCAAGGTGATCAGCAAATCGCGGCCGCCGGGGCTGTGGAAGTTCAGCGGCGACGGAACCGCGTCCGCGATGGCGACAGCGGCCGCGCACAGCGCCACTACCCGCCGATCTCGTGTGTGGCGAGCGACGGTGTACAGCGCGATCAGTGCCGGTACGGTCACGGGTGACATGATCACCGCGGGCAGGGTGAAGAAGAACGCGACGTAGCGGTGGCGGCGCCGTACGAACAGTGCCAGCACGCCGACAACGCCGGCAACGGTTTTCGCGACCGACGAAGGTGGAACAGCGTTAAGCGCCACCTCAGTCGCGGCTACGGCGATCAGGCCGGCATCGACCGCGACCGGTTGCGAGGCGTCCGTGAGCTTTGGTCTCATGGCCCGCTCGCCTCGTCGAGCAGGCCTGCGGCCTGCGCCAGCAATGCTGCCTGCATCCGGCTGTTCACCATCAGTTTGCCCAGGATGGCCTTGACCTGCTCGGTGACGGCATGGACGCTCAGCGCGAGTCCGAGCGCGATGTCGTCATTGGATGCTCCCTCCGCGACCAGCGTGAGCACATGCCGTTCCCACTCGGATAACCGACCGATCCTGGCCGCCGCCTCGGCACGGGAGACGCCTGCGCTGTCCCCCACGAGTCGGGCGGCCGACGGGGACAGCACGACCGCGCCGCCGGCCAGCGCCCGCACCGCACGCGCGAGCTGTCCGGGATCGGTGTCCTTGAGCAGGAATCCGGCCGCACCGGTCCGCAACGCCGACGCGATGTGTTCGTCCGTGTCGAACGTGGTCAGCATCGCCACAGCTGGCGGGTCCGGCAGCGCACGCACCTCGGTGAGGATGGTCAGCCCGTCCACCCCGGGCATGCGGATATCCAGCAGCACCACATCCGGACGGTGCAGGCTGATCTCCCACATCGCGTCACGGCCGTCGGCCGTGGCCACGACATCGATATCGCCCGCCGCTCTCAGAATCAACTCGATTCCGGACCGGACAAGTGCCTCGTCGTCCACCACTACAACTCGGATCACGGGGCCCACCCCCGCCCTGTACTTAGCCTGCCATTTTACGCGTCCGGGCCGGTCACTCGTTGGTGAGCAGGGCTTCTTCCTTCGCCACCGCACAGATAGCGGTCAAGCGCATGGTGGACCAGTGAATGTCCGTCCCGGCCGCACCCGCCAGATACGCGGTGGTCAGGCCCAGGACGTGCGGATGCAGAGTGCGGCTGGCCCGGTCGATCGACAGGGCGGCCTCGGCCGACTACTGCCGAACCTGGGCGATGTGCTTATCGAGTTCGGCCGAGACCCGGGAGTCCGGGCGGGCGAAGTCACCATGGACGCGACCCCGATCGCTGCACCACCGCGAGGCCCTGTCACGCGTCGCGCCCTCGCCACTGATCATGACCAGCAGCCTGCGGTCCGCTTGGCGCCAGCGCCACCACAGTCGCCCTATCGGACCACCGCAAGGAAGCGCGATAGCCGGTGAGCACAGCCACGGACGAACGCGCCGTCGGCTGGACGGGTGCGGTCATGTGCCCGTGGTAGGGGTGATTTCCAGCCACAGCCGTCGAGGGCCCGATCCGGGGTGGATCTCAGCCGACCATCGGGTGACGTGTTGGGGTGCGCTGTCGGGGATGACCCCGGCCCGGACGAGCCCGTCGAGGCAGGGCGTCAACGTGGCGGCGAGGTTGGCCTGATCGCGGCCGCGACTGTCGCCCGTAGCGAAGTGCAGGCGCACATTGACGTGGGTATGCCCGCCCAGGCCGACCCGCGCGGCCTGCGCCGTCACGGTATCGGCAACGATCGCGCGGCGCCGCGTTTTCTCCTGCCTGGCCAAGCGCTGGTCGCGGGTCAGCGGGACTTTGCCACCGATCAAGGGCAGGTCGATCTCAACACGAGCGCCCCTCGCGATGTCCGTGCCCTGGCCAAGCCGCGGCCGCGCACTGCGCAACGGATTGTGATGCCACACGGTGCAAGCCTCTGGCCAACGAGTCACCGTCTCGTCACCGGTCACATTGCGTGATCCAATCGAGAATTCGGCCGAGGACGCGTTGTGGGCGCAGCGTGGGCATGTGGGGATCTGGCCCGCGACCCGTGCCCGCAAACGGGCCGAACATCAGCCCGCCCACAGGATCGCCCGCGCGCCGATCGAATAGAGCCGGAACTCGAAGAGGGTGTCCGCGGAGAAGCCCGGGTAGACGATGTGCCCGGCCGTGTCGGTCAGTGGCGGCGGAGTCTCGGTCACCTGCTTGCCGTACTCCACGACGTTCGCGGACAACTGTCCCAGCGAGGGGAGGATTGCCATCAGGATCCCGCTCACCACAAGGAACGCCGCACCGGCGGCCAGGCTCGCCAAAATCTGAAAGCGCTCACTCGGAAGCGACCACGAAATTGCCGCCGGTAGCTGCGAAGATCAACTCAACGCACTGCTCGCGGATTCAATCCTGAAGTACAGGCAGACATACCTCATGTGGCTCACGAGGTTGATCTTGACGAATTCCCAGCCTTCGCCATTTCCACTGCTGGACCATCTCATTCCGCAGGCACATCGTGAGTACCAACGACCCTGCTCGAGAAAAATCCTTCCCTTCACTTGATCCGATCCTCTCGATGGCAGCTGTCTATATTCTTGTTTGTCGTTCGGGAAGCTATGGTCGGTACCTGGCCCCGCGCCTCGCTCATTCCGAGCTCCGCCAGGTTCCTCCGCGCGCCCGCGCGAGGGTAACGGGGAAATTACGGATCTCACTACGGATTCCGGGTGGATCGGGCATGCCCACAGTGCGACGGCTCGCCGTGTCGCCGCGGGAGCCGGGTCGATGCCGGTCGATGTCGCAGCCTGTGTTCCCGGCGCCACGCCGAGTGAAACGATGTCGCCCACATGATTGGCCGGATATTGTCCGAGATGACTGGAACCCGATCTTCCGGCAGATTGGACCAGCGATCTCGGGCGCCTTGATCAGGATACTCGAAACAGTTTCATGTGGCGGGAGTTTATTGTGTTCGAGTCGCGGGACTGGTAGATTTTTTGTTGCTGCGAAGTCCCTTTCCTTGAGTGGCATCAGCGATATGGCGCGGCAGGGACGGTTCCTCGGGTCGATGTCTGGTCGCCAACCGGGATGTCGGCGGCTTGCCGAGGCGGCGGTGCCCGGACTCCCGCACTGCGCACAGACCCGCCGCGGGTAGGGGTTACGCGGCGGGGAGGTGCATCGCGTGGCAACCTATCAGTTTCGCTGTGCCGAGGATGGCGTCTTCGACGTGAGCCTGCCAATGGGAACGGCAGGGCCCCAGTGGCGATGTCCGGTGTGTGGCAGCGACGCGGTGCGGGTTTTCTCCGCGCCGATGCTTTCGCGCACGTCTCGTGCGCTGGTGGCCGCGATCGACCGCGCTGAGAAGACTCGCGACGAGCCTGACGTGGTATCGGCTGTGCCGCCGCGCAGTGCGCGGACGCTGGGACCGATGGGCGCACCGAATCCCGCTCTGCGGCGCTTGCCGAGGCCGTAAGCGTTCGCGAAAGGACCCTGCGGAAACCGGCGCGGCCGAGCGCGTTCAGCGCAGAGAGACGCGAAAAGGAGGTGTACATCCGCGAGGTTTGCCGGTCGTGGGCCCGCTGTCGGTGGTTGGGGGCTCACCAAGCAGTCAGGAGATTCGATGCCGCAGGTAGTATTTCCACTCGATTCCACGAAAAAGTTCACCGAGCAGCAGATAGTCGGCCACAATCGGTGGCACTGGGCTATCCCGGCGCAGGTCCAGGTCAAACCGGGAGACACGTTCCGTGTCCACTGTCGTGAGTGGTTCGACGGAGCCATTCATAACGACGACTCTGCTGAGGACGTACTGCACGCGCCGCTCCCCTCCGTGCACGTGCTCAGCGGGCCGATCTCCGTCCAGGGCGCCCAGCCTGGTGATCTGCTCATCGTCGACATTGTCGATGTCGGCCCGATCCCGCAGGAAGACTCGGGCCCGTTGGCCGGCCAGGGCTGGGGTTACACCGGTGTATTCGCCACCAAGAACGGTGGCGGATTCCTCACCGAGTGGTTCCCGGATGCCTACAAGGTGGTCTGGGACTTCCGCGGTGGAGTCGCGACGTCGCGGCACATACCGGGAGTCTCCTACACCGGCATCACGCACCCTGGACTGATGGGGACGGCACCGTCGCAATCGTTGCTCGCCCAGTGGAATGCGCGCGAGCAGGCGCTCATCGACACCGACCCGGACCGGGTGCCGCCGCTGGCACTGCCCCCCCTGGCGGACTCCGCGATCCTCGGCAGTCTTACCGGAGACGATTTCGACCGGGCCGCCGCGGAGGGTGCCCGCACGGCGCCACCACGGGAGAATGGCGGCAACCAGGACATCAAGAATTTCAGCAAGGGGAGCAGGGTGTTCTACCCGGTCTATGTCGACGGGGCGAACCTGTCGATGGGTGACCTGCATTTCTCCCAGGGCGACGGCGAGATCACCTTCTGCGGTGCCATCGAAATGGGTGGGTTCTTGGACCTGCACGTCGACCTGATCAAGGGCGGGATGGAGACCTACGGCGTCGGCGAGCATGCGGTCTTCATGCCGGGCAACGTCGAACCGAGGTACAGCGAGTTTCTGGCCTTTTCCGGCACCTCGGTGACGGTCGACAACGTCCAGCACTATCTGGATTCGCACCTGTCCTATCAGCGGGCGTGTCTGCACGCTATCGACTACCTCAGCAAGTTCGGCTACAGCCGTATTCAGGCCTATATGATCCTGGGTTCGGCTCCGATCGAGGGCAGACTGTCCGGTGTCGTGGACATCCCGAATTCGTGTTCGACGGTATACATCCCCACCGCGATCTTCGATATCGACGTGCGTCCCTCGGCCGAGGGACCCGCGCAGGTCGCATCCGGCGCGACTGTGCCGATGGCCAGTTCCGACGCTTGACCGGTTAATCCGTGGTGAGGTCGTCACGCCCAAGGAGCACCTGCGCCGGGCCCGTGCACGACAGGAAGGCACCGCAACGGCCGATGGCGTCGGCACCCCGGGCCACATGAATGGCATGACCGGCTACCGGGGCAGGTCTGCGGGGCCGCGGACGGTTTCGCGTGTCCCGATCTGGCCGGCGGGTGGCGACTCGGGGTTGAGGGGGAGGCGGTAGCGGCAGACGACGGCGTTGGTGGTGTGGGAGAGGCGGCGGGCGATGACGGTGCCGCGGTGGTTTTTGAGCATGCGTTCCCACCGGCGCTGGGGTTGGACTTCGCCGATGAGGACGATGACGCGGTCGGCTGTGGTGTCGCAGGTGTCGTGGAGGTAGCGCGCGAGGGGCGGGCCGAGTTCGCGGTGGGGGGAGTTGAGGATGACGAGGGGGATTTCCGGTCGCCAGGACAGCCATTGGGTTTCCATATCGCGTGCGGCCTGGTATTCGCCGGGGTAGCTGACGTGGACGGCGACGACGCGGCGGCCCATGCCCATCGCGGTGGACAGCAGTTCGGAGGTCAGCCGGGTGATGGCGACGACCGGCACCACGACGAGGGTGTCGAGCTGGTGGGGCCGGTCGGGCAGGCTGCCGATCCCGAGCTGTGCGCCGATGCGGTCGTAAGCGACGCGGACCCGCCAGAAGAGCACGGCGAGGCCGGGGACGATGACGACGATGAGCCAGGCACCGTGGGTGAACTTGCTGCTGGTGACGACGATGGCGGCGGTGGCGGTGAGGAGGGCTCCGGCGCCGTTGACGGTGGCGCGGCGCCGCCAGCCGGGGCCGCGCGCGGCGCGCCAGTGGCGGACCATACCGATCTGGCAGAGGAAGAATCCGATGAACACGCCGACGGCGAACAAGGGCACCAGAATGTTGACTTCTCCGCCGGAGACCAGCAGGAGCGCACCGGCGCATACGGCGAGCACGCCGACGCCGTAGCGGTGGACGAGCCGGTCGGCGCGCAGCCCGAACAGGTGGGGGAGATATCCGTCGGAGGCCAGTTTGGCGGCGAGCACGGGTAACCCGCCGAAGGAGGTGTTGGCCGCCAGCGCCAGCAGCACCACGGTCGCGATCTGCACGACCACGTAACCCGCGCCGTTGCCGATGGCGCCTTCGGCCACCAGGGACAGCAACGTGCGGCCGTCGACGGGCAGGGCGCCGAACCGTTCGATCAGCACGGCCAGCCCGATCAGCAGGACTCCCAAGAGCGCGCCGAGTCCGGCTTCGGCGCGGCGCGCCCGCGCGGAACGAGGTTTGCGGAATGAGGGTGTGGCGTTGGCGATGGCTTCGACGCCGGTCAGTGCGGCGCATCCGTTGGCGAAGGCGGCGAGCACGAGCAGGATGCCGACCGAGCCCACGGTGACCGGCTGGGTGGTGGCGGGGAGCGGATGCAGCGGGGCGCCCCGCACCAGTCCGGTGACGACGACCGCGCCGACGGAGACGACGAAGACGGCGGTGGGCGCGATGAACAGTTTCGCGCTGGCCACCACGCCGCGCAGGTTCACCGCGGTGATCGCGGCCAGCACCACCAGACACAGTTCGGTGGTCCACGGGAGTAATGCCGGGAAGGCGGAGGTGAGGGCGGCGACTCCGGCGGCGACGGAGACGGCCACGTTGAGCACGTAGTCGACCACCAGGGAGGCGGCGGCGACCAGGGATGCCTTGGCGCCGAGGTGTTCGCGGGCGACGGTGTAGGCGCCGCCGCCGTCGGGGTAGGCGGTGATCACCTGGCGGTAGCAGGCCACCAGGACCACCAGCAGCAGCACGATCACGGCGGTGACCGGCAGGGTCCAGCTCAGTCCGGCGGCGCCGGCGACCGCGATGACCACCACGATCGCTTCCGGTCCATAGGCCACCGATGCCAGCGCGTCCAGGCCGAGTCCGACCGTGCCGGTCACCGCGGTCAGCCGATGCCACTCATCACCCGCCGGAGTGTCCACTCCACACCTCGCTCACTGTCGTTTCCGCGAACCCCAAGCTATGCGTGGACAATGGGCTCCGGAATCAAGGAAGCGTCAAAAATTCGGCCAGGGGCGTGCGCTGGGTAACAGGGTCAGAGTTCGAAGCGGAGGCCCATGCCGGATTCGGTGAGCAGATGGAGTGTGCGGGAGGGTTCTGGTTCGAGTTTGCGGCGCAGTGGGGCGAGATACACGCGGAGGTAGTGGGTTGCGTTTTCGTAGGCGGGCCCCAGATTTCGCGGGGGAGGTGTTTCTGGGAGACCAGCCGTCCGTGGTTGCGCACCGATTTCCAAGGTGGCCCATTCGGTCTTGGTGAGGTCACCCCACGCCACCTCATCACCGAAGCAGGCCACGGTTACCGGCTCTAATCCTGAGAGACCAATGGGCGCCGGCGGTCGCGGACGCGCAGCGACGCCCGCCGGAACACCTCGCCCGGCACGGGCTGTGGTGGAGGACTCGACGGCTGCTACCACCACCAAGTAATCGGCAACGACGTCCCGACCCCGCTGCTCGACTTCGCGCGTGGGGTCAGGTGGGTGTTCCTGCTGGAGGCCAGGGCCTGCCAGGTGCCCTGGCCGCGTCGACTTGCCGCGTACGCATCGGTCCTTTTACACCATTTCCCGCCGGCCGTCCGTGGTCTGTTTCGGAATCGACGGTGGTCTGGTTGGAGTGTTGTGCTTGATCTGGTGGTGTTGATCTCCGCAGTCTTGATCACATGTTATGTGACTTTGCCTCGGTTTGACGGACACCGATGATCAGGGGCGAGCCGTCTGTTGGGTCATTACTGCGGGGCTATGCCCAGGACACCTTGCCGGGCTCGCTTTGCCGGTGACTCTGTGAGTGTCACCCCATAGCGTGCGGCAAGCGTGCGCTCAACCTCAGCCAATACGCAAGCGATCGTAGAAGGGTTCAACCGTCCCTCTCCGAAGTGGATGACCGCACGATCCAACTCGGTGTCCAGGATATTTGTGAATTCTTCGACCACTTCAGGGATGGGAGTCTTCAAATTCGTTACCCAGTCGAGTGGCTTGCGGTTGAACATGACCTCAAACTCGTTCCATCCGCGGACTGTCCAGTACGTGTTGTAGAGGGGAACACACGTCGCCCTGAGCCATCTCCACATGTACTCCGAATTTTCATGGTTTGGTTGATGATAGTATTCATTAACGTGCCCTCCCAGCCCCTGCGACCTTATCGTTGGCTCGGCGGTAAACGTTTCACCCGGTCTGGTCTTGGATGCACTGTCATGGCATTCACGGCATCTGCCGGTTTTGAAGCTGGAAGCGCCGAGCGACGGAGGGTCCGGAAGGAGCGGTATGTGCCAGTGCTCGCCCTAAGCAACGAGGGCGTATTGGGCGGGAAGGAGGCGTTGGGGTGTGACCGAGAAGCGGTGGCAAAGCTCGGTCAGCTCGGGTTCGAGGTGGGTGAGCCAGTCCCCACGCCAAAAAGCTGTCAATGGACAAGCCGACCGAAAATGATCTTGAACTCGAACGAAATGCCAGTTCAGATGATGTGGGCCGGGCGGGACTCGAACCCGCGGCCAAGGGGTTATGAGTGTCCGAAATCACATTTCAGGACGGGCTGTGCGAGGTCGGAGAGCACTCCGGCGAGCCGGTTGGGTGCCCCTGAGGCTCTGATCGGTAGGAGTTCATGGACAGACTCATGGACAACCCGGCGGCCCGTACTCTCGACACACAAGGGGGGAAGTGTTGGTCTCGCACCGGCACGTATCGATCCTGTGTTGCCTCGTGTTCTGGTGGACCGACTGCGAGGGGAATGGTCCAGACGCCCGGTTCGGAACCCGAGGCGTCGGCTGACACGCCGGGAGATTCCTAACCCCGAAGCGGTGTGTCATCCCGGATGATGAGATCGACGATGTGACTGCCAGACTCGAGCCTAGTGAGGCCAAGGCGCAATTTTCTGTCGGTGGGTCCCGGTAACTTGCCGTTGCTCGTCGGGGATGAGGTGAACTGAGGGGTTTTATGTGGGCGCACAGCGGTAGCAGACGCAGCAGGCGTGAGGCGCAGGCGGTCCTGGACCGGGAACTGGACCTCGCGTACGTGTTGCGCTGGCATCTGCCCGCGGAGACGAAGTTCGAAGTGTTGCACGAGGTCCGGCTCGTCTTCCTGGCCGCTCGTGGCCACCCGTTGGCGGGTGGTGAGGTGGTGTCCGCCGACGAGGTCGGCCGGGCAGGTCTGATCACGACGCCGCTTACGGGGATCGAGTCGGTCTTCTACCGGGAGGTGTTGCGGGACTTCGGATTGGCCGAGGATTACTCGGTGCTGGAGATGATCGAAGGCCTTCAGTCCAGGCTGCTGGCGGCGGCCGCCGGTTGCGGTGTGATCGCGACCTTCGTGCCGGCGCACCACTCCATCACCGTGTCCGACGCGCTCGTGCCGCTCCGGATCGAGCCGGTACCGGCGTCGGCGACGGTCGATGCCGGGTTGGTGCGCCGATCCGACGACCCGAACGCCGCGACGTCCGAGCTGGCCGCATGGCTTCGCGGACACGCCTCCGCCTGACTGGCCTTCCCCGTCTCGGCCGGGCGGGTTACAAGGCGATTGTCTCCTGTCCTTCCGGCCGAAACCGTCGAGCGAGGCCGGCCCGCAGGTCTTCGACCAGTGAGACATTCATGTCCCGGAGCCCGCCCGCCACATTGCCCAACTCGTCGAAGGGCCGGTCTGTCCGCACGAAGGTGACACCAGGGATGTCGTCAAGTGTGAACCTGAGATCGATAACCGGCTCACCGGCGGACACATCTCCCGACACGGCCAACTCGATGTTGTCCGCTCCGCACTCTCGAACGCCTTGGTACTGTCCGGTCGAGTAGGAAAGGTAGTTCGAAAACTCGACCTGTCGCTTGATCTTTCGTTCCGGACTCATGTCCTTTTCCCAGCAAAGGCCGGTTATGTCGATGTCCGGCAAAACGTGAGAAGACAATCCCTCGGGCTGTGCGGATATGAGCCACATTTCGATATCAGGAGAGAAAGGCCACGGGCGCTTGTTCGCGCGCTGAACACAGAGCGCGACGGTCTCGGCCCCTATCGAACTGTACGACACTACCGATGCGGGCTCAGGAATGTTCAACGCTTCAATTTCACCACCCTTACCGGTCAATGTGACATCAGCCGACCAAGAGAACTGATCGAGCTTCGACCGGACTGACCAAGTCCTGCCGTCATCTCCGTGATCAGGGGAGACAATCGGCGGCGCGGACCACATCCGCGGCCGGACGACAACAGAGGCCTCGGCCGGCCACCGATCGGCCACACCATGTTCAAGCCTTCCGTCCGCGCCCACTTCCACAGCGACGGTTTCACCAGTCGGCAAGCTCTGAGCGAACAGTGTTCGCCCATCAATGGCGAACTTTTGGTTCGGCCACGTCGACGCTTCCGGTACGGCCACTTCGCGCGACCAGGATCGCGTATCGAGAAGCTGTCCGTCCGCCGAGATGGACACCACCACTGGCTGCACTCTGTCGACAGCGACAAAATGAGGCCCCAGCGCGGTGACGAAGCGCGGAGAGAACAGCCTCCGTTCGGAGGCGACTGCGGATGATTCTCCCGACGCCAAGTGTCGGCGGGAAACCGGGTGGGCGAAGCTGCTGTATCCCATGAAGGCAGTGTAACCGGTTTACCTGGCCAGGCGTTCTCCGCGAGGGCTGGACACACACCTGCAATAGGCCACCGGAACTGCTGATCCCCGTGATCCGGGCAGTCTCATGTCCTATAGCCACCTCAGCCACATTAGGCCCGAGGTGGCCACAGGGCGCGCGCTAAGTGCGGAAGTCGCCTGATCGGCGTTTAGCCCGTGTCAGCGTCGCGCGTTCACTTCTTTGTTTGATTTCCATTATGGGCGCAACTGTACCAATCGTTTCCATCGGGGGAAAAATCGGTTTGTGTGAACATTGTCCACACAAACCTGCCGACGTTGTTTTTGATCAGGGTTGCGGTCTGCGTCGCTGGGAATCCAACATTGGTCCAGTATGTGTACTGAAATTCGTAGCGAGTTCGATCATTCGGAAAATCATTATCGGGTCGTTGGCTGCCGAAGGTGGCGATATTCCAGAAGCATGCCAAAAAATCAGCCTGGGTGTCCGCGAATATAGGATGTATCGAGCCCGTCGAATCGGGATCTGCGATGTGTATGATTCCGGAAAGTTCGTCGCCGCAACCCAGGAACACTCCGTTGACGTCGGAGACCCTGGCTCCAACCCAGCCGTCGCCTACGTAGTTGGGGTTGTTCGCCCATTGCCAGAAACAGTCGAGAGGTGTGTTATCGGGCGCGGGCGGGGCGGCAGTCGCGGTGGTGGTCCCCAGCAGGGTCGCGCCGAGTGTGAATGCGACGCCAGTCAGCCAGCGTAACGATCTTTTCTTTTTCACTTCTCTACTTTTCCCACCATGCTCAGGACGTGCTTTTGATAGGTATACTTATTTCCACGAGGGGCTTTGCTCTTCACAACAGTCGACACGGCGGTAAGCGTCACCGATTAGGTCATAGCTGAAGTCAATGAGCCCCCTGGCTGTCAACCATTTTCGTTGTCGACTTATTTAAGCTACAGGACCGGATGGGATGCGACAATAAAGATGAAAATTGTTCGCCTGTTTGCTTGGATGTGTGACTCTTCGTAGTTATTGAAGAGTGTTGGGCGGCCTAGATGGGTGATGTGAGTTGCTTGGCGGAGCGTGATTGCACTTTCGTGGCGGCGAGTACGTCCACTTACTCCTTTTGGGCCAGCGTTCTAGTACTCCAGCCGGACTTCGAGCTGTTGGCTGATGGGGGTGGGTGAAGATGGGTGCGGCCACCAGTTGGTGAACTAGCGGCGCTGGCTCTCCGGAGCCAGCGAGGATCGCAACGCTGAAGTTCAACGTGCTGAGACCCCACGCGCGAACCGGCAGCGGCTGGCTCTCCGGAGCCAGCGAGGGTCGCAACCGGCGTGATCGGGTCGCGTGTCACGTCGCAGTAGTCGCCAGCAGCACTCGCTCTCCGGAGCCAGTGCTGCTGGCGTGTCCGGGTACGAGAGGATTCGACAGCAAGCAAGATGTCCGATAGGCGCGTTGATCCCGCAGTGAGCCGATGAACCGCTTGATCCGCCGTTGCTGCCGGGCCGATCCAATGCTGACGGCGAGCGACTGTGCGTACGGACCTGCGTCCGGGCCTCCTGACGTTCCCCGACAGCGGCTAGGGCGGTAGCCAGGTCGACCCGCAGGGCAGTCTCAGCGCGGGTGAAGGCGACGGTTCGGCGGGCAGTCGCGACTCGGCTTGGTCGAACCATCGCAGGCTGGCCGATCGTTTGCCGTGGGCGGCCAGTGCTTCACCAAGCGCGGCTGCCAGCCATGCGCGCAGCACCCGTTCGGCGGACCCCTGGGCGCGGCGATATGCAACTGTGAGTAGATCGACGGCCGCCGCGGTCTCGCCGAGGTCGAGCAGAACGAAGGCTTGCTCGGCGGACGCGTGCGCTTCGAAAGCGGGTAGGTCGGATTCTCTTGCAGCGGACTTGGCGTTTTCGTAGTACTCCCAGGACTGGGCCGTTTTCCCGAGGTCGAGGGCTTGCCAGTCGGCGAGGGTGTCGATTTAGGAGAGAAGTGCGGCGAGTTGTTGTCGTGAGCCGGGCGCCAGGGTGTGTGACAGCAGACGACGGGTCTGGCGCATTTTCGCGGTTACTTCGTCATGGACGACCACGGCGCCCAACTGGCGGTCGAGTTGCCGCATAGCGTTGAGTTGGGTGTCGAGTAGGCCGAGGACCGAGGCGTCGACGCGGCGCGATGCGCTGAGCGCCTGGCGTAGGTCCGGCTCGGCGTCCTCGTGCGTGGATGCCACTGGTGAGAGCAACTCGTCTATGCCGGTGCCGAAGCTGCGTTCGAGGAGTCGTGCGGTGGCTGCTCGGGGTCGGCCGATGGGTTCGCCGTTGGGCTTCCTGCCGGAGGCAAGACGTTTGAGGTTGCGTTCGCTCAGCGTGCCGATTTCGCCGATGTCGCGGGCGAAGCGGTTGCCGTAGTCGACGAACTCCGTGAGCGTTTCGTTGCGCTCCCGGATTTTCTGTTCGAGCACCGTACGCGGCGGGTCGCCGCCGTTTCGTCATCCCTTCACCCCTCCTTGCCGCATCCGGGCGCGATATTGCCCCGCAATGGCCTCGGTCTGTCCAGCGACCGTCACCGCACACCGGTGTCCCGCTGCGGCACATCGGAATCGTTGTCGGCGGAACAGTCGCCGGACCTTGCGCGCGGAAAGCGCGCGTGTCGGCAGGTGAAAAGCGGCCGATCACCAGCTGGTGCTGGCGGCTGTGTTGGCGCAGTTGCCGTTTCAGGTGGGGTATCGGGTCAGGAGGAAAGTGTTGGTACGCAGGCGGCGGCACTCACGACTTCGTGTGGTACTGCCATAACCGGAGGCTGCGGCGCTGAACGGGCCACCAGCCACACCTACGACCACAACCACCGTCGAAAACCCTAATCCGAAGGCCGTTTTCAGCGCGGCAGCGTTTCGAGGGTTCGTCGGCAGGCGGCGTTGTTGACGGGTAGCGACGCTGACGTCGAATCCGAGTTGGGACGAGGTGCGGCTGCTGGACCTGTCCACGGACGCATTGGAGTCGCGGTTCCTGGAACCGTACCGCGAAGGTCGTGCCATCGTGATCGACGGCAAGGCGATTCTGATGGACGACCTCGCAGCGCTCCGCATAAACCGGACTGACGATGCTTCCAGCGCGCTTCGCATCAAATTGCAGGCGCAGATTCGAGCCGGATTGACTTTTGCGACGCCATTGGCATGGGTTATCGCCGATCTAGGGGAAGACGTAACGGACCAGTTCGTTACTGGGCCGCAGGGCAACGCTGTGCCGCAGCATCCGGTAGCGTCGGTGGGGCCCACTTCCATGTTCCTGCTCCTGCGACCGCTCGTGGTCGCTTCGATCTGGAAGGTCTCACAGTCGATCCTAAAACCTTTCCGACCATGCATATCGATTGAGAAACTGCTCTTGAATTGTGAAAAGCTGGACTTCACCGAAGAGGCGTTGTCGCACAAGGTCTGCGTGAAATTGTTGAAGACTGGCTCGGAGCTGTTGACTTGGTTTAGAACTTGATCAAACGTCGTGACTGCGTGTCGATCGGTGGAGAGGTTGGACACGATCGTCTTCGACGATCTCGGTTTCTTGAAATCGCTCGACATTTGTTGAGCGCGAAACGGGCGTGTTGCCGGGCGTAGGCCGACAAGGGCGACGAGGCGGCAAGCCCCGTCGCCCTTGTCTACGGAAGCTGACCTTCCAAAGCCGGCGTATGACCTCGACGCCGCCTGGATTCACGGGCAGGTCGTCGAAGACCGCGCGTGCGTTCGTGATGCGGGCGACCGGTTAGCCGGGGAGGCAGTGGCGGAAGCGCTCGAAGGTGGTGTCAGGCACGGGTTTTCATCCTTTCGATGGCGGCGTCGCGCAGTTTGCTGCGGCGTACCTTGCCGGAGTCGTCGCGCAGCGGCTGATTGGTGAACTCGACCGATCGCGGGATCTTGTAGCGGACCAGGCGGTCGGCGAGGAAGTCGAGGAGCTCCCGCGCGGTGGTGCCCGCCTCCGCTTGCACGATGGCGTGGGCCCGCTGGCCCAGGTCGTCGTCGGGCAGGCCGACCACGACGGAGGAGAGGACCTTGGGGTGGTGGTCGATCGCGGCCTCTACCTCGGCGGGGTAGATGTTGGCGCCGCCGCTGACGATCATGTCGACGCGGCGGTCGCTGATGTAGAGGTAGCCGTCCTCGTCCTTCCAGCCCAGGTCCCCGAGCGTCTGCCAGCCGTTCATCGTCCTCGCCTCGGCGCCGACGTACTCGTAGGTGGGTCCGAAGCCCTCGACGCTCTTCATGTAGATCTCGCCGATCTCGCCGGGTGGCAGCTCGTTCCCGCCGGAGTCGAAGATCTTCATGTCGCCGAACCAGGGCCGGCCCACCGACCCTCGGTGCTCGAGCCATTCCTCGCCGGTGATCAGCGTGATGGCGATGGATTCGGTGCCGCCGTAGAGCTCGAGTATTTTCTCCGGGCCCAGCAGCTCGATCCACTTGTCCTTGAGCCATTCGGGGCATTTGGCCGCCAGGTGCAGCATGATCCGGATCGAGGACAGGTCGTACTGGCCGCCGGCCTCGATGCGCCGGTACATGCGGTGCATCATCGTGGGCACGAGCATCAGCCAGGTGATGCCGTGCTCACCGATGAGTCGCAGGACCTCCTCGGCGTCGAACTTCTTCGCGACCACGAGACGCTGCCCCAGCAGCAGGCCGTCGATGGACGTCCCCAGCGCGGAGTTGTGGTAGAGCGGAGCCAGCACGGCCTGTACGTCGTCTGACGTGTAGCCGTAGAGGAGCCGGCCGAGGGCGGGCGAGCCCACCGCGCCGGAACTGGCTCTGATGATCTTGGGCCGGCCGGTGCTGCCGCCGGAGGTGGGCGCCTTCCATGCTGGGGAGACCACTTCGGGCAGGGGCTCGTCACTCACCCGGGCGTCGGGCTCGAACCCGGCGGGCAGCGAGGGGTAGCCGGGGTGCTCGTCCTCGCGCACGCCGACGAGGAGTGCGGCCTTGGCCAGGTCGAGGATGTCCTGGCGCTCCACGGCCGGGAGGCGGTAGGACAGTGGGAGCGGCACCGCGCCCACCTTCAGCGCGGCGAAGAAGGCGACGTAGAACTCGATGCCGTTCGGCAGGGCGATCGCGACGTAGTCCCCGAATCCGACGCCCTGCTCGGCGTAGGCCCGGGCGAGCCGGTTCGACCGCCGTTCGAGCTCCAGCCGCGTGATGGACTCGCCCTCACAGCTGATCGCCACGAAGCCGGGGTCCTCCCCGGTGAGGCGGGCCATCGTCCGCACGAAGGGTTCCGGCGGGTTCGCGGCCATCAGCCGCTCCAGTTCCGAAACGTCCATATCACACCTATCTTCCGATCGTCGGTGGCAGAGCAACCAACTCTATGTCATTCAGCACAGGATGAACACAGGGTCGCGGCGTGAACTCCACCTTCACCAGAGCATGACGAAGCCGCTGACCTCATCGGTTCCACGTTGAAATGGCTGAGAACTTCGCTCGGCGTACGGACCGGCGGAGCGGTCAGCTGGTGCGTTTGCTCGTCTTGTGACGCGTCTTGTCCGTGGCGGGCTTTGCCCAGAGGCCGGTGAGGTTCTCGTCGACGAGACCGGCGAGGGATTGGAGGGCGGCGTCGAGGTTGACGTGGCCGGGGTCGATCAGGGCTTGGAGGTGCATGCCGATGACGGCGCCGGTGAGGGCGGCAGCGACGGCGCGTTCGCGTTCGGCCGCGGCCGTGGGATCGACCCCGTCGGGGCGTTGGGCGCGCAGCCATTCCTCCAGGCCCTGGCGGTGCTGGGCGAGAAATTCTTGGTACTGGCTGTGCACCGCGCCGGTGCTGTGCATGGCTTCGGTGAGGACCATGAACAGCAACGCGGAATTCCCGCTAAGGACCCAGCTTTCGTAGTCCTGCAACAGGGTGGCCAGCGAGGGCAGGGACTGCTGATACCGCGCCGGGTCCATGAAGCGGTCCATCGCCCGGCTCAGCACGGCCATCAGCAGGCCGTCCTTGTTCTTGAAATGCCACGGGATACTGCCCCGGCTGATCCCTGACCGTTCCGCGATGTCCACGAACGACGTCCGCTCGAACCCCTGCTCGGCGAACAACTCCTCCGCCGCGTCGAGAATACGGCGACGACTCTCGTCACCGATCTCGTCGATGCGACGTTGCCTGGCAGAATGCACAACCACGATCCTAAAAGGTGCCGGTTCGATTCACATCGTCGCGGTACCTCGCCAGGCTTAGTACTGCAACGGCACTCGCTTGCTCCGTAGTGGATCATGGCGTCGTGGTGGTT